>NZ_JAPWHZ010000004.1:0-787412 GCF_030587265.1 Janthinobacterium sp. SUN137 | reverse complement strand
TAAGGCATGCCGCCAGCGTTCAATCTGAGCCAGGATCAAACTCTTCAGTTTAATCTCTGTTACTTTGCCGTTTTACCGGCACCATCATTGCTGATGGGTCGCTCACTCAAAAAACTGACAGGCCACTACTTTCGTAGCGCCTATTTCATTATTTCTTGTGAACATTTGATATATTTTAAGTATTACAGCAATCCGAAGATCACTGCTGCACTTACATCAAATGCCCACACTTATCGACTGTTAATTGTTAAAGAACTGTATTCGGTACTGCTTTCGCGCTATCGACAAAGCGTTGTGTTTGTCAGCTGCGAAGAAGGAAGAGTATGAAGCGTTTCGGCCATTTCGTCAACCTTCTTTTTTACTACCCAGCCCCTGAAGGCTGTCCCTTTTGTGCCGCAAACTAGTGCGTCTCATCGGGGAGGCGAATCATATCAAAGACCGTCGAAGTTTGGCAAGCGCTTTTCCAAAAAAGCGTGCATGCCTTCTTTTTGTGCAGGCGTACCGAAGGCGGCCTGGAACAAGCGGCGCTCGTAGGCGACACCATCAGTCAAGGTGGTTTCAAAGGCGCGGTTGACGCAATCCTTGATCATCATGGCCACCGAGGTCGGCATGGCGGCGATAGTCTTGGCGGCAGACAGGGTTTCTTCCAGCAACTTATCGGCCGGCACGACGCGCGACACCAGGCCGATGCGCTCCGCCTCGGTGGCGTCGATGGTGCGCGCCGTCAACAGCAGATCCATGGCCTTGGCCTTGCCGATGGCGCGCGGCAAACGCTGCGTGCCGCCCGCGCCCGGCGTGACGCCGACCTTGATTTCCGGCTGGCCAAATTTGGCGCTGTCGGCGGCGATCAGGAAATCGCACATCATGGCCAGTTCGCAACCGCCACCGAGCGCATAGCCGGCCACCGCACCCACCACAGGTTTGCGCACGCGCAAGATATGTTCCCAGTTGCGGCTGATGTAGCCCTGGGTAAAGGTGTCCGGGTAGGTGTAATCGGCCATGGCGGCGATGTCGGCGCCGGCGGCAAACGCTTTTTCGCTGCCCGTGAGCACGATGCAACCGATATTGTCATCCGCATCGAATTTCAGCAAGGCGTTGCCCAGCTCATTCATCATGTTGTCGTTCAAGGCATTCAAGGCCTTCGGGCGATTCAGGCGGATGACCGCCACTTTGTCCTGGATATCGATGATCAAGTCTTCGTATTGCATATAGTCTCCTCTGGATGAACACGGTGACAACGATTGTAGCGGCTAACGGCAGCGGCGCGGCAGGTGCGCTGCTATTATTGTGAGCCTGATCATTTTCATATCGAGCAAGATATTTTCTCCTCCCTCTTCCAGTACTGCGCCCATTACCTGCGCGGCGACGGCAGCGCCGCCAGCGTCGATTTCCGCCGCCTGTGGTTCAGCAACGGCCTCAATTGCTTCGGCGCCCAGATCACCTCACTGGCCCTGCCCCTGTGCGCGGTGCTGTTACTGCATGCGACGCCGGAACAGATGGGCGTGCTGGTTGCCTTGCAGGCGCTGCCGTTCGCCCTGTTCGGTTTGCCCGTCGGCGTGCTGCTGGACCGGCGCAGCAAGCACCCGATCATGCTGTTCAGCGAAAGCATGTCCGGCCTGGCCCTGGCCAGCGTGGCAGTGGCTTACTGGTGCGGCGTGCTGTCGATGCCGTGGTTATATATAGTAGGGTTCATCATCGGCACGGGCTTCGTCGTGGGCGGCGGCGCCGAGCAGGTGTTTCTGACTTTCCTAGTGGGCCGCGATGGCTTGATCGATGCGCAGTCGAAATTTGCCGCCACCGAATCGGCTTCGCGCCTGATCGGTCCCGGCCTGGCCGGCGTGCTGGTGCAGGTCTTGTCCGCGCCCGTCGCCATCCTGTGCACGGCGTGCGGTTATCTGATTTCCGTCTTCAATTTGCGTGCCATGAGCGTGCGCGACCCACGCCCGGCGCCATCCGACAAGCACGCTTTGCGCGACATCGCCGACGGCTTGCTGTTCGTGTGGCGCGAGCCGCTGCTGCGCGCGCTGGCCTGGGGCGCCGGCATCTGGCACTTCCTGTTTTACGCCAGCATGGCCTTGACGGTGCTGTTCGCCACGCGCGATCTGGGCATGAGTCCTGGCGTGCTGGGCATGACGCAGATGCTGGGCGGCGCCGGCGTGCTACTCAGCGCCTTCATCGTCAAGCCATTGACAAAGCGCTACGGCGCCGGCCGCATCATCCTGATCGGCCTGGCATCCACCTCCGTGTGCTTTGCCCTGACGCCGACGATTCCGGCAGCACTGTTCGGCAGCGCGGCCGCCAGCGCCGTGGCGTATGCCATATTGATGTTCTTTTTCGATTGCGGCGTGATGCTGTTCTTTATTCCCTACCTGGGCCTGCGCCAGAAGGTGACGCCCGACCCCATGCTGGGCCGCATGACGTCGACCATGCGCTTCCTGACGGTGGCGACGGCGCCGCTGGGCGCGCTGGCCGCCGGCTGGATCGCGGAACACTTTGGCGTGCGCAATGGCCTGGCCTGTATCGCGGCCGGCAGCATCCTGTTGACGGTGGCCATGGTGTGGGGCACGCCGCTGCGTAGCGTGCGCACCTGAAGCGATGAACGGGCATACACTGCTAAAAGATTGCCTTGGCGACACTATTCGCGCCAAAGCCTGCGAGGTTTGATTTATATCAAGGTTTTAATTGATGTAAATCCATAAGCTGTCTTACATCACTTGAGGAGCACGCCATGTTTAACACCATCTTATTTCCCACCGACGGCTCGCCGTTGTCCGACAAAGCCGCCGAGACCGCCCTCGCCTTCGCCCAGCTGAACAAAGCCAAGCTGGTCGCCATCAGCGTGGTGCAGCCCTTCCCGTTCTCGCCGATGGCCGACGGCGGCATCGTGCTCGACGCAAGTCTGTATGAACAGCAGATGCAGGAAGCGTCACAACGCGCCATCGACAAGATCGGCGCAGCGGCGCGTGACGCCGGCGTGCCTTTCGAAGGCGTGGTGGCCGTATCGCCGAGCCCGCACGATGAAATCGTCAATGCGGCGCAAACCTACCATTGCGACATCATCCTGATGGCCTCGCATGGCCGCAAGGGCTTGAACAAGTTGTTCGTGGGCAGCGAAACGCAAAAAGTGCTGGCCCACACCCATTTACCCGTCATGGTCCTGCGCTAACCTTGCGCTAGCGCAATCCCCGCCCGGCGCCGCGAGAAACTCAGCGCGCCGGCGCCTGCTTCGGCAACAACACCCACACGGCGCCGCTCTGCTTCATGCGGCCCGCATTCTCGGCCGCTTCCGCGCCAAAGCCAAAGAAATAATCGACCCGGATCGGCCCGCGAATGGCACCGCCCGTATCCTGCGCCATCACCAGGCGCTGCATGGGAATCTCGCTATTGGCTTGCGTGGTGGACAAGAACACGGGCGCGCCCAGCGGCAGGAAGCGCGAATCGATAGCCACCGAACGCTGCGGCGTCAGCGGCACGCCCAGCGCGCCCTTCGGCCCCACTTTCGGATCGGGCAAGCGCTCTTCCTTGAAGAAGACATAGCTCGGGTTGGCGTTGAACAATTCATCCTTGCGCGTGGGATGGCCGGCGATCCACGCCTTGATGCCCTGCGCTGACGCTTGGCTCAGGGTCAGCTCGCCCTTGTCGACCAGGTAGCGGCCGATCGATTTGTACGGATGGCCGTTTTGATCCGCGTACGCCACGCGCACGGTTTCCTGCGTATCGGTCAGCTGCACGCGCCCGGAACCCTGCACTTGCAGGAAGAACGCCTCGACTTCGTCATCCACCCACAGCAATTCCTTGCCCGTGACGGACGTGGCGCGCTCGATGTCGGCGCGGGTTGCGTACGGTATCACCTTCTTGCCGACCAGCTTGCCCCGCAAGCGCATATTTTTCAGTTCCGGATACACGCCGGACAAGTCCACCGAGACCAGATCGTCAGGCACCTTGTACAGCGGTGTCTGGTATGGGCCACCGCGCTTGCGCGCGCCGTGCAGCAATGGCTCGTAATAACCGGTCACCAGTCCAGTATTGGCGCCATCGGCGGTGACGACTTGATTTGGCACAAAGAAGGTCTCGAAAAACAGGCGGATGGCCTTGTCGCTGTCGGCATTGACCTGGCGCGCAATCGTGCACGATTCCTTCCAGTCCGGCCGCTTCACCAGCACGCCGCACGAAGCCATGAAGGCGGGCCAGGCGGCGCGCATGTCGTCGCGGGCCCAGCCAGGCAAGGCGGCAAACTTGGCGGGCACGAACGTGGGCGCCGCCACATCCGTGGCATCCTTGGCATCGGCCGGCTTGGCAGGCACAGGCTTGACGACGGTCGGCGCAATGGCGGGCGCCTTGCCGCTGGAAGCAGCGGGCGGCGCGACGGGCGGCGTGGTGCAGGCGGACAAGACAAGCGCGACGGCGCCGATTGAAACAGGTAGACTACCGCGTGTAAACAGACGGCTGGTAAATGGGCTGCGGGTAAATAACATAGGGATGGGTATGTGGATCTTGATGATAGAGGCGCTGGTGGCGTTCTTCTTGCTGGCATTTATAGTCTGGTGGACCATGTATTCGGGCAAAAAGCCCGCACCGCCGGCGCGCAAGCAGCTCAGTGAAGAGCAGGACGCCACCGAAAAACTGAAATAAGGGGGCAAGCCCCCCCCGGCGTTTCCTTAATGCAGGGTGCGCGGCACCGACAGCACGAACTCGGGAATCGGCGCTTCGAACTGATGGCCGTCTTCGGCCACGCAGAAGTATTCGCCGTGCATCGAGCCTTGCGGCGTGCCCAGCATGGTGCCGCTCGTGTATTCGAACTGCTCGCCCGGCTGCAACAACGGCTGGTGACCGACGGCGCCCAGGCCGCGCACTTCTTCCACCTTGTTGTTCGCATCCGTGATGACCCAGTGGCGCGAAATCAGTTGCGCGCCAGCCGTGCCCGTGTTGACGACGCGGATCGTGTAGCTGAACACGTGCCGCCCCTGGTCCGGTGCCGATTGATCGGGCAGATATTGCGTTTTGACCGTTACCGTAAATTCATAAGTCGCCATCGTCATTCCTCTTCAGACATTGCCAGTCATATTGTGTGTCGCGCGCGACGCATTGGCCATTGCGCGATGCGTATTCTGTGTTTCACCGTACTTCATGAGGCATGGTAACGGCGTCAGGCGTAAAATAGCGCAAATCGCATTTTCTATCCTTTGGCTACTTCACCATGACAACATTCCGTATCGCTCCCAGCATCCTGTCCGCCGACTTTGCCCGCCTGGGCGAGGAAGTGCGCAACGTCGTTACCGCCGGCGCCGACATCATCCACTTCGACGTGATGGATAACCATTACGTGCCGAACCTGACCATCGGCCCGCTGGTGTGCGAAGCGATTCGCCCGCACGTGCAAGTACCCATCGATGTGCATCTGATGGTCAAGCCTGTCGATCGCATTATCCCGGATTTCGCCAAGGCTGGCGCGAACATCATCACCTTTCATCCGGAAGCGTCGGATCACGTCGATCGTTCCTTGCAGTTGATCCGCGACAATGGCTGCAAATCGGGCCTGGTTTTCAACCCAGGCACGCCGCTGCATTACCTGGAACACGTGATGGACAAGATCGACATCATCCTGATCATGTCCGTCAACCCGGGCTTCGGCGGCCAGTCCTTCATTCCGCAAGCGCTGAAGAAAATCGCCGAAGCGCGCCGCATGATCGACGAATCGGGCCGTGACATCATGCTGGAAGTCGATGGCGGCATCAAGATCGACAACATCGCCGCTGCCGCCGCCGCCGGCGCCGACACCTTTGTCGCCGGCTCGGCCATCTTCGGCAAGCCGGACTACAAGGCCGTCATCGACGCCATGCGCGCCGAACTGGCCAAAACGGTGGGCAACTGATGCAAGCGGGCACGGTGAAAGACCACGTACTGGCTGGCGTGCGCGCCGCCATCATCGACCTCGATGGCACGATGCTCGACACCGTGCCCGATTTTCATGTCGCCATCAATGGCATGCGCGCCGAACTGGACCTGGCACCCATCAGCGCCGACGCCATCAAGTTGATGGTGGGCAAGGGTTCGGAAAACCTGATCCGCACCGTGCTGGCGCTCGACTTCGATGACGCCGGCGTGGAACAGCGTTTCGAGCAGGCGATGGAGGGCTACCAGCGTCACTACCTGGCCATCAACGGCCAGTTCAGCACCCTGTATCCGGAGGTCGAAGCGGGGCTGGCGGCGATGAAGGCGGCGGGCCTGCGCCTGGCCTGCGTCACCAACAAGCCGATCGCCTTCGCCCTGCCCCTGCTGAAACTGAAAAACCTGGATCAGTATTTCGAGATCGTCTATGGCGGCGATTCGCTGCCGCAGAAAAAACCGCACCCCATGCCGCTGCTGCAAGTGTGCGCGGACTTCGACTTGCCGCCATCCAAAGTGGTGGCCATCGGCGACTCCTCGAATGACGCGCAAGCGGCCAGGGCTGCGGCTTGTCCCGTACTGACGGTACCGTATGGCTACAATCACGGACACTCTATACACGATACCGATTCCGATGGTATAGTAAAGACACTGCTCGAAGCAGCCCGTTTTATTGGCATGCAAAACTAACCGGCATACTGACCAAACCCAACACCATATCGTGAACACGTTTCTCATCAAAAAACACAATGTCACCCAAACCGGCTCGATTGAGGCCTGGCTTTGGCGACGCTGGCAATCCTGGCAGGCTTAAGGGCCGAGCCGTTACGATTGCTGCCGGTTGTACACACGTCGTTTGCGCATGTTGCGCACGTTGCGTGTCCCGGCAAGTTTTTTGATAACCCACCGCAGGGTTTGTGCACTATGCACACTCATACCCTGACGGCATGGAGAGAAACATGACCGAACTCGAATTCAAATCGCTGGGCCAGCAAGGCTACAACCGCATCCCCCTGATCGCGGAAGCGTTCGCCGACCTGGAAACCCCGCTCACCCTGTACCTGAAACTGGCACAGTCCCAACAAGGCGGCAAGAACACCTTCCTGCTCGAATCCGTCGTCGGCGGCGAACGCTTCGGCCGCTATTCCTTCATCGGCTTGCCTGCCACGACCGTGTTGCGCAGCTATGGCAAACGCACCGAAATCGTCAAGAACGGCAGCGTGATCGAAGAACACGAAGGCAATCCGCTCGACTTCATCGAACAATTCCAGTCGCGCTTCAAGGTGGCCCTGCGCCCCGGCATGCCGCGCTTCTGCGGCGGCCTGGCCGGCTACTTCGGCTACGACACCGTGCGCCACATCGAGAAGAAACTCGCCGGCGGCGCACCGAAAGACGACTTGAAGCTGCCCGACATCCAGCTGATGGTGACGGAAGAACTGGCCGTCATCGACAACCTGTCCGGCAAGCTCTACCTGATCGTCTACGCCGACACGACGCAACCCGAATCGTTTTCGAAAGCACAGCAGCGCCTGAAGGATTTGCGCATGATGCTGCGCCGCGGTGTCGATGCGCCCGTCACCAGTGCTTCCGTGCGCACGGAAACCATCCGCGACTTTTCCAAGGAAGATTACCTGAAGGCCGTCGCCAAGGCGCATGAATACGTGATGGCGGGCGACCTGATGCAGGTGCAGATCGGCCAGCGCATCCGCAAACCTTATGTCGATTCGCCGCTGACTTTGTACCGCGCCTTGCGTTCGCTCAACCCGTCGCCGTATATGTACTTCTATAATTTCGGTGACATGCAGATCATCGGCGCCTCGCCGGAAATTCTGGTGCGCAACGAAAAGACGGCGGACGGCGGCAAGAAAGTCACCTTGCGCCCGATCGCCGGCACCCGCCCGCGCGGCGCCACGCCAGAGCGCGACGCCGAATTGTCGGCCGAGCTGCTGGCCGACCCGAAAGAGATCGCCGAGCACGTGATGCTGATCGACCTGGCGCGCAACGATATCGGCCGCATCGCCGAGACGGGCAGCGTGCAAGTCACCGACCGCATGGTCATCGAAAAATACTCGCACGTGCAGCACATCGTTTCGAACGTGGAAGGCAAGCTGAAGGATGGCCTGTCGAACCTGGACGTGCTGCGCGCGACCTTCCCCGCCGGCACCCTGACGGGCGCGCCGAAAGTGCGCGCCATGGAAGTGATCGACGAACTGGAAATCACCAAGCGCGGCATCTATGGCGGCGCCTGCGGCTACCTGTCGTTTGGCGGCGAAATGGATGTGGCGATCGCCATCCGCACGGGCGTGGTCAAGGACGGCATGCTGTACGTGCAGGCCGCGGCCGGCATCGTGGCCGACTCCATCCCCGAAATGGAATGGCAGGAAACGGAAAACAAGGCGCGTGCCGTACTGCGCGCCGCCGAACAAGTGCAAGATGGCCTGGATGGAGGGTTTTAAGATGCTGCTGATGATCGACAACTACGACTCCTTCACCTACAACATCGTGCAGTATTTCGGCGAGTTGGGCGAAGACGTGCGGGTCTACCGCAACGATGAAATCACGATCGCACAGATCGAGGCGCTGAACCCGGACCGCATCTGCATCTCGCCCGGTCCGAAAGCGCCGGCACAGGCGGGCATTTCCGTGGAAGTGCTCAAGCACTTCGCCGGCAAGAAACCGATACTGGGCGTGTGCCTGGGCCACCAGGCCATCGGCGAAGCGTTTGGCGGCAACGTCATCCGCGCCAAGCAAGTCATGCATGGCAAGACTTCCCTCATCGCGCATACGGGCGTGGGCGTTTTCAAAGACTTGCCCAGCCCCTTCACAGTGATCCGCTACCACTCTTTGGCGATCGAACGCGCCTCGCTGCCTTCCTGCCTGGAAGTGACGGCGTGGACGGACGACGGCGAAATCATGGGCGTACGCCACCGGGAATACGATATCGAGGGCGTGCAGTTCCACCCCGAATCGATCCTCTCGGAGCACGGCCACGCCCTGCTGAAGAACTTTCTCGAGCGCTGATTTTCCGCGCACGCCACGGCGTGCCATCAGTGTCCTCCTGCGCCATCATTGAAGAAGGAAGCATCATGCCGATCACACCACAAGAAGCCCTGCTGCGCTGCATCGAACACCGCGAAATCTTTCACGACGAAATGCTGTACCTGTTCCGCCAGATCATGTCCGGCGAAATGTCGCCCACCATGATCGCCGCCCTCACCATGGGCTTGCGCGTCAAAAAGGAAACCATCGGCGAAATCGCCGCGGCCGCGCAAGTGATGCGCGAGTTTTCCACCAAGGTGCCCATGGCCGACACCACCAACCTGCTCGACATCGTCGGCACGGGCGGTGACGGCGCGCACACGTTCAATATTTCCACCGCCTCGATGTTCGTGGCGGCGGCAGCCGGCGCGCGCGTGGCCAAGCATGGCGGGCGCAGCGTGTCTTCCTCGTCCGGCAGCGCCGACGTGCTGGACTCGCTGGGCGTCAACATCAACCTGCAGCCCGAGCAGATCGCCCAGTCGATCGCGCAAACGGGCATCGGCTTCATGTACGCGCCGAATCACCACGCGGCCATGAAGCATGCGGCGCCCGTGCGCCGCGAGCTGGGCGTGCGCACCATCTTCAATATCCTGGGCCCCTTGACCAATCCCGCCGGCGCGCCGAATATTTTGATGGGCGTGTTCCACGCCGACCTGGTCGGCATCCAGGTGCGCGTGCTGCAGCGCCTGGGCGCGCAGCACGCCATCGTCGTGTATGGCCGCGACAACATGGATGAAGTGTCGCTGGGCGCGGCCACCATGGTCGGTGAACTGGTCAACGGCGAAATCCGTGAATATGAAATCCATCCCGAAGACTTCGGCATGTCGATGATCGCCAGCCGCAACCTGAAGGTGGCCGATTCCGTGGAATCGAAAGCCAAGATGATGGAAGCGCTGCGCGGCGAGCCCGGTGCGGCCGCCGACATCGTCGCCCTGAACGCGGGCACGGCGCTGTACGCGGCCGGCGTGGCCAGTTCGATCGAAGACGGCCTGGCGCGCGCGCGCACCGCCGTCAGTTCGGGCGCGGCCCTGGCGAAACTCGCGCAATTCGTGCAGGTCACGCAACAGCTGGGCACCCCGGCACAAGCGTAAGCTGCCGCCCTCCTTTATAGAATAGCGACCATCATGTCCGACATACTCGATAAAATCCTGGCCGTGAAAGCCGATGAAGTGGCCAGGGCCAAGGCCCGCCGCAGCCTGGCCAGCCTGCGCGGCGACGTGGAAAACGACAGCGCCCTGCGCGCCGGCCTGCGCGGCTTCGAAGCGAGCCTGCGCCAGCACATCGCCGCCGGCAAGCCCGGCATCATCGCCGAAGTGAAAAAGGCGTCGCCATCGAAAGGGGTCATTCGCGCCGACTTCCGCCCGTCTGATATCGCCGCCAGCTATGCCGCGCATGGCGCGGCCTGCCTGTCCGTGCTGACGGATGAACAGTTCTTCCAGGGATCCGTGGAGTACCTGCAGCAGGCGCGCGCCGCCTGCGCCATCCCCGTGCTGCGCAAGGATTTCATGGTCGACATGTACCAGATCTATGAAGCGCGCGCCATGGGCGCCGACTGCATCCTCCTGATCGTCGCGGCGCTCGACCATGGCCTGATGGCCGAAATGGAAGCGTGCGCCCACGAACTGGGCATGGGCGTGCTGATCGAAAGCCACGACGGCGACGAACTGACAGCGGCCCTGAAACTCAAGAGCGCATTGATCGGCATCAACAACCGCAACCTGCGCACCTTCGAAACGTCGCTCGACACGACCATCAAGCTGTTACCGCGCATCCCGCAAGACAAATTGATCATCACGGAATCGGGCATCCACGACACGGCCGACGTGCAACGCATGCGCGATGCGCACATCCACAGCTTCCTCGTGGGCGAAGCGTTCATGCGCGCGCCCGACCCCGGCGTGGAGCTGGAACGCCTGTTCAGTTAAACCATGGTAGGCTGGCGGTCATGAGACACGGAATTATCGTCCTTGCCGCCGCCAGCCTGCTGTCGGCCTGCCAGACTGCGGCCCCGCCGGCGGTGAGCACGCCCACATCCACGCCCCCTCACACGCCAGCCGCGATACAGCTGGCCGCCAGCATCGATGCCTACAAGTCGCTGGTGGCGCAGCAGATCATGGCGGCCAACGCTGCCTACACGTTCAGCGGGCGCCTGCCGCCCATGCTGCCGGCCATCGTCGTGCTCGACCTGAGCGTGGGCCCGGACGGCGAGCTGAAAAGCGTGCACGTACACCGTTCGCGCGACAGCGAAGCATCGGCCGCGGCGCTGGCCGCCGTGCGGCGCGTGCCCACCCTCTTTCCGCCGGCGGCACACCTGATGCACCGCCACGCCCGGACCTTCGATTTCTCCGAAACCTTCCTGTTCAACGACCGGTACCAATTCCAGCTGCGGACCTTGTCCGGTCCACAGTAAACGCGGCGGTATCGAGTTCGATGCGGTCGCGTCCCCGTTCCTTGGCCAGGTACAGGGCCGCATCGGCGCGCGACAACAGCTGTTCCAGCCCTTCCACCACCGACGCCTGGCAAGCGACGCCGATGCTGACCGTACACGGTGGCAGCCCCGCATGACTGGGCTCGCGCAGCAAGGCGCGGATGCGTTCGGCCACGCCCAACGCATTATGCGCCAGCATGTCCGGCATCAGCACGACGAACTCCTCGCCGCCGAAACGCGCCACGCAATCCGATTCACGCAAGGCGCCCTTGATAACGGTGGCCACATGCGCCAGCACCCGGTCACCCACCGCGTGACCGTGGCGGTCATTGATCAATTTGAAGTAATCGAGGTCGATGCTGAGCAATGTCAACGGCAAGCGGCGGCGGCGCAGATTGTCTATCTCGCGCGCATAGGCGTCGCCAAAGCCGCGCCGGTTCAGCACCTGGGTCAGCGGATCGTGGGTCGAGCGGCGCTCCAGTATCTGCTGCAGGCGGCGCGTCGCCATCGTCATGAAGCCCACCGTCAGCAGCAGCGCCATGAAATTGGCGACCGCCAGATAGATGCCGGCCGGCGTGCCGGCCACCATCAGGTTCACGCTGGCGCCGCCATGCAGCAAGGCAGACACGCCGCGCGCCAGCACCACGACGGCTTGCATCAGCATCAGCGCGGCAAAGAAAAAACTCGAGAAATGGCGCTCGCCATGGCGCCATACCAGTTGCACCTGGCGCGCATAAAACAGGAAGACCAGCAGGGAAAAGACCGCCACGCGCGCCGAAAAATCGGGCTGCGCCAGCAACCACCAGCTATTGCCGGCGATGGCCAGGGCAAGTATCAGCAGATAGGCGCGGCGGCTGGGCGCCAGGCCAAAGAATTTTTCCGTGCCCAGCATCGACAGGCCGATGCCGGCCACCAGCGCCGCATTGGCCGCGATCATGGACAATGCCGGCGGCAGCACTTCGCGGGTGCCGAACAGCAGGGACGCGCACACCAGCAACAGCAAGCCGGCCGCCCAATGCCCCAGGCCATGCACCTCGCGCCGGAAACTGCGATACACCGAGAACATGACGATGCTCATCGCCCCGCACATCAGCGTGGTCATCAGCATAATCGTTCGAGGATCGAGGGTTTGCACGTTGGGCGCGATCTAAAAGAAGCGGTTCGGCAATTTTAGTTTAGTTAAAGAAAAATTAGTTCATTTGCAGTAAATATGATGGCAAGCCGCCAGTTTCACCGGATAAGTTGCATTTGGGAAATTGCTGATTGAAATAAAAAACCGGCCAGTGACGGCCGGTTTTCTGTCTTACCGCATGAGCATCATGCCGCGCTAGGACGCTTCGGCCCCGTGGCTTTCTTCGGCGCCGGCAGCAGCGCCAGACTGACGCCGGGCACGCGGTCGCCTTGCAGCACGGCCGCAAATGTCATCAGCTCGTCGCGGCGGAAGGCGTGAATGGCCACCTTGGCGCCGACGGCGTAGCGGCCCAGCAAGGTGTCCAGGTTGGCCGGGTTACCCGTCACGCGCAAGCCATCGATGGCCACCAGCACGTCGCCCGCCGACAGGCCGGCCACGTGCGCGGCGCCGCCCTGGTGCACCTGCGCCAGCTTGGCGTCGTTGCCGTCACGGCCCAGATTGACGTCCAGGCTGGCCTTTTCCGCCTTGCGCGCGTCGCTGTATTTCACGCCGAACGGCGCCAGCAGGCGCGCCAGCGGCACGTCGTCCGTGCCGCGGATGTAGCGCTCGAAGAAGGGCTTCATCCGCGTGCCGGCAATTTCGTCGAACAGGGCTTCGACTTCGGCCGGCGTCACGCCGCGGCCTTTGCCTTCTCCCTTGCCCTTGTAGAAATCGCGGCCATAACGCTGCCACAACGCCTGCATCACGTCGTCCAGCGACTTTTCGCCATTCGTCTTCGTGCGCAGTGTCAGATCGAAGGCCAGCGCGATCAGCGAACCCTTGGTGTAGTAGCTGACGATGGCGTTCGGCGCGTTTTCATCCTGGCGGTAGTACTTGCCCCAGGCGTCGAAGCTGGAATCGGCCACGCTTTGCTTCGTGCGGCCGCTGCCGCGCAAGACGCTGTTGACGGTTTTCCCCAGCAATTTGAAATAGGCTGCCTCGTCGATCAGGCCCGCGCGCACCAGCATCAGGTCATCGTAATAGCTGGTGAAGCCCTCGAACAGCCACAGCAGCGGCGAATAGCTTTCCGCCTGCAGGTTGTACGGCGCGAAGGCGGCCGGCTTGATGCGCTTGACGTTCCAGGTGTGGAAGTACTCGTGGCTGCACAAGCCCAGGAATTTCAGGTAGCCGTCGCCGATTTCCGTGCTGTTTGAAGCCGTCGTCGGCAGGTCGGCACGCGCGCAGATCAGCGCCGTCGAGGCGCGGTGTTCCAGGCCGCCGTATCCGTCGCCGACGGCCATGGTCATGAACACATAGCGGTCCATCGGCGCTTTTTTGGTCTTCGGCTCGAAGAAGGCGATCTGCGTTTCGCAGATGGCTTTCAGGTCGCGGCACAGGCGGTTCAGGTCCAGGTTCGGCACCTTGCCCGTGATGACGATATCGTGCGGCACGCCATGCGCGGTGAAAGTGGCCAGCGCGAAGTCGCCCATTTCCACCGGGTGGTCGATCAGCTCATCGTAGTTGGCCGCCTGGTAGCTGCCGAAGCCATAGCGCTTCGCTTTCAATTCCGGCAGGGTGGTGGCCACTCTCCAAGTCTTGCAGACCGCATCCTTCGGCTGCACGATGTGCACTTCGTGCGCATCGGCCTCCTGGCCCAGCACGCGCAGGAACACGCTGGTGCCGTTGAAGAAGCCGTGGTTCTGGTCCAGGTGGGCGGCGCGCACGGACAAGTCCCAGGCGTAGACGTCGTATTCGACCGTCAAGGCGCCGGTGCACGGGGCGGCTTGCCACGAATGCTTGTCCAGCTTGGTCAGCGCCACGGCCTTGCCATCGGATTCGGCGCGGATGCTGACGATATTGCGCGAAAATTCGCGGATCATGTAGCTGCCCGGGATCCAGGCCGGCAAGGCAAATACCTGGCCGATGGCGGCCGGCGACTTGACGGTCAACGTCACCTTGAACATGTGACCGGCCAGGTCGGCTGCGGCAATGCTGTAGATGATGCCGGCGGCCGGTGTGGTTTTCACTGCGGTTCTTGCCGCGGCTTTGCTTGTGGCTTTGCTTGTGGCTTTGCCGCTTGCCTTGGCTCCCGCCTTGGCGGTGATTTTTTGAATCGGTGCTTTCTTCATGTTTTCCTCGTGTCTGGCATGGATGTTCTACAATCGCCCGGGCGCGCCAGGCGCCGGCGACAAATCGTCAGGTGTATCAATATCGCGCAAGATGCCGCTGTCGTCCACTGCTACTTCGCACACGGCATGGCTGTTGACGATGCTGCGCGCGCCCTGGTCGCCATCGAGTGCCAGCAGCAGCGGCAAGTGAAAGGCGCTGAACGCGACAGGATTGCCGCGCCGTCCCCGGAACACGGGCACGGCGATGCGCGCGCCATCGCCGATGGCGTGCGACAAGGCGGCGATTGTAGCCGCTTCCACACTAGGCATGTCGCCCAGCGCGATTAGCCAGCCCGGCGCGCCGCGCACGTGACCGATGGCGCAGGTGAGCGAAGCGGCCATGCCCGTGTCGGCATCATGGCAGACGCGCACCTCGCAGCCCAGCGCACCGAGCTGGCGCGCGACCTCGGCATCGTCGGGGCGCACCACGGCCAGCACGCGCGGCAAGGCAGCCAGCATGTTCCTCGCTGCCGCCACCACCACCGGCAGACCCGCGTGCGGTCCTTCCGCCAATGGCTGCAATAATTTGTTCTGCACGCCGGAAGGGTCGAACCTGCGTCCCCTTCCGGCTGCCAGCAAGATGCCGACCGTGCTCAAAAAACCGCTACCGTCATGCGGCCGCCAAATCGAATGGCAGCTTGCGCAGGCGCTTGCCCGTCAGCGCGAACAGCGCGTTGGCGAAGGCGGGCGCCAGCGGCGGCACGCCCGGCTCGCCCATGCCCGTCGGCGCATCGCCAGACGGCACCAGGTGCACCTCGATCACCGGCATGTCGGGCATGCGCGGCACGGGGTAGTCGCCGAAGTTCTGCTGCTCCACCACGCCATCCTTGAGCGTGATGGCCGCGCCGGGAATCGTCATGCCCAGCGCCATCAGCGCGGCGCCCTGCACTTGCGCCTCGATCGTCAGCGGATTGACGGCCAGGTTGCAATGCACGCCCGCCCATACCTGGTGCAGCTTGGGCGCGCCTTGCACCACCGACGCCGTCACCACGTAGGCAACCACGGAATTGAACGATTCATGCATGGCCACGCCCCAGGCTTGCCCCTTCGGCAGCTTCTTCTTGCCGTAGCCGGACTTGGCCACGGCCAGGTCCAGCGCGGCAATGTGGCGCGTATGCTTGGCGTCGATCAGCTGCTTGCGGTAGGCGACGGGATCCATCTTCGCCACGTGCGCCGCCTCATCGATCAGGGTTTCCATGACGAAGGCCGTGTGCGTCGAGCCGACGGAGCGCCACCACAGCACGGGCACGTTCGCCTTGGCCGTGTGCACGGACAGTTTCATCGGCAGGGTGTACGGCTCGCCCATGCCTTCGACCATGGTGCCGTCGACGCCATTTTTCACCATGAAGGCTTCGAACGGCGTGCCGGCCATGATGGACTGGCCCACGATGGTATGGTCCCAGGCGAGGATTTTCCCCTTGGCGTCGAGGCCGATCTGCGCGCGGTGTACGTGCGACGGCCGGTAGTAGCCGCCCTTGATGTCGTCCTCGCGGCTCCACATCAGCTTTAACGGGCCGCCCTTGCCCGCCGCCCGCCAGGCCTTGGCGACGTTGACGGCTTCGACCACGTAGTCGGACGAGGGCACGGCGCGCCGGCCGAAGCCGCCGCCGGCCATCATCGTGTGCAGGGTCACCTGCTCCGGTTTCAGGCCGGAGGTCGCCGCGATGGCCGCCTGGTCGCCCGTCTGGAATTGCGAACCGACCCACATCGTGCATTTGTCTGCCTGCAGGTCAACGACGCAATTGAGCGGCTCCATCGGCGCGTGCGCCAGGTAGGGAAATTCGTAGTCGGCTTCGATCTTTTTCGGCGCCGAGGCCAGCTTGCCCATGTCGGCAGGTTTGGCGACGGTGCCCGGCGTTTTCGCCAGCGCCTTGAAGGCGGCCAGCTGCTTGTCGCTGCTGACCTTTTCCACGGCGCTCGTGTCCCATTCGATCACCAGCGCGTCGCGCCCCTGTTTGGCCGGCCAGTAGCCTTCGGCGATGACGGCCACGCCGCTGCCGCCACGGTCGGTTTTGACTTCCAGCACGTCCAGCACGCCCTTGATGGCTTTCGCCTTGCTGGCGTCGAATTTCGCCACTTTCGCGCCAAACACGGGCGGGCGCGCCACCATGGCCACTTTCGCGCCAGGAGGCTTGAAGTCGATGCCGAACTGCTGCTTGCCCGTGGATTTGGCGGCCGCGTCCAGGCGTTTCACTGGCTTGCCGATGATGGCAAAGTCGCGCGGGTCCTTCAGCTTGACAGTGGCGGGGACTGGCTGGCGCATGGCAGCGTCGGCAAATTCGCCATACGTGGCCTTTTGTCCGCCGGGGCCATACAGCACGCCCTTGGCGGCGCGCACCTGGTCGGGGCTGACTTTCCATTGTGCGGCGGCGGCGCCCACCAGCATGGCGCGCGCCTTGGCGCCGATTTCGCGGTACTGCGTAAACGAATGGGCGATGCTGCCCGAACCGCCCGTCATCTGCATGCCGTAGGCGGCATCCTTGTACTGCTCGCCGGCAGGCGCCAGTGCGCCGTGCACCAGGCTCCAGTCGGCGTCGAGTTCCTCGGCGATCAGCATGGGCAAGCTCGTTTGCACGCCCTGGCCGAATTCCAGCCGGTTCACCTGCACCGTCACCGTGTTATCGGGGGCGATGTGCAGGAAAGCGTTTGGCGCGTACACGGGCTTGGCGGGTGCGGCATCGGCCGCCTGCGCCAGCTTGCCTGCACCCGGCAGGAAAAAGCCCAGCATCAAGCCGCCGCCGGCCACCGCACCGGCCTTCATGAAACCGCGCCGCGACACGCCATCGGCCACGCCCGGCGAAGCCGATGCCAGCGCCGCGCCCAGGGTCACCCCGCCATGCTGCAATGCTTCCTGATTCAACCATTCGATACGCATGTCGCTCTCCTCAGGCCAGGGTCTTGGCCGCGTCCTTGATGGCCGCGCGGATCCGTTGATAGGTGCCGCAGCGGCAGATATTGCCGCTCATGGCGCCGTCGATGTCGGCATCGCTGGGCGCCTTGTTGGTGCGCAGCAGCGCCGTGGCACTCATCACCTGGCCGCTTTGACAGTAGCCGCATTGCGGCACGTCGTGCCGCACCCACGCCGCCTGCACGGCCTTGCCCACCTGGTCGTTTTCCATCGCTTCGATGGTGGTGATCTTTTGCGCGCCGACGGAGGAAATCGGCGTGATGCACGAGCGGATGGCCTGGCCGTCGAGGTGCACCGTGCAGGCGCCGCACAGCGCCATGCCGCAGCCGAACTTGGTGCCCGTCATGTTCAGGTTATCGCGCAGCGCCCACAGGATGGGCGTGGAAGGATCGGCATCGACCTGCGTGTCGCGTCCGTTGATATTCAGGGTAATCATCTGCTGCTTCTCCTTTTTTGAATTGTTATGGCGTCTACAAACAACACTTGAGGATACGACAGCGGAAAAAAGTGCAAAAAAAAGCGCGCCTTGCGAGGGCGCGCCGTCCAGCCTTCCTGGCGACAGCCCGGATTACTTAATGGTCGAGAATTTCTGTTCCAGCGTTTTCGCATCGACCGCGCCCGGAATGCGGCTGCCGTCGGCAAAGAAGATGGCAGGCGTGCCCGACACGCGCAATTGCTGGCCCAGGGCCAGGATTTTTTCATGCGGATTGGCGCAGGTGGCGGCTACCGTGGCTGGCGCCTTGCCGTTCAACATCCAGTCATCCCATGCCTTGTTGCGGTCCGGCGCGCACCAGACATTGCGCGACTTGACGATGGAGTCCGGCGACAGGATGTTGTACATGAAGGTGTAGACGGTGACGTTGTCGATTTCCTTCAGCGCGTTCTGGCGGAAGCGCTTGCAATAGCCGCAGTTCGGATCTTCGAACACGGCGATCACGCGCTTGCCATTGCCCTTGACGGTCTTCATGGCGGAGTCGAGCGGCAAGTCGGAGAATTTGATGCGGTTGACTTCGTCCAGGCGCACCTTGGTCAGGTCTTGCGACGTCTTGGCGTCGAAGACGTGGCCGACGAACAGGTATTGCGCGGCCTTGTCCGTGTACAGGATGTCGCCGCCCGTGCGCACTTCGTACAGGCCGCCGTACGGCGTTTCCTTGACCGAATCGACCTTGGCGCCTTCGCCCAGGCGCGGCTCGATCAGCTTTTTGATGTTCGCTTCCGTTGGCGTTTCCGCGCCGGCGCACGACATCATCAGGCCCGAGGCCAGTACCAATGCGATTCTGCTCATTTTTATCACTATCACTTCTCCACTTGAAACGCCTGGCGGGACTCGCCTCTGGCCCGGCATCGTTATCTCTTTGACAAAACGATCGCCGCAGACCAGCTGCGGCGACCTTGAATTTTCACACCTGCCATTATCCGGCGATATCTTAAGATTCGCTGATATTTACTGATGTCCCAATGCGTGCGCGATCATTTTCCGCTTCAGGGCCGGTAATTTATCCAGCAAGTTTAATCCCAAATTGCGAACCACGCGCAACGGCTCCAGGTCGGCGCCAAATAATCGCGCCAGGCCATCGGTGGCCAGCTGCATCAACAGCACGTCTTCCTTGCGCGCGCGCGCATAGCGGGCCAGCACGCGCTCGTCGCCGATGCCGCGGTGCGCTTCGCGTTCGGCGATCGTCTTGACCAGCTGCGCCACGTCGGCAAAGCCCAGGTTCATGCCGTGGCCGGCCATCGGGTGCACCACATGGGCGGCGTCACCCACCAGGGCCACGCGCGGCGCCACCATGGCGTGCGGGCGCATCAGGGTCAATGGGAAGGCGCGCACCAGCTCCGGCTGCAACGGCGTCAGCTTGCCCAGTTTGTCGTGGCAGTAGGCGGCCAGGCGCGCGGCCAGGGCGTCGGCCGATTCGGCCATCAAGGTGTCGGCCAGCGCATCGGGCGCCGACCAGACCAGCGAAACGCGGTCGCCCGGCAGCGGCAGCAGCGCGACGATGCCGTCGCTGCCCGTGAACCACTGGTGGGCCGCGCCATGGTGCGGCTTTTCGCAGGCGAAGTTGCTGACCACGCCGCGCTGGCCATAGGAGCGGTAATCGAGGCCGATATCGCACTGGCCCCGCACCCACGACTGGGCGCCATCCGCACCCACTACCAATGCGCAAGTGATGGTGTCGCCGCCATCGAGATGCACGATGGCCGAGTCGTTCGTCCATTCCAGGCGGCTGGCGCGGCCCTGCACCACGTTGACGTTCGGCGCAAATTTCAGGGCGGCGTCCAGCGCCTGGCCCAGGTTGCGGTCTTCGATGATCCACGCCAGCGTGCCCACATGGGCGCCATAGGCGTCAAAACCAAGCCCGCCCGCCTGCGCGCCGTCGCCATTGACCAGCATGGCGTCGACGGGCGCCACCCTGTCAGCCTCCAGGGCGCCCCATACCTTCAGCGACGACAGCAGCTGGTGCGCCGTGTGATTGAGCGCATACACGCGCACATCCCAGCTGGCTTCGACCGGCTTGGCGGCCGAAGGGGATGTGGGCGCGGGCGGACTCACCGGGGATAACAGGGTGACGCTTTGTCCTGCCTGGGCAAACGCCAGCGCCGTGGTTTTCGCGATGGCGCCATTGCCGACGATGCAAACGTCGCTGTGGCTATGCATGAAGCGCCGCATGGTAGGGGGAGTGGGACTGTTCATGGAACCATTATAGCGTTTGCCCCACCCTTTTCAGATAGTCCGGAAGTACAGGACGCGTGTCCCAGATCAAGCGATGCCATGAAAGACGGGCAGCACGTGGTCCGCAATCTCCTGCATCGTCTCGGCCAGCGGGCGGCGGTTCTGCCGCAGCTGCAAGCCGATGTGCCGCACGCCGGCGTCGCGCATGGCCGTCAACTCGGCGATCAGGCCGTCGCGCCCCGTGCGTGCGCCAAAACGGAAGCGCTGCAGCGGCAAGTTCGGGTCTTCGTCCAGGTCCAGGTGGATGAAGCTGACGTAGGGTTTATCTTCCCTAGCGACGGCGCGCCATTGCGCCGAGCGCCGCGCATGGTCGTCCGGCGTGCCCGGATAGGCGAGCCAGCCATCCATTTGCTCGCCTATCCAGGCGGGCGACTGCTGCGCCAGCCCCGCCACCAGCAGCGGCACGGGCGCGGACGGCTTGGGCAGCAGGCGGATGCCGGGCGGCAGATGCGTCTCGCCCCAGTCGCGCAGCATGGCCACCTGTTCGCGGAACGCCGCGCCGCGCTGCTCGAAGTCGCGGCCGAAGACGGGATATTCGACAGGACGGTCGCCGCTGGCCACGCCCAGCAGCAAACGCCCGCCGCTCAACTGGTCGACGCTGGCCGCCGCTTTTAACGTCAATACAGGCTCGCGCAGGGGCAGCACCACGGCGGCCGTGCCCAGCAAGATGTTCTCCGTGATCCCGGCCAGGTAGCCAAGATAGGTAAACACCTCGAAGACCTGGGCCGCGTCGCCGAACGACGGGTCATACAAAGGCACGTCGCGCAGCCACAGGGCCCTGAAACCGAGGCGGTCGGCCAGTTTTGCCAGCGCCGCATGCTGTTGCAGGTCCGGTTCGCCCGGCACGCGGCCGGACGCCGCATTCGCCTGGCGCCCCGTGGACGACCAGTCATTATCGAGCGGCAGTTCCAGCCCGATGCTGAAACCGCCCTGCCCGAGCTTCGTCATGGCGCCCATATCAATCCCACTGCGGCGCCAGGCCGTCCGGGTTGGCCAGGCGTTCGCCACGCTCCAAGGTCGCCATCTGCGCCATCTCGTCCGGCGACAGGGTGATGCGCTGGAAATGCAGGTTCGCTTCCAGGTTGGCCCGTTTGGTGGACGACGGGATCACGGCAAAGCCCTGCTGCAGCGACCAGCTCAGGGCCACTTGCGCCGGCGTCACGCCGTGTCTGGCGGCGATGGCGGCGATCACTGGGTCCGCCACCACCTTGCCATACGCGAGCGGCATGTAAGCCGTGATATGGATGCCCTGGCTGCGCGCGAAATCGATGACGGTGCGGTTTTGCAGGAAGGGGTGGATCTCGACCTGCTGCGTGGCGATTTCCTTGGCTCCCACCGCAGCGATGGCTTGCTGCAGCTGCGCATTCGTGAAATTCGATACGCCGATGGCTTTCGTCAGTCCCTGCGCCTTGGCGTCCGCCAGCGCCACCATGTACTCGGCGACGGGAATGGCGTCCTGCGGCGACGGCCAGTGGATCAGGGTCAGGTCCAGCTGCTCCAGCTGCAGCTTGTGCAGACTGTCCTTCAGGCTGGGAATCAGTTTATCGCGCTGCAGGTTCTCGATCCAGATCTTGGTGGTGACGAACAGTTCGTCGCGCGGGACGGGGCTGGCGGCGATCGCCTGGCCCACTTCGGCTTCGTTGCCGTAGATTTGCGCCGTGTCGATATGGCGGTAGCCGACGTCGAGACCCGTGGTGACGGAATCGATGACGACCTGGCCCTGCAGGCGGAAAGTGCCCAGGCCGATTTCAGGGATGGCGGTGCGATTTGTGGTGGCGTTCATGCGGTAATCCTCTCAAGTCAATGTCGATGGCCACACTATGCGCCCATCCTTTGTTGAGAAAAATACCGCTGATATCAAATCATATTTGATCCACAGGCAAGTAAAACCATGCCCATGCAGGAAATCGGGGAAAAGTCGCAGCCGGCTCTTGCATTCCCGTTTTGGTCTGCTATAATTCGCCACCTTGGCCTGGTAGCTCAGTCGGTAGAGCAGAGGATTGAAAATCCTTGTGTCGGTGGTTCGATTCCGCCCCGGGCCACCAAGAATATGTTTTACATTCAAAAACGCCACCTTCGGGTGGCGTTTTTGTTTGTGGACTGTCTACACGATACGCAGGCCGTTTCCGGCCCGCAACCACTCCCCCGGCGCCGTCAGCGCCAGGCAAACATCCCTCTTACCACATCAAATCATCAGGAATCTGGAACGCCGCATACGGATCGTCCTCGTCCACTTCCGTGCTGGCCTGTTTCACGCGCACGACGATGGCGGGGTCGCGTTCGGCGATCTTGTCGGCGATGATGCGCGGCACCAGTTCCACCGCGCCGTTCAGGCAGATGATGACCAGGCGGCCCGCCACCAGGTGGGCTTGCACGGCGGCCGTCACGTAGATGCGCTCGATCTTGTTATTAAATGTAAAGTTGTACGGCACGTCGCCGTTGTTGCCCTTGCTCTGGCGGTTCTTTTGCACCATTTGCGCGATCTGCGCCACGATGGCCTTCTGGTTGGCGGCCGCGTCGCGCTGGGCGTTCAGTTCGCGCGCGCGCTCGGCATTCTTGCGCTGGGTCTCGAGCGCGGCCAGGCGCACTTCGTCGACGCTTTGCGTGCCGCTCTTGCGCTCGTCCTTTTTCTGCTTGCTCTTGTCCTGGTTGGCCAGTTTGACCTTCTTCTTGTCGACCAGGCCGGCCTTTAAAAACTGCTCTTGCAACGAGACCATAACTACTCCGTATTGAGGGTGCGCCGGCCAAGGCAGCGGCATCGGCCGGTGGAAAGACGCTAGCATAGCAAAAAACAGGGGCGCTGCCGCCGCAAGATGGCTGCCAGGGCCAGCCGGCGGGCGCCTTCTGCCTGCCAGTAACAAAAAGACACACTCGAGTGGAAATTTTGTTGATAAATGTCATATAGTTAGTTACGTTTTGCATATCGGCATTCTCTGCCGATTGTATCGTCCCCTTCCACCGACTGCGTCTACAAGGATTTGCCATGAAACAATTAATCGCCCTCTGCATCGCCGCCGCGTTTGCCAGCACCGCCTTTGCCGCCGCACCGGAAGCGGCGCCTGTCGCCAAGACGGCCCAACAATCGAAGATGACGACCTGCAATGCGGACGCCGCCGGCAAGAAAGGCGATGAACGCAAGACCTTCATGAAGGAATGCCTGAGCGCCAAGCCGGCACCGGCCATGACGCAGCAAAACAAGATGAAAGCGTGCAATGTCGACGCCAAGGACATGAAGGGCGATGCCCGCAAAGCCTTCATGAAGGAATGCCTGAGCGCGCCGAAGAAATAAGCGCCTCGCCTGTTTGCCCCCCAACGCCAGCGTCGACGCTGGCGTTTTTTTTTACGGCGATGCGTACGCCTGCATGAGCCGGTCAAGGAAACCGAACAGCTGGCCGTTCATGGCGTGCCAGTCGTGGCTGCGCAAGACCGCTGGCGGCTGCACGAAGCGGTGCGGCTCCAGCATGGCCAGTTCGGCTTCCGACGCGGCGATCAGCAGTTCGACCACCTCCGGCGTGAACTCCATATGGCACTGGAAGCCGTACACCAGCCTGCCGTATTCGATGATCTGGCGGGGGCAGCCTTCGCTACAGGCGATGACCTTCGCGCTGTCGGTCAGGCCAGGCATGTCGCAATGCCAATGTCCGGTTTCCAGCACGTCGCCGAAATGGGCAAACTTGTCGTTCGCCCGCCCTTCCGCCGTCAGCATGACGGGGAACTTGCCGATCTCCTTTTCAGGGCTGTGCGCCTGGCGCGCGCCCAGGGCTGCGCCTATCAGTTGCGCCCCCAGGCAGACGCCGACGACCGCCTTGCCCGCCGCCGCACATGCGGCAATCAGGGCCTGTTCGGCCGCGGCGTCGAAATGCGGGCATTCCTCGCGCGTCGTCGACGGCGACTGCGGCCCGCCCATGACGACCAGCAGGTCGATGTCCGCGATGGACGGGGGCAGCGGCTCATGGGCATGGACGCGGGAATACGTGGCCGCGTAGCCGCGCTCGCGCACCCATGTCTCGTAGGCGCCCGGCGCCTCGAACGCTTCATGCACGATGAAATGGACTTTCATGATGTTCCCTTTCTGTGGCGAGGAATTAAAAAACTATGGCCGGCCCAGCACCTGGGCCAGCACGCCGGCGAACGCCTGCGCGCCCGCTTCATCGATGGTCGACACGGTGATCCGCAATCCCTGCGCCGGCGCCTGCACGCCGAACGCTTCACCACCACGCACCAGCCAGCCATGCCTGGCCAGCGCCAGCACGGCCGCCTGGCTGCTGCCTGGCAGCGGCAGCCACAGGTTCAAGCCATCGGCGGGACTGGCGCAAACGAGGCCTTGCGCCGCCAGCGCATCGGCCAGGATGCCGCGGCGGCGCGCATAGCCTGCGCGGGCCAGGGCCACCTGCGCCAGCACGTGGGGCGACGACAGGCAGGCGCTCACGGCATCCTGCAAGAGATGGCTGACCCAGTTCGTGCCGGGCGCCAGGCGCAGGCGCAGGCGGCGGGCGGTCTGTCCGTCGCTGGCAACGACGGCCAGGCGCAGGTCGGGGCCGAAGATCTTGGATACCGAACGGACCAGCGCCCAGCGCCGGGCGGCAGGGGGAATCACGTCCCGGTAGCCGGCGACGGACAGCAGCGAAAAATGGTCGTCAACGATGACCAGCACGTACGGATAGGCGGCCAGCACCGCGCGCAGCTGGTCCGCGCGCGCCGCGCTCAGGCTGCAGCCGGTCGGGTTGTGCGCGCGCGGCGTCACGATGACGGCTTGCGCGCCTTGCGCCAGCGCCCGTTCCAGCGCCCCGGCCTGCATCCCCTCGGCATCGACCGCCACGCCAACGGCGTGCAGCCCGGCGATGCGCAAGGTGTTGATGCTGCTGACGAAGCAGGGGTCTTCCACGGCCACCTTGTCGCCCGCGACCAGATACGCGCCCAGCAGGCGCTCGACCGCATCGACCGCCCCATTCGTCAGGGTGATGTCATGCCCTTCCGGGCAATCGCCGGCCAGCCAGCGCCGCGCCAGGGCTTCCAGCGCCGGGTCCAGCGTGGCCTCGCCATACAGGCGCGGGCGGTAGGGCTTGCGCGCCAGGGCCGCGCCGATATCGGGCAGCCAGGCCAGGTTCGGATTGCCGCCGCCCAGGTCGGCCAGCGGCGAGCCGGGCAGCAGGCCTTCCTGCTCGCCGGGATCGCGCTGCGCGCGGATGGCCGTGCCCAGGCGCCCTTGCGTGACCGCGATCCCGGCCGTCACCAGGCGCTTGTACGCCAGCGACACGGTATTGCGGTTGACGCCCAAGGTCGCCGCCAGCTCGCGCACGGTCGGCAGCGCCTGGCCCGGCGGCAGTTCGCCCGCCTGCGTCAGCGCGCGGATGCTGTCGAACAGCTGCGCTGCGGTTTTCCCCGTCATCTTCATGATGGTCTCAGACATGATATATTTTGGCATAGGACAATCATACATCACTGCGGCGACTCCTGCCACTCATAAGGCTGACACAAGGCTGACACATGAACAATGACACTCCCCTGCCCACTCCCACCATGCACGCGCAGCATGGGCGCTGGCCGCAAGCCGTTTCCGTGGACGACTTCCGCCGCAATCTGGCGGCGGTGCATGCGCGCATGGCGGCCGCATGCCAGCGGGTCGGGCGCGATCCGGCCGGCGTGCGCCTGCTGCCCGTCAGCAAGACCAAGCCCGAGGCGAGCCTGCGCCTGGCCTATGCCGCGGGTTGCCGCCTGCTGGGGGAAAACAAGCCGCAGGAAGCGGGCCGCAAGTGGGAAGCGATGGCGGACCTGGCCGACCTGCAATGGTCGGTGATCGGCCATTTGCAGACCAACAAGGCCAAGCTGGTGGCGCGCTTTGCCAGCGAATTCCAGGCCCTCGACAGCCTGCGCGTGGCCGAAGCGCTGGAACGGCGCCTGCAAGCGGAAGGGCGCGGGCTCGACGTGTTCGTGCAAGTGAACACGTCGGGCGAAGCCAGCAAGTACGGCTTGCCGCCGGACGAAGTGGCCGCCTTCCTGCGCCAGCTGCCCGCCTTCCCGGCGCTGCGGGTGCGCGGATTCATGACATTGGCCCTGTTGTCGGCGGAAGCGGTGCGCGTGCGCCGCTGCTTCGTGCTGCTGCGCGAACTGCGCGACCGCCTGCGCCAGGACGCCCCGCCTGGCATCGGCCTCGACGAGCTGTCGATGGGCATGTCCGGCGATTATGAAATCGCCATCGAGGAAGGCGCCACCGTCGTGCGGGTCGGCCAGGCCATCTTCGGCGCGCGGGACACGCCGGACAGCCACTACTGGCCCACGGCGCAGACGGAGTAGGCGGCCCGACGCGCCCCGCAGGTAGCCGCGCAGTCAACCATGCCGAATGATCAAGATGACATGCATAAAGATAGCGCGTAATATTTTTACCATACTGCTCAGCTCGGCAGCACAGCTCCTGGGGAAAGGACGGCAGCGTGGCCGCGTCAAACGATCTCGCGCACTGGCGCGGACAGATTTTTTCGCGCCTGCTGCAGGTAGTGTTGCTGCTTGGCATCATCACCGCCATTCCCAGCGCCTTGCTGGCGGCGCGCGAAGCTATCTGGTCCATAGTCGCCCTCGACGTGCTGGCCATCGGCTGGGTCGGTCTCATCTGGCATCTGCGCGCCATGCCCTACCGCTGGCGCGTGTGGCAATTCCTCATCGTCGCCTACCTGGTGGGCGTGGGCCTGCTGTTGAAAATCGGCCCCGTCAGCCAGATCTACATGATGCTCATGCCCGTGCTGGCGGCCCTGCTGCTGGGGATGCGGCCAGCCTTGTCGACCCTGGCCCTGACTTCGCTGACCATCTTTTTCCTCGGCTTGCATCCCGACGTCGCCCTGCACGTGCAGGGCGTGCCCGACTCCCCCGTGCTGCGCGCGCTGATCGTGGCCCTGAACTTCCTGTTCATCGCCGCCGTGCTGACCCTGTCCTGCGCCTTCCTGCTGCGCCACCTGGAACGCAGCAGCCAGGCCCTGTCGCAGCTGAACGCCGACCTGCGCTTGACGGCCACGGCGCTGGCCCGCCTGAACGACATGGTGATGCTCGCCGAAGTGACCGATGCCCCCGACGGCGCGGCGCCGGCCACGCGCATCATCTTCGTCAACGACGCCTTCGAGCGCAGCAGCGGCTATGCGCGCGCCGAGGTGCTGGGCCGCAGCCTGCTGTTCCAGCAGGGCCCCGCCACCGATGCGGGCGAACTGGCGCGCGTCGCCGCCGCCATGGCCAACGCCCAGCCGGCCAGGGCGGAATTGCTCAATTACAACAAGGCCGGCAAGGCGTACTGGGTCGAAGCGGAACTGGCGCCGTTCACGGATGCGGACGGCAAGCAGACGCACTGGGTGGCCGTCGAGCGCGAAATCGACGAGCGCAAGAAATCGGAAGCGGACATCCACCGCCTGGCCTTCTACGACGTGCTGACGGGCCTGCCCAACCGGCGCCTGCTGATGGACCGCATCGGCCACCTGCTGGCCGCCGCGCCGCGAGGGAATACCATCAGCGCGCTGATGTTCATCGACCTCGACCACTTCAAGCACATCAACGACGCGCGCGGCCACGCCACCGGCGATGCGCTGCTGCGCCTGGCCGGCGAACGGCTGGCGCAGCTGATGCGCAAGGCCGACACGGTGGCGCGCATCGGCGGCGACGAATTCGTCGTGCTGCTGGCGCACCTGGCCGAAGACCTCGACAGCGCCGCCCGCGCGGCGGCCCAGGTGGCCGAGAAAATCCGCGCCGCCATCGCGCGCGACTTCGATATCGACGGGCAGTCCTATCATTGCAGCGCCAGCATCGGCGTGACCCTGCTGCCGAAAGCGGGCCAGCAGGCGCACGACCTGCTGCGCGAAGCGGACATCGCCATGTACCGCGCCAAGGCGGAAGGACGCAACGGCATCGCCTTCTTTGAAGCGGCCATGCAGGCGGGCGTGGAACGCCGCCTGACCCTGGAACGGGCGCTGGCGCGCGCCCTCGATGCCCATGCACTGTGCATGCACGTGCAGCCGCAGGTCGACCGCCATGGCCGGGTGACGGGCGCCGAATTGCTGATGCGCTGGCCGCAGGCGGACGGCAGCCATATCGCGCCCGGCATCTTCATTCCCATCGCCGAGGAATCGGGGCTGATCGTCAGGCTCGGGCACTGGGCCTTGCGCGAGGCGTGCCGCGCCGCCGCCATGCTGGCGCGGGCCGGGCAGCCCGTCGCCCTGTCCGTGAATGTCAGTCCGGCCCAGTTTCGCCAGCCCGATTTCGCCGCCCGCGTGCAGGCGGCGCTGGCCGAACACGGCACGCCGGCCGGCGCCCTGATCCTGGAACTGACGGAAGGCCTGCTGATCGACCAGCGCGACGCCTCGCTGGCGCGCATGCGCGAACTGGCGGCCCTCGGCATCCGCTTTTCCATCGACGATTTCGGTACCGGCTATTCCAGCCTCGCCTACCTGACCTCGATGCCGCTGTACGAACTCAAAATCGACAAGCGCTTCATCGACGACACGCCGCACGATGCGCGCGACACGGCCATCGTGCAAGCGATACTGGCCATGGCGCGCCACCTGGGCTTGCGCGTGGTGGCCGAAGGCGTGGAAACGCAGGAGCAGGCCGACTTCCTGCTCGCCCACGATTGCGACGGCTTGCAAGGCTACCTGTATGCGCGGCCCATGCCGCTGGACGACTTTCCCGGCTGGCTGGCCCGGTATCAGGCTTAGCTTTCCGACATTTCCTGCACGAAACTCCTCCGCTAGAATACCGGCCTCATAGCCTGTACCTTCACCATCCCCTTTGATTAAAGTGATCCCCGATGCGTCTGGTTCTTCCCCTTTTGGCTCGCCCGCTCCTGCTGCTCTCTCTGCTCCCCGCCGCCCATGCGGCCCCATCCACCGCACCCACGCCCATCACCCTGGACCAGGCCATGGCCGATCCCGACTGGATCGGCACGCCCGTCGAAGCGGCATGGTGGGGCTGGAATGGCCAGCTCTACTACAAGCAGAAACGTCTCGGCTCGCCCCTGCGCGATACCTATCAATTGCCGGGCGCGAACGCCAAACTCAATAGCGGCAAGAAGGTCGACGATGCGCAGCTGGCCAATCTCGACGGCCAGCACATGGTGGTCAACCGGGCCGGCACGCGCGCCATCCTGCTGCGCAACGGCGACTTGTTCGAGCGCGACCTGAAAAGCGGCGCCTTGATCCAGATCACGCGCGGCGTGTCCGCCATCAGCGACCCGCAATACTCCGCCGACGGCGGCGCCGTGCAATACCGCAGCGGCACAGACTGGTTCAGCTGGAACCGGCTTGACCGCCTGAGCGCCCCCGTGGCCCTGTTGCGCGCCGTCAAGGACCCGGACGCCAAGCCGGAAGCGGACGCCCTGCGCGAACTGCAGCTGCGCCTGATCGTCAACCTGGCGCGCCAGAAGGAAGACCGCGACGCCAGCCGCGAACGCCGCCATGAAGAGCGCCGCCTGGACGCCACGCGCGCGCCGGAACCGATCTACCTGGGCGACAAAATCACCATTTCCGGCAGCGCCCTGTCGCCGGACGGCCGCTGGCTGCTGTTCGTCACACAGGACAAGGCCGCCGAAAAGGGCAAGCTGGGCAAACTGGCCCGCTACGTCACGGAAACGGGCTATCCGGAAGCGGACGACGAGCGCACGCGCGTGGGCCGCAACATGCCGATCGCGCAAAGCCTGAAACTGGCCGACCTGCGCACGGGCCAGGTGCGCGACATCGCCTTCGATAACCTGCCCGGCATCGCCGCCGACCCGCTGGCCGCCATGCGCGCCGAACAGAAGCTGCCGCCGCTGAAAGGCAACCGTGCCGTGCGCATCGACGCCCAGCGCGACGGCATCGCCTGGACCGACGACGGCGGCAAGGCAGCCGTGCGCATCCGCGCCATCGACAACAAGGATGGCTGGCTCGCCAACGTCGACCTGGCCAACGCCGCCCTCGTGCCCATGCACCGCATCAGCGACACGGCCTGGGTCAACCGCCGCGCCGACGAATTCGGCTGGCTGCCCGACAACGCCACCCTGTGGTATCTGTCCGAAGAAAGCGGCTACGCCCACCTGTACACGAAAACGGGCGCGGCCCCGGCGCGCGCCCTGACCAGCGGCCAGTGGGAAGTGAGCGCCGTCGAATGGAGCCGCAACGGCAAGACCGCCTACTTTATGTGCAACCGGCAGGCGCCCGGCACGTATGAAGTGTGCGCCAGCACGGCGAAAGACGGTGGCGCGCGCGAAGTCACCGGCTTGAAAGGCGTGGAAAACTTCGGCCTGTCGCCCGATAACGGCAAGCTGCTGCTGCGCTATTCCACCAGCTATATGCCGGCCCAGCTTGCAACCGTTGCCGTTACGGGCGGCAAGGCCAGTATCCTGACGGATACGCGCAGCGACGCCTTCAAGGCCCGCAGCTGGGTCATGCCGGAACTGGTGCAAGTGCCGTCCACGCATGGCGCGGCACCGATCTGGGCCAAGCTGTACCGCCCGGCCCAGCTGGAAGCGGGCAAGAAATATCCCATCGTCATGTTCGCGCACGGCGCCGGCTACCTGCAGAACGTGACCGAACGCTACCCCGTCTACTTCCGCGAACAGATGTTCCACAACCTGCTGGTGGAGCAGGGCTACATCGTGCTCGACGTCGATTACCGCGCCTCGCTCGGTTACGGCAGCGCCTGGCGCACGGCCATCTACCGCCAGATGGGCCATCCGGAACTGGAAGATTTCATCGACGGCGCCCACTGGCTGGCAGCCCAGCACCAGGGCGACATCAAGAACGTGGGCATCTATGGCGGCAGCTATGGCGGCTTCATGAGCCTGATGGCCCTGATGCGCGCACCGGAAATCTTCAAGTCCGGCGCCGCGCTGCGTCCCGTGACGGACTGGACCACCTACAACCACGAGTACACGGCGAATATCCTGAACACGCCGGACGTCGACCCGCAAGCGTATAAAATCTCGTCGCCGATCGAATACGCCGACAAACTGACGGGCAATCTCTTGATCGCCCACGGCATGATCGACGACAACGTGTTTTACCAGGATTCCGTGCGCCTGTCGCAGCGCTTGATCGAGCTCAAAAAGGATAACTGGGAAATGGCCAGCTACCCGATGGAGCGCCACGGCTTCGTGCAGCCGGAAGCGTGGTATGACGAGTACCGCCGGATTTATCAGTTGTTCCAGAGAACATTGAAATAAACCCCGATGCCCGCTTGATGCGGGCATTTTTCATGGACTCATTCAGTCAAACGGCACGGGCCGCGGCGTCGTATCCGACGATGGCGGCAGGATCGGCAGCACGATGTGCGGCTGCTTGCCCGTCAGGGTTTTCAGGAAGGCCACCAGCTTGCCATTTTCATCGGGCGTGAAGGTGCGGCCCAGCTGCAAGCGGCCCATCACGTCGACGGCTTGCGTCAGGGTTGCCGCCTCGCCATCGTGGAAGTAGGGATACGTCAGCTCCACGTTGCGCAGGGTCGGCACCTTGAAGTTGAAGCGGTCCGCATCCTTGCCCGTCACGGCCGAGCGTCCCTCCGCCGTCATCGCCGTCTTGTACGGCTCGACGACACCCATCTTCTGGAAGGTGTTGCCGCCCACGGCGGGACCGTTATGACAGGCGATGCAGCCGCTCGATTTGAACAGCTGGTAGCCGGCCAGCTCGTCTTTCGTCAACGCGCTCTTCTTGCCCGACAGCCATTGGTCGAAGCGGGAACCGGGCGTCACCAGCACCTCTTCAAAGGCGGCGATGGCGCGCGTGACTTGCTCGATGGTCAATTTATCCTGTCCAAACACTTGCCGGAATTCCGCGCGGTAAGCGGGAATCGAGGCCAGCACGTCGATGGCAAGCTCGTGCGTAAAAGCCATCTCGCCGGGATTGGCGATGGGGCCGCCCGCCTGCTCCTGCAAATCCTTGGCGCGGCCATCCCAGAATTGCGCCACGTTCATGCTGGAATTGAGCACGGTGGGCGAATTGATGGGTCCGCGCTGCCAGTTGTGGCCGATCGACGTCTTGATATTGTCCGTGCCGCCCATGCTCAGGTTATGGCAGCTATTGCAGGAAATAAAGCCCGAACGCGACAGGCGTGGATCGAAAAACAGTTTCTTGCCCAGCTCGACCATGGCCGGATTGGCCACCTTGGCGGCGGTGATCGGCTGGATCGGCTCCTTGTCGGCGGCGTGCAGCACGTTGCCGAAAGTCAGGCTGGCGATGAAGAGGAAGGGGGATAAGGTGCGGCGCATAGTCTAACTCCTGGAAACATTCCCGAATCGGCGGCGCGCGCCGGCGCGGGAATGCAGCGCACCGGCCCGGTTGCCACCCGTACATCGCTGGTTGGATGTTGATTTATATTAACTTTGACTAGTTAATAAGGAAAATGACCGGGATCAAGGTTCTGGCCAAGTGCGAATCGCGCTTGCCATTTACGCAAGCGTGGCACATGATGAGCGCATGCAAACGCCAACCTACTCCGCCCTGCTGCGCGCCGCGTGCGCCAGCTTCCTGCTGCTGGCCGCCAGCGCCTGCGGCAGCGCCCCCACGCAAGATGATGCGCCGCCCGCCCCCGGCAATGCCGGCTTGCTGGCGCAAATCCAGGCGGAAGTGGGCGCCGCCGCGTGCGATTCCACCCAGCAATGCCAGACCATCGCCATCGGCGCCAAGGCTTGCGGCGGCCCCGAGCGCTATCTGGCGTGGTCCAGCAAAAGCAATGACGGCAAAAAACTCAAGGCACTGACCCAGGCGCAAGCCGAGGCAAGCCGCAAACAGCAGCAGGCGGACGGCATGATGTCGACCTGCTCCATCATCACGGACCCGGGCGCCACTTGCCAGGCAGGGCGCTGCGTGCTGCAAAAGAGCGGCCTGGGCGGCAGCTCGGCCATGTAAAAAAGCCGCTGATTCAGCGGCTTATGAGGCTCTATAACAGTTCAGTCAGGACTGCAATTGCAAGGTCTTGACGATCTTGCTTTCCACCTTCTCGCCCGCGCCCGACATGGCATTCTTGCCTTCCTTGCGCAGGAGCAATAAATGGTCGCCGCTGACGCCATACTGGCGCGTCTCGTCCGTCTTTTGCGTAAAGCTGATGACGACAAAGGCGCGCCCGCTCACATCCACGCGGAAATGGCTGGCCAGCGGCGTGCCGTCCGCCGCGATCCACACATCGAGGCCGCCTTCGAACTTCTTCACATACTTGCGGTCTTTCTCAGGCACCTTGTCGAGCGACAAGGTAAAGCTGAGCAGGCGCGCCGGCTTGCCCTTGTAGCTATCCATTTTTTCGCCGCTGAACACGGCTTCCTCGATTTCGCGCGACAGGGTATCCGCCGCCGACACCATGGAGCGCAGCTCCGTCGCCTTCATTTCCCCCAGCGCAAAGCCGATCGGCGCCTTGGCCTTCGGATCCTTCACCTTGGCGCGCTGCTCGGCCTCCACTTTCGCCAGCAGTTCCTTACTGTAGAGCACCTGCAAGCCCGCCGGCCCGCCCTCGACCGCCACCGTGGCCTGGCCGCTATCCTCTTCCGCCGCCTTGCCCTCGCCTTCGCGGCGCCAGGTTTTCGATTCGACCTGCGCCTTGATCGGCATCTGCCCCTACAAGCGCGCCAGCGCCGCGTTCAGCTCGGCCACCCCGTCGGCCCGCGCCGCGCCGCACAACAAACCGAACAAGCCCGCCACCGCCAGGCCTTGCACTCCAATACGTCGCTGCATCGCCACATCCCTTTCGGTCATACAAGGATGCCAAAACACCATGTTTTGGCCATCTGTTGCATTTGAACACAGCCAGCTCTGGTCAGGTGGAAAGTCTTTCTGCTATAATTCGCCGCCTTGGCCTGGTAGCTCAGTCGGTAGAGCAGAGGATTGAAAATCCTTGTGTCGGTGGTTCGATTCCGCCCCGGGCCACCAAGAATAAAAAAACGCCACCTTCGGGTGGCGTTTTCTTTTGTCCGGCACCGCCGTTCCCCCTCTGGCAAAACCGTACGCGTGACTTTTTTCTGTCGCCGCCGAACCCATTGTGCGAGAATGCCCCTCCCCACTGGATGGTGCGCATGATGATCAGACTCGCCGCAATCACAACTGGAATGACACTGCTGCTGGCAGCTTGCAAGCCCGCGGCCACGGCGCCCGCGCATGACATTCCTGCGGCAATGCACCAGACCGCGACCACCCTGCTGCAGTCGAAACTGCTGCACGCGACCTCGATAGCCGTGGTTTATCGCGGCAAGGAGTTCATCCTGCATCAAGGCGAGCTGGAGACCGGCAAGGCCAATCCGCCCAACGATACAACGCTGTATGAAATCGGCTCAGTCAGCAAAACCTTTGCCGGCCTGCTGCTGGCCAACGCGGTGCTCGATGGGAAGGCGGCGCTCGACGATCCCATACAAAAATACCTGCCCGCCGCCTACCCGAACCTGCAGTCGCAGGGGCAGCCCGTGCGCTTGCGCCATTTGATCACGCACACGAGCAATATGCCGGGCATGCTGCCATTGCAGGTGAACACCGTATTGCAGGACTTCACGGCGCACGCCACGCCGGCAAAGCTCAACGCAGCCTATGCCAACTACGGACAACCCCAATTCTGGCAGGACTTGCATACAGTCAACATCAACGGTCCGCTGGGCAAGGACTACGCCTATTCCAGCGCCGGCACCGAACTCGTTGCGCACGCGCTCGAAACCATCTACGGCATGCCCTATGAAGTGCTGCTCACGCAATTTCTCGCGCGCGAAGCCGGCATCCACGATACCAGGCTGAGAATCGCAGCCAAGGATGCCGGCCGGCTGGCGCCCGGCTACCACAGCGACAATCCCGTCATCACGACACCGATGCCGCAACTGCCCTGGGGGGCCGCCGGCAACCTGAAGTCGACCATGCCGGATATGGCGAAGTACCTGCGCCTGCAATTGGGCAACCATCCCGCCGTCGTTGAATCGCACAAGCCGCTGCTACGCTTTCAGGATGACTTCAGCATTGCCTATTTCTGGAACATCGGCACGAATCGCCAACTGGGCACGCATTACGTCCACCATGGCGGCGTGCCGCGTGCGCAAGGCTACGCCTACATCGTTCCCCAATATCAGCTCGGGGTCTACATCATCACCAACCAGAGCGGCGACGCCACCGCCAGCGCCATGGAAAGCGCGCTGGCGCATCTCTTCGGCACCGTGGCATCCATGGAAAGCGCGCAGTAGGCCGGGCCTGGTTTGGCACATCCTCGTGCCGCTGCTTCGATTCCACCCCGGGCCAGCAAGCACTCAGCAAGCCATGACAAAAAAACCAACCTTCAGCCTGGCATTTTTCATCGGCACTGTCACGCTGCCGGGCTTCGCCCCTATGCGCAGTACCGCACAGTAACATCGGCCGCATCGGCCTACTCTGTTGTCATGACACAGGGAGATATCGCATGCTGACGATCATACTGATGCTGGCCCTGCTGGGCCTGGCTTTACTGTTTGCGCCCGGCCCCGTGCGCCGCGCCTTGCTTGCGCCGCACCTGCTCGCGCTGTTCAAGCGCATCTTGCCGACCATGTCCGAGACGGAACGCGATGCGCTCGAGGCGGGCACCACGTGGTGGGATGCGGACCTGTTTTCCGGCCGGCCCGACTGGCCCAAGCTGCTGGCGTATGGCCGCGCCATGCTCACCGCCGAGGAGCGCCACTTTCTCGAGCACGACGTCGAACGGCTGTGCGAACTGGTCAACGACTGGGAAACGCAGCAGCAACTCGACTTGCCACCGCAAGCCTGGGACTACATGAAAAGCCAGGGTTTCCTCGGCATGATCATCCCGAAACAATACGGCGGCAAGCAATTCTCCGCCTACATGCATTCGCAAGTGGTGATGAAGCTGTCGAGCCGCTGCTCGGCCCTGGCCGTGACCGTGATGGTGCCCAATTCGCTGGGGCCGGCCGAACTGCTGTTGCACTACGGCACCGAAGAACAGAAGGATTACTACCTGCCGCGCCTGGCCGCCGGCACGGAGATTCCCTGCTTTGCGCTGACCAGCCCGTATGCGGGTTCCGACGCGGCCGCCATTCCCGACCTGGGCGTCGTGTGCATGGGCATGCATGAAGGGCGCGCCACTGTCGGTTTCCGCCTCACGTGGAACAAGCGCTACATCACCCTGGCGCCCGTGGCAACCTTGCTGGGCCTGGCATTCCAGACCAGCGATCCCGACCATTTACTCTCCGACAACGATGCGCCCGGCATCACTTGCGCCCTGATCCCCGCCAGCCACGACGGCGTGGTGATCGGCCGCCGCCACCATCCCTTGAACGCCGCCTTCCAGAACGGCCCCACGTCCGGTCAAGATGTCTTCATCCCCATCGACTGGGTCATCGGCGGCCAGGCGCAAGTGGGCAAGGGATGGCGCATGCTGATGGAGTGCCTGGCCGCCGGGCGCGCCATTTCGCTGCCCTCGTCCAGCGTCGGCATGGGCAAGATGGCCGTGCGCGGCACCGGCGCGTATTCGGCCGTGCGGCGCCAGTTCAACATGCCAATCGGCAAGTTCGAAGGGGTGCAGGAAGCGCTGGCCCGCATGGGCGCCAACCTGTACTTGATGGATGCGGCCCGCACCCTGGCCGCGCACGCCGTCGACCTGGGCGAAAAGCCGGCCGTCATTTCCGCCATCGTCAAATACCACATCACGGAACGGGGCCGCGCGCTCGTCAACGATGGCATGGACATTCTCGGCGGCAAGGGCATCTGCGTGGGACCGAACAATTTCCTCGCCAGCGCCTACCAGCAAATCCCCATCGCCATCACCGTCGAAGGCGCCAACATCCTCACGCGCAGCCTGATCATCTTCGGCCAGGGCGCCATCCGCGCGCATCCGTATGTGCTCAGGGAAATGGCCGCCGTCAGCGAAAGCGACGGCCGCAAAGCCGTGCACGATTTCGATGCAGCCTTCTTTGGCCACGTGGGCTTTGTCCTGGGCAACCTGGCACGGGGGCTGTGGTACGGCCTGGGCGGCGCGCGCCTGGCAGCCGTGCCCGACGACGGCGCCGCGGAACTGGCGCCCTATTACCGCGCCCTGACGCGGCTGTCGACGGCGTTCGCCGTCATGACGGATATGTCGATGTTCGTGCTCGGTGGCGAACTCAAGCGCCGGGAACGGCTGTCCGCCCGCCTCGGCGACGTGCTGGCGCAGCTGTACCTGGCGTCGTCCGTGCTGAAGCGCTACGAGGACGATGGCCGTTTCGCCGCCGACCTGCCCTATGTGCACTGGTCGCTGCAAGATGCGCTGGTCAAGGCCCAGCAAGGCTTGACGGGCGTGCTCGATAATTTCCCCGCGCGCGGGCTGGCCGTGCTGCTGCGCACCCTGCTGTTTCCGTTTGGCCTGCCACACCGTCCGCCATCCGACGAACTGGGCAGTGAAGTGGCGCTGGCTCTGCAAACGCCGGGCGCCGACCGCGAACGGCTGCTGGCCGACGGCCATGTCGCCAGCGACGCCGCAGACCCCGTCGCCTGCGCGGAGCGGGCGCTGGCCTTGCTGCCCGACGTGCTGCACATCGAAAAACGCCTGAAAGACACGCCCGCAGGCGCGGCCCTGCGGCACCTGCCGCAAAGCTTGTCCGCCATGCAACAGTGGCTGGCCGCAGCCAAGGCGGCAGGCGCCGTCAGCTGCCAGGAGCACAATACCTTGCTGGAATATGCGCGCCTGGCCGATGGCTTGATCCAGGTCGACGATTTTCCGGCCGAGACGGCGCAGCCAGCACACTTGCCGATGCACGAGGCCGATACCGGCAGCCGCGCCGCCTAGGCGAATTTGCGACCTATACTGAATGGAGCGGGCGCGGTGCCCGCTCTTTGCAGAAAGGAGTCGATCATGACGCGCAAATTCATCGATTGCCGGGAATTTCCAAGCGACACACATTGCTCGGTGGCCATTTCGGCCGACAGCGAGGAAGAGCTATTGGGTATTGCCGTGGAACATGCGGTCTCGGTACACCACCACCACGACACGCCGGAGCTGCGCCAGCAGCTGCGTCAACTGTTCAAGGACGGCATGCCGCCCGAACACCTGCCCATGACGGGACAGGCCGGCAGCAGCGGGGCCTCGCACGCGCACTAGCCTGCCAGGGCTTGCGCCGGTTTCTGCAAGCGCAAGCCCAGCACGAGCGGCACCAGCGCCGCGTACACGACGATCACGGACAGCCAGACGGCGCCGGGCCAGTACGCCCTGACGCCAAAATAGATACTGGAAAACACCAGCGGACACAGCACGGACGCCAGGCTCACGGCCGAGGCCAGCACGCCCTGGAACTGGCCTTGCCGGTCCTCGGCAACTTGCCGCGTCGCCAGCGACTGCAAGGCCGGCGCGCCGATGCCGCCCAGGGCGAACACGGGCATGATGGCGAAGATCATCCAGCTGCGCGTGGCAAACGCCATGACGAGCAGCGCCACGCAGGCGCAGGCGATACCCGTCAGGATGGTGGCGCGTTCGCCCAGCAGTTTCACGGCCGGGCCCGGCAAGAAAGCCTGGGCCAGCGCCTGGCACACGCCAAAGGCGCCCAGCGACAGGCCGATCCACAGTCCGTTCCATGCGAACGCATCGTGTCCCCACAAGGCCCAGCACACGCCATACACTTCCCCGGCCGCGCTGAAGGTAAAGAAGATGACGGTGATCGGCAGCAAGCTTTTCTCCGAGAAAACCCAGCGCAAGGGGCGCAAGGGATGCAATGCCGCCAGGTCGATTTTTTCGCGTGTCGGCGTTCGTGATTCGGGCAAGCTCAACCACGCCAGCAACAGATTGCCCGCATTCAAGACGGCTGCCGCCATGAACGGCAGGCGCAGCCCGTAATCGCCCAGCGCGCCGCCCAGCACGGGGCCGATGATGAAGCCTGCGCCGAACATGGCGTTGAGCAAGCCGAAGCGGCGCGCCCGCTGGTTCTCGGGAGAAATGTCGGTGATGTAGGCGGTGGCCACGGAAACGTTGGCACTCGTCAACCCCGCAATGGCGCGCCCCAGCAGCAGCATCCACAGGCTTGGGGCGAAGGCAAGGAACAGGTAATTGACGGCCGCGCCCGCCAGCGACAGCAGCAGCACGGGACGCCGGCCCAGGCGGTCGCTCAATGCGCCCAGTACCGGCGCAAAGATGAACTGCATCAGCGCGTACAGGGCCGTCATGATGCCGATATACGGCGCCACGTTATCGGCATGCGTGACGTCCCGCAGCAACGCCGGCAAGATGGGGAAGACCAGGCCGATGCCGACGGCGTCGAGCACGACAGTGGCGAAAATGACGGGCAGCGCCGCCACGGGAAGGGATTTCTTCATATACTCAATCTAAATATGTACTCAGTACATAAATAGTATTCCCCATCTTGCCGCATCATCAAGCGTTATCTGTACTCAGTACACTTCGTGTATGATCGGGGCAACATGACGATTCCTGCCGACCTCCGCTCCCGCAAACGCCTTGCCACCCGGCAAGCCATCTCGAATGCCGCCACGCGATTGTTCTTCGTGCACGGCTTCGAGCAAGTGACGGTGGACGAAATCGCGGCCGCCGCCAGCGTGGGACGCATGACGGTGTTCAACCATTTTCCCCGCAAGGAAGACATGTTCTTCGACCGCGAGGAAGAGGGACGCGAACTGCTGCGCGACGCCCTGCGCCAGCGCGATCCCGCCATCGCTCCCGTCGAAACCCTGCGCCTGCTGGCGCACCGCCTGGCGGCCGAGGACTGTCCCTATCTCACGTTTTCTGCCGCCGGCCAGGGCTTCATTGCCACCGTCGAGGCCAGCGCTACCTTGAAGGCGCGGGCGCGGGCGATCCGCGACGAGCTGGCGCACGTGGTGGCGCAAGCGCTGAGCGACGCCACGGGGCGCGATGCAAGCGATCCCCTCGCCCACCTGGCGGCCAGCCTGCTGCTGGCCACCTGGAGCACCGCCCTCATCGAAGCGCACCGTGCCTTCGCGCAACATGGCGACGCGCAACTGGCCAAGGCCGGCTTCCTGTCCCTGGTGGACCGGGGACACACGGGCTTGAACGCCGCCATGGCGGGCACGCCCTACGCCTGAAGCGGCAACCCCGTCGTTCAGGCAGCCCAGCGTCTGTCGCAGCGCAAGCCTTCGCACTTCCCTGTTTCATTTGCCGGCACCTGGGCTTGCGTACCGTCTGGCGCCTTCCTATCATGAAACCACGCGCTGGCAAACGATGCATGCAGGCCGGCACGCGGGGACAGTCCTCCTGCTTCCCGTCACCATACCCATAACCGCATGCAGCCGCTGGGAGGTACACGATGAATACCTTGACGAACGGCCAGCTCAATGAGTTGCAAGCCTCATTGAGAGGGCAACTGTTACAAACGAACGACGCCGGCTACGACAGCGCGCGCGCCGTCTGGAATGCGATGATCGACCGGCATCCGGCCCTCATCGCGCGCTGCGCGGGCACGGCCGACGTGCGCGCGGCGCTGGCGTATGCGCGCGACCACGGCCTGCCCCTGGCCGTGCGGGGCGGCGGCCACAATATCGCCGGCAGCGCCCTGTGCAACGATGGCCTGGTGATCGACCTGTCCGGCATGCGCTCGGTGCATATCGATCCGCAACAACGCCGCGCCCACGTCGAAGGCGGGGCCACCTTGCACGACTTCGACCACGAGGCGCAGGCGTTCGGCCTGGCCACGCCGCTGGGCATCAATTCCACCACGGGCGTGGCAGGACTGGCCCTGGGCGGCGGCTTTGGCTGGCTCAGCCGCACGCTGGGCCTGGCAGCCGACAACCTGCTGGCGGCCGACGTCGTCACGGCCGACGGACAATTCCTGCATGCGAGCGCGACGGAGCATCCCGACCTGTTCTGGGCCTTGCGCGGCGGCGGCGGCAACTTCGGCGTGGTCACGCGCTTCGAATTCCAGCTGCATCCGGTGGGGCCGCAAGTGACGGCCGGTCTCATCGTGTTTCCCTATGCGCAAGCCAAGGCGGTGCTGACGAAATACCGCGATTTCGTCAACGGCATGCCCGATGAATTGACCGTCTGGGCCGTCTTGCGCAAGGCGCCGCCGCTGCCCTTCCTGCCGCCGGAAGTGCACGGCCAGGACGTGCTGGTCCTGCCCGTTTTTTCACCCGTGCAATCTGCCGCCATGCAGGAAGCGATCGAGCGCATCGGCAGCTTCGGCCAGCCGCTGGGCATGCACCTGGGCAGCATGCCGTACACGGCCTGGCAACAGGCCTTCGATGCCCTGCTCACGCCGGGCGCGCGCAATTACTGGAAATCGCACAACTTCACGCAGCTCAGCGACGCGGCCATCGATACCGTCATCCGCCATGCCGGCAAGCTGCCGACGCCACAATGCGAAATCTTCCTCGGCCTGCTGGGCGCGCAGGCGAGCCGGCCGGCGCCGCAGGATACGGCCTATCCGCACCGCGACGCCCTGTACGTGATGAACGTGCACACGCGCTGGGACGAGCCGGCCGATGACGCGCGCTGCATCGCCTGGGCACGCGACTTCTTCAACGACGCGGCACCGTATGCGACGGGCAGCGTGTACGTCAATTTCCTGACCGAGGATGAAAGCGGGCGCACGGCCGACGCGTATGGCGTGAACTATCCGCGCCTGGCGCGCATCAAGAAGCAATATGATCCCGCCAACCTGTTCCGCGCCAACCAGAACATCTGTCCGGCCGCCTAGGCTAGCCTGCCACGGCGCGGCGCCTTGCAATCCCTTGATTCAGGGCAATGCAATGCGCCCGCCGCCCGCTTACAATCGCCGGCTTTGCCCCTCCTCCATGCGCCACGCTCCCGAACTTCTCCTGCCTGCCGGTTCCCTGGCCAAGATGCATGCCGCCTTCGACTATGGCGCCGACGCCGTCTACGCAGGCCAGCCCCGCTACAGTTTGCGCGTGCGCAATAACGATTTTTCGACCTTGCAAGCCTTGCAGGAGGGAATTGATGGCGCGCATGCGCGCGGCAAGCAATTCTTTGTCGCCAGCAATATCTTCGCCCACAACGCCAAGCTGAAAACGTATTTGCGCGACATGGAGCCGGTGATTGCCATGCGCCCGGACGCCCTGATCATGGCCGATCCGGGCCTGATCATGATGGTGCGCGACAAGTGGCCGGAGATTCCCGTGCACCTGTCCGTGCAGGCGAACGCCGTCAACTGGGCCGACGTCAAATTCTGGCACCGCATGGGCTTGACGCGCGTGATCCTGTCGCGCGAACTGTCGCTCGACGAGATCGAGGAAATCCGCCAGCGCTGCCCGGAAATGGAACTGGAAGTATTCGTCCACGGCGCCCTGTGCATCGCCTATTCGGGCCGCTGCCTGCTGTCCGGCTACTTCAATCACCGCGACCCGAACCAGGGCACGTGCACGAATTCCTGCCGCTGGGATTACAAGGTGAAAAATGCCACCGAAGACGCCAGCGGCGACCTGGGCGGCATGCAAGTGGTGCCGCTGGAATTCCACCAGGCGCTGGCCGAGGCCGACAACAATGCGTTTTCCGCCCTGCACCAGCAGCCGCGCCACCCGCTGGCCGACCAGCCCTATCTGATTGAAGAAGCCCAGCGTCCGGGCCAGCTGATGCCGATCCTCGAAGACGAGCACGGCACCTACATCATGAACTCGAAGGACTTGCGCGCCGTGGAACACATCGAGCGCCTGGTGAAAATCGGCGTCGATTCGCTGAAGGTCGAGGGCCGCACCAAGTCGCTGTACTACGCGGCGCGCACGGCGCAAGTCTACCGCCAGGCCATCGATGACGCCGTCGCGGGCCGGCCTTTCGACATCGGCTTGCTGGGCCAGCTGCAAGGCTTGGCCAACCGCGGCTACACGGACGGCTTCTACCAGCGCCACCACACGCAGGCGCACCAGAACTACATGCGCGGCGCATCCGAGGCGGACCGCAGCCAGTACGTGGGCGACGTGCTGGGCGTGACGGACGGCTGGGCCAGGGTGGACGTGAAAAACCGCTTTGCCGTGGGCGACCGCATCGAAGCCGTGCATCCGGGCGGCAACCGCGACTTCACGATTACCCGCATGCTGGCCGACGATGGCAGCGAGATCCAGGTGGCGCCGGGCAGCGGCCACTTCGTGCGCATTGAACTCGACGGGTCCCTCGACAAGGCCTTGCTGGCGCGCTATTTGTAACCGCCAGTCTGGAGCACGGGGTGGTAAACCAGTATGTAAGTGTTTGATTTGACAAGAAAAATTCCCGCTGACACGGCCTAAATAATTTGTTTAGGCTTCAACATTGCTATACGATACGGCCACCCTGCGCCCGGGGGCCTTATCGGCATCCCGTGCGTCCCTGACACGTTCACCGGAATCCCCGATGCCACCTGCCACCTCTGCCCTGATCGCCAATGACGCCGTCGTCCTCGGCCTGCTCGCCATGACCCTGGGGGCCGTCTTCTGGACCGCCTCCCGCACGAACGGCTTCTGGAAAAAGTTCTATACGTATATCCCGTCCCTGCTGATGTGCTACCTGATCCCGGCGTTGCTCAACACCTTCGGCATCATCGACGGCAACACGTCCGGCCTGTACGCCGTGGCGCGCGATTACCTGCTGCCCAGCGCGCTCGTGCTGCTGTGCGTGGCCATCGATTTCGGCGGCATCATCCGCCTCGGCCCCAAGGCCATCATCATGTTTCTCACCGGCACACTCGGCGTGATGCTGGGCGCCCTCGTCTCGTTCGAAGCCTTGCGCCTGATCCATCCGGAAACGGTGGCGGGCGACACGTGGCGCGGCATGACGACTGTCGCCGGCTCGTGGATAGGCGGCGGCGCCAACCAGGCGGCCATGAAGGAAGTGTTCGAAGTGGACGCCACCCTGTTCGGCCAGTTCGTCGCCGTCGACGTGCTGGTGGCCAACGTCTGGACGGCCGTGCTGCTGTTCCTGGCAGGCCGCGCGGGCGCCTTCGACCGCTGGACGGGTGCCGATTTGACGGCCATCAATGCGCTCAAGGACAGCATCGAAAGTTACCGCGCCCAGCACGCGCGCGTGGCCACCCTGACGGACATCATGATCATCCTCGGCGTGGGCCTGGGCGTGACAGGACTGTCGCACTTCCTGGCCGGCCCCATCATCAGCTGGATCAATACCTTGCCCGCCGCATGGCGCCTGCAGGATTACAGCCTGACGTCGAACTTCTTCTGGATCGTCGTGCTGGCCACCACCTTCGGCTTGTTGCTCAGCTTTACCCGGGCGCGCAGCCTGGAAGGCGCGGGGGCATCGACCATCGGCTCGGCCATGCTGTACGTGCTGGTGGCCACCATCGGCATGCACATGGACCTCGGCGCCCTGCTCGACAAGCCGTTCTTGTTCCTGCTGGGCCTGATCTGGATCGCCGTGCATGGCGGCCTGATGCTGCTCGTCGCCAAGCTGATCCGCGCCCCCCTGTTCTTCATGGCCGTGGGCTCGCAGGCGAACATCGGCGGCGCCGCGTCGGCCCCCGTCATCGCCAGCGCCTTCCACCCGGCCCTGGCGCCCGTCGGCGTGCTGCTGGCCGTGCTCGGCTACGCGCTGGGCACCTACGGCGCCTACATCACGGGCTTGATCTTGCGCAGCATGGCGGGGTGACACTCCTGGCAGCACGGTAACGACAACGCCAGCCTTCGGGCTGGCGTTGTCATTGCTGCGCAGTATAGGCACTGCCTGCAGGAAGCTAGCGACAGTTGCTATGGAGCGACACAAACATAAATAAAAGACAACATCGTGTCACAAATGACAGGAAGTAAGATAGTATTTTGAAGCAACATATTTTCTATAAAGTAATTTTTTCTGATTGAAAAACAGTCAATTGCACGCAACAAAGTTCGAAACGCGCCCGGCCTGTTCGCCCTCATTGAAAGTACGTTCTCGAACGCCACGCTCTTGCGGCGCCATGAAATCGCTGATTCTTGCGCCATCTCCAAGCGTGGCAACGGCGTCCGCTGCCTGACGCGGACGCTGCCAGAGCCCCTCAGGACAGGAATTGACACCGTGCGTTCAAAAGCAGCCGGCAACATTTTTTGCTAAGCAAATAAAACCTAACAAGGAACAAGCAGTGAATATTTTCATGGTGCGCCCCACCACTCGCAATATCGGCAACGATCTCATCGGCTACGCTACGGCAGAGCTCCTCTATGAGGTGTTCGGAGCGGCCACCAATGTCGTCAGCATTCCTGCCTTGAAGGGACCGCAATTTGGCGGCCTGGTGCCACGCCAGATTTACGATATGAATCGCCTCGCCGACGCCGTCATCGTGGGCGGCGGGAATCTGTTTGAAAACGGCCAGCTGTCCTATGATGCCCAGGCCGTCAATGCCTTGCGCCGGCCGATGATGCTGATGGGGCTATCCCACGGCCGCATCACGGGGCGCGACGGGCAAATGGAAGACCGCACCGATGCGCTCAGCCCGACTGCGATACGGCACCTGGTCGAGCATGCCAAGGTGGCCATGGTGCGCGACACGGGTTCGCAGGAAATCCTCGCCGACCTTGGCGCCAAGGTGACGGTCGGTGGCTGCCCCACGCTGTACCTGCCGCCGAATGCCGAGGGCGATGCCGCCAAGGGCGGCGTGATCATTTCCATCCGTCACCCCATGCGCATGAGCGTTCCGGCCACCTTGCAGTGGCGCATCGCCGAAGACTTGCGCCGCCTGATTGCCGCCCTGCGTGCCGAATATGCGCAACCCGTCTACCTGGCTTGCCACGACTACATCGATCTCGAATTTGCCGCCGGCTTCCCGGAAGCGGCCCCCCTGTACTTTGACGAAGTCAGCCGCTACATCGAAGCGCTGCGCACCTGCAAGCTGCACGTCAGCTACCGCCTGCATGGTTTCCTGCCCTGCCTGGCCATGGGCTCGCACAGCATCAACCTGTCGTATGACGAACGGGGCCGATCGATGCTGTCGACCATCGGCATGGCGTCGTGGGATGTTGATCTGATGCAAAGTGGCGACTGCGTGAGCGCCATCATGGACCGCGCGCGCTCGGTCGCGCAGTATCGCCGCGCGCGCCAGGACGCCCTGCCGCTGATACAAGAGTTGCGCCAGATCACGGTGCGCGGCTTGCAAACCTTGCGCACCCTGGCATCGGAGCAATGAAGATGAGCGCTCCACCCTCGACACAGGGCGTGTGGCTCAAGTGCCACGTCCGTGAACTCGCCCCGTGGGCAACGATGACCGAGCGTGTGCTCAGCGAAATTATTTCCACGGTCGAACAAATGAAGGGCGCTGCGGCAGCCCAGGTGCTGCGCCAGCATGGCATCGAGCGGCTGCACGAAGTGATCGACACCGACGATGTGACGTCCTTGCGCAACCAGGTACTGGAACGCTTGCGCCAGCCCTTGCTGGCCATGGCGACGGCCGTCGGCCGCCAGGTCCTGGGCTGGGATGGCGATTTCTATGTGGATGACTATTTGATCCTGCGCATCAACTTCCCTTACGAAGTGGCGCGCAAGACCAATCCGGCGAGCGAAAATCCCGGTATTGGCCGCCTCAGCGCGACCGTGCGCGAGCAGTTTCAGGCCCGTAAGGTCATCGACCCCGTGTACGCGCCGAAAGACTATCACCGGGGCCACCCGCCCGCCGCCTGGGCACATGGTCCGCACATCGATAGCTGGGCCGGCCATTCGCGGGACGGACGCAATATCTGGTGGGCCATTGGCGAAGTGCCGGCGGAAGCGGGCATGGTGCTGTATCCGGAACTGGCCAACGCCTCGCTGCCCTGCGAGCGCCGCACGCTGTACCTGCAAGCGGGCTACCGCCTGCCGGTGCCGACTTATCTGCCGCTGGCGGCAGGCGAGATGCTGGTCTTCGATCCAGAAGTGCTGCACGGCACGCACCTCAATACGACGGACGCGACGCGCGTGGCCATCTCCATGCGCCTCAATGCTTCCCGCCCGACCTTCGATCCCGCCTGTTTTTACTCGCGCGAATTCTGGCGCCGGGCCGCCGATATCGAACAGGGCCACGATGAAGTGCTGCACCTGCGACGCGAAGACAATTTCGGCGCGCCCGTCGCCGCCGCCCCCGTGCAGACGCCGGCAGCCGTTCCCGTCGTTGCCGGCCAGCTCGACCAGGCGAGCGGCGTCATACATGGCCAGCTTCCTGCTGCCGGGCCCGACACGCAGCGCATCATCGTCGATGCCGCGCCGTATCGCATCATGCTGGTGCGCACCAGCGACGGCACCCGCGCCTACGATGCGGCCTGCCCGCATTACGGCGTGGACCTGGCCGATGGCGGCTGCGATAGCGACAAAGTGTATTGCCCGGCCTGTGCAATCTCGTTCGACTTGCAAACAGGAAAATCGTCCTGCCCGTCATTGACACTGCAACCGTATGACATCCGGCAAGACGGCGCAGCCATCCGCATCCGTGTTGCGCCGCCAGAAGCCGTGGCGCCATGAGCGTCGCCCCCGTCAGCGTCATCATTTGCACCAGAAACGGCTGGTCCAGGGGGTTTCTCGACGACACCTTGCAATCGCTGCTGGCCCAGTCCCGGCCCGCGCAGGAAATCTTGCTGATCGACGATGCCAGCAGCGACGGCACTGCCGCTTGCGTCCACGCTGCCTACCCGCACGTGACCATCGTGCACAATGCGGGCACCGGCCTGGCGGCCGCCAGGAACACGGGAGTGGCCGCCGCCCGTTGTCCATGGGTGGCCTTCATCGACGACGATGACATCTGGCTGCCTGAAAAACTGGCCGAACAACTGGCACAGGCAGAAGCATCCGACACGCCAGATGCAATTGTGTATGCATCGCAAGTTGCCACGCTTAACAGTCATGGCGGCAATCCCGTGGCCTGGGCAACGCCACGGCAATTTGCCGCCTGGCCCGCCTGCCTGCTGGGTTCTCCCATCCAGCCATCCGGCGTGCTGCTCAGCAAACGACTGCTCTCCCGTATCGGGCCATTCAGCGAACAGCTGAAGGAAGGCGCCGCTTACGATTACTGGATACGCTGCCTGAGTGCCGGCATGTCCATACACTACAGTAGCAACGTCCTGCTGCACTATCGGCAACATCATCCGCAAATGACAGCAATGTCGCGCAAGCTCGAGCATTTCCTGCATATCGACGCCATGCTCACGCCGCACCTTGCGCGGCTGGCGCCAGCACTGGCCAACAGGATCCGCTCAGCACGCAAGCTGAACAATCTGCGTTCCCTGCTGAACCATACCGGTATACCGGCAGCAACACGTTACTGGCGCGCCAGCGCCCCTTGCCCGGTGCCCGGCCTGCGCACTCTTTCCTATTTCTTGCTGGATACTGTTGCATGCCGGGCTCCGCACCGGATTCGCCACACGCTGCGGCAGCGCGCCATGCAGCTGCTCATCGGCAAGGAAACGCCCTTGCCCGGGCTGTGCCCGAAACGATCCGGACACCTGACGTAAAGGTCCGCAACGCCAGCACTCACGCTGGCGTTTTTTGTTTTTCGGTCACTTTTTCCACCAGACCACTCTCTGTTTGGCCTCGCCGCTTGATGGGAAAGCGCGCCCCACAATGTAGCAGAAACCCCTCAAAACCAAATTTCCGCACCATTTTCGTGCAAAATCTGCGATGATAGTTGCCCAAATAACCGATTACCTCCATGGAATTCTGATGAAATACGCATCTGCTCACGAGTATGTCCAGCATGTCGCCGCACGCAATCCAGGTCAACCCGAGTTTCTGCAAGCCGTCACCGAAGTCATGGAGAGCTTGTGGCCATTCCTGGAACAGCACCCGAAATACGCGGAACAAGGCTTGCTGGAACGCTTGATCGAGCCGGAACGCGTGGTGATGTTCCGCGTGTCGTGGGTCGATGATCATGGGCAAGTGCAAGTCAATCGCGGCTACCGCATCCAGCACAGCATGGCCATCGGGCCGTACAAGGGCGGCATCCGCTTCCACCCGTCCGTGACCCTGTCCGTACTGAAATTCCTCGCCTTCGAGCAAACGTTCAAGAATGCACTGACCACGTTACCGATGGGCGGCGGCAAGGGCGGCGCCGATTTCGATCCGAAGGGCAAGAGCCCGGGCGAAGTGATGCGTTTCTGCCAAGCCTTCGTGAGCGAACTGTTCCGCCATGTGGGTTCGGACACGGACGTGCCGGCCGGCGACATCGGCGTGGGCGGGCGTGAAGTGGGCTATATGGCCGGCATGATGAAAAAACTCAGCAACCGCGCCGACTGCGTATTCACGGGCAAGGGCGCCAGCTTCGGCGGCTCGCTGATGCGTCCGGAAGCGACAGGCTACGGCACCGTGTATTTCGCCGAAGAAATGTTGAAAACGCGGGGCCGCTCGTTCGAAGGCATGCGCGTGTCCGTGTCCGGCTCGGGCAACGTGGCGCAATACGCGGTGGAAAAAGCCATGGCCATGGGCGCGAAAGTCATCACCGTCTCCGATTCGAGCGGCACCGTCATCGACGAGGAAGGTTTCACGCCGGAAAAGCTGGCCATCCTGATGGAAATCAAGAATCATCTGTATGGCCGGGTCAGCGATTACGCCGCGCGCACGGGCGTGCGCTTCGAGGCGGGCGTGTCGCCATGGCATGTGCCGGTCGACATCGCCCTGCCCTGCGCCACGCAAAACGAACTGGACATCGACGCTGCGCGCACCCTGATCGCTAATGGCGTGCAGTGCGTGGCCGAGGGCGCCAACATGCCTACCACCATCGAGGCAGCCAAGGCCTTCGAAGCGGCCGGCGTGCTGTACGCGCCGGGCAAGGCCAGCAATGCGGGCGGCGTGGCGACTTCCGGCCTGGAAATGAGCCAGAACGCGGCCCGCATATCGTGGCCGCGCGAAGAAGTCGATGCACGTTTGCTGCAGATCATGCAAGGCATCCACGCCGCATGCAAGCAATACGGCACGCGCGCGGACGGTTCCGTCAGCTATGTGGATGGCGCCAATATCGCCGGTTTTGTGAAAGTGGCCGATGCGATGCTGGCGCAGGGTGTCATTTAAAGCATTTCAGGTTTCATCAGGCTCTTGCGGCTGATGGTGCGGCCCGATACCATGAACTCGCCGTTGCCGCGGTAGTGCAGGGTTTCGGGCAGCTTGGGCGACGTGGCCACGTGGGCTTTCACGCACTCGAAAATGAAGAAGCCGCCCTTCGGGTTGCCCGCCACCTGGGCCAGCTTGCATTCGAAGTTGGCATAGCACTCGGCGATCAGGGGCGCGCCCACCTGCTCGGCCGGCTGCGGCGTCAGGCCGAAGGCCGTGAACTTGTCCGTGTCTGCGCCGCTGCAATTGCCGATGGCGACCACCTGGTCGACCATGTCGGCCGTGGGCAGGTTGATCACGCATTCCATGCTGCGCTTGATCATTTCATAGCTGTGGTTCGCGTCGGAAATGAAGCAGCCCAGCAAGGATGGCGTGAATTCCATCAGCATGTGCCAGGCCATGGTCATGACATCGCTTTCGCCCTGCCACGTTGAACTGACCAGCACCACCGGCCCCGGTTCGAGGAAGCGCCGGATGTCGGCGACGGGGTAATCTTCTTTGTGGTAATTTTTCATGCAGTCTCCAGGACGCGGTACGCCACAGCATAGCCCAACGGCGCCTTGCCGGGCGCGCGGCTGGCCGCTGGCTGCTCTCAGCCGCGCCGCGATTTGTGCCATTCATCGCAAATTTCTCCCCAATGGAGATGTTGCGCAATAGAATACACTGATCAACTACTCAAGGAAACCGTCATGCGCCCTCTGTTCCTGTTGTCAGTCCTGTCCCTTGCCTGCCTCTCCACCCTCGCGCATGCCGACGAGCAAACCCGCACGGTCGGTGCCTTCAACGCCATCGATATCCGCGGCCCCATCAGCATCGAAGTCGAATCGGGCAAGGAGCAAAGCCTGCTGCTGCGCGGCGACCAGAAATTCCTCAGCGGCGTGATCACGGAAGTGGTCGATGGCGAACTGAAAATTTCCATGAAGGACAAGGACATCAAGAAGACCGAGGGCGATCCGCGCATCATCATCACCATGCCCACCTTGCGCAAGCTGATCGCGGAAGGCGCGGGCGAAAAGATATTGACCAAGCTCAATGGTCCAAGAGTCGACATCAGCTACAAGGGCGCGGGCCGCCTGGCCGCCGATGGCCAGGTCGACTGGCTGCGCCTGAAGGCGCAAGGCGTGGGCGAAGTCGATACGAAAGCCTTGCTGGCGAAAAACGTCGATGTGAATTTCGAAGGCATCGGCTCCGTCAAGGTGTATTCCTCGGGCGAACTGAACGCCGTGGTGCGCGGCATGGGCGAACTGACGTATTACGGCAAGCCGAAGATCGTGCACAAGTCGATCGCCGGCATCGGCAGCGTCAATGCCGCCAAATAAGATTTCCTAAAACAACAAGGCCACCAGGCCAGGGAGACCGCATGACCGCAACACCCGAAACCCAGGATAACGATGCGCCGCTGGTGCTGCGCGAAGACGAGGGTGGCCTGGTCACCCTGCGCCTGAACCGTCCCCTGCAATTCAATGCCCTGTCGGAAGCCATGCTGGCTGCGCTGCAAGAGGCGCTCGATGCCGTCGCGCAGCAGCCGCACGTGCGCTGCGTGGTGCTGGCAGCCGAAGGCAAGGCTTTTTGCGCGGGCCACGACTTGCGCCAGATGCAAGCCACGCGCCAGCTTGCGTATTATCAAACCCTGTTCGCGCAATGCTCGCGCGTGATGCAAGCCATCCAGGCCTTGCCCGTGCCCGTGATTGCCCGCGTGCATGGCATCGCCACGGCGGCCGGCTGCCAGCTGGTCGCCAGCTGCGACCTGGCCGTGGCGGGCGCGTCCGCGCGCTTTGCCGTCTCCGGCATCAACGTGGGCCTGTTCTGCGCCACGCCATCCGTCGCCCTGTCGCGCAATGTGTCGCCCAAGCGGGCCTTCGACATGCTGGTGACGGGCCGCTTCATCGACGCCGACACGGCCGCCGACTGGGGTTTGATCAACGAAACGGTGGCCGACGCGGCGCTCGACGAGGCCGTGGCGCGCCTGGCGCAGCAGATCATGGCGAAAAGCCCGACGGCCATCCGCTACGGAAAGCAAATGTTTTACAAACAGCGCCAGCTGCCGCTGGACGACGCGTATGCGTATGCGGGCGACGTGATGGCGCGCAACATGATGGAAGAGGATGCGCAGGAAGGCGTCACTGCCTTTTTAGAAAAACGGCCGCCAAGCTGGGCGCGACCGTAAAGCAGCTTAGCGCTGTTCCTTCATCTGCTGCTGCACGGAAAGACTCAAGGTACCGAGGTCTTCCTTGCCCAGCAGCGGCAATTGCGCCAACAGCTGCATCAGGGCGGAACTGCCCGTCACGTCCAGCTCGGACGACTGCACCAGCACCGTGCCGGCGCCCGTGAAGTCGATCTGCTTTTCCTCGCCCGACAAACTGAAACCGGTGAGCGCGCCGGCGGCCGAGGCCCAGCCCTGCACGTGGGCGTAATCGTAGTGGTACGAGGGGCTGGGGCAATCGGCCCAACCCAGCACGGCCTGCTCATCCACGCGGCACGGCAGTTCCAGGAAATGCACGGGGCCGTTCGACGAGGCGATGACCTTGCCCGTGCCGATCATGGTCAGATAACCGGGCAAGGTCGATTCCTGGCAAATCACATCCTTCGTAAAACCCAGCAGGTTTTTCGCGCGGATGGTCATGTTGGCGTTGTCCAGGTCGTAGCACGCCAGGTCGTTGCCGTTGTCGCCCAGGATCAACTGGCCTTGCCCTTGCGCCACGACAAAGTGGTGCACGTATTTCGGTGCATTGAAGGCATTGCGCACGATCAAGTCGAGCACGCTGCTGCCCATGGCTTCGAAGCGCAGCTCGCCATAGAAGGCGATCATCTTGCCCTTGCGAATGAAGATCTGTTCCTTGACGTCGATGACATACGAAAAACGGTTCAGGTTATCGTTCTTCGGCAAGGTATCGGGATTGTAAATCGTCATGGCTTACCTTTCGCTCGCTTGGATGTAGACCGTGCCCTGGCCCGTAAACTTCACCTGGTACGATTCGCCCGATGCCTGGCCGACAAAGGTTTTCCAGTTCAGGTCCGTGACGATGGTCGAGCTCAGCTGGCCCGTGTGGCCGATATACGCTTGCGGGTCGACAAACACGGGCACGTCCGGCGTGACGGGCAAGCCGATGGCGTTGCCGTCGGACAGGATCGCCACTTCGCCCGTGCCTTGCAAGGTGGTGGTAAACAAGCCCTGGCCCGAAGCCATGCCGCGCACCACGCCCTGCACGCCGCCCTGGTTGCCGAGGAACATGGTGCCGGCCGTCAGGCGCGCATCGAAGGCCAGCAGGGAATCGCTTTCCACATAGAACGTTTCGCCGCGCACGGGGACGATGGTGACGAACAGGCCGCCCTGCGCGTAAAACACGCTGCCCGTGCCGCGCGCCGACATCAGGGCATAGCCTTCGTTCGTGACGGCGCGCATGGCCAGGCTTTGCACGCCCTGGCCGGCCAGGAAGGAGCGGCTGAACGCCACGTCGCCCTGGTAGGACACCATGGCGCCCTTGCGTGCGAAGACTTCTTCATTGCCGAGTTTAACCTCGAGCATCTTTTCATTGATCTGCTGATAGACAGGCATCGCGGGTCCTCGCTGACTTAACGTTCGGCGGGCTGGATGAACACCACGCCCTGGCCTGTGAATTTATGCTGGTACGATTCGCCCGAACTCTGGCCGATCATGGTGCGCCAGTTGACGTCAAAGACGAATTCCTGGCGGATGTCGCCCTTGAAGCCGACGAAAGCGTCCGGGTCCACGCGCAGCGGGTGTGCCGGCGTCACTTCCAGCATGATCAGGTTGCCGCGCGAAATGACGGCCAGGTTGCCGTGGCCTTCGACGGTGGTGGAAAACAGGCCCTGGCCCGAACTGGCGCCGCGCAAGCCGGCAAAGCTGGTGCCCGTCTTCAGGCTCGTGTCGTAGGCCAGCAGGCTGCTGCTTTCGATGGTCAGCTTTTCGCCCGTCAACGGAATGACTGTGATCTCGGCCGCATTCTGCGCGAAAAACACGGTGCCCGTGCCGGCGGCCTGCATCACCTGCATGCCTTCGTTCGTCACCTTGCGCTTGAGCGCGCCGAACAGGCCCTCGCCGCCGAGCAGGGATTTTTCAAATTTGATGCTGCCCGTATAGGCGACCATGGCGCCGGCAATCGCCAGCACTTTTTCATCCTGCAGGCGCACTTCCAGCAGGCGGTCGGTATTGGTGCGGAAACTGGTCACGCGCGACTCCCCAAGAATGCCAGGGCACAAAGCCATGGCTATCCGACAAGATACCGTTGGCGTTACCACCATGCAAGTGCTATTCCTCCCGAACGGGGGTGGGTGAATAAAAAAAAGCGTGCCCGAAGGCACGCCTTGCGTTCAAGCAAAGAACGGTTTATTCAGCCAGCACCGGCTTGGCGCCGCGCGCGTTCTGGAACAGCGGCACGGGATCGTTGGTATTGACCTCGACCACCGTCACGCCCTGCACCACGCCAGCCACCTGGTAGCCGACGGCGCCCAGGTGACGCTTGCCTTCGGCCAGGTTGGACCAGCTCAGCGAGACAGTCGCCGTGCCGCCCGTGTAGGCCGTGCCCGGCATCAGCGCCTTGAAGCCGCCATTCGACAAGCCCGGCGCCAGTACCCACGACGACAAGGTGTAGTCGGCCTGGCCGTTTTGCGGCGCAAAACCGATCACGCAGACCTTGTAGGTGCCGGCGGCGGGCAGGCGCAGTTCCACTTGCTCATTGGAACTTTCATTGCCGCTGCTGCCGACCAGCACATTGGCGGCGTTGTAGACCTCCATGTCCATGTCGGTATTCGCGCCACCCGTCGTTTCGGCATCGTAGGTGGCAAAGCGCGCCGCCAGGGTGCCGGCCGGGATCACCACATTGTGCACGTTCACACCCGTGGCGCCGCCCGCCTTGCAGGCAGCCGATGCGGCGGCGCCCGTCGTCGCCTGGCCGATCGTGCGCGCCTGGCGCACGGCTTCGACGAGACCCGACTTGACGCCCACCAGCGCGCCCGAGAAGCCCGTGCCCAGGGTCAGCACCTTGCTGCCCGTGGCCGCTTCGCTGCTGACCAGCGGAATGGCGACCAGCGCCGTGCCGCGCGCCGTCAGCGGGCTGCGCACCGTGTGCGTGCCATCCGTCCAGCTCAGGGCGCCGTAGGTCCAGGTATTGGCCGGCGCCGTGGTGCGCGTCAGCTTGACCTGGTACTGGCCCTTGGCGCCCGGCGCCAGGCTCAGGCTCGTTGGCGTCACCGCCACCGTGTAGCCGGGCAAGCTGGCCGAGACGTTGTAGACGGCGCTGCTGGCGCCCACGTTGGTCACCGTGCGCGTCAGGGTTTGCGTGCCCAGCACGTTGGCCGCCGTCAGCGACGCCAGGTTCAGGTTATAGGCCGCGATGGTGCCGATGGCCTGGCACGTGGCTGCGCTGTAGACCTTCAGGTTCAGGCCGCACAGGAAGCGCGCATAGTCGATTTCCGACATGTCGTACACGAGGCCGGGATCGGCCGCGCTGTTCGGCGCGATGTGGCCGGCGCCCTGGCCCCACGGCAGCTGGCCCGAGTTCTTCGCCGTGGCATCCCACGACACGGAACCGTTCAAGCCGTCCGAATAGGTGCTGAAGGCCGTCGTCATCAGCGCCGACTTGATGGCCGCGGGCGACCAGTCAGGATGCTGCTGCTTGAGCAATGCCGCCACGCCGGCCACGTGCGGGCTTGCCATCGAGGTGCCGGAATAGAAATCCCACTCGGCCGCCGGCGCCACGCCGCCGGCCGCCACGGCATCGCGCTGCGCCTGCGTCAGGTCGGCCGTCACGCCGGCCAGCACGTTGGTGCCGGGCGCCGAGAGATCCGGTTTCAGGATGTTCGCGTTGGCCACGTTCGGACCGCGCGAGGAACGGTCGCTGACGATCGGCGCCTGCACCGTCGTGTCGGCGGTGGTGTGGATTTCGCCCAGCGCCGCCGTGCCGTCGGGCGTCGCCGCCATGAAGGCCTTCAGCGCGTCGCCCTGCGCCTGCGCCAGGTGCACGGTCGACAGCGCATGCGCCTGGTTGATGACGGTGTTGGCGCCGCCGGCCACGTTGGCGATGATCACGCCCGCCGCACCGGCCGTTTTGGCGTTCGCGCTCTTGTTGACCAGCACGTTGCCGCCACGGTCGCACACGAGTATCTTGCCCGCCACTTTCGCCGGGTCCAGATACGCCGACGTGGCATCGGCCACGCCGAAGCAGCGCAGCAAGTTGGCATCCGTCGGCAGCACGCCGGCCAGGCCCGCGTCGCGCGACTGGATCAGCGGCAGCGCCGGGGTATTCGCGTTGCTCGATGCGCCTTCCAGTTTCGTGCCGCTGCTGAGAGTGACGTTGGCCGCGTACAGGCGGTTGTGGGTGGAATTGGCGACCGTTGCCAGCCACGGGCTGATGTGCGAGACGGGTGCCGGCACGTCGGGTGCGGGCGTGGCCGGGCCGGAATTGCCGCCCGATGTGGCGACAAACACGCCGGCTGCCGCCGCGCCGAGGAAGGCCACTTCCGTCGGCTCGTCGAAGGCGCCGCCGCCCGCGTTCGGGCCGATGGAGAAGTTGATGACGTTCACGCCATCCTTGACCGCCTGGTCGATGGCGGCCACGCTGTCGGCCGTGGCGCAGCCGTTGCGGCCCGTCGAGGCTGCCGTCCAGCACACTTTATAGGCGGCGATGCGGGCGCGCGGCGCCATGCCGGACGCCTTGCCCAGCGACACGCCGTTCGAGGTGGCCAGGGCGCCATTGTTGCCGCCGGCCGTGGACGCCGTGTGCGTGCCGTGGCCGCCGTGCCCCGTCAGGCCGGCAACGGAATCGCGCGGCGACATGAATTCCGTCCAGTGCAGCGCCGACGTGGCGGCGCGGTAGTAGCGCGCGCCGATCAGCTTATTGTTGCAATTCTCGGCGCTAAAGCCTTCGCCCGTCTGGCAAGTGCCCTGCCAGCTGGCCGGCGGCGCGCCATACACGACGTTGTTGCCGCTGTGGCTGGGCACGCCACTCTCGTCGAGGCGGTCGGCAAAGGCCGTGTTCTCGGGCCAGATGCCGCTGTCGACGATGCCGATGATGATGTCTTCGCCCGCGTGCGCCTTGCCGCCCAGCTGCTCCCAGATGCCGCCCGGCTTGTCCAGGCCCAGGAAGCTGGGCGTATAGCTGGTGTCGAGCTGCAGGATGGAATCGGCGCTGATGCTGGCCACGCCGCTGTTTTTCTTCAGGGCGCGCACTTCATCGTCCGTCAGCAAGGCGGAAAAGCCGTTGAAGACGACGCTGTACTGGTGCGTGATTTCCGCCGCGCTGACGGTGCCGGCCACGGCGGCCTGTTTGGTGTCGAGGTAGCTCAAATAGGCCTGCACATCGGCGGCGCCCACGTTGATGCGCGCGCCCGGGGCCGGCTTGGTGGCGGCCAGGCCGTCGACCTGGCCCGTGTAGGTGGCGGCCGGCTTGTCGACCAGTTGCACGATGTAGGAGCGGCGTTCCTGCGCCTGCGCCGCTTGCGCCAGGCTGGCGGCCAGCAAGAGGATGCCGAGTGAAACGGGACGTAATTTCATCTCATGCTCCTTGCACGGTGGAGGCGGCGAACTTGCCGCTGCGGCGGCGCGACAGCATGCCGATGGCGCCCAGTCCGGCCAGCATCAGCATGTAGGTCGACGGTTCCGGCACGGCGCTGATATTGATATTGTCGAGCGCGAACTGGCCCTGGTTGAAAGCGGGGAAATCGAGGGAATTGCTGCACGCGCCCGTATCGTTGAAAATGCACGCATTGAAGCTCAGGCCCGTAAACGCATAGTTGCTGAAACCGCCCAGCAGGGAAGCGCTCTGGAAATGGTAATTGCCATCGCTGCCCTGGCCGGGAAACGCCAGCGAGGTGCTGATCACCTGGCCGTCGCTGAGGGTGCCGCTCAGCTGCAGCTGGCCCCAATTCTGGTTCGGCAAGCCGGATACGGGGGCGATAAAGGAATAATCGAAACCGGCCAGGGTGAATGCCTGGTGGTCGGCGCGCGTGAAATTCACGCCGCCATCGTTGAGGATAGCCAGGTAATTGCCGGTGGCGCCCTGCGGGCAGGCGGCGATATCGCACGATGAACCCACGCGGCCATCGAGGATGGCGCCCACGCCGCTGACGCCGCCGCCGGCCGCCGTCGTCGGGTCGGCCAGGAACAGCAGGTTGTAGCTCGACGTATTGAGCGTCTGGCCGCTTTCATACACGTCGGGACGCAAGTTGTCGAAAGTCAGGACACCGGCCAGGGCCGGCGCCGAGCCCAGCACGGACAAGGTGGCCAGCGCGGCAAGGACGGCGACGCGACCGCGGGTAGCGGGCGGATTGGCGGTGGCGGGCGATACCCGCGCATGTGATAAACGATTCATTCTATTCCCTTGATTGTTGTGGATAGATAGGTCGGCAGGTCTGGCGCCCGCTTTCAGCTTTTTCACAAAAGTGTCAACAAATATAGCAAATCGCATAAAACAAATATCATATTTTTAATATCATTTATTTATTTTTTATCTAACTCCGCGAAACTTTGTTTTGTTTTATCTATGAAAGTTTGAGGAATCTCAACGTTACATTTGAACAACAAGCCCGCACACTGCAGACGCGTACGCCAGCGGACCGGCCCGACTTCGGATAAGCTCGAAAACCGTGCCTGCCGCGTCGTCCTCCCCGTCACATCGCGGTACACCTGTTCCATCCTGGAACACTTGCCTGTCCCCTCGACCTCGTATGAGCGGCCCCTCGCGCCCTTGCGCAGATGGCATGAAGCTTGCACAACAAGAAGATCGACCGTGCTCAGGGAGCAGCATCATGGAACACCATCAATTTGGCGCCCAGGCAAGCGCGCACGCCCGGCCGCGCCGGACCGTCCTGCTGTGCTGCGCGCTGGCGCTGGCTTTTTTCCTGCTGGCCGCCAGGCTGGACCTGGCCGAACGGCTGACGCAGTCGCTCTGGCGCCAGGAACATTGGCAGCTCGATGAACTGGCCCTGAGCCTGCTGGTGCTGGTGCTGGCGCTGGCCGGCTTTGCCGTGCGGCGCGGACGCCAGGTGGCGCTGCTGCTGGCGCAAAACCGCGCCCTCACGCAGCGCCTGCTGCACGCGCAGGAAGAGGAGCGCTGCGCGCTGGCGCGCGAGCTGCACGATGAAGTGGGACAGGACTGCACGGCCATCCGCGCCGCCGCCAGCTACATCCTGCGCGCGCGCGCGGGCGACCAGGCAAACGTGCAGGCGTGCGCCGCCAGCATCGCCCGCTCGTCGGAAGCGCTGCACGCGATGGTGCGCACGATGCTGCGCCGGCTGCGCCCGCCCGTGCTCGACAGCCTGGGCCTGGAAGCAGCGCTGCAGGCGCTGTGCGACAGCTGGACCCAGCAGCACGGCATCGCCTGCCATTTCGCGCCGCACGCCATCCCCGCCGGCCTCGACGACAGCACCGCCACCGCCATCTACCGCCTGGTGCAGGAAGGCTTGACGAACGTGGCGCGCCACGCGGGCGCCGACCAGGCCACGGTGGAATTGCGCGCCGATGCGCACGGCTTGCTGCACCTGGCCATCGAAGACAATGGCCGGGGTTTGCGCCAGGACAAGACGCCAGCAGACGGTTTCGGCATGCTGGGCATGCGCGAGCGCGTGGCGGGCTTGCGCGGCCATATCCGCTGGATCAGCGCGCTGGGCAACGGCTTGCGCATCGAAGTGGCCCTGGCGGCACGGTGCGCGGCATGAACGCCATGAACGCCATGCACAGCGGCATGCGGCCGATCCGCGTGATGCTGGTGGACGACCACCCCGTGGTGCGCACGGGCTACCGGCGCCTGCTGGAACAGGGCGGCGACATCGCCGTCGTGGCCGAGGCGGGCAATGGCGAAACGGCGTATGGCTTGTACCAGGAGCACGCGCCCGACATCTGCGTGACGGATTTGTCCATGCCCGGCATCGGCGGCCTGGAATTGCTGCGCAAGCTGCTCGCGCGCGACGCGGGCGCCCGCGTGCTGGTGTTTACCATGCACGACACGCCGCAGCTGATCGCGCGCGCGTTTGACGGCGGCGCCTGCGGCTTCGTCAGCAAGCAGGCCGACCCGGAACACCTGGTCGACGCCGTGCGCGCCGCCCACGCGGGCCGACGCTACCTGGACCCGCACAGCGCGCCCGGCGTGCTGCAAGGCACGGCCAACATGGAAGCGGACCGCTTGAGCAGCCTGAGCCAGCGCGAATTCGAAATCTTCCGCCTGCTGGCCGAAGGCCGCAGCGCCGCCGACTGCGCCCGCCTGCTGCACGTCAGCAGCAAGACGGTGGCCAACCACCAGACTTGCATCAAGGAAAAGCTCGACGTGCCCGGCCCCGCCGCGTTGGTGCATCTGGCCCTGCGCAATGGCATCATCGAGCAGGGCCATCCTTAAAACGCGTAGCGCACGCCCACGTTCACGCTGCGCGGTGCGCCAGCCGCATAGAACGTCGCATTGACCATCGGATAGTCGCCGTTCACGGCGGGCAGCGGGCGGGCGGCAAAATTGCCGTTGGCGTCGAAACCCGTCGCGCCCAGCTGGGCCGCCGTCGCATATTTCCGGTCGAACAGGTTATTCACCTGGGCAAACACGCTGAGGCGGGGCGTCAGCTGGTACTTGCCGTTCAATTCCACCACGGCATAGCCGCCGCTCTTGCCCGCGCCCAGGTACGACGTTCCTCCCGCCTGGTGCGCATTGTTTTCATTGCCGCGCGCATACGCGCTGGAGACGGCCGTCATGGCCAGGCCCAGCGTCCAGTCGCGTCCGCCCTGAATATCCACGTGCGCCTTCAGGATATGGTTCGGCGTCAAGGGAATGCGCTTGCCGGGCGTGATGACGATATTGCCTTCCAGGCCGGGCGCGTCCGCATCGCTGCTGCTGTTGGCGCTGCCGTTGACCATTTCCCGGCTTTGATACGTCGCCTGCAGCCACGTGTAGTTGACGCCGAAGTCCAGCATGCCCGCCTTGCCATCCAGCGCCAGCTCCACGCCCTGGTGGCGCGTCTTGCCGAAATTCTTGAAATAGCCAAACCCCGCCTGGTTGTCGGCCACGAACAGGATATCGTCGTGATTTTCCGCGCGGAACACGCCGGCGCTCCAGCGGGCCACCTCGCCCCACTGGCCGCGCACGCCCGCTTCCCACGTCTTCGTGATGACCTGCTTTAATGGCGGGTCGCCGGCCATGGCGTTGGGCAAACGGCACGGGTTTTCCGGGTCGGCGCAACCGAGCTCGATGGCCGTCGGCGTGCGGCTGCCTTCGTTGTAGCCAAGATACGCGCTCACGCCCGCGGCCGGCGCATACGCCAGGCCGATGGCGGGATTGAAGCGGCTAAAACGGTGGTCGCCATCGAGCGAGCCGCTGCCGCCGCCTGGCGTGATGGCGTCGCGGTTGCGCACCGTGCTGCGGTTGTAGCGGCCCGAAACGGTCAACGTTAAATCTTGAGTGAACGCCATGCTGTCGCTCGCATACACGCTCCACGTGCGCATGCGCCCGCTCAAGTCGACCCGGTTGTCGACGGGCGTGCCATCGTCATCGATTTCCGTGCCGTCGGCAAAGAAGTTCACAGCCGTGATGCTGCGGTCCGGATTCAGGTAGCCGAACTGGCTCGTCTGGCGGAACGTGGCGTGGCTCGTGTCATAGGCGGCGCCGGCCGTTACGGCATGGCGCGCTCCCGCCAGGTCGGCCAGCACGGTGAACTGGCCCGAAAACCCATAGTTTTCCTGCCGCGTATGGCTGCGGTTGAGCATGCCATTGCATTTTTCGGCCGGCTCGTCGTTCAGCAGCACGTTGGCGATGCAGCGCCATTTCGGGAAGGGCGTATTGGCCGCGTTCGCGCCGCTGGCGGGAAAGCCCGTGTAGCCGGCCGCCGCCAGGGCCGCCCGCTCGGCCGCGCCCGGCTGGTAGACGGACTGGTCGAGCGACTCGTCGTTCAAGTCGCCATTGAACGTGTGCGTGTCGATCTTGCGGTAGTACACATTGCCCGACAGCAGCAAGGCCGCGCCGGCCTGGTGCTTGCCCGTCAGGTTCAGCAGGGTCGATTTGTTCTGCGTCAAATCCGGCTTGGTATAGACGCTGCGGTAATCGCGCGCCAGCATGCGCTGTTCCTGCAAGCCGTTGCCCGTCAGCGCATTGTCCGCGTGGGCTACGTTAACGGCGATATCCGTGCGCGCATCGCTCCAGCCCAGCTTGCCAAACACCTGGCGCACGTCGGACGGCGAATCGTCGCGCCAGCCGTCTTCCTTGAAGCGGTTGCCCGTCACATACCAGTGCCAGCCTTGCGCATTGCTGCCGCCATGCTCGACCTCGACGGCGCGCCGTTTGTCGGAACCCAGGCGCGCTTCGATGGCGGTGCCGGGGCTGCTGCGGCCATCCTTGGTTTGCAGCGCCAGCGCGCCGCCCAGGGTATTCAAGCCGAACAGGGGATTCGAGCCGGGCATCAGGGTCAGCGACTCGATGGCCATGCGCGGGATCAAGTCCCAGCTGACGACGTCGCCGAACGGCTGGTTCAGGCGCATGCCGTCCAGATACACGGACAGCCCTTGCGGCGTGCCCAGCAAGGGCGACGCCGTATAGCCGCGGTAGCTGACGTCGGGCTGGAACGGGTTGTTCTGCACCTCGTTCACATAGACGCTGCCCAGGTTGCGGCGCAGGAAGGCGGAGATGTCGAGCGCGCCGCTGCGGGCGATCTGCTGCGCGCTGGCCGTCTGCACGGGCGCGGCCAGGGTATCGCGCGGCTGGTCCACGGTGGGCAGCGGCATGCTGCCCGTGATGATGACGGTGGGCAAATCGCCCGAGGCGGCCAGGCTGGCGTCAGCGGCAAGGTCGGCGGCCTGCGCCTGGCACAGCGCCATGGCGGCGGCGGCCAATAAAGTCAGTTTCATGCGTATCCCCAGTTTTATCGTGGTTTTTATTAATGTCCAGTATCGGACAGCCACCATCGGGGAACCAGGGAAAAACTCCCGCCGTGCGGGGATTAGCGTTGCAAGGGCAGGTAACTCTGTTTGAGCTGGCGCAACACGAAACTCGATTTGCTGTGGCGGATGCCGGGAATTTTATATAAACGCTCGCGCAGCAGGCGTTCATAGTCGCGCGTGTCGCTGACGGCAATGCGCAAATAGTAGTCGTAGTCGCCCGAGACGAGAAACGCTTCCAGCACTTCCGGGATCATGGCCAGCGCGTGGCCGAATTCGAACAGGGCCTGGTCGGAATGGTCGTCCAAGGTCACTTGCACGATGACGGTGTCGGCCAGCCCCACCTTGGCCGCGTTGACGTTCACCGTGTAGCCTTCGATGACGCCATCGTCTTCCATGCGCTTGATGCGCGCCCAGCATGGCGACGAGGTCAGGCCCACCTTGGCGCTCAGGTCGTGCAGGCTGACGCGGGCATCCTGCTGCAGGGCCGTCAGGATGGCGAGGTCGAATTTGTCCAGTTTCATTCTGTTCTTTCGATATTTTGCAGCAAATTTTGCTGAATATCGCATTCTATACGAGAAAACCAGCAGCCTTTTCTGCCGCATCAGGCAGAAAATAAGGCCATGAAACCCGATCCCGCTCCCCTCCTCGCTCCCGCCGCCGATCTTGCGCCGCGCAACGGCGCCAGCACCCTGATCGACACCCTGCTGGCCCTGGGCGTCGACACCGTCTTCGGCTACCCGGGCGGCGCCGTGCTGCCCCTGTACGACGCGCTGCACGCGCAGCCCCGCTTGCGCCACGTGCTGGTGCGCCACGAACAGGCGGCCGTGCACGCGGCCGAAGGCTATGCGCGCAGCACGGGCCGGCCCGGCGTCGTCTTCGTCACGTCCGGCCCCGGCATGAGCAACACCACCACGGGCTTGCTCGACGCCCTGTGCGATTCGGTGCCCGTCATCTGCATCAGCGGCCAGGTGGCCAGCACCAGCATCGGCACGAACGCCTTCCAGGAATGCGACGCGCTGGGCATTTCGCGCCCCGTCACCAAGTGGAACCGGCAAATCCGCGCGGCCGAGGAAACGGCCGCCGTCGTGCACGAAGCATTTGTTCAAGCCACGCAAGGGCGGCCCGGCCCCGTGCTGGTCGATTTTCCCAAGGATCTGCAGCTGGCGCCCGTCACGCAGCACGCGCCGCTGCCGCCCGCAGCCACAGCGGCCGCGTCCCTGCCGCAGACCGCCGACCTGGAACGGGCCGCCAGCCTGATCGCCGGCGCGCGCCAGCCCGTATTCTATGGCGGTGGCGGCCTCATCAATTCCGGCCTGGATGCCTGCGCCGCCTTCCAGCAACTGGTGAAACTAGCCGCCGCGCCGTGCACCCTGACCTTACTGGGCCTGGGCGCCTTTCCCGCCTCGCACCCGGCCTTCCTCGGCATGCTGGGCATGCACGGCACCCTGGAAGCGAACCTGGCCATGCACCATGCCGATCTGATCGTCTGCGTCGGCGCCCGCTTCGACGACCGGGTCACGGGCCGCCTGGATGCGTTTTGTCCTGGCGCAAAGGTCATCCACATCGACATCGATCCGGCCTCCATACACAAGGTGGTGCGCGCCGACGTGGCCCTGCGCGGCGACTGCGCGCCCGTATTGGCCGCCTTGCTGGCGCAGCTGCGCGGACGCCTGCTGGCGGACCGCCAGCCGTGGTGGCAGCGCATCGACGCCTGGCGCGCCCAGGACAGCCTGGCGTTCGACGATACGCCGGAGGTGATCGCGCCGCAGGCGCTGATGCGGCGGCTGCAGGCGGCGCTGGACAGCATCGATGGCGGTGACGCCATCGTTTCCACCGACGTGGGCCAGCACCAGATGTGGGCGGCGCAGCACTTGCGCTTCGAGCAGCCGCGCCGCTGGCTCACCTCGGGCGGTGCCGGCACCATGGGCTATGGCTTGCCGGCCGCCATCGGCGCGCAGATCGCCCATCCGGGCAAGCGCGTCGTGTGCGTCAGCGGCGATGCGTCGATCTTGATGAATATCCAGGAACTGGCCACGGCCGTGCAGCACCGCCTGCCCGTGAAAGTGGTGTTGTCGAACAATGGCTACATGGGCATGGTGCGCCAGTGGCAGGAACTCATCCATGGCGGGCGCTACAGCCACAGCTACACGGAAGCGCTGCCCGATTTCGTCGCCCTGGCGCGCGCGTTCGGCTGGCAGGCGCACTCGGTGAGCCGGCGCGAGGAACTCGATGCGGCGCTGGCGGCCTGCCTGGCATCGGAGGGCCCGTACCTCCTCGACGTGCACGTGCATGGCGCGGAAAACTGCTTCCCCATGATGGCGCCCGGCGCGGGGCACCATGAAGTGACCTTGCGCAAAGGCGTCGTCTACACCGGGTAACAAACCCTGTTCAACTCCACACCCTGTATATCCAGTAGCTTTCATCGTCGCGCATGGCGCGCGCCAGCTCGGTGGGGCTCAAGCCCGTGATTTCGCGCGTCTCGCGGCAAAAATGGGCCTGGTCGGCGTAACCGCCGCTGGCGGCGACATCGGACCAGGACGCCGTGCCCTGCAGGATGGCGCCGCGCTCGTCGAGAAACAGCTGTTCCGCGCGGCGCATGCGGCGCAAGGTGCGCATGGGCTGGCCGGCCCAGGCCTTGATGCGGCGCTCGATATTGCGCGCGCTGCTGGCCAGGCCCGTCGATGCCGCCTGCACGGCCAGGCGGCGCACCCAGTCCTGCACGGCGCCGGCCGGATGGTCGCCGCTCTTGCGCGCCAGCGCCCAGCGCGGCGCGAGAAAATCCTCCACCAGCCTGACGCGGACCGCGTCGTCGGGCGCCGCCAGCACGGCGTCCGACAGGGCCAGCCATTCCCCATCGAACAGCGCGTCGAGCGGGCGGAACTGGTCCAGCAAGGCATCCATCGAGACGCCCGTCAACGCATGCAGGGCGGCCGGGTAAAACATCACGACAAACGTATGCACGGGGCCGGGGTTGTAGCTGACCAGCGGATACGAACGGGGGCCGCCGAACAGCGCGGGCGGCATGCGCACGTCCCGCAGCGACAGGCCCGGCGCTGCCGCTTCCACGTCGCCCGCGACGGTCCAGACGATGCTGCACATGGGCGCGGCGGGAAAGCGGTTCAGGCGCTGCGCCGGCGGCAGCGGCGCGCAGCCCGTGGTGTCGCGCACGAGGAAGGCGCGCACGCAGGAAGCGAGCGCCGTGCGCGGCGCGATCAGGCGGGTCAAGGGCGTAGGGGCGGCAGGCATGGCGACGATTGTACCGGCAATTTCCGGCCGCGCCCGATGTCGTATTCGTTCAAGACGCGGACGCGCAAGCGCGCTACAGTGAAGTCATTGTCGCCATCCACCAGGAGTACGCCATGCCCCCGCTCGACCACGCCGCCGCGCCCGCCACCACGGTCCTGCGCCAGATTCGCCGCCTGCCGGGGCCATTCGCCCTGCCCATCGTAGGCAACAGCCTGCAGATCAAGCTCACGCGCATCCACCGCGACGTGGAAGAGTGGGTGCAACGCTACGGCCCCTACCTGCGCGTCTGGTTCGGCCGCACCCTGGTGCTGGTGATAGCCGACAGCGAGGCCGTCGCCGCCGTGCTGCGCGACCGGCCCGACGGCTTTCGCCGCCCCCTGAGCAGCTCCATCGTTTCCGAGGAAATGGGCGGCATCCCCGGCCTGTTCCTGGCCGAGGGCATGGAATGGCGCAACCAGCGCCGCATGGTCATGGCCGGCATGGCGCCCGGCGCCGTCAAGGCCTACTTCCCGGCGCTGGCGACGGTGGCGCAGCGCCTGCGGCGGCGCTGGCATCTTGCCGCCACGCAAGGCCAAGCGATCGACCTCGATGGCGACCTGAAACGCTACACGGTCGACATCATCGCCGGCCTCGCCTTCGGCACGGAGGTCAACACGCTGGAAGCGGGCGAAGACGTGATCCAGCGCCACATGGACGCCATCCTGCCCGCCGTGGCGCGACGCAGCCTGTCGATGTTCCCGTACTGGCGCTACGTCAAGCTACCCGTCGACCGCCGCCTGGACCGCGACGTGGCGGCCCTTTCCGCCGCCGTGGCCGACCTGGTGCAGCAGGCGCGCACGCGCATGGCGCGCGACCCGGCACGCCGCGAGCGTCCGCCCAACCTGCTCGAAGCGATGATCGCCGCCGCCGACGAAAAGGACAGCGGCGTGAACGACCGCGCCGTGGCCGGCAATGTGCTGACCATGCTGCTGGCGGGCGAGGATACGACGGCCAATACGCTGTCCTGGATGATTTACCTGTTGCAACGCCATCCACACACCCTGGCGCGGGCGCGCGAGGAAGTGCGGCGCCTGGCGCCCGACGCGGCCCGCTTCACGATCGAGCAGATGGATAGCCTCGACTACCTGGGCGCCTGCGCCAGCGAAGCCATGCGCCTGAAGCCGGTGGCCCCCTTCCTGCCCGTGGAAGCGCTGCGCGACACGGTCATCGCCGATATCGCCGTGCCGGCCGGCACCCTCGTGTGGTGCGTGATGCGCCACGACACGGTGTCCGATGCGCACTTTCCCGACGCGCAAGCCTTCCAGCCCGAGCGCTGGCTGGCCGAAGGGGGCGAGGCGAACAACAAGCGCGCCGCCATGCCCTTCGGCGCCGGCTTGCGCACGTGCCCGGGCCGCTACCTGGCCTTGTTGGAAATCAAGATCGCCATGGCCATGCTGCTGGGCAGCTTCGACATCGCCGGCGTCGACACGCCCGATGGCGGCGAGGCGCAGGAACTGATGGGTTTTGTGATGTCGCCCATCGGCTTGACGCTGCGCCTGGCGCGGCCGCAGTGATACCATGGGGGAAGTCCCATTCATTCGACCTCCCCATGACCATCCGCCTGGAATCGCCGCAGCAAGCCGACGTGCAAACCCTGATCGCCGAGCTTGATGCATATCAACAGACCCTGTATCCGGCCGAGTGCGTCTACTCGCTGGACCTGGCGTCCGTGCCGTCCGATACCCTGCTGTTTGCCGTCGCCCGCGATGCGGCCGGCGCGGCACGGGCCTGCGGCGCCATCGTCGTCACGCCCGCTTTCGGCGAGCTCAAGCGCATGTACGTGCACCCGGACAGCCGGGGACTGGGCCTGGCGAAACGTTTGCTGGCCTTGCTGGAAGAGCAGGCGCTGGCGCGCGGCTGCCGCTTGCTGACCCTGGAAACGGGCATCCACCAGCCCGAGGCGATCGCCCTGTATGCGCGCCACGGCTACCAGCGGCGCGGACCGTACGGCGACTATCCCGACGACCCATTCAGTGTCTTCATGGAAAAACCGCTGCAGGCGGCGGCATGAGCGCGCCCAGCGACAGCCTGCTCGACATCCGCGCGCGCCTGCGCGCCTTTGCCGACGAACGCGACTGGGACCAGTTCCACACGCCGAAAAACCTGGCCATGGCCCTGTCCGTGGAAGTGGCGGAACTGGCGGAACACTACCAGTGGCTGCCCACGGGCGCCGATGGCGAACTGGACGAGGCGAAGCGCACGGGCATCCGCCACGAACTGGCCGACGTGCTGATGTATCTGGTGCGCCTGGCCGACAAGAGCGGCGTCGACCTGCACGCGGCCGTGCTGGAAAAGATGCAACTGAACGCACAGAAATACCCGGCGCAGCAGGTGCGCGGCGACGCGCGCAAATACAGCGAGTACTGATAGCGAGTGCTGACACGCCCACCCGTGCGTGGCGGATGCGCAAAAAGGCGTAGCATTCAGGCATGCGCATTTATCGATTACTGCTGATCATAGGCTTGCTCCACGGCCCTATTGCGCTGGCGCAAACCGCACCCGTGCCGCAGGTGAAGGTGGACGCCACGCGCGACCCCGTCGACAAGTCCTACCGCAAGATGCTGCAGGGCGTGGACCGCTTCGAACGCGACCATGCGCTGGCGCCGCAGGCCGTGCTGCGCTTCCGCTTGCTGCCGCGCCAGCCCGGCGTGGACATGACGGGCGTGCAGCTGCGCATCGCCGGCGACACCGTCAGCATCCCCTTGCCCCTGGCCGAAGACAACAGCTTTGCCCCCGTGCGCAATGCGCAAGCGGCGCGCGAAGATGCCGTGCTGCTGGCCAACCGCAAGGCCACCACCATGAGCTGGCGCGCCCAGGTCATCACGCCCGGCTTGCCGCCCGGCACCCGGCGCCTGGGCGACCTGCGCCTGGAATGCCGCGCCGGCATGGATTCCGGCCTGATCTCGAACGACCCGCAAATCATCGCCTGGCTGTCCAGCATGCTCTACAGCACAGATAAAGTGTGTTCCGAGCCGGATGGCAATTATCTGTTCTTCACGGACCGTCCCCTGTTCGGCGTGACCCTCGTGCATGGCGAGCGCCGCCTGGCGTTGCCGTTCACCATGCTGTACGCGGGCGGCGAGCAAACGCCCGCCTCGCTGCCCTATTGCGATTGCCAAGTCTTGCTTGACCGCACGTATTACGCGCCCTTGTGGGATAGCAACTGGCCGGACGACACCCTGCTGGAATTTACTTATATGGACGAGGTGGCGCCATGAAGTGGCTGTCGCTGATCTTGTTGACGCTGCTGGTCGCCTGCTCCGGCACGCGCGCCTTGCAAGCCAGCAAGAATGTTCCCTACGCCACCCTGGAACAGACGGTGCAAGTGGGCAGCAGCACGCGCGAACAGGTGCGCGCCGCGCTGGGCGACAGCACATCCATCCGTTTCGACAACGGCAAGGAAGTGTGGATGTACACCTATCCGGCGGCCTCGGGCGCGCAGGGGGAATATGTGATTCTGTTTGGCGGGGATGGGGTGGTGAAGCAGGTGCGCAGCGGCGAGGTGTACCAGGTACGGAAGTGATTCCCGCCAGCATGGCGCTGGCGGGAATGGCATGCTTATCGTGCCTTCAGCAAGGCCCGCGACGCGACGCCCGCGCCCACGCTGCGGCCCACGCCGGCAACCTTGCGCTTGGGCGACGCCTTCAGCTTGAAGATGCCGATCGACTGGGCCACGCTGTCGGTGCGCTGCGCCAGGTTGGTGGCGGCCGCGGCCGCCTGCTCCACCAGCGCCGCATTCTGCTGCGTGATGCCATCCATGTGGATGACGGCCTGGTTGACTTGCCCGATGCCCTGGTTCTGCTCGCGCGTGGTCGAGGAAATCTCGTCCATCACTTCCGTCACGCGGGCTACCGAGGCGATCACTTCCGCCATGGTGGCGCCCGCATTGCTGGTCAGTACGCTGCCCGCGTTCACGGTGGCGATCGAATGGTCGATCAGGTTTTTCACTTCTTTCGCGGCCGTCGCCGAGCGCTGCGCCAGGCTGCGCACTTCGCCGGCCACGACGGCGAAGCCGCGACCGTGCTCGCCCGCGCGGGCCGCTTCCACGGCCGCGTTCAAGGCGAGGATATTCGTCTGGAAGGCGATGCCGTCGATCAAGCCGATAATGTCGAGAATCTTGCGCGACGAGCTGCTGATCTCATCCATCGTAGTGACCACTTCGCTGACGATGGTGCCGCCCTTGGCCGCCACGGTGGACGCCTGCGCCGCCAGGTCGTTGGCCGTGGCCACGTGGTCGGCGCTGTTTTGCACGGTCGACGTCAGTTCTTCCATGCTGGCCGCCGTCTGCTCCAGGCTGGACGCCTGCGATTCCGTGCGGCTGGACAAGTCCATATTGCCCGTGGCAATTTCCGCCGTGGTGATGCGGATATCCTCGAAGTTGGCGCGCACGTCGCCGATGATGCTGTGCAAGTTGATGTTGGTCTGGCGCAAGGCCGCCATCAATTGGCCCATGTCATCGTCGCGCACCTTGTCGATGACGCCCGTCAAGTCGCCGCCGGCCATCTTGCGCGCCACCGTGATGGCGTCGCCCAGCGGGGCGACGAGGGAATTGTGCAGATGGGCCCAGAAATACAGCATCAGCGCCACGGCGGCGGCGGCGGCACCGCTGAGCCAGCTGCGCGTGGCCGTGCTCGTGTCACCGTCGATATTCCACACGGCGCAGCCGAGGATGGCCAGCACCACGCCGAAGACGATGCAATGCAGTGCCAGGTCTTGCGACAGGCTCAGCTTGCGCCACTCGGCCAGCTTGGCGGCCCAGCCCTGGCGCACGACGCGGCCATTGCGGATCGCCAGGTTGGCGCTATTGCCGTCTTTGAAACTTTTATACAGGGCTGCCGCTTCGTTGATCTGCTCGCGCGTGGGCTTGGTGCGCACGGACATATAGCCGATCGGGCGGCCGCTTTCGATGACGGGCGTGATATTGGCGAAGACCCAATAGAAATCGCCATTCTTGCAGCGGTTCTTGACCATGCCGGTCCAGGGCATGCCCGTCTTGATGGTGTCCCACAGGTCGGCAAACGCTTCGGCCGGCATATCGGGATGGCGCAGGATATTCTGTGGCGCACCCAGCAGTTCCATTTCTGAAAAACCGCTGACTTCAATGAAATACTGATTGGCGTAATTGATGTTTCCCTGTAAATCCGTGGTGGAAACAATCGTCATGCCTTCATTTAATACGTATTCATTTTGCGTGATAGGCGTATTGACCCGCATCGTCGCTCCTCTATTTTTTTTCAACTAGCATAACAAAAACATAAAAACAATATACCACATCAAGCACCCATGATATATCGCCTCGGCGACAGTGACGCCAGTCAAACAATTTAATAAAAGTCAATTTATTTATATTTTAGGATTTACTTTGATTCAACTTGATTGATTTTATTGAAATGCAAAATTTAAATTGCGTGCACATACAATAATTAATAAAAAATTATGTATCGATGCAGCAGGCAATAAAGATGGCGTTTACGCCGATAAAAAGATGCAAAGGAGCGGCGGCCATTGCCGGCAGATGGCAATACCTGCCGCCAACCATAACGCGGCAATCATGTTTATTTCTTGAGGGAAAATAAAAACTGGCGCGAATGCGCCAGTGGGGGATGTGTCTCCAATCCGCGACACAGGCGCCGGAGCACCCGTGGGGATGGCTTACTTGTACGTTTTACGTGGTGGCGACTTCGGACGCGGTGGCGCAGGCTTGCGCTCCGTCGTGCCGTCGTCCAGGCTGATGCGCAGTTTCTGGCCAGAAACGACGACCGATTTCAGGTGGTCGAGGATTTCCGGCGGCATGCCTTCCGGCAAGTCCAGCACGCTGTAGTTGTCAAAGATATCGATGCGGCCGATATGCTTGGCTTCCAGGTTCGCTTCGTTGGCGATGGCGCCGACGATGTTGCTTGGCGTTACGGCGTGCTCACGGCCCACTTCGATGCGGTAGGCCGTCACGCCCGGGCGTGGACGTTCCTTCTTCGGCGCGCGCGGGGCAACTTCGCCCGCGTCCGCCGGCGCATCCTTGAACGCTGGCGCGGACTTGGCGGCGAACGGCTTGCGCGGCGCGGCTGGCGGCGCCAGGTCCGGTGCGTCGCCGTCGCGGCTGATGCGCAACTGCTGGCCCGCCACCCACACGGTTTTCAGCTGGTCCAGCAATTCTTTCGGCATGCTGTCTGGCAAGTCCAGGACGCTGTAGTCGTCATAGATTTCGATGCGGCCGATGTTTTTCGAATCGATGCCCGCTTCGTTGGCGATGGCGCCCACGATATTGCCCGGCTTCACGCCATGCTGATGACCTACCTCAATGCGGAAGGTTTGCATGCCGGCGTCGGCCGGACGCTGGATGCGTTCCTTTTTCGGGAAGGCCGGGCGCTCGCTGCGCTCGTTGCGGTCGAAGCGGTCATTGCGTTCGAAACGGTCATTGCGTTCAGGGCGGTCAAAGCGGTCTTGGCGCGCAGGACGGTCGTCTTGCCACGTGGCTTGCTCGCGCGCCTTGTTTTTGTCCAGCAACAAAGGCACATTGCCACGCGCCATCTTCGCCAGGGCGGCGGCGATTTCGATGGCGGGAATGTTCTGTTCACGTTCGAAATCTTCGATCAGCGACTGGAACTGTTCCAGTTCGCCCAAGGCCAGGGTTTCGCTGATCTGTTCCTTGAACTTGGCGATACGCACGTCGTTGACGGCCTGGATGGTCGGCAGTTCCAGCATGCCGATCGGCTGGCGGGTCGAGCGTTCAATGGCTTTGAGCAAGTTCTTTTCACGCGGGGTGATGAACAGGATCGCTTCGCCGCTGCGGCCGGCGCGGCCCGTGCGGCCGATGCGGTGGGTATAGCTTTCCGGATCGTGCGGCACGTCGTAGTTGACGACGTGGCTGATGCGCTCGACGTCCAGGCCGCGGGCGGCCACGTCGGTGGCGACCAAAATGTCGATCTTGCCGTCTTTCAACTGCTGGATCGTGCGCTCGCGCTGGGCTTGCTGGATGTCGCCATTGATGGCGGCAGCCGAGAAGCCGCGGGCTTGCAGCTTGCCGGCCAGTTCTTCCGTGCCCAGCTTGGTGCGGGCGAAGATGATCATGCCGTCAAACGCTTCCGCTTCCAGGATGCGGGTCAGCGCGTCGAGCTTGTGCATGCCCGACACCAGCCAGTAGCGCTGGCGGATGTTGTCGGCCGTGCCCGTCTTGGCGGCAACCGTCACTTCGGCCGGGTTCACCAGGTAAGTGGTGGCGATGCGCTTGATGACGGAAGGCATGGTGGCCGAGAACAGGGCCGTTTGATGGCCTTCCGGCGTTTCTTGCAAGATGCGTTCGACGTCGTCGATAAAGCCCATGCGCAGCATTTCATCGGCTTCGTCGAGCACCAGGGTCTTCAGCTTGGACAGGTCGAGCGAACCCTTGTCCAAGTGATCGATGACGCGGCCAGGCGTGCCGACGACGACGTGCACGCCGCGGCGCAGGGCCGACAGTTGCGGGCCGTAGCTTTGGCCGCCGTAGATCGGCAGCACGTGGAAGCCGGGGATGTGGGCGGCGTACACCTGGAACGCTTCGGCGACCTGGATGGCCAGTTCGCGCGTCGGTGCCAGGACCAGGGCTTGGGGTGAGCTTTGTTTCAGATCGATACGCGACAGGATCGGCAAGGCGAAGGCGGCGGTCTTACCCGTGCCTGTTTGCGCCTGGCCCAGCACGTCGCGGTTCGCGAGCAATAATGGAATCGTCGCCGCCTGGATAGGCGACGGTGTTTCGTAACCGACATCCTTGAGCGCGCGAATCAGCGGCTCGCTCAGGTTAAGGTCGGAAAATAAGGAAATTGGTGTATCAGACATGAAATCACTCACAAGTTCGCTCGAATCGCCCAATGCGAAAGAGTGTATCTGCTAGTTTACTCTTTACTGGACCTTACCGGGTGGCTGCATGCCGCAGAACGCCGTTTTTTGCGCCATATCTACGTAAAAAAGCCAGAAAAATCGGCGATCCGCACGCATTTGGCGCGTGATTTTGCCAACATTAAACGATACACAACAATATGCCGGCTGCGCCTGTTCTGCGTGGCAACAGCTACGGCGGGCGCCCCGCCGCCACGGCGCCCGCCCCCGCTTCAGGTGCGCAAGAACTCCAGCAAGTCCTCGTTCAACCTATCCTTGTGCGTCGTCGCCAGGCCGTGCGGTGCGCCCGCATACACGAGCAATTTGCTGCCGATGATGAGCTCGGCAGTGCGGCGCGCCGAGGCGGCGATCGGCACGATCTGGTCGTCGTCGCCATGGATCACCAGGGTCGGCACGTCGAATCTGGCCAGGTCGCCCGTGAAATCCGTTTCCGAAAACTGCTTGACGCACAGGTAGGCGGCCGGCATGCCCGCCTGCATGCCTTGCCGCCAGAAACTGTCGCGCACGCCCTGCGACGGCTTCGCGCCGGGCCGGTTGTAGCCATAGAAGGGCTCGCTCAAGTCGCGGAAAAACTGGCTGCGGTCGGCCTGCACGCCCGCGCGGATGGCGTCGAACGCGGACAGCGGCAAGCCCAGCGGATTGTCGGCCGTTTGCAGCATCAGCGGCGGCACGGCGCCCACAAGCACGGCGCCGGCCAGGCGCTGCGTGCCGTGGCGGCCGATGTAGCGCGCCACTTCGCCGCCGCCCGTCGAATGGCCGACGAGGGTGGCGCCCGTCAAGTCCAGCGCGGCGATCAGGGCGGCCAGGTCGTCGGCATAGGTATCCATGTCGTTGCCGCCGAACGGCTGGCTGGAACGGCCGTGGCCGCGCCGGTCGTGCGCGATGACGCGGTAGCCGTGCGAGGCCAGATAGAACATCTGGTCTTCCCAGGCGTCGGACGACAGGGGCCAGCCGTGGCTGAAGACGACGGGCGGGCCGCTGCCCCAGTCCTTGTAGTAGATCAAGGTGCCGTCGGCGGTACGCAGGGTATTGCTCGATTGCAAGTCAGGGCGAGTCATGGAACGCTCCTTGTCGGTGGACCAGCAGCCATTGTGGCCCCAATCGGCTGGCGCGCGCCGCGCGCTACGCCAGAGCATTGCGGTAGAGTAAGATTACCGCTGCTTTGCTTTCCCGTATTCACTTTTGGAGTTGTCATGCGCTTTCCCTTCGTCCTCGCCGCCAGCCTGTTCAGCACGGCTACCCTCGCCCAACCGCTCGTTGCCGAGGCGCCCCTGCGCGCCCACCTGTCCTTCCTGGCCGACGACTTGCTGGAAGGACGCGGCACGGGCCAGCGCGGCGGCGACCTGGCCGTGCGCTACCTGGAAACGCAGGCGGCCGTGGCCGGCTTGCAGCCGTTGCCGGACGGCACGTATCGCCAGGCGCTGACCATCGTCGGCAGCAAGGCATTGCCATCGAGCACAGTGACCTTCAGCGCGGGCGGCAAGACCTTGTCTCCCGCCTTCGGCCAGGACATCGTCTTTGGCGCGGCGAATGGCCAGCAGAAAGTGGCGTTCGACGCGCCCGTCGTGTTCGCCGGCTACGGCATCCGCGCGCCCGAAGAGCAGTGGGACGACTTCAAGGGTGCTGATTTAAAAGGAAAAATGGTCATCCTGATGGTCAACGACCCGCAGCCGACCGTTGCCGAACCGAACCGCTTTGCCGGCAAGTCGCTGACCTGGTACGGCCGCTGGGTCTACAAGTACGAGGAAGCGCTGCGCCAGGGCGCCGCCGGCGTGCTGCTGATCCACACGACGGCGTCCGCGTCGTATCCGTGGTCGGTGCCGGCCAACGGTTTCGGCCATGAGCGCTTCAACCTGGCCGGCGCGGGCAATGCGATGGAAGGCTGGCTGCAGGAAGACATGGCGCGCGCCCTGTTCCAGGTGGGCGGGCAAGACCTCGATGCCTTGCGCGCGCAGGCGGAAACACGCGAGTTCCGTCCCGTGGCCTTGAACGCGACGGTCAAGGTGGTCTTGAACAGCCAGATCCGCAGCATCGAGCAATTCAACGTGGCCGGCATCGTGCCGGGCACGGATCCGAAACTCAAGGACGAAGCCGTGATTTACTCGGCCCACTGGGACCACCTGGGCAAGGATGACGAAGGCAACAGCCGCAGCGGCCAGAGCGACCACATCTACAACGGCGCCATCGACAACGCCTCGGGCGCGGCGGCCCTGCTGGCCATGGCGCAAGTTGCGGTAAAACAACCTGCACGGCGCACGCAGATCTTCCTGTGGCCGGCCGGCGAGGAAACGGGCATGCTGGGCAGCACGGCCTACACGCGCAAGCCCCTGTGGCCGCTGGCGAAAACGGCCGCCGACCTGAACCTCGACAGCATGAATTTCGTCGGCAAGACGCACGACATCGGCGTGGCCGGCGCCGAGCGCAGCAGCCTGTACGCGAGCGCCGCCAAGGTGGCCAAGCGCATGGGCCTGCGCCTGGCGCCCACCATTCCCGACCTGTCCGGCGCGTTTTACCGGGCCGACCATTTTGCCTTCGCCAAGGCTGGCGTGCCCGCCTTCAACGTGGGTTCGGCCGTGTTTTCCGGCGACGGTTCGTTCGACTTCGTCAAGGAGCCGAAAGCGTCCAGCGAACGCCTGGTGGCGTTCAAGAAGGATTACCACCAGGTAACGGATGAATACCACCCGTCGTGGGACCTGTCGGGCATGGTGCAGCAGGCGCAGTTCACCCTGAACCTCGGCTATGAAGTGGCGAACGACAAGAATTTGCCTACATGGAACAAGGGCGAAGCGTTTGGCAAGGTGAAACGCTAGGCGCCATGAAAAACACCGGCCTGTGCCGGTGTTTTTTAAGAGTGCTGGACAAAATGTTCAGGGCTAGGCGTGTTGCCGAAGACAGTACGAATGTACGGCGAGGCAACGCAACAACGCCATGGACTTTTTGTCAGGCGCTCTAAATTGCCATGATGCGTTTCAGGTCGACGAAGGCCGTTTCATACAGGTGCTGGAAGGCGCCGATCATGACTTCTTCCACGCCTTCGGCCGCGTCGAACTCGCTGGCCCATTCCGCCACGCAGGAAGCGCCGCCCGGCTCGCCCGTGACGCGCAGGGTGGAGCGGTAGTTCTTGACGGGGATCGGCCCCGAAACGATGGTGTAGCTGTAGCTCTTGTCCGCCTCGCTGTAGCTTTGCAGGCGTTCGGCGATGATGGCGCCGTCCGTGGTTTTCAGGCGGCGCACGCGGCCGCCGTGTTCGGACAGGCTGGTCTTGATCGAGCTCGACCATTCAGCCAGCGACTGGAAGCCGCCGATAAAATCCCACACGCGTTCGGCGCTTGCCGCCAATGTTACAGAAACAATTACTTGGGCCATCTTTAATTCGGTTCCTCATCCAGGTTTGCCGGGCGTTGCCCGGCACAGCCGCTATTTTAGCGCCCATGCGGCTTTGTTGCTGGGCGCGTATTGAGCTCGAGAATAACAACTGGCCGGCCTGGCGAGGCAGCCTTACAGGTTTTCCGCCAGGAAAATCAAGGAATTGCCGTGCGCGTGGGCGGCGGCGCGCTGCTGGTAGCTGTCGCGGTGGGTGCAGTTGAAACCGTGCTCGGCGCCCGGGTAGATATGGATTTCCACGTCTTGCCGGTCTTCGAAGCGTTCGGCGATCTTTTGCACGGCTTCCGGCGGAATGTGGCTGTCCTGGCCGCCGAAATGCATGAGCAGCGGCACCTGGATGCGGTCGGCCAGGTCCAGCTTGTTCTGGATGCCGCCGCCATAATAGGCGATGGCCGCGTCGACCAGGCCAGCCGCGGCCGTCTGGAACGACAAGCGGCCGCCGAAGCAGTAGCCGACGGACGCCAGCTTGCCCGTCACTTCCGGACGCGCGCGCAGGACGGCGATGGTGGCCTTGATATCGGCGTCGGCGTGGGCATTGTCGGTAGCTTGCATGAGTTCGACGGCGCGCTTCCAGCCGTCCGCGTCATAGCCCAGTTCGATGTGCGCACCGGCGCGCCAGAACAGGTCGGGCACCAGCACCACATAGCCATCGGCCGCGTACTGGTCGGCCACGGCGCGGATGTGCTCGTTGACGCCGAAAATTTCCTGCAACAGGATGATGGCGGGGCCCTTGCCCACGTGCGGCACGGCCAGGTAAGCCTGGAAGCTGCCGTCCGGGCCGGCGATATCGATCCACTGCGATGTTGTGCTCATAGAAACTCCAGTCTGAGGTTGGGGGGAATGCCACAGCCAGGCATGTTACTGGTTTTTCCCTCTTTCTGCGCCCACCCTTTGTCCTGGCTCAATACATCTCGCGCAGATAAATCACCGGGCCCGACTTGAAGACGCCAAAGACGACTGTGCCCACGGTGCTGGGCAAGTACGCGATGCCGGGCACGGACACATCGACGCTGCCGGTCTTGCCGGCGCCGGGCGCCGCCACAATCAGGCGTCTATTCGACGGCAAGATGCCCTTGTCGAACGTATAAGTAATAGTCGTGCCAGCGGGGAATGCAAAGTCCTTGCACGCCAGTGTTTTCTTACAATTGGCAAACACCACCTGCGCGCTGCCGAAGGCACTGATGCTGTCCAGCAGACTGGTGACCCAGGTCTTGCCGTCCCAGTACTGCGCCTGCACGGCCAGGCGCACGGGATAGCGCTCGGAACCGTAGTCATGCGGCACCATCAGGCGGCCCGTGAACACGGTCAGCTGCGCTTCCTTGCCATCGGCCGGCGCCGAGCTCACATTGCCAGCCGCCGGATAGGCATACGTCGCGCGCAGCAGCAGCCCCGTCGGCGATGCCAGCGCTGTCGGGTCCTTGGGCACGGCATAGGCGGCGGGGAAACTGTAGGCGATGGCGCGCGTGGCAACGCCATTGGTAAAACTGCTGACGGGTACGCCCGTCACGGCCGCAGGTACTGTTGCCCCGTCCGTCAGCGTGCTGCCCGATGGCGCCGTGGGCGGATAGCTGTTGTTCCCCGTGGCCGCGTCATATGGGACCAGCGGCACCTGCGTTTTATTGATGTCGGCATTCCTGGCGTCGAAGTTCTTCGTCTCGTTGCCGGCGGCCGTCTGGGCGCGGATGGTCAGGTCGAAGGGCTGGCGCGAATACACGGCGCGGTTGCCGGCGCACACGAGCGGCGCGCTGCACGGGAAGGGAAACTCCGTCTTCGTCCCCCCCGGGAGGTCCACTTGCTTGACGACCAATTCCGTTACAAAGTGGTGCGGGTAGAAGAGCACGGTATCGCTCGTCCCCGGCGACGTCAGGCTGCTGCCCAGATAACCGTTTTGCAGCGCGGCCGTGAAATTGATCTTGCCCACTTCGGGCCAGACCAGCGGCGGCGCCGCAATGATGCCCCCTTTCGTCACGAAATCGAGATCGCCGCTGACCTGCGGATTGACTACGCCTGTGTAGAGCGGCGCCAGCAGATTACGGTCGAGCACGACTGTTTGCACGGCGACACCGCTTTCGTTGCCGAAATTCTTCGTCACGGCACCGGCCGCGTTGACGGCCGATAACGTGATGGTCGTCCCCGCCACGAGGGGCGCTGCCGCCAGGCCCGCGCGCTGAATCGGCGCCAGCGTCGTGAACAGAAATTTCTTCGGCGCCACGACGACCGTGCCGTTGCCTTTCATGTCCAAACCTTTGTCGCTGCCGCTGTCCGGCTTGTAGGCAGCCGTCAGGATCAGCGCACCCGCGTCGGCATACAGCATGTTCGGCTTTGCCACGCCATCGGCGCCAAACGTCACATTCACCTTGGTGCTCGCCACGGCGCAGCTGCTCTGGTCGCTGCCAGCCAGGGCGACATAGCTATTTTGGACGCTGTCAAAGATGCGCGCAGGCAATGTTCCCTTGTCCGGATTGCTGTACCCGCAAGTCAGGTTCAATTGCTTGGTCTGGCTGGCAAACATGGGCACGCACACGTCCCTGTTGCCGGACGAGGTCTGCAAGGCGCTGATTTCCAGTACGGCCACGTCCTCCGCGTAGCGCGGAACGCCGCTTACCTGGAAGCCGCTGGAAAGAAAGCTGATCTGGCAATTGCTCGTGTTGCCGCCACTCTTGCACACCAGCGCGCCCGTCGTGGCGGGCGTGCTGACCAGGCTCAGGGTGGCGATGCCCACCGTGGTCTGGCGCACCGTGACATTGGGATTGACGCCGCTGGTATCGATCTGCGTCGGCACGCCGCCCGGGCTGACGGTGACGCTGGGGCTGGGACTACCCTTGTACACCGCGCTGCAGTTGGCATCGGCACAGGCAGTCACCGTCACCGTGGGTACCTGGCAAGTGAGCGCCGTCAGCGGGTGCTCGATCTGGAAATGGTGCAGTCCGGTCGGCGTACCGGGCCCGCACTTCGGCCCCATCGGTTCATTGAAGGCCCAGCCGCTGTTGTTCGTCACGCAACTGCACGGGTTCGACGGCGTATACGCCTTGCAAGTGATGGTTTGCTGCACCCGGCCCTGCCAGCCCAGGGTGATGTGGTCGACCTTGGCGTTGCCCGTGATATAGGCGTTGGACGAGTCGAGGGTCACCTCGCCAGCATCCACATTGCCCTTGATGCCATTGCCGGAGGCGATCGTCAAAGAATTGCTCGCGTCCACGTCGCCCGTGACGAGCAGGCCCGAGGCCTTCAAGTCGATGGTCGGCGATTTCAGGTTGCCCGTCACCTGGCTGCCGGAACCGATGGTCAGCGATGTGGTCGCCGTGATATCGCCCTGGATGCGGGTACTGGCGGGCAGGATGTTGACGACGGTGCCGCTGATGGCCCCGTTGATGACGGAACCCGAGGCAATTTCCACCGGGCCCTTGGCGCTGATCTTGCCCGTCACCTTGACGTTGTTCGAGCCCATCTTGATGGTCGTGGCCGAAATATTGGCCGTGACGGTCTGTTCCTGCGCGCCCATGAGGAAAGTGCCGCCTTCGGCTGTCAGGCTGCCCCCCGTTACTTTCAGGTTCGGCGGATTGATATCCTTGATATCCAGGTTGCCCTTGACCGTCAGCGTGGCGTCGCCGCTCATCGTCAAGCCCTGGTTATAACTCATCGCCAGGGAACTGTTGACCGTCACGGCATACGCGCTGCCGATGACGATGACGTCGGTAGAGCTCAGCGCCAGCGAGGCGCAAGTATATTGGGTGCTGGACGCCAGCAGGGTGCAGCCGCTGACGGCGCCGCCATTGAAGTTGAGCGTGGCCGCGTGGGCAAGGGATGAGCCCAGCAGCAATGTCAGGGCGGCAAAAATGTGGAGTAAGCGCACGATATCGAGGAATCCGGTGGGTGGGGAGCCAGCGGGCGCGCGGATTATTTCATGCTAACCTACGCCATCGCTGTTGTTGCATTATGGCAGTATTTATCCCCCTCGCGCATATCGCATGATCAAGCAAAGCCCCAAAGAATTCCCCCTGCGCACCGTCGACATCATCGTCTATCCCGGCTTCAAGGCGCTCGAAGCCATCGGCGCCATGAAGGTGTTTGACTACGCCAACACCCATTTGCGCCTGCGCAATCTGCCCGGCGGCTACGACGTGCGCATCGCCTCGACAGCCATCGGCCCGGTCGAGTCGGACACCCTGATGTCGCTGCACGCCAGCAAGGCGCTCGATGTGAACCGCCTGCCCGACCTGGCCGTCATCGTCGGCTGCCACCACGTCGAGCAAGTCTTGCAGGACATTCCCGCCCTCGCCGCCTGGGTGGCCGAGGCGGCGCCGCGCATCGATACCCTGGCGGCCCTGTGCACGGGCTGCTTCTTCCTGGCCGAGGCCGGCGTGCTCGACGGCAAGAGCGCCGCCACGCACTGGAGCGCCGTGGACAGCCTGCGCCAGCGCTATCCATTGATACAGGTCAATGCCGATGCGATTTTTGTACGGGAAGGGAAATTCTGGACGTCGGCCGGCGTGACGGCCGGCATCGACCTGGCGCTGGCCCTGGTGGAAGACGATTTCAGCCGCGATATCGCGCTGGAAGTGGCGCGCGACCTGGTCGTGTATCTGAAGCGGCCCGGCGGCCAGTCGCAGTTTTCCGTGCACCTGTCGAGCCAGATGACGACGCACCCGACCATCCGCCAGTTGCAGGGCTGGATCATGGAACATCTTGCCGAAGAGCTTACCGTGCCGCTGCTGGCGGCCAGGCTGGCCATGAGCGAACGCAATTTCACGCGCGTGTTCCAGCGCGAAACAGGCACCAGCCCCACGGAATTCATCGACACGGCCCGCTTTGAAGTGGCGCGTCGCTTGCTGGAAGACAATGTGTCTTCCTTAAAACAGGTGGCCGTACAGGCGGGCTTGCACAGCGAGGACAGGCTGCGCCGCCTGTTTCAAAAGAAACTCGCCATCACGCCGCGCGATTACCGCGAGCGCTTTTCCAGCACGGCGCGCTAGGCGCAGCGGGAATCAGCGCGGCTTGCCGTGACGCACGTGGCGCGTGGCCAGTTGGCGGCTCTGCCGGGCCAGCGGCGTAAACAGGAGTGCGCACAGCAGATACGTGGCCAGCAGCGCCAGCCAGATGGCGGGCGTGGCGAGGCTGGCGGCATTGCTCCACCACAAGGCCAGCAGGGAAGACAGGGCCGCGCCGAGAAAGACGGGCAGCATGCGGCGCAAGGTCGCGAGGTAGGCAGTGGCAAACATGGACGGCTCCCGAAGCAAGGCGGTGATGTCTTCACACTAGCAGGGGCAAGCAACGAAGTACAGCGCGCCGCCCTGCCCCGTCCGTCAAGTGTTGCGCAATGAGTACAGTCAGATAAAATTAATACAACACGACGGAACGGATCGATTCGCCGCTCTTCATCAGGTCGAAACCTTCGTTGATGCGTTCGAGCGGCAAGCGGTGCGTGATCAGGTCGTCAATGTTGAGCTTGCCTTCCATATACCAGTCGACGATCTTCGGCACGTCCGTGCGGCCCCGCGCGCCGCCGAAGGCCGAACCGCGCCATTCGCGTCCCGTCACCAGCTGGAATGGACGCGTGGAAATTTCCTGGCCCGCCGCCGCCACGCCGATGATGAACGATTTGCCCCAGCCCTTGTGCGTGCACTCGAGCGCCTGGCGCATCAGGGTCGTGTTGCCGACGCACTCGAACGAATAATCGGCGCCGCCGTCCGTCAGTTGCACGATGGCATCGACGACGTTTTCCACTTCGTTCGGATTGATAAAATGCGTCATGCCGAACTTGCGCGCGATGGCCTGGCGCGCCGGATTGATGTCGATGCCGATGATTTTATCGGCGCCCACCATCTTCGCCGCCTGGATCACGTTCAGGCCGATGCCGCCCAGGCCGAACACGGCCACGTTGGCGCCCGCCTCGACCTTGGCCGAGAACAGCACGGCGCCCACGCCCGTCGTCACGCCGCAGCCGATGTAGCACACCTTGTCGAACGGCGCGTCGGAGCGGATTTTCGCCAGGGCGATTTCCGGCACGACGATGTAATTGGAAAAGGTGGACGTGCCCATGTAGTGAAACAGCGGCTGGCCATTCAGCGAAAAGCGGCTGGTGGCGTCCGGCATCAGGCCGCGGCCCTGCGTGGAGCGGATGGCCTGGCACAGATTGGTCTTTTGCGACAGGCAGAATTTGCACTGTCGGCATTCCGGCGTGTACAGGGGAATGACGTGGTCATCCTTTTTCAGGGTCGTCACGCCCGGGCCCACGTCGACGACGACGCCGGCGCCTTCATGGCCGAGAATGGCGGGGAAGATGCCTTCCGGGTCGGCGCCGGACAGGGTGTAGTAATCGGTATGGCAGATGCCCGTGGCTTTCAGCTCGACCAGCACTTCGCCGGCGCGCGGGCCGGCCAGGTCGACTTCTTCGATGGTCAGCGGGGCGCCCGCTTTCCAGGCAATCGCGGCTTTGGTTTTCATATGTGTCATTCCTGCTCGGTTTCAGATGCGCCATTATCGGGCGCCGGCGGGCGCGGTGGCGCAAGTGCCGGCGCGCTTGTCTGAAAACGCGGCGCATTTGTCCGATGCCACCGTACGTTTGCGCCAGCTCAAACTTCCCGCCGCAAAGACGCGCATTCTTGGCACAAGCCCATCCCCTCTTGAGCAGCCATTGCGTCGTTCCCGCAGGAGACTGACATGCGCCATTTCCTTTCCCGCTTGCCGCTGCCCTGGCTGGCCCTGCTGCTGGCATGCTGCCTGGCGCTGCTGGCTGCTTGTGGCGGCGGCCATCACCACCCTGCGCCGGGCGCCACCACGGGAAACCTGACGGTCACCATCGGCGGCTTGCCGGCCGGCGTGGCAGGCGCCGTCACGGTCACGGGGCCGGCGTCGTACAGCAAGACGCTGACGGCCAGCACCACGCTCACCGGCCTGGCGCCCGGCGCCTACGCGGTTGGCGCCGCCAGCGTGACGCAAGGCACGGGGACGCTGGCGCCCACGCCCGTCACGCAACAGGTGCAAGTCACTGCGGGGGCGACGGCCAGCGCCAGCGTCACGTATGCGGCAGCCACGCCGCTGGCCCTGCGCCTGCAGGAAGTGGCCAGCGGACTGGATGCCCCCCTCTTCCTCACGGCGCCGCCCGGCGACAGCCGTTTGTTCATTGTCGAACGGGCCGGCCGCATCCGCGTGGTGCAGAACGGCAGCCTGCTGGCCACACCCTTCCTCGACATCAGTACGCTCACCACCACCAGCGGCGAACGGGGCTTGCTGTCGCTGGCCTTTCATCCGCAGTACGCCAGCAATGGCTATTTCTTCATCTATTACACCAACCTGGCCGGCGACATCGTCATCGAGCGGCGGCAAGTGTCGGCCGGCAACGCCAACGTGGCCGATCCCCTGTCCGCGCTGGCCATCCTCACGATTGCCCACCCCGCCTTCAGCAACCACAATGGCGGCTTGCTCAGCTTTGGCCCGGACGGCTATCTGTATGCGGGCACGGGCGACGGCGGCAGCGGCGGCGACCCGCCCGGCAACGCGCAAAACACGAATGTGCTGCTCGGTAAACTGCTGCGCCTGGACGTCAACGCCAGCAGCGTCGCCCAGCCGTACACCATTCCACCCGATAATCCCTTTGCCACGGCGGGCGGACGCCCTGAAATCTGGGCCTACGGCTTGCGCAATCCGTGGCGCTACGCCTTCGACGCGCCGGCCCAGCTGCTGTATATCGCCGATGTGGGCCAGGCCAGCTGGGAAGAGGTCGATGTGCGTCCCGCCTCCCAGGCGGGCAACAACTATGGCTGGAACATCATGGAAGGCGCGCAGTGCTACAACAGCAGCAGCAGCTGCAGCCAGGCGGGGCTGGTCTTGCCCGTCATCACCTACGGCCACGATACGGCCGGCGGCTGTTCGATCACGGGCGGCTATGTGTATCGGGGCGCGGCCCTGCCGGAACTGGCGGGGCAATACCTGTATTCCGACTACTGCAGCGGCTGGCTGAAGAGTTTCAGCTACGGCAATGGCACGGCCTCGACCGTGACGGACTGGGGTATCGCGAACGTGGGCAACATCGTGTCGTTCGGCCAGGATGGTCAAAACGAGCTGTACATGCTGAGCGGCACGGGCAAGGTGTACCGGATCGTGCGCAAATAAGCGTACGTGAATAGCGCGCGCAAGCAGTCATGGCGGCGCACGCCTGGGGCGGCATTTTTCGACGGGGTGCGGGGAACCGGCTAGAATTGGCATTTTCGCCGCGCCCTGCGCACCAGCCCAAGAGAACACCATGGCCCGTTTGAAACTTGAATTTCCCGAAGACCAGTACTGCTATTCCTCGCAACTGACGGTACGCACCACGGACATCAACGCCGGCAACCATCTCGGCAACGATTCCATGATTTCCATGATTTCCGAGGCCCGCGCCCGCTTCCTGTTCGAATATGGCGTGCGCGACATCGAAGCGGACGGTACCGGCATCATCGTCACCGACCTGGCCACCACCTACCGCGCCGAAGCCCATGCGCGCGACCAGTTGCTGTTCGAAGTGGGCGTCATGGATTTCAACAAGTATGGCGGCGACATCACTTTCCGCATCACGCGTCCGCGCGACAGCACCCTGATCGCGATGGCCAAGTCCGGCTTTGTGTTTTTCAACTATAAGCTCAGCCAGGTCGTGCCCATGCCGGAAGATTTCGGCAGCAAGTTCCCGCAGGTGAACTGGATCGATTGAGGCGCGGTACATTCCGGCCATCATCCTGTATGCTTGTCAGGATGATATGTAAAATTGACCTGCGCCGCGCCGGCGCCTGCCTGCTGGCCGCCCTCTGCGCGATGGCCGCACCCGGCATCGGCCATGCCGCGCCGCAAACCGTCATCCTGTACGGCGACGACGACTATGCGCCGTACAGCTATGTGGAAAACGGCGTCTTCAAGGGCATGTATGTCGATATCCTGCGCCAGGCGGCCAGCACGATGCCCGGCTACCGGCTGGAACTGCAGCCGCGCCCCTGGAAGCGGGGCCTCGATGCGCTGGAAAAGGGCCAGGTGTTCGGCCTGTTTCCGCCCGGACGCAAGACGGAACGGCCCTACGTGCAGCCGTATTCGGCCATGCTGTACCGCGAATCGGTGGTGCTGTTTTGCCATGACGCCGTCATGCGCACGCCGCGTACGCGGTTTCCCGCCGACTTTGCCGGCCTGACCATCGGCGTCAATACGGGTTTTTTACTCTCGGAAAAACTGATGGCGCCGGCCCGCGAGGGACTGCTGCGCCTGGAAGCGGCCAAGGGCAATGAAGCCAATCTGAAAAAACTGGCCTTGCGGCGCATCGATTGCTACGCCAGCGACCGCGGCGCGGCACGCCACACGGCGCGCCGGCTGGGCGGCGAACTGGCCCGTTACGGCTTTGCCTTGCACGAAGTGCTGGAATTGTCGTCCGAAGCCACGTATATCGCCTACAGTGCGCGCAACACGCCGGCCTACAAGGCCGACTTCGTCGCGCAGATGAATGCCGCCCTGCTGGCCCTGCGCCAAAGCGGCCAGCTGGCGCGCATCGAAGCGGCTTATTTGCGCTGAACGTCGCGCGGCTGCAAGGTCATGACGGGACGGCTGCGACCCTGGGGCTGGACGCCGAAGGTATTCTTGAACCAATCGTCGATCATGCGCTTTTCATAGCGCAAGGCATCGTTGCTGGGATAACGATTGATATGCTGCAAATAGGACATGTCCGACAGGTAGGCATTGCCGCTGGCGATGACCTTGCCCTGCTGCTCGAGCGTATAGCGCAAGCGCAGCCGCGGCCAGTCCGCGCGGCCCGTCATCAAGCGCACATCGAAGGCGCCGCGGCGCGCCGGGTCTTCGCGCCCCGCCAGGTCGACATCGGTGATCTCGATCCGGAGCTCCTGGCCATGCGGCAAGCCCTTGCCCAGCCAGCTAAAGTGATTGGCCAGGCCCTCCAGGACCTGCTCCCGGTCTCGCGAACTGAACGGTACATCGGAATAGTCGTCGGGCTTGTCGAACGTCACCTGGACGCCTGCCCAGGCGCTGCTGCCAGCAGCCAGCGCCAAGGCGGCTATCCATGCCTTCGTCATGCTGGAAATACGCATATGCATTCCTTTCAGAAAGTTCACGGGCAGGCAGCTGCCGCAATGCCGGCATCTGCCTGTTTCCCGTTTGACTATAGCCTGAAGTGAAAATTTCCGGAGCGCAATACGTTTCGTGCAGCGCAGGCCCGGCGCCCAGCCGCGCAGCCTACTTGCGGGCCTTGCGCTTGACCTTGATGCCAAAGGTATCGGCATACCATTCGTCGATCATCAGCTTTTCATAACGCAACTTTTCATTGCTGAAGTAAGGATTGATACGGCTCAGGTAAGACATGTCGGACAGCGCGGCATCGGCGCTGCTGATGACCTTGCCATTCTGTTCCAGCACATAGTGCAGGCGCATGCGCGGCCAGTCGACCCCGCCATTCATGACGCGGATATCCTGGCCGGCACGCAGGTTGGGATTCTCACGTCCCGCCAGGTCCACGTCCGTCACGTCGATTTTCAAGGTCTGCCCGGGTGGCAGCAATGCGCCCAGCTTTTCGAAATGCCGGCTCAGTTCTTTCAACACCTCTTCCCGCTCGTGCGGGTCGAACGGTACATCCGTGAATTGATCCGGCTTGCTGAAATGCACTTCCGTTCCTGCCCAGGCCGCGCTGCTGGCCAGCAAGGCCAGACCGGCGATCAGGGCGCGCGTCGTTTGCTTTTGCATGATGTACCCTTTCAGGAAATGTACGTGGCATGGCGCCACTTTCTTATGCTTGTTTAATATAACGCGCTACCTTCCATTCTGGCGCGTAATTCATACCTTGTTACTTTTCCGCTTTTCCGCCAGAACAGCAAGACGCCGTATTTTTTTACAGATTCATTGGCAATATTAACTAAAACAAAGTATTGTCTTGAAAATATAGTTGCCTAAGCGATAAAGTATAGATAGTGTCAGCAGCATGGATTTAAAGTGCCTTTTTGGCATGGATGTTGCATGATTTTAGTCAATTGTTCTTGCTTATTGTTAATACTTAGCTGTCAGTCTACAATCGACAAAATGCGCCCGAAAAACGCGCAACGCCAGTGGTGGCGCACAGCTTAGTCTGGCGCAGGCGTCTCAGCATTGCGTCAGTTATGCCTTTTAGCGGAACTCGTCCTTATGTCATTTTTGTCTTCAGCCTCGCCCAAGTTACCCCCCTGGAAAGTCCTGCTCGTCGACGATGAACCCGACATCCACGACATCACGGAACTGACGCTGAGCCGTTTCCGGCTGGAAGGCCGCGCGCTGAGCTTCGTGCATGCGTACAGCGGCGCCGAAGCCAAGCAGGTGCTGGCGCGCGAAGCAGGCATCGCGCTGGTGTTTCTCGACGTGGTGATGGAGCGCGAAGACAGCGGCCTGGAAGTGGCGCGCTGGATGCGCGAAGACCTGGGCAACCAGTTTACGCGCATCGTGCTGCGCACGGGACAGCCGGGACAGGCGCCGGAAGAACGGGTGATCGTCAACTACGACATCAACGACTACAAGGAAAAGACGGAACTGGACCGCACCAAGCTGTTCACCACCACCTTTGCCGCCCTGCGCGCCTACCGCGACATCATGAAGGTGGAAGAGGCTCGCCAGGCCCAGCTCCATTACCGCGAGGGACTCGAGCGCGTCATCGCCGCCTCGGCGCACATCTTCAAGCAGCGCAACCTGCGCGACTTCGCCAGCGGCCTGCTGCAGCAAGTCGTCGCCCTGCTGCGCCTGGAAACGAGCATGCTGCTGCGCCTGCGCGGCGCCAGCGCCATTTCGGGCGAACAGGATTATGAAATCCTCGCGCAGATCGGCGACACGGATGACGGCATCCTCAGCCCTTCCCTGCTGTCGCAGCTGGACGACGCCAAGAGCAACAAGATTTCGCGCCTGCACGGCGACACCTATGTCGGCTATTTCCCGAACAGCAGCGGCAAGGCCTCGCTGCTGGTACTCAAGGGCGTGGAAGAAATCTCCGACCTCGATGCGCAATTGCTGGAAGTCTTCTGTTCCGGCGTGGCCATCGCCTTCGACAATATCCTGCTGACGCAGGAAATCACCGATACCCAGGCCGAGCTGATCCTGCGCCTGGGCGACGTCGTCGAATCGCGCTCGCACGAAGGGGGCAACCACGTGCGCCGCATGGCCGAAGTGTGCCAGCTGCTGGCGCAGGCGTCCGGCATGTCGGAAGAAGAAACCATGGTGCTGCGCCATGCGGCGCCCATGCATGACATCGGCAAGATTTCCACGCCTGACGCCGTGCTGCTCAAACCGGGCAAGCTCGATGCGGCCGAATGGGAAATCATGAAGCAGCATCCGACGGTGGGCATGTCCATCCTCGACGGCTCGCAGCGCCCGCTGCTGAAGGCGGCCGCCGTGATTGCCCACCAGCACCACGAAAAATACGACGGCAGCGGCTACCCGCAAGGCCTGGTCGGCGAGCACATCCACAAATACGCGCGCATCGCCGCCGTCGCCGACGTCTTCGACGCCCTGATGCACAAGCGCTGCTACAAGGACGCCTGGCCCCTGGAGCGCGTGGTCAGCTACCTGCGCGAAGTCAGCGGCAGCCACCTGGATCCGCAATATGTGGAATTGCTGATTGCGAACCTGGATGAAGCGCTTGCGTTAAATCAACGTTTTCCAGACTAGCAGACCGGATTACGCAGTTCGTCCAAGAGCCAAGTGCCCCCTGAGCAATACGCACGCCGGCAAAACACGCTTCGGCCCAGGTCTCCAAGACGGGCATTCCGGGCCAAGCGGACCTGAAAAATGTCGAGGGCAAGGCGCAGCGACGCAGACAGTACGCATGTACGGCAAGGAGCTGCAACGCCGCCATCGGCATTTTCTCAGGCCCGCGTCTCCGGCCCGCCGCTTTTAGGTTTTCAAGGACACATCATTGAACCCGAGCGGGAAACGGATCTTGTAGTGCAATCCCATCCCCGGCGCGCTGACCACCTTCACCGTGCCGCCCAGCGGCCCCGTCACCAGGTTGTACAGGATATGCGCGCCCAGGCCGCTGCCGCCGGAACCCCGCTTGGTCGTGAAGAAAGGGTCAAACAGCTGGCCCAGGGTGGCGCTGTCCATGCCCATGCCGTCGTCGCTGTAGTCGAGTTCCAGCATCTCGCCGGCCGTGCGCACGCTGATCCTGATCTTGCCCGGCTCGCCTTCGACAAAGCCATGCACGAGTGAATTGACCACCATGTTCGTGACGATCTGCGAGACGGCGCCCGGATAGCTGCGCAGCTGCACCTCGGGCGCGCAATCGATCTCCACCTTGACGGGCTTGCCCTTCAGCTTGGGCTGCAAGGACAGCAGGATTTCATCGAGGTATTTGCGCAAGTTGAAGCTGCGCAATTCGTCCGACGACTGGTCCACGGCCACCTGCTTGAAGCTGCGCACCAGCGCCGCGGCGCGCTGCGTGTTCGTCGTCATGATGCGCAGGGTCTGGTCGATGATGTCGAAAAATTGCCGCAAGCCATCTTCATCGAGCTGGCCGCCTTCCAGGTCTTCGCGCGTGAGCTTCAATTCCTGCACCAAATGGCTGGTGGCCGTCACGCAAATGCCCAGCGGCGTATTGATTTCATGCGCCACGCCCGCCACCAGGCGCCCCAGCGAAGCCAGTTTTTCCTGGCGCACCAGTTCCGACTGCGCTTCCTGCAAGGCGCTCAGGGCGCTGTTCAGGGCCGCGTTCTGCTCTTCCAGCGCTTCCTTGGCGCGGCGCATGGCGCTGTCGGCCTGGATGCGGGCCATCGCCACGGCCACATGGCTGGCCATGAAGGCCAGCACGTCCAGTTCCGCCTGGCCATACACGACGGACGTGTCATAGCTTTGCACGATGATCACGCCATATTTCCGGTCGCCCAGCAGCATGGGCGCGCCCATCCAGCTGGCGATGCTGGTATTGCCCAGCGGCTCTTCCATTTCGCCGCTGGCCACCAGCGCCGCATAGCTGCCGGCATCGAGCAGGCAGGCTTGCCGCCGCGCCAGCACATAGGAACTCATGCCGATGCCGTAATGAAAGCGTTTCACGGGCGCCTGCGCATCCTTCTCGTCGACGAAATACGGGATCGTGATGTCCTTGTTATCCGGGTGGTACAGGGCGATGAGGAAATTCTTCGCCGTCACCAGCTCGCTGATGATGGCATGCAGGCGCGCGTACAGGGTCGTCGCATCGGATGCCTGCGCCGACAGGTTGGCGATTTCATACAGCGCATGCTGCAGGTTTTCCGCGCGGCGCCGCTCGGCCACCTCGTGCGCCAGCAGGGCCGTGCGCTCCTGCACCGCCTTTTCCAGCCGGTCCATGCTTTGCATGCCTTGCAGCGCGCTCGACACGTGCGTGGCGATCAGCGCGAACAGGGCCTGGTCTTCCAGGCTGAAGCGGTGCTGGGCGTCATAGCTCTGGATGACGATGGCGCCCAGCACCTGGTGCTGCTGGTCCAGCAGCGGACAGCCGATCCAGTGCTCGGCCGCCGTGCCCCCGCCCCAGGCGCCGCCGCCGATGGCGCGCATGGCGTCGTCGTCGGCCGTCATCACCAGCTGCTTGCGGTTGACGATGACCCACGCCGTGGGCGACTGCGCGGCGCTGGCCAGACGCACGCCCTCGTCCGGGTCGGGCGCGGCGTCGAATTCGTCGACAAAATAGGGAAAGCGCACGAGGCCGTCGTCGCGGTCGCTGAGCGCGACATAGAAGTTCGCCGCATACATGATGCGTCCCAGCGCCGCATGCACCGCCTGCAGGAATTCACTGATATCGCTGCAGGTGCTCGAGCGCTGCCCGATTTCCAGCAACACGGTTTGAACGGCTTCCAGGCGGCTGAGGCGGCTTTCCATGGGTGACTATGTACCTTGTGCAAGTATATGTTCTGAAAATCAATATTATCAGTTCAGCCCAGCCTTGGCACGGCATAAAACGGAGAATCTTGCCTTGAGGCAGAGCAACACACGCCACGCGCGCATTTGCCACGCTGGCAATACAGTGGCAGACTAGGCCCCTTCCTACAGACCAGACCGTCCTCATGACTGCCACGCTACGCGCCTCGCTTCGCCCCTACACCCTCGCCGGCCTGCTGGCCTTTGCCGCGCTGGGCATGCCGCCCCTGTGCGCCGCGCCAGCCAAGGCGCCGGCGGCGGAAACGGCCGATGGCGGACGCTATTTCGGCCCCCTCGTCGCGGGCAAGATGCATGGCCAGGGCCGGCTCGAATATGCGAGCGGCGCGTTTTACGAAGGGGGCTTCGCGCGCGGCGTGTTTTCCGGCCAGGGCAAGCTGCGCCAGGCGTCCGGCGTCGAATACACGGGCGCGTTCAGTCAGGGCGCCTTCGACGGCCTCGGCCGCTACACCTCGCCCAAGGGCGAAATTTACACGGGCAACTTCGTCAAGGGCAGCTTCGAGGGCGTGGGCCGCTTCCAGGGTGCCGACGGCGCCACCTTCGAAGGCCATTTCAAGCACTGGCGCCCGCACGGCGCCGGCAAGCTGACCGACACGGACGGCACCGTCTTCGAAGGCGAATTCGTCCAGGGCCAGGTGCAGGGCAAGGCCACCGTCACCACCAGCGACGGCATCCACTACGAAGGCGAGCTGAAGGACTGGAAATTCGAGGGCCAGGGCGTGCTGCGCACGGCCGAGGGCGACGAATACCGGGGCGGCTTCAAGAATGGCCAGTTCGACGGCAAGGGCGTGCTGCGCTATGCAGTGGCGCAGGCGGACGGCCGGCGCGAAGACAGCGGCAACTGGACGGAAGGCCAGCTGGACGATCCGGCCCTGGACAAGCTCACGCGCGACAATATCGAGCTGGCGCTGTACAACCAGCGCACCTTGCTCGACGGCGCCCTGGCCCGCATCGCGCCACGCGATGCGGCGAAAAAGATCAATCTGTATTTGCTGGGCGTGGCCGGCGATGGCGCACAGGAAGTGTTTCACCGCGAAACGGCCTTCGTGCAGCGCCAGTTCGACCGCGATTACGGCACCGTGGGCCGCTCCTTGATGCTCGTCAACAGCCGCAACACGGTGGCGCAGCAGCCGATGGCCACGCGCACCAGCATCGCCGCCAGCCTCGACGCGCTGGGTGCGAAGATGGACAAGGCCAACGACATCCTGTTCCTGTTCCTCACCAGCCACGGCTCGCCCGAGCACGAACTGGCGCTGGCGCAAAACGGCATGGACTTGCACAGCCTGCCCGCGCAAGAGCTGGCGTCCATGCTCAAGCACAGCGGCATCCGCTGGAAAGTCATCGTGATCTCGGCCTGCTATGCGGGCGGCTTCATTGCCCCCTTGAAAGATGACAACACCCTCATCATCACGGCCGCGCGCAGCGACCGCACCTCGTTCGGCTGCGACGACCAGAACGATTTTACGTATTTCAGCGAAGCGTATTTCAAGGAAGCCTTGCCGAAAAGCAGCAGCTTCACGGAAGCCTTCGACAAGGCCAAAGTGCTGGTGCAGGCGCGCGAAGCGGCCGATTTCAACGAGGGCGGCATGGAAGCGGAAGAGCATTCCGAGCCGCAACTGTTCCAGGGCAAGGCCATCGCCGCGCAATTGAAAGCGTGGCGCGCCCAGCCGCGCTGACATGGGCACGCCCGCCCGCCTTTCTGTACAATAGCCGTCACCATGCGTAAATTCTTCCTCATTTTGCTGCTGTTCGTGCTTCCGCTCCAGATGTCCTGGGCTGCGGCGAGCGCGTATTGCCTGCACGAGGAAGGCAAGGCGGCGCAGCACTTGGGCCACCACAGCCACCAGCACAAGGCGGATGCGGACAAGAAACCCGTGGCCGACAAGACTGACAAGCAATCCAAGGGCCAGCCGCACAGCGATTGCAACGTCTGCCATGGCATCGGCCACGCATGGCTGCCGGCCGGCTCCAGCCTGCCCGTCGGCGACATGGCGTCCGTGAACGCGGACACTTCCCCCTTCTTTTACGCTTCCCACATCCCGGACGCTCCCAAACGCCCCGACTGGTCGTCGGCCATCTAGGCCGACGGGACGTCCCCTTTTGTCATAGCGCAATGCGCGCCCTGAGATAATCCGGGCGCAGGCCTGCGCGTCCCGTCGAATTCTTTTTCCATACCTTGGAGAATTCGATGCACCGATCCATTTATCTATTGCTACTCTCTGCTGGCCTGCTGGCCGGCAACATTGCCCATGCGCAAGCTCCGCAGGAGCCCGCCGGCCCATTGACCCTGCCCGCCGCGCTGGCCCTGGCGGAGGGCGGCAACGCCACCCTGTCGGCCGCCCGCCATGAACTGGCGGCGCAAGGGGGCGCCCTGCAACAGGCGCGCGCCTTGCCCAACCCGGAATTGCAAACCGTGCTGGAAGACACGCGGCGCGCCACGCGCAGCACCACCGTGCAGCTCAACCAGCTCATTGAGCTGGGCGGCAAGCGCGGTGCGCGCGCCGCCGTCGCCCAGCGCGGCGCAGACCTGGCGCAGGCGGGCCTGTCCCTGCAACAGGCGGACACGCGCGCCGCCGTCACGTCCGCCTTTGTCGACGTGCTGGCCGCGCAGGAAGGCTTGCGCCTGGCCGACAGCGCGCAGGCGCTGGCCGCGCGCGCCAGCGACATCACGGCGCGCAGGGTGACGGCCGGCAAGGCGTCTCCTGTCGAGGAAACCCGCGCCAGGGTGGCCGAAGCGAGCGTGCGGCTGGAACTGAACCTGGCGCGCAGCACCCTGGCCAGCGCCCGCCAGCGCCTGGCCGCCCTGTGGGGCAATGCCACGCCCCGCTTCACCCTGGCAGAGGGACGCCTGGAAACCTTGCCGGAGCTGCCCCCCGCCAGCGAACTGGCGGAGAGAATGACCCAGGCCCCTGCCGTGCGCCAGGCGCAAAGCGCACTGGCCCAGCGGCAAGCCATGCTGGACGTGGAACAGCGGCGTTCCACGCCCGACGTCACGCTCAGCATCGGCATGAAGCGCTCGGAAGAGCTGGGCCGCAACCAGGCCATCATCGGCCTGGCTCTGCCGCTGCCCCTGTTCGACCGCAATGCAGGGAACAAGCTCGACGCCTTGCGCCGCAGCGACAAGGCCAGCGACGAGCTGGCTGCCGCCCGCATCGCCGTGCAAACGGCCGTGGCCGCCGCCAGCGAACGCCTGGCCACGGCACGGCTCGACGTGGAAAGCTTGCGCCAGGACATCTTGCCTGGCGCGCAAAGCGCCTACGACGCGGCCAGCAAGGGATTCGAGTTCGGCAAGTTCGCCTTCCTCGACGTGCTCGACGCCCAACGCACCTTGCTGCAAGCCAAAAATCAATACCTGCGCGCGCTGACAGAAGCGCAGCACGCCGCCGCCGACATCGAGCGCCTGCTGGGCACACCAGCTCCTCTGTAAGGAACACCCTCCATGAACATCTCACGCAACAAAAAGCAGGCGATCGCCATCGCTTCCATCGCCGCCGCCGGCATCGTGCTGGCCGTTCTCATCCTTGGCACGGGCAATTCCAAGACCCCGCCGCCCGCCGCCGCCAAGGCGGAAGCACATGTGGAAAAGAAAGACGAACACGGCCACGAAGAAGTGGAAGGCAAGCTGGAATTGACGGCTGCGCAAAGCCGCGCAGCCGGCGTCGTCATCGCCACGGCCGCGCCCGGCCGCATCAAGACGACGGTGGCCCTGCCCGGCGAAATCCGCTTCAATGAAGACCGCACGGCCCATGTCGTGCCGCGCCTGGCTGGCGTGGTGGAAGCCGTGCACGCCGACCTGGGCCAGCTGGTGAAAAAGGGGCAAGTGCTGGCCGTCATCGCCAGCACGGAACTGTCGGAACAGCGCAGCGCACTGCTGTCGGCGCAGCGGCGGCTGTCGCTGGCCCGCTCCACGTATGAGCGCGAAGAAAAACTGTGGCGCGAGAAGATTTCGGCCGAACAGGATTATCTGCAGGCGCAGCAAGCGTGGCGCGAAGCGGAAATCGCCGTGCAAAACGCCCAGCAAAAACTCAGCGCGCTGGGCGCCAACTCCACCAGCAAGGGCCCGCTGAACCGCTACGACATCCGCGCGCCGTTCGACGGCATGGTGCTGGAAAAACACATCACGCTGGGCGAAGCCGTCAAGGAAGACGCGAACATCTTCGTCATTTCCGACCTGTCGACCGTGTGGGCGGAAATCGCCGTGCCCGCGAAAGACCTGGCCACCGTGCGCATGGGAGGCAAGGCGGAGGTCAAAGCGTCCGCGTTTGATGCCAGCGCGCAAGGCACGATCACCTACGTGGGCGCGCTGCTGGGCGAGCAGACGCGCACGGCCAAGGCACGCATCAGCTTGCTGAACCCGGACATGGCGTGGCGCCCGGGCCTGTTCGTCACGGTGGAAGTCGTGTCCGGCGAAGCGGACGCGCCCGTCACCGTGCAGAGCACGGCCATCCAGACGGTGGAAGACAAGCCCGTCGTCTTCGTGCAGGTGAAAGATGGCTACCAGGCCACGCCCGTGGTGCCGGGGCGCAGCGATGGCAGCTTGACGCACATCAAGCAGGGCCTGGCCGCCGGCACGCCGTACGCGGCGCAAGGCAGTTTTGTCCTGAAGTCCGAGCTGGGCAAGGACTCCGCCGGTCACGAACACTGATCACGTCAAGGCTAAGGAAACCATCATGTTTGAACGCTTGATCCGCTTTGCCATCGACCAGCGCTGGCTGGTGATGCTGGCCGTGGCCGCCATGGCTGGCCTGGGCATCTACAGCTATCAAAAGCTGCCCATCGACGCCGTGCCCGACATCACCAATGTACAGGTGCAAATCAATACCCAGTCCGCCGGCTATTCGCCGCTGGAAACCGAGCAGCGCGTCACCTTCCCCATCGAGACGGCCATGGCCGGCTTGCCCAACCTGGAGCAGACGCGCTCGCTGTCGCGCTACGGCCTGTCGCAAGTGACCGTGATCTTCAAGGATGGCACGGACATCTATTTTGCGCGCCAGATGATCAACGAGCGCTTACAGGAGGCGAAGGAAAGCTTGCCAGCAGGCATCACACCGAAGATGGGCCCCGTTTCCACGGGCCTCGGCGAAATCTACCTGTGGACGGTGGAAACGCAGGACGGCGCGAAAAAGCCCGACGGCACGCCGTACACGCCGACGGACTTGCGCGAAATCCAGGACTGGATCATCAAGCCGCAGTTGCGCAATGTCACGGGCGTGACGGAAATCAATGCCATCGGCGGCTACGCCAAGCAATACCAGGTGGCGCCCTACCCGGAAAAACTGGCCGCCTACGGCATCAGCCTGCAAGATGTGGTGACGGCGCTCGAGCGCAACAACAGCAACGTGGGCGCCGGCTACATCGAACGGCAGGGCGAGCAACTGCTGATACGCGCGCCGGGCCAGGTGGCGTCCAAGGACGACCTCGGCAACATCGTCGTCGCCAATGTGCAGGGCGTGGCCATCCGCATCCGCGACGTGGCCGACGTGGTGCTGGGGCGCGAGCTGCGCACGGGCGCGGCCACGGAAAACGGCCGCGAAGTGGTGCTGGGCACGGTGTTCATGCTGATCGGCCAGAACAGCCGCGCCGTCTCGCAAGCCGTCGACAAGAAGATGGTGGAGATCAACCGCAGCCTGCCGAAAGGCGTGCACGCCGTCACCGTGTATGACCGCACGGTGCTGGTCGACAAGGCCATCAATACGGTGAAGAAAAACCTGCTGGAAGGCGCCGTGCTGGTGATCGCGATTTTGTTCCTGTTCCTCGGCAATATCCGCGCGGCAATCATCACGGCCATGGTGATTCCGCTGGCCATGCTGTTCACGTTTACGGGCATGGTGCAATACCACGTGAGCGCCAACCTGATGAGTTTGGGGGCGCTGGACTTTGGCATCATCATCGATGGCGCCGTGGTGATCGTGGAAAACTGCGTGCGCCGCCTGGCCCATGCGCAGCAAAAACTGGGCCGGCCGTTGACCTTGCAAGAACGTTTTCACGAAGTGTTTGCGGCATCGCAAGAGGCGCGCCGGCCCTTGCTGTATGGTCAGCTGATCATCATGGTCGTGTACCTGCCCATCTTCGCGCTGATGGGCGTGGAAGGCCGCATGTTTACGCCGATGGCCCTGACGGTCGTCATCGCCTTGCTGGGCGCCATGCTGCTGTCGATCACCTTCATCCCGGCCGCCGTGGCGCTGTTTATCGGCGACAAGGTGGCGGAGAAGGAAAACGCCATCATGCGCGCCGCCAAGCGCTGGTATGCGCCGCTGCTGGGCAAGGTGATGCGCAACACGCCCGTCGTGCTGACGGGTGCGGCCGTGGCCGTCGTGCTGTCGGGCTTGCTGGCCACGCGCATGGGCAGCGAATTCGTGCCCAGCCTGAACGAGGGCGACATCGCCATCCAGGCCCTGCGCATCCCCGGCACCAGCCTGACGCAATCGCTGGCCATGCAGCAACAGCTGGAAAAAAAGCTGATGAGCAACCACAAGGAAATCGCGCGCGTATTCGCCCGCACGGGAACGGCCGAGATCGCTTCTGACCCCATGCCGCCGAATATTTCCGACGGCTACATCATGCTCAAGCCCCGCGACCAGTGGCCGGAACCGAAGAAATCGCGCGGGCAATTGCTGGCGGAAATCGAAGCGACGGCCAGCAGCTTGCCCGGCAACAATTACGAGTTTTCGCAACCGATCCAGCTGCGCTTCAATGAACTGATTTCCGGCGTGCGCAGCGACGTGGCCGTGAAACTGTTCGGCGACGACATGGCCGTGCTCGACGGCACGGCGGCGAAGATCGCCGGTGTGCTGGGCAAGATTCCGGGCGCCACGGAAGTGAAGGTCGAGCAGACGACGGGGCTGCCCATGCTGACGGTGCAGATCGACCGCGAGCAGACGGCCCGCTATGGCCTCAACATTGCCGACGTGCAGTCGGCGATTGCCACGGCCATCGGCGGGCAGGAAGCGGGCACCCTGTTCCAGGGCGACCGCCGCTTCGACATCGTCGTGCGCCTGCCCGACAGCCTGCGCAGCGACCTGGAGCAACTGAAACGCCTGCCCATCGCCCTGCCCCTGGGCGCGGCGGCGGAAGGCCGCGCGCGCTTCATCCCGCTCGGCGAAGTGGCCAGCCTGCAAGTGGCGCCGGGGCCGAACCAGATCAGCCGCGAAGACGGCAAGCGCCGCATCGTCATCAGCGCGAATGTGCGCGGCCGCGACATCGGCTCGTTCGTGGCCGACGCCACGCAGCAGCTGCAAGCGCAGGTGGCCATTCCCGCCGGCTACTGGACCAGCTGGGGCGGCCAGTTCGAGCAATTGCAGTCGGCCACGAAACGCCTGGAGCTGGTGGTGCCGGTGGCGCTGGCCCTCGTCTTCGTCTTGCTGTTCGCCATGTTCGGCAACGTGAAGGATGGCTTGCTCGTGTTCAGCGGCATCCCGTTCGCCTTGACGGGCGGCATCGTCGCCCTGTGGCTGCGCGACATTCCCATGTCGATCTCGGCGGCCGTGGGCTTCATCGCCCTGTCCGGCGTGGCCGTGCTGAACGGCCTGGTGATGATCGCCTACATCCGCCAGCTGCGCGAACAGGGCATGCCCTTGCAGGAGGCGATACGCGTAGGGGCGATCACGCGCTTGCGGCCCGTCTTGATGACGGCGCTGGTGGCCTCGCTGGGCTTCGTGCCGATGGCGATCGCCACGGGCACGGGGGCTGAAGTACAGCGTCCGCTGGCCACCGTGGTGATCGGCGGCATCCTGTCGTCGACAGCCTTGACCCTGCTGGTGCTGCCGCTGCTGTACCGGCTGGCGTACCGCAAGGAAGAAGAGGTGGAAATGCGCACCGCGCCCGAAGGCGCGGGGGTACAGCTGAGTAAATAGAGGGAAGCGCTACCGCAATCGGCTTAACCCGGCCGGCGGTAGCCGCCTTCGATCCAGTTCGCCGCTGCGGTGGCGTTGAACTTGAAGGCGGCCGAGGTGCGCACCTTGGCGATCTGTTCGCCGTCGGCGTCGTAGGCGCTCAGTTCCGCGTACGGGTGGTCTTCGTCGGGGACGATGTCGAACATCACCTTGATCTGCCCCTCGTCGGTGGCGACGAACAGGTTCTTGTGCAATTGCGCATGCAGCTGCTGCTCGTGGCGGCGCAGCACTTCCGAGGCCGTCTTGACCAGCGTGTTGAACGCGTTGACGTCGAGCGGCTTCGGGTTTTTCTTGTCGCGGCCCATGGTCCACGGGCCCACCAGCGCTGGCTCCGGTTCGCCATCCTTGATCATGGCGACGGCCCAGCCTTCATCTTCCTCGTTCTTAATCACGCGCGCCGTCCAGCCATTGCCTACCCACAGGCGCGGCTCCTGGATCGGGGCGTCATTGTCCTGCTCGGCTGCTTCGTCAGAAAAATCGGGGAAATCGGTACTCATGGCGGTGCTCGTGATGGAAGGTCGGGGCTAGCATGATAGTCGAAAACGCCCGCCCGTGCCGCCTTGCCGCAAGGTAAGGCGCGGCCCGCCATAGTCGATCCAGGCAAGAAGACAAGCTATCAATGTAGCAGCTTTACTCTAGCAATCGCGCTTTGATATTTTTCAAGTCAACCTATTATTATTTTTGAATCTGAATTATGTTTTTTATATTTAAATATTGCATGTAGTAATGCTTGGCCTCAAGAAACTCCTGCCTCATGCGACGTCCCTCTTCCCCGCACGCCGTACTGCCTCGCCACGCCGGGCACTTTCGTCGTTCCTGATAAAAATAGTTGTGTACACCCATACATTCGAGGGAATCAACATGAAAATCTTGTCCACTCTGGCCTGCGCCACGTTCGCCGTCGCCGCAGGCAGCGCCAGCGCAATTCCCACCTTCACTACCGGCGGTACGGTACTGGCAGGCGAAGGGCTGGTCACATCCGTGGCCGGCGCCACCACCATCGATTTCAATGATGGCCTGGTGCCCGGCAATTACACGGGTAACGTCTTTACCAGCGATCACCCAAGCTACGCCGCGCAGCCACCGAACGATCTGACGGCCTTCTATTCCGTCGGCGTGACGAATGGCCAGATCACCCCTGGCGTCGCGACCTTCGGTGGCGGGTTGAGCTATTTTGGTTTCTACATGGGTTCGCCAGATGCGTATAACAGCGTCGTCTTCACCATGGGTGATCAAAGCACGGTCACCTTGACCGGATCGCAAATCGCCACCTTGGGCAATGTCAGCTCCAATGGCGATCAATCGGTCGGCCTGTATGTGAACGCGTGGGCGGGCGAAGGGGCAAAATTTACCTCCATCGCCTTCCACTCGACAGGCCAGGATGCCTTTGAAAGCGACAACCATGCCTTCATCGCCGCCGTACCCGAACCGGAAACCTATGCCATGCTGCTGGCCGGCCTGGGCTTGCTGGGCTTCATGCTGCGCCGCAAACAATCCTGATTCCAGGCATGCACCAGCAAAAGCCCGCATCGCGGGCTTTTGTCATTACCAGGCTGCTCGTTTCTTTCGACGACCAGGTATCAGCACATGGACATGGCAGGCCGGTTGGGCCAGGTCAGCGGCGGACCGGGCGGTACCCAGCGCGGGTCGATGGCCGGCAGCGGCGCATGGTAATTGAAGGGGTTGATGATGATCGGCGGTATCGCCGATGGCGCGCCGACGGGCTCGGCGCAGGACTGCGTGGCGCTACGCTGGCGCATGATGCGATGGTCAGGGGGGGATAGCGATTGATCCCCGGTATCTGCAAACAAAAGCATGTTGCCCTCCTTGCGAGACTGAGGTATTCAGTATAGGACGGCTTGCGCGCATTACAAGAAAAGAAATCTTGTTCCAGATCAGTGTTTTTCTGGCCCCCAGCGCCTTCCATACCGTGAAAATGACGGCCTGTCGCACGCCGCTGGCGGCAAGCCGGGCGCATCCCTACAGTGTGAGCATGCAACACCCCATCACCCACACACCGAGGCCTATCATGAAAAAATTGCTCACCTTCGTCCTCATCGTCATGCTCGCCTGCCTGTTCCTCGACAAGATCAGCGGCAGTGGCAGCGACATGCACATGCAGTTCAACGGCGACGATGTCGACGGGCCGCTGGAGTGGCTGTTCGGCCTGGTGTTTGCCGGCGGCGGCTTGCTGATCGCCGCCATCGCGGTGGTGTGCGCCGCCGTCATCACGGGAGTGGTCCTGGCCGGCGTGGGCGTGGTGCTGATCGCGGTGGTGGCACTCTGCGTGGTGCTGGCGCTGGCCTTGAGCACGCCCGTGCTGCTGCCGCTGCTCATTCCCGTCGCCATCGTCTGGCTGATCGTCAGCCGCAACCGCAAGCAGGCGCAAGCGCGTCAGCACAGCCTGTAATCACTGCGCCATGAACTTGCTGAGCACGCCGTCGCCGCCGCCGTCATTCTGTTCGATGCGGTTGCGCCCGCCCCGCTTGGCCCGGTACAGCGCCTCGTCGGCGCGCGCCAGCACAGCGTCGCAATCGGCATCGGTACCGGCCATGGCGGCCATGCCGATGCTCACCGTGATGGTGATCACAATGCCGCCATCGATGGTCAGCGAACTTTCCGCCACGCGCCGGCGCAGCCGTTCGGCGAACACGGCGGCGGCGCTCAGATCCGTGCCAGGCAGCAAGATGGCGAATTCTTCGCCGCCCACGCGGCCCGGCACGTCGACCTTGCGCAGCGCCTGGCACATCAGCGCGCCCAGGTGGCGCAGCACGGCATCGCCCACCGCGTGGCCATACTCGTCGTTGACGCGCTTGAAGTGATCGATGTCGAGCATCAGCACGCTGGCGCAGCTGGCCAGCTCGCGCTGCAGCCGCGCATGCTCGTTTTCCAGCGCCGCCATGAAGTGGCGCCGGTTCGGCAAGCCGGTCAAAAAATCCGTGGTGGCCAGTTGCAGCAGTTCCGCGTTCATGCGCTTGCGCTCGGTGATATCGAGCGAGGACACCATGACGAAATCGAGGCTGTCCGCATGGCCCGGCATCACCAGCAAGCTCAATTCATTTTGCCGCGCCGCACCATCGAGACGCACGAAGCTGCTCTCGCACTCGTACAGGTGGGCGCCGCCAGCCAGCGCCAGCAGCGCATCGCCAAAGCGCGGCAAGGCGCTGTCGTCGAAATTCTGCGCCAGGCCCAGCGCGCCGCGACGCTGGTCGTCTTCGTTGGCGCGCACTTGCGCCAGCGCGGCGCCGTTCGCATCGATGATGCGCACCATCCCCGCCAGCCGCTGCAGCGCCTCCGGATGGGCCTGGAAATGGGCGCCCAGGTCGCGCACGCCCGCTTGCTCGAGAACATCGAGCGCGGCGCGCACGGCCGACCAGTCCTGTTCCCACAGGGCCACGGGCGCATGGTCGTACAGGCTGCGGAAACGCGCTTCGCCGGCGCGCAGGGCCAGCGCCACTTGCGCCTGCTCAATGGCCATGCCGGCCAGGTGCGCCGCCTCGCTCAGCCGCGCCAGGTGCGCCGCACCCGGCAAGGTGGGCTGGCGGTGATACGCCATCAGCACGCCCAGCAGCTTGCCCGAGCCGCCACGCACGGGTTCGGCCCAGCACGATTGCAGCTGGGCCCGCCACGCCAGTTCCATCGTCTCTTGCGCATCGGCAACGGCGTGCAAGTCGCCGACGATCACGCGCAAGTCATCGCGCAGGGCTTGCGCGGCGATGCCATGCACGCCCTGCAGGGTGTCGAGGTCATGGCCATGGCTGGCCAGGTTGAAGAACGCGGGCAAGCCCGGCGCCGCGCCCAGCACCAGGCGGTGGCGGCTTTCATCGAGCAGCAAGATGCTGCACAGCATGGCAGGATGGTCCGCTTGCACGCTCAGCACCACGCTTTCCAGCACCCGTTCCAGCGGCGCGCCCGTGGCCAGCATTTCCAGCACTTGCCGCCGCGTATGCTCGCGCCGTTCCATCTGGCTGCGCTCGCTGATATCGCGAAACGTCCACAAGCGCGCCTGTTCATTGCCCAGTTGCATGCTGCGCACATATTGCTCGACCACCCGTCCATCGCGCAGGTGCAGCACGTCGCGCCGCTCGCGGTGGCCGTGCGGCGCATGGACGCGTGCTCCGAGGAAAGGCGCCGCCTGCTCCAGCTGGCTTTCCACATGGCGCACCAGCGCCGCGCCATCGGCTTGCCAGTCGAGCGCATCGGGCACTTGCCACAGGTCGCGGAAGCGCCGATTCGACGTGAAGATGCGGCCATCGATGTTGTCGACCAGAATGCCGTCGATGGTCGAATCGAGGATGCTGCGCAGCATGGCCTGGCTGCGTTGCGCCGCCTCGGCCATCGCCAGCACGCTCGCCTGCCCCTGCTCCAGCTGGCCCGTCAGTTCGCTCGAACGCGCCAGCGCCACCTGGGCGCGGGCGCGGCCCGCCGCCAGCAGCCAGGCGGTCAGCGCCAGCACGATGCTGGCCAGCAAGCCGGTCAAGGCCACCAGGCGGGGCCGCGCCAGCAGTTCGCCATCGAAACCGGGCATGGCGCGCACGCGCAAGGTCCAGGCATGGCCGGCGATGGTGATCGTTTCCTGCGCCACCAGGCTGTCCGAGGCGGCAGACGACAAGGCGCCCGGCAAGCTGTCATACATCAGGGCCGCCTCGGCCAGTTGCGCGCCATCATAGATTTCCAGGTCCAGCTGGCGCGCGCTCTCGCCGCCCACGCCAGCCATCAGGTCGCCCATGCGAAATGGCGCAAATACCCAGGCGCGCAAGGCGGCGCGCCGCTGCTCCACGCTGCCATGCAGCAAGCTATTCTCATACACGGGCAGCACGATGAGAAAACCATGCGACTGGGCGCTGCCGCCATCCTGCACCAGGTGGATCTTGCCCGTCATGGCGGCTTGCCCCGTGTCGCGCGCCTGTTCGAGCGCGGCGCGGCGCACGGGTTCGGAGCCGATATCGTAGCCGAAGGCCAGCAGGTTGCTCTCGCTCAAGGGTTCCAGATAGGTGATCGGCGCATACCAGGCGCGCTGGCCGTGCGGACGCACGGCATAGCCGGGATAGCCTTCCGCGCGCACGCTCGCTTCATGCCGCGCCAGGGCCGCGCCGGACAACAGCGGCAGGTAGCCGATGCCATGGATGCCGGGAAAGTGGCGGTCCACCTGCTGCACCGCCAGGTAGGCGTGGAATTCGCGGCGCGTGACTTCCTGCGAACTGGCATACAGTCCCTGCACCCCGTGCAGCACCTGGATATAGGTCTGCATGCGGCCGGCGATGTTGTTGACCAACTCGTGCACGCGGAAATCGAAATCGGCCCGCACCTGCTGTTCGCTGGCATCGTGGGCATTGCGCCAGGCGCCATACGTCAATCCCAGGCACAGCGCCAGCACCAGCGCGGCCAGCACGCGCGGTCCCACCCAGTGCGACACTGGCCCAGCAAACCACGACGTAGACGCGCGTGTAGGCATGACAGGATGACAAGCAGAACGGATATCAAACCGCTTCACGGCCAGCGACGTGGCTGGCGGCGGGCTGCAGGACTACCATCGGTAGTCGATGAGAATGATAGTACGTTACAGCGGGCGGCCTTGCAATGCTGAATATTGTATTAAAAAAATCACATATTGCGCCAATGCAATGATGTGTGCTCCAGGAAAATTCGATGCCGTGAAAACAATCCACCACTCGCTGATATGATCGCCCCGCAATCCATCACCTGGGAGTCGCGTTTGCAACAGGATAGCTGGCAGGGAACACTCTGGCTGGCGCCGGACTTCGCCATCTTGCATGGCGCGGCGGGCGCCACGGCCAGCCACGCCCATTATGCGCACCAGTTGATGCTGAGCACCGGGGCGCCTTTCACGGCCGAGCTCGACGGCATCGTCCACACGGCGCGGCACTTGCTGGTCGATAGCCTGCGTCCGCACGCCATCCTGGCCGCCCCGGCGCCCCTGCTGACCATCTATGCGGAGCCGCAGCGCCTGGGCGGCCCGGCCCTGCTGGCAGCGGCCGGCAGCGCAGGCATGCCCAGCCTGGACAGCCTGGCCGCCGCGCTGCAGGCGCAGCCGCGCGAGCACTTGCCCGATCCCCGCTTGCGGCGCGCGCTGGACAAGGTCGATGCGTTGTTGTCAGGCAAGGTCAGCGCAGCCGCCGTGGCCGAGGCGGCGCATTTGTCGCTGAGCCAGCTGGAACGCCTGTTCAGCGCCCAGCTGGGCTTGCCCGTGCGGCGGCTGGTGCTGTGGCGCCGCCTGCGCCTGGCCATCCGTTTCATTGTGCTCGGCAGCACCCTGACGGAAGCGGCCCACGGCGCCGGTTTTGCCGATGCCGCGCATTTTTCGCGTACCATGCGCAGCCTGTTCGGCGTGCGCGCCGACCGCAGCTTGCGCCAGCTCAACGTCAAGCTGCTCGATTGATGGCTTTACGCAAGTCCGCCGGCAATGCGGGCGCGCGCACGCCCTCTTCCGCGCGAAACGGTTCCAGCAGCTGCGCCCCGTACGCGGCCGGGTAATCGGGACGGCTGCCGATGCCCAGGTCCTCGCCCCGCATGCGGTAGCCGGGCGCATCGAAACGCGTGCCCAGCAAGCGATCCCAGCAGGTAAAGAACAGGCCGAAATTCACGTCGCCCGCCGTGCCGTATTTCATGTGGTGAAAACGGTGCAATGGCGCCCAGGCAAACACGTGGCGCAATGGCCCCATGCGCATGTCGACATTCGCGTGCTGCAGCAGCAGCTGGATCGCCACGGCAAACGCCAACACGCCCATGACACGCTCCGGTATGCCCAGCAGCAACAAGGGCAGCATGCCGCCCGCCGCTTCCAGCAGCAGGTGCAGCGGGTGTTTCATCCAGCCGTTGAAACCGTACAGGCGCGTCACGCTATGGTGCACGGCATGTAGTTTCCATAGAAAATAATAGCGGTGGCTCAGGTAATGCACGAGCGTGATGCCGCAATCGGCGATGAGGATGGCCAGCAACAGCTGCGCCCAGAACGGCAACTGGCCGGGCCAGAACGGACCCAGCGCCAGGTGCCCGGCCAGCAGGGGGAAGATGGCCAGTCCCAGCAGGTACAGCGCTTCATTGACGAGCGCGTGCGCAATGTCGCGCCAGCCGTCGCCGTGCTCGTGGTTCCACGCGCCGTCATACGGCAGGTAACGCTCGGCCAGAAAGGAGGTGAGCAGGGCCAGCAGCAACAGCGGCGGCAAGACCCGGAGGGAGAATTGGCAAAGCGCCACCAGCACGGTGGCGGCGCCGATGAAGCCGGCCCAGAACACGGGGCCGTACAGCGCGGCAAAGAGGGATTTCATGGCAAGACGCTCCTGTGGCAAAAACCACAGCATGGCCTTGTCCCCCGCCCCGCCGCTTGAAGAAACGGCGCAAACTGCTTATTTGACAGCCGGCTTCGTCGCCTTCCTCGCCGCGTATTGCTGGTAACCATTCGCGCGCAGGGCGCAGGCGGGGCAGGTGCCGCAGCCATAGCCCCAGTCGTGCAATTCGCCCCGCTCACCCAGGTAGCACGTATGCGTGCCGCTGCGGATCAGGTCGACCAGCGGCTGGCCGCCCAGGTCTTCCGCCAGGTCCCAGCTTTGCGCCTTGTCCAGCCACATCAGCGGCGTTTCCAGCTTCAGGCGCGTATCCATGCCCAGGTTCAGGGCCACTTGCAGCGCCTTCATCGTGTCGTCGCGGCAATCCGGATAGCCGGAGAAATCCGTCTCGCACATGCCGCCCACGAGCACCGTCAAGCCGCGGCGGTAGGCCACGGTGGCGGCCACCGTCATGAACAGCAAGTTGCGTCCAGGAACAAACGTGTTCGGCAAGCCGTTTTCCTGCATGACGATCTCGACGTTCTGCGTCATGGCCGTATCGGAAATGGCGGAAATCAGGGACAGGTCGATCATGTGATCCTGGCCCAGGCGGCTGTCCCACTCGGGCGACTGCCGGCGCATCTGTTCCAGCACGCCGGGACGCACGGTCAGTTCGATCGCATGGCGCTGTCCATAGTCAAAGCCGATAGTTTCCACGCGGCTATAGTGTTTCAAGGCCCAGGCCAGGCAGGTGGTGGAATCTTGTCCACCGCTAAAGAGCACCAGTGCGGAGTCCGTTGCTAGCATAATTTCTTTCTTTGAGTTTTGTTCTGTCCAATAGTGCGCGGGGAAACGAGATTCCCCATGCAAAAAATACTTATTCGTCCGCCATCAGTTTACCTATTCCGGTAACATGCAGTCAGCATTTACTCATCTGGAGCACCATGTTTTCTGCACGACCCATACGGCATACGGCTGCCGGCAAGGCGATACGACCACGAATTTTGGCACAAGTAGTGACAAAAGCAATGGGTCAACTGACACTGGCGGCCGCCGGCAGTGTCATCTTGCTGTTCCCCATCGCCCAGGCCGCCGCGCAGGAGGGTGCGCAACAGAGCGCGCAAGACGCGCCCGCCGACAGCGCCGCCACGGAAGCGGCGCCCGCCCCGCTGCAGTACGAGGTCAAGGTCAATGCACCGGGCGACCTCGATGAGTTGCTCGAAAAAAACCTGGACCTGGAACGCTTCCGCGGCAACCCGCGCATGGACCGCGAGCAATTGCAGCGCCTCGTCCGTGATACGCCCGAGCAAGCCAGGAACCTCATCGCCACGGCCGGCTACTATACGCCCGTCGTCACGGTGCGCGTCGATACGTCGGGCGCCAAGCCCGTCGTCATCGTCGACGTCGATCCTGGCCAGGCGGTGACCATCGACAAGGTCGAGCTGGAATTGCGCGGCTTCGACCCCACGCCGCCGCTGGCCGCCAGCGAGCCCTACGATACAGAAGCCCTGAAGCGCAGCTGGTCGCTGAAGACGGGCAGCGTGTTTCGCCAAGCCGACTGGGAATCGGCCAAGCGCGCCCTGCTGCGTGAAGTGGTGCAGACGCGCTACCCGCGCGCCCAGCTGGTCGACACGCAAGCCGTGGTCGACCCGGAAACGCATAAAGTCTCGCTGCTGGTAGTGCTCGACAGCGGCCCCGAGCTGCGCTTCGGCGAGCTGCGCATCGAAGGCTTGAAACGCTACGATCCCAGCATCATCCGCAACCTCGACAAAATACGCCCGGGCGAGTACTACAGCGAATCGGCGCTGCAATCGTTGCAGGCGCGCCTGCAGGACACGGGCTACTTTGCCAGCGTGGAAGTGAGCGCCGACATGAGCAGCATCCTCAGCGAGCAGATCGAGGCCGGCCAGGAAAGCCAGCAAGCCGAGGCCGAAGGTGCCAGCGCCGCCGCCGAAGCCAAGCCCGTCAACCGCGGCCCCGCGCCGCTGCTGCCGCTGGTGGTGCGCGTCACGGAAAACAAGCAGCAGAACGTCAGCGCCGGTCTCGGTTTCAGTACGAACACGGGCAATCGCGCCCAGCTCAACTATGACAACCTGAACGTGTGGGGCACGCGCTTCAAGAGCGCGATCACCATGGAAACGAAGAAACAGGCGGCGCACGCCAATTTTTACTTCCCAACGACCGAGCGCGGCTACAACGACAGCGCGGGCGCCTCGTTCGAGCGCAGCGACATTTCCAACGAAATCACGGCCGTCACGACCATCTCGGCCAAGCGCAACTGGGGCGGTACCAACCTCGAGCGCAGCCTGACGTTCGAGTTCCTCAGCGAGGACAAGACCGTCGTGGGCCTGGAACAGACGCGCAGCAAGAGCTTGCCGTTGACCTATGCCATCACCAAGCGCAGCCTCGACAGCCTGCTGTTTCCCACCAAGGGCTACGTCATCAACGCCCAGGTGGGCGGCGCCCTGCTGCCCGTGCTGACGGACGAGCGCTTCGTGCGCGTGGCCGGCAAGGCCGTGTATTACCGTCCGCTCGGTGAAAAAGGCGAGCTGATCGTGCGCGGCGAAATGGGCGCGCTGGGCTCGAAGGAAAAACGCGGCGTGCCGGCCGTCTACCTGTTCCGCGCGGGCGGCGACCAGTCCGTGCGCGGCTATGGCTACCAGGAACTGGGAGTCAAGGAAGGCGACGCCACCATCGGCGGGCGCTACATGCTCACCGGCAGCGCCGAATACCAGTACTGGTTCAAGCCGAAGTGGGCCATTGCCGCCTTCTATGACGCCGGCAACGCGGCCGATACCGTGAAGGCGGCCATGACGCCGAAATCGGGCTACGGCCTGGGCGGGCGCTACAAGAGCCCCGTCGGTCCCATCAATGTCGACGTGGCGTATGGCCACGCCGTCCACGCTTACCGTTTGCACTTCTCTCTGGGATTCACTTTCTGATGTCCGATATTACTACCGAGTCCCCCAACGGCGCCGCGCCGCCACCGTCGGCGAAAAAGGTCCGCCGCTGGCCCCGCTATGTGGCGATCGCCGTCGCCAGCCTGGCCGTGCTGCTGGGCGGCGCCTTCTGGTTCCTGGGCCGCGAATCGACCCTGCAGATGCTGGTGCAAAAAGTGGCCAGCGCCAGCGGCGGCGAAATCGCAGTGTCGGGCGTGTCCGGCTCGCTGTACAACCGCATGCACCTGGGCCACGTCAGCTACCGCAGCAAGACGCAGCACATCACGGCCGAGAATATCGACATCAACTGGTCGCCGTTCCAGTTCTTCTCGGAAGGCATCGCGATCAGCGAACTGCATGTGGCCAGCCTGTCCGTGGAAAGCACGGCGCCCTCCGAGGAACCGTCGACGATGCCCGCCAGCCTGGCTTCGCCGTTCAAGATCGGCATTGCCGACGCGCGCCTGGACAAGGTGACCCTGGTGAGTCCGGGCGGCAACACGGTATTTGAAAAGATCCATTTCACCTTGTCGGGCGACAAGACACAATGGCAGCTGGAAGACGCCTCGGCGCTCACGCCCTTCGGCCAGGCCACGGCCAGCGCGACGATTGCCGCCACGCAACCGTTCAAGCTGTCTGGCAAAGCCGGCTTGACGCAGATCAACCCCGCCGCCGGCGAAAAACCGGCCGCCCTGGCCCTGCAACTGGGCGGCGACCTGAATGTGCTGAACGTGACGGCCAAGGGCAGCGCGGGCGCGGCCACGGCCGACGCCCAATTGGCGCTGGCGCCGTTCGACCCCGTCATCATCCTGCGCTCGGCCAGCATCAAAGGCCGCAACATCAATCCGGGCAAGTTTGACGCGACCTTGCCGCAGGCGGACCTGAGCCTGGAACTCGACGCCGCCATCGATACGCGCCCAAGCGCGCAAAGCGTCTCGGGCAAGCTGGCCATCCTCAACCACGCGACACCGGGCCCCATCGACCAGCAAAAGCTGCCGCTGCGCCAGTTCGAGGCGAGATTAGGCGGTACCCTGACGGCCACCACCCTGGAGTCGGCCCTCATCGATTTCGGCACCGCAGGCAAATTCACGGGCAGCGGCAAGCTCAACCGCGACGCGGCCGATGCGCCCATCGGCAATGCGCAGCTGACCTTGCACACAGACAAGATCGACTTGCAGCACATTTACAGCAGCATCAACAGCACGAAGATCGTCGGCGATATCGTGCTCGACAGCGACGGCAAGACGCAAACCCTGCGCGCCAAGCTGGGCGAAGCCAAGCTGCGCCTGGACGTGGAAGCCACCCTCGCCGATTCCCTCGTGCAATTGCGCAAGGCGACCTTGCAAGCGGGCAAAAGCAGCGTCAACGCGACGGGCCAGATCAGCCTGAAGGATGAACAACCGTTCAAGGCCGTGGCCAGCACCAGCCGCCTGAACCCCGCCGACTTCGGCGCCTTCCCCGTGGCCGACCTGAACCTCGACGTGCGCGCCAACGGCCACGTGGCGCCGCAATGGCTGGCGAATGCGGACTTCACCGTGCGCCCCAGCAAGCTGCTCGACCAGCCCCTGTCCGGCAAGGGCAAGCTGACGGCCGATGCAGCCCATTTCAGCGGCATCGACGTGCAATTGGCGCTGGGCAAGAACAACGTGACGGCCAAGGGCAACTTCGGCGGCGCCGGCGAAAAACTCAACTGGAATGTCGATGCGCGGCAACTGTCCGCCCTGCAGTCCGACTTGCTGGGCAGCGTGCTGGCCAGCGGCGTGGTGCAAGGCACCATGCAGCAGCCGCGCACGACGTTTGTTGCCGATGCGAAAGGGCTTGGCTTGACCAGCGGCAAGCGTCCCGCGCCGGACAGCGCCATCCATGCCAGCGGCGACGTGGGCTTGACGGGGCCGAAGCAGGCAGCGGAACTGAAAGTGACGGGTTCCTTGCAAAAGATCAACCCGGCCGCGTTTGGTGCTGCACTGCCCAACGGCAACGTCAACGCGGATTTCAACGGCAGCGGCCGCCTGAGCGGCGACTGGCAAGTGGCCCTCAACCTGGCCCTGCGCGAATCGACCTTGCAAAATGCCCCGCTGGCCGGCTATGCCAAGCTGTCGGCCAATGCGAAACGGATCGACAGCGTGGATACGGAACTGCGCCTGGGGCCGAACAGCCTGCTGGCCAAGGGCGCGCTGGGCGGCGCCACGGACAAGCTGACGTGGAAACTTGATGCGCCGCAACTGTCGACCCTGGGCCCCCGCTTTGCCGGCGTGCTGCAGGCAGCCGGTTCCGTCAGCGGCAAGATGGACGCGCCGGCCGCGCAGCTGACGCTCGATGGCCGCGATCTGACCTTCTTTGGCGACCAGCAATTGAAATCCATCAAGGGCAGCGCCAGCGTGGGCGCCGGCCAAGGCGCGCTCGACCCCATGGTCAGCAGCCTGGACATCACGGGCTACAGCACGCCCACCTTCAAGCTGGGCAGCGCACGCCTGGCCACGACGGGCACGCGCGGCAGCCATACCGTGAGCCTGGCGGCGCGCAACGACGATTTCGATGCCACCGTGCAAATCCGCGGCAGCCAGAGCGGCGCCAGCTGGACGGGCACGATCGACAGCCTGCAAAACAAGGGCCGCTATGCGCTCGTGCTGCAAGCGCCCGTGCCCGTGAAAGTGGCGGGCCCTGCCGGCAGCGGCGTGGCGGGCCTGGGCCAGCCGGAGCAGATCAGCGTGGGCAACACCGCCATCAAATTGCCTGCGGGCAGCATCACCATGCAAAGCCTGGTCAAGAACGGTCCCCGCTGGACCAGTTCCGGCCAGGCGGCGGGCGTGGCGCTGACGTATCTGGCGCAAGTGATTCCCTCGCTGCAAGCCAATGCGCGCAGCGACCTGACCTTGGGCGCGCAATGGTCGCTCGACATGCAGGTGCCGACGGCGCAGCAGAAAGATCCCTCCCTGGCGGGCATGCTGCACATCTACCGCGAAAAAGGCGACGTAACGGTGGGCGTGGAGCAGCCGCTGGCGCTGGGTTTGCGCACCCTCGACGCCCGCGTGGATGTTGCCAACCAGCAGCTGCGCCTGGCCGTGAAACTCGACGGCGCACGCGCGGGGCAGAGCGATATCAATGCCACCGTGCAAATGCTGGGCGGCCGCATCAGCAACGACAGCGCCCTCTCCCTGACGGGCACGACCAGCATCGATTCGCTGGCCTGGCTGGCGCCGCTGTCGGGCCAGCCAGGCCTGGAACTGGGCGGCGCCTTGAAAGTGGCGCTGTCCGGCAGCGGCACCATCGGCGCGCCGCAATTGAATGGCGACATCAACGGCAGCAAGCTGCTGGTGAACTGGGCCGACCAGGGCTTGAAATTGCGCAATGGCGTGCTGCAAGCCAAGCTGGCCGGCGATCAATTGCAATTGCAGCGCCTGAGCTTTGACGGCGGCGATGGCAAGGTGCAGGCAGATGGCTGGGTACGCTTTGCGAATGGCGAAGCGAGCCTGGAACTGAAATTGATGGCCGACCGGCTGCAGGCGCTGTCGCGCCCCGACCGCACCTTGATCCTGTCGGGCAACAGCACCCTGGTGCGCAACGACAAGCGCTTCAGCTTCGAGGGCAAGTTCAAGGCCAACCGCGCGCTGATCGAGCTGGCGCCGCAAGACACGCCCACGCAAAGCAGCGACGTGGTGGTACTGGGCAAGGAAGTCAAGGGCAGCAAGGAAGCACCATCCTTGCCATTGAATATCGACCTCGAGTTTGACCTGGGCAATGCCTTCCACTTGCGCGGCATGGGTATCGATGCGGACCTGGCGGGCAATGTGCGCGCCAGGGTCATCAACCGCGCTGCGCCGCGCGTGACGGGCAGCATCAAGGTTGTCACAGGTCAATACGCCGCCTACGGACAAAAGCTGTCGATCGAACGGGGCTTGATCGCCTTCACGGGCGCCTACGACAACCCGTCGCTGAACATCCTGGCCGTGCGCAAGCGTCCGGAAGGCGAAGCCTTGTCGGAAACAAATGTGGAAGCGGGCGTGGAAGTGCGCGGCACGGCCCAGGCGCCGACGGCCAAGCTGGTGTCCACCCCGAGCGTATCGGACAGCGACAAGCTGGCCTGGCTGATCCTGGGCCACGGCGCGGAAACGGCGGCCGGCGATGAAATGGCCCTCTTGACGACGGCGGCAGGCGCCCTCTTCGGCGGCTCCGGCGGCGGCTTGCAAGGCAAGCTGGCCAATTCGCTGGGACTCGACGAAGTGGGCCTGTCGCAGGCGCAAGGTCTGGAAAGCACGGTCGTCACCGTCGGCAAGCGCCTGTCCTCGCGCGCCTACCTGACGTTCGAGCAAGGCACGAGCACGGCGACGAGCTTGGTCAAGCTGCGTTACAAGCTGAACCGCCGCATCACCCTGCAATTCCAGACCGGCACGAACAATGCCCTGGACGTGTTGTACACGTGGGCGTTCGACTAATCAGACGTTGAAGTGCAAGAAACAACAAAGGGCGCCTCGGCGCCCTTTTCTTTGATCTGCCGCAAAGGCAAACTTACTCGGCCACGTCGAGGCCCCGCTCGATCATGCCTTCGACGTACGCGCGCAGATATTGTTCCAGCGCGGGGCCGGACAGCACGTTGGCCGTCAGCGCGCCATGGGGCGAGCCTTTCAGCACGCCGTCGTGATACACGCGCGCAATCCAGGCCACGTCCGTGCCCTGGGTGTAATCGAGTTCATAGTCGAACGATTCTCCGCTGACTTTGCGTGTGTAGACTTCCTTGACAATTGCCATCTAAAACAGCCTTTCTTGACGAGATTAACTGGGATGCGGGTGCGGCACGGGATCGTCCTGCGGCACCGGGTGCACGGGCCCCGGATGGTACCCGGGCGCTTCTTGCGGCTCCGGCGCCGGCATGGGTTCATCGACGGGCGCCGGGTCGGGCGCGCGGTGGGCATGGATGACGGACATGGCTGGCCTCCCGGCGGACAAAAGAAGACCATACCACGAGATGCCCGCCGGCTGTCCATGTTTGCCTGCCGGCTTGACGTCCGCGGCCGGCGGCACGGCGTGACAAGGCATAGTGCTTGCATGCCATGTAAATGTCAACATGCAACTTTTACCGTTTGACAAGCATCGCCGCCCGTCCCCATCTGGCTTACAATCGCTGTTTTACCCGTACCCGATTGCATACATGGAAACCACCACCCTCGCCCTGCTGTTACTGGTCCCGCTGCTGGTCTGGCGCATCTACTCGCGCCTGAAGAAACTGGTGGCGCGCCAGAAGTCGCAGCTGTGGCGGCACTGGACGGTGGCGATCGCCTTCCCCGCGCTGCTGCTGTTCCTGGCGACGACGACAAAGTTCGACGTCCTGCCCCTGTCCAGCCTGGGCGCGGCCGCGCTGGCCGGCGGCTGGCTGGGCGTGCTGGGCTTGAAGCTGACGCGCTTCGAACAGGTCGGCAAGGACTTTTTCTTTACCCAGCACCGCTACCTGGGCCTGGCCATCACGATGCTGTTCATCGCCCGCCTGCTGTACCGTGGCATGGAAATCTACCTGAACTCGCGCCTCGACGTGCCCGTGCCGCCGCCACCGTTCGGCCAGAGCGCGCTGACGATGGCCGCCTACGGCCTCGTCATCGGCTACTACGCCGTGTATGCGTGGGGCCTGGTGCGCTGGCGCCAGCGCAACCAACCGCTGCAGGCGCCCGAATAAGTCATCCCGTCAGTAGTACTGGCACAGGCCTTCGCAGGTCGTCACCGACAGTGCCTGGCGTATCGTCGCCAGCGCAGGCGCCAGGGCGGGATCGAGGTCCTTGTCCGCACCAGCCAGGCTGGCCAGCAAACGCTCGCGCAACGGCGGCGCCATCAGCGCGACGTTCGGCGTTGCGTACTGCGCCGCCGCTTCCAGCATGCGCTTCTTTTGCGCCACGGTCCAGAACGGCACTTGCACGAACTGCACCACGCCGACATACAGGGTGGTCGAGCCCTTGCTGAAGGCGCGCGCCCGCATGCGCTCCGTACCGCTCACTACCTGCAGCGGCTGGGTACTGAATTCCTGCTCCATCAAGCCAATCAAGTGCGCATGGCAATGCATGCCAAAGGCAAAAAAAGTACTCATTTCATCGCCATAATTGGCCAGGTTCTCCGTTACCTGGTCATTGCGCGCCTGCTGCAACTCGGCGCCGGACAGCGGCAGCGGCCGCTCGCTGCCAAACGTGTAATACGCCTTGCCAATGTTGGTTGCCCGCTCGCACAGGGCCACGCTCGGGTTGATGTCCTGCAACGCCGCGACGGGCGCCCGGAACAGGCCCGGCGCATCGGTAATCCGGGCAATCAGCGCTGCCACTTCAGGTTCACTCAGGCGCGGCAAGCCGCTTTGCAGCGTGGCCTTGGCCATCAGCGCTTCCAGGCGGGCACTGGCTTGCTGGAAATCGGTATAGCTGTCGGCCCAGGCGGCGGGCGCCACGAGAGCGGAGGAAAGACAGAACAGGCGGCCGAGGCGGCACAACGGCATGGAAATCGACAGGGACATGGGATCAGGAAAACACTATTGGAAAATTGGCAATTATAGGCAATCTGTATCCACAGTGCATTAAATTGTGTTTTACATCACAATTTACCTAGGCGATGATGGTGACGCGCGGCCAGCGCGCCGCATAATCCTTGCTGGCCAGGCGCTGCGCATAGCCGTCCAGGCTGATGCGCGCCGGGTTGCGCCGCACCACCATATCGAACAGGTCGTCGAGGCCATGCGGCGCAATGATGCCGATCCCGCCGTCAGGCTGCAGCGAGATGCCAACCGAGGTGGCAAACTCGGGCCAGGTGGCGATGGCGTCGTCGAGCGACAGCAGGGGCGGCACGGCGTAGCCGAACGCGTCTTCGAACCACAGGTGCACCCGCGCCTGGTTGCAGACCTCCCACGGCACGCCGGGCAGCACGGTTTCCAGGCGCTGGCGCAGTTCCACCTCACGCCGGGGTTGCAAATTGTGCGCATCGAAATACGCCACGTCGACGTCGCTCAAGGCAGACGCTTGCGCGTAACCATGCAAGGCATCCCACACGAGGTTGCGCACGGCGCCGGCGCCGATGCAGCAGTGTGGCAAGCCCAGCTGCGCCACAGCGTGCAGGACTTGCATGCACCACGGCGTGGCGCCGGCGATGGCGCGCAAGCGCGCCGCCAGTGCTTCCTGCCTGCTCATGCAGCTAGGGGCGGATCTGCGGCGCCACGCCGTCGTGGCTAACCGTGCCTTCGACATTGCCGAAGTACACATCCAGGTCTTGCTTCGGATGGAAGTTGCGCAACTTGACTTGCAAGGTGGTGGGATTGATTTTGGTAAACGTACCGGGGAAGCACAGGCTGACCAGCTCGTCCGACTTGCCCTTGATTAAGTTCAAGGTAAAGTCTTCGATGCCATTCTTCCACGTATTGCCGGTCGTCAAAATGTACGACACCCACACGGCATTGACGAAGCCGCTTTCGCCCTGCTGGGCCGCCAGGCGGTTCCACGTCTTGTAGAAGGCCTTGTCGCCGCAGTATTTCTTTTCAAATGTATTGCCATCGCCCAGGTAGGACGCGCCGGGACCGGCCGCGACGAACGGTGCATATTGATGGCGCACGCGCACGACTTTGCCGGCAGGGAATTTCTGCTGCCACAGGTAGATGACTTTCACGGTCCAGGCCGGTACCCATTCCTCGTCGTACAGCTGGGCCAGCAAGCCTTCGCGGATCATGATCTTGCTCTGCGCGGCCGTCAGCGGCGCCACTTTCTTGTCGAACGGCGTGTGCGAGGGGAAATACGCAATTTGCGCATCGGACAAGCCCAGCTGGCGCAATCGGCCCGTCACGTCCTCTGCGTCGAGCTTGGCGACGAAGGTGGTTTTATATTCCTTGCGCTTGCCATCCACGTCGACGGTAAACTGTTGCGGCTGGCCATAATACGTGGGCGAGCCGTGGTAGCCGGAAGAGTATTCGGGCAGCGGGAAGAAGATCGTCTCTTCCACATCCGTTTTCGACTCATTGAGGAACTCGTATTCGACCTTGATCAATTCCGCGCTCACGCTGAGCACTTCCTTTTTCATGGCCACGGCATCCGTCTTGCCGAACAGGATGCCGCCCGCGCTCACGGAGCCGATGCCGTCGTTGGCCATGGCGGGCGCCGAACACGCCAGCGCCAGCGCGGCAGATGCCAGCAAGGTGCGCACCAGCATCACGCCACCTTGCCCGAGACGGGATCGACCCGGCGCTGCAGCACGAAAATCGGTTGCGCCCATTGGGTATCCTTTTTCTTCTTGCTCGTAATCAACGTCAGTTCCGATGGATCGTAGACATCCGTGTTGTGCGTCAACGGCGTCGTCATCAGGTATTGCGCTTCCGTGTTCTTCAGGAATTCGCCAACCAATTGAATGTTGCGGATATCGAGGTGGGCAAACGGTTCGTCGATGAAGACGAAGCCGCCGGAACCGTCTTCCGATTTCAGCAAGCCGATCAGGAGCACCAGCGATTTCATCACTTGCTGGCCGCCCGACGCTTCGCCATCGTTCATGCCGATGACGCCCTTGCCGTCGAACTTGAAGCGCACGTGCAAGCCCGCCTGCGACAGCTGCACGTCGTCGTTTTCCAGGCGCACGGGGTCGGCATGCACTTCGATGCCGGCCAGTTCGCCCAGCTCCTTGATGTTCTTGCTGTAGGTCTTGATGGTGTAGCGCAAGCGTTCCATGTAGGCGCCGCGGGCATTGCCCGTCGCTTCGATGGCGCGGTTGTTCTGGTAGCGGCGCTCGTCCGTTTCCGACTGGCGGCCATGCAACTGGTCCGACAGGCGGTGGTGCTGGTCGATGACGGTGGCGTCCAGTTCCCAGTCGTCGCGCGCCAGGCTGTTTTGCAGGCTGGCCACGCGCAAGTCGACCTGGTGCGCATTCTGATGCTCGGCCACGAGGGCCGCGCGGCGTGCGGGACGGCGCCAGCTTTTCGGCAAGTGGCGCCACGCATGGCGCAGGGCCAACAAGGCGCGCGCATGCTCGGCGCGCTGTTCGATCTGCTTCTTGTAGCCGAGGCGCGAGCCCGCTTCCGCCTCGGACAGGGCCAGGCGCGCGTTTTGCCACACGGTATCGGCACGCGTGCGCGCCACGGTGGCGTTCTTCGTCAGGTTTTGCAGCTCGCCCAGGCGGCCACCCACTTCCAGGCGCTCTTCCTTGAGCGGCTTGGAATTGCGCAGCGCTTCGGCGAACTCTTCCTGGCGGGCACTGAGTTCCTTGGCCGCGTCGACGCCGGCGATGCGCGCTTTCAAGGCGCCCACTTCGGCCGCCAGTTTCGAAATCGCCAGGGTCAGGGTGTCTTCCTGTCCTTCCAGGCCCGGCAGGGAGCGCAGCAGCGCTTCCAGGCGGCCGCTGCGGCCAGCCTGGCCAAAGCGGTAGCGCGACGCTTCCACGAACAGCGAGCGCCCGCCGCGGCGTTCGCGGTGGTACGCCTCGGGCGTGATCCACTCTTCGTGGTTGCCCAGCTTGAAACCTGCTTCGACGGAATCGACGCGGGAAATGCGCGACAATTGCTCGATCAGCCAGCTGGGCACGGGCGCGGAAAATTTCACCACCGCCAGCAGGCTCTCGTCTTTCGCGACAGGCGCCGTGACCAGGTCGGGCACGATGAAGTGGCGATAGCGTTCCTTCTCGGCCAAACGGTAAGCGGCCGCCGCATCCTTGGCCTTGTCCAGCAGCACCACCGAAGCGTAGCCGCCCAGCACGCCTTCGACGGCGCCCTGCCAGCGGCTGTCCGTCACTTCGACGATATCGGACAGCATCGCGTGACTGATCCCGGCATCGCGCAGCGCGCGGCGCATGCCGCGCACGTTGTCCGGCTCCGGCATGGCCGTCTTGCCTTGCAGCGCGGCAATAGTTGCCTGTTCGCCCGCGATGCGCGCCGCCAAGGCGTCGCGCTGCTGGCGCTGCTGCAGCAATTGCGCTTCCTTCTGTTCCAGCTGGGCCGCCACTTCGGCGATGTCGCTGCCCGAGTCCGCCGCCAGCTTGTGCAAACGGTCTTTCTGCTCGAGCAGGCTGTCCAGCGGTTTGAGCTTGCTATTGATCAAGGACAAACGACTCTGCAAGCCGATCGATTCCTGTTCCAGCAAGGTTTCGTTCATTTGCGCGTCGGACAGGGCCTTCGCCTGCGATGCCAGCGCGTTGCGTTTATCCGTCAGCTGCTGGTCCGCCTGCGCCATCGGTTTGCGCGCATCGCGCAATTGCCGGCTGGCCGTGGCCGCTTTTTCGCGCGCCTCGTGGTACTGCAGGCTGGGCAGCACTTCTTCCAGCAGGTTGCGGCGCTCTTTATGCAGCCCTTCCCACTGGTGGTAATTGGCCACGCGCAGGCGCAAGCCTTCCAGGTTGGTCTTCGACGCTTCCAGTTCCGTCTCGAAGCGTTTCAGTTCCACTTCCGTGTCGCGCTGGTGGCGCTTGGCTTCGTCGTAGGCGTCCAGCACTTCCTTGTCGCCAAACACCTGGAACACGAGGTCGAGCAGCTGGCGCGGCGCGTATTCGCACAATTTGTCCGTCTCGCCCTGCTCCAGCGCCAGCACTTTCGACATGGCGGGCGACAGGCCCGCATTGGCCAGGCGCTTGCGGTAGTTTTCCACACCGAGCCAGTCGTTGGTGTCCGTGATGTCCTCGATCTGCACATTGCCAGGACGCATCAGATACTGGCGCTTCCAGTCGCCGCCATTCTTCTGGATCTGGCAAAACAGGGTCACTTCATCATCGCTGAAGAAGCCGGAACTGCGGAACGGCCGGTTCGACAGTTGCTTGCCCACGTTCTTGTTGTCGACCACGGCGCGCAGCCAGGCCGTCTGCTGGCCCGAGTGGCGCGCATAGTGTTTATACGTGCGCCCCATCGAGCAATCGAGGCCGAACAGGGTGCGCAAGGCGTCGAGCAAGGTGGTCTTGCCCGAGCCGTTCTGCCCCGCGATGGTGATGATCTTCGCGTCGAGCGGAATATTCTTGATGCGCTGCCAGTAATCCCAGTGCACCAGTTCAAGTGATTTGATATGAAACATGGGCGCTTTCAGTGAGGGAGGTCGGACGCGGGCTCATCGCCGTCGTCGGGCAGGTCGCCGATGTCGGCGGACAAGTCGTCCGCCAGGTCGGCGTCGGGCAACGTATCGCCGCTGACGGCCACCAGGCGCGCCGGCGCCCGCTTGAACACGTCGGCCAGGGCGCCGTTGATGATGCGCTCTTTCAAGACGTCCGTGTCCATCATCAGGTCCAGCAGCGGACCTTCCAGGATGAAGTCGCCGCGCCGCTCGATAAAGCCCAGCTTGGCCAGGGTGCCCAGATTCATGTCCATGCGCGTCTTCTTGCCCAGCTTGTCGCCGAAGTCCGACAGCAGCGCCTTGTAGGAAATGCCGATCGACGCATCTTCCGCGCGCGGCAGCGGCTTTTCCGTGCCAAACATGTCGTTCTGGTCATCGTCCGCGTGCTGGTGCGTTTCCTGGCGTTCACGCTTGGGCAGGATGATCTGCGCCCACAGCACCACCAGCAAGGCCACGCCATCGCGCGCCAGGCCGAAATTGTTGTTTTGCCACACGTCGCGCGCGCCGAAAATCTTCGGTTCGATGGTGCGCGTCAGGGCCAGGGTGACATGGTCGGCGTACACGTTGTCGAGCAGTTTCAAGCCGCAGGCCAGCAGGCGCGCATCGATTTCGGCGCGGAACAGCTCGTCGGACAGCACGCGCTTGACGAGCTTGTCGTCGCGGCGCAGGGTTTGATGCGTGAGCAGGCGCGCAATCAGGATTTGGGAATCGTCATTCATCGGCGGTGCCGCTATCTAAATCAAGTGAAACATTCAGTGAAAGCGAGGCGATCGACATGGCCGCCACGTGGGGGTCGGTCAGTTGGACCATCTCGTCGGTCGGAGTAAAAGTGATCGGCAAACGGGCCAGTTCGGCCGTGGATCCCTGCAAGCTCGCTTCGGAGACGTCGCCCAGCAGCGGCAGCATGGAGGCGCGGTACGAGGCCACGGCAAAGCTGGCCGGCAACAGGGAATCCTGCACGGGCACCGATTTCGGCCCTTCTTCGCCGATGCTGGGGAAATTGCCCAGGCTGGCGAAGTTCGACAGGCGTTCGAGCAAGTCATCGAGTTCGAGTTGCATGGCGGGACCGTCGCTGATGGTGGTGGGCGCGTCCTCTCCGCTGGGCAGGCCCGTGTTGATGACACCCGCCGCCCGTTCGGACAGCAGTTCCGTTTCGGCCACGTCGATCATCTCGGCCGGCGTGGAGAACAGGGGCACGACGGGCTGGTCGATGGCACCCTCGGCCAGGCTGGCCAGGTCGTCATGCAGCAAGAGCCAGCGCTTGATGTCCGTGGTCGACAAGCCCGACTGGCCCAGGTGGACCCGCTGGCGCTCGATCTGGTTCAGGGCGCGCGAAAACATGCCTTGCATGTTCAGCAATTTACTTTGCGCGCGGCCGATCGCCTGCGCCGCCTTGTGCGTGGCGCTGTCCGCGTTTTCATCGGAGGTGATCGCCACGAGGATCTCGGAACCCTTCTCGACCCAGTCACAAGCCATGTTCCACTTCGCTTGCGCCGTGCGCAGGCGGAATTCGGAACCGGAGGCAATCGCGTCGGAAAATTCTTCCGTCAAGTCCACCAGGCGGCCCAGCAAATGCTGAAGTTGCTCGACCGACACGCCACCGACGGCTTGCGCGCCCGCCACCTGCGACAGCAGGAAACCCATTTCCGCTTCATCTTCCGTCTGCCCCAGGCCCAGCAAGCTGTCGATGGCGGACAGCACATTGCGCGCCATCGGGGTCACGCGGTACACGCCCTGCTGCGCATCCCAGGCCAGCAACTGGTTCGAGCGCAGGCGCAGCAAGACCGTTTCCAGGCTTTCCGGCAACAGATATGCGAGTTTCGTATTGATATCGGCGCGCGTATAGGCGGACGTGGCCGCATCGGACGCGAGCTCGCGCAACACCAGCAGACGCACCAGCACGCCATCGAAACCGCCGTGGAACAGGGCCGTAAACACTTGCAGCAGGGGCTGCGCCCGCTTCAAGTGAAAAACTTGCTCAATTTCATCGGCCGAAATATTGGGCTGGAAATGCGCCTGCAAGGAATCGTGATGCTCTTGCTCTGTCTGATTTGCATCCGTAGCCACGGCTGCACTTGCCATTATATCAATCATTCTTTTCCGGATGAGTGTTCAGCGGGCGGCGCTGCGGGCTAACGCGGCGCTGCGGGGCGGGGGCGTCAGTATATCAGTTCTGACATGCAATTTAGCGCATGGGAGGGGGCGGTGCGGACATGGCGCAACACGGCAGGTGCGCCGTGCCAGGCCAGGACGTTGAAATGGGGGGCCAAACACGGCATGCCTGGCCCCGAGCCATTAGTGAACACTTACTTCCTGACGATCTTTTGCAAGGTTTGCTCGACGTAATCGCCGTCTTCATCGGCGAACGTCACCTTCACGGGATACCATTCCAGCGACGGCGCCAGCCACAGGTCCACTTGCTGGCCCTTCTTGTCCGGCGGCGGCGCCTTGACCAGGTGCACGGCTTCCACCAAACCCTGGCCGGTGGCGACGGTCTCCTGCTTGACGACCTTGAAGGTCCACGGTTCGGCGTCATGGCGGCCGGCAACGAAGAAGCTCCATTCCGAGCCGGGCGTGAATTTCTCCGGGGTGGCGCGCGCCACGCTGACCAGTTGCCAGACGGTGCTGTTGCGGTCCTGCTCGCCGCCTTTCAGCGGATACGTTTCATCGCCTTCGCTGAAGACGATGCTCTTGCTGTCGCGCTTGAAGGTGGTCGTGGCCGCTTCCTTGCGGAAACGTTTTTCCACGAACTGCGCCGGCGCCAGGCCGTAATCGTCGACCGTGCCTTCGCTGCGCTGTTCCAGGATCTTGCCGAACAGGGCGGCCTTGGTTTCGGCCAGCAGCGAGTACTTGCCGTCGCCGGCGCGCCAGTTGCTGACCGATTCGCCGGACAACGCAATGCCGCGCTGTTTCGCCTTGATCGAATAGACGAGGTCGGCCGAAGGCGCCAGCTTGTACGGGCGCTTGATGACGGGATGGTCCACGGGCTCGTCCGCCGCCATGGCGGGCGTCAGGGTGGCCGCCAGCAGGCTGGCAGCCAGGATGCGTTTCAAGGTAGTCAAAGTAGTCATTTATTTTCCTGTTGATTCATTTACGGAGATCTTGGTCACGGTTTGCGTGGTCAGCGCCCCGTTCGCTTCGGTATTGCGTATTTGTACCGGATACCATTGCATGGACGGCGCCAGCCAGACATCGAGCTGCGACGAATACGTGCCGGGCTTCGGCGGCCGGCGCAGATGCCACGTCACCAGGCGGCCCATTTTCGTGTCCAGTTCTTCCTCGCCCACCAGGTGGAAGCGGAACACGGTCGCTTCCTTTTCCTCGCCGACGAGAATGTCGATATTGCCCACCAGCTGGTTGACGTCGGCACGGCCGATGGCGGCCAGCTGGAACGGCACGGTGGCCTTGTCCTGCGCCCCTTCCTGCCATGGCGCCGTGGCCGTCGTGGCCGAAAACGTGATGGCCTTGGCGTCGCGGTTGAAATGCGTGGCCGTTTGCGCGCGGCCCTTGCGTTTCTCCGTGGCCGTGACGGGCACGATGCCGCTGCCATCGATCCGGCCCTCGCTCGTCAGCACCAGCAGGTTGATGCGCGTGATCAGCATGCTCAAGCCCACTTCCAGTTTCAGCTGATACGTGTCGCCCCGGTTTTCCCACGCCATCGCGGCCACGCCCTGCCACTTGGTGCCGTCCGCATCGCGCCGGTCCACGTGCAGGTCGAACTGGGCCGAAGCGGGCGCGTTCGTCTTGTAGTGGCGTGCCTGCTCGACGGGCGGTGGCGGCGGTTCGCTGGCCGGCGCGGGCGCGGCGGCCACGGCGGCCGGCTCGCTCGTGGCCGGGCCTTCCGGCACGTCGCTGACGGGCGCCGTCAACTGCGGCGTTTCGCTCGACGCCAGCTCCGTCGGCGGCGGTGGTGGCGGCGGCCTGGGCTTGGGCACTGGCCGCAGTTCGGGCGGCGGCAGCGGCACCACCGGCAGGGGTTTGGGCGGCTCGGCGATCAAGGCCATGCTGACCATCTGCGCATGATTCTGTCCCAGCGGCACCATGCTGGCGCGCGAGGTGAGCCATTCCAACGCCACGTAATGCAGTACGCCGATGACCGCGACAAAGATGACGGTGCGGCGGCGCGGTGGCGAAAAGAAGGAGTCAGGCATCATAGGCCGTAGTGTAACGCTTCCGCCCCGCTTCCCGCTTCTTGCCCGTGCTCAACTCTTAATGTTTTATGTAAGAAAATGTTGGCGGCATTGCGTCAGTTGCAAGCCGATATCTGCTACGCTAAGGCTATCCACCTACCAGGAGATTTCGCATGGCAAACCCGCAAATGCCCCAAATGCCGGGCGCAGCAGTTGTGACCGATACGCTCGACTTCGTCAAAAACCTGTGGGGCAGCATGAGCGTGCCCGGCATGGGCATGCCTGGCATCACGGCGCCCACCATGTCGGTGGAAGAGCTGGACAAGAAAATCAATGACTTGAAGGCCGTCGAAGCATGGCTGAACCTCAACACCAGCATGCTGCGCGGCAGTATCCAGGCGCTGGAAGTGCAGCGCGGCACCATCGCCACCTTGAAATCGATGGGCGCGTCCCTGGCGGCAGCCATCACCCAGCCCGGCGCCAGCGAAAAATCCGTGTTTGAATCGGTGCCCTACGCTTCCGCGTTTTTCCAGCAAGCCGCACCTGCGGCGCCTGAACCGAAACCGGCGCCTGCGCCCGCACCGCCACCCGCTGCGGCGGCGCCCGCCGATGCCGGCAGCCAGGCCGGAGCCCAGCTGGCCAATCCAAGTGCCTGGTGGAATTTGTTACAAGATCAGTTCACGCAGGCCGTCTCGACAGCGATGTCGCCCGACGCCGCCAGCGCGGCAGCGGCCAGCTTTGGCGGCGTGAGCAAAGCCAAGCCAGCGGCCAGCAAGCCGGCCAAACCTGCCGAAGCAGGCACGGCAGCCAAGGCCAAGGCCCCGCTGCGCAAGGCGCCCGCAAAACGCGCAGCGCCCAAGGCTAAAGCACCAGGCAAGGCCTGATGTTTCAAGCCGGCAATATGATCAGGCGATACGATGAATGCGGATCGCCTCGATCATGTTGTCGGCCTGGCGTTTTACGTCACCGATCGTGATCAGGCCTTCGTCGGCCAGCGCCTTGGCGTGCTCGTACGAAGACTGGAATGTTTCCAGCGTGTCTCCCTTGGCGGCGACCGGGCGTACCCAGGCAACGGCGCCGACCTTCATTTTTTTGTATACTTCATTGACCACATCACGCATAGTTTCTTCCTTATTGTTGTAAAGCAACTCAAGCACGGGCGAACCCACGCTGGCCCCTAGTTTATCATCCGGCACGCTCACGCACGGCTTTTCCCCCTTTTTCCGCTGCCGGCGGCGCATTTTCCGGCGCCGCGACGGCTTCTTCCGGCCCGGGCGGCGGCGTCAGCTGCACCAGTTGCTCCATCAATTGCGCGAAGCGCTGCTGCCCTGGTGCAATTTTGTCTACATACAACAACACTTCCATGGCTTCGGCCGCCAAATCGGCCTGAAACCCGCGCTGCTGCAGGAAGGAAACGATGATTTGCGCGGAATTGAACAGGATGCGCAAGTTGTTCGGCAGTTTTTCGCGCGCCGCGCGCATCCAGGCGACCGCTTCGTTGAGCTTGTCCGTCTTCCACAGCAGCACACCCTTGTTCATCAAGTCCGACGCTTCCTTGCGCGAGGCGATGATCAGGCTCGTGCCTTCGTCGCCCATCTTCGCCTTGTCGAATATCTTTTGCACTTCATCCTGCACCACTTGGTTGTCGTGGTTGTTCTTCACCACGTAGCACAGCAGGCCGGCCGGCGCATCCTTGACGCCGACGGCGAACAGCAGGGTCGCCAGTTCCATACAGATGGCCTTCTCGGGCCGCGCCGGGTCTTCCAGCAGCATGGCTTCGAGCTCGTCGCCGCACTTGCGCGCGCGCCGGTAATCGCCCGTTTCGTGGTGCACCATGCCTTCCGTGATCTTCGCGCGCAAGCCGATCTGTTCGGGCGAGAATTCGCGCTGCGCCAGCAGCAGCCACTGCAGCGCCTCCTTCGCATCCTTCTTCAGGCCGCACACGCGCGCCAGTCCCAGGTAGGCGTCCGGCGTCTTCATGACGGAAAACTCGCCGATGGAAATACACTTGCGGAAAGCCTTTTCCGCCATGCTGACATTGCCCACTTTCAGGGCCGCCAGTCCCAGGTTGCGCTGGCGCGGCACGGAATTGGGCGACAGGCGCGCCGCCTTTTCCAGCACGCCGCACGCTTCCTCGTGCTGGCCCATCAGCTGGTAGGCGACGGCCATCTGGTCGTAGGCGTCGATGTAGTACTTGTTTTCGACGATCACGCCCTGGAATATCTGCCGCGCCGCCTCGTGTTCGCCGTTGTTCATGCGTATCTTGCCCAGGCCCGCCTTGGCCCAGCTGTAATCGCGCTCGGCCAGCACTTTTTCGTACACGGCGCGGGCTTTTTCCGGCTCGCCGCTTTTCAGCAGCAAACTGGCCTTCATGCGCAGCAATTCCAGCTCGTGCAGCTTGTTGACCTCGATCTGCGCGTCGCACAGCTTGGCGGCGCGCAGATAATCCTTTTCCATGCAAGCCTGGTCGATTTCGCGGAACACCTGCTTCTTGTGCCACACGCGGTTCAGCCGCGTCAGCAGCACGCCTTCCGTGATCGGCTTGATCAGGTAGGCGTCGGGCTGGTGCTCGGCCGCGCCCATCACGGATTCCACGCTTTTCTCGGCCGACACCATCAGCCACACGCTCGATGGCGCCGTCAGGTTGCGCACGCGCGTCTCTTCCAGCACTTGCTGGCCATTCTTGCCTTCGCCCAGGTTGTAATCGCACAGCACCACGTCGTAGCGCGTCTTGGCCAGCAGCTTCATGGCTTCGCCGCCGCTGGCCGCCTGGTCGATATGGCGCGCGCCCAGGTTGCGCAGCGATTCGCGCAGCAGGATGCGGATGCCGATGAAATCGTCGACCAGCAGATAATGTTTGTCGGCCCAGTCGGTGCTGCCCGCTTCGGCGGCGGTGGCGTGGCTGTCTGTCGTCATGGATTCCTCGTTCAGGGCAGGCGCAGGATGAAACAGCCGCCGCCCAGCGCGCCGCCATTTTCCAGGGCGATGCTGCCGCTGCTGCCCCGGTGCTTGTGCATCTTTGCCACTTCGCTGGAAAAATACAGGCCCAGTCCCGTGCTGTTGGTGGAAAAATTCACGCCGGCGGCCATGCCATCCATGGCCGCGCTGCCCGCGTCCAGCAATGCCTGGGTATAGCCGTCGCCATTGTCTTCCACGCGCAGCTCCAGCATGTCGTCGTGCTCCCGCACTGACAGGCGGATCGTGTCTTTCGTGTAGCGGATGGCGTTGTTGATGGCATGCGCGAGCACGCCGATGACCAGGTCTTCATCGAGGGTCCAGATCAGCTCGGGCGGACAGGCCGTCTCCAGCTGGATGCCTTTCGAGGCCAGCAGGATCTTTTCCTGGTCCACCACCTGGTCGATGACCTGGCTCACCAGTTGCGGCTGCACGTCGAAGGGGTAGCCGGGCTTGCCCACTTCCTTGTACAGGGCCAGCAGCTGGATCAGGTTATCGTTGAGGCGCTTGGTCTGGTACAGCATCTGCGCCATCTGCAGGTAGGCGGGGTCGGCCTGGGGCGCGGGCTTGGCCTGCTCGGCCGCCAGCAGCGACTCCAAGGTGCCGCTGACAACGCTGATCGAGTTTTTCATGTCGTGCACGGTCGACGCCAGGAACAGGAAAAGCTCGGGCGAGCTGTGTTGATCTTCCACCGGATATCTCCTTGGGGGCCGCGGCTTGAATATTGCCAAGGATAAATTATACCGCCAGCCTGCGGGCGCCTGCCAGCCAGGCGCAAAGTCCGTGACATGACGCAACAATGCCGCCCCCGCAGGCGCAGGGGCGGCATCGGCTTGACAAGGCGGCAAGATCAGCGGCGCGCGCCCGCCAGGCGTCTGACCACGACGATCATGCGGTCGATTTCCTCATACGTGTTGTAGAAGGCGAACGAAGGGCGCACGGTCGCTTCCACACCGAAGCGGCGCAGAATCGGCTGGGCGCAGTGGTGGCCCGAGCGCACGGCGATACCCTCGTCATTGAGGGCGCGCCCCACTTCCGCCGGCTCGTAACCGGCCAGCACGAACGAGGCCACGCTGGCCTTGTCCAGCGCCGTGCCGATCAGGCGCACGCCGGGAATGGCTTGCAAGTGGTGCGTCGCGTATTCCAGCAGCGCGTGCTCGTAGGCGGCAATGTTTTCCAGGCCGATGCGCTGCACGTAGTCGATGGCCGCGCCCAGGCCCACGGCATCGGCGATATTGCCCGTGCCCGCCTCGAAACGGTTCGGCACGCCCTGGTAGACGGTGCGCTCGAACGTGACGTCGGCGATCATGTTGCCGCCGCCCTGCCATGGCGGCAATTGCTCGAGCAAGTCCGCCTTGCCATACACGGCGCCGATGCCCGTCGGACCGAACACTTTATGCCCCGAAAACACATAGAAATCGGCGCCCAGCGCCTGCACGTCCACGCGCAGGTGCGACACGGCTTGCGCCCCGTCGACCAGCACGCGCACGCCGGCCGCATGCGCGAGCGCGATGATCTGCGCCACGGGCGTGACCGTCCCCAGCGCATTCGACACCTGCGTCACGGACACCAGCTTGGTGCGCCCGTTGAGCAGCTTGCGGAATTCATCAAGGATGATCTGCCCGCTGTCGTCGACGGGAATCACGCGCAATGTCGCGCCCTTTTCCGCCGCCAGCTGCTGCCACGGCACGATGTTGGCGTGGTGTTCGAGCTGCGAGACGATGATCTCGTCGCCGCTGGCTATGTACTTGCGGCCAAAGGTATTGGCGACCAGGTTGATGCCTTCCGTGGCGCCCCGCACGAAGATGATTTCATTGGCCGAGGCGGCGCCCAGAAAACTGGCGACCTTGGCGCGTGCCGCTTCATACGCATCGCTGGCGCGCGCCGCCAGCGCGTGCGCCGCGCGATGGATGTTCGAATTTTCGTGCGCATAGAAATACGACACGCGGTCGATCACCGACTGCGGCTTGTGCGTGGTGGCCGCATTGTCGAACCAGGCCAGCGGCTTGCCATTGACCCGCTCGGCCAGCACGGGAAAATCGCGCCGCACGGCGTGTACATCGAACGGCGCCGGCGTCTGGTGCTGGCCAGGCGTCGTCGCCGAGGGCAGCTCGGTCTGGAAATAGAACGCGGGCTGGCCACTGGCTGGCGAGACGGGCAGCTGGCGCGCGGGCGCCTGCTGCGGCGTGGCAAACAGGCCCCGCACATCATCGGGCGCTGCCTGCCCTTGCCCCTGCCGCGCCAGGCCATCAAGGCCATTGCCCGACGCGGGATAACCATGCGCGCCACCGATAAAATAATACGGCGACGGCGCGGCTGGCGCATTGATCGCCGACAAGCGCGGCGTCGGCACGGACGCGGGGGCCGGCGCGATCGGCGCTTCCAGGGGCGCCGTCACGGGCGGCACCTGCGCCGTCGCCACGCCGGGAGCGATGGCGGCGAACGCAGGACCGGGTTGCGGCGGCGGACGGTTCGCATAGCGGGAAGCCGCATCGAGCACGCTGCCGGAACCGCCGAGGCTGGGCGACTTGTCCAAGCCCGGCAGGCGCGCAAAGAATTCTCCCGCCAGGCGGTTCAAGGTCGCTTCGTCGGGTAAAAACGGGACGGCAGGCAAGCCCGCCGCGCCATCACTTGTAGGTGTCTGGGTAGTCATGGTATTTACCGATCTCCACGTCTTCCAGTACGGCCAGCGCATCGTCGGTCAGCACGGCCAGCGAGCAATACAGCGAAATCAGATAGGACGAAATCGCGTGGCGGTTGATGCCCATGAAACGCACGGACAGACCCGGGCTTTGCTCGCCCGCCAGGCCAGGCTGGAACAGGCCGATCACGCCCTGGCGCTGTTCACCCGCGCGCAGCAGGATGATCTTCGTCTTGCCGTCTTCGATGGGCAGCTTGTCGGACGGCACCAGCGGCACGCCGCGCCACGTGAGGAACTGCGAACCGAACAGGCTGACGGTCGGTGGCGGCACGCCGCGGCGCGTGCATTCGCGGCCGAAGGCGGCAATGGCCAGCGGGTGCGCGAGGAAGAAGCCCGGCTCCTTCCACACTTTCGTCAGCAGTTCGTCGAGGTCGTCCGGCGTGGGCGCACCCGTCAGGGTAAAGATGCGCTGGTCGTCGTGCACGCTGGCCAGCAGGCCGTAGTCGGGATTGTTGATCAATTCGCTTTCCTGGCGCTCCTTGATCGTTTCGATGGTCAGGCGCAGCTGCTCCTTGATCTGGTCGTGCGGACTGCTGTACAGGTCCGACACGCGCGTGTGCACATCGAGCACCGTGCTGACGGCATTGAGGAAGTATTCGCGCGGCTGGTCGTCGTAGTCGACGAAGGTTTGCGGCAGTTCCGACTCGTCGCGCTGCGAGCAGGCGACGCGCACGTCCTTCGGATTTTTCACGCGGTTCAGGCGGTAGATACCCGCTTCCACGGGCAGCCATTGCAGCAGGTGCACGAGCCAGCGCGGCGTAATCGTGGACAGCTGGGGGACGCTCTTGCTTGCATTGGCCAGCTGGCGCGCGGCGTTGTCGCCCAGCGCAAACTGGCTATCGGGGGTTGCTTCGGCCATCTACGACTCCTAATGAGAAAAGTGAATATGCTTATCTGAAAAACAAATAAAGTATCAAGCGTCTCCCCTGATCTCTCAACATGCTATCGCCATCAACGCGACGTTTTAATCCACCCGCATTAATCCACCAATTCCGGCTCGCAGCGCGCCATCAAGCCCGCCAGGCCGATGCCCAGCGCGCCGGCCAGTTTTTCCACCGTCAGCAGCGACGGCGTGGCGGCGCCCCGTTCGATTTCGCCGATGAACGAGCGGTTCAAGTCGGCCGCTTCGGCCAGGCGCTCCTGCGACCAGCCATGCCCTTCGCGCAACTGGCGCACGGCCAGTCCAAACTGTTTGATCAACATGCTGTCCTCATGGGTGATGGGCAAAAGCGGGGTGGGATGGCGCTGGCAACTCCGGCGCCTCCTGCTGGTTATGCGCTTGCGTGACATGGCTGCCGGGCGCCACGCTGCGGGTCAGCCAGACATTGCCGCCGATGACGGAGCCCTGGCCGATGGTCACCCGTCCCAGGATCGTCGCGCCCGCGTAGATGACCACGTCGTCCTGCACGATGGGGTGGCGCGCCAGTCCCTTTTTCAGCACGCCATCGGCGCCGGCGGGAAAGCGCTTGGCGCCCAGGGTGACGGCTTGGTAGATACGCACCCGTTCGCCGATGATGGCCGTCTCGCCGATCACCACGCCCGTGCCATGGTCGATGAAAAAGCCGCTGCCGATGATGGCGCCCGGGTGGATGTCGATGCCCGTCTGCGAATGGGCCACTTCGGCGATGATGCGCGCCACCAGCGGCGCGCCCAGTGCATACAAGGTGTGCGCCAGGCGGTAATGGATGATGGCCAGGATGCCCGGATAGCACAGCAGCACTTCGTCGACGCTGTGCGCAGCCGGGTCGCCATGGAAGGCGGCCGCCACGTCCGTGTCGAGCTGGGCACGGATGCGCGGCAGCGCGCGGGCGAAGCGCTGCACGATGGCCAGCGCCTGCTGTTCGATGGACACCGTCTGCTGCAAGCCATGCTGGCGCGCGTGGTAACTGAGTTCGCGCCGCACCTGTTCGTGCAAGCCCGTCAGGGTCGTGTCGAGCGTGTGGCCGACAAAGAAATCCTCGCTCTCCTGCTGCAGGTCGAGGGGCCCCAGGCGCATGGGGAACAGGGCCGCGCACAGGGCTCCGACGATGTCGCGCAAATGCTGGCGCGACGGGAACTCGCGCGCGCCGCACTCCTGGTTGCTGGCCAATCCTTCGCGCCACTGCTCGCGCACGGCGCGCAATTCATCGACTATCTGGCGCAATTCCCACTGCGGCTGCGCGGCTAGGGAGGCGGGGGGGATGGCTCGCTGGTTCATGGTGATCCTGAAGGGAGATTTAATCTTGCAGCCAGGGCAGCGCATGCCAGCGCCAGCCGCCGCTGTGGCCGCGCTGCTGCTGCTCGTCGAGGTCGCCCTCGAAGCCTTGCGCGATATTGAAGACGTGCGTGAAGCCGGCCTTGGCCGCCGCTTCGGCAGCTGCGGCCGAGCGCTTGCCGCTGCGGCACAGCAGCACCACGACGGCGTCCTTGCCGCCCACTTTCGCTTCCAGTTCGCGCGTAAAGCGGGGATTGCGGTTCATGGACGTGCCGGTCGCCCACGCCACGTGCAGCGAGGCGGGCACGTAGCCGACGAAGGTACGTTCTTCATTCGTGCGCACGTCGACCAGCACGGCTTTGCCGGCCTGCACCAGCTGCCATGCATCCTGCGCACTGACGATGCCCGCATACGGCAAGCCTTGCGCCTGCGCCTGGGTACGCGCGAGATTGAGCACTTCGTCAAACGCCGCCTCGCCGTGCGCGGCGCGGGGATCGAAAATCAGTTCTTCAGCAGCCATCTTTCCACCTCTTTATTCCGTCGTCAAAAACCAGCACGAGTCCACTGTAGCGAACTTATGTTGTTCGGAAAACAAATTAAAAAGAGTTTGGAAAGCTGAAAAACGTATATGGAGAAATCGAAGGGGGAGCGTCTGGAAATGCCCAGGGCCAGGCGGAGTGCCGAAGACAGTACGAACGTACGGCGAGGCAGGACAACAACGCCATGGGCTTTTTCAGGCGTTCCGGCGGCGCTCGCGCAGCAGGAAGCGCGCAGGGTCCAAAGCGGCGGCCAATTGACTCTCCAGCGGCAGCGGCTCGCCCTCCAGCTGGCAAGCCAGCAGCTCAGCCGCCAGCGGCGCCCAGATCAGGCCGCGCGAGGCATAAGCGAGCAAGCCGAACAGGCCGGGCCAGCGGGGCACGTCGCGCAGGCGCTCGCAGCGGCCCGGCACGCCGGGATCGGGCAAGGCGCCCGCCAACGGCAAACGGTCCGGCGCCACGCAGCGAAAGCCCGTGCGCCCGGCCAGCGGCGCCTCGAACGGGGCCACGCCAAGGATGTCGGCGATCTTCGCGATATTTTCTTCCTGGCTCGATGGGCGCAACGTGGTGTCCGCGTCCGCATCGTAGCTGGCGCCCACGCACACGACACCCTGGTGCGCCGGCGTCATATAGGCTTCGCGGCAGACGACGAACGGCAACGAAGGCAAGCTGCCTTCGGCCAGGTGCGTGACCTGCCCGCGCACGGCGTCCAGCGGCAGGCCGGCCGCTTGCTCGACATCCACGGCCCCCGTACCCGCCGCCAGGATGACGGTAGGTGCGGCCGCGATCAGGGTGCCTTGCGCATCGCGCACCAGCCATTCCTGATCGCCGCGTTCCAGGCGCAGGGCGCTACTGGAAAAGCGCCGCGTGAGCAAGGCGCCGCAAGCGTCCAGCATGGCGGCGCAGACGGAGGACGGGCGCGCCCAGCCGCCCTGTTCGAACCACCAGGCGCCATCGGGCGCCGGCGCGCCCAGCATGGAGGCCGCCTCGGGCGCTTCCAGCCAGCGGGCGAATTCGCGCGGATACATGCCGCTGGCGGCGATCTGCCGCTGCACCTGCGCATGCGCGTCATCGCGCGCCAGTTGCAGCACGCCGCATTGCGCGCCATCAAAAGCGCTGCCGATGCCGCCCAAATCTTGCCAGTAGCGCAGCGAGTACAGGTAGGCGGCGCGCACCAGGCGCGTGGCGATATTGTCGTCCTTCGACAGCTGCGGCATGAAGATGCCGGCCAGGTTGCCCGACGCCTCGCTGGCCGGCCGTGCGTGGCGTTCGATCAAGGTCACCTTCCAGCCGCGCGCGGCCAGGCGTTCGCAGGCGGCCGCACCGGCCACGCCCGCGCCGATGACGATAGCGCGCCGCTCGGGCGCCACGGCAGCCACCTGCTCTGCGCGCCGCGCATAAAACATGGCGCGCAAGCGGCTCTCGTCGAAGACAAAACCGTTCTTTTGCAGCGCCATGCGCTGCGCCTCGTCCAGGTGCACGGCCTGCAGGCGGGCGCCATCGACCATCAGGCGCGCCAGCACGGGCGTGGCTGCCGGCACCCAGGCCAGGTGCACTTCGTCGACACGCGCCGACAATTGCGCCAGGCAGGCATCGGGCTCGCCGATCAGCACATCGAGCGTGACGAGGCCATCGTGCGAGACCATGCGGTGCAGGCCCGGCACGCAGGGCGGCCACTGCGCGCGCCACTGCTCGGGCAAGTGGTTGGCGTCGACGGGACGCGGCGCCAGCGCGATGTAATGCAGGCGGCGGCCGCCATGCGCCGCGCAGGCGGCACGCAAGCGGGCGCCGTCAAAATCCGTGTCGAGCAGGACCAGCGCGCGGCGCATCAATGCCCCGCGCGGCAAAAGCAGGCGGGCGCATGGTCGTCGACCATGCCGATACCCTGCATGTAGGCGTAGATGATGGTCGAACCGACGAACTTGAAGCCCCGCTTGAGCAAATCTTTCGACAGTTTGTCGGACAAGGCCGTCCTGGCGGGACGCTCGCCGGTCTGCCAGCTGTTGACGATGGGCTGGCCATCGACATACGCCCACAGGAAGCTGTCCAGGGTCTGCCCTTCCGCGCGCAGGCGCAAATAGGCTTGCGCATTCGTGATGGCCGCCGCCACCTTCAGGCGGTTGCGCACGATGCCCGGGTCGAGCAGCAGCTGCGCCACCTTGTCCGGGCCATACGCGGCGATCTTTTCCGCATCCCAGTTATCGAAGGCGGCGCGGTAGGTGTCGCGCTTGTTGAGGATGGTTTCCCAGCTCAGGCCAGCCTGCGCGCCTTCCAGGTTCAGCATCTCGAACAGCCGGCGCTCGTCGTGGCAGGGCACGCCCCACTCCGTATCGTGGTAATCGAGATAACGGGGATTGGCCGGATTGGCCCAGGAGCAGCGGGTAATATTCATGGTCGTGTTCTTCATGTGCAGGCAAGTGCCAGTATAGTTTATCGGCCGCGCAGGAGGCGCCCCAGTTCCTGCAAGCCGTGCGCCATCTCGGCCGGGGGAATCGCAGCAAAGCCCAGCAGCAGCCCGGGCGGCGTGGCGCACTCCGGCCCCGCCGCCGGATCGGCATAGTGGCCCAGCGGACGCAATTCGATGCCCCGCGCCAGGCCCGCGCGCGACACCGCTTCCTCGTCATGGCTGCCGCGGAAATACGCGCACAGTTCCAGGCCGCTGTCGGCCGGACCGCAGGCGAGCTGGTCGTCGAGTTCGCGCGCCAGGCCACGCACCAGCAGGTCGAGCCGCTCGGCATTGCTGTCGCGCGTGCGGCGGATATGCCGGCCAAAGTGGCCCTCGGCGATGAAGTCGGCCAGCGCCATCTGCGGCACGATGGCCGTGTGGCGGTCCATCACGGCCTTGGCCTGCACCAGCGCTTCGGCCAGTGCGGGCGGCGCCACCATGTAGCCCAGGCGCAGGCCCGGGAACAGCACTTTCGACAAGGTGCCCACATAGACCACGCAGCCGGCCCGGTCCAGGCTTTGCAGCGAGGCCAGCGGCGCGCCCGTGTAGCGATATTCGCTGTCGTAATCGTCTTCCACCAGCCAGGCTTTGTTTTGCGCGGCCCAGGCCAGCAAGGCCAGGCGGCGGGGCAAACTCATGCTCACGCCCAGCGGCATTTGGTGCGATGGCGTCACGTACGCCAGCTTCGCCTGCGGGCAATGCGCCACGCCATACGCCACGTCCAGCCCCTGCGCATCGACGGGCACGGGAAAGACGCGCGCGCCGGCCGCGCGCAGCGGGCCGCTGGCGCCCCGGTAGCCGGGCGACTCCATCCAGGCCGCGTCGCCTGGCGCCAGCAGGATGGTCGACAGCAAAAACAGCGCCTGCTGCGAGCCGGAGGTGATGACGATCTGCTGCGGCGTGCACTGGACGCCGCGCGACGCCTTCAGGTACACGCACAGCAGTTCGCGCAGCGGCAGGTAGCCGGCCGGGTCGCTGTAGCCGAAATGGTGATCGGGACGGCGCCAGCGCCGCGCTTCCAGGCGGTTCCACACGTCGAACGGGAAATGGTCGATGCGCGGCATGCCGACGCGAAAGGCGCGCAGCGGCCCCCGGTGGAACGCCACCTGGCGCATGGCCGCCACCACGCCCTGCCCGCGCGCCGACAGGGGCCGCAGCAAGCCCGGCGCCGCGGCAGGAACAGGCAGAGGAACGTCGCGGCTGACAAAGGTGCCGCGCCCCACGGCGCCATCGAGATAGCCTTCGGCCGCCAGCTGCGCATACGCATTGAGCACCGTCTGGCGCGACACGGCCAGCAGGCGGCAAAAGTCGCGCGTGGGCGGCAGCTGCATGCCGGGACTCATGCGGCCATCGAGGATGGCGGCCTTGATGGCCGCATACAGCTGGCGAAACAGCGGTTCGCTGGCGCCGCGCTGCAGCGGCAAGGCGGCGATGATCTGGTGCAGGTGGGAAACTGGCATGGTGGCATTCTTGAATTGGTAGCTTCAAGATAGCACTTATTGGCTGTTTTAAATAGCCAAGACTGGCGCTAAGATGGTGCATCCCCCTTCTACTCTTGCGGAGCACCCATGCATCAGTTTTTCGCCACCGTGGCCTGGCAGCGTGACGGCCACGATTTCGCCGGCCAGCGCTACAGCCGCGGCCATGAATGGCAGTTCGACGGCGGCCTGACGGTACCCGCTTCGTCGTCGCCCCTGTCCGTGCCGCTGCCCATGTCGGTGGCGGCCAACGTCGATCCGGAAGAAGCGCTGGTGGCCGCCACGTCGAGCTGCCACATGCTGTTCTTCCTGTCGCTGGCAGCGCAGCGCGGCTACGTCATCGACGACTACCGCGACGACGCCGTCGGCGAGCTGGGCAAGAATGCCGCCGGGCGCCTGGCCATGACGCGCATCGTGCTGCGTCCGCGCATCGTCTTCGCGGGAACGCCGCCCTCGCCCGAGGCGCTGGCCGCCCTGCACCACGACGCGCACGAGCGCTGCTACATCGCCAATTCGCTGACGGCCGACGTGGTCGTGGAAGGAGCCCACTAGATGTACACGCCCTCCACCTTCCGCGAAGAGCGCCTCGATGTGCTGCATGGCCTGATCGCCGCGCATCCGCTGGGCGCGCTGGTGCGCCATGGCGCCGATGGCCTGTGCGCCGACCACCTGCCGTTCGAGATCGCCGCGCCCACGCTTGATGCGCCATTCGGCATCCTGCGCGCCCACGTGGCGCGCGCCAACCCGCTGTGGCGCGCGGCCGGCAGTGAGGATGACTGCATGGTGATCTTCCAGGGGCCGCGCGCCTACATCACGCCCTCCTGGTATGCGGAAAAGCAGCGCAGCGGCAAGGAAGTCCCCACCTTCAACTACGCGGTCGTGCACGCGCACGGCCCCCTGCGCGCCGTCGACGACGCGGCGTGGCTGCTGGCATTGGTGGAGCGCCTGACGGCGCGCCATGAGGCAGATCAAGCCGCGCCTTGGAAGGTGGGCGATGCGCCGGCCGGCTACATCGAGAAACTCTTGAAAGCCATCGTCGGCATCGAGATTCCCCTCGCGCGCATCACGGGCAAATGGAAGCTGGGGCAGAACCGCAGCACGCAGGACCAGGCCAGCATGGCGCATGGCCTGGCGCTGGACACGCAAGCCGGCGCGGCGCAGGCCCTGGGCGCGCTGATCGCCGCCAACGTCAAGTCAGCCAGCTGACGGCCGCCGAAAACGTCAAAAACGACAGCGCCGTCGAGACCAAAATGATGCGGGCGATGCGCGCTGCGCAGTGCTCACGATGATGCGCAAGGCGCGAGGCGCGGCCCGGGCCAACGCGTCCACCCTCACGCCAGCAAGCTGACGGCCGCCGAAAACGTCAGAAACGACAGCGCCGTCGAGACCAAAATGATGCGGGCGATGCGCGCTGCGCAGTGCTCACGATGATGCGCAAGGCGCGAGGCGCGGCCCGGGCCAACGCGTCCACCCTCACGCCAGCCAGCTGACGGCCGCCGAAAACGTCAGAAACGACAGCGCCGTCGAGACCAAAATGATGCGGGCGATGCGCGCCGTGTTCGCGCCGAAGCGTTCCGACAGCAGCGAGACGTTGCTGGCGCTGGGCAGGCAAGCCACCAGCACCATGCAGGTCAGCGCAAACGGATCGAGCGGCGCGCCCAGCGCGATGGCCGCGTGGCCGATGCCCCACACCAGCAGCGGATGCAGCAGCAGTTTTTTCAGCGCCACGGGCACGTACTCTTTCATCGGCGCCGGGTCGGCCGTGCTCATTTGCGAACGGGCCAGCACGGCGCCGATGGTAAACAGGGCGACGGGCGAGGCGGCGTCGGCCAGCAGGCCCACCGTCTGCATCAAAGGCTTGGGCAAGGCCAGTTCCAGCCACGACGTCAGGGCACCGAGCACAATGGCCCACGGCATCGGATTGCCCACCATGCCCTTCAGGGCATTCATGACGGCGGCGCGGCTGCCGTGCGCGCCGCCGCTGCCGATGCGCGACAGGGCGATACACAGCGAGCTGGTAATGAGCATGTCGACGACGATGGTGACGATGACGGGACCCGAGGAGCGGGGACCGAGCAAGGTCAAAAGCAGGGGCACGCCCATGAAGCCCGTATTCGGGAAGGCCGCCACCAGCGCGCCGAAGGCGGCGTTGTTCCAGTCGATGCGGTGGCTCAGGGTCATGGCCATGGTGACGCCCACCATGATCAGGGCGCACAGCAGGTAGACGCCGAACACGCTGGCGTCGAGCAGCTGGGCGATGGGCGTGGCGGCGCCAAAGCGGTACAGCATGCAGGGCAGCGCAAAGTACAGGACAAAACTGTTCAAGCCGCCGATGGCGGCCAGCGGCAGCAGCTTGCGCCGCACGGCCAGGTAGCCGCACAGCACCAGGGCGAAGAAGGGAAAGGTGATGGCGAGGATGGTCAGCATGGAGCGCCATTGTAGCGCGCTGCACCGGCCGGCCGCCTGGCGCAAAAAAAGGCCGCTCGCGCGGCCCAAGGAGGTTTTCGGAAAAACGCAGGCGGCCGGCTAGGGTTTGAGCTGAGCGCGGATCTCGCCGGCCGGATAGGCGGCGCTATGCACGTTCACGTACAGGTTGCCGGCCTGGTAGCTCGCATACTGGGGCGGCGTGAGCATGGTGCCAGCCGGCACGGAAAACATGCCTTCGGCGGTTTTCACCAGCGGCACGATGACGGGGCCGTTGGCGCCGGCGGGCGCTTCATGGATGTGCGCGACGGTGGCCACCATGCCCGTGTAGCGCACGCCGCCGCTGACGCTGCGGTCGTGGGCGACGCGGATATTGCTGCTGCCGCTGGCCGTGCTGGTATTGGCCGGCACTTCCTGCGCGCCCGTCAAGGTGACGTCAAGGCCGCCCGGGTGATGCGGGCCGTGGGAACAGGCGCCCAGCAGGGCGGCCAGCGCCAGCACGCTGGCGGCGCGGCGTACGTGTTGTTGCAGTGTGCTCATCGCAATACTCCCTCAACGGACATCGGATCACGGATGGCGCCCTGCCCGTACAGCCGAGCCGGGCGTACGCCGCACTTGAGTTGCATAGTGCGACAGTAACGCCATGCCGCCGTGTCCGCTTTGCTGTACGCCAAACTTGCTGCTCGCCTGCCAACTCGTGTTCAGGCCAGGTGGCCTTCCGCCACCCAGCCGCGGTTGGCGGCCGGCGCCTTCGGCTTGGGCGCGATGCCGCTGCTTTTTTCCGCATCGAGGATGATGCTGCGCATGCTGTCGCTGGCGGCAGGCCCTGGCGCGAACGCGTAGTACTCGTCGTTGATGGGCAAGCCCGTCGTGGCGTCGACCAGCACCGGATCGGCGGCCAGGCCCGTGTCGCGGCTGGCGATGACGAGGCTGGCGCCTTCAGGCGCGAAGTTTTCATTACCCCAGGCAATAAACGCCAGCAAGACAGGCTTGAAGGCGCGCCCGGACTTGGTCAGCACATAGTCGTAGCGGGGCGGCTTGACGCAATACAGGCGGCGCGTCATCAAGCCCCCTTCCACCAGGTCGGCCAGGCGGCGCGTCAGGATGGTGGGCGCAATCTTGAGGCTTTTTTCAAATTCGTCGAAACGCGTCTTGCCGTAAAACGCTTCGCGCAGGATGAGGATGCTCCACCATTCGCCCACCTTGCCCAGGCTGCGTGCGATCGGGCAAGGCAAATTATTAAAGTTGGTATGTTTCATGACCATCTCCTCACGTTGATTCAACACAACAATCGAAAAAGTATTTCAGTTGCAATACGGAAACTTAGTTACTATCATCTTGAAAGCTACGCTCACCCCATGATGGCGGCCTGAAAATACGCACAAACCCACACTTTTCTTGTTCCAGTACAATCATGGCTCGTTCTGTCCCCCTCAACCCGGTACGAAAAATGGTGTCAGCCTTGCCATGCGGCATCGCTGACCACGCCCGTTTTTCGCCAGATGCATCCAAGATGACTCCTTTGAAGCTTGCCGTACTGCCAGCCCTGTTTGCCCTTGCCGTTTGCCAGACCACCACCGCAGGTACCGTCTCTTCCGCATCGTTCCAGGCCACCTTCGTCGTCCACGATGCGTGCACCATCGTCTCGCAGCGCGGCAGCGCCCAGGTGCGCTGCCAGCACAACACGCCCTATTTTCTGCACCAGCAGGCAGCGCCATCGGGCGCCGACCTCGTCACCGTCACGTTCTAAAAGTAAATCGTTGCCGTCACCGTGTCCTTGTAATCGCCAGGGCGCGGCGACACCTGCGCCGGCACGCGGCCGTAGATCGTCAGCGGCACGCTGGCGCCCGTTCCCGTCCCCGTCACCATGCTCGTGCCTGCCGTGCCATCGCCCCATGGCGCACCATCGAGGGTGGCGGACAGCAAATAGCTGACCTTGTCCGTCGTCACCGTGTTCTTCATTTGCCGATTGGCCACATTGGCCGCCACGCTGCCGCCGTTGAGGGCAATCTGGTAAGCGTTGTTATTGACGCAGCGCACCGACAAGGTGCTGGTGCTGCGCAAGTTGCCCGTCAGGATGGAGGCGTTCGCAAACGCCATCGGCGTGGCCGTGATGGTGCAATCGTTGACAGCCGTGGCATTCACCGTGAAACCGAAGCTGCCGCTGGTGGCCGTGCAACCCTGCAAGTTGACGAGGCCATACGTGGTGTAGGTGTAGGTGCCGACGCCGGCAAAGCTCGACGTATAGACGGTATTGGCGTTGGCGACCGTGGGCACGGCGGCCAGGGCGGTGCCGGCAGGGATCTTCGCGTACACGGTAAAGGTGGTGGAATACGTGCCGGGCGGGGCCAGCAAGCCGGCCGACAGGATCATGCCAAAGGTCGAAGGCGCGCCCGCCACGCCGGCGCCGCCCCATATCTTCGCCGTCGCATACGAATTGTCCACGTACACGTTGTACTCCATGCGGTTGCTGCCATTGCCCAGCTTGCGCGGCAGGGCCGACGTGGAATTCGTGCCCAGCCCCAGCGAGATGCACACTTGCGCATTGGGCGTGAGCAATTGCCCCAGGTTCAGCGACGAAAACAGGCAGCTGAAGGTCCCCGTGGCCTGCGCCACGTGATCGGTGCCGGAAATCGGGCTGACGGTGCCGAAATCGATATTCGTCACGCTGACCGTGCAGGTATCGGCCGCCTGCGCCACGCCGCCCCAGGCGCAGCCCAGCAGCAGGGTCAGCCATAGCAGCAGGCGGCGCATCAGCGGCCTGCCCCGGCGCTGGCAGCGGCGCAGCGCAACGGCCCGATCACGGGCAAGCCGCCCGCGGCCGGACGCACATAGGCAAAACGCAGCGTGCATGCGCCGTCGCCTTCGCCGACTTGCAACTCGTTTTGTTCGAGCAGGTCGTCGACGAAAACGATGCCGTCGAATCCCACCACCGTCTGCTTGCCGCTTTGCACGTGCAACACGGGCAAGCCCGTGGCCAGCGCCTTGCCCTGCGCATCCTGGACGATGACGGTGACCGCGCTGTAACGCTCGATGGGAAAGGCCGCCAGCACGCCCGCCAGGTATTGCGGCACGACATTGATATTGCTCACAGGCACCCGCGCATCAACATCAAGCTCATCCGTGGCGATGCTGATCTGGTTATTGCCATAGGGATTCAAATTCGGCACCAGCAGATAGCCGCCCCTGCCTGTCACGCCGATCTGGCGGTTTTCATGCAGCACAGGAATATTACCCACGCCGCCCGTGGAGACCAGCGCAAAACCGTTGCCCACCTGGCGCGCCGCCTCGACATGGCCATCCATCAGCACCAGCGCGCCGGCCGCGCCCAGCGAGGAGGCACTGCCCATGCTGCTGCTTTGCGTGCGCGCGCTCACGCGGCCGTCGTTGCCCAGGTATTCCACTTGCGCCTGCCGGTAGGCATTGCTGCCTGCCGTGCCAGCCTGCACGCTCCAGCCGAAGCCGCCGCCAAAGTCCGCCGCGCGCTGCGCGCTGACGCTGCGGCCGCTCTCGCCGTTTTGCCGGCTGCTGTTCACGCTGAGGGCCAGATTATTGTCGAAAGCCATGCTCAAGCCAAAGTAAAAGCCCCGCTTCTCGCGTTGCCGCAAGTCCTGGAACAGGCTGGCGTTGAAGAACAGGCCGTGGAACAGGGTGGCCGAATAGCCCACGGTAGCCAGTTTCGATGGCGGCGCGCCAGGCGTGCGGTAGCTGATATAGCTGCTGCTGATACTGCTTCCTGCAGGCAATGGCAGGCTGACGGTGAGGCGGTCGGCCGCGCGCACCACGGCGCTGCCGTCGCGCGAGGCCAGGTCGCCAAAGCCGGCGCTGGCGCGCACGCTTTGCACATCGACGCTGAAGCGCGGCCCCATGTATTGATAGCCGGCACCCAGCTGCGCACCACGGCTGCGGCCGGCGCTGGCCGACAGCGAACCGCTCAGCACACCCGCCTGGCCCAGCCGCACCAGCGCGCCCGCCCCCGCCTGATACAGGCCGGCGGCCAGTTCCGCATGGCCTTCGAGGGTGAAGTTGTCGCTGACGCCGTGGCGGCCGGAAGCGCTGGCAACCAGTTGCCGTTCATAGCCGAACAGGCGGCGGCCATAGTCGCGCCGCACGGCGCCCGCCTCGACCGAGTAATCGCTCAAGCCGCTGGCCAGCATGCGCGTATCGACATACAGGGGCAACACGGTCGTCACGCTGCGCCCCAGCGCATCGCGCGTGATAATGGTGGCTTGCCCTGCGCCATTGATGCCGGCCACCTGGTTCAGCACAAATGGCCCGCTGGGCACGCTGGCAGCATATTGCTGTACGCCATTGACATACAGGCTCAGCGACGAAGGCACGAGCGCCGTGCCATCGACGGAAGCGACGGGAAAGGTCAGCAAGTCGGGGCGCAGCTGGAAATTCTTGCGCCACTGCACGCCGCCGACGCGCACGGCGCGGCTCCAGCTCAGCGACGAAGAAATCAGGTCGCCCACTTGCCACGTTTGCAAGGTGTCGGGGTCGGCGTGGCTCCAGAAGGTGTCAAAGCGCATGTACTTGCGCTGGTCCGACCCCAGGTTCACGGTGCCGGTATTGCTGAAGACCCCGCTGTCATTGAAGTAGCGCAAGTCGTTGAAGATGGCGGCGCGCCGCGTCCGGCCCAGTTCCGCATAGGCTTCGTAATTGAGGACGGCGCCGGGCGTGACCGTCGATGGCGGCGTCTGCGCCGCCGTGCGCGCGCTGATGCGGTAAGGCGAGCGCAAGTCGTCCGCCACCCGCAGCGACACGCTCTGGCGTGCCGCATCATATTCATAGCTGAGTCCGGGAATCGCGTCGAGCGCCACCTCGGTCTGACCGGGTGCGACCAGGCGCGCGGGGTCCAGCCCCAGCTGCTGCAAGTTCGCCACACTGCTGCGCAAGCCTTTGCCCACCTGGGTAAAGCGCAAGATCAGCCCGGTTGATTCAGCATTCACAGTGACCTCCAGATACAGTTCATTCGGCGCCGCCGGATCGCTGGGCAAGCTGGCAGGACCCGGATCGGCGCCCGTCAGGCCCGCCGCGCCATCGGCCCTGGCCAGCGGCGCCATGACCAGCAACAGCCACGCTGCCAGTGCGCGTTTCATGGTGTGGCCGCTTGCACCCGGGGCGCACAGCAAGCCGCCCCGTCATGGCAGCCATGTTCAAGGTGTCGAAGTCTTGGCAATGAGTGCCTTGGCATTCACATTTACCGCAATACTCAACGGCCCATCCAGTTCGGCCTCCTTGGCAACGGGCAGGCGCCAGACGCGCATACGTGCCGCCAGGACATAACCAAACAGCCCCTTGCTGATGACAAACTCCTTGCCCGCCGGGTTCGTCAACGTCATCGCACCGATCTGCGCATGGAAATTGCCGCTGTTCTTGATGCGCAACATCCACTCGCCCTGTTCGCGGAAAACTTGCCAGTCGAGCACTTCCTTGCCCGGAGCACCGGCCGGCAGCACGAACACGGGCACCGAATAGCGCAGGCGGATATCGACGCCGCTGCGGCCCGCCTCATCCTCGCGGCTGACTTCATCGATGAGCACGCGATACGTCTTTTCCTGCGCGACAGGGCCAGCCTGGGCACGCACGAGGCGGATGGTCTGCCGGCTGTTGGCGGCGATTTCGACGATCGGCGGACTGGCCACCAGCTCCTGCGTCGGCGCCAGCGTTTCCTCGCCATCGCGCTGGTCCCAGACGAATACCCGCACTTGCCCGTAGATGGGCTGGTCACCGAGGTTTTGCAGGGTGAGGCCGGCCGCATTCTGCGCCGCGCGCAAATTGAGCGTCACCGGCGAAATCTGCAGGCTGGCACCGTGCGCGCCCGCGGCGCAGCAAGCCAGCAGCGCCAGCACGCCTTTCATCAGGGAAACAACACCGGCCTTCACGCGGCGCCTGGCTTAAAAGTAAACGGTGGCCGTGATGGTCGACTTGTAGGTATCGGGCGCCGGTGTCGCCTGCGGCGGAATATTGCCGTACACCGTGATCGGCTGCGAGGAGCCGTTGCCGGTGCCGCCGACGGTATTCGTGCCCTGGGTATCGCCCCACAAGGTGCTGCCGGCCGTCTGGTACAGATTGAATTGCACCGTTCCCAGGTTGCCGCCGGTACCACTCAGGTAGCGCGTCGTGCCGGTCGAGCCGGTGCCCGTTCCCGCCGTCAAGCCCACGTTATACAGCGTGGTATTGGTGCAGGTGACATTCACGGTCGTATTGACGTTCACGGCAGTAGCCAGTACACCCTGACTTTGGCCAAAGTCGAGATTGGCCGCCGCGATGGTGCAATTGGCGATGATCTTCAGGGTGACGTCGAAGGTGGTGCTGGCGCTGCCATTCAGATACACGGCTGCGTCGGCGCCACGTGGCAGAAGCGCCGTGGCGGCAATAGCCACGCTGGCGGCAACGATAAGACGGGGGAAAATAACTCGCAACATGATACCTCCTGATGATGGAACATCATTAATGAGCCCGCCAATTTGAGGGGCGTCGAGGATAGTCACGGTATTGCCGGCGTTTTCTTGGGCACGCAAACCAGGACGACAAAATACATGTGCCGGGAGTCAGGAACCCGGGGACTCCGGCACTTTTTGCAGCATTGGCAAAACAGATTTTTTAGCAATCGACATTGCTTAAAATCAATGCACGAATGAATTATTGGCGATCTGGGAAATCTGCGCTTCTTCTGGCGGAGAAACATCTTTTGAAACACGAGAAAAGCAGAAAAAAAAGAAAAAGCGAGGCATAATAAGCCACAACTTGTTATTTGGTTAAGTCATCCATGCCATGCCATTGACCAGCGAAACCATCAAAAAGAACATCTTGCTCGTGGACGATTCCGCGTTCGAGCAGCGCATGCTGATGGAGCTGCTCAGCGAGCAGCCCTATCGTTTCAGCATCGCGTTCAACGGCTACCAGGGCTACCAGCTGGCACTGGCCACGCACCCCGACCTGATCCTGCTCGATGTGCGCATGCCCGAGATGGATGGCTACACGGCGTGCCGTTTGCTCAAGGCCAATCCCGAAACGGAACAGATACCCGTGATCTTCCTCAGCGGCGCCGATGCCGCCAAGGAACGCATCATGGGCTTGCAGGTGGGGGGCGTCGACTACATTTCGAAGCCATTTACGCCGGAAGAACTGGCCGCGCGCATCCATATCCACCTGGGATTGATGCGTAAAAGCAACAGTACCCTGCCGGCGACGGCACCGATCAGCGACAAGCTGCAGCATCCCGACCTGGTCTTCGTTAATGCCGTTAAGCAACTTATTCTCGACAACCTGGGCAGCCTGCCGAACCTGTCCGAGATCGCCCGCAGCGTCGGCACCTACCGCGAAAAGCTGACCCTGATGTTCCGCGAGCAGACGGGCATGACGGTCTTCGCCTTCATCCGCGAAGCGCGCATTGCCCGCGGCGTGGAATTGCTGCAGCAGACGGACATCGACGTGCAGGATATCGCCCTGCTGATCGGCTTTCATAACGCGGGCAACTTCGCCACGGCCTTTCGCGAACGCATGGGCGTGCCCCCCAGCGCCTACCGCCAGCGCCTGCAGGAGCAGACGAGCCAGCGGCAGGCGGCGGGCGGCTAGAACTTGTAGTTCAGCTTGAGCGCCGCAACGCGTCCGCGCGGGTCGGCCTGGGTAAAGTCAAAGCCGGTGGAGGCATAGTCCCAGGGCGCGCGCTTGTTGGCCAGGTTTTGCACGATGAAGGTGACGTTCGCCTGTGGCGTCACCTGCCAGCTGCTGGTCGCGTCAAAGGTGCTGAAGGCGGCCACCGACTCATCGAGGTGCGTCTCCTGCGCATAGCTGCCCACATAGTTCCAGGTCAGGGTCGACGACCATTTGCCCTGTTCCCAGGTGGCCGAGCTGACGCCGCGCCATTTCGGAATGGAACCGAAGTGATTGGTGCCGGCGCCGTTGGTGAGCGGCGCGCCATCGGACAGCGGCTCGGCAAAGCGCAGCACGCGGCTCAGCTGACCTGCCAGGGTCAGCTTGCCCCAGTCCTTGTCGACAAAGCGCTGGCGCAGGTCGATATCGATGCCAGACACTTCGCGCTGTCCCTGGTTGCGGAACTGGCGGTACAGGGTCGTGATGCGTCCATCGGCGCCGCGCGTGATCTGTTGCGGCGCCGTGCCTTCATTCTCGAGGATGGTGGTGGCGCTGGCCGTGCCGATCACGCCATCCTGCTTGATGCGGTAGTAATCGAGGCCGATGCTCGAGCTGCTGGTGGGCGACACCACCACGCCCAGGTTCAGGTTTTTCGAGCGCTCGGGGCGCAGGTTCGGATTGGCGATCGTCATCACCGTCACGCCGCGCGCCTGCGTCGGCGTCAGCGGATCGCGGGCATCGATCACGCTGGTATAGCTGACGGCCGTGCTGTCGGTGATTTCCGGCAGCGACGGCGCGCGGAAGGCGCGTGAAACAGTGCCGCGCAGCAACAACCATGGCGCCGCCTGGTAGCGCGCGCTGGCTTTCGGCGAAAATGCATTGCCGAAATCGCTGTAATGGTCGGCGCGGCCGGCCACGTTGACGGACAGATCCTTCACCACGGGCACGTTGAATTCGGCGAACAGGGCCGACACATTGCGCGAGCCGTTGATGATATTGAGCGCGGGGCGCAGTTCCGTGCCCGACAGCACGGCCGTCGAGGTTTGCGAATCCATCTTTTCGCGGCGCCATTGAGCGCCGGCGGCAAAGCCCAGCGGACCCGCGGCCAAGTCCCAGATATCCTTGGCCGCCGAGAAGTCGAGCGTGTCGAGCGTCGATTCGGCCGGGCGCAGGGTCGACAGGCGCAGGCGGTTGCGCACCGCTTCGCTGTTTTGCGATTGATCAAAGAAATTGTAGCTGCCTTCGGCCAGCACTTTCTGGAATTCGTAGCGGTTGACGAAGTTCTGCACCGTTTCCTCCAGCTTGCTGCTGGAATGGGCCACGGCCGTATCCCAGTCCCAGCCCGCCCAAGTGCCCTTGGCGCCGGCCAGCGCGCGGTAGAAGGTGACGCGGTCCTGCTTCAGGCGCGGCCCCAGGTCGAACAGGGTGGCCGTGAAGGGCAAGGGCGTCGTGCCCGGATTGTTCGGGTGCCCCACGGGCAGCACCACGGGGATGGTGTCGAGCAGCTTGGTGCTGTTGTTCCACACGCGCGTGGCGTTATTCACGCTCAACGGCGCGCTGAAGGTCTGGTCGGCGCGCGAATAACTGTGCAGCAAGTCCACATAGGCTTCCGTGTCCGCGTTCAGCTTGAGGGTGCCGCGCAGCGAGGAGTGGATGCGCTGGATGCCCGGAATCAGCGTTTTATACGGCGCCGGATTGTAGGCCAGCACCTGGCCGCTGCGATCGGGATTGATATCGTTGTACGACACCAGTTGCAGCGGGCCGCGCACGCCGCCCAGGGTCTGCGTGGGATCGTTGCCCGCGTAATTCGTGACAGCCCAGCCCAGGCTGCCGCGCTGCTGCTTGCGGTAATCGGCATCGCGCAGCCATGCCACGTCGCTTTGCTGCAGCTTGTCGCGCTGCTGCGCGTCGACGGAGAAGACCACGCTGTAGCCATCTTCCTCGAGCTTGCCGAAACCCGTTTGCAGCGCCGCGCTCTTTTCATGCTGGCCCGTGCCTTGTGTCGAGCCGCCCCATTGCGCCGTGATGTCCGTGCCCGTGAATTCCTTGTACAGGATGATGTTGACCACGCCGGCCACGGCGTCGGAGCCGTACACGGACGAGGCGCCATCCTTGAGCACTTCGATGCGCTGCACGGCCGCCATCGGCAAGCTGTTCAGGTCGACGAAGGTCTGCTGCAAATCCTGCGCCGTGGCATAGCTGGCCACGCGGCGGCCATTCACGAGGATCAGGGTGTTTTGCTGGCCGATGCCGCGCAGCGACAGGCCCGAGGTGCCGGCCGAGAAACTGCCCGTATATTGTTCGTTGTAGCTGTTGCCGCTGTTGGCGGAGATGGCGCGCAGCACGTCCGACACGCTGGTCTTGCCGCCGGCTTTCAATTCCTTGGCCGTGATGACCTGCACGGCGCTGGCGCCCTCCTTTTCGCTGACGCGGATATTCGATCCGGTGACATTCACGCGCAGCATGTCGTCTTCGGCATGGGCAAGAGTGGTGACAGCGGGAAAGGCAGCGGCGATGGCAAGACTGATGGCGAGTGGTTTGAACATGGTTTCCTCTTATTGGGATTGCAGCCTTTTTCCGATAAAAAAGGCCGAGCAGGGGCACGCGGACCGGGTGGGCCAGCGGGCAAACGACAACGAAATGGATGGAGTGACTTAGGGGATGCGTGGACGGGCACGCATCGGCATCCACTGCGCCATGCATTGCATGGTCAGCTGATGACGAATAGCGTAAAAACTGGCAGAAGGGGTAGAACGCAACATAAAAGACACCGGTAAGCGGGGAAAGGCCACTATATCCCGGTGTCTTTATCGCGTGAACGAATTAAAAATTGATTGTATATACGATTTGAATCTAAGGACTTGTCGTTTGACAACATTCAAGCATCGGCATGCGCCACTGGCGCCAGCGCCGCACGGCGCGCCTGCACGCTCCACCAATACCAGGAAATCACGGCATTGACCCAGTAAGCCGCATACAGCACAGCCGTCAGGTGCAGGCCGCGGCTGTAGTACAGCGGCACGGCCACGGTGTTGACCAGCAGCCAGAAAGCCCAGGTTTCAATGCGCCGGCTCATCAGCAGGAATTGCGCGATGATGCTAAATACCAACACTGCCGAATCGATGAACGGCGCGTAGGCATTCGTAAAGCGGTGCAGCAGCATGCCGTAGATCACCACGGAGGCGATGCCGGCCGGCACCACCCACGCCAGGCTGCGCCAGCCCGTGCGCGTGATCGGCAACGGCTTGCCGCCGGCGCCACGCCGCCATTGCAGCCAGCCGATGACGCAGGTGACGATGAAAAACAGTTGCAGCATCACGTCGGCATACAGGTTGACCTGGAAAAACAGCACGGCAAACAGCACGCAGCCGACCATGCCGATCCACCAGGAATGAATATTATTGCGTCCGGCCAGGATGATGGAGGCAGTCATCAGTACATTGGCGGCGATCTCGAGCGGGGCAGTCAAGCGGTCTTCCTTTGCGGGGCAGTGGTGGCACCGCGCCACTATAGCCGATTACACTGCACGGTGTTCACCGCGCCGGAGGCGATTTCCATGGGGAAAAGCGGCAAAAAACGCGCAAACATCGAAGAAATGCGAACCAAGCCCGCCTTCCGCAGCCTCAGCCCTTGACTTCCGCGGCCATTCTGGCAAATTGAATATCAAGTTGAAACTCCTGGAAACCTCCATATGCGCATGCGCCATCTCCTGTTTGCGGCAATGCTCGGCATAACTGCCCTGCCCGCCGTGGCTTGCCGCATGACGATGGCGCTGGAACAGTGGCCGCCGTATATCTACCGCGATGCCCGGGGCCGCTTTACGGGCCTGGACCTGGAGTTGCTGCAAGCCATTTTCAAGGAAGCCCGGTGCACCCTCGTCACCTTGCCGGAATTGCCCACCGCGCGGCGCCAGCTGCTGTTCCAGAAAGGGGGGCTGGACCTGATGCTGGCCGCGTCCGAGACGCCGGAGCGCCAGTCCTATGCCCGCTTTTCCCTCTCGTATCGCGACGAAGCCGTGGGCCTCTTCAGCAAATCCGGCGCGCCCGCCGGCCACCGCCAGATCGCCAGCTTCGCGCAGCTCATGCGCGGCAACTCGACCTTGCTGGCGCCCAAGGTGGGCTGGTATGGCGCGCAGTACGCGGCGGCCCGGCCGGCGCTGGAAAAGGCTGGCCGCCTGAATGCGTTCGGCAGCTTCCAGCAAGGCGTGCGCATGCTCGATGCGGGCCGCGCCGACCTGCTGCTGGGCGACGTGCTGGCCGTGCGCCACGAAGCGCGCCTGCAGGGCGTAGCCTTGAACACCCTGCCCTTCCTCGTCCTGCGCGCCCCCGTGCACCTGATGCTCAATGCGCGCACGACCAGCGCCGACGACCTCGCGCGCCTGAACGCCGCCATCACGCGCCTGGAACAACGCGGCGTGCTGGCGGCGATACGCAGCAGCTACGAAGCGCCGTAGCGGCGGTCAGCCCTTGCTGGCCGCTTCGAGGATTTCCAGCTTCGTTTCGCGGCCGTTCTTTTGCACGCCCTGCGCCTTGTCGTAGCTTTCGATCAGGGCGCGGTACGGCGGCACGATGTGGTCCGTCATGATGGCGGCAAACGCCATCGCGTCGGCGCGGTTCCAGGTGCTCATCACTTCAGCCAGCACGGCATACGTGTCGATCGGCACGGCGCCTGCCTGCGTCACGCGCGCCATGGTGATGTCGGTGGCCATCTTCGACCAGTTGCCCGAGGCGTCGATGATGGCAAACACCTTGTAGCCGGCCGCCAGCGCGCTGATGGTGGGAAAAGCCATGCACACGCTGGTGAGCGTGCCGGCGATCAGCAGGGTCTTGCGGCCCGTCTTTTCGATGGCTTCGACCCAGGCCGGATTGTCCCAGGCATTGATCTGGCCCGTGCGCGGGATATAGACCGCTTCCGGGTTGAAATGGTGGATTTCCGGGATCAGGGGGCCGTTCGGGCCGTCGGGCACGGAAGCGGTGGTAAACGTCGGCATGTTGGCCAGACGCGACAGCTTGGCCAGCGCCGTGACATGGCCGCGCAGCACGTGCTGCTCGATGTCGCGCACCAGCTGGAACAAGCCGCTCTGGTGGTCGATCAGCAGCATGACGGCGTCGTCGGGATCGATCATCGGCGGCAAACCTTGAAAGTTGGCGGGGGTGCTCATGGTGGTCTCCTCAAAAAACCATGCCGCGGGATGCGGCATGGGTACTGCACACACTACTTCTCGATGCGGGCAAAGCGGCCGCTGTTGAAATCCTCGAACGCCTGCGCGATTTCCGCTTCGCTGTTCATGACGAAGGGGCCATGGCCGACGATGGGCTCGTCAATCGGCTCGCCGCTCAGCAGCAGCACCACGGCGTCGTTGTTCGCTTCGATGGTGATGCTGTCGCCATCGCGCTCGAACAGCGCCATCTGCGCTTCGCGCACCACGCTCTCGCCGTTGACCAGCACCGTGCCATGCAGGACGATCAGCGCCGTGCTCCAGCCTCGGGGCACGGGCAGCTGCGTCAGCTTGCCCTGGGCCAGGCGCATGTCCCACACCTGCATCGGCGAGAACGTGCGGGCCGGGCCATGCTGGCCGTCGAAGTCGCCGGCGATCACGCGCACGGAACCGGCATCGTCCGGCAGCGCCACGGTGGGAATCGTGCCGCTGGTGATGGCCTGGTAGCCGGGTGCCGTCATCTTGTTTTTGGCCGGCAGGTTCACCCACAGCTGCACCATTTCCAGGGTGCCGCCCGACTGCGTGAAGGCAGGCGAGTGAAATTCTTCATGCAGGATGCCGGCGCCGGCCGTCATCCATTGCACGTCGCCGGGGCCGATCACGCCGCCCTGGCCAGTCGAATCGCGGTGCGCCACTTCGCCCTTGTAGACGATGGTCACCGTTTCAAAGCCGCGGTGCGGGTGCGAGCCGACGCCGGGCGGACGGGTGCCGGGCGCAAACTCGGCGGGGCCGGCATAGTCGAGCAGCAGGAATGGGCTCAGCTGCTTGCCATGGCCGTTATACGAAAACATCGAGCGCACGGGAAAACCGTCGCCGACCCAGTGCTGGCGGGGTGCGCTGTAGATACCTGTGACTGTGTTCATCTCGATCTCCTGTTGGGGTTTGCATTACGATGAAGACAGAATACGCTTGCAACGATGAAGGCGGTAGACGGTAAAATATGCCATCAGCGTTCCAAAAATAGAACGATCAAGGAGGCGGCATGCAGGATCTGAATGACTTGTATTACTTTGTGCAGGTGGTCGACCATGGCGGTTTCGCGCCGGCCGGGCGCGCACTGGGCATGCCGAAATCCAAGCTGAGCCGGCGCATCGCCCTGCTCGAAGAGCGCCTCGGCGCGCGCCTGCTGCAGCGCACGACGCGGCATTTTTCCGTCACCGACGTGGGCCAGACGTTCTACGAGCATTGCAAGGCCATGCTGGTGGAAGCGGAGGCGGCGCAGGAAGCCATCGAGCTGACGCGGGCCGCGCCGCGCGGCACGGTGCGCCTGTCCTGCCCCATCGCCCTGCTGCATACGCTGGTGGGTCCCATGCTGGCCGGTTTCATGCGCGCGCATCCGCAGGTGACCCTGCTGCTCGAAGCGAGCAACCGCCGCGTCGACCTGGTGGCCGAAGGCATCGACGTGGCCATCCGCGTGCGCCCGCCGCCGCTGCCCGACAGCGACCTGGTGCTGCGCGTGCTGGCCGAACGCAGCCAGTGCATGGTGGGCAGCCCGCTGCTGTTCGCCGGCGCGCCCGCGCCGCAGGCACCAGCCGACCTGGCCGACTGGCCCAGCCTGGCCCTGGGCGTGCCGCAACAGCACTACCAGTGGGATTTGCATGGCCCGGACGGTGCACGCGCCCAGCTGCGCCACGTGCCGCGCTTCGTCACGGGCGACATGCTGACCCTGCGCGACGCGGCCGTGGCCGGCGTCGGCGTGGTGCAGCTGCCGACCATGATGATCACCGAGCAGGTGGCCGATGGCAGTTTGCTGCCGCTGATGGAGCAGTGGCGGCCGCAGCGCGAAATCATCCACGCCGTGTTCCCGTCGCGGCGCGGCCTGCTGCCGGCCGTGCGCGCGCTGCTCGACTACCTGGCGCACGGCTTCGCCGCGCTGGAGGAAGAGTGAGGGTTTTCAGGTACGATGGCGTACCCTCCCATCGCCTGGATGCCGCATGCGTTTATTGATCCTGTCGGACCTGCACCATGAGCTGTGGCGCGACGAAGCGCCGCAAGGCGACCTTGCGCTCAGCTGCCCCGATACCGTCATCCTGGCCGGCGACATCGACACGGGCGCCCGCGCCGTCGCCTGGGCCGCCACCGCGTTTGCGGGGCTGCCGGTGCTGTACGTGCATGGCAACCACGAAGGCTATGGCCACCACCTCGACAAGGTGCGCCAGGAGCTGCGCAGCGCCTGCGCCGCCACGGACAACGTGCACTTCCTCGACTGCGGCACGCACGTCATCACCGACCCGGCAGGCAACGCCGTGCGCTTCCTGGGAGCCACCCTGTGGACGGATTTCCGCCTGCTGGGCGACGACACGCGCCAGGCGGCCATGCGCGACGCGGAAGCCGTCATGAACGACTACAAGCGCATCCGCCTGGCCAACATGGGCTTTCGCAAGCTGCGCGCAGCCGACACGGCCATGTTCCACGCGCAGCAAAAAGCATGGCTGGCGCGCGAACTGGCGCAACCGTTCGACGGCCGCACGGTGGTCATCAGCCACATGGCGCCGTCGCTGCTCTCGGTCGACGATGCCTACGGCAGCGAAGGCTGTTCGCCCGCCTATGCCTCGCGCCTGGACGAACTGGCCGCGCAGGCGGACCTGTGGGTGCATGGCCACATCCACGCTTCGCGCGATTACCGCATCGGCCGCTGCCGCGTCGTCTCGAATCCCTGCGGTTACCGGACGCGCAGCGGCACGCCGCAAAATCCTGCTTTTGATCCGAACTACATCGTCGAGCTGCCGGCCCGCTAATCGTCAGCTTTGAGGCGGCCCGCCAGCCATTGCTGCAGGCGGTGCTTGCCGGCCCGGCGCGCCGCGCGCGGCGACGCTACCGACTGGTGCGCGCCGGCGCCGCCGCGCAGCCTGGCGGCAGCCACCAGCGGATTGCGCGGCTTGGGCGTGGCTTTCACTTTGATTTTCATGGTATTTCCTTTCAATCCGGTCGTCCAAAACAAAAAAACCCGGCGAGTTTCCTCACCGGGGTTTGAAGGACACCGGCTCGGGGTCGGCAATGCTGCCGATGGCCCCGAGCGTCATGCGCGGGGCTAGTGGTCGTACAATTTGCTGCCAGCCTGCTCGAACATGGGTTTCCTTTCCTTTATCTGGTTAATCTGCACTGCGGACGCTGATTCTGCGCCGTATGCTGCAGTGCGTCAACCGATTTTCATGGTGCATGCGCCAACGTTGTTATTTTGTCGCAGCCTCGCCGGCCATGGCTTGTTCCTTGGCGATGCGGGCGTCGAGCTTCGCTTCATTTTTGGCAGCGTAGTTGCTGCACGCCTGCGCATCGATGAAGGGATTCGGCGTGACGCCTTCCAGCAGTTGCGTGAGCTTGCGGTCGCCGTCCGAGTGGTCCGGGTGGGCCGAGATCAGGATGTCGCACGGCAGTTTGGCGAAGTCCTGCATGACGCGGCGGAAGGCCGGCGTCAGGTCCGCATGGCGTTCATCGCCCAAGTAGTGAAAGTCGTCGGCCGCCACCGGCGTGAGGCTCGCGCCAAACACCACGTTCAGGCATTCCTGACGCTCCGCATCCTCGCACGACACCCAGGTCCAGCTGGTGCTGCCTGGCGTATGGCCAGGCGTATGGCGCGCCGTGATGGTCACGTCGCCCAGTTGCAGGGTTTCGCCATCGGCGATCTCGCGCACGTTTTCCACGGCCGGCATGGGATCGATTTCGCCCGCTTGCGGGTCCATGGCGAGCACCGAGCCCGCGCGCAGCGCCTCCGCTCCCAGCGGGCTGGCGATCACTTGCGCGCCGCTGTCGCGGGCCAAGGCGGCGATGCCGCCCGAATGATCGAAATGCGCTTCCGTACTCAGGATGAACTTGATGTCTTGCAGGCGAAAGCCCAGCTCGAGGATATGTTCCTTGATGGCGGCCACCGATTGCGGCAATGCGCCATCGATGAGGATCAAGCCTTCGCGCGTGTCGATCAGCACCACGCTCAAGCCGCCCACGCCCACGTAATACGTGTCGCCGTGGATGCGCGCCGGCTGCTGCGGACGGTTCCACTGCGCCGCATACGGCGAGGCGATCGGCTGCGTCAGGGGATCGACGGCGGGCGTGGCGGCATGCGCCGTCAACGGCAGCGCCATGGCGGCCAGCGCGATACTGAGCAAGGTCTTGGGAAGGAAGAAAGGCGGCATGCGGCTCCAGGAAGATAGGCAGTATGAATCAATGCCACAGGGTAACGTCGCTACCCTCGCGCGGTCAAGCAGACGGGCGTGGCGACTTGCGCTACGATAGAGGCCCATCGACTGCCGTGCGCCTTGCCGCGCCCACTGCCATGCGTTTGCTGATCCTGTCCGACCTGCACCTGGAAGTCTGGGGCGAAAACACGCCCGCCATCGACCTTGCCGCCTGCCGCCCCGACGTGGTGATCCTGGCCGGCGACATCGACACGGGCAGCAATGCCATCGCCTGGGCCGCGCGCACCTTCGGCGCCCTGCCCGTGCTGTACGTGCACGGCAACCACGAAGGCTACGGCCACCAGCTCGAACGCATGCAGGACGCCGTGCGCGACGCCTGCGCCAGCGCGAATGCGCACGGCGCCAACATCCGTCTGCTCGACGGCGACGCCGTGGCACTGAACGGCGTGCGCTTCCTCGGCGTCACGCTATGGACGGATTTCCTGCTGTTCGGCGCGCAGCGCCGGGAAGAAGCGCTGAACGCGGCGCAAGCCTACATGCCCGATTACAAGCGCATCAGCACGGGCGGCGACACGCCCCGCCTGCTGTGCGCCAGCGACACGGCGCAGCTGCACGCGCAGCACCGCGCCTGGCTGGAGAGGCAGCTGGCGCAACCGTTCGATGGCAAGACGGTCGTCATCACGCACATGGCGCCATCGATGCTGTCGGTGGAAGCGCAGTATGCAGACAACCTCGGTTCGCCCGCCTTCGCCTCGCAGCTGGACGCGCTGGTGGCGCAAGCGGACCTGTGGGTGCATGGCCACATGCATGCCTCGCTCGACTACCGCGTCCAGGACTGCCGCGTGGTGTGCAACCCCTGCGGCTACAAACGGCCGGACGGCACGCCCGAGAACGAACGTTTTGACACAGGCTTCATCGTCGACCTGGCCAGCGCCGCTTAACGTTTTCCATAGCGCAGCTGCACCACGCCGCTGGGCAGCTGGCGCGTGCCGTCCAGCCGCCAGTCGCTGCGCGGCAAGCCATCCTCGAACAGGCGCACGCCCCGGCCCAGCACCACGGGCAGCACGGACAAGGCGACGCTGTCGACGACACCCTCGCGCAAGCCGGCGCGGATGACGGCGCCGCCATCGAGGTACACGTGGCGGCAGCCTTCCGCTGCCAGTCCCTTCAGCACTTCCCGCACGCTGCCTTCGCGGCGCTGCTCGCCATGGCGCGGCGCGAAGTCGCGGTGGCTCAAGACCACCACGCGCTTGCCCGCATACGGCCACGGCTCGAAGCCCAGCACGGCGTCATACGTGGTGCGCCCGATCAGCAGGGTATCGACCTGCTCCATCAATTGCGTATAGCCGGTGGCGTCGGGCGAGTCGGGGGCCAACTCGGCCAGCCAGGACAGGTCGCCGTTTTCCCCGGCGATGCAGCCATCGAGGCTGATGCCGAGAAAAACGCTGACGAAAGGTTTTTGCATGAGTGTTCCTTGATTTAATTCTACGGTGTAGAATTATGCCCATGAAAACCCTAAAACTTCAAGCCATGGAATCTCCTGTGCGCCGAGCGGGTCGTCCGCGCCGCGCCCTGCCCGCACTGGACAACGCCAGCATCCTGCACGCGGCCCTGGCCCTGCTGGAAGAAAAAGGCGAGGCGTTTTCCATGCGCGCGCTGGCACAGAGCCTGGGCGTCGACGCCATGGCCCTGTATCACTACTACGCGGGAAAAGAGGAATTGTTGCTGGCCTTGATGGCGCAACGTTTTGCCGCGCTCGACCCGCGCCAGCCGCCGTTTACGCGGCGCCAGGCAGCGCCACGGCGTGTGCTGGCGCTGTGCGCGCTGTACCTGGAACTGGTCAGCGCCACGCCGTATTTCGTGCGCCTGATGGCGCGCGGACTGGTGGAGCAAGCCGACGTTGCCGAACGCTTCACGGTGCTGTTCGAGCTGGCCGTCGAGGGTCTCGCGCTGGACAAGAAAACCCGCTTGCGCGGGCGCGATGCGCTCGTCGATTTCCTGCACGGCTATGCGCTGGCGGGCCGGCCCGCCAGCGAGACCGGCTGGCACGCCTCGGTCGCCCTGATCCTGGCCGGCATGCAGGCCAGTGTTGAAACAAGCGCTTAATTGAACTGCTTGAAATCCGGCTTGCGCTTCTGGAAAAAGGCCGTAAACGCTTCCTTCGCCTCGGCGCCGCCCAGCATGGCGCTGAACAGTTTGTTTTCGTCGGCGATGGCGGCCTTCATCGGCTCCATGCGGCTTTGCTTCATCAGGCGCTTGGTGGCGCGAATGGAGGCGGCTGGCAGAGCCACCAGCTTGGCGGCCTGGCCTTGCGCGAAGGTCATCAGCTCGTACAAGGGCACGACTTTCGACACCAGGCCCATTTCCAGCGCTTCACTGGCCGGGAACGACTCGCCCAGCATCAGCTTTTCCGCCGCGCGCGGGTAGCCGGCCAGTTGCGTGAGCAGCAGGCTGGAACCGAATTCCGGGCACAGGCCCAGCTGCGTGAACGGCATCGAGAAGCTGGCATTGTCGGCCGCGTAGACCAGGTCGCAGTGCATCAGCAAGGTGGTGCCGATGCCGATGGCCGGGCCGGAAACGGCCGCCACCACGGGCTTGCTGCTGCCGTACAGGGCGCGCATGAACTGGAAGACGGGGCGGTCATGGTCGAGCGAGCCATCCTTCGGGCGCGCCGTCTTCATGAAGTCATCGAGGTCGTTACCGGCCGTGAAAATCTCGCGCTTGCCGCAGATCAGGATGGCGCGCACGTCGTCGTCCGTCTCCGCCGCCACCAGCGCATCGGCCAGGGTCTGGTACATGGCGCCCGTGATCGCATTCTTGCGTTCCAGGCGATTGAATTCCAGGGTCAGAATGCCCTCGCTCTTGCTGCACAAAATATCCATGTCGTCTCCAAAAAGATAAAGGGCGCCGGGGTAATCCCGCAGCGCCCTGTTTTATTGCTTTAGCCCGTCGAACTTAGACGCGTTCAAAGATACCTGCTGCGCCCATGCCGGCACCCACACACATCGTGACCATGCCGTACTTCTGCTTGGTACGCTGCAGCGCGTGGATCACGGTGGCTGCGCGGATGGCGCCGGTGGCGCCCAGCGGGTGGCCCAGGGCGATCGCGCCGCCCATCGGGTTGACCTTCGATGGGTCCAAACCCAGGTCGCCGATGACGGCCAGCGCCTGTGCGGCAAACGCTTCGTTCAGCTCGATCCAGTCCAGCTGGTCTTGCGTGATGCCGGCGGCGGCACATGCTGCAGGAATGGCGAATTTCGGACCGATGCCCATGATTTCCGGCGGCACGCCGCGCACGGCGAACGACGAGAATTTCGCCAGCGGGGTCAGGTTGTGCTCGCGCAGGATTTTTTCGCTGACGATCAGCAGCGCGCCGGCGCCGTCGGACATCTGCGAGCTGTTGGCGGCCGTGACGGAACCCTTGGCCGCGAAGACCGGTTTCAGTTTTGCCAGCGACTCCATCGACGAATCGGCGCGCGCGCCTTCGTCGGTGTCGACCGTGCGGCGCGTCACATCCACCTGGCCGGTAGCCAGGTTCGGCGTGCGCGTGATGATTTCCACGGGCGTCGTTTCCGCCTTGAAGAAACCGGCTTGCTGCGCGGCGATGGCGCGGCGGTGCGATTCGACGGAGAACGCGTCCTGCTGTTCGCGCGACACTTTCCATTGCTGCGCCACTTTTTCGGCCGTCAGGCCCATGCCGTAAGCCATGCCGATGTTCTCGTCGCTGAACATGTCGAGGTTCATCGACGGGTGGTGGCCCATCATCGGCACCATCGACATCGATTCGATGCCGCCGGCGATCATCACGTCGGCTTCGCCCACGCGGATGCGGTCGGCCGCCATGGCGATGGCCGTGATGCCCGAAGCGCAGTAGCGGTTGACGGTGACACCGCCCACGGTTTTCGGCAAGCCGGCCAGCAGCACCGAGTTACGCGCGATATTGAAGCCCTGCTCCGCTTCCGGGAACGAGCAGCCGATGATGGCGTCGGTGATCAACGCCGGGTCCAGGCCAGGCGCTTGCGCCAGGGCCGATTGCAGCACGCGCACCAGCAGGTCGTCCGGGCGGGTGTTTCTGAACATGCCGCGCGGCGCCTTGCCGATCGGGGTCCGGGTTGCAGAGACGATGTACGCGTCTTGAAGTTGTTTGCTCATTTTGTTCTTTCAAAGATGTTGAACGAGGTTCGTGTTCTGTCGAATGTCCGGGGTAGAGGCTTATCGCTTCTGCGACAAATACCAGTCCACCGTCACCTGTGCCGCCAGCGTGCCTTCGGAGTCGAAAATATCGACTTCCACGGGAAACGCCACCTTGCCATCCTGCGCCAGCTGCGCCTTCAAGGCAGCCAGGTCGCCCGGTACCCGGCCTTCGGCGCGCGTCGCGCCCCGGGCCACCTTCTGGTACTGGATGCGCGACTCCTTGGCCACCGGGCGCAAGCCCAGTATCAGCTCGGCGAAGCCGCCCGCCATGGCCGCGCCGGAAGCCGTTTCGGCCAGGGTAAACAAGGCGCCCGCATGCTGCGTGCCCAGGTGATTATTCAGTTTTGGATCTTCCGGCAGCGACACCTTCGAGGTGCCGGCGCCGATGTCGTCGATGCTGATCCCCAGCAGCCGCACGAAGGGCAAGGTGTCCATCATCTGTTGTTTGATACGGTCATACACCATGCTTGGCCTCACGCGCAGTAATACTTTAAAAACGAGGGACAGGATCGTCATCGACGCTGTGCTTAGTTGCGTACCGGTTTACCGGTCTGCATCATGCCCATGATCCGTTCCTGGGTTTTCGGATGGTTCAACAGCTCCAGGAATGCCTTGCGTTCCATATCCAGCAGCCACTGTTCGCTGACGAAGCTGCCCTGGTCCACGTCGCCGCCCGATACGATCTCGGCGATCATCTCGCCCAGCTTGAAATCGTGCGCCGAAATGAAGCCGCCGTCGCGCATGTTGACCAGCTGCGCCTTGATGGTGCCCCAGCCGTAACGGCCCGTCACCTGGATCAGCGACGGCAGTTGCGGACGGAAGCCCGCGTCGAACATGGCGCGCGCTTCGACCTTGGCCACGTGCAGCAGCTCGTAGGCGTTGAACACGATCACGTCGTCTTCCTTCAGGTAGCCCATTTTCTTCGCTTCCAGCGCCGATTTCGACACGTTGGCGGTGGCTGCATTGGTGAAGCCCGTTTTCAGGAATTGCAGGATATCGTTGCCCTTGGCTTCCTTGTAGGCGCGCTGCGCCGCTTCCTTCAAGCCGCCGCCGGCTGGAATCAGGCCCACGCCCACTTCCACCAGACCGATGTACGACTCGATCGAGGCCACGCGCTTCGATGCGTGCAAGGCCAGCTCGCAACCGCCGCCCAGTGCCAGGCCAGCGACCGCGGCGATCACCGGCACATTCGCGTATTTCAGCGACATGAAGGTGTTCTGCAGTTCGGCGATGATCGGATCGACGGCTTTCACGCCGCCTTGCATGAACGCCGGCAGGGCCGATTGCAGGTCGGCGCCGGCCGAGAAGGCGCCGCCTTCGGCTGCGTCGGCGTGCCAGATCACCAGGCCCTTGAAGTTCTTCTCGGCTTCAGCCAGCGCGAGCTTGAGTCCGTTAATCACGCCTTCGCCAATCACGTGCATCTTGGTCTTGAACGAGATGATCAGCACATCGTCACCCGTATGCCAGACGCGCACGGATTCGTCTTCGAAGACGGTGGTGCCGGCGGTCTTGCCGTCGATGGCGCCGCTGCCCAGGACTGGCGCGCGGAATGGCTGGCGGTCGTACACGGACAGGGTCGAACGTGGCACGAAGCTGTTCGACACGGCCGAATACGAACCTTCCGGCGTATGCACGCCGCCTTTTTCAGCGACCGGGCCTTCGAAGACCCATGCCGGTAGCGGTGCATTGCACAGCGCGTGGCCGGCGTCGATGTCTTCCTTGACCCAGTTGGCCACTTGCAGCCAGTTCGATGCCTGCCACGTTTCAAACGGACCCACGTTCCAGCCGAAGCCCCAGCGCATGGCGAAGTCGATGTCGCGCGCATTGTCGGCCACGGTGTCGAGGTGGATGGCGATGTAGTGGAAAGCGTCGCGGAAGATCGCCCACAGGAACTGGCCTTGCGGGTTCGTCGATTCGCGCAGCGCCTTCATCTTCTTGACCGGATCCTTTTCCTTCAGGATGCGGGCGATGATGTCGGCAGCCTTGGCGCCGCCGGCCACGTATTCACCGGTGGCGAAGTCCAGGCGCTGGATTTCCTTGCCGACCTTCTTGTAGAAGCCTGCGCCGCTCTTCTGGCCCAGCGCGCCTTTTTCCACCAGCTGTGCCAGGACGGCCGGCGTCTTGTAGACGGCAGCGAACGGATCGTTCGGCAGGTAGTCCTGCATGGTCTTGATCACATGGCCCATGGTGTCCAGGCCGACCACGTCCGCCGTGCGGAAGGTGCCCGACTTGGCGCGGCCCAGCTTGGCGCCCGTCAAATCATCGACGACGTCCACGGACAGGCCGAATTTTTCGGCTTCATGCACGATGGCCAGGATGCCGAATACGCCAACGCGGTTGGCGATGAAGTTCGGCGTGTCCTTGGCGCGGACCACGCCCTTGCCCAGGGTGGTGGTCAGGAAGCCTTCCAGCTGATCGGCGATCTGCGGCTTGGTGAACTCGGTCGGGATGATCTCGACCAGGTGCATATAGCGCGGCGGGTTGAAGAAGTGCACGCCGCAGTAGCGCGATTTCAGGTCGGCGTCGAAGCCTTCGGCCAGCTTGGTGATCGACAGGCCCGAGGTGTTCGAGGCGAAGATCGCGTTCGGGCCGATGTGCGGGGCCACCTTTTGGTACAGGTCGTGTTTCCAGTCCATGCGCTCGGCGATGGCTTCGATGATCAGGTCGCAACCGGCCAGCAGGTCCAGGTTGTCTTCGTAGTTGGCCACCTGGATCAGCGCGGCGTCATCCTTGTTGCCCAGCGGCGCAGGCGACAGCTTTTTCAGGTTCTCGATGGCGCGCAGCACGATGCCATTCTTCGGGCCTTCCTTGGCCGGCAGGTCGAACAGCACGACCGGCACTTTCGCGTTGATGCAATGGGCGGCGATCTGCGCGCCCATCACGCCGGCGCCGAGGACGGCTACTTTTTTAACGATGAAATTGGTCATATTTTCCTCAAGTCTTAGAACAGGTCTGCGTCGAGTGCCATCAGGTTGGCCGAACCGGAACGCGCCTGACGGATCAGGGTTGCCGTTTCAGGCTGCAAGCGGGCGAAGTAGAAACGTGCGGTAGCCAGTTTGGCGGTGTAGAACTTGTCGCCGCTGGATTCTTTTTCGAGGGCGATCTTGGCCATCTGCGCGAACAGATAGCTGTAGATCATGTGGCCGACGACGCGCAGGTAAGGCACGCATGCCGCGCCCACTTCGTCCGGATTCTGGAATGCCTTCATGCCGATTTCCATGGTCAGCTTGGTGACTTTGTCGCCCAGGTCGCCCAGTGGGGTGACGAATTCGCTCATCGCTTCATCGGTACCGTTGTCTTCGACGAAAGCCTTGATCTTTTCACCGAACTTGCGCAGCTTGGCGCCGTTGTCGCCCAGGATCTTGCGGCCCAACAGGTCCAGCGACTGGATCGTGTTCGTGCCTTCGTAGATCATGTTGATGCGCGCGTCGCGCACATACTGCTCCATGCCCCATTCCGAGATGTAGCCGTGGCCGCCGAACACTTGCATCGCGTCCGAGGTGGCGATCCAGGCGTTGTCGGTGATGAAGGCCTTGATGACAGGCGTCAGCAGCGCCACTTCATCGGCCGCTTCCTTGCGCACGTCGGCGTCTGGGTGGTGCAGTTCGCGGTCGATCTGCAGCGCCACATAGGAGGTGAAAGCACGCGCGCCTTCGGCGTAGGCTTTACCCGTCAGCAGCATGCGGCGCACGTCAGGGTGCACGATGATGCGGTCGGCCGGCAGTTCCGGGTTCTTGATGCCGGACAGCGAACGCATTTGCGTGCGGTCCTTGGCGTAGATCAGCGCGTTCTGGTAAGCGATTTCCGTCAGGCCCAGCGACTGCATGCCCACGCCCAGGCGGGCCGCGTTCATGAAGACGAACATGGCGTTCAGGCCCTTGTTCGGCTGGCCGATGATCCAGCCTTTCGCGCCGTCCAGGTTCATCTGGCAGGTCGAATTGCCGTGGATGCCCATTTTTTCTTCAATGGCGCCGCAGGTGATCGGATTGCGCTCGCCGACAGTTCCATCCGCGTTCGGCAGGAATTTCGGCACCAGGAACAGCGAAATGCCTTTCGAGCCTTCCGGCGCGTCCGGCACGCGGGCCAGCACCAGGTGCAGGATGTTTTCCGCCATGTCGTGCTCGCCGGCCGAGATGAAGATCTTGTTGCCGGTGATGGTCCAGGAACCGTCCGCCTCAGGCAGCGCTTTCGAGCGCAGCAGGCCCAGGTCGGTGCCGCAGTGCGGTTCGGTCAGGCACATGGTGCCCGTCCATTCGCCCGACACCAGCTTCGGCAGATACACTTCCTTCTGGTGGTCGGTGCCGTGTTCCTTCAGGCACTCGTAGGCGCCGTGCGACAGGCCCGGGTACATGGACCAGGCCTGGTTCGACGAGTTCAGCATTTCATAGAACGAATTGTTCAGCACGACAGGCAAGCCCTGGCCGCCGTATTCCGGATCGCACGCCAGGGCCGCCCAACCGCCTTCGACATACTGCTTGTAGGCTTCCTTGAAGCCTTTCGGCGTGGTCACGCTTTTCGTGACGGGGTCGTGGTGGCAGCCTTCGCGGTCGCCGGAGTGGTTCAGCGGGAACAATACTTCGGAGGTGAATTTGCCGCCCTCTTCCAGTACCTGGTTGATGATGTCGGCGTCGACGTCGGCGTACGACGGCATTTGCTTCAGTTCTTCTTCCACTTGCAGGAACTCATGCAGGACGAATTGCATATCCCGGATTGGCGCGACGTATTGACCCATAATTTTCTCCTGAAGGCGATTAGCTAAAGTGTTGTACTTGTAAGTGCGTGTGCGTTGTTGCGGATACTGCCTGACGGCTTATTTGCTTGTGACGGAATTCTGGTATGACGCCAGCAGGCGGACAAAGCCCGCTTGCGCCCGTTCGATGCTGCCCGGCACGCGCAGGAAGCGCGCATCGTGATGCAGGGCCAGGATCAGGCCATACATCTCGTACACCAGCTGCTGGGCATCCGTGTCCGCTTTCAAGTCGCCCGTGGCGATCGATTGCTCGACACAGCGCAGCAGCGCGCCCTGCCAGGCCCGTACCATGGCCACCAGGGCCTCGCGGATGGGACCAGGACGGTCGTCATACTCGACGGCGCCGCTGATATAGATGCAGCCGGAAGCGATTTCCACGCTGACCCGCTTGACCCAGCGCGCAAACATCGATTGCAGGCGCTGGATGCCGCGTGGTTCTTTCATGCTGGGAAAAAAGACTTCTTGCTCGAAACGATAGTGGTAAAGCTTCAGCACTTCCATCTGCAAGTCTTCGCGCGAGCCAAAGTGGGCAAACACGCCCGACTTGCTCATGTTCATTTTGTCCGCAAGCAACCCAATGGTCAGGCCTTCCAGGCCGTCGCGGCTGGACAGGTCCAGCGCCACGTCGAGGATGGCTGCACGGGTCAGTTCGCCCTTGCGCATGAATTTGACTGAAGTATTCAAGAGGTCCGTTCTAAAAGTGATGTTGCCGATTTGGCGGACTGAAGCGAGGGTAAAAAAAAAGCACGCCTCGAAAAAATCCGAACGCTCGTACTATTATCCACTACCACGTAAAAGTCAAACGGGAACTTTAGAGCCGGTGTTCTATTGGTGCAGCGCAGCATTTTCAGGCTGCGTGTTTACAGCGATTTCAGGAGGGCAAAAGCGTCGCGCGCCCTTGCCGCTCCACATCAGGCGAGCCTCAGGAAAGGTCGCCTGCCTTGCTCAATTGACGGCGATCGCGCTTGGTCGGCCGCCCCTTGATGGTGGTGCCCGGCTCGCGGAACAGCTTGCGCTCCTCGGCCAGCTGCTCGCGGCGGGCGATGCTGGCCGGCGTCTCGCCATACAGCAGGCGCGCCACAGGCGCCGCGCCGCGCTTGTCGGACAGGCCCAGCACGGCCACTTCCCACGTCTCCGCGCCATTGTCGATGGCCAGCTCGTCGCCCACGCGCAGGCTGCGCGCCGGTTTCACGCGCTCGCCGCCCACTTTGACTTTCCCCGTGTCGACGGCTTCGCTGGCCAGCGAGCGCGTCTTGAAGAAGCGCGCCGCCCACAGCCATTTGTCCAGCCTTACCGTTGTCATCTCGTTCATGCGTACTTGCCTACTGAAAAAATGCGCATCACCAGCCGGTACACGAGGAACGCGGCTTCATAGCCGATGCGCCGGAAACGGCCAATGTGCTTGAAATCATCCTGGTGAATCACAATGCCGTCGGCCACGCCCTGCTCTATATGCTGGCGCAAGCTTTGCGCGAACGCCACGTCCTTGATGACCACGTTCGCTTCCTGGTTCAGGAACAGGCTCAGCGCATCGATATTGCTGGAGCCGACCGTCGCCCAGTCATCGTCAACGACGGCTACCTTGGCGTGCAGCTGCGTCTTGCGGTATTCGACGATTTTCACGCCGGCGGCCAGCAGCTTCGGATAAAACGAGTGCGCCACGGCGTCCTGCATGCGGAATTCGCCCACGCCGATCAACAGCACCACGTCCACGCCCCGCTGGGCCGCCTGGGCAAGGGCGCGGCGCAGCTTGTGGCCGGGCGCGAAATACGGGTTGGCCAGCATCACGCTTTTCCTCGCCTGGCCCAGCGCCTGCAGATAGGCGCGCTGGATGGTGCGGCGGTTGCGCAGGTTATCGCGCACGACAAAGCCAGCCACCACGGGGTTCTTCGCCAGCTCCTTGCTGACGACGCGCATCTTGCGGTACAGCTTGATACGCCGCACCAGGTTCATCTTGCCCAATCTTGCCCACTGCGCCTGCACTTCCTCGTGGATGGCGTCCACCAGCGGGCCCTTCACCTGCACGGCGAAATCCCAGCGCGGCGCTTCCAGGCTAATGTTGTGGTCGTAGTCGCAAAACATGTCGTCGTTGATATTGATGCCGCCCACCAAGGCGATTTCACCATCGGCCACGCAGATCTTGCGGTGCGTGCGCGTGATGCCGCGCCGGAACCACGGATTGAAGATGCGGTGGTGCACGCCAGCCGCTTCCAGCTCTGCATGCATGGCGTTGACCCGGCGGTTGCCCGTGCCGAACCAGTCCGTGATCATGCACACCAGCACGCCGCGCGCGGCCGCACGCTTGAGCGCATCGAGCACCAGGGCGCCCGTGGCGTCGTCGGCAAAGATATACGTTTCAAAATACACTTCCGAGCGCGCGCCGTCGATGGCGGCAATCAGCGCGGGGAAGTAATCGGTGCCGCAATACAGCAGCTGGATGTCGTTGTGGGCGATGAAATTGACTGTGCGCATGCCGGCAGTCTACGCGAGTTTCAAAGCGGCAACTATCGGCGCGTGGTCCGACAATTTGGCCCACAGGGTGCCGTGCATCACTTGCGCGCCTTCCACATGGAAACCGCGCACATAGATGCGGTCCAGGCGGAACCACGGCAAGGCGGCGGGAAAGGTACGCGCCGGCACGGGGATCGGCGTTTTCGTCTGGCGCCGCGCCAGGGTGCGCACCAGGTCGCCCAGGGCCGAGTTCGACGCGCGCTGGTCGAATACCTCGACCACGCCAAGCGCATTGCGCAGCTTGTCGCTGAGCGTGTTGCGCCAATCGTTGAAATCGCCCGCAATGATGACGGGCTCGCCATTCGGCGCCGATTCCATGACGGCATCGATCAGCGCCTGCGTCTGGCGGCCCCGCCCCGACTCGAACAGGCCCAGGTGGACGACGTAGCAATGCACATCGGCCTGCGGCGTCTTGAGCACGCAATGCAGGATGCCGCGTTGCTCGTAGGCATGGTCGGACACGTCGTGGTTGGTTTGCGAAGCGATGGGAAACTTGCTCAGCAAGGCGTTGCCATGGTGGCCATGGTCATACACGGCATTCATGCCGTAGGCGGAATGGTGCTCGGGGCCGGCAAAGAACTCGTGCTGCGACGCTTCCGGCCAATGCTTGTGGCCGTTTTTCTCGGCGCCGTAGCGGGCCGCGTTGCGGTCGTGCTTGCCTTGCACCTCTTGCAAAAAGACAACATCGGCATGAAACAGGGCAATCGCCTGCTTTAAAGCATGCACGCGGGGCAAGCCCCGCACGGAGGAGACACCCTTGTGTATATTATAAGTTGCTACGCGGATTTTCATGCATTGATTCTACTCCCAGACGGGCCCCGCGCGGCGCCAGCGTAGGTGCGCGTGCGCACCCAAGTCCCACTTTATCTGCCTGCCATCGCTCCCAGCAAACTATCGGCGGCGCTGATGCTGCCTACCACGCTGCCGATGAGCCACAAGCCCTTCACAAGCACGGGTGCGCTGCTCCAGCTGAAGGCGCCCCGTCCGCCGGCAAAGCAGCGGGGGTGCAGGAGAAATCCCAGCATCAGCAGGGGCAAGCCAGCCTGCGGCAGGCGGGCATGCGGCTGATCGGGAAAACACACGGCATACAGGGCGCCAAAGACCCAGGACAGAAATATGGCGCCCCAGAGGCGCTGCTGAAAAGAAAGTTGAGACCAGTTCAGCATGGACACCTTTCGTCAGGAAGTGAGATTGCGATTAAAGCAATAATACCACATAACAATAGTTTCAGCGGCTCAGGCCAGCATGCGTCCCATGCCCGCCGTCACGCTAACGATCAGCGCGGTAATGCCGGCCGCCCAGACGATCTTCACCAGCAACGGTGCGCCGCGCCAGGCCACGGTGCGCTTGCCCTTGGCAAATGCGCCCGGATGCAGCAGCCAGCCGATGGCCATCAGCGGCATGCCGATCGGTGGCGTGCGCCCGGGCACGGTGGAGCTGAACAGCAGGAAGATAAAGCACAGGCAAAAAACGATGCCCAAGGTGCCCAGCAGTTTTTGCTGCGCAGTCAAATGTAACCAGTTCAACATGGAATGCTTTCTAGGGAAATCAGGTAGGACGCGCCAGACCCGTCATGGCCGGCAATTGCAAGATCGCTTCCGCGTTGGACGACGAGAAACAGCGGTCGGCCGCCGCCAGATACGGCAGCCACGCGTGCTGCAAATGCTCGCGCGGACTCAGGGTGACGGCGATGTCGCGCGGCACTTGCACGCTGAACACGTGTTCCGTGTTGCGCGTCACGCCCGGCGCATAGCGGTGGCGCCAGATCGGATAAATCTCGTACACATTCGACAAGTTCCAGTCGCGCAGCACGATATCGTGCCCATCGACAACGATGCCGGTTTCTTCAGCCAATTCGCGCGCGGCCGTCAGCAGCAGCGGTTCATCGACGGCGTCGACGGACCCCGTCACGGATTGCCAGAAACCGGGTTGGCCCGCGCGCTCGATCAGCAAGACGTCTAGGTCAGCCGTATGGATGACGACCAGCACGGAAACGGGAATTTTATGGCTCATATCAAGAATGAAAAAGGCGCCTCGCAGCGCCTTTTTTTGCCTCAGCAAGTAAAACGGTAGCGGCTGCCTGGGCAGCCGCATGCTTCATTACACTACTTTTGGCTCGGTGCTGCGCAAACGGATGTGCAGTTCGCGCAGTTGCTTCTCGTCAACTTCCGACGGCGCATGGGTCAGCAAATCTTGCGCGCGCTGGGTTTTCGGGAAGGCGATCACGTCGCGGATCGATTCGGAACCCGTCATCATGGTCACGATACGGTCCAGGCCGAATGCCAGGCCGCCATGCGGTGGCGCGCCGTATTGCAGGGCGTCGAGCAGGAAGCCGAATTTCAGCTGCGCTTCTTCGGCGTCGATCTTCAGTGCGCGGAAGACCTTGCTTTGCACTTCTTCGCGGTGGATACGGATCGAACCGCCACCCAGTTCCCAGCCGTTCAAGACCATGTCGTAGGCCTTGGCGATGCAGGCGCCCGGATCGCTTTCCAGCATGTCTTCATGGCCGTCTTTCGGCGCCGTGAATGGATGGTGGGTCGCCGTCCAGCGGTCCGCTTCCTCGTCGTGCTCGAACATCGGGAAGTCGACCACCCACAATGGCTTCCACACGTCTTCGAACAGGCCGGCTTTCTTGCCGAACTCGCTGTGACCGATTTTCACGCGCAGCGCGCCGATGGCGTCGTTGACGACCTTGGCCTTGTCCGCGCCGAAGAAGATCAGGTCGCCGTCTTGCGCACCCGTCTGCTCCAGGATCGTGGCCAGCACGTCGGCAGGCAGGAACTTGACGATCGGCGACTGCAAGCCTTCAGGACCCTTGGCTTTCTCGTTGACCTTGATGTAAGCCAAACCCTTGGCGCCGTAGATGGCGACGAACTGGGTGTAGGCGTCGATTTCCGAACGGGGCATGCTGCCGCCTTGCGGTACGCGCAGGGCGACCACGCGGCCGCCCTTCATGTTGGCGGCGCCGTTGAAGACCTTGAATTCGACCGACTTCATGACTTCGGTCAAGTCCGTGAAGGCCAGCTTGACGCGCATGTCCGGCTTGTCGGAGCCGTACAGGCCCATCGCTTCGGCGAAATCCATCACCGGGAACGGGTTCGGCAAGTCGATGTTCAGCGTGTTCTTGAAGACGACGCGGATCATGTCTTCGAACAGGTCGCGGATTTCCTGTTCCGTCAGGAACGAGGTTTCGCAATCGATCTGCGTGAATTCAGGCTGGCGGTCAGCGCGCAAGTCTTCGTCGCGGAAGCACTTGGTGATCTGGTAATAACGGTCGAAGTTGGCGACCATCAACAGTTGCTTGAACAACTGTGGCGATTGCGGCAAGGCGAAGAAGCTGCCCGCGTTCACGCGCGACGGCACCAGGTAGTCGCGCGCGCCTTCTGGCGTGGACTTGGTCAGCATCGGCGTTTCGATGTCGATGAAGCCCAGCGCGTCGAGGTACTTGCGCACTTCCATCGTCACCTTGTAGCGCAGGCGCAGGTTGTTTTGCATTTGCGGGCGGCGCAGGTCCAGCACGCGGTGCGTCAGACGCGTCGTTTCCGACAGGTTGTCGTCGTCCAGCTGGAACGGCACGGGCACGGAAGGGTTTAGCACTTCCAGCTCCGAGCAGACCACTTCGATCTTGCCCGACTTCAAGTTGTTGTTGATCGTGCCTTCGATACGGTTGGTCACGACGCCCGTCACGCGCAGGCAGAATTCGTTGCGCACGGCTTCGGCGACCTTGAACATCTCCGCTTGTTCCGGGTTGCAAACGATTTGCACCAGGCCTTCACGGTCGCGCAAGTCGATGAAAATCAGGCTGCCGTGGTCGCGGCGGCGATGTACCCAGCCGCACAGGCTGACGGTTTGTCCCAGCATGGCTTCGGTAACGAGGCCGCAGTATTCAGTACGCATAGACATAAAATTCTCAGTTCAGGTTAGTGAGTGTTCAATCCGGCCACGTCCCGCATGGGACGCCTGCCTTTATTCTTTGGCTGCCGGGGCCGGTACAGCAACAACTTCCGCAGGCGCCACCACGCCCATCGAGACGATATATTTGAGCGCCGCATCGACGCTCATGTCGAGTTCGACGACATCGCTGCGCTTCATCATCAGGAAAAAGCCCGATGTCGGATTCGGCGTCGTCGGCACGTACACGCTGACATAGTCGCCCACCAGGTGGTTCGCCGCATCGCCGCCCGGCACGCCGGTCAGGAAAGCGATGGTCCAGGAGTTCTGGTGCGGATACGGCACCAGCACGGCCTTGCGGAAGGCATTGCCCGACGGGGAAAACAGGGTATCCGACACTTGCTTGACGCTCGAATACAGGGAATTGACGATGGGTATGCGTTGCAGCAATTTTTCCCACAGTTTCACCACGTAATTGCCGACCAGGTTATTCGTTAGCAAGCCCGTGAAGAACACGATCAGTACCGTCAAGACCGTGCCCAGGCCGGGAATGGTGCTCAGCGCGGGAATCTGGCGGCCGAACCAGACGCTGGGCTGCGTACTGCCGGGCACCAGCAACAGCGACTGGTCCATCGTGCTGATGACCAGATTCAGGACCCAGGCCGTAATGGCCAGGGGCACCAAAATCAGTAATCCGGTAATAAAGTATTTACGCATCGGTTTCTCGGTAAGGGATCGTATCGGCGCGGCGCGCTTTTCAGTCCGCTTTCGGCGCAGCGGCAGCCGGGGCGGGCGCAGGGGCCGCGGCAGGCGCGCTCTCTGCTGCCGGGGCAGGCTTGGCGTTATCGGCGGGGCCCGTCGGAATGGCCGTGGTAGGCGCCGTGCCGCCGCGGAAATCGGTCGCGTACCAGCCGGTGCCCTTCAATTGGAAACCGGCGGCCGTCAATTGTTTCTTGAAACTGGGCTTGCCGCACGACAGGCACACCGTCAGTACTGGATCGGAGATCTTTTGCAAGACGTCCTTGGCAAAACCACACTCGTCACAACGGTAAGCGTAAATCGGCATCTCTACTCCGAGAAAATCATCAAAAACCCTGAATTATAAAGCTTTTCCTTTGTCGCCAGCGGAAATTGCCCCGCCCGCCTCAGTCTGCCCGGCGGCGCCAGCTCATCCAGCGCTCCTTGCCGGCGAAGACGGCGATGGAATCGTCGACGGCGTCGTCAGCCAGGCAATCGAAATGCGGCGCCAGCAATTCCTGCAGTGTCTCACGGGATATGCCGAACGGCGGCCCCTTGGCATTGTCGTCAAAGAAGAAGTAACCGGCCAGCATGGCACCGGGCGCCAGCAGCTGCGCCCAGCGGGCCGCCACTTGCGGCCACATGGCGCGCGGCATGGCGCACAGGAAAGCCCGTTCATAGATCAGGTCCAGCGGCGCAACGGGTTCCCAGGCAAAGAAATCCGCTTCCACCACCTGCCCTGCCCGCGCACCGACGACGGCGCGCGCGGCGGCCACGGCGGCTGGCGAAAAGTCGATGGCCGTGGCATCCCAGCCGTGATCCAGCATGAAGACCAGCTCATACGCCGAGCCGCAGCCGGGAATCAGGCAGCGCAGCGGCGCCGGGCTGCCGGCAACGAAGCTGCGCAGGCGCGCAGGCACGCCGCCGTGGTCCCAGGGCGTGAATTGCTTCTCGAAACGCTCGTCCCAGAAGGCGGGCGAGAGCGGGTCACGGGTATGGAAGTCAGCCATCACTTACGTCCTCAGCCTTTAAAACGGCAGTTGATGCCAGCGCATGAACACTTGCAAGCCCAGCGCGCCGAGCGCAAAGGCGCCCACGAAGTAGACGATAAAGCTCAGCAGGCGGTTCGTCTGGCGTTGCTCCGCCAGCAAGGTTTTCATCAGTTCCACCTCGTTTTCGCGCGGTTCGCCATGCACCGTCAAGGCCTGATGCAGCAAGCGCGGCAGTTGCGGGAAGATGTGCGCATAACGAGGCGCCTCGGCGCGCAGGCGCTCCATGAAGCCTTGCGGCCCCACCTGGTTGCTCATCCATTTTTCCAGGTAGGGTTTGGCCGTTTGCCACAGGTCCAGTTCCGGATCCAGCTGGCGGCCCAGGCCCTCGATATTGAGCAGGGTCTTTTGCAGCAGCACCAGTTGCGGCTGCACTTCCACATTGAAGCGGCGCGAGGTCTGGAACAGGCGCAGCAACACTTGCCCAAAGGAAATATCTTTCAGCGGACGGTCGAAGATCGGCTCGCAGCAGGCGCGCACGGCCGCTTCCAGCTCATCGACGCGCGTATCCTTCGGCGCCCAGCCCGATTCGATATGCGCCTCGGCCACGCGCTTGTAGTCGCGGCGGAAGAAGGCGAGGAAGTTTTGCGACAGATAATCCTTGTCGTAGTCGTTCAAGGTGCCGACGATGCCGAAGTCCAGCGCGATGTAGCGGCCAAACGACTCAGGCGCGATCGACACGAGAATATTGCCCGGATGCATGTCCGCATGGAAAAAACCATCGCGGAACACTTGCGTGAAGAAAATCTCCACGCCATCGCTGGAGAGTTTACGCAAGTCCACGCCGGCAGCCACCAGGCGCTCCGTCTGCGACACGGGAATGCCATACATGCGTTCCATGACGATGACGCTGCTGGAACAGTAATCCCAGTGCATTTCCGGCACCAGCAGCAAGTCCGAGTTGGCGAAGTTGCGGCGCAGCTGGCTGGCGTTGGCCGCCTCGCGCATCAGGTCCAGCTCGTCGTGCAGGTATTTGTCGAACTCGCCCACCACCTCTTTCGGTTTCAGCCGCTTGCTGTCGGCCCACAGGCGGCTGGTCCAATCGGCGGCGATGTGCATCAGGGCCACATCTTCGTCGATCAGCTTTTTCATGCCTGGACGCAAGACCTTCACGGCCACTTCGCGGCCGTCTTTCAGGGTGGCGAAGTGCACCTGGGCAATCGAGGCGGACGCCACCGGTTCGCGCTCGAAGCGGGCAAACAGCTGGTCCGGGTGCGCGCCCAGGGACTTGGTGATCTGTGCGATGGCCAGGTCGGAATCGAACGGCGGCACCCGGTCTTGCAGGCGCGCCAATTCTTCGGCGATGTCGAGCGGCATCAGGTCGCGCCGGGTCGACAGCACCTGGCCGAATTTGACGAAAATCGGGCCCAGCTCTTCCAGCGCCAAGCGCAGGCGCAAGCCCCGTGGCGACGACAGGTCGCGCCAGAAAATCAGGGTGTCGATCAATTTGGCGGTGCGGGGAACTTGCAGACCAGAAATCGCTATCTCATCCAGGCCGTACTTGATGGAAACACGGATGATTTTAAACAGGCGCAGGAATTTCAATATCATGTAGACAAATCCGGTGAGGAGGGCTGCGGCTGGACGGCGGCGGCCGCCTTTTCCAGCCGGGCAAGGCGCTTGGCCAGGCGTTCGACGTCATCGCGCACGCGCGTCACGCCAGCGGAATACTCTTGCAGGGTAGAAGGACGGATCAGCATCGGCTGTTCGTCGAGAAAATATTCGGCCACGTTTTCCGCCAGCTTTTGCTGGCCCGTGCGCACAAAGGCGGCCGCATCCTTCGCGCCGGAAACGAGGCGCGTGGCCAGCATGGGGCCGACGACCTTTTCCAGGTCGTGCTCGGCTTCCCAGCGCAAGCCCTTGCTCAATTGGGAAATCGCATTGGCAAACTCGGCATCGCCTTCGATCTTGACGTAGGAAAACGCCCGCTCGCGGTTTTGCAGGATCAGCGGCACGTCGGACAATTTCACGCGGATGGTGACGTTGGCCGGCATGTCGGCCGGCGCCGCCTCCAGCATGCCGGCGCTGTCGACGCGCAGGCGCAGGGCCACGGCACCCGTGTCGATGCAGGCCAGCTTGCCGGCGTGCACGGCCAGTTGCTGGCGCGCCCACGGCTCCTGCGCCAGCAAGTGGTTGATTGTCGCGATGACGGGCGTCATCAGGGAGAGATCGGAAAGTGGTGCCATCTATATACTGCGCGCCGCGCGCGCCCCCAAAAAGAAAAAACCGCCCATCAAACAAGGTGGGCGGTTTCGATCTTACCAGTTCAGCAGGAAATATCTGTCAAGCATCCTGCATTCCGCATGGACTTAAGCCATTATTCAGCAAGTTTTTACAATTAATTCAATTGCTGGATGCCTGCCAGAACCCAGCCGCTATTGCCGCTGACGGGTTTCGACATATTCCACACTTCCGCGAACGGTTCCGCTGCGGCGCCCGGCGCCGAACGGATCAGGCCCGTAAACTTCACGCTGGCCAGGTAGTCGTTGACGCTCGTTTCGATTCCCAGCAGTTCGGCATCGATGGTGACGACATCCGTAAAGTCTGGCTGCGCGCCCCGTTCCTGGATTTGCATGCGCAGTTCCGCATACACTTCCGGCGACGTGAATTCGCGGATATCGTTGACGTCCGCCTTGTCCCAGGCCGCTTGCAGGCGAATGAAATTGCTTTTCGCGTGGCGCAGGAAGGCGTCCTTGTCGAAGTCGCTTGGTACGCCCCATGGCGCGGCAGCCGGGACCGGCTTATCCAGGCCTACGCCGGACGAGACGGGTTGCAGCGGCGGCAGCGGCGGGATGCGCGAACCGATGTCAGGCACGTTGCCCGCTGGCGCAGGCTGGTTGCCGCCAAAACCGGCGAACGGCGCATTGCCGCCTGCATTGTTGTCGCGTTTGCCACGTACCATGCGGTAGATGAAGAACGCCACGCCGGCCAGCAAGGCCACCATCAGCAGGGTGCTGATCATGCTGGCCAGGGCGCCGCCCAGGCCAAAGTGCGACAGCAACGCGCCCAGGCCCAGGCCCAGCAAGGCGCCGCCCAGCAAGCCCTTCCAGCGGCTCGGTGCCTTGGCGGCAGGGGCCGGTGCGGGGGCTGGCGCAGGTTGTGCCTGGCGTGGCGCGGCGGCCGGCGCCGGGGTTGGTGCCGGCGCAGGCGCCTGGCGGCCCACGTTTTGCGACTGGCGGCCAAACGAACGGCCACCGCCCATGGGACGGGCCAGCGCCTCGCCCAGCATGGATACCGTGGTCGCGGCCAGCATCATGCCGACCATAAATTTCTTCAATTTCATTCCATCTCCTAAAATCACCGGCTTGGTGAGTTACAGCTTGAGTTACATCTTGATGCCGGTATGCAAAGCCGCAATGCCTGCCGTCAAATTGTAGTACTGCACGCGCTCCAGGCCCGCCGTTTCCATCATGGTCTTCAGCGTTTCCTGGTCCGGATGCATGCGGATCGATTCTGCCAGGTAGCGATAGCTTTCCGCATCGCCGGCGATTTTCTGTCCGAACCACGGCAAGACCGAGAACGAATACAGGTCGTACGGCTTTTGCAGGGGCGCCGCCACCTTGGAAAACTCCAGCACCAACAGCTTGCCGCCCGGTTTCAATACGCGGCGCATTTCCGCCAGCGCCACATCCTTGTGCGTCATGTTGCGCAAGCCAAAGGCCACGCTGACCCGGTCGAAATAATTGTCGGGGAACGGCAGTTTTTCCGCGTCACACAACAAGGTGGGGGTGAGCAAGCCGCGATTCAAGAGGCGGTCGCGGCCTACGCGCAACATCGATTCATTGATATCGGTCAACCAGACTTCGCCGGTAGGGCCCGCCTGCTTGGCGAATGCCTTCGACAGGTCGCCCGTGCCGCCGGCGATGTCGAGCACCTTGAAACCGGGGCGCACGCCCGCGTTGGCAATGGTAAACGTCTTCCACAGACGGTGCAGCCCGCCCGACATCAAGTCATTCATCACGTCGTATTTGGCAGCGACGGAATGGAACACCTTGGCGACTTCGCGCACTTTGTCGTCTTCTGCAACTGTTTTGTATCCGAAATGGGTCGTATTGGTCATGGTAGGCAGTCTGTTTGAACTTGGGAGCATTATACAAGCGGCAGGCGCATTTCCCCGTGACGCCGGAGAAGGTATTGCCTTTCCACCGCATTCGCGGCCAGCATGGCCGCCCGGGCATATGCCGCCAGCGCCCCCCGCCGGTCGCCCTGGCGGCGCAGCAAGTCGGCCCGGGCCGCGTGCAGATAATGCGAATTGGCAAGGCTGGGCACGGCTTCCAGGCGTTCAAGCCACGCCAGGCCGTGCTCTGCGCCATGCGCCATCGCGCAGGCGATCACGGCATTGAGCAAAATCAAGGGTTCCGGTTTGTGCCGCAACAAGGCGCCATACAGGGCGCTGATCTGGCGCCAGTCCGTCTGGCTGGCCGTGACGGCCTTGGCGTGCAAGGCGGCAATGGCCGCCTGCAGTTGGTAGGGCCCCGGCGTGCGCGCCGGCAAGGCTTGCTCCAACACGGCCAGCCCTTCGGCAATCAGGTCGCCCTGCCACAGGCGCCGGTCCTGCTCTTCCAGGGTCAACAACTGGCCTTCGGGCGAGAGGCGGGCCGGGCCGCGCGACGCCTGCAGCAGCAGCAAGGCCAATAGCCCCTGTACTTCCGGCTGGCCGGGCTGCAGGCTGTCGAGCAGCCGCCCCAGGCGCAGCGCTTCCGCGCACAGGTCGGCGCGCAGCAGGCTATCGCCGCCGCTGGCGCAATAGCCTTCGCTAAACACCAGATAAATGACATGCTGCACTTGCGCCAGCCGTTGCGGCCAATCCTGGGCCGGCGGCAACTCGAAAGGGATGCGCGCTTCGGCGATCTTGCGCCTGGCGCGCAATAGCCGCTGCGACAGGGCCGCTTCCGCCAAGCCGAAGGCGCGCGCGATCTCGCCCGTGGACAGGCCACACAGGGTGCGCAAGGCCAGCGCCACCTGCGCCTCGGGCGCCAGCGCGGGATGGCAGCAGATGAACAGCAGGCGCAGGCGGTCGTCCTCGATGGCTTGCGTTTCATCAAGCATGGCGGCCGGCAGGCAGGACAGCACGGCCTCGGCCTCGCTGACGCTCTTGCCCGCGCGGCGCACGTGATCGAGGCCCGCGTTGCGCGCCACCGAGCTGAGCCAGGCCGCGGGATTGGACGGGATGCCCGCCTGCGGCCACAGTTCCAGCGCCTTGCGGCACGCCTCCTGCAACACATCTTCCGCCAGGCCCAGGTCGCCGAAACGCCGCATCAGGCCGGCCAGCACCCTGCCCTTTTCCTGGCGAAAGACGTGTTCGACGGCCGCAATGGCGTCACTGGCCATGTTTATGCCGTGACAGGCCGCACTTCGATGGTGCCCAGGGAAGCCGCCGGACAACGCGCGGCCCAGGCCAGCGCCTCGTCCAGGTGGGCGCAGTCCAGCAGGTAATAGCCGCCCAGCTGCTCCTTGGTTTCCGCGAACGGCCCATCCGTGATGACAGGCTTGCCGTTTTGCACACGCACGCTGGTGGCGCTGCGCACAGGCGCCAGCTCGGCGCCGCCGCGCATCACGCCCGCCGCCTCCAGGTCCTGCGTATAGCGGGCAAAGTCGGCCATCAGGCTGGCCATCTGGCCCTCCTCCATGGCGGCATAGCGCGCCTCGTCGGCGTAGATCAGGATCATGTATTCCATAGTCTCTTCTCCAAAAGAAAAATGCCCGCAAGCGCGGGCATCCATACGACGAACGGGGCGGCGGCAATCCGACAAGATTACCGCATTATTTTTAATTAATGCTTATGACCGCAACTGGGTCCATGAACATGACCGCCGGAAGATTGCTTGACCGTCATGTCCGCCTTGGCATCGCGGCCGCTGTCGCCCGGGTAGCCGGCGGCTGCCAGGCGATCCAGGTAATCCTGCCACAGGGTCGCTTGCTCGGCGCCCAGCTTGTACAGATAGGCCCAGGTGTACAGGCCGGAATTGTGGCCATCGCTGAAGGTGGGCTGCACGGCGTAGTTACCGACCGGCTCCAGACCCGTGATACCGACCAGGCGCTTGCCCAATTGCAAGGTTTCCTGGCCCTTGCCATGGCCCTGCACTTCGGCCGACGGCGAATACACGCGCAGGTATTCGAACGGCAGCGCAAATTCGCTGCCATCGTCGAAGGCCACGTCGAGCACGCGCGACTGGTTGTGCACGGTCAAGCCGGTGGGTTGGGGTGTTGCTGCTTTTTCAGTCATGACAATACTTTATGCGGATAAACGTTGAAGGATGGCGTCGCGCAAGGCCGGCAGCAGGGCGCGGCGCGCGGCCAGCACCTCGGGCGCCGTTTCGCGCTGGATCACCGCCCAGCTGGGGTTCGGGAAATGCGCGTCGTCGCGGTAGCGGGGAATCACGTGCCAGTGCACGTGCGGCGTCATGTTGCCGAAACTGGCGACATTCACCTTTTCCGGCTGCATCACTTCCCGCACGGCCAGTTCGACTTGCCACACGACTTCCATCACGTAATTGCGCTCGCCGGGCGTCAAGTCCGTCATTTCCTTCACGTGCTTGTTCCAGATCACGCGGCAAAAGCCGGGATAGGCAGGATCGTCGACAGCCACGACGGACAAGCGCTCACTGCGCCACAGCAAGGTCTCCAGACCCTGCTTGTTGGCGTAGCCGTCCAGCAAGTTGCACAGATCGCAACTCGTGGACATCACACGAGCACCCGTTCGATGCCGCCGTCATTGGCGCGTTTCACATAATCCGGCATCCAGTTCTCTCCCAGCAAGTGTTTGGCGATCTCGACGACGATGTAATCGGCCGTCGTGCCCGAATCGTCATTGTAGCGCGACAAGCCTTGCAGGCACGACGGGCAGCTGGTGAGGATTTTGACGTCGCCCGTGAAACCGTCACCGCGCAGCTTGTCGGCGCCCTTGACCATCTCTTCTTCCTTGCGGAAACGCACTTGCGTGGAAATGTCCGGGCGCGTGACGGCCAGCGAACCCGATTCGCCGCAGCAACGGTCATTCTTCTCGATCTTCACGTTGTCTACCGTGCTGATCAGGGAATTGATGGTCTTGCCCGATTCCTGCAGCTTCATCGGATTGTGGCATGGCTCGTGGTACATATAGCGCGTGCCGTTGACACCTTCCAGCTTGACGTTTTTCTCCAGCAAATACTCATGGATATCCATGATGCGGCAGCCAGGGAAAATCTTTTCAAACTGATACGTAGCCAGCTGGTCGTAGCAAGTGCCGCACGACACGAGCACCGTCTTGATGTCCAGGTAATTGAGCGTGTTGGCCATGCGGTGGAACAGGACGCGGTTATCCGTCATCATCTTCTCGGCCTTGTCGAACTCGCCCGCGCCCCGCTGCGGATAACCGCAGCACAAATAGCCCGGCGGCAAGACCGTCTGTACGCCCACTTCCCACAGCATCGCTTGCGTGGCCAGGCCCACTTGCGAGAACAAACGTTCCGAACCGCAACCAGGGAAGTAAAACACGGCTTCCGTATCGGCCGTCGTCGTCTTCGGATTGCGGATGATCGGGATGACTTTATCGTCTTCGATATCGAGCAGCGCGCGTGCCGATTTCTTCGGCAGGTTGCCCGGCATCTTTTTGTTAATAAAATGAATCACCTGCGCCTTGACGGGCGGCTTGCCCGTCGATGGCGGCGGCGCTTTGGTTTGCTTCTTGGCAAATTTCTTCAGCAAGTCATGGCCCAGGCGCTGCGCCTTGTAGCCCCAGCCGATCATGACCTTGCGCGTGGCGTTGATGGTCACGGGATCGGTGGCGTTGAGGAACATCATCGTGGCCTTGGTGCCCGGATTGAAGCTCTTCTTGTCCATCTTGCGCAGCAAATTGCGCATGTTCATCGACACATCGCCAAAGTCGATGTTGACGGGGCAAGGCGTCACGCATTTATGGCAGACCGTGCAGTGGTCGGCCACGTCCTCGAACTCTTCCCAATGCTTGATGGAAATACCGCGGCGCGTCTGTTCTTCGTACAGGAAGGCTTCGATCAGGGACGAGGTCGCCAAGATCTTGTCGCGCGGCGAGTACAGCAAGTTGGCGCGCGGCACGTGGGTCGAGCACACGGGTTTGCACTTGCCGCAACGCAAGCAATCCTTGACGCTGTCGGCGATGGCGCCGATATCGCTTTGCTGCATGATCAAGGACTCATGCCCCATCAGGCCGAACGATGGCGTGTAGGCATTGCGCAAGTCGGCGCCCATGCCCGGCAGGTTCAGCAATTTACCCTTGTTGAAACGGCCTTCCGGATCGATGCGCTGCTTGTAGCTGCGGAATTCGCCGATCTCTTCTTCCGTCAAGAATTCCAACTTGGTGATGCCGATACCGTGTTCGCCGGAAATCACGCCATTGAGCGAGCGGGCCAGGATCATGATGCGGCCCACGGCTTCGTGGGCGTCCTGCAGCATTTCGTAATTGTCCGAGTTGACGGGCAAGTTCGTGTGCACATTGCCATCGCCCGCATGCATGTGCAGCGCGACGAATACGCGGCTACGCAAGATGCGCGCGTGGATGGCGGTGGCCTCGTCGAGGATCAGCTTGAACGCGGCGCCGTTGAAGATTTGGCGCAGCTGGGCGCGGATCTCTTGCTTCCAGGTAATGCGCACGGTGCGGTCCTGCACCACGTCGAACAGGGTGGCGTCCGGCTGCGTTTCCAGGCGCGCATCGAACACGGGCAACAAGCGCTCCATGCCCAGTTCGGCCAATTCGCCCTTCACGTCCGCCAGCGGACGGTCCAGCTGGGCCAGCAGATAGGTCCAGCGTGCCGTGACTTGCGCCAACAGCTGCTGTGCCTGCTCAGCGCGGTCGCCCAGCATTTCCGCATCGTCGACCCGGTCGTCGGACGCATCGTCGCTCTTGCCTACTGGCAAATTACCCTTGCCAAAGAATTCGCTGAGGGCATCAGCCAATTGCAGTTTATTCTTGATCGACAGCTCGATATTGATGCGTTCGATACCATCCGTGTATTCGCCCATGCGATTGAGCGGGATCACGACATCTTCATTGATCTTGAACGCATTCGTGTGCTTGGCGATCGCCGCCGTGCGAGCACGGTCGAGCCAGAATTTCTTGCGCGCTTCCGGGCTGACGGCGACAAAGCCTTCGCCCACGCGGGTGTTGGCGATGCGCACCACTTCCGACGCCGCTTGCGCGACAGCATTTTCATCGTCGCCGACGATGTCGCCGAACAGGGCCATCTTCGGCAGTACGCCCCGCTTCGACTTGGTGGCGTAACCGACGGCGCGCAGGTAGCGCTCATCCAGATGCTCCAGGCCCGCCAGGCGGATGGTCGTGTATTGCTCGCCTTTCGCCGGCAAGCCGTCGAGGTAATCCTTGATTTCCACGATCGACGGGATCGCGTCGCGCGCCTGGCCGAAGAATTCCAGGCAGACGGTACGGGCGAACTTCGGCATCTTGTGCAAAATCCAGCGCGCCGACGTGATCAGGCCGTCGCAGCCTTCTTTCTGGATGCCCGGCAAGCCGGCGAGGAATTTATCGGTGACGTCCTTGCCCAGGCCTTCCTTGCGGAACTTGCGGCCAGGAATTTCCAGGATTTCCGTCTTGAACGGCGCGTTCGGTTTCGTGGCGTCGCGCGTGCTCGGGTGACGCCATTCCAGTTGGAAACGTGCCAGTGCGATATCGTGGATCTTGCCCAGGTTATGGTCGAGGCGCGTGACGTCGAGCCAGTCGCCGTTCGGGTCGACCATGCGCCACGAGGCCAGGTTGTCCAGCGCCGTACCCCACAGCACGGCTTTCTTGCCGCCCGCATTCATGGCGACGTTGCCGCCAATGCAAGAGGCGTGCGCCGACGTCGGGTCGACGGCAAACACGAAACCAGCCTTTTCCGCCGCTTCCGACACTTTATTCGTGATCACGCCGGCGCCCGAATTGATGGTCGCGTATTCGTGCGTGAGGCCCGGCAAGACCGTCATTTCCACGGCGCCCAGGGTGATGAGTTTTTCCGTGTTGATGACGGCCGACATCGGCGTCAGGGGAATCGCACCGCCCGTGTAGCCGGTGCCGCCGCCGCGCGGGATGATGGTCAGCCCCAGCTCGATACAGCCCTTCACCAGGCCGGCCATTTCCTCTTCCGTGTCGGGCGTGAGCACGACGAACGGGTATTCCACGCGCCAGTCGGTGGCGTCCGTCACGTGCGACACGCGCGTCATGCCGTCGAAGCGCACATTATGCTTTTCCGTATAGCGTCCCAGCACCTTGACCGTGCGCTTGCGCAAGTCGTAGGTCTTGCGGAATTCGTCGCCAAAGTCGGCCACGGCCTTGCTGGCCGCTTTCAGCAGCAGCTCCACATTGGCGCTGCGCGCTTGCGCCACTTCGGGCGATTCGCCACTGGCGGCCACGTCGCCGCCGGCTGCGTCGATGGACAGGCGGCGCTTGTCGACTTCGGCCAGGCGGTGATGCAAGGCATCGATCAAGCCCTGGCGGCGCTTCGGATTGTCGAGCAAGTCATCCTGCAGGTAGGGATTGCGGCGCACGACCCAGATGTCGCCCAGCACCTCGTACAGCATGCGGGCCGAACGGCCCGTCTGGCGGGCGCCGCGCAGCTCGTCGAGCAGGCGCCAGGAGTCCTCCCCCAACAGGCGTATGACGATCTCGCGATCGGAAAACGACGTGTAGTTATACGGGATTTCGCGCAGGCGGCTTGCTGCGGGACCATTCGGCGTTTCTGCCAGTAAAGCTTGGATATGTGCGGGAGCGTTCATGGAGTGTGGTGACGATGTGGACTGGACCCTAAAGGCCCATTTTATCTTATTGCGCCGCACCATGCGGGAACAGCCTTATGCCGCCCAAGGTTTAAGCACCGCATCCGTCACCATAGCAAATACGGAAAAGCCCTATTTTGCATGAATAAAAAACCAGCTTTAATCATTTTTCGACGCAAAAATGCCAAGAATCAGAGTCTGCTGCAAACTATCGAACTGCCCAAAAATGGGGCAAAACGGCGTTGCATTACGCCCCGTTTGCGCCCACTTTACGCCAGCATTTGTCCAATCCGGTGCCATACGCCATCGGGCACATACAGCAGCAAGCCCGTCATGGTCAGGTAGCGCGCGCACTTGCCGACGGCCATGTAGGCCACGCTGGGCCAGAACGGCAGCTTGAGCCAGCCGGCCAGGGTGCACAGCGGGTCGCCCACGATGGGCAGCCAGGCCAGCAGCATGGTCTTGGCGCCATAGCGGGCCAGCCAGCGGAACCAGCGCGTGTCGCGTTCCTTGGCAAACGCCTGCTTGGCCCGGTAGCCCATCCAGTAGTCGACGACGCCGCCCAGGGTGTTGCCCAGGGTGGCGACGCCGATGGTGGCCCAGAACAACGCGGGGTTGGCCTTGATGACGGCAAACACGGCCGGTTCCGAGCCGAGCGGCAAGAGGGTGGCGGAAATAAAGCTGATCAGAAAGACCGATGTCAGCCCGACTTCCGGTGCTGCGATCAGCTGCAGCAGCCAGGCGATTGCGGATTCGATCATGGAACACTTCGCGATGCAGTAAGGCTCTCCATTATAATGAAGAGCAGCTTGCGCGCCGCACAATCCGCGCCGGCCGGCACAGGCCTACCCGCCCGCAGTTCCACAGAGCATTATTGTCGCCAGGCTATCCGCCGCGGCGCCGCCGCTATCGCCCGACACGCTCCAGACCCTTTCTGGCCCAGAATCACTTGCTTGCAGACTATGAACATCGACTACCTCAAGAAAATCCTGACCGCCCGCGTCTATGACGTCGCTACCGAAACGCCGCTGGAACTGGCCCCTGCCCTGTCGCAGCGCCTGAACAACCAGATTTACTTCAAGCGCGAAGACATGCAAAGCGTGTTCAGTTTCAAGATTCGTGGCGCCTACAACAAGATGTCCAAGCTGAGCGAAGCGGACCGTAAACGGGGCGTGATTTGCGCCTCGGCCGGCAACCACGCCCAGGGCGTGGCCCTGTCGGCCGCGCGCATGGGTTGCCGCGCCGTCATCGTCATGCCGACCACCACGCCGCTGGTGAAGGTCGAGGCGGTCAAGGGACGCGGCGGCGTGCACGTGGAAGTGGTGCTGCACGGCGAGTCGTACACGGATGCCTACAACCATGCGCTGACCCTGGAAAAGGAACAGAAGCTGACCTTCGTGCACCCGTTCGACGATCCGGACGTGATCGCCGGCCAGGGCACGATCGGCATGGAAATCCTGCGCCAGCACGCCGGCCCCATCCACGCCATCTTCGCGCCCATCGGCGGCGGCGGCTTGATCGCCGGCATTGCCGCCTACGTGAAACAGATCCGTCCCGACATCAAGATCATCGGCGTGCAAAGCGTCGATTCGAACGCCATGGCCCGTTCGCTGAAAGCGGGCGAGCGCGTGACCCTGAACGACGTGGGCCTGTTTGCCGACGGCACGGCCGTGCGCCTGGCCGGCGAGGAAACCTTCCGCCTGGTGCAGGCGTATGTCGATGAAATCATCACCGTCGACACGGACGCCATCTGCGCCGCCATCAAGGACGTGTTTACGGATACGCGCAGCATCCTGGAGCCGTCCGGCGCGCTGGCCATCGCCGGTGCCAAGGCCTATGTGGAACGGGCCAGCCTGACCAAGCACCCCGTCAACAATGAAACCCTGGTCACCATCGCCAGCGGCGCGAACATGAATTTCGACCGTTTGCGCTTTGTCGCGGAACGGGCCGAACTGGGCGAATTCCGCGAAGCCGTGTTTGCCGTCACCATGCGCGAACAGCGGGGCAGTTTCAAGCGTTTCTGCTCGCTCATCGGCGCGCGCAACGTGACGGAATTTAACTACCGCATCAGCGATGAAAAGGCCGCGCACGTGTTCGTCGGCATTCAAATTGCCGACCGACATGAATCAAGCGTGCTGGCGAAGACCTTCGAGGAACACGAATTCAAGACCCTGGACCTGACCCACGACGAGCTGGCCAAGTCGCACATCCGCCACCTGGTGGGCGGCAAGAGCCGGCTGGCGCAGGACGAGCTGCTGTACCGCTTCGAGTTCCCGGAGCGCCCGGGCGCCCTGATGCGCTTCCTCGACAGCATGGCGCCGAACTGGAATATTTCCCTATGTCACTACCGCAGCCAGGGCGGCGACGTCGGGCGCATCCTGATCGGCCTGCAAGTGCCGCCCGATGAAATGGGAGAATTCGCCCGCTTCCTCGATACCCTGGGATACCGTTACTGGGATGAAAGCAGCAATCCCGTCTATAAGCTGTTCCTGGGGTAAGCATCACCTCCCGGCGGCGGCTACTCGCCGTCGGGAGAATTAGGCTACCATGCGTGCTTGACTGAATTCACGCCACACGACCATGACCACCACCAACGACCTCGCCGAACAATCCCCGCTGGGCAAAAGCTCCGCCTACCGCACCGATTACGCGCCGGAACTGCTGTTTCCCATTCCCCGCCAGGGCAAGCGCGACGAGCTGGAATTGCGCGGCACATTACCGTTCTTCGGCCTCGATATCTGGAATGCGTATGAACTGTCGTGGCTGAACCAGCGCGGCAAGCCGCAGGTGGCGATTGCCAAGGTCAGCGCGCCGGCCGATTCGCCGAACATCATCGAATCGAAGTCGTTCAAGCTCTATTTAAACTCGTTCAACCAGACCAGGCTGGACAGCCCGGATGCGTTGCTGGCCCTGCTCAAGCAGGATTTATCGAACGGTTTCGGCGCGCCCGTGCAAGTGGAACTGACCTTGCAGGACGATTTCGGCAAGCTGAAAATGGGCGAATTCGACGGCGTGCTGCTCGACCGCCTGGACCTGGAAATCACGCAATACACGCCCTCGCCGCTGCTCCTGAAGGCGGCGCTCGATGAAGCGCCGGTGGAAGAAAAACTCGTCTCGCATTTGCTCAAATCGAATTGCCTGGTGACGGGCCAGCCCGACTGGGGCAGCGTGCAGATCGAGTACGCGGGACCGCAGATCGACCAGGAAAGCCTGTTGCGCTACCTGATCGGTTTCCGCGAACACAACGAATTCCACGAGCAATGCGTGGAGCGCATCTTTGTCGATATCTTGCGTCAGTGCAAGCCGCAAAAACTGTCCGTGTATGCGCGCTACACGCGCCGCGGCGGCCTCGACATCAATCCCTGGCGCAGCAACTTCAGCACCGGGGCGATGCCGGGCAATCTGCGCAATGCGCGCCAGTAACGCCAAACAACACCCCGCAACCATGCCAACAGGAATGTTGGCTGTGTTTTAAAACAACGTTGCAGTAGTGCCGCAGAGCATGTCAAAGACGCTGAAAAATCGGAAAATCGGCATTCGGCGGCGGAAAAACCGGCGCACCGCGTGTTTTTAATCAAGAAATAGCCGATACACGCCGATGTTATTTTTTTGCTAAAATGATGACCACGTGGGCTGTAGCGCCCACTGCGCCCGCAGCGGGCGTATACTGTTGAGAATTGGCGTTACAGGCCGCCGAAACAGGCCTATAATTCGGCTCGCAAGCCCTCTGCGCATTGCACCATTTCATTGAGTGTCATGACTAATCTTAGCAAAATATTATCCCTCGAGAACGTCCTGCTGGACCTGGAAGTCTCCAGTAAAAAGCGCGCCTTCGAGCAAGCCGGCCTGATCTTCGAAAACAATTACGGCATCGCCCGCTCTACCGTCTCGGACAATCTGTTTGCCCGCGAACGCCTGGGCTCGACCGGACTGGGTCATGGCGTGGCCGTGCCGCATGGCAGAGTCAAGGGCAGCAAAACCTTGAAAGCGCCGCTGGGCGCCTTCGTGCGCCTGGCCGAGCCGATTCCATTCGAATCGCCCGATGGCAAGCCCGTCAATCTGCTGTTTTTCCTGCTGATTCCAGATCATGTCACCCAGCAACATCTGGAAATTCTGTCGGAAATCGCCGAAATGTTTTCCGACGACGCCTTCCGCACGGCATTGGCCACGGATCCGGAACCGAAATCCGTGCATTCGCGCATCGTCAATTGGCAACCCAGTCTGCAAGCGGCAGGTTAAACTTCAGGTATTCCTCCACTCCTGAAGAAGACTGCCATGTTGCAAACGCCGCTGACGATACAACGCCTGTACGACGATAATCGTGAAAGTCTGCAACTGGGCTGGTTCGCCGGCTTCCCCGGCGGCGAGCGCCTGATCTCGGGCGACGTCTCGTCGGCCGCCGACCAGGTGGGCCACTTGAACCTGATCCATCCGGGCCGCATCCAGGTCTTCGGCCACCAGGAAATCAATTATTACCAGCGCCTGAAGGTCAACACGCGCACCCACGTGATCGGCGAACTGATCGCCGGCGGCCCGCCCGCGCTGATCATCGCCCAAGGGCTGGAAACGCCGCCCGACATCCTCGCCATCTGCGACGAACAAAACATTCCCCTGTTCTCCACCCCGCTGCCGGCCGCGCAAGTGATCGACTTCCTGCGCGTCTACCTGTCGAAAAAACTGGCGCAGCGCATCATCATGCATGGCGTGTTCATGGACGTGCTGGGCGTGGGCGTGCTGATCACGGGGGACTCGGGCCTGGGCAAGAGCGAGCTGGGGCTGGAGCTGATCTCGCGCAGCCACGGCCTGGTGGCCGACGACGCCGTCGAATTCTCGCGCATCGCGCCCAATATGATCGAAGGCCGCTGCCCGCCCCTGCTGCAAAACCTGCTGGAAGTGCGGGGACTGGGCTTGCTCGATATCAAGGCCATCTTTGGCGAAACGGCCGTGCGCCGCAAGATGCGTCTGAAACTGATCGTGCACCTCGTGCGCCGCAACGCGCTGGAAGAAGAAGTCGAACGCCTGCCTTTCCTGTTCCCCACGGAAGACGTGCTGGGCTTGCCCGTACGCAAGGTCGTCATCCCCGTCGCCGCCGGCCGCAACATCGCCGTGCTGCTGGAAGCGGCCGTACGCAATACGATTTTGCAACTGCGCGGCATCGATACCTTGCAGGAGTTCATGGAACGGCAGAGATTAGCAATGAGTGGTGACTAGTCTGCAATGGAGTTCGCCCTTGCAAGGGCGAACTCCATTGCGCAGGCACGCAGCAGTGCTGCGTGAATTCCCTGCTACACCAGAGATTGGCAATCAGCGGGGATTAATCTGCAAGAAGCACGCCCTCTTTTGTTTAACCAATACTACAGTCGAAATTGCAATAATTTGTAAAGATAGTTGCCTTGGGAGCGGAGCGCCGGTCTTTATTGTATGATCGGGCTATGCATATCGTCCTTATCACCGGAATATCCGGCTCCGGTAAATCCGTCGCGCTCAATGTGCTGGAAGATACCGGTTACTATTGTGTCGACAACCTGCCACCGGCCTTGCTGCCCAGCCTGGTGCAGACCCTGCTCGACGAAGGTACACCGCAACTGGCCGTCGCCGTCGATGCGCGCAGCGCCGAGTCGCTGACCAGCCTGCCGCACAATGTGGCCCTGCTGCGCGACCAGGGGCACGACGTCAAGGTCATGTTCCTGACAGCCACCACGCATTCGCTGGTGGCCCGCTTCTCGGAAACGCGGCGCAGCCATCCGCTGTCGCACGAATTGCGTCCGAACCAGAATCCGGCCAGCCGCCGCACCCTGATCGAGTGCATTTCGGAAGAGCGCGAACGCCTGTCGACCATCGAACAGCTGGGCCATGTGATCGACACGTCGGAACTGAGCGCCAACAAGCTGCGTGCCTGGATCAAGGATATCGTCGCCTCCGAACGCGCGCCGCTGACCCTGTTCTTCGAATCGTTCGCCTTCAAGCTGGGCGTGCCGCTGGACGCCGATTTCGTCTTCGACGTGCGGGCCTTGCCGAATCCCTATTACGACCTGGCCTTGCGCCCCCTCGACGGCCGCGACGCGCCCGTGATCGCCTTCCTCGACGCGCAGCCGAGCGCGCTGGAACTGCTGGCCGATATCCGTGCCTTCATCGAAAAATGGTTGCCGTCATTCAAGTCCGACAACCGCAGCTACCTGACGGTAGCCCTCGGCTGCACGGGCGGCCAGCACCGCTCCGTGTACATGGCGGAGCGGCTGGCACAATATTTCGGCCCCAACGAGCGCGTGGTACTGCGCCACCGCGAGCGCAGCTAATTAATCGAGGTGGCGCAGCGGATGCGCCGCAGCCGGCCAGACGGGGGCAAAGAAGCGCGCCACCATGGCTGTATCGACTTCGTCCAGGCTGGCGGGGTTCCAGCGGGGCGCATTGTCCTTGTCGACCACCAGCGCGCGCACGCCCTCGAGCACTTCGCCATGTTCGAAATTGTGGCGCACGACTGTGCGCTCCAGGCGCAGGCAATCGGCCACGCCCAGGTGGGCGCCCCGCTGCAGCAATTCCAGGGTCACCGACATCATCAGGGGCGAACGCAGGCGCATGGCCGCCAGCGCCTTGGCGGCGAACGCGCTGTCATCCTGCGCCAGCGAAGCCATGATGGCCGCCACCGAACCCGCGCTGAAATGGCGGTCCAGCGCCGCGCGCGCCGTGGCCAGGGGAGAAACGCCTGCCTCGGCCTGGAATGGCGCCGCCAGCGCCTTGATGGCCACCGGCAAGGCCTCGCCCGGCGTCGATTCAAACAGGTCCAGCAGCGCCCCCATCTGCGCTTCAGGCAGGTAGACATCGGCCAGGCCCGTGTACAGGGCGTCGGCCGCGTTGATCGTCAAGCCCGTCAAGCCCAGGTACAGGCCCAGCTGGCCGGCCAGGCGGGACAGGAAATAACTGCCGCCCACGTCCGGAAACAGACCGATATTGACTTCCGGCATGGCCATGCGCGTGCGGCCCGTCACGATGCGCAAGCGGTTGCCTGGCCCGGCTTGCGCCACGCCCATGCCGCCGCCCATCACCACGCCATCCATCACAGCGATATACGGTTTCGGGTAGAAATGAATTAAATGATTTAAAGCATATTCTTCCGTAAAGAAATCTTCCAGCAAGGCGCTGCCGCCTTGCGGCGTGGCCAGACCCGCATCGTAAAAGAAACGGATGTCGCCACCGGCGCACAGGGCCTTGTCGCTGCTGGAGCGGATCACGACGGCGTCCACCTGCGGATCGTCGCGCCAGGCCAGCAGGGCCGCGCTCAGCGCGCGCACCATCTCCAGCGACAGGGAATTCAAGGCTTTCGGACGGTCGAGCACGATGTGCCCGGTGCGGTTGCCGATGGAAGTCTGGACGAAGTCGCTCATGGCAGGCTAGAAAGAAGTGAAAGTGCGAATATTCTAATGCCTGCGCGGGGAACATTGCGTTCCGCTGGGCGCAAAAAAGGGCGCAATGTGCGCCCTTAGTTGATCACAACTGCTGGAAGCGGGTGGCCTTAGACGGCGACGACGGCTTCCTCCTCGGAGTTGTCTGGCAGATGCTTGATCGCCTCTTTACCGTGCCCTTGCACTTTGGTTTTGTATTTCATCACTTGCCTATCGAGCTTGTCGATCAGGGTATCGATCGCGGCGTACAGGTCGTGCGCCAAGCTTTCCACATAGACAGTCTTGCCGCTCAAACGCAGGTTGACTTCAGCCTTTTGACGTTTTTCTTTCTCTTTGAGGTTATCCACGGTCAGAATCACGGCGATATCGATGACTTGATCGAAATGACGTTTCACGCGCTCCAGCTTCGTTTGTACGTATTCACGGATGGCTGGTGTCACTTCGAGATGATGTCCGCTGATGGTGAGATTCATACACACTCCTAAAGATGATCGGGTTCGTGCGGTCCATCCTATCCGGCCCGCAGAGGAACCGAAAAAAACTTACAAACACTTACGCAGGCTCACTGGCGGAATTTTTAATGCTTCCCGGTATTTGGCAACAGTACGTCGCGCAATCACCATGCCTTGTTCCCCCAGCATGTCCGCAATCTTACTGTCGGATAAAGGATTTTTAGGGTCTTCTGCTCCTGTCAGTTGCACGATCAATGCCCGTATCGCCGTCGATGACGCTTCGCCCCCCGCTTCGGTGGCGATGTGGCTACCAAAGAAATATTTCAACTCGAACATGCCGTGCGGGGTCAGCATGTACTTTTGAGTTGTTACCCGCGAGATAGTACTCTCGTGTAAACCCAGTGTATCAGCTATTTCACGGAGCACAAGGGGGCGCATGGCAACGGCCCCATGCGAGAAAAAGTTCTTTTGTCTTTCTACTATCGCCTGCGCCACGCGCAGGATCGTGTCGAAGCGCTGGCGCATATTCTTGATCAGCCACTTGGCTTCCTGCAACTGTGCACCCATGGCGCCCTCCCCCTTGCCCTGCTTGAGCAAGTTGGCGTACATGGCGTTGACGCGCAGGCGCGGCATGACGTCGTTGTTCAGGGTGACTTGCCAGCCATTGCGCGCGCGCTTGACGACGACGTCGGGCACCACGTAATCGGAGACGTCCGAGGCGAACACGGCGCCCGGATGCGGATTGCACTGGCGAATCACCGTCTGCGCTTCGCGCAAGTCTTCATCGTCGCAATCGAGGGCTTTTTTCAGCTTGTTGAAATCGCGCTGGGCAAACCAGGCCAGGTGCTTTTCCACGATCACGAGGGCCATGCGCCGCGTCACCATGGCGATGTGCGGCAAGCGCTTGATTTGCAGGGCCAGGCATTCGGACGCGTTGCGCGCGCCCACGCCCGGCGGATCGAAACTTTGCAGCAGCGACAAGGCCGTGCGCATCTCGTCGGCGTCGATTTCCAGCTCTTCCGGCAGGCGCGCCAGGATGTCGTCGAGCGACTCTTCCAGGTAGCCATTGTCGTCAAGCGCGTCGATGATCAGCTCGACCAGCGCGCGGTCGCGCAATTCGAGCACCGTCACACGCATCTGCTCCATCAGGTGTTCGCGCAGGGTGCAGTGATGGGCCTCCAATTGCGGACGCGAATCTTCGTCGTCGGGCGCCTTGCCCCGGCTTGCCTCGCTCCAGTCGCTGTCGCCGCCATCCGCGGCGGCCGGGCTGTCGCCCCCCTCGCCGTCAAACGCTTCCGCTTCGGCCGGCGCCGCAGGCGCCTCCTGGCCTGGCGGCTGAGGCGGCGCTTCGGTCGGCGCGGCCGTGGAACTCAAGGCCCCGTCGGACAGCAGGCGCAGCGAGCGGTCGAGCGGATCATCGAGGCGTTCGAGCAAGGGATTGTCTGTCAGCAATTGCTCGAGTTCCTGGTGCAATTCCAGGGTAGACAATTGCAACAGGCGTATCGATTGCTGCAACTGCGGCGTCAGTGCCAGGTGCTGCGAAGTGCGCAGCTGCAATGATTGTTTCATTGGCTTACATGCGGAAGTGTTCGCCCAGATAGACCCGGCGTACCGACTCGTTCGCGATGATGTCGTCGGGGCGTCCCGACGCCAGCACCGAGCCCTGGTTGATGATGTAGGCACGGTCGCAAATACCCAGCGTCTCGCGCACATTATGATCGGTAATCAGCACGCCGATATTGCGCTCCTTCAAGAAACGCACGATGCGCTGGATCTCGATCACGGCGATCGGATCGACGCCGGCGAACGGCTCGTCGAGCAGCACGAAACGGGGATCGGTGGCCAGCGCGCGGGCGATTTCCACGCGGCGGCGTTCGCCACCGGACAGGGACAGCGCCTGGTTCTCGCGCAGCTTTTCAATCTGCAAGTCGGCCAGCAATTTATCCAGCCGCTCCTCGATCTCGGCCTTCGTCAGCGGACGGCCTTCGACGGTCTGGATTTCCAGCACGGCGCGGATATTGTCTTCCACCGTCAGCTTGCGGAAGACGGACGCTTCCTGCGGCAGGTAGGACAGCCCCATCTGCGCACGGCGGTGGATCGGCAGGCTGGAGATATCCACGCCGCTGATATCGATACTGCCGCCATCGGAAGGCACCAGGCCGACGATCATGTAGAACGAGGTGGTCTTGCCGGCGCCGTTCGGGCCCAGCAAGCCCACCACTTCGCCGCATTCGACTTGCAGCGAGACATCATGCACGACTTGCCGCTTGCCATAGGTTTTTTGCAACCCGCGAACGATCAGGGTGCTGCCGCAACGTGTATTTTCCATTATTTCTTTCCTGGCGCGGGCGTGGCCGGCGCTTTCTCCGCTGCCGGCGCCTTGGTCTTCGGCTGGATCACCATGCGCACGCTGCCGCCATCGGCGGTGCTGGTGCCGCTGTTGGAATTTTCCATCGCAAATTCTTCCTTGCGGCTGTCATACGAGATGAAGGCGCCGTTGGCCACATCGGTGACTTTCGCCCCTTCCAGGCGCGTCAGCTTGGCTCTGGAAAACAGTTTCACCACTTCCGTCTTGTTGTCGTATTCCACGCGCTCCGCTTCGCCTTCGACCCACAGGTCGCCCGCGCCATCGCGCTTCTGGCGGAAGGTCGCGAGCTTGCCGGGATCGGCCCAGAAGGTGATGAACTGGTAGCCTTGCGGGTCTTCCGTGATCAGGGCCCGGCCCGCCTTCATGGTCAGGGTACCCTTGACCAGCACGACGTCACCCGTCAGGGTGCGCACCTGCTTGATGTCATCGACGTGGCCGCTGCGTGCCGTGATGACGGCTTCCTTCTCGGAATCGGCCTTCTCGGCATGCGCCACGCCCATGATGGCCAGCGAAAATACGGTCAACAGCAAGATGTTCTTCATAATATGGTTTCCTTGTTTCATTCTGTCATTTTGCCGCCGCGGCCGGGCGCGGTTTCGGCGGGAGGACCATGCGCAGCGCATTCTGCACTTCCACGACGCCGGTGGCGTTATTCGCCTTCATGCCGACGCCATTGATGCGCGAGGCGCCCGTCAGGATATCGACAGGCACATCCGTTTCCATTCTTTCCTCGTCCGGGAACACCGTCAGCGCTTCCGTCTTGACCGTCAGGTTCTGCGCCTTCGGACTGGCCACGCGGTCGATCACGACCTTGCGGTGCAGTTGCAGCCGGGTATTATCCTGGTCGATATGCGCCAGTTCCGCATTCATGTTCATCGGCGGCATGCCTGGCGTGAGCTTGCGCACGAAGGGCTGGTCGATATCGGACGAGTCGTCCAGCGGATAATGCGTGAGCTTGGTGCCCGACACGATATAGCTGGGTTTACCCGTCAAATCCATGCGCACCAGGCTGAAATTGGTGATGAAATAGTCAGGTTCATCCAGATGCTTGCTGGCCGTGATGTCCTGGCCATTCTTGTTCATCACCTCGAGCAGCCAAAAGCTGCCCAGCGCGACGACAACCGCGCCCAGCACGGTAAAAATCATGCGCCAGCGATGGGCGCCTCCTGGCTTACGCATAGGGCTTCACTCTTTCAAAGGTCACTGGCGAGGCGGCGCGCCTCACTCCAGGAACGGCGCCATGACGCGCGCATAGTTGTCCTGGGCGCGCAGCAGGAATTCGCAGATCTCGCGCACCGCGCCGCGGCCGCCGCCGGCCTGCGTCACATGGTGTGCCAGGCCCTGCGCCTCCGGACGCCCGCCCGGCACGCTGACGGCAAAGCCCACGCGTTTCAGGATGGGCGCGTCGATGACGTCGTCGCCGATATAGCCGCATTGCTCTTCCGTCAAGCCCGTCAGCGCCAGCAATTCGCGAAACGGCGTCAGCTTGTCGTGGCCGCCCTGGTGCACATGGGTAATGCCCAGGTCTTGCGCGCGGCGCGCCGTGATGGCCGAGCGGCGCGCGCTGATGATGGCCGTCTGCACGCCCGATTCCTGCAGCAGCTTGATGCCCAGGCCATCATACACATTAAACGTTTTCATCATCTCGCCGTCCGGGCCGAAATGCAGGCTGCCGTCGGTGAGCACGCCATCGACGTCAAAGATCATCAGTTTGACCTTGGCCGCCCGTGCCAGGTTGTCCGCTACGCTGTCCATCAGATCACCTTCGCTTGCGTCAGATCATGGATATGCAGCGCGCCCACCAGCTTGCCGTCGGCATCGACGACCAGCATCTGGTTGATGCGGAACTGCTCCATCACGGCCACGGCGTCGACGGCCAGGCGTTCGGGCGCGATACTGCGCGGCTGCGCATGCATGACGTCGCGGATCGCCACTTGCGTGAAATCCTGCACGCGCTCGAACATGCGGCGCAGATCGCCATCCGTAAACACGCCCACGGGGCGGTTGTCCGCATCGACGACGGCCGTCATGCCCATGCCTTTCTTGGTCATTTCTTCCAGCGCCTGCAGCAAGGAAGCGTCCACGGGCACCTTGGGTACGCGTTCGCCGCTGCGCATGACGTCATGCACGTGCGTGAGCAAACGGCGGCCCAGGGCGCCGCCCGGGTGCGAGCGGGCGAAATCTTCTTCCTTGAAGCCGCGCAAGTCGAGCAAGGCCACGGCGATCGCGTCGCCCAGGGCCAGGGTGACGGTGGTGCTGGCCGTCGGCGCCAGGTTCAGCGGACAGGCTTCTTTCTCAACAGAAATATCCAAGTGCACGTCGGCCAGCTGGGCCAGGCTCGAATTGGGCTTGCCCGTCATGGAAATCAGCACGCCGCCCATGCGCTTGACGACGGGCATTATGGCCATCAATTCCGACGATTCACCGGAGTACGATATGGCAATAAAAGCATCGTCCGAGGTGACCATGCCCAGGTCGCCATGGGCCGCTTCGGCCGGATGCACGAACAGGGCCGGCGTGCCGGTGGAAGCGAGGGTGGCGGCAATCTTGCGCGCGATGTGACCGGACTTGCCGATGCCGGAGACGACGACACGTCCCTTGCATTGCAGCAACATCGCCACGGCGCGGCCCACGCTGTCGTCCGTGGCCAGGCGCGCGTGCAGCGCAACGATGGCGTCGGACTCGATCTGCAAGGTGGTGCGGGCCAGCGCGACAGCGCGCTCGGTCGTCGCTTGCATGTCAATTCGATCAAAAGCTTTCAGCATTGTTTTTTCATGGGTTACACTCATGCCCAAAGTATAAACGAATTAGGAAAGCAAAAAACTTGCCAGTCACAACAAACAACGATTTCCATTGACCGTACCGGGCAACCCATGTTTTCCTCGCTTGAACTGACCCTGATGTTACTCGGCAGCGCCGTGCTGGGCGTGGTCGCTTTCAGAATGTTGCATTTGCCGCCCATGCTGGGCTACCTGGCCGTTGGCATCGTCATCGGCCCCCACGCGCTGGGCCTGGCAGCGGAAAACGAGGCCAGCCACACCCTGGCCGAGTTCGGCGTCGTCTTCCTGATGTTTTCCATCGGGCTAGAATTCTCTCTACCCAAATTCCTCGCCATGCGGCGCATCGTCTTCGGCCTCGGCATGGCGCAGGTGGTCACCACCATCATCGCCACCGTCGTCTTCGGCTGGTTTGTCGCCCGCTACCTGTCCGCCTACATCCACCTGAGCTGGCAAGCCGCGTTCGCCCTGGGCGGCGCGCTGGCCATGTCGTCGACGGCCATCGTCTCGAAAATGCTCACGGAGCGGCTGGAACTGGAAAGCGAACACGGCCGTAAGATCATCGGCATCCTGCTGTTCCAGGACCTGGCCGTCGTGCCCCTGCTGATCCTGATTCCCGCCCTCACCCGCGATTCGGACAACCTGGCCGAAACCCTGGCCTGGGCCGGCGGCAAGGCCCTTGTCGTGCTCATTTTGCTGCTGTTCATCGGCCAGAAGATGGTGCGCGGCTGGCTGACCATCGTCGCCAAGCGCCGCTCGCAAGAATTGTTCATGCTCAACCTGCTGCTGATTACCCTGGGGGCGGCGTGGATCACGGAACGGGCAGGATTGTCGCTGGCCCTGGGGGCCTTTGTTGCCGGCATGCTCATTTCCGAGACGGAATTCAAGCACCAGGTGGAAGAGGATATCAAGCCCTTCCGCGACGTGCTGCTGGGCCTGTTCTTCATCACCGTCGGCATGCTGCTCAATATCCGTGTGGTGCTCGACAACTGGTGGCTCGTGCTGCTCTTGCTGTGCGGCCCCGTGTTGCTGAAATTCGCCCTGATCGCGGGCCTGGCCCGGCTGTTCGGCTCCAGCAACGGCGTTGCCTTGCGCACGGGGCTGGGCCTGGCGCAGGCGGGCGAATTCGGCTTCGTACTGCTGAACCTGGCCGGCGGTATCAAGCTGATGGACCCGTTCGTCGTGCAGGTGGTGCTGGCGTCGATGGTGCTGTCGATGCTGGTGGCGCCCTTCCTCATCGCCAAGTCCGACGCCATCGTCATGAAACTGGCGGCCAACGACTGGATGATGCAATCCTTGGCGTTGACGAAGATCGCCACGCGCACCATGGCGTCGCAGAAACACGTGCTGATTGCCGGCTTCGGACGCAGCGGGCAAAGCCTGGCGACCCTGCTGGCGGAAGAAAAGATCGAATACCACGCGCTGGACCTGGACCCGGAACGGGTACAGGAAGCGCAGCTGGCCGGCGCCCACGTGTCCTACGGCGACGCGGGCCGGCGCGAAAGCCTGGTGGCGGCCGGTATCTACCGGGCCAGCGCCGTGGTGATCACGTACGCCAACACGCCCTCGGCCTTGAAGTTATTGCATTTACTCAACGAAATGGCGCCCACCTTGCCCGTCATCGTGCGCAGCCACGACGATACCGATCTCGACCAGTTGAAGAAGGCGGGCGCGGCCGAAGTGGTGCCGGAATTGATGGAAGGCAGCCTGATGCTCGCTTCGCACGCGCTGATCATGATGGGCGTGCCCCTGCGCCGCGTCGTGCACCGCGTGCAGGCGGCGCGCGAGGAGCGTTATGCCTCGCTGCGCGGCTATTTCCACGGTTCCAGCGACGCGGGCGACGATGCCGAGCTGGAACGCCTGCATACGGTCACCGTCAGCGACGGCGCGCATTGCGTGGACTTGCCCTTGAGTGCGATCGACGTGGCCGGCTGCGGCGCGTTTGTCACGGCCATCCGCCGCGGCCGCGGCCGCCTCGAAGTCACCCCCGAGACGCAGCTGGCCAGCGGCGACGTGGTGGTGCTGCGCGGCACGGCCGACGCCGTGGCCAAGGCGGAAACATTACTATTGAAATAATTAGTCCGACGGTGCCTGCCAGCTGATGACCTTGTTGCGGCCATCGGCCTTGGCCTGGTACAGGGCCTGGTCGGCGTGCGCCACCAGTTGCTGCGCCACCGTTTCGATCGGTAGCAGCGCCGCATCCGCCTCCAGGCTGGCCACGCCGATCGAGACGCTGACCCACGCTTGCGCGCTGCCCGGCAAGTCGAACATGGTGCCGGCGATGCTGGCGCGGATGCGTTCGGCAACGAATGTCGCACTGTCGAGGTCAGCGTCGATCAGCAGCACGACGAATTCCTCGCCGCCGAAGCGGCCCAGCGCATCGGAGCGCCGCAATTCCGTGCGGATGCGCGTGGCCACTTCGCGCAGCACTTCATCGCCGCCCTGATGGCCATAGGTGTCATTGACCAGCTTGAAATGGTCGATATCGATATACATGCATGAAATGCAATAATTCTGGCGCCGCGCGCGGGCGATTTCTTCCAGCAGCCGGCGGTCGATATAACGGCGGTTGTAGACGCCCGTCAAGGAATCGGTCAAGCCGATGTATTTCAGCATTTCATTGCTGATCACGTTTTCCAGGCAAATGGCGATGATGGAAGCCATATGCTTGATGAAATCCGTGCCCAGCACGGGCGTAAAGCGCGTCACGTCGCTGCTGGCCAGGTTCAGGCTGCCGATCAGGCGCTTGTTGCGCAGCAAGGGCACCAGCGCCACGCTGCGCAGGGGCGAGCCGATGCCCGGGAAACGCGGGCCATGCACGGCGGCATCGAAGGCGCCCAGCAGCGGCAGCGGCGGCAAGGCCGCTTCGCCTTCGGCCACGGGCGCCGACGGGGCAAAACCCAGCTCCGCCACGGCATGCACGAACAGCAATTGCGGGAAGGCGCTGAAATCGACGCCCAGCTTTTCCATCACCAGCACGATATCGTCATCCTCGTCGAGCAGGCTCAAAGTGACGCCGTCGAGGTCGGAAATCACGGGCAAGGTGCGGAAAATGGTGCCGATCAGCTCGGGAAACGTGGACGCGCCGACGATTTCCAGATCAAACGCCTGGTGGCGGCACATGATGTCGTGGTTGCGCTCGACCTGTTCCAACAGGAAAGCCATGCGCGCCCGCAAGGCCTGGTTTTCGGCTTCGAGGCTGGCAATGCGCGGGTCCGGCGGTATTGCTTGATTCATAGAAACCTTAAACCCTTCTGTGCGGGCGCCATGCTTAAAATGCCAGTTCGAAACCGATGTCCTGCCCCACTACGATACGCTCATCGCCGCCTTCGGTGACGATGGCGTTCATGCCGAAGCAGATGGCGCCGTCAAGCTCGGGCTTGGCGCGGTAGCCATGCATGACGTCGAGCGGGTCCGGTCCGGGCACGCCCGTGGCCTGGTCCACCGACGGAATCGGGCAGCGCGAGCACGGCTTGACGGGTTTTAACACGGTCGCGCCGAATTGCAGGAAGTCGGCGTAGTCTTCCTCGAAGGCGCCGATATCGCCGATGACGAGGTTGGGACGGAAGCGGTTCATCGGCAAGGCCTCGCGGCCGGCGGCGCGCAGCTTGTCATTGACGTCGGCTAGCGAGGCGCTGCCGGCGATCAGCACCGGGTAGCCATCGGCAAACATGGTCGAGGCGGCCACGCCGTCCGTCCACTTGGTGCTGGTGGCGCGCACCACGTCCGGGTGAAAGCGCACGAGGCGGCACGGCACGCCGACGGCGTTGGAAAACCAGGTGGCCGTGACGTCGTCGCAATCGTAGGCGCGCACGGTATCGTCCCACACTTGCACGTCCAGCATGGGCGCCAGCTGCGGATGCGGCAAGCCCAGCTCGATTTCCAGCCGCAACATGCCCGGAGCGCGCAATTCCAGGGTGGTGGCCTTGATGGACGGCACGATCAGCGCCATGCGCGGATGTTCGCGCTGCGTCAGGAAACGGCCGTGCTCGTCCACCACCATCCATTCGCGGTCGAACACGTGTTCGCTCATCAGCCCTGAGCGCGTCAGGACCGCCTCGCGCAAATGGATGCCGGCGCACGATTTGATCGGATACAGGATGATGTCGGACAGGATAGCCATGGACAGGGGAGAAGGAACAGTGTTGCTGCTTCAGCCAGGAAGTTATTCAAAAACGAAGTATGGCAGCAAAGCGGGCAAGCGTAAATCCGCCAAGCCCAGCCGCAGTGGCCGGGCCGGCGTGACGGCGATCAATACGTGTAGAAAATACGCTGGATTTCTTGCGTACTATTGGTTTTGGTCAAGGCCAGCATCAGCAGGATGCGGGCTTTTTGCGGGTTCAGGGTATCGGATACGACACTGTCGAGTTCATCGTCGTTGGCTTCGCCATTGCGCGCCACGATGCCCTGGCCAACGCGGCTCGAACGCACGATCAGCACGCCCTTCTGGCGCGCTTCCACCAGGGCCGGCTTCATTTGCGCGGCCACGCTGCCATCGCCCACGCCCGCGTGGATGATGCCCTTGGCGCCGGCGGCGATGAAGGCGTCCATGCCGACGCGGTTCATGTTGGCGTAGCCGTAGACGATGTCCACTTGCGGCAAGGCATCGAGCTTGCTGATGTCAAATTCCGACTCCAGCGTGTGCTTGCGCGTCGACTGGCGGTAGAAGAAAGCCTTGCTGCCCTGGATGTAGCCGAGCATGCCCAGTTCCGGCGACTTGAAGGTGTCGGTGGTCGAGGTGTTGGTTTTGGTCACTTCGCGCGCGGCGTTGATCTGATCGTTCAAGGCCACCAAGACGCCCTTGCCCACGGCTTCCTTGCTGCCCGCCAGCATCACGGCGTTGTACAGGTTGATGGGGCCGTCAGCCGAGATGGCCGTCGACGGACGCATGGCGCCCACCACCACCACCGGTTTATGGCTCTTCACGGTCAGGTTCAGGAAATACGCCGTTTCCTCGATGGTGTCGGTGCCGTGCGTGACGACCACGCCATCGACATCGCTCGAGGCCAGCAGCACGTTGATGCGCTTGGCCAGGGCCAGCCAGTGGCTATTGCCCATGCTTTCGCTGGCGATCTGGAAAACTTGCTCGCCCTTCACGTTCGCCACTTTTTTCAATTCCGGCACGGCCGCGATCAGGCGCTCGACACCCACGGTGGCCGAGGTGTAGCCGACGGTGGTGGTGCTGTCGGCGCCGCTGCCGGCGATGGTGCCGCCCGTGGCCAGAATCACCACATTCGGCAATTTGACGGCCGCCTGCTGCGCGCGCGCGGGGGAAGCGGCGATAAAGCCCATCAGCATGGTAGCCAGCATCAGCTGTGCACAAGAATGGAATTTGCGTGAAAACATGGTGCTCCCGTGAGGTGTACTGTCAAAAATAACAAAGTCGTGTGCAAATTATATGTCATCCATGCCGGGGCAAATCCCGAATTCATGCGTATCGCGCAAACGTGCGCGCCTTCCCTTGCGCTACAGTGGCGCCATGTCCACACTGCCGCCCATCCGGTCTTGCCTCCTCCTGCCGCTCGTCTTGATGGCGCTCAATGCCTGCGCCACGCAAATCGAACTGCGCACGGCGGCGCAACAGGAGCAATGGGGGCGAGAAGCGGCCAGCCAGGGCGACTGGACACAAGCCATGCGCAACTACGCGGACGCCGTCGGGAATGTCGAACTGGGACACGGCGATCTCGCTTGGCAGGCACGGCTGCACCACCAGGCGGGACGCGCCGCCAGCGGGGCCTGCCGCTACGATGCGGCCGAATTTCATTTCCGCCAGGCCATCGCGCTGGCGAAAAGCAGCAAACAATCGAGCGCCCTCGGCTACAAGGCGCTGATCGACCTGTATGAACGCCAGGGCAAGGCGACGGAAGCCTTGGCCGTGCGCAATGAACTGGGGTTTCATCAATCGTGGGCACTGGGCGCCTTTGCCGACCTGGAATCGCTGCCTTTGGGCAAACCTTGCGGAGTTGCTCGATGAATATCGCACGCACCTTGCTGGCCGCCTCCACCCTCTGCGCCGCCATGGCGCCGGCGCGCGCCGTCGAAGCACCGCTGCCCTTATGGGAAGCGGGCGTGTTTGGCGGCACGGCCGTCACGCCCGCCTATCCGGGCGCCAGCGAACGCTCGACGCGCAGCCTGGCCCTGCCCTATCTGATTTATCGCGGGAAAGTGCTGCGTGCCGACCGCTCCGGCGTGGGCGCGCGCCTGCTCGATACGGACCGCTTGGCCTTCGACGTAGGCTTCGCCCTGTCCTTGCCGGCCAGGTCCAGCGACGTGCCGGCCCGGCGCGGCATGCCGGACCTGGGTACCCTGGTGGAATTTGGCCCGCGCCTGAAAATCAGGCTGGCCGAGCCGACGCAGCACAGCCGCCTGGGGCTGGAGCTGCCCTTGCGCGCCGTCATCGAAGCGCGCGGCGGCCTGCGCCGCCAAGGCACCACCTTCGAGCCGCGCCTCGTCTTCGCGCTGCAAGACGGCAGCAGGCCTGGCATGTGGATGCCAGCCTGGGCGCCGTGCTGGGCAATGCCGCCATCAACGATTACTTGTATGGCGTCAGTCCCGCGTTTGCCACCGGCCAGCGCCCCGCGTATGCGGCAAAAAGCGGGCTGATGCTCACGCGGCTGGGCCTGGGCGGTTCCTACCGGCTGCAGCGGGACTGGCGCGCCTTTGCCTTTGTACGCTACGACACTTACACAGGCGCCGCCAACCGCGCCAGTCCCCTGCTGCGCCAGAACAGCGGCACCTCGGCCGGCATCGGCCTGATGTGGACGTGGCAACGTTCAAGCAGCCTGGCGCGGGGCCCGGACGAGTAATAACAAGACGGTTTAAAACTCCGTCGTGGCCGACAACATGACCGTGCGCGGCGCGCCCAGGCCCAGGCTGGTCCATTGCGGCAACGCCCAGTACGCCCTGTTGCCGACGTTCGTCACGCTGGCGCGCACGGTCAGGGGCCGACCCGCCGCCTTCGTCGCATAGCGGGCGCCCAGGTCAAACACGGTGCGGCCCGGCACGGACATCGAATTGTCGGCATTGATGTATTGCTTCGATGCCGCCGTCGCGTTCGCCGTCAGGGTCACGCCAGGGATGGCGGGCGTATCCCACTCGACGCCCAGCTTGGCTTGCAGCTTGGGCACGCCCGTCGCCTGCTTGCCCTGGTTGGCGCCGCCCATGGTCTTGCTCAAGACCGGGTCGACATACGCCACGCCGCCCATCAGGCGCACGTCGCGCAGGGGCGAGCCGAAGAAGCCCCAGTCGATGCCGCGGTTGCGTTGTTCTCCGCCAAAGGAAAAGATATTGCTGACGGGATCGACATAGCTGCTGGGCCGCTTGATTTCATACACGCTGACCGTATGCGCGAACTCGCCCAGGTCGACCTTGACGCCAAGCTCCGCCTGCTTCGATTTGTACGGCGCAAAGACCTCGCCCGAGTTGGCGGCCGTCAACGGCGCCGTGGCACCCTGGCTCAAGCCTTCGATGTAGTTGCCGTACAGAGAGACCGTTTTGCTGGCCTTGACCAGCAGGGCGACGGCGGGCGTGGTGGCGCTTTCGTCATAGCGCGAGGTGCGCGCGCCCGTCTTGATGTTGAAGTTATCGCTGAGCACTTCCTGGCGGCGCAAGCCCACCGTCAGCTGCACGGTGTCTTGCGCAAAGGAAAGTGTATCGACCAGGCCAAAGCTGGCCAGGCGCAGTTCCGCCTTGGAAATTTGCGGCGCGTCGAAGCGCGTCGCCGGGCCCCAGACGGGATGGTAGATGTTCGTGATCCAGTCTTTCGCCAGGGTATTCCTGCGGCCGTACTGCTTGTCCGTGTGGTGATAATACGTGGCGTTGACGGCCCATTGATGGCCGATGTCGCCCGTGCGCAACTTGCCCCGCAAACCCGCTTCGGCCGACTGTTTTTCCACGTCGAAGCCCAGGTCGGCGACGTTGGTACGGTAATCGCCGGCCGTGTTGAATACCTGGATCAGGTAAGCGCCCGTCGACTGGTAATCGGCCCGGCTGGCGCCCACGGCCGCGTACGCCATCACTTGCGCGTTCAAGTCCAGTTCGCCGCGCAGCATGGCGCCCTTGTCCTTGGTGTCGTAAAACGCCCAGCTGGGATTGAGCAGAGTTTCCGCTTTCGGCGGACGCGGCACGGGCAAGCCGGGGGCCAGGTTGACGCCCCGGTTCAAGCCATCGGCGCGGTCCTCGCTGTGATACAGGTCGGCGGACAGGCGCGCGCCATTGCCACGCCAGTCCAGGCCAAGCGAGACGAGCCGGGTCTTCTTTTTCTGGTGGTCGATGGCGCCGTCGCCGTCGCGGTAGACGCCGTTGACCCGGATGCCGAATTGCTGATTCTCGCCAAAACGTTGACCCAGATCAATATGCCCTCCCCATTGCGAGTCCGACATGTACGACGCCGTCACGCGCGCCAGCGGCGCATCGCCCGCGCGCTTGGGCACGAGGTTGATGCTGCCGCCCACGGAACCGCCCGGTGGCATGCCGTTGAGCAAGGCCGATGGCCCCTTCAGCACCTCGATACGCTCGAACATTTCAGGCGACGTGCGGTAATAGGGAGAGATGCCGTACAGTCCGCCAAACGCGACGTCGCCGATATTCGAGCTGAAGCCCCGTATCGAATAATTCTCGCCGATGATGCCCGTCATGCCGCTGCTGAAGACGGTAGGGTCGGCGGCGGAAATCACGTCGGTGATGTCGCGCGCCTGCCGGTCTTCGATGAATTTATCCGTATAGCTGATGGTGTTGAACGGCGTTTCCATGAAATCCTTGTCGCCAAGAAATCCCACGCGGCCGCCGGACGCCACTTGTCCGCCTGCATAGGCATCCGTCACGCTGTTGCCCTTGCCCCACACCGTCACGGCCGGCATAGTGGCGGCGGCTTCGGCGGCGGCGCTGTGCGCCGGTTCGCGGCGCACCGTGTAGCTGCCATTGCCCTCGCGCACGGCTTGCAAGCCATGGCCGCGCAGCAATTCGTAAAAGCCTTCGGGCACGCTGTAGCTGCCGGACAGGCCGGCGCTGTTCTTGCCTTGCAGCAAGCTAGCCTCGACCGTCAATTCGACGCCCGCCTCGGCCGCGAAAGTGTTGAGCGCCAGGCCCAGCGTACCGGCCGGCACGCTGAACGCTTGCCGGGCCTGGCCCGCCCCCGCTTGCGCGTACGCTGGCGGGGCCGCCACGCCCAGCGCCCCCACGGTCAAGCCCGTGATGAGCGCCAGTTGCACGGCGGTGGCGATACGGCTCAGGTTCAAGGCGGGAAGATGGCGCGTTGCCATGCGTTGGGTCATAAAGTAAATCCTTTCAGAAGGGATGATTGCTTGTTCTCACCCTATCTCCCGAACGAAAAGGCAAAACCCTCAATGCAAATACGACTCATTACGAAAATAATTTATCTCACTGATAACCCTTGAGCACGTCGTCGATCACCCGTTTCAGCGACGTCACGCTGGCCGCCGTGATGTACCAGGCGTCCGCATCGACGAAAACCACGCGGCCATTTTTCCACGCATTGGTCTGGCGCAACAGCGGATTGGCCATCTGTTCGGCCGTCATGACGGGACGGTGTTCCATCACGGCCGTGCGGTCCACCACATAGATGATGTCGGGATTGGCTTGCTGGATGAATTCGCTGGAAATGGGCTGGCCATGCAAGCCCGCCTCGATGGCCGAGCTGGCAGGCTTCACGCCCAGCGCATCGAAAACAAAACCGTAGCGCGACCGCACGCCAAAGGAACTGAAGGCGCCGTTGTTATGCAGCACGATGAGCGCCTTCTCGGGACGCTCCTGCGTCACCTTGCGCGCATCCGCCACCTTCGCGTCGAGCTCCGCGGCTTTCCGGTTGGCAATGTCTTCCTTGCCAAAGATGCGTCCCAGTGTCAGCAAGTGTTGCTTGACCACCTCGATGTGCTTGCTCTCACTGTTCTGGTAATCCACGTCGAAATGCAAGGTGGGCGCGATCTGGCTCAGTTCCTTGTAATGGTTGGCCTGGATCGACGTCATCAGTATCAAATCGGGCTGGAGCGCGTGGATATGCTCGAGATTCGGCTGCACGATGGCGCCCAGGTCGCGGATGCCCTGGTCTTCCTTGTAGCGGGTGAGGAAATGCGGCACGTAATCCTTCACCATGCCGGCCACGGGCACGCCCAGCTGGTCGAGGAAATCGACTTCGTTCATGTCGAGCACGGCTACCCTCTGGGGACGCTGCTTGAGCACCGTCGTGCCCAGCTTGTGCTCGATGGTGATGGGCGCAAACGCCTGCGGTGGCGCGGAGGCGGCAGGCGATGGCGGCGTCGTGGCTGCCTTGTCGGTGCAGCCTTGCAGGGCGGCCATGGCGGCGAGCAGCACGGCCAGCGCGCAGCGGGATTTGTTCCAGATCATCTCAAGCTCCTGTGGGGGTAAAGTAATTGCAGACGCAGCCGCGCTCGTTGCGCACGATGTGAAAATCGATGTCGTACAGCGCGCGCAAGCGCTCTTCCGTCACGACCTCGTGCGAGGGGCCGGAAAAGCGCACGCCGCCGCCCTGCATGGCGACGATGTGGTCCGAATAGTTGGCGGCGAAATTGATGTCGTGGATCACCAGGATCACCGTGCGGCCCTGCTCGTCGCACAGGCGCCGCAGCGCGCGCATGATTTGCACGGCATGCTTCATGTCGAGGTTGTTGAGCGGCTCGTCGAGCAGCAGAATATCGGTCTGCTGGGCGATCGTCATGGCCAGGAAGGCCATCTGCCGCTGGCCGCCGCTCAGCTCATCGACATACGCCAGGCGCAGATGCTCCAGCGACAGGAAGGCGATAGCGTCATCGATGGCTTGCCGGTCCTGTTCGGTCAACGCGCCTCGGCTGTAGGGAAAGCGGCCGAAGGCGACCAGCTCTTCCACCGTCAGGCGCAAGTGAAAATCAGGCGACTGGCGCAGGGTGGCCACGAGTCGCGCATAGTCCCGGATCTGGATGGCTGCAATGCTGCGCCCGTCTATCGTAATCTCGCCGCCATGCGCTTCCTGCAGGCGCGCGATGAGCATCAGCAAGGTCGTCTTGCCGGCGCCGTTCGGGCCGATCAAGGACGTCACTTTTCCCCTGGGAAACTGCGCGCTGACCTTGGCCAGCACGCGCTTTTCGCCGTAGCTTTTTTCAATCTGTTTGACGTGGATCATGCTGTACCTCGGGTGCGGACCATGAGCGCGAGGAAGTAGGCGCCACACACCAGGTTGACGAGGATGCCAACCGTGGTCCGGTAATTGAAAACGTGTTCGACCAGCAACTGGGCGGCCAGGAAGATGGCGATGGCGATGGCGCAGCCCAGCGGCAAGGTGACGCGGTGGCGCGCCGTGCGGGCCAGGGCGTAAGTGGTGTTCGCTACAAAGATGCCCATGAAGGCCGTCGGTCCCAGCAAGCTCGTCGACACCGCCACCAGCACGGCGATCAGCGCCAGCTGCAGCCGCACCATGCGCCGGTAATCGATACCGAGCGAGATGGCCTGCTCGCGCCCCAGCGCCAGCACGTCGAGCGCCGGCAAGGTTTTCAACACCGCCACGCAGGCGGCGCCCGCCAGCACGGCCGAGTACAACAACTGCACGGGCTGCGCCTTGTTGAACGAGGCCTGGCTGAATCCTTGCAAGATGGCAAATTCACCGGGACTGATGCGCAACTGGATGAACTGGGTAAATGTGCCTATCACCATCGTCAGCACGAATCCCAGCAGCAACAGGAAATACACGTTGTTCTTTCCATCACGAAACAGCCAATAGTGGATGGCCCAGGAATACGCAAGCATCAGCGCGATCGACACGACAAAATTGCCGTTCTGCCCCAGCAGCACGACGCTGTGCATGCCCATCGCGAGGATCAGCAGCGATTGCAGCAGCAAATACACGGCTTCGTAACCCATGACGGCCGGCGTCAGGATGCGGTTGCCGGCGATGGTCTGGAACACAATCGAAGACACGGCCACGCAAACGCCGCCGATGACGATGGCGGCCAGGCGCGACATGCGCTTGGGAATGACGTAATCGAAATCCAGATTTGCGCCGATGAAGAGGAAAGCGAGCGCCAGGGCCAACACGGCCAGCCAGAGCATGCGCTGGTTCAAACGGCGCCTCATCGCCGCCCCCGGATGATCAACATGAGGAACAGCACGCCCCCCACGCCCCCTGCCGTCAGGCCGATGGGCACTTCGAATGGATAGATCAGCAAGCGCCCCGCAATGTCGCAGGCCAGCAGCAGCGACGCGCCGCCCAGCGCGACAATGGGCAGGGTGCGGTCCAGCTTGTCGCCGTAGCGCAAGGCCACCAGGTTGGGAATGGCCAGCCCGACAAACGGGATCGCCCCCACCGTGATCACCGTGGCCGCCACCGTGACGGCCACCAGCATCAGGCCCAGCGCCACCGTGCCCCCATAGTTCAAGCCCAGGCTGGTGGCCATGCCCTCGCCCATGCCCAGCACCGTAAAGCGCTGCGCATACAGATACGTCAGGGCAACGATGGGCAGGATCAGATAAATGATTTCATAGTTGCCCTGCACGATCTTCGAGAAATCGCCCAGCAGCCAGCCCTGCATGCTTTGCAGGATGTTGTTGCGGTAAGCATAAAACTCGGCCACGGCGCTGAGCACGCCGCCATACACGAGGCCGATGACGGGGACGAGTATCGTATTCTTGAAGCGGATGCGGCGAATCAACGCCACATACACGAGGCTGGCCGCAAAGCAGAAGGCCAGCGCGAGCGCCATCTTGCCGGCCGTGCCCGCCGCGGGCGCCACGGTGAGCGCCACGAGGATGCCCAGCTTGGCCGCGTCGAGACCGCCCGAGGTGGCCGGTTCAACAAATTTGTTGCGCACGATGTGCTGCAGGATGACGCCGCACACGGACAGGCCCGCGCCCGTCAGCACCAATGCCGCCAGGCGGGGCAGCCGGCTGGCCGTCAGGGTCAGCCAAGCGTCGGCGGACAGCGCGTCGGACGAGGACAACAACTGTGCCCACTCCATCTGCCGCGCACCGACCAGCAAGGACGCGCAGCACAGCAGGAAGAAGGCGAAAAACAGACGCGCGCGTGTCAAATGCGGGACTCCGTGCCTGCCTGGCGGGCGGGCGCGGCGATGCGCCAGCCCTTGGCCGCCTGGCGCTGGGCCAGGAAGTGCGCGTACAGGCCGTGCTGCGCGCGCAAGGTGGCTGGCGCGCCTTGCTCGCGGATCACGCCACCGTCCAGCACGACGATCTGGTCGGCCATGGCCACCGTCGACAACTGGTGGGCGATGACGATCACCGTGCGCTTGCCGCGCAGCCGCGCCAGCGCTTCGGCGATGGCCGCCTGGTTTTCCGCGTCGAGCGCGGCCGTCGCCTCATCGACCAGCAAAATCGGCGCATCCTTGACCAGGGCGCGGGCAATCGCGATGCGCTGGCGTTCGCCGCCGGACAGGCGCGCGCCGCCCTCGCCGACCAGGGTATCGAGTCCCTGCGGCAGGCGGGCGATGATCTCGGCCACGCCCGCCTGGCGCGCCGCTTCCCGCACCTCGGCATCGGTGGCGCCAGGCTTGCCGATGCGAATGTTGTCGCCGATGCTGCCCTGGAACAGATAGCTGTCCTGGAATATCTGGCTGATCTGGCCAGCCAATTGCTCGCTGGACATATCGCGCACATCGACGCCGCCCACCAGCACCGCGCCTGCGCTGGCGTCAAAGAAACGCGCGATCAGGCGTACCAAGGTCGTCTTGCCGGAGCCGGACGCGCCGATCAGCGCCGTCATGCTGCCCGGCGCAATGCGCAGGTTGATATCAGTCAAGACGTCGGCCTGATCCTGTGCATAGCGGAAAGCCACGCCGCGCAATTCGACGGCGCCGTCGCGCGGCGCTTGCGGCTTGTCTGCTTCCGGCAGCGGCTGCACGGCGAAAATATCGCGCGCCGCGTCGAGCGGGCCGCGCGCGCCGCGCAACACCTCGCCATAGCTGGCCACTTCCTGCAGCGGGTCGACAAAGCGCACCACCAGCAGCAAGGCCACGATGACGGCGATGGCGTCGCCCGCGCCGGCAGCACCGCCCGCCAGGCTGTCTAGCCACAGCGCGGCGGCGGCCAGCAAGGCGGCGAAGATGGCTTGCACGGTCCAGGCGTTGAGCACCGACGACAGTGCCGACAGGTAAATGAGCCGCGTGCCCGCGTGGCGCTGCGCGTCGATCGCTTGCTGCAGGAAACGCGTGCCGCCGCCATCCCCGTTGCCATTGAATGCGCGCAAGACGGATTGCGCTTGCGCAAACTCAACGAGGCGCTGGCTGGTCTGGGCAAAATGGTGGTGATAGGCATCGTCGGCACGCTGGCCCAGGTACGCGGTGAGCCGCAAGGCGCCGGCCAGCAGCGGCAACGCCAGCAGCGCGATGAGACCCAGCTGCCAGTGCAGCGCGAACAGCGCGATGAGCATCACGACGGGCGTGACGGCGCCGCAGATGACGGGCGTCAACACGTGGGCGGGCAGCTGGGCCACATTCATCATGCCTTGCGTGATGACGTGGCCCAGTTTTGCCGTGTTGTCCGGCGTGAACCAGCCCACGGGCAGGCGCGCGACGTGGTCGCCCAGGCGCTGGCGCGCCCCTTGCAGCACCGTCACGCCCACGCGCACGCCGGCCTTTTCCACCTGGCGCCGCCAGGCCCAGCAGGCGACCAGCCCGGCCAGCAGCACCAGCAGCCACAGGGCCGCGCCGCCCACGTCGCCACCCAGCAGGCGGCCCAGGGCCAGCACCAGCGCCGTGATGGTCAGCCCGCTGAGCACGCCATACGCGAGCGCCATGGCACAGTAGCGGCGGAACACGGGCGCGTCATCGCCCAGCAGTTGAATAAACGTTTTCAGCATGGCAGCACCGTGTCTTCCTGGAAATCCTGATAGCCGCCCAGCGCCCACAGTTGCGCATAGCGGCCCTTGTCGGCGAGCAAGCCGGCATGGCTGCCCTGTTCGACGATGGCGCCGTTCTCGACGACGACGATGTTGTCGGCATGCATCACCGTGTCGAGCCGGTGCGCAATGATGAGCAGGGTGCGGTCCCGGGCAAAGCGCGACAGCGCGTCCTGGATCGCCACCTCGTTTTCCGCGTCGGCCGCGGCCGTCGCTTCATCGAGCACCAGCACGGACGGGTCGAGCAGCACGGCACGCGCGATGCTCACGCGCTGCAACTCGCCGCCGGACAATTGCGCATCTTCGCCGATGACGGAATCGTAGCCGCGCGGCAAGGCCAGGAGGCGTTCGTGGATGTTCGCCAGGCGCGCCGCCTGTTCGATCTCGTGCATGCTGGCCGATGGCCGTCCCAGCGCGATGTTCTCGCGCACGCTGGCGTGGATCAGGCGCACTTCCTGCAGCACGAAACCGATGCGCCGGTACAGCTCGGGCGTGGCGATGTGCCGCAGGTCGACGCCGCCCAGGGTGATGCGCCCCTCGGTCGGGTCGAAAAAGCGCAGCAGCAGCCGCGCCAGGGTCGACTTGCCGGAACCGGAAGCGCCGACGATGGCCGTCACCGTGCCGGGCTGCAAGGTCAGCGTGATATCCGACAACACCTTGTTGTGCCCATCGTAGGCATAACAGACGCCTTCCAGGCGGATCTCCGTGCCGTCGGGCAACTGCTGCTCATCCGGCGCCGGCTGCGCCAGCACGGGCGTGTCGAGCAAGGCTTGCACGCGCTGGGCCGCTCCCGTGGCGTTGTTGAGGTCATGCGTCAGGTAATGCAACAGCAGCATGGGCGCGGAAATGCCGGGCGCCACCAGGGCGAACGGCAGGATATCGACGGGCGCCATCCAGTCCAGCGCCACGAAGGCCGTGCCGGCGAGCACCACCACGCCCAGCACGGCGACGGGCGCGATCAGCGCGTTGGCATTCGCCATCGAGCCGACCAGCGGGCGGGTAAACGCGGCAAACGCCTCGGCAAACGCATCGACGGCCGTGCGGTAGCTGCCGTGCGCGCGTCCCGTGGCGCCAAACGCCTTGACCACGGGAATGCCGTTGACGAATTCCACCACGGCATTGTTGATGCGCCCCATGCCGGCGACGAATTGTTCCATGTTGCCGCTGCTGGCTTTCATGGCGCGGCCGAAGAACAGGAAGAAGCCGGGAAACGGCAGGATGGCGATGAGGGCCAGGCGCCAGTCCATGGCGAATAGATACACGACGGAAATGGCGATGGCGCCCACGGCGCGCCCCGTTGTCGTATAGAAGTGCGCCGTGAGGCTGTGCAGGGTATTGATGTCGTCCTGCATCGCCTGCTTGACCTCGCCCGAGGCCCGGCTGGTGAACCAGCCCAGCGGCACCTGTCCCAGGCGCTGCATGGCTTGCAGGCGCAATCGATGCGTGAGGCGGTTGTCGGCCAGGTGCGCGGCCAGTTCTCCCAGCGACATCAGGGCCATGCCGAGGAACAGGCAGGCGACGCTGGCGACGATGATCTGCCACACAGCGTCCGGCGCCAGCGCGGGGGCCATGGCGATTTGCGCGATCTGCGCGATGCCCGCCAAGGGCACCAGGGTGAGCATGGACCCCGTGCCGGCCAGCACGGCGGCGGCGATCAGGCGTCCGCGGATGGGCTGCAGTATCCGGCTGATCGGGCCGGCCTGGCGGGTTTGGCTACGCATGGGAAAAGCGGGAAAAAACGTGCATGGGATCGATGGATATGGGTGGCTCTCACCCTATATCCCGAACGAGAATGCAAAACCCTCAATCGGGCCCGAAAAATTGTCAGGCAGCGGCCTGGGGTATGGCTTGCACCGTCACCCAGTAGCGCGTGCGCGCGAGGATTTGCACGGGCAAGGCCAGCGCCAGGTTATGCAGCGCGCGGTCCGTGTCGCGCAGGGAAAACACGCCGTTGACGCTCAGGCTGGCGACGGTCGGGTCGCAGCGCAGCAGGCCGGGGCGATAGCGGGCCAGTTCCGCCAGCAAGTCATCGAGGCGCATGTTGTCGGCCACCAGCACGCCCTTCGTCCAGGCCGCCGCGCTGGCCGGCACGGGTGCTGCCGATTGCACGATGTCGGCCGAGAAGATGGCGCTGTAGCCCGTGTCGATGCGCACGGCTTGGCCGGGCGCATGCGCGAGGCGTATTTCGACGGCGCCCTCGAAGACGGCCACGCGCGACGTGTATTCGTCTTGTCGCAAGGTAAAACGCGTGCCCAGCGCCTGTACTGTGCCGTGGCGGCCCTGCACGCGGAAAGGCCGCTGCGCCGGGTCCGGGTCGTGCGCCGTGGTGACGATGATTTCGCCGCTGCGCAGGATCAGCAAGCGTTCGCTGGCGTCGAAGCGCACGTCGATGGCGGAAGCAGAAGCGAGCATCACGCGCGTGCCGTCAAGCAAGGTAATCTCGCGGATCTCGCCCGTGGCCGTGCCGTGCCCGGCCGTGGCCACTTGCCAGGCATCCGTGCCGCGCAGCATGTACGCCATGCCGCCCACGGGCAGCAGCACGGCCAGCAGCTTCAGGGCACGACGGCGGTTCAGGTAGGCGGCGGGCGCCGGTTCGCGCAGCGCGTGCCGGGCCGCATCGCGCGGCACGCTGTGCAGCTTGCCCTCGAACGCTTGCAAACGCTGCCAGGCGATGGCGTGATGCGGATGGGCCGCGCACCAGCGGGCACAGGCAGCCCGGTCTTCGTCGCTGGCGTCATCGGACCACAGGCGCGCCATCCACTGGGCAGCCTGCTGCACGACGGCGGGCGCGATCACCACCTCCATGGCTCAGACGTCCGACGCGTGCATGGCCTGGTAGCAGGCCAGCAAACCGGCGGCGATGTATTTTTCGACGGACGAGACGGACACCTGCAATTCGGCGGCGATGTCGCGATAGCTGAGGCCATCGAGTTTGCACAGCAACAATGCCTTGCGCGCCTTGGCGGGCAGTTGGTGCAGCACCGCATCGATTTCCGTCAACGCCTCGATCACCAGCGCGCGCTCTTCCTCGGACGGCGCCAGCGCCTCGGGCACCAGGGCCAGCACTTCCAGGTAGGCGGCCTCGATCTGGCGGCGGCGGTACAGGTCGATGACCATGCCGTTGGCGATCTGCGTCAGGTGACGGCGCGACTCCCCGGCCGGCGGCATGCGCCCCGTCTTCATCAGGTGCAGGTACACATCGTGCGCCAGGTCGGCCGCATCGAAGGCATTGCCGAGTTTACGGCGCAGCAAGCCGCGCAGCCAGTGATGGTGGTCGGTGTACAGACTGCTGACTTGCTGCTGAAGCGCTAACTCGGCGGTGCTCACGATACCCTTCCTGTCGCCAACGGCCGGCAAGAACAGGCGCATCGGATTATAAATGAGAATTATTCTCATTGTACGCGGAGTGACGAGGAAAACGCAATACGGCAACGAGCAGCAAATGCCCTCAGCCCTGCTGCCGGACGGGCCTGAACAGCCTGAAAGCGACCCACAGCGAAGGCCGGTAGACGTGCAGTGCGGCAGCAAGCAGCACGCTCCACGCCAGCGGAGCAAGCACCCCCAGGCGCTGGGCAAAAAACGCGTGGCCCGCCGCCAGCAGCGACAGCAGGACGGTGCTCAGGTACAGCGAACGGCGCGGCAGCGGACGCCAGACGCGCATGCCCAGCTCCGTCTTGACGACAAAATACACGAGGAAGCCCAGCAGTTGAGACACGGCGGCGCCCGTGGCGCCATGGCGCGGCACCAGCACGGCGCCCGCCAGCAAGGTGCCCAGCAAGCCGGCCGCAAAGGCGGCGATGGAAAATGCCGGACGGCGGGCCAGATTGATGCCGACGCCGGCCACTTCCGCCAGGGCATACAACAGCGGCTGGCCGACGGTGGCCACCGCCAAGTACGCGACGCCGTGATAGTTGGGAGGCAAGACCCAGCCGATCAGCCAGGCCAGGGCGCCCGCCAGGCAAAAGCCCACCACCACGATGGCTTGCGCATGGCGGCAAATGGCCGCAATATTCGACAGGCCGCCGCCGGCCGCCGCCCATTTGTGTACTTGCGGTACCCAGACAATCGTAAAAATCGATTGCACCAGCCAGGCGCCGGCGGCCACGCGCGTGGCCAGCGCATAAATGCCGAGTTCGTCAAAGCCGGCAAAGAAACGCAGCAAACCCATGCCAGCCGACAACATGAACATATAAAAAATCCCGCTCACCAGCAAGGGCGCAGCCTCGGAAAGCAGGCGCCGCAGCAGCACCCGGTCCACGGCGGTGTTCCAGGCTTGCGCCAGCGATACGCGCGCATGCCACAACAGCCATAGCGTGACCAGCCAGGTAGTGGCCACGACCATGCTTGCCAGGTGCACGAAATTGCGCTGCGGATCCCACCACAGGACAGGCAGCAGCAACAGCAGCGACATTTTCGGCAAGACCTGCGCCAGGCTGAATACCCAGGCGCGCTCCTGCATGCGGAACAGCTGCGCGATCAGGCGATTGGCCAGGGCGCTCAGCATGCCGGCAGCGAACAGGACAGCCAGTGCAGGTTGCGCCACATCAAATAACAGTTGTGCTACGGGCGCGGCAAACACGAGTATCACGGCCAGCGCCACGGGCGCGAGCAGCACGGCCGGCAGCAGGCACGCTTTCAGCAAGCCGCTACGCGCGGTGCTGTAATGGTATTCATGCAGGAAAGCCTTATCCAGCCCCAGTGACAGCAGCAAACCGGCCACCGTGCATGCGGTCATGAAGAAATCCAGCTTGCCGATGTCGGCAGGTGGAAACAGCCAGGCCACGGCAGGCACAGCGGCAAAGCTGCACAGCAGCGACAAGATGGGGCCGGCTGAAAAACCCGCGAGACGGTTCAGGCGCATCGTTCAGCCGGGCCGGCCATCTCAGCCATGCCTGTCGTTGGAGAAGCGATAGGGTACCGTGTCCGAATCGGCCGGCACGCGCCAGTGGTCCGGCGCATCATAGCGATACGCATGGTCCACCGCATTGACGAGGATGGCAGGAGTGCTGCAGTAATTTTGCACGCCATGCCAGACGCGCGGCGGCACGACGAGCAGGCCGGGACGCCTGGTGCCCAGCTTGAATTCGTTGAGCATGCCAAAGGTGGGCGAATCCTCGCGCGCGTCGTACAGCACCACGCGCATCTGGCCTGCCGCCACGAACAGGCGGTCCGTCGTGATGGCATGCGCATGCCAGGCGCTCAGTCCGCCCGGCTCCAGGGTCGAGGCGAATATCTGGCCAATCTGCGCTGTAGCATCGGGCACCCATTCGGTGCGGAAAATTTCAGTCAGGCTGCCGTACGCCGTCAAGACAGGCTTGATTTCCTGGAAAATCACGCCATCGATCAAGGAAGGCGTTGTCGGCTTCCATTCCTTGGTAATACTGACACCATCTTGCTTCGCGCCAACCAACAACCAGTTATCTTTCTCAACCACCAGATTTACCCCTAGAATTTTTATTAAAATGCTCTTATGTATTGCAACCGTATTATCTATCGTCGCGACATGTCCTTCAATCCCCGGCGGCGGCGTAATTCACGTAAAAATGTGCCTTTGCGCCAATATTTGAGCCAGAAGCCGGGATGCGGCGGCCACAGCCCCAACATATAACAAAGACTGCGTGACAATGCTTTCATGGCCGTTATCGCGGACTGTAGCGGTGCGATAAGACGCTCACGCCCCACCTTGCCATACAGCGTGGTGACTGCCTGCAGAATATTCAACGGATCTTGCATGTGCGTCCACCAGAACGCATGCTCGGCGTGTTGCCGGTCCAGGTAGGCATTGCTGCGGGTGCCAGACTGAATCAGGATGGCGCCGATGCGAGGATGGGCCAGCATCGGCCGCCCCGCGCGATATACGCGGTGCAGCCAGGCTTGCGACGGCCAGCAGCGCACTTCCCATGAGGGCTGCCATGGGCCGATCTGCAGGGCCAGCTCGCGCCGCATGACCCACAGGGTAGCGGGCACATCCATCCACGGACGGTACGGTTGCACGCCGTCTGCCAGCGCCCCCACCATGTGATACCCGACCGGCAAAACCACCAGTCCCAGGCCAAAGACCAGGTCGGCCGCGGTGCGCTCGAGGACTTCAATACTGCTTTGCAAATGATCGGGCAACCACAGGTCGTCGTGGTTCAGGAATGCCAGATAGGTGCCGCGTGCCAGGCTGACGCCGAGATTGTTGGGCCCCGTCTGCTCGCCGTAATTGGTTTCCAGATTCACAAAGCGGATACGCGCGTCGCCGAACGCGGCGACCACCTCGGCGGTATCGTCGGTGCAGCAATCGCCGACAATAATCAGTTCCCAATCCTGCACGGTGCTGGCGAGTGCCGACTGAATAGCGTACCCGAGGATATTGCTCCGGTTATACGTGGCCATGACAATGGAAACGAGCGGTTGTTTCTCCGGCTGCATGGCAGGCCTTTTCAAATAGACAAACAAAAAATGCCGCTCAAATACATTGAGCGGCATTTCGCGATGGACGAATGCAGTATGTTGCTGGCGCTCGCCAGCAAGCATCTGTCCTTAGACGTTGAACAGGAAGTTCAGCACGTCGCCATCCTTGACGACGTATTCCTTGCCTTCGGCGCGCATCTTGCCCGCTTCCTTGGCGCCCGCCTCGCCCTTGTAGGCGATGAAGTCGTCATAGGCGATGGTTTGCGCGCGGATGAAGCCGCGTTCGAAGTCGGTGTGGATCACGCCGGCCGCCTGCGGTGCCGTGGCGCCGACAGGGATGGTCCAGGCGCGCACTTCCTTCACGCCTGCCGTGAAGTAGGTTTGCAGGCCCAGCAGCTTGTAGCCGGCGCGGATCAGACGGTCCAGGCCAGGCTCTTCCATGCCCATGTCGGCCAGGAAAGCGCCCTTGTCGGCGTCGTCCAGGTCGGCGATTTCCGCTTCCAGCGCCGCGCAGATGGCGACGATAGGGGCGTTTTGCGATTGCGCATAGGCCGTCAGCTGATCCAGCAGCGGGTTATTCGTGAAGCCCGAGTCGGACACGTTGGCCACGAACATGGCCGGCTTGGCCGTGATCAGGCACAAAGGCTTGATCAGTTCCATTTCATCGGCGTCCAGGCCCATCGCGCGCACGGGTTTCGCGTCGTTCAGGTACGGCATCATGCGTTCCATGATGGCCAGCAGCTTGGCCGCATCCTTGTCGCCCGAGCGGGCTTTCTTGTTTTCGCGGTGGATGGCTTTTTCCACGGTGCCCATGTCGGCCAGCGCCAGTTCGGTCTGGATAACTTCGATATCGTCGAGCGGGTTGATCTTGCCTGCCACGTGGATGACGTTGTCATCTTCGAAGCAGCGCACGACGTTGACGATGGCATCCGTTTCACGGATGTGCGACAGGAACTGGTTGCCCAGGCCCTCGCCCTTCGATGCACCCGCCACCAGGCCGGCGATGTCGACGAATTCCACGATGGCGTTGACCATGCGTTCCGGCTTGACGATGGCGGCCAGCGCATCCATGCGTGGATCCGGCACTTCGACGACGCCGACGTTCGGCTCGATGGTGCAGAACGGATAGTTTTCAGCCGGAATGCCGGCTTTCGTCAGTGCATTGAACAGGGTGGACTTGCCGACGTTCGGCAAGCCGACGATACCGCATTGGAGACTCATGGGAAAACCTTTAATAATCAAAGCACATGGCGCCGTCTATCGGCGTGCTTGCCGTGCTGTTAGGGAAAACGGGGCGATTGTTCACCCTTTTCCGGGGATAGTGCGTGTGCTGCATTTCAAGGGGTCAATTGTACCCGTGTCCCGCGCGCTTCAACAGTCCGATGATGGGCAAATGACGCCAAAACAGTCGTATCGTGACGCCATCAGGCCCTGTTCTCAGACCGTATGCAGCTTCATGGTCGCCGCCTCGAACTTGCCTTCGACGATCTGCGGCATGACTTGCAAGGATTTTTCTATCGCTTGCTCGATCAGCTCCTGGTCTTCGCGGCGCGGGCGGTGCAGCACGAAGTCAGCCACCTGCTGCTGCAGGCTCAGGGTGCGCGGATGGCCGATACCCAGGCGCAAGCGCCAGTAATCCTGCGTGCCCAGCGCGGCCGTGATGTCCTTCAAGCCATTATGGCCGCCGGCCGAGCCGCCCTTCTTCAGGCGCGCGATGCCGGGCATCAGATCGAGTTCGTCGTGTACGACCAGCACTTCATCGGCGGCGATCTTGAAGAAACGCGCCAGCGCGCCCACGGACTGGCCCGAGCGGTTCATGAAGGTCAGCGGTTCGAGCAGCCAGACTTCGTTGCCGCCGATGGAAGTCTTGGCCAGCATGGCGTTGTAGCGCGAATCGCGCTGCAAGCGCGTGCCGGGCAAGCTGTTGGCGAGGTTGTCCACCAGCCAGAAACCGGCATTGTGACGGGTTTGTTCGTATTCGGGTCCCGGGTTGCCGAGGCCGACGATCAGGCGTATGGGCATGGCTGTGTCTGCAGTGTAAAAACGTATTATCGGTGAAAACGGACAGAAAAAAACCCGTCCGGAGCGAACCGGACGGGTTTTTCCTTGCGACTACCGCATTGCTGCGGCGGCAAAATTACTTCTTGTCAGCAACAACTTCAGCAGCAGCGGCTTCAGCAGCAACGTGGCCAGCCGGTACCGAAGCGGTAGCGATGGTCAGGTTGGCGCCGTGGGTGACCGCGGTCACGCCAGCTGGCAGGACCAGGTCGCCAACGTGCAGCGAGTGACCGACGTCGATGTTCGACAGGTCAACGTTGATGAATTCTGGCAGTTGGCCTGGCAGGCACGAAACTTCGATTTCGTTGGCTACGTGGCTGATGGTCGCGCCGTGCAGTTTGACTGCTGGGGAAACGTCAGCGTTCGTGAAGTGCAGAGCAACTTTCACGTGGATAGCTTGCTTAGCGTCAACGCGTTGGAAGTCAGCGTGCAGAACCAGTTGTTTGTATGCGTGGACTTGGAAGTCGCGCAACAGAACTTGCTGGGAAACGCCGTCGATTTCCAGGTCCAGGATCGACGAGTGGAACACTTCTTTTTTCAGCGCGTGGTACAGGGCGTTGTGATCCAGCGAGATCAGCACTGGGGCTTCAGCGCCACCGTAGACGATACCAGGGGTTTGGCCGGAAATGCGCAGGCGGCGGCTCGCTCCGGAACCTTGCAATTCGCGTTTAAATGCGATAACTTTCATGTGAAACTCCAAGAAGAACAAGGCTTGCGCCTTGTGTTATGAAGATTCCCGCGACCAGGAATCTTCGAAAATGGGCGCATACGCGCCCCGAAAACTAAAATACTACGGCGCAACAGGCAAAAAGCCGGTCGCGCCGCAGGTGACGTCTGTTGCTGCTCTTGTCGAATTAATCGATAAAGAGGGAAATAACCGAATCGCCCTTGATGATGCGCTTGAACGTCTCGGCCAGCAGCGGCGCGCACGTCAATTGACGGATCTTGCCGCAGGCCAGGGCCGCTTCGGACAGGGGGATCGTGTCGGTCACGACCAGCTCATCGAGTGGCGAGGCCGAAATACGGTCGATCGCCGGGCCCGACAGGACCGCGTGCGTGCAATACGCCACGACTTTTTTCGCGCCGCGCTCTTTGAGCACTTCGGCAGCCTTCGTCAGGGTGCCTGCCGTGTCGACCATGTCATCCATGATCACGCAGTTGCGGCCTTCGACTTCACCGATGATGTTCATTACTTCCGACACGTTCGCTTTTGGACGACGCTTGTCGATGATGGCCAGGTCGCAGCCCAGGCGTTTTGCCAGAGCGCGCGCACGTACCACACCGCCGACGTCCGGCGACACCACCAGCAGATCCTGGTAGTTTTTCTTTTGCAGGTCGCCCAGCAAAATTGGCGAAGCGTAGATATTGTCGACTGGGATATCGAAGAAACCTTGAATCTGGTCAGCGTGCAAGTCCATGATCAGGACGCGCTCGACACCGGCTTCTTCCAGCATGTTCGCCACCACCTTGGCCGAAATTGCCACACGCGCGGAGCGTGGACGACGGTCTTGGCGGGCGTAGCCGAAGTAAGGAATCGCGGCGGTGATGCGGCCAGCGGAAGCACGTTTCAAGGCATCAACCATCAGCATGATTTCCATCAGGCTGTCGTTGGTTGGAGCACAGGTGGATTGCAAAACAAAAACATCCTTGCCGCGTACGTTTTCGTTAATCTCGACCATTACTTCGCCGTCGGAGAATTTCGAAACGTTTGCTTTACCGAGAGGGATGCCGAGGTTTTTTGCGACCCCCTCTGCCAACGCTGGATTCGCGTTGCCGGTAAAAACCATCAGGTTTTCGTAAGCCATGGGAGTCCCAAGAGGTGATATAGAAGTCTTGAAAAGCACTAACCGGGCATAGGCCCGGTCAGTCATTGTTTAGAATATGCCGCGTGGCGACATATCTGCTTTTTCCCGTACTGGACGCTAACTTCGCATCGACAGACTACGGTGAAATTTTGGCAGGGGAAGAAGGATTCGAACCTTCGCATGCTGGAATCAAAATCCAGTGCCTTAACCAGCTTGGCGATTCCCCTACGTTACTGACTGCTTGCCGTCATGTTGGCCAGTATTATACCGACTATTTGACGCTAAGCAAAATCTTTTTTTGCTCTTTACAACACCGTGAGCATCGGGTGGCGATTCAGCGCTTTTGCCTTCCAGGCGATCCAGATTGGTGGCACATTGCTGAGCACCGCATCCGCTTCTTCCTGACTGCCAAACGCACTAAACACACAAGCACCGGAACCAGTCATCCTGGCCTCACCGTAAGCACCCAGCCATTCTACCGCATCTGCTACCGGCTTGAAAAGACTGCATGCCACTTGCTGTAAATCATTCCTACCAAACCCGCCCGCATCGTTTCCTTCTGCGAGGTACCTGGAAAAGTCCGCTATTGTGACGGGTTCGGTATTTCTCGTCAAGCCTTCCGCGCAAAAAATTGCGGCGGTAGGCACTTGCACGCCCGGCTCGATCACCACATACCAGCATTCGGGCGTGGCGACGGGCTGCAGGGCCTCGCCCACGCCTTCGGCAAAGGCGTTCTCGCCAAAGATGAAAAACGGGATATCTGCCCCCAGCGGCAAGCCCAGCGCCATCAATTCCTCGCGGCTCAAGCCCGCTTGCCACAGGCGGTTCAAGGCCATCAGGGCCGTGGCCGCGTCGGACGAACCGCCCCCCAGGCCGCCGCCCATGGGCAGCACCTTGTCGATGGCGATATCGACGCCGCGCGGCAAGGCGCCCGTGCGGCGCAGCACTTCCGCCTGCAGCAGTTTCGCGGCACGGACGATCAGGTCCTGCTCTTCCGGCACGCCGGCCAGCGCCGTCACGCGGCGGATCAGCGTATCGTCGCGCAGCGCGAAGTGCAAGGTGTCGCCATGGTCGAGCAACTGGAATACCGTCTGCAGCAGATGGTAGCCATCGGCGCGGCGACCGTTAACGTGCAGAAATAAGTTCAGCTTGGCGGGAGCCGGGCAATGATTCAGGGTCGTCAATGTCATGGTGCAGGTGTGGATGGGGCGGCATCGAGCACGATACGCAGCGAGACGGCATCGGCCTGCGCGCTGGTGGTGCGTTCGGCATCGATACGCCGCGGTTGGGGCAAGGCGCCCGGTGTATTCTCAGCAGCATCTTGCCACGACACATAGCGCAAGCGCCAGCCGTCTTTGGTTGTCACGCTGTCATTGGCCGGTGACGCGACGAAGCGCTTGCCATCGGCCCCCACGGCATAGCCTTGCAGCCAGTCGCGCAAGCCCGACACGGGCAGGGACCAGCCCAGCATCTGCGCGCTCAGGGTATCGACATCGGGCGCGCTGCGCGGCGCCTTGCCGCTTTGCGTCAACACGGCCTGCTGCGGCGTGACGGCGATCGTCGCCAAGGTGCTGCCGACGGGCGTATACAGGGTCACATCCGTGCGCGCGGCCGTCTGCAGCCAGTTGAAATTGACGGTGGCCGATTCAGGCTTGTCATCCTTCTGGTACACGACGTTCAAACGGCCCGTCAGCTCCACCTGTTCCCGGTAGGGCGCGACGGCTTCGCCCGATGGCGCGGCGCCGGATGAAAAGGGAGAAGTCAGGGTCGAGCAGGCCGAGAGGGCCAGGCACAGGACCGTCAGGGGCAGGAAATGTTTGGACATGGGTTTGGACATGGGCACAAGGAAAAACCAGCGCCATGGCGCTGGTTTCTCATAGTTGAGTTAATCGGTTCAATCACAAACTGACATTCAAGCGCGCCAGGGTGCTTTTCAGCGCATCGTTTTTCGGATCCTTGCCTTGCGCCTCGCGCCACAGCTTTTGCGCTTCGGCCTTGTCGCCCTTCTGCCACAGCACTTCGCCCAGGTGGACGGCGATTTCCGGGTCGCTGCGCACGGCATAGGCGCGGCGCAGCGCGTTTTCCGCGGCAGCCAGGTTACCCATGCGGAACTGTACCCAGCCCATGCTATCCATGATGAACGGGTCGCCCGGCGCCATCTGCAAGGCTTTTTCGATCAGTGCATGGGCTTCCGGCAGGCGGATGCCCCGTTCGGCCAGCGAGTAACCGAGGGCGTTATACGCGTGCTGATTGTCGGGCGCCAGCGCCATCACGCGGCGCAGGCTCGCTTCCATCAGTTCGAGTTTATCCAGGCGCTCGGCCAGCAAGGCGTAGTCGTACAGCAATTCCGGATTATCGGGGAAGCGCAGCAAGGCATTTTCCAGCACCGTATAGGCGCTTTGCACGTAGCCGGCATCGCGCAGGAATTGCGCGTCGACCAGCAGCACCTGCGCCTGGCTTGCCGGATCGTCCGTTTCGATTTCCGTCAGCGCCTTGCGCGCCGCATCGAGATTGCCGCCACGGGCGATCAGCTGGGCGCGGCGCAAACGCGCCTCGACATAACCGGCGGACGCGCTGTTGTCGATCTTGTCCAGCCAGGCGATGGCGCCGGCCGTGTCGCCGCGCGTTTCGGCGATCTGCGACAGTATCATCAGGGCCTTGAACGGATCGCGCGCGTCGCCAGGGGATTTGTCGAGCACGGCCAGGAAGCGCTTGAAGTACTGCTCCGCGCCCTTGGTATCTTCCAGCTGCAACGCCACGATGCCGAGCGCATACAGGCCGCCCAGGTTGTCGGGCTGACTTTTCAGCAGCAGCAGGAATTGGTCGCGCGCCGGCTCCAGCTGTTTTTGCTCGACCAGCAGGCGCGCATACGCGCCGCGCACCTCGACAGCGTCCGGATTCTTTTGCAGGAAGGCGGCCAGCACCTTGCCTGCCGCCTCGGGTTCGCCCGTCACCTGCGCCAGGGTCAGCGCGGCCAGCTCGGAGTTCGGCTTGATCGCCAACGCCTTGTTCGCTTCGCCGATGGCGCGTTCACGCTCACCGATCGACAAGGCGCCCTGCGCCAGCACCAGGTGGGCTTCGAACATGTCCAGGTAGGGCTGCACCAGGCGCGTCACCATCGAATAGGCATACAGCTTGTCATTCGAACGCGACAGGATTTGCTGCATCTGGAACAGGGCCACGCCCCGTGCACCCGGCGGCGCATTGGCCAGGCGCTCGGCAAAAATCGGTTCCGCTTCTTCGATCTTGTCCGTCAAGACGACGAAGCCGAGGAAGAACTGGGTCGCCTCATCCGATTCGGGCGCCAGCTCGCGCCACAGGCGGATGGCCGCCAGCGCTTCGCCGCCCTGCTTGGCGGCCAGCGCCATTTCGGAGGCGCGGCGCGCCAGGCGCGGGTCGCGCGTCTGCTGCGCCGCCACCATCATCGTCACGTACGGCCCTTGCCACTGGCCGCTCTTGAATTCCATTTCAGCCTTGGTCAGCTTGTACAGCAAATCGCTGCTCAACTCGACCTTGGGCAGCTTCTCGCCCTTGGCGTCGTCGCCGGACTCGATACCGGGCGCTGGCGGCGCAGCGGCCGCAGCGGGACTGGCCGCCCCATCGGCGGGGGCAACAGGCGTCTGTGCCATGGCATGCGTGGCCATCAGGGCGGACAAGGTTACAATGGCGAAAGCGTTTTTCAAAGGCTGATCCTGGCTAAACGGCAAAGTTTGATTCTACGCCCAACGCGGCTATCGCGTACTTCACGTATGTAACGAAATATATACGTCGTGGCGGCGTAGCGTGCCCGGGCCAGCCATCGGCCGGCGACCCGCCTGTTTTTTATCCGGTTTTCCACCATTCGAGCCCTATGCCAGAATTGCCAGAAGTCGAAGTCACACGGCGCGGTGTCGCGCCCCACATCGAAGGGCGCGCCGTGCGTGCCGTCGTGCTGCGCCGCGACGGCCTGCGCTGGCCCTTCCCCCCTGCCCTGGGCGAACAATTGTCGGGGCAAACCATCGGCCTGACGGGGCGGCGCGGCAAATACCTGCTGATCCACTTCCGCCACGGCACCCTGATCATCCATCTGGGCATGTCCGGCCATTTGCGCGTGCTGCCCACGGGGACCGAGGCGCAAAAGCACGACCATTTCGACCTCGTCGTGGAAGACGCGGACGGCGGCAGCCAGGTGCTGCGCATGACGGATCCGCGCCGCTTCGGCGCCGTGCTGTGGCATGACGAGGCCGACGGCCCGCTGGATGGTCACGCGCTGCTGCGCGGCCTGGGCACGGAACCGCTGGAAGGCGGCTTCACGGGCCAGTTGCTGTTCGAGAAAACGCGCAACAAGGGCACCAACATCAAGCAGGTGCTGATGGCGGGCGACATCGTCGTCGGCGTGGGCAATATCTATTGTTCCGAAAGCCTGTTCCGCGCGGGGATCAACCCGAAGACGCCAGCCCGGCGCATCGGCCTGGCCCGCTATGAGAAACTGGCGCAATCGATCCGCGACGTGCTGGCCGAAGCCATCGTGCAGGGCGGCAGCACCCTGCGCGACTTCATCGGCGTCAACGGCCAGTCCGGCTACTTCCAGCAGACGTATTTCACGTACAACCGCGCGGGCAAGCCATGCCGCGTGTGCGGCGCGCCGATCCGGCAAATCGTGCAGGGACAGCGTTCCACGTTTTACTGCGTGAATTGCCAAAAGTAGCCACACTCACAGAGGGAGCCAGATGGTCAGAGACTTGGAACAATACAGCGCATGGCGGCAGGACGTGCAGGCCGCCTTGCAGGCATACCGGCAAGCCGCCAGCGCGGCGGGCCTGGTCGACGGCGCCTCCGCGCTGCGCCTGGCGCGCTGTGGCTCCCGCCTGACTGACGACCGCCTGTCCGTCGCCTTCGTGGCGGAATTCTCGCGCGGAAAATCCGAGCTGATCAACGCCATCTTCTTTGCCGGCTATGGCCAGCGCATCCTGCCCTCGGGTGCGGGCCGCACCACCATGTGCCCCACCGAGCTGCTGTACGACGCAGCCTGGCCCCCATCGATCCGGCTGCTGCCCATCGAGACACGCGCGCAGAACCTGTCGACCAGCGACTACCGCGACCTCCCCGCCGCCTGGACCGTCCTGCCCCTGAATATCGAGGCGGGCGGCGACATGCAGGAAGCCATCCGCCAGGTCAGCCTGACAAAGAAAGTCAGCCAGGAAGAAGCGGCGCGCTACGGCCTGTACGACGCCGACGACGCGGACGCCCCCGCCATGCTCGACGAGGACGGCCAGGTGGAAATTTCCATGTGGCGCCACGCCATCATCAACTTCCCCCATCCGCTGCTGAAACAGGGCCTGGTGATTCTCGACACGCCCGGCCTGAACGCCATCGGCACGGAACCGGAACTGACCCTGAACCTGATCCCGAATGCGCACGCGGTGCTGTTCATCCTGGCGGCCGACACGGGCGTCACGCGCAGCGATATCGAAGTGTGGCGCAACCATATAGGCGCCGGCGCGGGGCGCCTGGTAGTGCTCAACAAGATCGACAGCATGTGGGACGAATTGCGCGGCGATGCCGAGGTGGCGCAAGCCATCGAACGCCAGCAGGCCAGCGTGGCACATCTGCTGACACTGGACACCGGCCAGGTGTTTCCCGTCTCGGCGCAAAAGGCCCTGGTGGGCAAGATCAACCACGATGCGGCGCTGCTGGAAAAGAGCCGTTTGCTGCCGCTGGAGACGGCCCTGTTCGAGGAGCTGATCCCCGCGCGCAAGGACATCATCCGGCGCCAGCTGGCGTTCGACCTGGACGCCATCGAGGCGGCGCAGCAGGTGCAGGCGGCGGCGCGCGCGCGCGGCATCGCCGAGCAGCTGCACGAGCTTCACAGCCTGCGCGGCAAGAACCAGAGCGTGATCGCGCACATGATGCGCCGCGTCGATATCGAGAAGAAGGAATTCGACAGCAGCCTGTTCAAGCTGCAGGCCACGCGCGCCGTGTTTACGCGCCTGTCGACGGAACTCTATACGAGCCTGGGCATGGACATCGTGCGCGACGATATCGATGGCGTGCGCGCCGCCATGCAGCGCAGCCGCTTTTTCACGGGCTTGCGCGAAGCCGTGCGCCAGTATTTCGAGCGCATCACCCGGAACCTGGACCGTTCGGAAGGCAAGACGGCCGAGATCACGGAAATGATGAACGTGATGTACCGCAAATTCGCCACCGAACATGGCCTGGCGCTGGCCTTGCCGATGCCGTTTTCGCTGGCCCGCTACCGCCAGGAGATCGCCGATATCGAAGCCGTGTATCACAAGCAGTTCGGCACGGCCACCCTGCTCACCACCAGCCGGGTCGTGCTGATGGAGAAATTCTTTGACACCATCGCCTCACGCGTGCGCCGCAGTTTCACCAACGCCAACGACGACGCCAGCGCCTGGCTGAAAGTCATCATGGCGCCCCTCGAAGCGCAGATCGTCGAATACAAGGAACAGCTGAAACTGCGCTTTGCCTCGATCCAGCGCATCCACGACGCCACGGGCAGCCTGGAACAGAAAATCGCCGGCTTCGAAGCCAGCCTGGCGGCGCTCGAACGCGACAAGGCGCAGCTGGCGCAATTGCTCGCTGCCTTGCGCACGGCCAGCGCCACATAAAACACGCAACAACACGCCACAAGATACTGGAACCCTGCATGAAACGTCTGCTGCATCCGCTCTCGCCCGCCACGGGCGTGGCCCCCATTGAAGATTATATCGACCCGACTTTTTCCGCCACCGTCATCGCCTGGCAAAAGCAGCATGGCCGCCATGCGCTGCCATGGCAAAACACGCGCGACGCCTACCTGATCTGGCTGTCCGAAATCATGCTGCAGCAAACGCAGGTCACCGCGGTACTCGGCTACTATGCGCGCTTCCTCGAACGCTTCCCTACCCTGCGCGATTTGGCCAGCGCCCCGGTGGAAGACGTGATGGCGCAGTGGAGCGGCCTCGGTTACTACACGCGGGCGCGCAACCTGCACAAGTGCGCACAGCGCGTGGTGGCCGAATACGACGGCGTCTTCCCCAGCGACCCGGCCTTGCTGGCCGACCTGCCCGGCATCGGCCGCTCGACGGCGGCCGCCATCTCCGCGTTCTCCAGCGGCACGCGCGCGGCCATCATGGATGGCAACGTCAAACGCGTCTTCGCGCGCACCTTCGGCATCGCTGCCTATCCCGGCGAAAAACGGGTCGAGGAAGCCATGTGGCGCCGTGCCGAAGCGCTGCTGCCGGAGACAGGTATCGAAGCCTACACGCAGGGCCTGATGGACTTCGGCGCCACCCTGTGCACGCGCAGCAGCCCCGATTGCGGCCGCTGCCCGCTGCAGCCTCGCTGCGTGGCCTACGCCACCGGCCGCACCAAGGATCTGCCGGTGCGCAAACCAAAGAAAACCAGCCCCGAAAAACACGCCGTCATGCTGGTCATCATCGACGATGGCCAAGTGCTGCTGGAACAGCGTCCCGGTTCCGGCATCTGGGGCGGCTTGCTGTCGCTGCCGGAACTCGATGGCCACGTGCTGGCCGGCGAGGACTGTGTGCGCGACATCGATCAGGAGCTGCTGGCGCACGCCGTGGCGCCGTTCGGCGCAATCGAGACGCAGGAACGACTGCTGCCCATCGTGCACGTGTTTACCCACTACAAACTGCACATCGTTCCCTGCCGCATCACCCTGGCGCGCCGCCTGGCGCTGGCCGGGGAAGCGACGCACGTCTGGTATGACGGCGCGAAAATCGCGGACGCGCCGCTGCCCGCCCCCATCAAGAAACTGCTGCTGGACCTGTTCGGCGATGCGCGCGCGGCGCAACGCAGCATGTTCTAGTGCGGCATTTTGTACTGCTCGCGCTGGCGGCGCTGTGTCTGCACGGCGCCCATGCGGCGAACGACCTGCCCGAGGTAAGAATTGGCGTGCTGGCCTACAAGGGCGGCGACGCCGTGCAGCAGGACTGGTCGTATGTGACGCGCCACCTGCAGGCGAGCATTCCCGGCATCCGTTTCATCCTGGCCGACTACGACCAGGCGGGCCTGACGCGCGCCGTGCAGTCGCAAGCGATCGCCTTCGCCATCACCAGCAGCGGCCATTACGTGGCGCTCGAGCACAGCGATGGCGCCAGCCGCATCGCCACCCTGGAATCGCCATGGACGGAGTCACCGCGCCAAGCCATCGGATCGGCCATCGTCGTGCGCAGCGCGTCGCCACTACATGACCTGGCCGACCTGGCGGGCAAGAACGTGATGGCCGTGGCGCCCGACGCCTTTGGCGGCTACCAGATCGCCGCGCGCGAACTACGCGAAGCGGGCATCGATCCCGCGCATGATTTTGCCAGCCTGCGCTATAGCGGTTTCCCGTCGCAGCAGATCATCGACGCCGTGCGTGCGGGGCACATGGATGCGGGCATCGTGCGCACCTGCCTGCTCGAACAGATGGTGGCGCGCGGCGAAGTACGGGCCGAGGAACTGCGCGTGATCACCACGCGCCCGATTCCCGGTTTTCGCTGCGCCAGCTCGTCGCGGCTGTATCCGGACTGGCCCTTCGTGGCCCTGCGCCAGACGCCGCCCGCGCTGGCGAAAAAAGTGGCGCAGGCCCTGCTGGCCATGCCCCGCACGGACGAAGGCTACAGCTGGACGGTACCTAGCGATTACCAGATCGTCGATGAACTGTTCCGCGACCTGCGCATCGGTCCCTACGCCTACCTGGACAAGCTGACGTTCGAGACGGCGTTGCGCCGCTACTGGGGCTGGATGCTGCTGGTACTGGCCCTGCTCGTGGCCTGGGCCGTGCACACGGTGCGCGTGGAATACCTGGTCAGCCGGCGCACGGAGCAATTGCGCGCCGCCCAGCATCAGCAGCGCGCGCTGGAAGAGCAGGCGCGCCAGCGCCAGGCCACGCTCGACCACACGGCGCGCCTGGCGATTCTGGGCGAAATGGCCAGCGCCATCGCGCATGAATTGAACCAGCCGCTGGCCGCCATCGGCAATTTCGCGCGCGGCATGGCGCGCCGCATCACGGCAGGCCGGCTCGATGCGGCGCCCCTGCTCGACGGCGCGCAAGAAATCGCCACGCAAAGCGAACGCGCGGGCGCCATCATCCGTCACATTCGCGCGATGGCGCAAAAGCGTCCCGCGCACAGCACGGCCTTCGCCCTGGCCGACGCCGTGGAGCAAGCCGTGGCCCTGTTCCGCGCAGCCCATCCGCAAGCGAGGATAGCCTGGCGCCACGACAGCACCAGTCCTGAGGCGCGCGTGCTGGCCGACCCGCAGCAAGTGCAGCAGGTGCTGCTCAATCTGCTCAAGAATGCGCTCGATGCACAGGTAGAAAACGACAATCCGCAACATGCCATCGGCGTGCTGCTGCACCGGGAAAACGGCGCCTGCACGGTGGCCGTGCGCGACGCCGGCTGCGGCCTGGAAGCGGCGCAGATGGCGCGCCTGTTCGAACCCTTCTTTACCACCAAGGCCGAAGGCCTGGGCCTGGGCATGTCGCTCAGCAAAAGCATCATCGAATCGTTCGGCGGCAGCCTGTCGGCGCACGCCAACGCCGATGCACCAGGCTTGACGGTCTGGTTCCGCCTGCCCGAAGATACCGGCCTGGGAGCCAACAAGGAAACACCATGAATGAAAGCGATGCGATCATCTTTGTCGTCGACGACGACGCCGCCATGCGCCGCTCGCTGGCCTATCTGTTCGATTCGGCGGGCTGGAAGGTCGAGACGTTCGAGTCGGCGCGCGACTTCCTGCAGCGCTACGCTGGCCATGTGCCCGGCTGCCTGCTGCTCGACGTGCGCATGCCTTTGATGAGCGGACTGGAACTGCAACAGGAGTTGAACAACAGGACCGGGCACGCCATCTCCCTGCCCGTGATTTTTTTAAGCGGCCACGGCGACCTGGCCATGGCCGTGCACACGATGAAGGCGGGCGCCTGCGATTTCCTGGAGAAGCCGTGCAAGGACCAGGTGCTGCTGGACGCCGTCAGCCGGGCCGTGGCCCGCAGCGTGGAAGAAAGCCGCAGCGCCGCCAGCGCGAATACGGCGCAATCGGCGCTGGCCAGGCTCACCGCGCGCGAGCGCGAGGTGGCATTGCTGATGGCCGAAGGCAAAGCCTCGAAAGTCATCGCCCGCGAACTGGGCATCAGCGACAAGACGGTGCAGGTGCACCGCCATAACACGATGGAAAAACTGGGGTTGCATTCAGCAGCCGAGGTAGCCCGGCTGCTGATGGCCAGCGGCGAGATTTAAGCCCGCACGATACGCGCCGGCAGCCCCTGCCGCACCGACGTGCCCGAGACGGGATCGACAAACACGTTCTTGTCGCCGCGGCTCGGGTCCGTCAATCCCAGGTCATTCAGGTTGATGCCCGCGCCGATGGCCGGCTCATCTGGCTGGCGCAGCTTGCCGATGCGGTGGGCGCGCGCACCGTGCTCCTTGTGGCCGAAACCGTGTTCGACGGCGATCACGCCCCGCTGCACGCCATGGCGCAGCATCACCGTGGCCCTGGCCCTGCCGCCAGGCGTTTCCAGGTAAATGGCATCGCCATTTTCCAGCTTCAAGCGGGCTGCATCGTCGGGATGCACGGCGACCGGGTTGTCCGGATGGATGCCGCGCAAGCGCCGCGCACCGATGCTGTAGGAATTCTGCAGCGCCGATTTAAAGCTGATCAACTCGAACGGCCACTCGCTGGCCGGATAGGTTTTGCGCACGGGCGTACCGTCGGCAAACGCCGCCACTCGCCACGCGGGCGTGCCGGGGAAACGCTTGCCGCTCAAGCTGTTCTTGCTCACGCCCAGGCCCTCGTTGTACAGCATCATCGGTTTCAGATAGCGGTGCGTGGACCAGTCCTGCGGATACGGCGTCTCGTCGATCACGGGTGCAGGAGCCACGGGTGCCTTGGGGTTCGCCGGTGGCGGCAGGCGCAGGCCGAACATTTCGCCATAGCTCTGGTAGCGCCCTCCCCGCGCCAGCATGAAGGCCACCTTGCGCCACTCTTCCGGCTTCAAGGTGCGCTCCAGTTCGGGGCGGATGCGCGCCACGCCGGACAGTTCGATATCGTCGTCGCTAGCTTCCGGCACGGACGTTTTCCCTTGCCAGGCGATGTTGGCGCCGCCCCGCAGATACCAGTCTTCCGCGCGCTGCAAGGGGAAGCGCTCGCCATCCATGTCCTGCAAGGCTTCTGGACCGAAACCGGGCAAGTCCATCGTTTTCGCCAGCGCGATGAAGAACGATTCCATGCAGATGGTCTGGCCGTCCGGCGTCTTTTGCACGCGCGGTTCGACCACGGGCCAGCGCGCAGTGCTCATTTTGACTGGCATGCCGCCCCAGGCGCCAGCCCAGCCCCAGCTTTCATACAGCAAGGTATCGGGCAGCAGGTAGTCGGCAAACGCCGAGCTTTCATTGATGAAGGGGTCGATGGCGACGATCAGGGGAATCTTCTTCGGATCGGCCAGCTCTTTGCCGATCTGCGCGCGCAAACCCGTGATGCCGTAGACGGGATTGCAGCTCCACAGGATCAGCGCCTTCAAGGTGTACGGGTAGCCATTCATGGCGCTGGTCAGCCACTCGGTGGCCAGCGCGGGCGCATTCGGATACCACGGCGCCTTCGCCGGATACGCCTTGCCCGCTTCTTTCTTCAGCTTGAATTCCGAGGTTTTTTCATACGGCACATTGCGCCCGATCGGCATGCCGGCCGCCTTGATCTCGCCGTCGAAACTCTCGAGGTTATAGCGCGGACCGGGTCCCGCATCCTTGAAGCTGCCGCCGTTGACCAGGGTGCCGCCCTTGCGATTCAGGTTACCGATCAGGGTATTGAGCATGACCAGCGCATACGCGTTATAGAATCCCGCACCCGACATCATGCCGCCGTGCGCATTGACGGCGGCGCGCTTGCCATGGCTGGTGAGTTCCTGCGCCAGCCCTTCGATGATGTCGCGTGAAATGCCGCAGGCCGCCGCGTATTCATCCATGCTGTGGCGCTGCGCTTCCTCGTTGAGCATCGTCATAGCCGTCTTCAGGTGCAGTGGTGCACCCGCCACATCCAGCGGGCCGTCGAAGAACAGGCGCGCCTCACCCTCGGCGGCATTGTGCGGCACGATCGCTTGCGTGGCGGAGTCGATCACGCAAAAGGCGTCGCCATCCTTGTAGCGCTCTTCTTCCGACAACTCCACCGCGCCCATATCCGACGCGCGCAGGTAGCGGCCATCGCGCGGATGGCCCTTCTCGTTGATGATCAAATGCGTGGCATTGCACCAGGCGGCCTCGCCCGCCGCTTCCGCCACCTTCAGGTTCGGCTGCACGAGGAAGTTGCGGTCATAGCGTTCGTGCTCGATGATCCAGCGGATCATGCCCATGGCCAGCGCACCATCCGTACCCGGCTTGATCGGTACCCAGCGGCTGCGGTCGCCCGCGGCCAGGCTGTCCGCGTTCGTCAGCACGGGGTCGACGACGACGTAGCTGAATTCGCGCTTGCCCGACCTTGCTTTCGCGATCAGGGTGCCCTGGCGCTTGAACGGGTTGCCCGCATTGCCCGGCGCCGTGCCGACGAAAATGCAGAATTCCGTATTTTCCAGGTCCACTTTCGCGTGCGGCATCTTCTTCATGTCGCCGAACATGGCACCCGAGCCGCTGCGGTAGGCGCCGCCACAATACGAACCGTGGTTGACCAGGTTCAAACTGCCGTACGACTGCTTGAAAAAGCGCGTGCCGAACGCCAGGCGGCCATCGTCGGTACTGCACATCAGGCCCACCTGGTTCACTTGCGGGCCCAGTTCCGGCTGCGCCGGATCGATCGGCTTTTCCAGCTCGCGCAAGGCGCGCAGTCCCTCCACGTGGCCTTCGCCAAACAGGTCGCCGCCTTCCGTCACTTCCTTCACCAACTGGTCGAAGGCGATCGGTTCCCACTGGCCGCCGCCGCGCGGCCCTACACGCTTCATAGGCGCCAGCACGCGGAACGGCGACTCCATCTGTTCCAGCACGCCGTTGCCGCGGCCGCAAGCCGTCGAACGGCCCTTCAGCCCCTTTTCCTGGAAGCGCGACAGCGACACAAAGCTGTCGCGGATCGAGGTTTGATACGGCAGCGCCGGGTCGGCCGACAGGGGGCTGTAGGGATTGCCCGCCACGCGCAGCACCTTGCCGCTTTTTTTATCGAGGCGCACGCGCACGCCGCAAAACGTGGTGCAGCCCATGCACATGGTGTAGCTCACTTGCTGGTCGGGATTGACCGTCAGCTTGCCCGTGGCCGTATCGACGGAAAACTCGGGCGGCAGGGAATTGCCATGCAGTTTCTGCACGGGTTTATCCTTGCCCAGCGCATGGTCGACCATGCGGCCGGCCGTGGTGGAAAAGCTGGCGGCAAACGCGGCCAGGCCGCCGCCGATGGCGCCGTAGCGCAACAGCTTGCGGCGTTTTTCGTTTTCGTCGTCAGGGACGTCGTTGTGTGCGTTGTTGTGTATTTGATCGTTCATTTTTGACTCCTCAGTGCGTGGCCATGACGGGACGGCTGCGACCAGCGACGACGCGTCCCGCCCATGGCAAAAATTCCAGCATCAGCAACAGCAGCGCGATCCACAGGCCGGCCGTGCCGATAATGCCCAGCAAGCCATCGTTCCCCATCGGCAGGTGGTAGTCGTACAGGCCTGCGCCCGTCTTCGGAATCGTCTGGCCGCCGATAAAAATCGTCCAACGCATCATCCAGGCGCTATGCAGCGCGATCAGGCCATTGGCCAGGCCACTCGTGGCCGGACGCCAGATGGCCAGCGCCATCGGCACGATGGCCGACAGCACGGCCCAGACGGCCGTGAACTGCCATTGCGGCATGCCCGCCACCTGCGTAAAGGCCATGCTGTGGCTGGCGCTCACGCCGGAGAGACTGACGAACAGCCAGCCGCCGCCCAGTGCCAGCACCAGCGCCAGCGACAGGGCCAGCGCGCGGTTCAAGGACACTTCCAGGGCCTGGTCGCGGCCCGGCAGGAAGCGGTTGAACAGCAGCGCCAGGCCCACGGCCCCGACAAAGGCAGTGGCGGCAAACTGCGCCGGCAGGAAAGGCGTGAACCACAGGGGACGGGCACGCACCACCATCACTTCCATGCCCGTGTACAGGCCCACGACGAAGGCGGCCAACAAGGTGAAGGCAGCGGCGACGCGAATGGCCCGCAAGGATGCGGCGCCGCCGCGCCCCAGCAAACGGTAGGCGAAGGCCAGGCGGTCCTGGCCCTGTCCCCGCGTGGCGAAATCCACGCGCAGCGCCAGCCACGCGTACAGCATCAAACAGCCCAGGTACAGGGGAATGAAGAACGAACCCCACGACATCCACGACTGCGGCTGGAAATAAATGTAGAAGTGATAGAAGCGGCCCGGCCCGTGCAAATCGGCCAGCAGCGCCACGGGCGCCGTCATGCCGCACACGAGGGATGCCAGCAGCGCGATGCGTCCCAGGCGTTCATACGCCTTGCGGCCAAAGACGAAATACGGCAGGGTCAGCATGAAACTGCCATAACTGAGGCCGATGAGGAAAAAATACTGCACCGCCCACGGCAGCCATGCCGCTTCGCGCGTGACGTTGAGAATTTCGGTGATGTGGCTGTCCATGGTTTATTTCCCGTGTTTGCTCGGTTGCCAAAGAGTCGCTTCGCCCTCGACGTGGCCCGCGAAGCGCGTGTCCAGTCCCAGGTAAAACACGTGGGGCTGGGTGCCCTGCTCGGGTTTCAGCACCTTCACCTTGTTCTCGGTCAGCAGCTGGTGCACCACGCTGTCCGGATCATTCAGGTCGCCGAAGATGCGCGCACCGCCCACGCAGGTTTCCACACAGGCGGGCAGCAAGCCTTCGTCGACCCTGTGCGCGCAGAACGTGCATTTGTCGGCCTTGCCCGTTTCGTGGTTGATGAAGCGCGCGTCGTACGGGCAGGCTTGCACGCAGTAGGCGCAGCCCACGCAGCGGTCGCCATCGACGACGACGACGCCGTCCTTGCGCTGGAATGTAGCGCCCACGGGACAGACGGGAATGCAGGGGGGATTGGCGCAGTGGTTGCACAGGCGCGGCAGCATGTAGGTGCCGCAGCGGTTCTCTTCCTTGACTTCATAGGTCGAGACGATGGTGCGGAAGCTGTTTTCCGGCACGGCGTTTTCCATGATGCAGGAGACCGTGCAAGCCTGGCAGCCGATGCATTTCTGCACATCGACCACCATCGCCCAGCGCTGGCCGCCTTCGCCCTTGGTGGCCGCCTTGCCTGGCAGCGGCGCGATGGCCGCCCCGATGGTTACGGCTGGCAAGGCGCGCAAGAAACTGCGGCGCGATTCAATCATGACACTCTCCTTGACTATGGGCGGCAAGCCCTTGTTGACTTGCTGCCATGATAGAAAAGAAGGCGCTACGGGGGTATTGGGGTGATCGGGTGGGAACCTAGATGATCATGCCAATTGACAGGGGAGAGGAATGGGGGTAATGCCCTTACAACTCGTCGAGCGAATACAGCCGGCGATGCTCGCGAATCGCGTAGCGGTCCGTCATGCCGGCGATGTAGTCGGCGATCTTGCGCGCCTGCTGCGTGACCGTGCCATCCCTGTCATGGCCAATAAGCTGATAGTCGGGCGGCAGCAGGGCCGGTTCGTCCATGAAGCTGTCATACAGTTCGCGCACGATGCGGCTGGCCTTCACGCGCATGCGGTTGACCTGGTAGTGGCGGTACAGGTTTGCGCGCAAAAAGCGCTTGAGCTCCGTCGCATCCTTGCGCATGGCGTCCGAAAAGCGGATCAGCGGGGGACTGGCGCGCACTTCGCTGACGTCGCGGGGAGCGGCGTCCGCAATCAGGGAAGTCGACGTGACGATCAGATCGTCGGCCAGGGCCGTGATCAGGCGACGCAGGGTTTCGTAGATGGCGCGCCGGCCGGACAGGCCGGGGAATGCCTGCTGCACCTCGCGCCACAGGCGGCCGAAGAATTCCACCTCTTCCAGCTGGGCGATGGTGATCAGGCCGGAACGCAGGCCATCGTCGATATCGTGGCTGTTGTAGGCGATTTCATCGGCCAGGTTGGTCAGCTGCGCTTCCAGGGTCGGTTGCGTGCGGTCGATGAAGCGCTGGGCCACGGGGCCCAGTTCGCGCGCATGCGCCAAGGAGCAGTGTTTCAGGATGCCTTCGCGCGTCTCGAACATCAGGTTCAAACCGTCGAAGGCGCCGTAGTGCTCTTCCAGGGTATCGACCACGCGCAGGCTTTGCAGGTTGTGCTCGAAGCCGCCGTGCGCCTGCATGCACTCATTGAGCACGTCCTGGCCCACGTGGCCGAACGGCGTGTGGCCCAGGTCATGCGCGAGCGCGATGGCTTCGACCAGGTCTTCGTTCAGGCGCAGGTTGCGCGCGATCGAGCGACCCACTTGCGCCACTTCCAGGCTGTGCGTCAGGCGCGTGCGGAACAGGTCTCCCTCGTGATTGAGGAACACCTGGGTCTTGTACTCGAGGCGACGGAAGGCCGAGGAATGGATGATGCGGTCGCGGTCGCGCTGGAACTGGCTGCGCGAGGCGTGCGGCGCCTCGGCAAAGCGACGTCCCTGCCCCTGTGCCGAGTGGGCCGCATACGGGGCGAGGAAGTCTTCTGGCAACATGTTATTGCACTCCGGCGGCCAGGGTAGCCAGCACCAGTTCGTGCGGCGCGGACGTGATGTTCGGGCTGCCCAGGGGTTGCAACAGGATGAACTTGATGGCGCCGCCCTCGTTCTTCTTGTCCACTTCCATCAGTTCCAGCCAGCGCTCGACGCCGAGGTCCGGCGCCTTGACCGGCAGGCCGGCAGCGGCGACCAGCGCGCGCACGCGCTCCACGGCCGCCTGGTCGATATAGCCCATGCGGCACGACAGGTCGGCCGCCATCACCATGCCGCAGCCGACGGCTTCGCCGTGCAGCCAGTGTCCGTAACCGAGGCCCGCCTCGATGGCGTGGCCGAAGGTGTGGCCGAAGTTCAGGATGGCGCGCAAGCCGCCTTCGCGCTCGTCCTGGCGCACCACGTCGGCCTTGATTTCGCACGAGCGGGCGATCGCGTAAGCCAGCGCACCCTTGTCGCGCGCCATCAGCTTGGCCATGTTCGCCTCGATCCAGTCGAAGAAGGCCGCATCGATGATGGCGCCATGCTTGATCACTTCGGCCAGGCCGGCCGACAGCTCGCGCGCCGGCAGGGTTTCCAGGGTCGAGGTGTCGGCGATCACGGCGCGCGGCTGGTAGAAGGCGCCGATCATGTTCTTGCCCAGCGGGTGGTTGATGCCCGTCTTGCCGCCGACGGAGGAATCGACCTGCGCCAGCAAGGTGGTGGGCACTTGCACGAAACCGATACCGCGCATATAGCTGGCCGCCGCATAGCCGGTCAGGTCGCCGATCACGCCGCCGCCCAGGGCCACCAGGGTGGTCTTGCGGTCGCATTTATTGGCCAGCAGCGCGTCGAAGATCTGCATCAGGCTGGCCCAGTTTTTATATTCTTCGCCGTCCGGCAGGACGATGCTGATCACTTCGCGGCCATCGCTGGCCAGCGCCGCTTGCAGGCGGCCCAGATACAGGGGTGCGACAGTGGTATTGGTGACGATGGCCACCTTGTGGCCGCTGATATGGCGCAGCAGCGCATCGGCGTCGGCCAGCAGGCCGGGACCGATGGCGATCGGATAACTGCGCTCGTCGAGGTCTACGCTCAACAACATTTTGGATTGCTCGTTCATCGAAGGCTCTGCATGAATGACGCAATTGGGCGAGGCCTCGCATTCGAGGCTGGCCAACTGCATCAGGATGGTCTGAACCATCGATTGTACGTTAGGACGGCCCGTGTCGATGACAATGTCAGCCACTTCCATGTAATGGGGTTCGCGCTGGGACGTCAATTCTTCCAGCTTGCGGCGCGGGTCGGCCGTCTGCAGCAGGGGGCGGTTCTTGTCGTGGCTGGTACGCGCGAGGATGTTGCTGACGCTGGCGCGCAGGTACACGACCGTACCCCGTTCCTTCAGGTAGGCGCGGCTGTCGGCGTTGAGGATGGCCCCACCGCCGGTGGCCATGACGATGCCTTCCTGGGCGCTCAGGTCGCGGATGACCTCGGCCTCGCGCCGGCGAAAGCTGGCCTCGCCCTCGATTTCAAAGATCCACGGGATGGTCGCTCCCGTGCGTGCCTCGATTTCGTGGTCGGAATCGACAAAGCGCAAGCCCAGCTTGCGGGCCAGGATGCGCCCGATCGTGGTTTTGCCTGCGCCCATGAGGCCTACTAAAAACAGATTTTGCATGTGCTGCGACAGTTAATTTGGATTACGACAATCAGTGGCTTGCCCATACGGACTCAGGACGCCTGGAGGTGAAACATCCACGCGGTTAAAGTCCGTAGCCAGCCCCGGAAGCAAAGTGTAACCGACATAAGTTGCCTCCGTCCCGGAACTATTGCCACGAATCGTCAATTCGACGTCCAGCCAGTTGGCCCTGTCGCGCGGATAAGTCAGGGTAACGATCGCCGTTCCCGAGCTGTCGGTCTTGCCACCGGTCGACAGATTGAGCGGAATGCCCGGGTCGAGACGGCCATTGAGGTTGAAGTCGTTATTCGGATTGAAGGTGCCGCTGCGGTCCCGGTCTTCATTGTCACAGGCGTTCGCTGTCCTCACGACTATCCACGACTCGGCAATCTGGGAATATTGCAGATAGCCTTTGTAATAATAGCGGGGCCAGGCAGCGGCCGTGATGATCACGTCCGGCACGGGGTTACCGGCGGCGTCCGTCACAAACACGCTATACGTCTTGCGATAGGTGCTGCTGTCGGAGGCGTCAAGCGCATTGCCGCTGCCGGCGCTGATGAACAGCGATTTCTTCGTCACCGTCAGCTTGACCGCGGCGGCATTGCTCGATACGCCCTGCAGTTGCGCCTTGACAACGACGCCATCGACACCGGTAGTCCCCTGCCCCGCGATGTAGCTGACCGTGGCCACGCCATCGCTGTCAGTGGTGACCAGCGAAGGCGAACTCAGGGAACCATTGCTGGCGTCGGCCTGGATCGAGAAGCTCACCTGTGCATTCTTGACCAGGTTGTTTTCCACCGAGCCATCGCGTACGACGGCGCGCAAGGCGCTGCGCTGCGCCGTGCTGCCGGCCGTATTGGCGCCGATGACTGCCGGGTCGGCTTGCAAGCTGATCGTGGCCTGGGCCGTCAATGGCGCAACGAATTCCACTTCCGACTGCACCAAGGCGCCGCTGCCTTCGTACTTCGCCGTCAGGGCGGTCAGGCCGGCGCCGCTGGCCTGTACGTAGGCGATGGCATTGCCTCCCACCAGCGCCAGCGGCGCCTGCAATGGCGTGCCGCAGGCGGCATCCTGATAGATGGCGCCGCGCGATGTACTGAAACGCACATTGCCCGTTTGTGGCACGCCCGCCACATCGCTATGCACCGTCACCGCATAGCAGGTGTTCGTGTTCAAGGTGCTCAACGCAACATTGCTACCCGACACGGCATTGATCGTGAAATTTGATGCATTAATTGCAATTGGCAACACGACGCTATCCCCCTGCGCCTTGACGCTGATGCTGTCGCTGCTGCCCACCTGGGCATTGTAGCTCAACACCAACTGGCCGTTGTTGTCGGTCAGTGCGGGACTGGCGCCGCCGCCCTTGACCGTGAGGGCATTGCTGCGGGCGCTAAAGGTCACCGGCTTGCCGACGAGGGGATTGCCGCTCGAATCGACCAGCTTGACCACCATGTCGGTGCTCGTCTTCAGGTTCACCGTCGAAAAGGCATTGATGACCAGCCGGGTGCCGCTGACGCCGATGTCCGTGCTGGCCGTTTGCGCGCCTGCGCTGGCCGTGACCTTGATCGTGCGCAAGCTGGCATCGCCTCCCGTATTCAGGCTGACCTGCGCCTGTCCCAGCGCATTGGTGCTGACCTTGGTCGCGCCCAGCGCGCCCGAGTCGGCACTGAACGTCACGCTGGCATTGGGCACGATGGCATTGTTGGCATCCTTGACAAAGGCGATCATGTTGACGGCGGTACCGCCCGATGAAGCGAGGGTGCCACCGGAAGAGGTCAGCAGCAAGCTGGCAATGCCGGAGGTGACGGGCACCACTTTCACCACCACGGGGGCCGATTCAACACCGCCGCTGCTGGCCTTGATGGTAATGTCGCGCAAGCTCGCATCGCCTTTCACGCTGAGTTTTTCCGTCACCGTGCCATTGGCATCCGTCACGCGGTTGGTATTGCTGATGGTGCCGGAACTGGCAGTGAAGGTCACCGTCTGGCCTGTCATGGCATTATTGCCGGGATTTTTTACCACGGCAGTCAGTACGACTTCCGTGCCGTCCGCGCCCGAGGCAACAATCGTTGTTGCGCCAGCAACCAATACCACACTGCCAACGCCGGCATTCGCGCCATCCTTGACGCCCAGGGTCGGATCGCCGCCACCGCCGCCACAGGCGGCCAGCAAGGCGCCCAGCGCCAGCAAGACCAGCCAATTCGATACCCGACTCCAATAAGTGTTGCTCCCAGATACATTCCGCATAGTCGCCATCAGTCCGCTTTCGTGTGCATTGTTACTTAAACGTAAAGATGTGACATTAACGTGTTGCTGGCCGATCTGCCACTATTTTCGGCGTAATAAACACCATCAGTTCGGTTTTTTCTTGACTGCGGCCCGTGCTGCGGAAAAAAACACCGAGCACGGGGATGTCGCCCAGCAGTGGCACCTTGCTGTCCGTGCCCCGTTCGGACTGCTGATAAATGCCGCCCAGCACCACCGTGCCGCCATCTTCCACCATCACTTGCGTGCGCACGTGCTTGGTGTCGATGGCGAAGCCGGAGCGGGTTTCCTGGCCCACGCTATCCTTGTTGACATCCACTTCCAGCACCACGTTGCCGTCCGGCGTGATCTGCGGCGTCACTTCCAGGCGCAGATTCGCCTTGCGGAAGGTGATCGAGGTGGCGCCGCTGCTGGTGGCCACCTGGTATGGCAGCTCAATGCCCTGCTCGATCAGCGCCAGCACCTTGTCGGCCGTCACCACGCGGGGGCTGGAAATGATCTTGCCCCGGCCATCCGCTTCCAGTGCGGACAATTCCAGGTTCAAAAAACGGTTGGCGGCCGCCGAAAACAGGCTCAGGGCGAAACTTGCCGGCTGCAAGCCATTGATACTGGCGGCCGGCAAGTTGACAAATTGCGTGTTCGGCACGAAGGCGCCGGCGCCGGCCACCGTTTGCCCCGTCGCCTCGCCCACGCCCTGGTAACTGCCGCCGATGGCCGCGCGGCGCCCGCTGCCGCCCAGGGAAAAACCGGGCACCTGGCCTGCCGCCAGGCGCTGGTCCGTAAAACCGAGGCGCGCGCCCAGATTGCGGCTGAAGCTGTCATTCGCCTCGACGATGCGCGCCTCGATCATCACCTGCCGCGTGGCAATATCTGTCTTGGCGATCAGCTGACGGATCTGCTCCAGGCGCGCCGGCACGTCGGTGACGAACAGCTGATTCGTGCGCGGCTCGATCAGCACGCTGCCGCGGCGCGACAGCAGGCGGCTGCGCCCTTCTCCCGCGTCCAGGGCGAACACCGTGCGGAACGCTTCGGCCTTCTGGTAATTGAGCTGGAAGATGGCTGACTGCAAGGGTTCCAGTTCGGCGATCTGCGCCCGCGTTTCGAGCTCCAGCTTTTCGCGCGCCAGCATTTCCTCGCGCGGCGCGATCCACAGCACGTTGCCATTGCGCCGCATGTCCAGCCCTTTCGCCTGCAGCAGCACGTCGAGCGCCTGGTCCCACGGTAAGTCGCGCAGGCGCAGGGTCACGTTGCCCGCCACGCTATCGCTGGCGACGATATTTTGCCCCGACGCATCAGCCAGGATGTGCAGGGCCGCGCGCACGCCCACGTTCTGGAAGTCGACGGAGATTTTCTCGCCAGCATATAAACGCGGCGCCGACACGTGCACCACGGCTTCCTGGGCAAGACTGCTGGCATGCAGACACAGCATGGCGGCCAGCAGCACGCGGCGCGGCCTCATGGCGCCGCCTCGGGCAGGCTGGCCTTCGCACCCACCCCCGCCGCCTGCAAGGCCAGGCTGCCGCGCCGCTCGCGCCAGGGACCACCCGCCTCGCGCAGCAGTTCACGGTACTGCAGCGCCTGTTCACTGATATCCGTCACCACGCCGTGGTCTTGCCCCAGATACTGGCCCACCGCTACCCGGTACACGCGCTGGCCCGCCAGCAGCAGCGCGCTCAGGCGCCCGTCCTGTTGCACGCTGCCGACCATGCTGATGGCCGGCAAGGCCACGCTTTCCAGCGGTTCGCGCACGCGCCGCGGATCGGGCCCCGCCACGGCGCCCCGCTGCCCCGGCGCGCCGGCCGACGGCAAGGCGCCAAAAGGATCGGCCAGGGCGGCGGCCGCGTACGGCTGCGGCGCGACAGCGGCAAGCGGACGCCATGCCGCAGCGGCTGCGCCCGCCTTGGGCGCCAAGGCCTCTTGCGGGGCCCGCTCCCCCGCTGCAGGCAAGCGATACGCGTGCAGCACGGCATCGAGGGTCAGCAGACGATCCTTGCCGAGGGTCAAGGCCAGCCCATGCACCGTGACGATGCGCGGCAGGCGCGCCAGATCCGCCAGCAGCGCGCCCATGGCGTGGTAGCCGCCGCGCAACTGTATGGCGATCGGCAAGGCGACATACGGCGCTTGCGGCTGGGCCGCACCGGGCTTGAACAGGGAAAATTGCAGCCCGCGCGACTGGCCTGCGGCATTGATCTGCGTCAACAGCAGCGCCATCGCCTGCTGGTCGGGCAACTGCTGTTCCAGCAAGGCCAGCTCGGCGCCGGCCTGGCGCTGCTGTGCGCGCCAATGCGGCAACTGCTGCGCCCTGGCTTGCGCCGACTGATACGCGGCGCGCAAGCGGACCTCCTCGCCTTGCCCCGCCTGCATGGCCGCAAACAGTCCATCCAGCCACGCAAGGTGCAGCAGGGCCGCCGCCAGCGTGGCGGCCAGGGCGGCGCAAGCGAGGCGCGCGGGTAGCGGCCACAGCGACGCGATCTTCAAGCTCAGCATGATCAACCTCCAGGACTAGGGTGCCAAAGCCAGCCGTACCGTCCATTCCACGGCGCCATCGGCCGCGCCGCGCACTTCCATCAATTCCGGCCGGGACCAGGGCGCCGCCTGTTCTAGCCCCAGCAGCAATGCCGCGACCTTGTCCTGCGACGCAGCCTGCCCCTGCAAGCGCACCATCGCCGTTTCCTGGCGCACACTGTGCAAGGCTACGCCAGCCGGCATCGCCCGCGCCAGCGCGTCCAGCATGCGCACCCAGGCATTGCGTTGCTGTTGCAAACTGCCCATGGCTTGCTGGCGCAGCAGCAGCGCGGCCGTCTCGCCCTGCACCCGCTGGCCAACGACAAGCACGGCATCGACTTGCTGCATGGCACTACGCCAACCCTCCTGGCGGCGCAGTTGCGCGTCGAGCTGGTACCGTAGCCAGGCGCCCGTCGCCAGGGCCAGCAGCAATCCCAGCAGCACCCCGCCCGCCAGTTGCCACAGCAGCAACTGAATACGCCTGCGCCGTGCCGCGGGGCGATACGGCAACAGGTTGATGCGCTGCACTTGCGCCCGGACCGTCATCGGGCGTACCGGTGCAGGGCCAGGCCCCAGGCCAACTGGTAGGCCACGCCACCGTCTGGCAGGGCTTGCCAGCCACCCTGCGCGAGCGCCGCCTGCATGGCCATTGCCTCGCTATCCATGACGACGGCCTGCAAGCCCGCCGCCGTGGCCGCATCGAGACGGCGCTGTACGCTGGCGCGCCGCGCCGCCACCAGTAGCACGTCGACCTCCTTGCCTGTTGCGCCAGCCAGCGGCGGCGCGGGGCCGAGTATGAAAAAATCCAGGCTGGCGTCTTCCAGCGCAAACGGCATGTATTGGGCCGCTTCCAGTTCCACGAGGATTTCCAGCTGTTCCTCCGGCAATCCGGCGGGCAGGCGGATCGCATGCGTGATCAGGGCCGTGGCCGGCATGGCCAGCGCCACCCGCGTGCAGGCGCTGCCACTGTCGCGGAGGGCCTGGCGCAAGGCATCGGCCAGGCCCTCCGTGTCCTCGACATTGCCTTCCAGTATCACGCCGGGCGTCAGCGCGGCGGCGCCGCAATGCCGGCACGACAATCTTCCCCGCCGGCGCCTCAACTCGACCACGCGCACGGCATCGTCCGCGATGTCGACGCCCAGCAAGCCGATGCCAAGAAAATTGCTGATGGACATGTTTTTCATAGAGAAACGTCAGCGTGGGAGAGGTTCCTGCCATCCGACAGCCTAGTCCCGGCGGCGCCGGCTTGTAAATGGATTTCAGGCCGGAGTCTGCGGCGCGCGACACCTATCTGGCCGGGCCGTGATCTGGCGCAGAATAATTGTTACCAAATCCTGGTTGCCAGCGGGCCAATACACGCTTATATAGAGTATCGGCAAGTTTCGACACTCCCCCCGGCTAGCGCCACGGCGCGCTGCCACCCCGGCAAGCTCGCTTATAATTGGCCGGCATAATTAACCGAAAGACATACGACGCATGACATCTTCAAAATCCGCTGGCCCCGCTGGCTCGAAGCCGCCCACCAAGGGCAGCAAACCCAAACGTTTCCTGCTGATGGCCCTGGTATCGCTGCTGGGCCTGGGCATCGTCGGCGTCTTGCTGGTGGTCTTTGGCCTGGCCATGGCGTATCCGAACCTGCCGGCGCTCGATACCTTGACCGATTACAAGCCAAAGATGCCGCTGCGCGTGTTCACGTCCGACAGTGTGCTGATCGGCGAGTTCGGCGAAGAGCGGCGCAACATGGTGCACATCAAGGATATTCCCGATGTCATGAAGAAAGCCGTGCTGGCCATCGAGGATGACCGCTTCTATGAGCATGGCGGCGTCGATTACCTGGGCATCACGCGTGCGGCCCTGCACAACCTGACGGGCGGCGCCAAGCAAGGCGCGTCGACCATCACGCAGCAGGTGGCGCGCAATTTCTTCCTGTCCAGCGAACAGACCCTGAAACGCAAGGCGTATGAAGTCTTGCTGGCCTGGAAGATCGAGAAAAACCTCAGCAAGGACCAGATCCTCGAGGTATATATGAACCAGATTTATCTGGGACAGCGCGCCTACGGCTTCGCCTCGGCCGCACAAATCTATTTCGGCAAGAACATCCAGGATCTCACCGTGGCGGAAGCGGCCATGCTGGCCGGCTTGCCGAAGGCGCCGTCGGCCTACAACCCCGTCGTCAATCCGAAACGCGCGCGCATGCGCCAGCAATACATCCTGCAACGCATGGCCCAGCTGGGCTACATCACGCCGGCGCAGTACGAAGAAGCGAAAAATGAAGAGCTGAAAGTGAAAACCGACAGCAGCGCCTTCGGCGTGCATGCGGAATACGTGTCGGAAATGGCGCGCCAGCTGGTCTACGAGCAATTCAAGGAAGATACCTATACGCGCGGCCTGAACGTCTACACCACCATCACCAAGGCCGACCAGGACGCCGCCTACATCGCCTTGCGCAAGGGCGTGATGGATTACGAGAAACGCCACGGCTACCGCGGCCCGGAAGCGTATATCGAGATTCCAAAAACCAAGGCCGAAGCCGATGACGCGATCGAGACGGAACTGGCCGACCATCCGGACAGCGACGACATCATCGCCGCCATGGTGCTGCAAGCGTCGCCCAAATCGTTGCAGGCAGTCACCTCGGCCGGCGAGGAAATCACGATTACCGGCCCCGGCCTGACCTTCGGCGCGGCCTGGCTGTCGGAAAAAGCGGCGCCGAACCGCCGCATCAAGCGCGGCGCCGTGATCCGCGTCATGCAGGAAGGCAATACCTGGGTCTTGACGCAGATGCCGGAAGTGCAATCGGCGTTCGTCTCGGCCAGCACCACGGACGGCGCCATCCGCGCCATGGTGGGCGGCTTCGATTACAACCGCAACAAGTTCAACCACGTCACGCAGGCATGGCGCCAGCCCGGTTCGGCCTTCAAGCCCTTCATCTATTCCGCATCGCTGGAACGGGGCCTGTCGCCGGCCACCATCATCAACGATGCGCCGATTTCGTTCGACGCGGGCCAGACGGGCGGCCAGGCGTGGGAACCGAAGAACTACGACAGCAAATACGATGGCCCGATGACCATGCGCAAGGGCTTGATGAAATCGAAGAACATGATTTCCATCCGTATCCTGCACAAGATCGGCGCCAAGTATGGCCAGGAATACGCGACGCGCTTCGGCTTTGACGCGGACAAGAACCCGCCCTACCTGACCCTGGCCCTGGGCGCAGGCAACGTGACGCCGCTGCAGATGGCGGGCGCGTATGCCGTGTTCGCCAATGGCGGCTACAAGATCAACCCGTATCTGATCGCCAAGGTGACCGATAGCGACGGCAATGTCTTGTCGCAAGCCAAGCCGGACCTGGCGGGCGAGGAAGCCAACCGCGTCATCGACGAGCGCAATGCCTTCATGATGAACAGCATGCTCAACGACGTCGTGCGCTTCGGCACCGCGAACAAGGCCATGGCCTTGAAGCGCCCCGACCTGGCCGGCAAGACGGGCACGACCAACGATTCCATCGACGCCTGGTTCGCCGGCTACCAGGCCAAGCTGGTGGGCATCGCCTGGATCGGCTACGACCAGCCGCGCAACCTGGGCAACCGGGAAACGGGCGGCGGCCTGGCCTTGCCGATCTGGATCAGCTACATGGCGAAAGCCCTGAAAAGCATACCCGTCGAGGAACGCGCCGTGCCGGAAGGCCTGATCCACGTGGGCGACGAGTATTACTATGCGGAAAATCCGCCGGGCACGGGCGTAGGCAGCCTGGAAGGCGCGGCGCGCGGCACGCCGGAGGAAGAAAAAGCGAAAGAAGCCGTCAAGAACGAACTGTTTTAAGATCGTTTGATGCAAAAAGGGCAGACTGAAGAGTCTGCCCTTTTTTATGGCGCGCCGCTAAGACAATTACGTCAATACGACTGCCGTGCCTGCCTGCTCGCTGGCCATGGCCGACAGGGCCGCAAACAGTTCCGAGCCGTCGCGCGTGTTGCGCCACTCGTCGCCAACTCTCTTGTAGTGAAAGCCGCCGGAACGGGCCGCTACCCACATCTCGCGCATGGGGGCCTGGCTGTTGACGATGATTTTCGTGCCGTTATCGATGAATTCGATTTCCAGCACATTGCCGCTGCGGCTGCATTCGACGTCGAGCACGTCTTCATCGTTCAGCCGGTCCAGCGCCGCCTCGATCTGGGTCAGGGTGGCTTCGGCCAGGGCCAGGAATTCCGATTCGCTCATGCTACACTCCAAAGATCTTAATCAAACCGTGATTCTAATCGTGAAGTCATCCTCAGCGTTTTATATCGGCACCGCCATTGTGGTTTCTAGCGTCCTGGCCGGCTGCGGCCAGCCCGGCCCCCTGTACCTGCCCAAGCCGCCAGCGGCCAAGGGCGCGCCGGCAAAAGGCCCGGTCGAACCGGCGCCCGTGCCGCCGCCACCGGTCATCGTGCCAGCCACCTAAACGGCACGCACCGGGGTGGCTGCGTTGGCCGCCCTGGCGCTTTTGACTCGCTTGCTCCAGGCGAAATACACGCGAATTAGCAGCAGTAGCGCGACGATGGAGCCGAACAGTATCGGTTGCGCGAAATTGTGCTTGCCCGCCTTCATCCACCAGAAGTGCAGGATGCCCAGCGGCGCGATGATGTAGATCAAGCGGTGCAGCCACTGCCAGCGCTTGCCCCCCAGGCGTTTCACCATGCCGTTCGTGCTCGTGACGGCCAGCGGGATCAGCAGTACAAAAGCGATGAAACCCACGGTGATGAACGGCCGCTTGAGCACATCCTTCCACATTTCCTGCACATCAAAAAAGTGATCGAACCATAAAAAGGTGGTGAAGTGCAGTGTCGCGTAGAAAAACGCGAACAGGCCCAGCATGCGCCGCAGCTTGATCAGCCAATTCCATTGCGTGAAGCGCCGCAAGGGCGTGACCGCCAGGCTGATGCACAGGAAATACAGGGTCCAGTCGCCCGTGCCGCGCGTGATGAATTCCAGCGGCTCCACCAGTTGCCCCGTGTACGTCAGCCAGACCATGCGGGCAAACGGCAGCAGCGCCAGCAAGAAGATCAGGCTTTTGAATAGCGACAATTGTCTCGGCGTGGGGTTGAAGGCCATGGTCTTTCCTTAAAAGAACTTCTTCAGATCCATGCCCGCGTACAAGGAAGCGACATCGTTGTAGCCATTGAACATCAGGGTCTTGCGCTTGCGCGTGAGAAAACCGTCTTCGCCGATGCGCCGCTCGGAAGCCTGCGACCAGCGCGGATGATCGACGTTCGGGTTCACATTCGAGTAAAAACCGTATTCGGACGGCGCCGACAGGTTCCAGGACGTGCGCGGCTGTTCCTTGACGAAACGGATCTTGACGATGGATTTGGCGGACTTGAAACCATATTTCCACGGCAAGACCATGCGCACGGGCGCGCCATTCTGGTTCGGCAATGTTTCGCCATACATGCCCAGGGTCAGCAGCGCCAGCGGATGGTTCGCTTCATCGATGCGCAAGCCTTCCGTATACGGCCATTGCAGCACGCGGCTGCCCACGCCCGGCATCTGTTTCTTGTCGGCCAGGGTGATGAATTCCACGTACTTGGCATTGCCCGTCGGTTCGACCTTCTTGATGATTTCCGAGAAGGAATAACCGACCCACGGGATGACCATCGACCAGCCTTCCACGCAGCGCAGCCGGTAGACGCGCTCTTCCAGCGGCGCCAGCTTCAGCAGCGCGTCCAGGTCCAGGGTCATGGGTTTCTTGACTTCGCCTTCGATGCTGACCGTCCACGGACGCGTGCGCAGGGTGCCCGCGTTTTGCGCCGGATCGCTCTTGTCCGTACCGAATTCGTAGAAATTGTTGTAGCTGGTGGCGTCTTTATAGGCCGTCTGCTTTTCCAGCGCCGAATAGGCGGGATTCAGTTTGGCAGCCAGCTTGGGATTGGTGCCTTGCGCGAAGGCTTCGCGGCTGGCCATTTCCAGCAAGGCCGCACTGGACATCGTGCCCAGCGCCACTTGCTTGATGAAACTGCGGCGCGATTCAAACACGGCGCGCGGCGTGATTTCGGAAGAATACGGCAACTCAATGCCGTTGGGACTGCGCTTGATCAACATGGCGGCTCCGGGAAAAGGTGATTATTTGTACCTTACACCAGTTTTCCCGGGCCGTTCATGACGCTTCTGTCATGAAAAAATCGTTACTAAAGTGTCCGAAAAAAGTTCAGGGCAAGGCGCCTTGCCGCAGGCAGTACGCATAGTACGACCAGGCAAGGCAACGCCGCCATGGGCTTTTTCTCGGGCACTTTTACAATTTCCCGTAAGAATGGAGGCCGGAAAGGAACATGTTCACGCCCAAGAAGGCAAACGTCGTGACCAGCAAGCCCACCAGCGCCCACCACGAGGCGACGCGGCCGCGCAAGCCTGTCATCAGGCGCATGTGCAGCCAGGCTGCATAGTTGAGCCAGACGATCAGCGCCCACGTTTCTTTCGGGTCCCACGACCAGTAGCCGCCCCACGCTTCGGCCGCCCACAGGGCGCCCAGGATGGTCGCTACCGTGAAGAAAGCGAAGCCGACGGAAATGGCCTTGTACATGACGTCGTCGAGCACTTCCAGCGACGGCAGGCGGTCGACCAGGTAGCCGCTCGATTTGAGCAGGTAAGCCGCCGCCACCATGGCCGACAGGGCGAAGGTACCGTAGCCGATGAAGTTGGCCGGCACGTGGATCTTCATCCACCAGCTTTGCAGGGCCGGCACCAGCGGCTGGATTTCGGCCGCGTCGCGCGTGACCGTGTACCACATCAGGAACACGACGGCCGCCGAAATGACCAGCATGACGAAGGCGCCCAGCTGGCGCGTCGCGTAATGCTGCTCGTAATACAGGTAGAACATGGCCGTGATCAAGGAAAACAGGATGAACACTTCATACAGGTTCGACACGGGAATATGGCCCACGTCGGCGCCGATCAGGTAAGACTCGTACCAGCGCACCAGCATGCCCGTCAGGCCCAGCACCACGCCGGCCCAGCACAGCAGGGAGCCGACGGACGAGCCGAATTCCGAGCGCGCCACCAGGCCGATCCAGTAGAACAGGGTCGACAGCACGAACAGGGTGCCCATCCACAGGATGGCGGACTGGCTCGACAAGATGTATTTCAGGAAGAATTTCTGATTCGCCATCTCCAGGTGGCCCGCGTACAGCTCGATGGCGAACAGCGACAGCACGGCTGCCACGGGGATCAGCCAGCGCACGGGCTTCCAGTACCAGCCCAGCCACGCGAACGTGGGCGCCGCGGCCAGCAAGATGGCTTTTTCATAGATATCCATGAAGGCGCCAAAGCGCATCAGACCGAACAGGGAGGCTGCCAGCAAGCCGGCGCCGTACAGCCAATCGATCAGGCTCAGGCGCTTGAAGAATCCCGGTTCCTGCGTATATATTTGCTTGTTTGCCAATTCCATCATTTTCTCCATTCCCGGCGACGCGCAAGCGTCCCAGACACAGCGCAGCTTACGCCGATTGCGGCAGCTTTGCCTTCAAGTTCTCAAATTCTTTTTCAAAATCCAGGGTCTTGCGTTGCGTGCTCATGGCCATCAAGGCCTCGCTGCCGCCCTCGCCATCCTTGATCCACACCCACAGGCGACGCTCGCGGATATAAAACATGGAAAACACGCCGATCACGAGGAACAGGCAACCGAGGTAGACGACGCTCTTGCCCGGCGAACGCGTCACTTGCAGCACGGACGCCTTGATTTCCGTAAAGTCGTCGAGTTGCAGATACACGGGCGCGCCATAGAAGAAGCTGTCGGACAGCGCATTCGTGGCCAGCTGCAGGAAGCGGCCGTGCTTGTCATCGGCCTCGATGGCCTTCAAGCCATCCTGGGCGCGCGCCGCCTGCCACAAGTCCCACAGGCTGCCATTCAAGATCTTCATGAAGATATCGGCCGCTTTTTCTTGCTCGGCGGCAGGAATTTTCTCCAGGAAACGCGAAATGGCGAGGAAACCGCCCTCTTGCCCATTACCGGCAAAGATGCCCAGGCTCTTCGCCGCCGATTCCTGCAACTGGCTGCGCAAGGCTTCCGCGCCCGCCTGCGGCATGGCGCGCGCCGCATAGCGCGTGGCGGCTTGCTGGCGCAGCGCAGGATCTTGCAGCGCGGCACGCAAGCGCATCCATTCGTTCACGCTGTAATTGTCATCGGCGGGAATGCGCAGGTAGCTGAACGGATCGCTGGGGTTGACGCGCATGCCGGCCAGGAAGACCGTCGTGCCATCCACGGCGACCGGCTGCATGTAGTTCTGGTATTCGCGTGCCTGGCCCGTCTTGTCGCGCAATTTGTATTGCACCGAGGGGCCCACGTTCTTGAGATCCTTGTTGTTCGCGTTCTTCGCGGCCGAACCGAGGCGCTTGTCCAGGCCGACGGCGAATTTATCGTTAAAACTTTCCGCCTTGTTGACGGCGCGCACATCCTGGCCCGCGCTGAGGTTTTCCACGTTGAAGGGACGGAAACCCGACCATTCCACCGTGTAGGAATTGCCATCGCTGCGCTCGAGCGGCGTGCTGCCGCCCACTTCGCCGCCGATATCGAAGCGTTTCGTCGTCTTGCCCGTCATCGGATAACCCGTCAACTTGAGCTTGCTGCCACCATCCTCAAAGCTGGACTGGTACAGGGCCAGGCCCTTGTACAGCAGCGGCTGGTTGACTTTGATGGTTGCTGGGAAACTTTCCCCCGTCGCATGGTCGGTGACGACCACGTCGCTGGCAAACAGCTTCGGCATGCCCGTGCTGTAAAAATCGATGTGGAATTTCTTCAACAAGATCGTGATGGGCAAATCCTGGATCAGCACGCCATCGGCCTGGGGAATGATGGCCGTGTTGCTCGACGAGCCTTCCGGGATCATGGTATTGCCGCGGAAAGTGGGGTTCGACAGGCTCAGGCGGTGCTGGGCGGGAATGTCGGCGATCACGCCGCTGCCGGAAAACGGCGTCTTGCCAAAGAACCATTGCTGTACGCGGATCGGCATTTCCGAGTCGAGCAAGCCGCCCACACAGATGATGACGATGGCGCCGTGGGCAAAGATATAGCCCCATTTATTGGCGGCGCCCCGCTTGGCGGCCACCAGGGTGGCGTTGTCCTTCTCGACCACCTTGGCCCCGTAACCGGCGTCTTTCAGGCGCATCACCATCTGCTGCGCCAGCACGGCGCGCGGCAGCGGCGCCTGCCATTCCAGCTTGTGGTGGAAATTGCGCAGCGATTGCTCGCGCACATTGTCGCGCCAGCTGCGCATGTCCTTGAGCATCTTCGGCGCATTGCGCACGATGCACAGCGAGGTCGAGGCGACGAGGAAACCCATGATCACGAGGAACCACCAGGCCGAATACACGGAATACAGGCTCAGCTTGTCGAAAACGGTGAACCAGAACGGCCCGAACTGGTTGACATAATTGGGCATGGGCTCGTTTTGCTTGAGCACGGTGCCGATGATGGACGCGACGGCGATCAGGGTCAGCAGGCTGATGGCAAAGCGCATTGACGAGACCAGCTCGACGAATTCAGCCAGGCTGCGGCGTTGGGTCTTTAACTCGATTCCGGTCGTGCCTGTGCTCATACGTGGATACTCATACGGGATATGCAATCTTCAAGAAAATGTGGCATGGAGCTGATAGTTTCTCCGCGCAAGGCGGCAGCATACTCCTGTTTGGCCCTTGCCATAAAAAAGGGCAGCCTGTTGAGACGGCCGCCCTGGTTCATGCGCGCTGGAGCGCCTGGCAATCTCTTGCCACTATGAAAACTTACTTCAGGCCGGCGATGTAATCGGCAACGGCGGCGATCTCGTCATCCGACATGCGGGCGGCGATGGTGTGCATTTGCGCGCTGTTCTTGCGGGCATCGGCCTTGGTGCTGCGGAACATGGTCAGCTGGGCCACCGTGTAATCCTGGTGCTGGCCGGCGATGCGCGGGTACTGGACGGGAATGCCATTGCCCGTCGCGCCATGACAGCTGGCGCAGGCGGCAACTTGCTTGGAAGCAATACCACCACGGTAGATTTTCTTGCCCAGGTCGATCGTATCCTTGTTTTTCGCGGCACCCGGCTTGGACAGCTGCGCGCCCAGGTAGGCGGCGATATTCTTCTTGTCGGCGTCGCTGAGCATCTTGGCATAGGTCGTCATGACGGGCTGGTTGCGCTCCGGCGTCGTGAAATCGACCAATTGCTTGTAGATATAGCTTTCGTGCTGGCCAGCCAGCTTCGGATTGACCGTGATGGTCGAATTGCCGGCCGCGCCATGGCAGGAGACGCAGGCAGGCAAGCCGCGTGCCGCATCGCCATCGGCGTACAGGGTGGCGCCCTTGGCGGCGTCGGCCTTGACGGCCGGTTTCGCTGCTTCGACCGCGGAGGCAGTTGCCGATACAGCCAGCAATGCGAGCAGCATGGATTTGATAAACGGTGAAAACGCACGATTCATTCAGGCACCCTGAGACAGTGAGAAATTAGTGGTGGACATTGCCGCGCCCTGTGGATTTTTGCTTTATTTTCAGGGCCGCAAGCCGCATCGCTGCTACGCCGGCAACAATAAACAACCCCTTATTGTACAATAGCTTCTTGGCGTTATCGCTCCCTTATCGCTCCCTTTTGTTGCTTTACTACTCCCATGTCAAAACTCTGGCAAGCCCGCTTCTTTACGACCGTCAACCAATTGCGTGACCTGCCCGATACCACGGTGCCGGAAATCGCCTTTGCCGGCCGCTCCAATGCCGGTAAATCGACCGCCATCAACATCTTGTGTAATCAGAAAGGCTTGGCGTTCGCCTCCAAGACACCTGGCCGTACCCAGCACATCAACTACTTCTCCATCGGCGGCGCCCACGTGGCGCAGCACCGCAAGGATGCCACCATCGTCGAAGAGATCGAATGCCTGCTGGTCGACTTGCCGGGCTACGGCTACGCGGAAGTATCGGGCTCGGCCAAATTGCACTGGCAGCGCCTGCTGGGCGACTATGTGCAGCGCCGCGAGCAATTGGCGGGTTTGATCCTGATCATGGATTCGCGCCGCCCGTTCACCGACCTGGACATTCAAATGCTGGAATGGTTCGCCCCGACCGGCAAGCCGATCCACTGCATCCTGACCAAGGTCGATAAGCTGAACCGCAATGAGTCGGTCAACGCGCTGCGCCAGGCGAAAGCCAAGCTCGACAGCTATGTGGATGAAGACGGCGTCGGCTTCCCGTTCACCGTGCAACTGTTCTCCGCCCTGAAACGCGTCGGCATCGACGAAGCCAACGACAAGATCATGGAACTGGCCGGCATCAGCGAAGACGGCGCGGCCCAGATGGTTGAATTGATCGACATGGAAGACGACGTCGAGCCGGAATCGGATAAACCGGCTTGATCGAGATCAACGCTGCGTAAAAAAAGGCTGCCCGTTCACACGGTGCAGCCTTTTTTATTGCCGTCAGTTTGACGAGCACCTAGCGCCGTCCCGGCCCTGGCCGTTTCTCGGAAAAGAATTCCTGGCGCAGGAAAGCCATCAGCTCGGCCGTGTCTTCCACGCGGGCGCTGAGGTTGACGTTACGCCCCAGGCGGCGCGATTCCCACACGAAGTCGCCCGGTTTTTCGGCACGGATCAGCTGGATCATCTTCTTCAGGATGGCCGTTTCGATATCGGGCTCATTGCCCAGCTCCACTTTTTCCTGCTTCAGCCAGTTGCGCTTGAAGTTGCCGTTCCAGCCCTTGAACTTGACTTCCGCGCTGAACGAGGTCTGGTTGACGATGGAAAACACGCCGCCCGAATCCTCGCGGTCGCTGCCGGAATTGCGTCCCTGGGCGCCGGCGATATTCGCCTTGGCCACGCGCATGGCGCGGTCGTTTTCGCTTTCCTCGGCCGGCGGCGCGGGATTTTGCGCCTGACGCTGCTTACGGCGCTGCTCGATCATCGAACTCATGTCTTCAGCGGGCGGCGGCGGCAACGGCACTTTCGACACCAGCGGGGGCGTGAAGGTTTCCAGTTTCGGCTTGTCGCGCGGCACGTCTTTCGTGACCACGCGCTTGCTCGGCGCCGGTGGCGGTTTGACCTTGGCCACTTTCGTGTCCTTCGGTTTCGGCGTGGGTTTCGGTTGCGGCTTCGGTTGCGGCTTGTCTTTCAGCGGCGCAATGTAGACCATCGCGCTTTCCTTCTTCGGCGGCGGGATCTTTTCGATCTTGTCGCTACGAAATAGGACATACGCCGCCAGCAGCACGTGCAGCAAAACGGACACGCCGAGCGCCACCTTGCGCATGGTGCTGGTCTTGGACCCGTAGGCCGGTGGTGGCTGGATGACTTGCCCGCAGGTGGGGCAAACATCGGAATCGGCAGCCATCAAATGGGTCGTGTCATGCAAAATGAATCGTGCTTTCTGTGTAGCGACAAAAGTAATCTTACAGGGCAGCCATAGTGCCAGAGTCCCTTGCTTTTGGGAACACTTCCTCGGCATTTCCAACCCGAAGCGTACAGGATAGCGACATTCCTTGCAGCGGTATCAGCGTACCCTAGCCGTCCCTTGACGGTTGTTACCGTATGTATCACGGCCCATACAAAACCGGCGCCGCATTCACTCAGGAACGGGGCGCCGGTGCTGGCAGTGCGGCGGATCAGGCCTTGTTATCGAGCGCCACCAATTGCTCGTCCGTCAACGGTCCCGTGCCGCTGTACTTGTCCAGGAACAGATAAATCACGGGGGTGATGAACAGGGTAATGACTTGCGAAAAGAGCAAGCCGCCGACCACGGCCAGTCCCAGCGGCTGGCGCAGCTCGGCGCCGGCGCCCAGGCCCAGGGCGATCGGCAAGGCGCCCATCAAGGCCGCCGCCGACGTCATCATGATGGGGCGGAAACGCAGGATGCAAGCCTGGCGGATGGCCTCTGCCGGCGCCAGCCCGTCGTTGCGCTGCGCATGCAGGGCGAAGTCGATCATCATGATGGCATTTTTCTTGACGATGCCGATCAGCATCAAAATGCCGATGATGGCGATCATGGTCAGGTCCATGCCGAACAGGCGCAGGGTCAGCAGCGCCCCCACGGCTGCCGATGGCAAGCCGGCCAGGATGGTCAGCGGGTGGATATAGCTTTCATACAACACGCCGAGCAGCACGTAGATCACGGCCAGCGCGGCAATGATGAGGATGATCTGGCTGGACTGCGAGCTCTGAAACACGGCCGCGTCGCCGCCGTAGCGCGTGATGATGGAGGCCGGCAAGCTCATGTCCTTGGCCATCGCGTCGATCTTGCCCGTGGCGATGCCCAGCGGCACATCCGGCGCCAGGTTGAAGGCGATGGTAACAGCCTGCAACTGCCCCTGGTGATTCACGGACGTGGGCCCGATCGTGCGTTCCACGTAGGCAATACTCGACAGTTTCACCAGTTCGCCCGTCTTGCTGCGCACGGACACGCGCGTGAGCGCATCGTCGTACTGACGGTCTGCCGTGGCCGCTTCCAGGATCACGTAATAGCTGGCTGCCGACGAATAGATGGTCGACACTTGCCGCTCGCCAAAGGCGCTGTACAGGGCCGTGCGGATGTCGGACATTTGCACGCCCAGCAAATTGGCCTTGTCGCGGTCGATCCTGAGCGACGCCTGCAAGCCCTTGATCTGGGAATCGCTGGTAACGTCGCGGAAGGCGGGATCCGTGCGCATGCCAGCAATAAACTTTTCCGCCCAATCATTCAAGGCGTCGGGACTGACGCTTTGCAAGGTGTACTGGTAGCGGCTCTTGCTCTGGCGTCCGCCCAGCTGCAAGTTTTGCACGGGGCGGAAATACACGGCCATGCCGGGCACGGTGCTCGTCGCACGACGCAGGTTTTCCAGCACCACCGGCATTTTCGGCCGCTCGTTGCGCGGTTTCAAGACCATGAACATGCGTCCTGTGTTGCCGCCGCCGACGAACGAGGTCACATCCTGCACGCTGGGGTCCGCCTTGAGCACGGCCGCCACGCGGGCTTGCAAATCCTGCAGTGCCGCCGAGGAAATGTCTTCCGACGCTTCCGTATTGACCTGGATCTGGCCCAGATCTTCTTCCGGGAAGAAACCCTTCGGTATCGTGGCGTACAACAGCACCGTCAGCGCAAAGGTACACACGGCAATGAACAGCACCACGTTGCGGTGCGCCAAGGCCTTGTCGAGCAGATGCACGTAACCGTTGCGCAACTTCGTGAAACCCGCTTCGAAATGGCGGCCGATGAAGGTTTTTTCGCCATGGCTGGGGTCGCTGTCATTGTGCTCGCGCGAATCGGCCGGCAGGAAGCGGCTGGCCAGCATCGGCACCAGGGTCAGCGAGACGATGGCGGACACCAGCACGGCCAGCGATACGACAACGGCGAACTCATGGAACAGCAAGCCGATCACGCCCGGCATGAAGAAGATGGGGATGAACACGGCCACCAGCGAGACGGAAATCGAGATAATGGTAAAGCCCATCTCTTTTGCCCCTTCCAGGGCCGCGCGTATCGGTTTCTTGCCCATTTCGATATGGCGCACGATGTTTTCCAGCACCACGATGGCATCGTCGACGACCAAGCCGACGGCCAGGGTAATGCCCAGCAGCGAGACGTTGTCGAGGCTGTAGCCGAGCCAGTACAGCAGGGCCAGGGCGCCCAGCAGGGAAATCGGCATGGTGACGGCTGGAATGAAGGTGGCGGCCGCGCGGTGCAGGAACAGGAAGATCACCAGCACCACCAGCACCACCGTCAGGGCCAAGGTCAAATTGACGTCGTGGATGGCTTCGCGTATCGACAGCGAACGGTCGTTAACCAGACTGATCTGTATCGATTGCGGCAATTGTTCCTTGAACCCAGGCAACAAACGGCGCACGCCATCGACCACTTGCACGGTGTTGGCATCCGGTTGGCGCTGCACCATCAGGCTGATCGAGCGCTCGCCATTGAAACTGCCGACGGCCTTGATCGATTGAAAGCTGTCTTCCACCTCGGCCACGTCTTTCAGGCGCACGGGCTGGCCATTGCGGCTGGCGACGATCAATTCGGCAAAATCAGCCGCTTTCATCATTTGCGGATTGCCCTGGATGGTCAGGGTCTGGCTCGGGCCGTCAAGGATGCCCAGCGGGGAATTCGTGTTCGACGTGCGCAAGGCGGTGGCCAGCTCGTCCATCGTCAGGTTGCGCGCATTCATCAGGTCGGCACGGGCGCGCACGCGCACGGCAAAGCGCTTCTGGCCATTCACGATCACCTGGGCCACGCCAGGCAGGGTCGACAGGCTTGGGGCGATCAGGTTTTCCGCATAATCGTTGAGATCCGACAAGTTCAGCGATGGCGACGTCATCTGGATGAACAGCACCGGCGCATCGGCGGGATTGACCTTGCGGTAGGATGGCAAGTCCGTCATTTCCGTCGGCAACTGGCGCTGCGCGCGCAGCAGCGCGGCTTGCACGTCGACGGCCGCCTCGTTGACATTGATGCTGGCGTCAAATTCCAGGGTCAGCGAGGTATTGCCCAGCGTGCTCGTGGACGTGATCAGGCTGAGGCCGGAAATGGTGGAAAATTGTTTTTCCAGTGGCAAGGCTACCGACGAGGCCATGGTTTCCGGGCTGGCGCCGGCCAGGTCGGCACTGACGTTGATGACGGGCGTGTTGTAGCTCGGCAAGGCCGCTACGGGAATTTGCAGATAGGCCAGCACGCCGGCCAGGATGATGGAGAGGGACAGCAGCACCACCATGACGGGGCGGCGGATGCTCAGTTCGGACAGGTTCATGCTGGCTTGCCCTGCGGTGCGGCGGCGCCATCGGCGGCCTTGTGTTTTTCCGCCAGGCGCACCTTGCTGCCTGGACGCAAGTTCTGCTTGCCATCGACGATGACTTTTTCATCGCCTGCCAGGCCGGTGACGACGGCGCTCGGCCCGAACGCGTACACGCGGGTAATCTTGCGCATCTTGGCCGTGCTGTCCGCCTCCATCGAGTACACAAAGGTGCCGGAAGTACTCGTGATGATGGCGTTTTGCGGGATCACCAGCGCATCCTTGAGGGTGCGCACGGTCAGCTGCGTATTCACGTACTGGCCTGGCCACAAATCGGTGCCGCCATTATTGAAACGCGCCTTGATCCGGATCACACCGGTGGCGGAATCGACGGCATTATCGATAAAGTTCAGTTTGCCGTCGAGCTGCTTGCCGCCCGCATCGGACAACAGCGCCGTGACGGGCACCTCGCCCGCCTTTTGCGCCGCCAGCAAGCCGGACAGGCTGCTTTCCGGCAAGGTGAACGACACGTCGATCGGGTCGAGCTGGGTGATGCTGGTGAGCGACGTAGTCGGCTGCACCAGGCTGCCCGCATAGACATTGATGGCCCCTACCCTGCCCGCCTGCGGCGCGCGCAGGACGGTGTAGCTGGAATCGACCTGGGCGGCGCGCAAGGCGGCCTGGTCGGCAGCCAGCAAGGCGCGTGCCGCGTCGAGCTGGCTTTGCAGGGTATCAACGGCGCCTTGGGCAATAAAGTTCTTGCTCAGTAAATCCTGGCTGCGCTTGAGCTGGCGCTCGAGGTCCTGCACCGAGGCGCGGTCGCGCAAGACCTGCGCCTGCGCCTTGTCGACATTCGCGTGTTCGCTGCGCGCATCGAGAGTGAACATCAGCTCGCCCTGCTTGACGAACTGGCCTTCGCGGATATGCACCTTGGTAATCGTGCTGGTCGTCTGCGGGTGCAAGTCAACGCTGCTGATCGGCATCACGCTGCCATTGGCCTGGAGTACCATCGGCACATCCTGGCGCACCGGAACGACCACGCTCACCGTCGTCGGCGCCTGTCCGCCCTTGCCCCCTTTGCCATCCTGCCCACCGCTCGCCGCGCCGGGCTGATGATTGAAATACCAGATGCCGCCGCCGATACACAGGGCCGCACCCACGAGGATTGCCAGACTAGTCTTTTTCATTGTTCTGTCACGCTGTCGCAGCGCAGGGCTGCAGGTTGAAGGTAGTTGCCAGGGGGGCATAAAGCACAATATTGTCGCACGGAAATGCTCACTTTCCTGCGTAATACTCGGGCACGATGAGGGTGACTTCCAGTCCACCGTCGACATGATTGAGCAGTGAAACCGTGGCGCCATGCTGTTCGGCGATATTGCGCGCGATGGTCAGGCCCAGGCCCGTGCCGCCCGATTCGCGCGAACGCGAAGTCTCGATGCGGTAAAACGGTTCGAACACTTTAGCCAATTGATCTGGCGCAATGCCTGGCCCCCCGTCGCGGATGCGGATGCGCGCGGCACCCGGGATGCGCTCGACGGCAACCTGCGCGTACAGGCCATATTTGACGGCATTGTCGATCAAGTTCACCAGGCAGCGCCGCATGGCGATCGGACGCGCCATCAAGGCCATGCCGGCCTGCCCATTCAGGGTGACTTTCTGGCCGGCATCAGCCGCGTCGGAACAGACGCTATCCAACAGGGAATCGAGGTCCAGCGCCTGCATCGCTTCCGTGCTATCCATCGAACGGGCCAGGTCCAACCCTTCCTTGACCATGCTTTGCATGGCTGACAGGTCGCCTACCAGGCGGTCATACAATTCCGTATCGGCCACTTTTTCCAGGCGCAAACGCAAGCGCGTCAGCGGCGTCTGCAAGTCGTGCGTGATGGCCGCCAGCATCTGTGTCCGCTGGGAAATATGCTGGCGGATGCGCGCCTGCATGGCATTGAAGGCGGCGCTGGCCTGGCGGATCTCGCTGGCGCCCGACAGGGTCAGCGGCGGATGGTTGATGTCGTTGCCCAGGTCTTTCGCCGCCTGCGCCAGCTGCTTGAGCGGGCGCATGGTCATGCGCGTGACCAGGTAGGCGAGGATGGCGATGCTGATCAGGAAAGGCAGCAGTGTCATCCAATCGTTGTGTTCGTTGAACGGCGGCTGCTGGCGCGGCGGCAAGACCATCAGGCGCAGCACGTGGCCATCCTGCATGCGCACGTCGAGGTTTTCGCACGTGCCGCCCCATGGCTTGGCGGCAAACATGCCCGGCGTCTGGCGCGGTTTGACGCAGGCGGCCGGGCGTTCGGCCAGCGCACTGACCTTGAAACCTTCGCCCAGCTTGGCTTGCAGGGCGGTGGAAAACTCCGTCGGCGCGCCGGGCGTATGTTCCGTTTCGGGACGCAATTCCAGACGCACGCTGCCCTTGTTGGCCACTTTCAGGTAGGCGGCGCGCGAGGCCAGCGGCACCACGTCGGCCGCCATCACCAGCTGCTCGGCCCGCTCGACGGCGTGGTAGTCGCGGTATTGCTCGATGGCGCGCTGGCGTTCGCCCACGGCCAGCCACTGCGTCAGCGCGGCCGATGCGACGATGCCGATCAGCAGGAACATGAAGACGCGGCCCGTCATCGACCCCAGGAAGGCCTTCACGCGTGCGGCTCCACATTGACCTGGCCGGCCAGCACGTAGCCGCCGTTGCGCACGGTCTTGATGATTTGCGGCAAGCGGGCATCTTCACCGAGCTTTTGCCGCAGGCGGCTGATCTGGATATCGATCGAGCGGTCGAACGGGTCGGCGTCGCGCCCCTGCGTCAGGTTCAGCAACTGGTCGCGGTTGAGCACGCGGTTCGGGTGTTCCAAGAAGACGCGCAGCAAGCGGAACTCCGCGCCCGACAGCATGATCACCAGGCCGCTGGGATTGAGCAGGTGGCGCGCCGTCAAGTCCAGGGTCCAGCCGGAAAAGCGGATTTGCTGCGCCTTGTCCGATGGCACGTTCGACGGCATGGCATGGCTGCGGCGCAGCACGCTGCGTATGCGCGCCAGCAATTCGCGCGGTTCGAACGGTTTCGGCAAGTAATCGTCGGCGCCCATTTCCAGGCCCAGGATACGGTCCAGCGGTTCATTGCGCGCCGTCAACATGATCACCGGCACCGTCGATTGGGCGCGCAGCTTGCGGCACAGGGTCAGGCCATCGTCGCCGGGCAAATTCAAGTCCAGCACGATCAAGTCGGGCCGCGTTTCGTCGAGGATTTTCCACATGGCCGTGCCATCTGCCGCGCCCAGGGTGCGGTAGGCGTTCGTTTCCAGGTAGTCCGCCAGCAAGCTGCGGATATCGCGGTCATCGTCGACGATGAGAATTGTAGAAGTGGGTTCCATGGTACGAATTATCCCCACTTCCCCCGGCCTTGCACAGCGCATTTGTATCGTCTTGTATATAGGAGACCCGAAGAAACATATAGATACAAACTGTCTGGCAGCGGACACTTCGGGGAAACATGGCGCGTCCAACATGGACTCATGTGCAGCAACATGTACATCCCTCACTTTTACAAAGGAATCCAGATGAACGCCTCAATGACAACCTTGCGCAAGAATTTGATCATCGCCATGAGCGTACTCGGCATGGGTGCGGCATCGCTGACCGTCCACGCCCAGGAAGCGGCCGCCAGCGCGCCTGCCGCCAGTACCAAGATGCAACACGATGGCCAGCACCGCGGCGGCAACCCGGCCGAGCGCATGGCCAAGTACCAGGCCCGCCTGCACGACAAACTGAAGCTGACGGCCGCGCAGGAACCGGCCTGGGCCACTTTCACGGCCGCCAATGCGCCGAAAAAACCGATGGGCGATTGGAAAGCCAAGCGCGAAGCGATGGCCAAGCTGTCGGCGCCGGAACGCATGGAGCAATGGATCGCCATGTCGAAGGAGCGCATCGCGAACCAAGAAAGCCGCCTGGCCTCGCTGAAAACCTTTTATGCCGTGCTGACCCCGGAGCAAAAGAAAGTGTTTGACGACAGCGTGCCTGGCGGCAAGCACGGCGGCCACCGCGGTGGGCACCATGGCGGTCACGACGGCATGCAGCAGCATCCCAAAGCCGGCTAAGTTGTAGCGGGTGCAAACACAGAAAAAGCCTGCAATGCAGGCTTTTTCTTATTGGCGAGACAAGTGACCGCTTACTGCCCGTCGAGCTTGCGCAACGAGGTCAGGAAGGTGGCGGCGTTCTGGAAGCCGATCACGCGCGACTGGGCGATTTCCTGCCCTTGCGGGTTGAACATGATGATGCCCGGCGGGCCGAACAGCTGAAAACGTTTCAGCATGGCCTTGTCGTCAGCATCATTGGCCGTCACGTCCACTTGCAGCAGCACGGCTTGCCCCATCTTCTCGCGCACGGCGGGATCGACGAAGGTCAGTTTTTCCATTTCGATGCAGGACACGCACCAGTCCGCATAAAAGTCCAGCAGGGCCGGCTTGCCGTTCAACTGCGCCAGCGCCGCATCGAGCTGCGCCACGGTCTTTACGCGCATAAACGGCTGCGCGTGCACTTGCCCACCGCCGAGGTGGGCCAGCGGCGCAAGCGGATCGCGGCCACCGCTGGCCACGCCCACCAGTTGCATCGCGCCCAGCACGGCAAACACGAGGCCGAATGCCTTGGCAATCCAGGCGTTCTTCGCGCCGCTCTTGCCCACCAGCAAATACATGCCGTAGCCGACGAACAGCACCGTCCAGCCCAGCATCTGCACGGCGCCCGGCAGCACGGGCGAGACCAGCCACCAGGCCACGCCCAGTTGCAGTACGCCAAAGAAGCGCTTGACGGCATCCATCCAGGCGCCGGCGCGGGGCAGCAAGGTGCCGGCCGACACGCCGACCAACAGCAGAGGTACGCTCATGCCCACCGCCATGGCAAACAAGGCGCTGCCGCCGATGACGACGTCGCGCGTCTGGCTGATGTATAGCAAGGCGCCGGCCAGCGGCGCGGCCACGCAGGGCCCCACGATCAGGGCGGAAATGGCGCCCATGACGAACACGCCCGCCAGGCGGCCCGACGATTGCTGGTTCGACACGGACGTCAGCTTGCCTTGCAGGAAAGCCGGCACTTGCAGCTCATACAAGCCGAACATCGACAGCGCCAGGCCCGCCATCAGCAGGGCAAAGAAGCCCAGCACCCACGGGTTTTGCAGCTGGGCCGCCAAGCCTTCGCCTGCCAGGCCGGCCGCCACGCCCAGCGCCGTGTAGACGATGGCCATGCCCAGCGCGTACGTCAGCGACAGCAGCAAGCCGCGCGAACGGCTGACCTTGGCGCCATCGCCGATGATGATCGACGACAAAATCGGCACCATCGGCAGCACGCACGGCGTAAATGCCAGGCCCAGGCCCAGCAGCATGAACAGGGGCACGATGACGAGCAGCTTGCCGCCCTTCAGGGCCGCTTCGATCTTGCCCGTCTCGCTTTGCGCGGGCGCAGGGCTGGCCGCCACAGGCGCTGCTGCTACCGGCTCGGGCGTGCTGGTGATATCGGCCTGGGGAATGCTCATCACGGACACGCCAGGCGACGCCTGCGCCTGCGGGCCGTTGACGGCGGCCGTGTCGACTGCCGGCGCGGCCGGCAAGGCGAATTTCGACGGCAAGCCGCCCGGCGCCATGCTCTGGCCGCCGCCACCGCCCACCAGCTGGGCCGTGGCATCCTGCGGCGCATAGCACAGGCCCTTGTCCGAACAGCCCTGGCCCGTCGCCTTCAGGGTGAACGCGCCACCCGCTTCCACGGAAATGGTGATGGTGAGGGTCTTGCGGAAGGTTTCCACGTTCTTCTGGAAAGTGTCGTCGAACTTGACCTTGCCCTTCGGATACACGGGCGTACCCAGCTTGGCGCCCACGGCTTCGAACTTGAAGCGCTCGTGGTACATATAGTAGCCATCTGCAATCACATACGTGACGGCGATGGTGGACGGATCCTGCATGCGGGCGGAAAATTTAAACGCCAGCTCGGGGTCGAGGAATTCATCGTCGGCGCGGGCATGATTGCTGCCAAAGACGGCCATGGCCAGCAGCATACAGGTGGCAAGCCAGATCAGCAGTTGATGTAGGGGAGCGGCGCGCGCGGTGGCGCTGGAAGGGAAACGGGACATGAACAACCTTTTTCTGCGGCATCAGCTGTGCCATTCGACAAGAGTCGCACGGAGCAGGCAGCGCTTGTGCCGGGCCGGCGCGAAAGAAGAATAGTACACCGCAGCAAGGATAGCTGCAGCAGAAAACAAAAAAGCCAGGCTAGGCCTGGCTTTCTTAGATGCAATTACTGGGATTACTCGCCAGCAACTTCAACTGCTTCGGTCGTATCTGGACGATCCATCAGTTCAACGAACGCCATAGGAGCGTTATCGCCGACGCGGAAACCCATTTTCAGGATACGTACATAACCACCGTTACGGTTGGCGAAACGTGGGCCCAGTTCAGCGAACAGTTTGACGACCATTTCACGGTCGCGCAGGCGGTTGAAGGCCAGACGCTTGTTTGCCAGGGAGTCGGTTTTGCCCAGGGTCAGAATTGGCTCGACAACGCGGCGCAGTTCTTTTGCTTTTGGCAGGGTGGTTTTGATCGCTTCGTGACGCAGCAGCGATACTGTCATGTTGCGCAGCATTGCCAGACGGTGGGACGAGGTACGATTCAGTTTACGGAGGCCGTGACCGTGACGCATGATAAATCCTTTCGGTGAGTGTTTAAATTCCAGCTCTTCGATCAATGAGGCAGAAGCTTCATCGCGGGCCGGTTTGGTGCTACAAAATAAAAGCCTGGGACACCTGTCCCAGGCAGTTTGCTACAACTACGAATTACTTTTCCAGGCCGGCAGGCGGCCAGTTTTCCAGCTTCATGCCCAAGGTCAAGCCGCGCGATGCCAGCACTTCCTTGATTTCGTTCAGGGACTTGCGGCCCAGGTTTGGCGTTTTCAGCAGTTCGTTTTCCGAACGTTGGATCAGGTCGCCGATGTAGTAGATGTTTTCCGCTTTCAGGCAGTTCGCCGAACGCACGGTCAACTCCAGGTCGTCGACTGGACGCAACAGGATAGGATCGACCAGCGGAGCGCGCGATGGCGCTTCGGCGGCGGCTTCCGTGCCTTCCAGGGCAGCGAACACATTCAACTGGTCCACCAGGACGCGGGCCGACTGGCGGATCGCTTCTTCCGGCGAGATCACGCCGTTGGTTTCGATGTTGATGATCAGCTTGTCCAGGTCGGTACGCTGTTCAACGCGGGCCGATTCAACGAAGTACGATACACGGCGCACTGGCGAGAACGACGCATCCAGAATGATGCGGCCGATGGTCTTGTTCGTGTCTTCCGACAGACGACGCACGTTACCAGGAACGTAGCCGCGGCCTTTTTCAACCTTGATCTGCATGTCCAGCTTGCCACCAGCGGTCAGGTGGGCGATCACGTGGTCAGGGTTGATCAGTTCGACGTCATGCGGCAGGTCGATATCGGAGGCCAGGATCGCGCCTTCACCTTCTTTTTTCAGGGTCAGGGTTACCGAATCGCGGTTGTGGACTTTGAAAACCACACCCTTCAAGTTCAGTAACAGATCGACGACGTCTTCTTGCACGCCATCGAGGGAGGAATATTCGTGGACGACGCCGGCGATCGTCACTTCGGTCGGCGCGTAGCCTACCATCGACGACAGCAGAACGCGGCGCAACGCGTTACCCAATGTGTGGCCATAGCCGCGCTCGAACGGTTCCATCACGACCTTGGCGTGACCTGCACCGAGAGCTTCAACATCGATAATACGTGGCTTCAACAAACTGTTTTGCATGAAATGTCCTTTTCAATACCCTCGGCTCATTACACCGATAAGGCTGATGGCATTAGTAAAACGCCCACTCAAGAAAGTGAGTGGGCGGGAGTCTTGCTAACTACTATTAACGCGAGTACAGCTCGACGATCAGCGATTCGTTGACGTCGTTAGCGATTTCGTTACGCTCTGGCAGGGACTTGAAGGTGCCTTCCATTTTCTTGGCATCAACCGAAACCCAGCTAGGCATACCAACTTGTTCAGCCAGCGACAGTGCTTCAACGATACGCACTTGCTTTTTCGATTTTTCACGAACAGCAACGATGTCGCCAACTTTGACTGCGTACGAAGCGATGTTCACAACGATACCGTTCACGGTGAACGCTTTGTGGCTGACCAATTGACGCGCTTCAGCGCGGGTCGAGCCAAAGCCCATGCGGTAGCAAACGTTGTCCAGACGCGTTTCCAGCAACTTCAACAGCGTTTCGCCGGTGTTGCCTTTACGACGGTCTGCTTCAGCGAAGTAGCGGCGGAATTGACGTTCCAGCACGCCGTACATGCGCTTGACTTTTTGCTTTTCGCGCAGTTGGTTACCGTAGTCCGAGGTGCGGGCGCCGGATTTGACACCGTGCTGGCCTGGCTTGACGTCCAGTTTGCACTTGCTGTCCAGCGAGCGACGTGCGCTCTTCAGGAACAGGTCTGTACCTTCACGGCGGGAAAGTTTTGCTTTAGGTCCGATATAACGTGCCACGATACTTCCTTTTTTTAAATGATAACGCCCCAGCCACATGCATGATCAAACACACTGATGCGGTTAGGCGCTAGTCTGATTTGGTTTCAATCAGACGGTGGCTGAAAACGAAAAACCCGTCAAACAGAATTTGACAGGCAAGAACAGCCGGGCAGTATAACCGTTTCCGGCTCCCTGCTCCAGCGTTTTCACACAACTGTACTGAGTTACAACAGACAGCAAAGCAGCTGGCGCCGAAGCGCCCTCTGCAACACTATCTTAGATACGACGACGTTTCGGTGGACGGCAACCGTTGTGCGGTACCGGCGTCACGTCCTGGATCTCGGTGATCTTGATGCCCAGGTTGTTCAGCGCGCGAACGGCGGATTCACGACCAGGACCTGGGCCCTTGATACGTACTTCCAGGTTCTTCACGCCACACTCAACAGCCACTTTACCAGCGGCTTCCGCGGCGACCTGCGCTGCGAATGGGGTCGATTTACGCGAACCCTTGAAGCCTGCACCGCCGGAGGTAGCCCACGACAAGGCATTGCCTTGACGATCGGTGATGGTAATGATGGTGTTATTGAACGAAGCGTGGACATGTGCGATGCCTTCAGCGACGTTCTTTTTAACTTTTTTACGCACGCGTGCTGATGCGGCGTTATTTTGCGACTTAGCCATAATTATTCCCTAGCGGATTATTTTTTCAGCGATTGAGCGGCTTTACGCGGTCCCTTGCGGGTACGTGCGTTCGTACGCGTACGCTGGCCACGGCAAGGCAGACCCTTACGATGACGCATGCCGCGGTAGCAACCCAGATCCATCAAACGCTTGATGTTCATGGACAGTTCACGACGCAGATCGCCTTCGACGATGAATTTACCTACTTCATCGCGCAGCTTTTCCAGTTCGCTGTCATCCAGATCTTTGATCTTTTTGTTGGTTGCTACACCGGTCGATGCACAGATTTTCTCTGCGCGTGGACGGCCCACACCGTAGATGGCCGTCAGGCCGATAACGGTATGCTGATGATTTGGGATATTAACCCCTGCAATACGTGCCATTTGTTATTCCTCGATTAACCTTGACGCTGCTTGTGACGTGGTTCCACGCAGATAACGCGGACTACGCCTTTGCGCTTGATGATCTTGCAGTTGCGGCAGATCCGCTTGACTGATGCGAGAACTTTCATTTTTGGGCTCTTTCTTTCGCTTCTTTGGTTTGATTCAGTGTGTTACTTGGTACGGAACACAATGCGGGCTCGGCTCAGGTCGTACGGCGTTAACTCCACCGTCACCTTGTCTCCAGGGAGAATGCGAATATAGTTCATCCGCATTTTACCTGAAATATGCCCGAGCACCACGTGTCCGTTCTCCAGCTTCACTCGAAATGTTGCATTTGGGAGATTCTCAAGAATCTCGCCCTGCATCTGTATGACGTCGTCTTTTGCCATTCGGTATGTTTACCGCGCTTAACGCGTCGGAATTCCGCCCTTGAAATTTGCTTTGCGCAGCAGTGAATCATATTGCTGCGACATCACGTAGTTCTGTACTTGCGCCATGAAATCCATGGTGACAACTACAATAATCAATAAAGAAGTACCGCCGAAATAGAATGGTACTTTCCACTGGGCTTGCATAAATTCCGGCAATAAACACACCAGGGTGATGTAGACTGCGCCGGCAAGTGTCAAGCGTGTCAGGATCTTGTCAATGTAACGGGCTGTCTGTTCGCCTGGACGGATCCCGGGAATGAACGCACCGCTTTTCTTCAAGTTATCCGCTGTTTCCTTGCTGTTAAAGACCAGCGCTGTATAGAAGAAACAGAAAAACACGATCGCCACTGCGTACAACAGCGCATGGATAGGCTCACCAGGCCCCATCGATGCTGCCAAATCTTTCAAGAACCGCACCGCAGGGTTAGCGTTGTCGGCGCCCTTTGAAAACCAGTCCACGATAGTGGCCGGGAACAAGATGATCGAAGAAGCAAAGATCGGCGGGATCACGCCGGCCATGTTCAGCTTCAACGGCAAATGGCTGGTTTGACCGCCATAAATCTTGTTGCCTACCTGGCGCTTCGCGTAATTGACCAATATTTTGCGCTGACCACGTTCGACGAATACAACGAAGTACGTTACCAGTGCTACCAGGATCACGATGAAAATCGCGCTGAAGCTGCCGATCGAACCATTCGACACCTGAGTGAACAAGCCACCCAACGCCGACGGCAGACCTGCTGCAATCCCGGCAAAAATGATGATCGAGATGCCATTCCCCAAGCCACGCTCGGTAATTTGCTCACCCAACCACATCAAAAACATTGTTCCGGTCAACAAAGTGACGACCGTCACGAAGCGGAATGCAAGACCAGGTTCCAACACCAGACCAGCTTGCGACTCCAGTGCGACTGCAATGCCTAACGCTTGGAACAGTGCCAGGGCAACCGTGAAATACCGGGTGTACTGGGTGATCTTGCGACGACCTGCTTCGCCTTCTTTTTTCAACGCTTCCATCTGCGGTGACACGATCGACAGCAATTGCATGATGATCGAGGCCGAGATATAAGGCATGATACCCAGCGCAAACACTGTAAAACGAGACAAGGCACCGCCCGAGAACATGTTGAACATGCCCAGGACGCCGCCTTCGTGCTCCTTGAACAGCGAGGCTAATTGTGTCGGGTCAATCCCGGGAACCGGGACGTGAGCACCGATACGATAAACCACCAATGCGCCAAGCAAAAACCAGAGCCGTCCCCAAGGGAAACCGGCCGCTGCACTTTTAGCAAGTTGTGGATTAGTCGCCAATTTTCGCTCCGATCAAGCTGTTAGCGGTCAACTCAGGCTACCGAGCCGCCGGCTGCTTCGATGGCTGCTTTCGCGCCAGCGGACACTTTCAAGCCCTTCAAATTCACCGCTTTGGTGATTTCGCCGGACAAGATCACGCGCACGTCACGGGCCAACACGCCCAGAACGCCAGCTTGCTTCAAGACCAGAATGTCGACATCGCCAACAGCCAGGTTGTTCAGATCGGACAGGCGCACTTCAGCTTTGAAGGTTGCGTGCATCGATTTGAAACCGCGCTTAGGCAGACGGCGTTGCAGAGGCATCTGACCGCCTTCGAAACCGACTTTATGAAAGCCGCCCGAACGCGATTTCTGACCTTTGTGACCACGACCCGAGGTTTTACCCAGGCCGGAGCCGATACCGCGACCGACGCGACGCTTGTAGTGCTTAGCGCCTTCGGCTGGTGCAATAGTATTCAATTCCATGATTTGCTCCGTTCGTGTAAGCCCGAAGGCTTACCCGACAACTTTAACGAGATACGATACTTTATTGATCATGCCGCGTACGGATGGGGTGTCTTGCAATTCGGAAACCGAATTTACACGACGCAGACCCAGACCGCGCACGGTAGCGCGATGCGATTCGCGCGTACCGATCAAGCCCTTGACCAATTGCACTTTGACTGTGTTTGTCATTTTGTCCACCTTAAGCCAGAATGTCTTCGACCGACTTGCCGCGTTTGGCAGCGATATCGGAAGCAGTGCTCATTTTCGACAGGCCGTCCAGCGTAGCGCGTACCAGGTTGTATGGGTTGTTCGAACCGGTGGATTTCGCCACCACGTCCGTCACGCCCATCACTTCGAAGATAGCGCGCATTGCGCCACCAGCGATAACGCCAGTACCAGGCTTAGCTGGGTTCATCAGGACCTTGGAGGCGCCGTGACGACCAACAACCGTGTGATGCAAGGTACCGTTTTTGAGCGGTACTTTGATCAGGTTGCGACGGGCTTCTTCCATTGCCTTCTGCACGCCAACTGGCACTTCTTTCGATTTGCCCTTGCCCATGCCGACGCGGCCATCGCCATCACCAACTACGGTCAGCGCGGCGAAACCCATGATACGACCACCCTTGACCACTTTGGTCACGCGGTTGATCGCGATCATTTTTTCGCGCATGCCATCATCCGGCTTGTCGCTTTGCATTTTTGCTTGCATTTTTGCCATGATTGATCCTTAGAACTTCAGACCGGCTTCGCGTGCGGCTTCTGCCAACGCTTTCACACGGCCGTGGTAACGGAAACCGGAGCGGTCAAACGCAACTTCGGTAATCCCTGCTTTCAACGCTTTTTCAGCGACGCGCTTGCCGATCAAGGCTGCAGCAGCGGCATTGCCGCCTTTGCCGGATTGGCCTGCCAGTTCAGCGCGAACTTCCGCTTCAGCCGTCGAGGCCGAAACCAGGACTTTAGCGTCCGGGCTGATCAGGTTGGCGTAAATGTGCAGGTTGGTGCGATGCACCGACAAGCGATTTACTTTCAATTCCGCAATCTTGATGCGGGTTTGGCGTCCGCGGCGAAGCCGTGATTCTTTCTTATCCATCGTCAGCCCCTAATTACTTCTTCTTGGTTTCTTTAAGCTTAACCACTTCGTCCGCATAGCGAACGCCCTTGCCTTTATAAGGCTCAGGAGCGCGGTAAGCACGAACTTCAGCGGCTACCTGGCCAACCTGTTGACGGTCGATACCTTTAATCAGGATCTCGGTCGGGGTTGGTGTTGCGCAGGTAACGCCAGCTGGCATGTCATGCACTACAGGGTGCGAGAAACCCAGGGACAGATTCAGCTTGTCGCCTTGAGCTTGCGCCTTGTAACCCACGCCTACCAGGTTCAGCTTTTTCTCGAAACCCTTGGTGACGCCAACAACCATGTTGTTGACCAGTGCGCGCAGCGTGCCGGACATGGCATTGGCTTCGCGGCTGTCGTTCGCCACGTCGAAACTCAGGGTTCCTGCATTGTTTTCCACTTTGACCTGGCCGGTGAGGGCCTGGGAAAGTACGCCCAGCGGGCCTTTTACGGTGATCGCTTGTGCGGAGATGGCGACTTCGGCGCCAGCTGGCACTACGATAGGCATTTTAGCTACTCGAGACATGTGTAACTCCTTAAGCCACGTAGCAAATAACTTCGCCGCCGACACCGGTAGCGCGTGCTTTGCGGTCAGTCATGACGCCTTGCGGAGTCGACACGATCGCCACACCCAAGCCATTCATCACAACAGGGATCTCGTCTTTACCCTTGTAGACGCGCAGACCCGGACGGGACACGCGCTCCAAGCGCTCAATGACGGGACGGCCAACATAATACTTCAAACCGATTTTCAGTTCCGCTTTGCCACCAGCTTCGGCAACAGCGAAATCTTCAATGTAACCCTCGTCCTTCAGGACGCTGGCAATCGCAATTTTGACTTTCGACGATGGCATGGCCACGGTCGTCTTTTGCACGCCTTGTGCATTGCGAATGCGGGTCAGCATATCGGCGATAGGATCGCTCATACTCATTGCATATTCTCCTATTACCAGCTTGCTTTTGTCATACCCGGAATTTCACCACGCATGGCGAATTCACGGAGCTTGATACGACCCAGACCGAATTTACGGAATGTGCCGCGCGGACGACCAGTGATGGCGCAACGGTTACGTTGACGCGTCGGATTCGAGTTACGTGGCAGCGCCTGCAATTTCAGGCGAGCTTCGTAGCGCTCTTCTTCCGATTTCGATTGGTCATCGACGATGGCCTTGAGAGCTTCGCGCTTAGGGGCGAATTTCGCCACCAGGTCAGCACGCTTGATCTCACGATTAATCAGTGACAGTTTGGCCATGATCAGTTCCTGAAAGGGAATTTAAAGGCGGCGAGCAAAGCTTTGGCTTCGTCATCGGTCTTAGCGGTTGTCGTGATGCTGATATTCATACCGCGCAACGCGTCAATCTTGTCGTATTCGATTTCAGGGAAAATGATCTGTTCCTTGACACCGATGTTGTAGTTGCCACGACCATCAAATGCACGGCCGTTCACACCACGGAAATCGCGTACGCGCGGCAGAGCCACGGTAATGAAGCGATCCAGGAACTCGTACATGCGAGCGCCGCGCAGGGTGACCATCGTACCGATCGGGTAACCTTCACGGATTTTGAAGCCTGCGATCGCTTTGCGGGACTTGGTGGTCACTGGCTTCTGGCCGGCGATCTTGGTCAAGTCAGCAACTGCGTGCTCGAGAACTTTTTTATCCGCGATAGCCTCACCAACACCCATGTTCAGGGTGATCTTGGTCAGGCGTGGAACTTCCATTACCGACTTGTAACCAAACTTGCTGGTCAGGTCGGCAACGACTTTTTCTTTATAGAATTCTTGGAGACGTGCCATGATTTCTTAAGCCTTCACTACTTCGCCGGAGGATTTAAAGATGCGAACTTTCTTGCCGTCCACTTCTTTGAAACCCACGCGATCTGCCTTGCCAGTCGCTGCATTAAACAATGCAACGTTGGACACGTGAATTGGCATGGTCTTATCGACGATACCACCAGTTACGCCAGTCATCGGGTTTGGCTTAGTCGCTTTTTTAGCGATGTTAATGCCGTCAACCACGATATGTTCAGCATCGATACGCTGCTGTACCACACCACGTTTGCCCTTGTCTTTCCCGGTCAGAACGATGACTTCGTCGTTTTTACGAATCTTATCCATTACGACTCCTTACAGGACTTCCGGTGCCAGGGACACGATTTTCATGAACTTCTCAGTGCGCAGTTCGCGCGTGACAGGTCCAAAAATACGGGTACCGATCGGTTCCAGCTTGGCGTTCAACAGAACGGCGGCATTGCCGTCGAACTTCACCAGGGAACCGTCTTGGCGGCGAACACCTTTAGCGGTGCGCACAACCACGGCGTTATAAATTTCACCTTTTTTGACACGGCCACGTGGCGCAGCAACCTTAACGGTTACCTTGATCACATCGCCAATGCCAGCATAACGGCGCTTGGAGCCGCCCAATACCTTGATGCACATTACTTCTTTGGCACCGGTATTGTCAGCCACTTCGAGCCGGCTTTCAGTTTGAATCATAGTATTCTCTTTCCCAACTTAAGCCGAAGAATCCACACAATGTAGACCCACGGTCAGTCTTGGTCCCGCCAGAGCCGCCCTGCTGGGCTTCACTGTTTGGGTGCATGACCTTCATACATCAACTGACCGCGAATGCTACTGTCTGTGGCCAGACACTTTGCGGCGTTACATGAACGAAGCCCGCAAGTATTACATACAATTTGCGGGCCTGCAAGTACTAATTAAAAGCCACCGCCGAAACGGTGGTTTTTATTTAAACGGTTGGTGCGGCTTGAACCACACGTGTCACCGTCCATGCCTTCGTTTTGGAGATCGGGCGACCTTCCTGGATCTCGACCGTGTCACCGGCCTTGACTTGGTTGGTCTCGTCATGCGCGTGATACTTGTTCGAACGCATGATGATCTTGCCATACAAAGGATGTTTTACGTGGCGCTCGATCAGAACGGTAACGGTCTTGTCCATCTTGTCCGAAACCACTTTACCGATCAGCGTGCGCTTGAGCGACTGTTTCACTGGTTCGTTCATTTGGCTTCCTTCAGATTCATTACCGTCTTCACACGCGCGATATCGCGGCGTACCTTCTTGAGCTGCGAAGTGTTGCTCAGCTGCTGCGTAGCGATTTGCATGCGCAGGCCGAACTGTGCCTTCAACAGGTCATTCAGCTCTTTTTGCAGAGCTGGCTGGTCCTTGCCGCGGAGTTCAGATGCTTTCATATACAACTCCAATTATTGGCCGACTTGGCGGATGACAAACGTCGTCGCCAGTGGCAGTTTAGCGGCGGCAAGACGGAATGCTTCCCGTGCCAGCGCTTCATCAACGCCATCCATTTCGTACAGTACTTTACCTGGCTGAATTTCAGCGACGTAGTACTCAGGATTACCTTTACCGTTACCCATACGGACTTCAGCCGGTTTGTTCGAAATCGGTTTGTCCGGGAAAATACGGATCCAGATACGGCCACCGCGCTTGATGTGACGCGTCATTGCACGACGCGCCGCTTCAATTTGACGCGCAGTGATACGACCGCGCGCAACTGCCTTCAGACCGAATTCGCCAAACGACACGGCGGTGCCGCGGCTGTGCGAAATACCGGTATTACGGCCTTTCTGCTCTTTACGATACTTTCTGCGTGCTGGTTGCAGCATGATTATTCTCCTGCTTTCTCAGCTGGTGCTGCTGCGGCGGCCGGTTTAGCGGCGGTACGCACACGTGCACCTGGTGCTGTGGATGGTTTCGCACCGGCACCGGCTGGACGTGGACGGCCAGCTGGCTTGCCATCGTCACGGCGTGGGCCGCGGCTTTTCTTCTCGTCAGCTGGGGTATCGATGACTGGTGCATCGCCGTTAGGCGCGCGGTCACCTTTGTATACCCACACCTTGACACCGATGATGCCGTAGGTGGTCGACGCTTCGCTGGTACCGTAGTCGATATCGGCGCGCAGGGTATGCAGAGGCACGCGGCCTTCGCGGTACCACTCTTTACGTGCGATTTCGATACCGTTCAGACGGCCGGACGACATGATCTTGATACCGAGAGCACCCAGGCGCATTGCATTTTGCATTGCACGCTTCATGGCGCGGCGGAACATGATCCGTTTTTCCAGCTGCTGAGCGATCGAGTCGGCGATCAGTTGCGAGTCGATTTCTGGCTTGCGAATTTCTTCGATGTTCACGTGAACAGGTACGCCCATGATCTTGGTCAGCGCGGACTTCAGTACTTCGATGTCTTCGCCTTTTTTACCAATGACCACGCCTGGACGCGAGCTGTAGATCGTGAAGCGCGCGTTCTTGGCTGGGCGCTCGATAACGATGCGGCCAACGGAAGCGTTCTTCAGTTTCTTTTTCAGGTAAGCACGTGCTTTCAAGTCTTCGTTCAGCATGGCAGCGAAATTACCGTTGCCTGCATACCAGCGCGAAGCCCAGTTACGGGTGACCGCCAGACGGAAACCGGTTGGATGAATTTTCTGACCCATCGTGGCTCCTTAGTTACCGACAGTCACGTAAACGTGACAGGATTGTTTCGAAATACGGTCGCCACGGCCTTTTGCACGCGCGGTGAAGCGCTTCAGGACGGGGCCCTTTTCGACGTAGATCGTTTTCACGAACAATTCGTCGATGTCCGCGCCATCATTGTGCTCGGCATTCGCAATAGCGGATTCCAGAACGCGTTTGATGATCGCAGCACCTTTTTTCGGGCTGAATTGCAAGATGTTGAGTGCAGCGTCAACTTTCTTACCACGGATCAGGTCAGCAACCAGGCGGCCCTTTTGGTCCGACAGGCGCACACCTTTGAGGATAGCTTTAGTTTCCATTATTTCTTAGCCTTTTTGTCAGCTGCATGGCCCTTGAACGTACGGGTCAGTGCGAATTCGCCGAGCTTGTGACCAACCATGTTTTCGGAAACATAAACCGGCACGTGCAGCTTGCCGTTATGCACCGCGATCGTCAGGCCGATGAAGTCAGGCATGATTGTCGAACGACGCGACCAGGTTTTGATTGGCTTTTTGTCTTTGGCTGCTTGCGCGGCTTCAACTTTTTTCACCAGGTGGGCGTCACAGAACGGCCCTTTTTTCAATGAACGTGTCATGTGCTACCCCTTATTTCTTGCCGCGGCGCGAGACGATCATGGAAGTAGTACGCTTGTTGCTGCGTGTCTTCTTACCCTTAGTCTGTTGGCCCCAAGGCGAAACTGGATGACGACCAGCTGCTGTTTTACCTTCACCACCACCGTGCGGGTGATCGACCGGGTTCATGACCACACCGCGAACGGTAGGACGAACACCGCGCCAGCGCATCGCACCAGCTTTACCGATTTTACGCAGGCTGTGCTCGGCATTGCCGACTTCACCAACCGTTGCACGGCACTCGATGTGCACGCGACGTACTTCGCCCGAGCGCAGACGCACTTGAGCGTAGGTACCTTCACGCGCCATCAGCACAACGCCAGCGCCGGCGGTACGTGCCATTTGGGCACCTTTACCTGGCAGCATTTCGACGCAATGCATCACGGTACCGACTGGGATGTTACGGATTGGCAAGCAGTTACCCGATTTGATCGGTGCTTCCGAACCGTTCATCACGCTGTCGCCAACGGCCATGCCTTTGGTTGCGATGATGTAGTGACGTTCGCCGTCGGCGTAGCACAACAGAGCGATATTCGCGGTGCGGTTTGGATCGTATTCAATACGTTCCACTTTCGCTGGAATACCATCTTTGGTGCGCTTGAAGTCGATCAAGCGATAGTGTTGCTTATGACCACCACCGATATGACGGGTGGTGATGTGACCGTTGTTGTTACGACCAGCGGTCTTGGATTTCTTTTCAACCAGGGCAGCGAACGGACGACCTTTGTACAGGTCGGCATTCACCACCTTTACCATGCCGCGACGGCCTGGCGAGGTTGGTTTCATCTTAACGAGTGCCATTATGCAGCCTCCTCGGAGAAGTTGATTTCCTGGCCAGGCTTCAGGCACACGAAAGCACGCTTGGTATGGTTACGACGACCGTTGAACTTGCCGGTGCGCTTTTGCTTACCTTCGCGGTTTGCAGTTTGCACGGACAGAACTTCAACCTTGAACAGCAGTTCGACCGCTGCCTTGATTTCAGGCTTGGTTGCATCCGGCAGTACGCGGAATACAATTTGCTCGTTCTTTTCCGCGACCATGGTGGCCTTTTCGGAAATCACGGGCGCCAACAGCACCTTCATCAAGCGTTCTTCGCTATGTTTCAAAATCGCGCTCATGCCAGCATCTCCTCAATCTTGGCCAATGCAGCTTTGGTGACCAGGATCTTCTTGTAGAACACCAGGGACATCGGGTCTGCGTGACGTGGCTCAACGACGAGTACGTTAGGCAGGTTGCGCGATGCCAGTTCCAGGTTTTCGTTCAGAACGTCGGTGATGATCAGAACCGAATCAAAGCCCAGGCCGTTCAATTTTTGCGACAGCAGCTTGGTTTTTGGCGCGTCGATCGTCAGATCGTCGATGACGATCAGGCGCTCTTCGCGAGCCAGCTGCGACAGGATCGAGCAAATACCTGCGCGATACATTTTTTTGTTCACTTTGTGGGTGAAGTTTTCGTCAGGCGAGTTCGGGAAAATCCGACCACCGCCGCGCCACAGTGGCGACGACGACATACCAGCACGAGCGCGGCCGGTACCTTTTTGGCGCCATGGCTTTTTCGTCGTGTGGTGAACTTCTTCACGGTCTTTTTGCTTGCGGTTACCACTACGTGCATTCGCTTGATAAGCGATGACGACTTGGTGGATCAGCGCTTCATTGTAGTCACGGCCGAAAATCGTATCGGCTGCAGCAACGTTCGAGGCGGCTTGACCTTGCGCATTCAGAAGCTTGAGTTCCATCGTTTAAGCTCCCTTCTTGGCTTTGGTTTTGATGGCTGGCGAGACAACTACCTGGCCATTTTTCGCACCTGGAATCGCGCCTTTGACCAGCAACAGCTGACGGTCGGCATCGATACGGGCGATCACGAGGTTCTGGATCGTACGGTTAACGTCACCCAGATGACCGGTCATGCGCTTACCAGGGAAAACGCGACCTGGATCTTGTGCCATACCGATGGAACCTGGAACGTTATGCGAACGCGAGTTACCGTGCGTTGCACGGCCAGAAGCGAAGTGGTAACGTTTGATAACGCCTGCATAGCCTTTACCGATGGTAACGCCTTGCACGTCGATCTTTTGACCGACTTCGAACAGGGAAGCAGCGACAACATCGCCAGCTTTCAGTTCAGCGGCTTTAGCAGCGTCAACGCGGAACTCTTTCAACAGAGTACCGGCTTCAACACCAGCTTTAGCGTGATGACCAGCAACAGCTTTGGTCACGCGGGAAGCGCGACGTTGACCGAATGCGACCTGAACAGCGGAGTAACCATCTGTTTCAGGGGTTTTGATTTGCGCAACACGGTTGTTCGATACGTCCAACACGGTGACAGGAATCGAATCCCCTTCATCCGTGAAAATGCGCATCATACCAACCTTGCGACCGAGAAGGCCTAGGCTCATTTTTTCTCCATTCCCACCTGCGATTGGGCGGGGCTTGTTTAACTACAAAGTAACGTAGGACTCAAAAAAGACGAATCCATACCGAAGCCGGCTAGTATATAGCACAAAAACCCTTGACGCAACAAGTTAACACGAGGTATGTCAAAGTGTTGCGCGACGCCCCTACAGGAGTTGTCGAACACCTCCCGCAATTGTCGCAGCGCCTCGTCAAAATGAGCATCCATGCGCCCTGACGCCACAAAAAGAAGGGCGCGGACCAGGCTTGTGCCCCGTCCGCGCCCATGCGTCATGCGAGTCGCTGGTCTAGCCGTTGCAGCGCTCCAGGCAATGTTGGAGCAGGTCACGGCAAATCGGGCTGCCGCCCAATGAACCGGTGCAGCCGACATAGCTGCTGTCGCAGCGCGAACGGCATTGCCAGACATCCTCACTCGCCGCGGCATACGCGTAACCGGCACTCAGGCCACAGGCAAAGAGGAAAAAAGCCAGTTTCTTGATCATGGTGCTGTCTCCAGGTTGTTATGTTGGAATGAAAGGAACTGCCCGGTGGCGGCAAGCCATCCTTCCTGCCGCCGCTATTACTCCCGCAAACCGCAACACACAATACCGTGCTGCCCGGAAAGCAATACCAAAGACTACCGTAAACAATACCAACTTAAAACCAATTATTTTCCAAATCAGCAATCTTTTTCATGCCTCACTGGAGCAGGCTCTGGCGATTACTGCCCTCCCCTGCCTACCTGATACCAGTCCACCTTGCGCGTCGCCACCATGATGGCGGCCAGCACGGCGAACAGCAGGATACTACCCATCACCAGCGCATTGTTTTCCGAGCTCAGCAAGCCATACAGGGCGCCATACAGCACGGTCAGCGCCATGCCGAAGCCGATGCCGCGCCAGGCGTTGTGCAGTACGTGCACCAGGTAAAAGCCGGTCAGCGCGATGCAGGCGGCGCTGGCGATCAGATAGGCGGCCAGGAAGGCGATATGCTCGGCCAGGCCCACCAGCAGCAGGAAGAAGATCACCAGCGACAGGCCCACCAGCAAATATTGCACCGGGTGGATCGGCAGGCTTTTCAGGATTTCAAAGATGAAGAAGGCGGCAAAGGTCAGCGCCACGAACAGCAAGCCATATTTCGTGGCCCGGTCCGACTGCGAATACACGTTCACCGGCTCGATGAAGCCCACGCTGAAGCGGTCGATCTGGCCCAGCGGGGCGCTGTCGGGCACCTTGAATTCCCCTTCGATCGTGCTCAGTTGCGTTTGCGCATTGGTGGCCAGCGACGAGATATTCCACGCCACATTGAAACCCTGGGCATCGATCTGGCGATTCTTCGGCGACGGCAGGAAGCGCCCGCCAAACTGCGGATGGGGCCAGTTCGACTTGATCTGGATCTGGCTGTTCTTGGCCACCGGCACGAAATGCTGGCGTTCGATGCCATCGAGGCCCAGGTCAAAGCTGAAGCGCACCTGCTGCGGCGCCGCCAGAGGCATGGCACCCAGCGGCGCATGCAGGCCGCTGCGGAAGGCAAACAGGTCGGTACCCTGCTCGAACTCGATCTTTTGTCCGCCCCAGTCGATTTTCGGGATATTGCGGATGCCGCGCACGTCCTCGATGGAGAGGGCGACGAAAGGCTGACCCAGGGTCACGCGCGAGTCCGGCGACTTGCGCGGCAGCTGGCTGCTGGCCGGCACCGTGAAATCGCCCTTGAAGGCATGCTGGCCGCTGTAGACCAGCACCTGGTGGATGCCGCGGTAACGGCGGTCCGTCTCGATGTTGCCGTTGATCTGCAGATCGTTCGGGTACACGATAAGGCGGCGCTGCACCAAGCGGCGCAGCAACTCCGTGCGCACAGGCGCTTTCGCTTCCTTGTCATCGCCCTTGGCCACTTCCACGCGCTCTTCGTACTGCTCCGTATAGGGAATCACGAGGATGGGGCCGATGATGGTTTGTTCGCGCACCGAATCGGCGGCGATGCTGTTGACGGCTTCCTGGCGGAATTCCATCCGCTCCTTGATCGTTTCCTGAATCATCAGCAAAGGCAGGCCGATCAGCAACATCAGGCCGAACACGATCAACGCTTTGACTAAGAGAGTTTTTTGCATGGCGCATCCTTGAAGTAAGGCAGCCAGTGTAGGAAAGCTGTATGCGCTGACGATGCAGTCTGTGTGAAGCCTGTAAATAAAGTGCGCTAAGCCAGCGGCAGGCACAGCCGCGCGCAGGCACCGCCTTCCGCATGATTGAGCACCTCGACCGTGCCGCCATGCAGGGAAGCGACCTCGCGCACGAAGGGCAGGCCCAATCCCGTGCTTTTGCCGGCGCTCGGGCGCGGCAAGGAATAGAAGCGCTCGAAGACGCGTTCGAGCGCATATGCGGGGATGCCCGCGCCGCGGTCACGCACGGCAATTTCCACCTGGCTGCCCTGGCGCCGCGCCGTCAAGTCGATGCAGCTGCCGGGCGGGGCAAAGCCGGCCGCGTTATCGAGCAGGTTGCCCAGCGCCTGGCGTAGCAACAGGGGGTCGCCCGCCACGCTCGCCTCGTCGTGCTGCAATTGCAGACGCACGCCGCGCGCCGCCAAGGTGGCAGCCGCATCCTGCGCCACTTGCGCCAGCAGGGGCGCCAGCGCGATGCGCTCGGGATGATCCAGGCGCTGCTGCTTTTCCACGCGCACCAGGGCCAGCAGCTTGTCGATCAGTTGCCGCTGGCGCGCATTCTGCTCCAGGATGCTGGCGAGAAACTGGCGACGTTCGGCCGGCAGCATGTCTTCCTGCAGCAACTCGGCCGAGGCCTGGATGGCGGCGATCGGGCTCTTCAATTCATGCGCCAGCGTGTGCATCAGCTGCTCCACATACTCCTTGCCCTCCAGGCGCGTGCGCATCGCCTCCAGCGCCCGCCCCAGGGTGCCGATCTCGTTCTGGCCCAGCGCCGGCAGCGCCACCTTGCGCCCTGCTTCCACATCGCCGATGTAATGCATCAGCTTGCCCAGCGCATGGTGCAGCCACCAGGCGAATGCCAGGCCGATCAGCAGCGACAGCAGCAACAGCACGGCACCGCGCTGCAGTATCTTGCGCTGGCTGCGCTCGACAAACGCTTGCACGCTGGCATTCGGCTTGGCCACCGTCAGCACGCCGATCACCTCATTGCCGTCGCGAATCGGCGCGGCCACGTGCATGACCGTCGACATCTCGTCGTCTGGCCGGCTGCGCGTGCTGCGCGCGCCATACTTGCCCTGCAAGGTGAGGTACACGTCATTCCAGCGCGAATAGTCGCGGCCCACGTCGCGCCCGCTGGAATCGAACAGCACGATGCCATGCCGGTCCGTGATGGTGATGCGGTAATCGAGCGTGCGCTTGCGCACGCCGTTGATATTGACGTCCACGCCATGGCGCGCGTAATCCTGCATGCGTTCTGCCACGGGCGACTGCGCCAGGCTGCCCGCCTTCACGTCGGGCGCCACCAGGCTGGCCAGCAGCTGCGAGGTATCGACCAGGGTATCTTCCAGGGTCGAGCGCACACCGGGCTTGACCTGCTCCATGAAGACGTTCAGCAGGAACCATGCGGCCAGCCCGACGATCAGGAAGTAGCCGAGCAGGATGCGCAGGCCGATCTTCATGCGCCGGCCAGGCTGTAGCCGAGGCCACGGTGGGTGTGGATGGGGTCGACTTGCGCATCGATGGCGCGCAGCTTGGCGCGCAGCGATTTGACGTGCGCGTCGACGGTACGCTCGAGCGTGTCCGGCGCCCCGCTCCACACGCGCTCCATCAGCTGCGCGCGCGACAGCACGTGACCGGGATGCGCAAGCAGGGTTTTCAGCAACAGGTATTCATAGCGGGTCAGGTCCAGCGGCTGGCCGTGAAAGAGCACCTTCGCCTCCAGCGCGCGCAATTCGAAGCGCGCCGGCGCGGCGACAGGCACGACTATCGTCATGCCAGTCTCGCGGGGAGCTTGCGCGACACCTGCGCGGCGCAGGATGACGCGGATGCGCGCCACCAGTTCGCGTGGCGAAAACGGTTTCGTGACGTAATCGTCGGCGCCGATTTCCAGGCCGACGATACGGTCGATCTCATCGCTGCGGGCCGTCAGGAAGATCACCGGCACCTCGGAAAACTGGCGCAGCCGGCGGCACACTTCCAGCCCGCTCATGTCGGGCAAGCCCACGTCGAGCACCACCAGAACGGGCATCTGCGCGGCTTCGCCGGGCGTTGGACGCAGCGCGGCCAGGGCTTGCTCGCCCAACATCACATGGCGCGGCGCAAAGCCGTCCGTGCGCAAGGCATAGGCGATGCTGTCGGCAATCGCCTGTTCATCTTCCACGATCAGGACAGTCTTGGACATGGCGGCGGCACGCAGTAGTGGACAGACCCGGAGTATCCCTGAAGCACGCAAGCGGCGTCAATCGCACACCTTGCCGCGCGCCGGCAAAAAGCCACCCACCCTAAAAAACTTATAGTATATTTATCGCAGCATGACTCCACTGATACACCGTGTTTGACACCCGTCCGAGGAGACTATGAAGAACCATACCATCAGCCTGCTATGCGCTGTCAGCCTGCTGGCCGCCTGCGCGGCGCCAGCGACGATCACCACCTCCAACGCACAACAAGACGCCTGCAACGCGGCCGAGCTCAAGGGCCAGTTTGGCGAAGCGGAACTGGCTTGCGTACAGGCGCTGCGCAGCGCCGAGCAGGCCGGAGCCAGCGCGGACATCCTCTCGCAGCGCCAATACAACCTGGGCCGCATCAAGCGCTTGCAGGGCAAGAATGCCGAAGCGGAGCAACTGTACCGGCAAGCGCTGGCCACGGAAGAAGCGGCGCAGCCACGCAGCGATGCGCGCGTCGGCCGCCGCATGGTGGAACTGGCGTCGGCCCTGGCCGCGCAAGGCAAGTGGCAGGAAGGCACGGGTTATCTGGAACGCGTGCTGCCGTTGCTGCCGAAGCTGTCGTCCGCGTCGCGCACGTATTCCGCGGAAGTGCTGCGCCAGTACGCCAGGCAGTTGCAAGGCGGCCCGCAGGCGGCGCTGGGCGCGCGCTTCGACGCGGTGGCGGCCAGCCTGCAATAAGAGATGCCCGGAGCCCGGCCTAGGGCTGGGCGACGTGGATGCTGGCCTTGATGTGCTTGAGGTGGGCCACGATGGTGAACGTCATCACCACCAGCAGCGACCAGGAGCTCCATTTGCTGACATGCACCACCGACCAGGCGCCAAGCTGGTTCGGATAGCGCCACACGCCCCAGAAGGTGCTGATGTTTTCAGCCAGCCAGATAAAGAAGCCAACCAGCACGAAACCGAGCAGCAAGGGCATGCTGCGGTCGCGGTCGAGCGGACGGAACACCACGGTGGTGCGCGCATACAAGCCCAGCGCGCAGGCGGCCAGGTACCAGCGATAGTCGCCGATGTAATGGTGAGTAAAGAAGTTGGCGTAGATCAGCACAGCGATCAGCACCGCCATCCAGTATGGCGGATGGTGGCGAATCCGCATGTCGAGCAGGCGCCAGGTCTGGATGATGTAGCTGCCGACCGCCGCATACATGAAGCCGGAAAACAGGGGAACGCCGAACACTTTGGTATAGGCAAAGTCGGGATAGCTCCAAGACTGGATCGTCCCCGATACCTTGAATACTTCCAGCGCAAAGCCCACCGCATGGAACAGGCAAATGGCTTTCAGCTCATCCCACGTTTCCAGTCCGCTCCAGACCATTGCGGCCTGGATTGCCAGCGCCACCAGCAGCAGCACGTCATAGCGCGGCAGGCCGAACAGGCCGGCGCGCGGCACCAGGAACACGGCAGCAAAAAACAGCCCCACGAACAGGCACGACCTCGCCTCCTTAATGCCGAAATACAGGAATTCGGTCAGGAAGCGCGGCCAGCCGCGCAAGCGCTGGCGTGGAGTCGCATTTAACAGGTGGGTATCGAGGGCATTGAGCATGCAGCAACTTTATCGACGGGCTGCAGCACTGTAAAGCGATTTTGCACGCAGGCAGGTGGCGCCAGTACTGGGCAGGCACCAATAGCAATGGGGCCGGGCGCACTCACGATCGTGAGCAGGCCCGGCCCCATCATCAGGCAGCGGGACACCCCGCCGGCCTGGAACAGCTGTCAATACCTGATGCTACGGTGTTGTCAGCTGCCCCTGAAAACTCTTATTGCAGTTTGATTTCGACATCAACACCAGCTGGCAGGTCCAGCTTCATCAGCGCGTCAACGGTTTTGTCCGTTGGATCAACGATGTCCATCAGGCGTTGGTGCGTACGGATCTCGAACTGATCGCGCGAAGTTTTGTTGACGTGCGGGGAACGCAGCACATCGAAACGCTGAATACGGGTAGGCAGTGGTACTGGGCCTTTGACGACAGCGCCGGTGCGCTTCGCGGTTTCAACGATTTCCAGAGCGGACTGGTCGATCAGTTTGTAATCGAAAGCCTTCAGGCGGATACGGATTTTTTGGTTTGGTGCCGACATGATATTTCCTTAAAAGAACGAACCGCGCAGTCTGCACGGCAATGAGGTCATACGGGAATTTCTGACGCTACAACCGTCAGGGTCGACATGATAGCACCAAAATGCTTGCCAACCCCGGCAGTTGAATAAAAAGAAGGGCGCCGGGCGACGACGCGTCTTCTTTTCTATCGCTTAATAATTAAGCGATGATTTTTGCAACAACACCCGCGCCGACGGTACGGCCGCCTTCGCGGATAGCGAAGCGCAGACCTTCTTCCATCGCGATCGGGTTGATCAGCTTGACGGTGATCGACACGTTATCGCCTGGCATGACCATTTCTTTGTCTGCTGGCAACTCGATCGAACCGGTTACGTCCGTCGTGCGGAAGTAGAACTGTGGACGATAGTTGTTGAAGAATGGCGTATGACGGCCGCCTTCGTCTTTCGACAGAACATAGATCTCGCCGGTGAAGTGAGCATGCGGCTTGATCGAGCCTGGTTTTGCCAGAACTTGACCACGTTGCACGTCTTCACGCTTGGTGCCGCGCAGCAGCAGACCAACGTTGTCGCCTGCTTGACCTTGGTCCAGCAGTTTGCGGAACATTTCCACGCCGGTGCAAGTCGTTTTGACGGTATCGGTGATACCAACGATTTCGATCTCTTCGCCGACTTTAACAATGCCGCGCTCGATACGACCGGTCACAACGGTACCGCGACCCGAGATCGAGAACACGTCTTCTACTGGCATCAGGAACGCACCGTCAACAGCGCGCTCTGGCGTTGGGATGTAAGCATCCAGCGCATCGGCCAGACGCAGCACTGCGTCAACGCCCATTTCGCCTTCTTTGCCTTCCAGCGCCATACGTGCCGAACCTTTGATGATTGGCAGGTCGTCGCCTGGGAATTCGTACTTCGACAACAGCTCGCGCACTTCCATTTCAACCAGTTCCAGCAGCTCTGCGTCGTCGACCAGGTCGCACTTGTTCAGGAACACGATGATGTATGGAACGCCAACTTGGCGAGCCAGCAGGATGTGTTCGCGGGTCTGTGGCATTGGGCCGTCAGCTGCGGAGCACACCAGGATCGCGCCGTCCATCTGGGCAGCACCGGTAATCATGTTTTTGATGTAATCGGCGTGGCCTGGGCAGTCAACGTGCGCGTAGTGACGCGTTTCCGTTTCGTACTCGACGTGGGCGGTGTTAATCGTGATACCGCGCGCTTTTTCTTCTGGAGCTGCATCGATCTGGTCGTATGCTTTAGCTTCGCCGCCGAATTTCTTCGACAGAACCGTTGCGATTGCAGCGGTCAGCGTGGTTTTACCGTGGTCGACGTGGCCGATGGTGCCGACGTTGACGTGCGGCTTGGTCCGTTCGAATTTACCTTTTGCCATTTTATTCTTCCTTAGAACAATGATTTAAATGTAGGGACCGGCATTCTCGTGAAAGCCGGCCCGGAACTTCTATTACTTAGCTTTCGAGCTTACGATTGCTTCAGTCACATGCTTAGGTGCTTCAGCATAGTGCTTGAATTCCATCGTGTAAGTCGCACGACCTTGGGTCGACGAACGCAACGACGTAGCGTAGCCGAACATTTCCGACAGAGGCACTTCGGCCTTGATGATCTTGCCGCCACCGCCAGCAATTTCATCCATACCTTGCACCATGCCGCGACGCGACGACAGATCGCCCATCACGGTACCGGCGTAGTCTTCCGGCGTTTCCACTTCCACGGCCATCATCGGCTCCAGGATGACTGGCGATGCTTTGCGGCAGCCATCTTTGAATGCCATCGAAGCGGCCATGCGGAATGCATTTTCGTTCGAGTCAACATCATGGTACGAACCGAAGAACAGCGTGACTTTCACGTCAACGACTGGGTAGCCAGCCATCACGCCCGAAGTCAGCGTGTCGCGCACACCTTTTTCAACTGCAGGGATGTATTCGCGAGGAACGGTACCGCCCTTGATCGCGTCAACGAATTCAAAGCCCTTGCCCGGTTCTTGCGGTTCGATCTTCAGAACCACGTGACCGTATTGACCACGACCACCCGATTGCTTGACGAATTTGCCTTCCGACTCTTCGCACACTTTACGGATCGTTTCGCGGTAAGCCACTTGTGGCTTGCCGACGGTGGCTTCAACGTTGAATTCGCGCTTCATGCGGTCAACGATGATGTCCAGATGCAACTCGCCCATACCGGCGATGATGGTCTGGCCCGATTCTTCATCGGTACGCACGCGGAACGATGGATCTTCTGCTGCCAGACGATTCAGCGCCAAGCCCATTTTTTCCTGGTCGGCCTTGGTTTTTGGCTCAACCGCTTGCGAAATCACTGGCTCAGGGAAGACCATGCGCTCCAGAACCACGCTTGCCTTGTCGTCGCAAAGCGTATCGCCAGTGGTGGTGTCTTTCAGACCCACAACGGCGGCGATGTCGCCAGCGCGCATTTCCTTGATTTCTTCGCGTTCGTTCGCTTGCATCTGCACGATACGGCCGATACGCTCTTTCTTCTGCTTCACGGAGTTCAACACCGAGTCGCCCGAATTCAGGGTACCCGAGTAGCAACGGATGAAGCACAGCTGACCCACGAACGGATCGGTTGCGATCTTGAACGCCAGCGCCGAGAATTTCTCGTCGTCGTCAGCTTTACGCTCGACAGGCTGTTCATCTTCATCCAGACCAGGTACTGGCGGAATGTCGATTGGCGATGGCAGGTACTCGATGACCGCATCCAACATGGCTTGTACGCCCTTGTTTTTAAAGGCGGTACCGCACAGCATTGGAACGATTTCGCTGGCGATGGTACGTTGACGCAGAGCAGCCTTGATCTCGGCTTCCGACAGGTCGCCTTCTTCCAGGTACTTGTTCATCAGGTCTTCCGACGCTTCAGCAGCGGCTTCAACCATGTTCTCGCGCCACTTGGCAGCATCAGCGGCCAGGTGTGCAGGAATGTCTTCGTATTCAAACTTCATGCCTTGCGAAGCGTCGTCCCAGATAACCGCTTTCATCTTGACCAGATCGATAACACCGGTGAAGACGTCTTCAGCGCCGATAGGCATCTGAATAGGTACTGGGTTGGCTTTCAGACGCGAACGCATCTGATCGTAGACCTTGAAGAAGTTGGCGCCGGTACGGTCCATCTTGTTCACGAAGGCCAGACGTGGCACTTTGTACTTGTTAGCCTGACGCCATACCGTTTCCGATTGTGGCTGCACGCCGCCGACTGCACAGTAAACCATGCAGGCGCCATCCAACACGCGCATCGAACGTTCCACTTCAATGGTGAAGTCAACGTGGCCTGGGGTGTCGATGATGTTGATGTGGTGAGCTGGGAAGTTGTTAGCCATGCCTTTCCAGAAGCACGTAACAGCAGCCGAGGTAATCGTGATACCGCGCTCTTGCTCCTGTGCCATCCAGTCGGTGGTGGCAGCGCCATCATGGACTTCGCCCAGCTTGTGGTTCACGCCTGTGTAGAACAGGACGCGCTCGGTCGTGGTCGTCTTACCTGCATCGATGTGAGCGGAGATACCGATATTACGATAGCGCTCAATGGGGGTCTTGCGGGCCATAATTAATCCTAAATGAATGGACAAAACCGAGCAGCATTTTTTTGCAAAAATGAGCCCGGCCTCGAACAACAGATGCTTGACAGCCGCCTTGCGGTAGCTGGCTTTATATTAGAAGCGGAAATGCGAGAACGCTTTGTTCGCTTCAGCCATACGATGGACTTCGTCGCGTTTTTTCATCGCGCCGCCGCGGCTTTCAGCCGCTTCCATCAGCTCACCGCCGAGGCGTTGTGGCATCGATTTTTCGCTGCGCTTGTTAGCAGCTTCACGCAACCAACGCATGGACAGAGCCATACGACGGACTGGGCGAACTTCGACCGGCACCTGGTAGTTTGCACCACCGACGCGACGGGATTTCACCTCAACCAACGGCTTGGCGTTGTTGATTGCGGTAGCAAAAACTTCGAGTGGATCTTTACCCGATTTTGCTGCGATGTGCTCGAAAGCACCGTAGATGATGTTTTCTGCAACCGATTTCTTACCGGACAGCATCAGCACGTTTACAAATTTAGCGACATCAGTGTTGCCGAATTTTGGATCTGGCAAAATTTCGCGCTTGGGTACTTCACGACGACGTGGCATATCAATTCCTTTCAATCTTCAGTTGAGCGCGCGTTCTTCGCACACTCGCGGACGACCATCATAGTCCTCCACTTACTCGACCAGATGCGGTCGACTACATTCACTTAGCTAGTTGCCACTGAGCGAAACTTGGGTTTGCTGCGTACAACTTATTACTTCTTGCCTGCTTTAGCGCGCTTGGTACCGTACTTCGAACGCGATTGCTTACGGTCTTTAACGCCTTGGGTATCCAGGGCACCGCGAACCATGTGGTAACGCACACCCGGCAAATCCTTAACGCGACCGCCGCGCAACAGCACAACACTATGCTCTTGCAGGTTATGGCCTTCACCGCCAATGTACGAAATGACTTCGAAACCATTGGTCAGACGAACTTTAGCGACTTTACGCAGAGCCGAGTTAGGCTTCTTTGGAGTCGTGGTGTAAACACGTGTGCAGACGCCACGTTTTTGCGGGCTGTTTTCCAGCGCCGGCGATTTGCTCTTCACGGTCAAAGCGACGCGTGGATTGCGAATCAATTGATTGATGGTTGGCATCGTTATAAATCCAACAAAAAACTACGATTAATAACCCGGGCAAGATGCCCGGCGACTAAAACCTCGTCCCGCTTTCATCTACTGCGCACCGGAGGCGCCCGCAGCCACTCGATAAGGAGCGGCCATGAAATGCCAAGCAATACGTAAACGATGAGCAGAATAAAATCGAGAACTCGCTAGTTTAGACCTTGTGTTACAGGGGGTCAATCAGTTTACCGCTTTTTGCTATAAAAAAAGGCAAAAACCCGGCACTTTTGTGGTATTTTGACTAATCTTTGGGGGCGACGCGCGGGTGCCGGCACCTCGCGGCGCTTGATGATTTGGCATTCTTTCTCTGCAACCAAGCATCGGGCGCGCACATTCTTGTATGACCGCAAGACAACAAAAGGATTGATAATAGCGGACATTTTTCGCTGCCCTCCTTTATGCGCTCCTTGCTTCGCCCCGCCAATCTGTTCCTGCTGCTGACCTACGCCTTGCTGACGGCCGTGCCCTTCATCCCCGCGCTGCTGGGACGTCCGCTCGAGCATCCCTGGCAGATGCTCACGTTCGAACTGCTGGCCTGGCTTGCCGTCTGGAGCGTGTTCAAGCGCCCCGCATATTTCCACTGGCTGCTGGTGCCCGCCTTCCTGGCCCTGCCAACAGAAATCTACCTGTTCATCTTCTATGGCCAGGGCATTTCCACGCACCACCTGGGTATCATCTTCGAAACCAGCCCCAAGGAAGCGATGGAATTCCTCGGGCAAAAAGTATGGCTGATGGGCGCCGTCATGCTGGGCGTGATCGCCTGGTGCGCTGCCAGCTGGTTTGCGGCCGCGCGCACGCGCGACCTCGACTGGCGCGGCAAGACGCGCCCGGTCGCCTTCGTGCTGTTGCTCCTACTGGGCGGCTTCTGGTGGTATGGCTACGAATTCGGTTTCGACGCCAAGGTCCTGCACAGCGCCCCAGCATCGGCCAAGGCCGGCAACTCGGCGGCCAGCGGCAAGGCGGGCGCCTCCGGCTTCGGCGACGCCAGCTCGGCCGATGACGAAACGGCCGAGGAAGACGAGGAAAGCAGCAAGCCGGAGAACGCCAGCATCGCCGGCGCCGACGAGACGGGCCTGGGTTGGCCCAGCCTGCCTCACTGGGCGCGCCTGCCCTACGCCTTCGACACCGTCAGCAATTCCTGGCCCTTCGGCCTGGCCGCGCGCGGCTTCGATTTCTACAAGGAACGCAAATACCTGGCCGAACTGGGACAGAAAAGCAGCAGCTTCCGTTTCGGCGCGCACCAGCAACAGCCCGATCCCCATCCGGAAGTGGTGGTCATGGTGATCGGCGAATCGTCGCGCTACGACCGCTGGAGCCTGAACGGCTATGAGCGCGACACGAATCCCCTGCTGAAACAGGAAAGCAACCTGGTGCCGCTGGCCGACGTCATCACGGCCGTCTCCGCCACGCGGCTGTCCGTGCCCGTCATCATCTCGCGCAAGCCGGCCACGCAAAGCCTCAAGGATGGCTTCTCGGAAAAATCCTTCCTCACCGCCTACAAGGAAGCCGGCTTCAAGACCTACTGGCTGTCGAACCAGATCTCGTTCGGCCAGTTCGATACGCCCGTGTCCGTGTTTGCCAAGGAAGCGGACGTGGTGCAATTCCTGAACCTGGGCGGCTTTACCAACAATTCGAACTTCGACCAGATCCTGTTCGATCCGTTCAAGAACGCGCTGGCCGACCCGGCGCCGAAAAAACTCATCGTGCTGCACACGCTGGGCAGCCACTGGAACTACAGCCAGCGCTATCCCAAACAATTCGACAAGTGGCAGCCGTCGCTGTTCGGCGTCGACAAGCCCGTCTACACGGACACGGCCATCAAGCCGCAGCTGAACAACAGCTACGACAACTCCATCCTGTACACGGACTGGTTCCTGTCGAACGTGATCGGCATGCTGAAGGACGATGGCCAGCGCACCGCCCTGCGCAGCTCGCTCGTCTACGTGGCCGATCACGGCCAGACCCTGTACGACGGCACCTGCCGCCTGGCCTTCCATGGCCACAACACGCAGTTCGAATTCCACGTACCCGCCTTCGTCTGGTATTCTCCGCAATTCCAGCAGCATTATCCGGACAAGGTGACGCAGCTGCGGCGCCATCAAAAGGCGCGCCTGTCGACGGAAAACATGTTCCACACCCTGCTCGACCTGGGCGACATCCGTTTTGCCGGCGAGCAACCCGAATGGAGCATCGCCAGCCCCCGCTTCAAACAGCACAAGCGCTACGTCGACAGCTATGGCTGGACCAACTACGACAACGCCATCATCCGCGGCGATTGCCGCGAAGTGATCGACAAGAGCACGCCAGAGAAACAGGAAAAGTAAGCGCGGCCATCAGGCCCGTTCGAGGACGCCGCCGCAATCGGCCGGCTGCGCCATATGCGTGCTGAGCCAGTCGAAGACGCGGCCCGCCTTGTCCGCGATGCGGGCGTCAAAGCCGCGCTGCGCCAGCAGGGCAATGCCATTCGTGGCTTGCAGCACGCCGGGCGCCAGCTGCAACACGCCCTTGTCATCGCGGCGCACGCACCACGGCGCCAGGCAGTCCTCCAGCAGCGGCCCCAACACCAAGTTGTGCGACGAGACGATCACCAAGTGCCGCGCCGCCAGGCTGTGCAGCACGGCGGCGGCCGCCGCCACCGATTCGAGGTGGTTCGTGCCGCGGAAAATCTCGTCGATCAGGAACAGCGCCGGCGCGCCTTCCTCGGCCAGCGCCAGCAGTTCGCGCGCGCGCCGCAATTCGGCGATATAGAGACTTTCGCCGCCGTCGAGCGAGTCCTCGTTCTGCATGCTCGAATACAGGGGCAGCAGCGGCACCCGGGCCGCCTGCGCATAGCAAAAGCCAAAGGCGCGCGCGCTGACCAGATTGAGCCCCACACCGCGCAGCAAGGTACTTTTTCCCACCGCATTCTGGCCTGAGATGAAAGCGCCGCGGCCATCGAGGTGCAACGACAGCGGCTTGGTGCCATCGAGCAGCGGATGCACCATGGCGTCGAGCGACAATTGCCGCCCGCCGGCTTCCTGCGCCCAGCAGAACTGCGTGCTTCCGCGCAGGTGGCGCGCCAGGGCCAGGTCCGCTTCCAGGTCGGCCAGCAGCAAGAAACTCTGGCGCAGGAAGGCGCGTTCGCGCCGCACCACGCGCAGGCTGTGAAAGTAGCGCCGGATATTGCCCAGCATGAGCCAGTCGTCGTATTCGCTCAACAGGGGAATCATCTTGATCCAGCGCACTGGCGTGATCTGCCGGTTGATCAAGCCGGCAGCCCGCCCGCCTTCCCGCAGGTGCACCGTGAACGCCGTGTCGAGCGCCCCCAGTCGACCATGCACCAGCAGTATCTGCTGTAACGTAAAGACGCTGCGCTCCCACGGTTTGCAACGGTCGTGAAAACGCATCTGCAACGCCATCAGCAAGAACCAGACGGGTACCGCGACGGCCCATGCCAGCGGCGCAAACAGCCACGCGGCCAGCAGCGACGCCAGCAGCGCCAGTGTCGGCAGCAGCAACCAGCGGCTCCACCACGGCGGTGCCGGCAGTGGGGCGCCGCACAGCAAGGCGGCCACTTCCATGTCCGCCGTACGCAGCGGCAGCATGGCTTGCTCGAGCGCCGCCTGCTGGGCCGGTGCGGCTAGCAGGGCCGCGATGCGCGCGCGCGAGGCGGCATCGGCCGTACCGCTCGCCAGGCGCTGATGCAATCGCTGCTGGCCGAGAATGCTGGCCTGCGTGGCAAGCTGCGCATGGTAGCCGTCCAGCAGCATTTCATCCCACGTCTGGCTATCGAGCTGGGGCAAACCACCCTCGATCCCTTGCAACATGGCGATGTCGCTGGCGACAAATGGATAGTCGAGTTCCGCCGGTTCGGGCAGGCTGGCAAACTGACGCAGCCAGGGGCGCAGGTGGGCAAGAAGGGAGGGCGAAGGCGACATCATGCTCCAAAGAAGGGGGCCAGCATGGCGCCGCGCGCCATCACTGCCTGGGCAGCAGTTCAGGTCGATTGCCAGAATATCAAGATCCATGCGCAAACGCCGCGACGGCGCGCCGCACGCGGACACCGCCTGGACGGCGCGGACACGGCGGACAGCCGGACGCCGGAATTTTTTTCCATCCAAATCAACGACTTAACAACTGGCACGGATCGTGCATTGGAAAAGGCATCCTTCACGAGACCCGACCATGATCCGCGATACCTCTTCCCAAGACGCCGTCCTGTCCGCCCCGCCGGGCCAGCGCCACAAGCAACGCGCCCTACTGCTGGCCGGCGCCGCCGTCGTCATCGGCGCCGCCATCGCTGCCGTTGCGGGCTGGCGCAACAGCGAACATTCCGTCAATGCCGACCGCCTGCGCATCGCCGACGTCACGCGCGGTACCCTGATCCGCGACGCCGCCGTGAACGGACGCGTGGTCGCCGCCATCAGCCCGACCCTGTACTCGACCACGGTGGCCACCGTCACGCTGAAAGCGAAGGCCGGCGACACCGTCAAGAAGGGCGACATCCTGGCCGTGCTGGAGTCGCCCGACCTGTCGGACGCGCTGAAACGCGAGCAGTCGAGCGTGCAGCAGCTGGAAGCGGAAGTGGCGCGCCAGCAGATCCTGGCCAAGAAGCAGAAACTGCTGGCGCGCCGTGAAGCCGATACGGCCGAAATCGAGCGCCTGTCCGCCCAGCGCACGCTCGAACGCTATGAAAGCGTGGCGCAGGTAGGCATCATCGCCAAGATCGATTACCAGAAGGCCAAGGATGCCTTGAATTCGGCCGATATCCGCAGCAAGCACGCTTCGCAGGCGGCGGGCCTGGAAGGCGAGGACGTGACCCTGGCACTGAAGACCCGGGTCAACGAACTGGAACGCCAGCGTCTGAGCCGCGACAACGCCCAGCGCAGGGTCGACGAGCTGACCGTGCGCGCGCCCGTCAATGGCTTCATCGGCACGCTGTCGGTGGCCAACCGCAGCGTGGTGCAGGCCAACACGGCCCTGATGACCCTGGTCGACCTGTCGCAGCTGGAAGTGGAGCTGGAAGTACCGGAAACGTATGTGGCCGACATCGGCCTGGGCATGAGCGCCGAGATCGAAACGGGCACCATCCGCGCCTCCGGCAAGCTGTCGGCGCTGTCGCCCGAGGTGGTCAAAAACCAGGTGCTGGCGCGCGTGCGCTTCAACGGCGCACAACCGGCCGGCCTGCGCCAGAACCAGCGCGTCTCGGCACGCCTGCTGATCGACGAGCGGCCCAATGTGCTGATGCTGGCGCGCGGGTCCTTCGTCGAAGCCGAAGGCGGACGCTTTGCCTACGTGGTGCGCGATGGCGTGGCCATCCGCACGCCCATCAAGCTGGGCGCCACCAGCATCTCGGCCGTCGAGATTCTGGGGGGCCTGAAGCTGGGCGACAAGGTGGTGGTCGCCGGTACGGAAAATTTCGCGAACGCTGCCCGCGTCGCACTCAATTAATTTCAGTCAACAAGGAGGCTTCCCATGCTGCGCATGCAAAACCTGAGCAAGATCTACCGCACCCACATGATCGAAACGCACGCGCTGCGCGGCTTCGAGATCCACGTTCGCCAGGGCGAATTCGTCACCGTCACCGGGCCGTCCGGTTCGGGCAAGACGAGCTTCCTGAACATCGCCGGCCTGCTCGAGGAATTCACCGACGGTGAATACATCCTTGACGGCGTCAACGTCAGAGGCATGGACGACAATGCCCGCTCGCGCCTGCGCAATGAAAAACTCGGCTTCATCTTCCAGGGTTTTAATCTGATTCCCGACCTGTCGCTGTTCGACAACGTCGACGTGCCGCTGCGCTACCGGGGCTTCAACAGCGCCGAGCGCCGCGAACGCATCGAGGATGCGCTGGCGAAGGTGGGACTGGCCTCGCGCATAAAGCATTATCCAGCCGAACTGTCGGGCGGGCAGCAACAACGCGTGGCGATCGCACGCGCGCTGGCCGGCTCGCCGAAACTGCTGCTGGCCGATGAACCGACGGGCAACCTGGACACGCAGATGGCGCGCGGCGTGATGGAACTGCTGGAGGACATCAACGCGCAAGGCACGACCATCCTGATGGTGACGCACGATCCTGAACTGGCGCTGCGTTCGCAACGCAACGTGCACATCATCGACGGCCAGGTGTCGGATCTGGTGCAGCATGGCGCCACGCTGTCGGCCAGGCCACAGCACGCGACCGCCTAGGAGCCGCCATGTTCCACTATTATTTCAAGCTGGGCCTGCGCAACCTGCGCCGCAATCCCGCACTGACGGCATTGATGGTGCTGACCCTGGCTGTCGGCGTGGCCGCCAGCGTGGCCACCGTGACCATCCTGCACGCCATGTCGGGCGACCCCTTGCCGCACAAGAGCGACCGCCTGTTCGTGCCGATGATCGATGTGGTTCCCTTGAAAGGCTATACGCCGGGCACCAAGCCCAGCTTCGGCCAGGCGCAACTCGCCTATACCGACGCGAAGAACTTCATGGCCAGCAAGATAGGCATCCGCCGCAGCGTCATGTACGGCGTGGCCGGCCCCGTGGAACCGGCGCGCAGGGACCTCGGTGCCTTCCGGGCCCAGGGCCTGGCTCCCACGCGCGATTTCTTTGCCATGTTTGAAGTGCCCTTCCTGTATGGCCAGCCATGGAGCGAAGCCGACGACGACAGCGGCGCCGACGTCATCGTCTTGAGTCGCGCCCTGGCGGAAAAGCTGCTGGGCACAGTCAATCCCGTGGGCCAGCGCGTGACGGTGCTGGGACGTCCCTATCTGGTCAGCGGCGTGCTCGCTCAGTGGGACCCAGTACCGCGCGTGCACCGCATCATCGGCAGCAAGGGCGCCTTCGGCACGGAGGATGAATTCTTCATTCCGTTTGCCAGCGCCATCCGCCACGAAACGGGGCATGACGGCGGCATGGCCTGCAGCGGTGTCGAGCGCAGTCCCGGTTACCAGGGCATCCTGGCATCGGACTGCACCTGGCTGCAATTCTGGTTCGAAATGGCCAGCGCCGGCGAACGCAGCGACCTGCAGGCATATCTCGACAGCTATGCGGCAGAACAGCGCAAGCTGGGCCGCATGCCGCGCCATGCGCCCAACATGCTGTACGACGTCAGGCAGTGGCTAGATTTCCTGAACGTTGTCGACAACGACAACAAGCTGGCCACCTGGCTGGCCTTCGGCTTCCTGCTGCTCTGCCTGGTCAACACCATCGGCCTGCTGCTGGCCAAGTTCTCCGTGCGGGCGGCGGAAGTCGGCATCCGCCGCGCACTGGGCGCCACGCAGCGCGACATCTTCCGCCAGTTCCTGATCGAAACCGGCGTCATCGGCCTGGCCGGCGGCGTGCTGGGCCTGTTGCTGGCCTATGCCGCCCTGGCCGTGGTGAGTTCGCAGTCGAAAGAGCTGGGCACCGTGGCGCACCTAGATGTCCCGATGCTGCTGCTGACGTTTGCCGTTTCCGTACTGGCGGCCTTGCTCGCTGGGCTGTTGCCTACCTGGCGCGCCTGCCAGGTCACGCCGGCCATGCAGCTCAAATCCCAATGACATCCACCTTTTCACAATGAGGCCCCACATGGAAATCCGCCCCATCCTGTCGGCGCTGATGCGCAACAAGACCGGCGCCGTGCTCGTCGCAGTGCAAGTCGCCATCAGCCTGGCCATCCTGGCCAACGCCTTGTACATCGTCAACCTGCGCCAGGCCATCGCCGCCCGTCCCACCGGCGTGGCGGCCGAAAACGACATCTTCTATGTCAAAGTCCAGAGCATGGACAAAGGCAGCCCGCAGCGCCAGATAGCCGAGCAGAAGCGCCAGGCAGCGATACTGCGCGCCGTGCCGGGCGTGGTCTCCGTAGCGCAAACCACGCAGGCGGTGCTGTCGCGTTCCGGCAGCAGCACCAACGTCGCGGCAAAACGCGGACAGGCTGCGGCCAGCGCCGGCACCTCGATGTACTTCACGCCCGATTCGCTGGTCAGGACGTATGGCCTGAAGCTGGTGGAAGGCCGCGATTTCCATCCCGACGAGGTCCCGGAAATCAATGAAGACGTGGATGAAATCTTCCCCAAGGTGGTGATCGTGACGCGCGCCGCAGCGCAAAAGATCTGGCCTGGCGAAACCAGCTTTGTCGGCAAGCCCCTGTTCAATGGCACCGGCGACAACGATGACGAGATGCGCGTGATCGGCGTGGTGGAACGGCTGCAGACGCAAACCGGCCAGGTCAGCGCCCAGGGCGAGTATTCGATCATCCTGCCGGCGCGCCTGACGGGTGGACGCGATTCGCTGCTGTTTGCCGTGCGGGCGGAGCCAGGCCAGCGCGACCGCCTGATGAAGGAGGCGGAACAGGCGGTCCGCACGTCCAGCAGCGAGCGCCTGCTGGTGCGCACGGATACCCTGGAACAGCACCGCAAAGCACGGTATCTGGCCGACCGGGGCTTGTCCTGGATGCTCATTGCCGTCAGCACCCTGCTGCTGCTGGTGACGGCCAGCGGCATCGTCGGCATCGCCAGCCTGTGGGTGACGCAGCGCAGGAAGCAGATCGGCGTGCGGCGCGCGCTCGGTGCCCGCCGCATCGACATCCTGCGCTATTTTCTGACCGAGAATTTCATGATCACCGGCGTCGGCGTGGCATGTGGCGTGCTGCTGGCATTGGGCTTGAACCAGCTGCTGGTAAGCCAGCTGGAGATGGCACGCCTGCCGCCCGGCTATCTGCTGGCAGGCGCGCTGGTGTTCTGGCTGCTGGGCGTGGGCGCCGTGTACGGCCCGGCATGGCGCGCGGCCAGTATTTCACCGGCCACTGCCACCCGCAGTACCTGAGCCGGCACCTGAGTGATATGCTGCGCGCATGCCTACCGTACTGATTATTGACGACAATGCCGCCGTGGCCATCGCGCTCGACGTGCTGTTCTCCCTGCACGAGATCGACGCCGTGCGCGCCGCCTCGCCCGAGGAAGGCCTGCAGCTGCTCGAACGCCACGCCATCGACCTGGTGGTGCAGGACATGAACTTCACGGCCGACACCACCTCGGGCGAGGAAGGCAGCGCGCTGTTCCACGCCATCCGCGCGCGCTACCCGGACCTGCCCGTGGTCCTGCTAACAGCCTGGACGCAGCTCGACGCGGCCGTCGACCTGATCAAGTCCGGCGCGGCCGACTACCTGGCCAAGCCATGGGACGACCGGCGCCTGATCGCCAGCGTGCAGAACCTGCTGGAGCTGGGACAAGCCAACCGCGCGCTGCGCCAGCGCGTGGTGGCCGAGCAGCGCCAGCGCCACGCGCTGGAACACGACTTCGACTTGCGCGGCATGGTGTGGCAAGACCCGGCCACCGAACGCGTGGTGCACCTGGCGTGCCAGGTGGCGCGCGCCGACGTGCCCGTGCTCATTTCGGGGCCGAACGGCAGCGGCAAGGAACGCATCGCCGCCATCGTGCAAGCCAATTCCCAGGTCGCCAGCGGTCCTTTCGTGGTGCTCAATTGCGGCGCCGTGCCGGTGGACCTGATCGAGGCGGAACTGTTCGGCGCCGAGGCCGGCGCGTACACGGGCATCACCCGCGCGCGCGATGGCAAGTTCGACGCAGCCGACGGCGGCACGCTGTTCCTCGACGAGATAGGCAACCTGCCGCTGGCCGGGCAAATGAAGCTGCTGCGCGTGCTGGAAACGGGACGCTTCGAGCGCCTCGGCTCGAACCGCGAGCGGCAGGTGAAAGTGCGCGTCATCAGCGCCAGCAACGCCGACCTGCCGGCGATGATCAAGGCCGGCACGTTCCGCGAAGACCTGTTCTACCGCCTGAACGTGATCGAACTGCGCCTGCCGCCGCTGGCCCAGCGCCCGCTTGACATCCTGGTGCTGGCGCAGCATTTCCTGGGCAGTGAAAAAACCCTAGACGCCCAGGCGCAGGCCACCCTGCTGGCGCACGGCTGGCCAGGCAATGTGCGCGAACTGAAAAACGTCATGCAGCGCGCCAGCCTGCTGACGGCCGGTCCGCTGATCCGCGCGCAGGAAACGGGCTTGCCCCTGGCGGGACTGCCATCGCTGCGCGCGCCGCAAGATGCCGCCGCGACGGAACCGGATCGCGACAGCGTCACCGCGGCGCTCGCACGTGCACACGGCGTGGTGGCGCAGGCGGCGCAGGAACTGGGACTGTCGCGCCAGGCGCTGTACCGGCGCATGGAACGCCTGGGCATCGCGCGCGGCTGATGGCCTACCGTCCCATGCGCCTCTCCCTGCTCACGCGCTGGACGGCGCTGATCGTCACCTTGCTGGTGCTGGGCATCGTCATCGCCCTGCTGCTCGCGCATTTTTTACCCGACCAGCCGCTGCTGGTGCTGGCGGGTACCCTGCTGTGTGTGTTGCCGGTCGCCGTCATCACCATCCGCGCCCAGCTGCAGGCGATGCTGTCGCTGTTTCGCGCCCTGAGCGGCACGGTCGCCAGCTACCAGGACGGCGACTTCGGCTTCAGCTTGCGCTGGCCGCAGAACGATGAACTGGCCGACCTGGTGGCGGCCCACAATGCGCTCGGCGACGTGCTGCGCAAGCAGCGCCTGGACCTGGTGCAGCGCGAACTGCTGCTCGACACCATGGTGCAAAACACGCCGGTGGCCATGCTGCTGGTGGCCGAGGGCAGCGCCATCGTCTACGCCAACCTGGCCGCGCGCCAGCTGCTGCACCATGGCCGCCGGCTCGAAGGGCATCACCTGGCCGACATCGTGCAGCAGGCGGCACCGGCCTTGGCCGAGGCGCTCGCGCGCCGCAACGACGGCCTGTTTACCAGCGGCGAGGGGGAACAGGAAGAGGTGTACCACTTGGCGCGGCGCAGCTTCAGCCTGAACGGGCGCAAGCACGAACTGCTGCTGTTGCGCCAGCTGACACTGGAACTGCGCCGCCAGGAAGTGCAGACCTGGAAAAAAGTCATCCGCGTCATCAGCCATGAACTCAACAACTCGCTGGCGCCGCTGGCCTCGCTGGCCCATTCCGGTGCCGAACTGGTACGCCGCGGCCAGACGGAACGCCTGCCGCAAATCCTCGCCACCATCGAAGAGCGCACGCGCCACCTGGAAACCTTCATCCTCGGCTATGCGCGCTTTGCCAAGCTGCCCGCACCGCGCCTGGCGCCGTGCGAGTGGCAGCCTTTCCTCGATGGCCTGGCCTCGCAAGCGCCCTTCAGGCTCGACTGCCCGCCGCCCGCGCAGGCGGCCGTGTTCGATGCGGCGCAAATGCAGCAGGCACTGCTGAACCTGCTCAAGAATGCGCTGGAATCGGGCTCGCGGGAAGAGCACATCGGCCTGCACGTCAGCCAGGCGCAAGGGCAGTTGCGCATCGAAGTGCGCGACCGCGGCCCGGGCATGAGCGGCGCCGTGCTGGAAAACGCGCTGGTGCCGTTTTATTCCACCAAGCGCAGCGGCACGGGACTTGGCCTGGCGCTGGCGCGCGAAATCGCCGAAGCCCATGGCGGGCGCATCACGCTGGCCAACCGCGAGGACGGCGGCCTGGCGGTAACTCTAATTCTTCCCTTGCTGGACAGAAATTAGTTACTGGCGCAACGATTTTTCCATCACATGCTGCGCAATTATTTTTCAGTATTATATTGATAATTAGAGTTTTTAATATTGCAACATAACGAGCGCCATGCCCGTGTATTAGAAATAAGCTATTTAAGTTTGCATAATGATATAAAAATAGCTCATTGACAATGAAATGTCCTGGCGATAATTTATCTGAGCGGTACGGTTTTTTTGAAACATTAATCGTTTTTTCGCGGGGATAAAAATGAAACTGAAATCACTCATCGCAGTAGCACTCTTGAGCGCGGCTTCCATCGGCGTAGCGCAGGCGACAGCGTACAACGTGGACCTGATCAACACCACCGGCAACCTGTGGACGGGCGGCTTCAACGCCACGCCCGATCCGCTCGGCGCCTTTACCGACACCTTCACCTTCACGCCCGACGCCACGTTCGGTTCGACCGCGCAAGCCTTCCTGGCCAACCTGTCGGTCACGGGCAGCGATGCTTCGTCCATCAACTTCAGCAGTGCCAACCTGAACGGCATCGCCCTGACGGGCTTTGGCGGACCCACCGTCTTCGGCTATGCCCAGGGCGAGGTGCTAGCGCCAACCAACCTGCTGTTCAACGGCCCGATGGTCCTCACCGTGATGGGCAACAGCAATGGCGGCAGCTATGGCGGCACCTTCAACCTGAACCTGGCCCCCGTTCCTGAACCAGAAACCTATGGCATGCTGCTGGCCGGCCTGGGCGTACTGGGCTTCCTGGCACGACGCCGCAAGCAATCTTGAGCTCCCCACCAAAAAGACGCTGCGGCGTCTTTTTTTCAGCCGGCTGCTAAACTGGCGCCATGACGACCGACTTCACCTCCACCAGCCATACCGCTTTCAGCCACCCGGGCCACCCGCCTGCCACCACCACCGAACACCGCGGCATCCGCTACCTGCACCTGGGGACCAAGTGGGTGCAGGGCGCCATGCGCCTGGACAAACCCGACGCCATCGAGCTCGAATACGTGCAGATGATGATGATGTGGATGCTGTTCAAGACGCAGCCCAAACGCATCGTGCAGCTGGGCCTGGGCAGCGCCGCGCTGACCAAATTCAGCTACCGCCGCTTCCCCGACGCCACGGTCACGGCCATCGAACTCAATCCGAACGTGATCGCCATCTGCGGCGCCCAGTTCGCGCTGCCGCCGAACGACGCGCGCCTCGACGTGCGCGAAATGAATGCGCTCGACTTCGTGCTCGATCCGGCCAATCACGGCACCGTCGACGCGCTGCAAGTGGACCTGTACGACGAAGACGCGCGCGGCCCCGTGCTCGACACGCCCGAGTTCTACCAGGCTTGCTTCGACTGCCTGACGGACGACGGCATCATGTGCACGAATGTCTTCGGCGACTTCCCCAACTACGACAAGAATCTGCAGGCGATGGAGCTGGTTTTCGACGCCGTCGTCTGGGTGCCGGAAATGGAAGATGAAAACATCGTCGTGCTGGCCTTCAAAAAATCCCCATCGCTCGACTTCAGCGATTTATACGAACGCGCCGCCACCATCAAGAAGCAGTTCAACCTGCCCGCCAAGAACTGGGTCAACGGCCTGAAGCAGTGGATGCAGGACCAGCAATAAATTAGCTGCATCACGCCGGCAGCAGCCCACCCAGGCGGCGCACCAGGCCATCCATGTGCTCGGCCGGCACCTGGGCATAACCGAGCAGGAAACCGTTCCAGCCCCCCGCATCTCCCGTGCCATGCGCGGACAGGGCCAGAGCCACGATGCCGTCCTGCGCGGCGCTGCGGCTCAGCGCCAGGTCATCCCATGCGCGATCATGGAAACGCAGCGCCAGGTGCATGCCGGCCGTGCCGCCATGGATGGATGCGCCCGCGCACGCATGGCGCTGCAGCGCCTCGCTCAAGGCATCGCGGCGCTGGCGATACAGCCGGCGCATGCGCCGCACGTGGCGCGCAAACAGGCCGCTGCGCAGGAACTCGGCCAGCGCCAGCTGTTCCGCCACCCTCCCCCGTGCGGCACCCTGCGCCTGCATCTGCGCGAAGGCCCCGGCCAGCGCGGCCGGCACGACGATAAAGGCGATGCGCAAGGCGGGAAACATGGTCTTGCTGAAGGTCCCCAGGTACACGACGGGCGCGTCGGCCACCAGTCCCTGCATCGCGGCCAGGGGTGGGCCGCCATGGCGAAACTCGCTGTCGTAATCGTCTTCGATAATCAGGGCGCCGGCCACGCGGGCGCGTTCGAGCAGCGCCATGCGGCGCGCGGGACTGAGCACGCTGCCCGTCGGATACTGGTGCGACGGCGTGGTGTAGATGAGGCGCGGCGGCGTGTCGCGCCAGTCGTCATCCGTCGGTGCGATGCCGTCCATGTCGACCGCGATACCGGTCACCTGCAAGCCCGCGCCACGGCCCGCCGCCAGCGCGCCGCCATAGCCTGGATGCTCGATCCACAAGGTGTCACCCTGGTCGGCAAAGGCGCGCAGGCAGACATCGAGGCTGCTTTGCGTGCCGTCCGTGATGAACACCTGACCCGCATCGCAGACGACGCCGCGCGCGGCGCGCAAATGCTCGGCAATGGCCATGCGCAACGACGGCTCGCCGGCCGGGTCGCCGTAATTGAGCTGGCGCGGCGTCAGCGCGCGCCACGCGCGGTCCAGCATGCGCCGCCACTGCGCCAGCGGGAACTCATCGAGCGCCGGCACGCCAGGCGCAAACGCGCCCATGGCGTCGGCGGGAAACACTACCGAGGCATTCACATCCTGTCCCGCCACGCCGCGCAAATGCTGCGCGCGGCGCGACAAGCCATCGTTGCCCCCTGCCGCAGGCGCAGCCGCAGGCACACCGGCGCTGCCGGCGACGACGGTGCCGCGCCGGTCCGGCAAGACAAATCCTTCGCTGGCCAGCTGCTCGTAGGCGTACAGCACGGTATTGCGCGCCAGTCCCAGTTCGGCCGCCAGCACGCGCGTCGCGGCCAGCCGCGTGCCGGGCGCCAGCTGGCCGCCGCGGATCGCCGCGCGCAGGCATTCATGCAACAGGCGCTGGCGCGACCAGCCCCGCCCGCGGTGCGTGCGCTCGAACGCGTTCAGCAGCAAAGCGAAGTCCATGCTTCTCCTTCATTGTGGCTCTAAATTATTTGTCAGTTCTGGATCTTTTTTCAGAGCCAGATGCCGATTATAGTGCGGCCTGCTTCTTCAACCAACGGGACTTCGACCATGACCGCTACCGCCCTGCCCCCCAGCCCCCGTACCCGCGTGCGCCGCGTCGCCGAACTGGCCTGCTATGAACAGACCTCCCTCTACGCCATCCTCGATGCCGCCTATCTGTGCCATATCGCTTTTCGCGACGATAAGGGCAGCCATTGCATCCCGACCGCCTGCTGGCGCATCGGCGGCCACCTGTACATCCATGGCTCGAACGGTAGCCGCATGCTCAAGCAGCTCTTGCTCGACGGCGACGCGTGCGTGACGGTCAGCCATCTCGACGGCCTGGTGCTGGCGCGCTCCGCCTTCAATCACACCATGAACTACCGCTCGGCGATGGTGTATGGGCAGTTTGAGAAAGTAAGCGACATCGGCCAGCAACATGTGGCCATGGATGCGCTGATGGAGAAGCTGGCACCGGGACGTCTGGCGCACGTGCGCGGCGGCAGCGCCAAGGAATACGCGGCCACCACCGTGCTGCGCATCGCGCTCGACGAATGCGCCGTCAAGCAGCGCACGGGCGGTCCGCTCGACGATGCGGGCGATATGGCGCATGCCGTCTGGACGGGCGAACTACCTTTTTCGCACGGCCGTGGCGCGGCCATCGCCGATGCGCTCAACACCTGCGACATACCCGCGTATGCCGCAACCTGGGGTACGGAATCCGCTTGACCGGCCAGCGTGCTTGCCCGATGATCGGCGTTGATGGCGATCGCCACCAATTGACCAACCGATCCAATCACGCATGGAGCATATGATGATGAAGCGAGTATCCCTGGCCGCGGCCCTGACGGTCATGCTGGCCTGCGGCGGCAGCGACGCGGCGCTGGCCGCCGATGCGGGCGACGCGGCCCTGAAGGCGGCCATCACCGGCAGTGCGCGCACGCCGGCCAACGCGCTGCGCGACAGCGCCCGCCACCCGTATGAAACGCTGACGTTTTTCGGCATCAAGCCGACCATGACGGTGGTGGAGCTGGCGCCCGGCGGCGGCTGGTACACGGAAATCCTGGCGCCCTACCTGCGCGACCACGGCAAGCTGATCGCCGCCGGCAACGACCCGCAGTCAAGCAGCGAAGGTGCACGCCGTGGCGCGGTGCGCTTCCGGCAAAAACTCGACGCCAACCCGAGCGCTTTCGGCAAGGTGGAACTCGGCGCCTTCGCGCCCCCCACCACCTACCGCATCGCGCCCAAGGGCACGGCCGACATGGTGCTCACCTTCCGCAATATCCACAACTGGATACCCATCGGCGACGAGGGCATGAAAACCCTGTTCAAGGAAGTGTATGACAGCCTGAAACCGGGCGGCGTGTTCGGCGTCGTCGAACACCGCCTGCCGGCGAACAAGGCGCAGGATGCCACGGCCAGCAGCGGCTACATGCACGAAGCGTATGTGATCAAGCTGGCCGAAGGCGCAGGCTTCAAACTGGCGGCCAAGTCGGAAATCAACGCCAATCCCAAGGATACGGCGGACCATGAGGGCGGCGTCTGGGCACTGCCGCCCACCTACGCCAACAAGGATGTGGATCGGGCCAAGTACACGGCCATCGGCGAGAGCGACCGCATGACCCTGAAGTTCGTCAAGCCGTAAAAAAACGGCGGCGGGCCGATCCGGCGCGCCGCCTGCCAGCCGGGTTGACTGCCGCCTTACAGGTAGATGCCGTACACGCCGCACAGGCGCTTGACCAGCGTGCAGGCGCCGGCATCGCCGTCCGTCACGCACGAGGTATAGGCTTCCTCGCAGGTTTCGCGCGTTGGCAGCGCATATGCGGAAGAACTGATGGCGCCGGCAAAACCGACGGCGGCGCAAAAGACAAAGACGGCTTTTTTCACATTGATCATTTTTATCCCATTCCCAAGAGTTGAGTCGTTATAAAAACCACTGAAGACACAGGCTTCAGCCGCCGGAAACCGCCTGTCGACAGACGAATTCTATGGCGCCCAGAAATAGTAGCACCTTAAAGAGTTATTAAATACGCAAATAAGAAAACAAGATAACGTTTCTTTTTCATTCCATTTCAGGGAATAAAAACCGGCTCGCCGCTTTCCTGCCGCGCATTTGCATGGGAACAGGCGAAAAAAAAACCGCAGCACAGGCTGCGGTTTTTGTATCGACACCTTATTTCTTCGCTTCCTTCGGTTTCACCGGCACCAGGCTCAAGTCCTGGAAGTCATAGCTGAAATCCGTCTCGTCCGACACGGGCGCCATCTTCACGCGGTCGATGCTGCCATCGGGATTGAGCGAGAACGTCACGTAGGCATCGGCGTTGAAGTTGCGCTCTTTCCAGCGCACGATGAAAGTGTCGTGCTGCCAGTGTTCCAGCTCGCCCGTCAGGTCCGGCGTGCGCGTGAAGCTGAGGATGTGTTTTTTTCCTTCCGGCTTGATCACGACCTTGCCATACCAGGCGTCCTCGTACTCGCCGTCGTATGCCGCCAGCGGCAGCGATGGCTGCGATTTCGCCGCGCGCGCGCTCGACGCCTTGCCCTGCTTCTTGACTTCCTCGGCATGCTGGTCCTGCTCCACCTTGGCCACCAGCGCCAGCCAATCCGACGGCGCCGCCTGCAGATAATGGTCGAGGATGCGCCATTGCAGCGCCGTCATGGAACCGCCATTTTCCGCATTGGTCAGAATGGCCACGCCCAGCTTTGCTTCCGGCACCATCACCACGCGCGAATAAAATCCCTGCAGCGCACCGCCGTGCATGGCCACTTTCATGCCCTTATAGTCGCGCAGCTGGAAGCCCAGGCCATATGCGCTGAAGTTCGGCTTGGTCGCGGCCAGCGCCGGCTTCGGCTCGGAAATCTTGATCGGCGTTTGCGCCGTCCACATTTCGCGGCCCTGCTTTTCGCTGAACAAACGCGCCTCCTTGCCGTCCTTGTCCTTCACGCCGGCGATCTTGCCGCCGTCGAGCAGCACCATCATCCACTTGGCGATATCTTCCGCATTCGTGTTGATGCCGACGGCGCCCACGGCGTTCGGCACAGGCATCGACTTGACGGCAGCGATCTTGCCGTCGATCTTGCTGTGCGCACTGGCGACGTCAGACTTGCCCGCGTTTTCAAGCAGGCTGGTGGTGGTGCCCGTCATGCCCAGCGGCGCCAGGATGCGCTCATGCATGGCCTCGCCCCAGCTCATGCCCGCCTTGTCGGCGATGATCTTGCCGGCCACGATATACAGCAGGTTATCGTAGGCATAGCTGTTGCGAAAACTCGTGGCCGGGCGGATGTAGCGCAGCTTCTCGATGATCTCGTCGGTGCTGAAGGTGGTGGTCGGCCACCACAGCAAGTCGCCCGCGCCCAGACCCAGGCCGCTGCGGTGCGTCAGCAGGTCGCGCACGGTCATGGCGCCCGTCACGTAGGAATCGTGCATCTGGAAGCCGGGCAGGTGCTTGGTGACGGGATCGTCCCAGGCCAGCTTGCCATCGTCGACCAGCATGGCCAGCGCGGCGGCCGTGAAACCCTTCGAGTTCGATGCTACCTCGAACAGGGTCTGCGCATCGACAGCGGCCGGCTCGCCGAGTTTACGCACGCCAAAGCCCCTGGCGGTGACGACCTTGCCGTCCTTGACGATGGCGATCGCCATGCCGGGCACGTCGAACACTTTCAAGGCGGTGGCGACGTCGCGGTCAAGGTCGAAGGCGGGCGCCGGCGCGGATGCGGCGGAAGCGACGGGTGCGGCGTCAAGAGCCAGCGCCGGCACGGTGATGCTGGAAAACGCCAGCACGATGGCGGCGGCGAGACGGTTCATGGTATGCATGGTCAGGATTTCCCAATAAGGTTCAATGCGCTTGCGCGGCCATCAATTTATCGACGCTTTCCTGCGTCACCGGGTGGTAGCGTTCGCGCGCCTGCGCATATACGTCCTTGGCCCAGACATGGCCTTGCGGCGTCTTCATCAAGGCGCTGTACAGGGGCACGACGAACTTCTGGCGGCCCACGCTCATCAGGAATGCCTGCAATGGCTGGCGCACATCGTAGCCGGCGTTCACGGAGGCCAGATAAAAGCGGTACGCCACTTCGTTGTTGCCGCTCTTGCCCACACCGTAGGCCTGGTCCAGCTCACGCAATTGCGCCGCGCTGGCCTTGTTGTTGATATCGTTCAGGAAGTGCATCGATTCGATGGCGATCCACTTGTCCATGCCCAGGTCCTTCGTCGCCAGCTCGCCCTTGAGCCAGGCGTCGCGGTGCTGGTCGAGCAGCGCCAGGCGCGGCGAGACGACGCGCTGCGCGCTGGCCGGCACGCCGGTGCCATACAGCCATTCATCGAGTTCCGCTTCCGGCATCACGTCCGGATGCTGCGCCAGCAGGTTCTTGCGCAGGTAGGCGATGAACTGCTCCGTCGTCACGCTCTGGAACGCATGCTGGTCGAACCAGCCGCGCAGGAAGGGGTCGAATACGGCGCGGCCGGCACGGCGCTCCATGGTGGCCAGGAACCAGGCGCCTTTCGGGTAGATGATGCCGTCGTCCGTGTACGTTTCCGCCGGATTGGCGTCCGCATCGCGCGTGATCAATGCCGTCTTCGCTGCCGGCAATTCCTTGATCGAGGCGGCCAGTTCTTCCTGGTCGACCTGCACTCCCATCTGCGCCACTTCGCTGCCATACAGCTGCTCGACGATGCGCGTCGTGACGTAGGTGGTAAAGCCTTCGTTGAGCCACATGTGCTTCCACGACGCGTTGGTGACCAGGTTGCCCGACCACGAGTGGGCCAGTTCATGCGCGATCAGGTCGACCAAACTGCGGTCGCCCGCGATCATGGTCGGCGTGAGAAAGGTCAGGCGCGGGTTTTCCATGCCGCCGTAGGGGAACGATGGCGGCAGCACGATCATGTCGTAGCGGCCCCATCCATACGGACCGTACAGTGCTTCGGCTGCCTGGATCATCTTTTCCGTGTCGGCCAGCTCGTACTCGGCGGCCTTGATGCGCGGCGGTTCGGCATATACGGCGGAGCGGGGACCGAGCTTGCGCACTTCCAGTTCGCCGATGGCGATGGCCAGCAGGTACGAAGGAATCGGCTGCGGCATCCTGAATTTCCAGCCGCCCTTGCCCGTCGCCTTTTCGTCATTCTCGGCGCTCATCACGACGCGCATGCCCGCTGGCGCATCGATGCGCGCGCTGTACGTAAAGCGCACGGCCGGCGTATCCTGCGACGGCACCCACGAGCGGGCGTTGATGCTTTGCGACTGGCTGAACATGAAAGGCAGCTTGCCCGACATGGTCTGCTGCGGCGTGAGCCACTGCAGCGCGATGGCATTGGGGGCCGTGTGATAGTAGACGCGCACTTTGCCCGGCTGGCCCGTGGTGGTGATGCGCAGCGCCTGGCCCTTTTCCGGGTCGGCCTTGTCCAGCTGGTACGGCGCCATCTGCCATGCGCCACGCTTGTCCTGTACCTGCACCTTCGCGATCGACAGGTCGCGCGTATCGAGCACCAGGGTGCGCGCCGCCGGGTCGATCCAGCTCAAGGACAACTCGGCATAGCCAGAGAGCGTCTTTTGCTTGAAATCCGCTTTCAGGTCCAGCTGCAGGTCGCGCGTGCGCACCTGGTCGTAGCGCGCATAGCTGAGGGGGTCGGCGTGCGCGGCCAGGGTCACCTGGCAAAGTAGCGCACAGCCCAGCGCGCGCAGGAAGGTCAAAGTTTGCATGGTCGTCTTTTGAATGATTTGCGAAAGCCCCGGTCCGTGTGCGCCGGGGCGTCGCGCAGAATAGCACTTCCGGCGCAGACCTGGCAGAAAAAGCGCCGGACTGGCCGGCGCTGTTTCCCTATTTTGCCTCCGGCCTGGCTTCGGCCTTGGCCTCGGGTGCCTTCAGCGGCACATTAAAATCCTTCATCAAGTTGTTCTTATCGCGGTCCTGCTTGAACAGCTCCAGGCGCGATGGCGTGATTTTTCTCGGCCAGGCGTTATTGCTGATGTCGATGTCGGCCGTCTCCCAGTACGGATCCTGCACCAGCCCCACCATCGGCTCGTCCGTGATGATGACCTTGCTAATCTTGTGCGGCGAGTAGCGCCACACTTCGGCCGGCACCCGCTCGATGATCTTCTTGCCGCTTTTCAGTTCGATTTCCAGGATCAGCGGCATCACCAGGCCGCCGAGATTCGAAAAATCGACCAGGTACAGATGCTTTCCCATGTTGTGCTGTTCCAGCAGCTTTCTCTCCCATGGCTCCAGCGCTTCCTGCTCCTCCGCATAGCTGTTGCGGTCCTTGTTGGTGACCGTGAATTCATCGTGCCGGTTATAGAAATCCTTCAGCGCAGGATCGAGGTCGACCTTCTTCGGCAGCGCCTTGTTGCGCTGGTCCGAGATCGATATGGGCTGCGCGGCCTTCTGCGCCTTCTTCCACGCTTTCTCGACTTCCGGATTCTTCGTGCTCACGCCATATTCGCTGATGCCGTCGATGCTGATGTCGACCGCGTCGGTGGTATAGAACCAGCCGCGCCAGAACCAGTCCAGATCCGTGCCGGACGCGTCTTCCATGGTGCGGAAAAAGTCGGCGGGTGTGGGGCGCTTGAACTTCCAGCGCAAGGCGTACTGCTTGAAGGCGAAGTCGAACAATTCGCGCCCTAAAATGGTTTCGCGCAGGATGTTGAGGGCGGTGGCCGGCTTGTCGTAGGCGTTCGCCGTGAACTGCAGCAAGGACTCGGAGTTGGTCATGATGGGTACCTGGTTCTGGCTGCGCATGTAGTCGACGATCTTGCGCGGCTCGCCATTCCAGGACGGAAAATGCTCTTCCCACGCCTGCTCGGCCAGGTACTGCAGGAAGGAATTCAAACCCTCGTCCATCCACGTCCACTGGCGCTCGTCCGAGTTGACGATCATGGGAAAATAATTATGGCCCACTTCGTGGATGATCACGCCGATCAAGTCATACTTGGTCGTCTTCGAATACGTGCGTTCCCCCGTCTTCTTGTCCTTCACGGGGCGCCCACCATTGAACGAAATCATCGGATACTCCATGCCGCCCACGGCGCCATTGACGGACATCGCGTTCGGATACGGATAGTCGAAACTGTACTTGTTGTACTGCTCGATCGCGTGCACGACGGCGCGCGTGCTGTACTGCTGCCACAGCGGATTGCCCTCGTTCGGATAGTAGGACATGGCCATCACGCGCTTGCCGCCGCTATTCAAACCCTGCGCATCCCAGATGAACTTGCGGCTCGAAGCCCACGCCACGTCGCGCACATTGGTCGCCTTGAAGTGCCAGGTTTTCATGCCCGTGGCTTTCCCCTTTTCCGCCGCCAGCGCTTCGGCGGGCGTGATCACCAGCAGCGGCGTATCGCTGTTCTTCGCCCGCGCCAGGCGCTCGCGCTGCACCGTGCTCAGGACGGCGGCAGGATTCTGCAATTCGCCCGTGGCGGCCACCACATGGTCGCCCGGCACCGTCAGGTACAGCTCGTAGTCGCCAAATTCCAGCGTGAATTCGCCCGAGCCGAGGAACTGCTTGTGCTGCCAGCCGACGGCGTCGTAATACGCGGCCATGCGCGGAAACCACTGCGCGACCTGGAAGATCGCGTTCTTGTCGTCTTCAAAATATTCATAGCCGGAGCGCTCGACCAGCACCTTCTGGTCATTGATCTGATACGACCAGTCGATGTTGAACGTGATGCTCTGGCCGGGCGCTAGCGCCACCGGCAAATCGATGCGCAGCATGGTCTGGTTGACCACATACGGCAGCGGCTTGCCGCTGGCCGCTTTCACGGCGGTGAGCTTGAAGCCGCCGTCAAATTCGCGGCCCGCATGGATGGCGCGCAAGTCCTCGAATTTCAGCGCCTCCTCTTCGCTGCTGCTGAGCCAGGCCTGGCGCGACGGCGCGCTCAGGACGCGGCGCTGGTCGGCATCCTTGCGCAAGCCATTCTGGTCCAGCTGCAGCCACAGATACGCAAGGCTGTCGGGCGAGCGGTTGTGATAGGTGATCTGCTCGCTGGCCGTGATTTCGCGGCGCGCTTCGTCCAGGGTAGCGCGGATTACGTAATCGGCGCGCTGCTGCCAGTAGGCGTGGCCCGGCGCGCCGGACGCCGTGCGGTAGCTATTCGGCGTGGGCAGCAATTCTTCGAGCTGGCGGAACTTGTCGTCGAAAGGCGCGGCGGCGCACAGGCCGGACAAGGGAGCAAACAAGGTCAAACACAAGGCAAGCAAGCGGACAAGGACCGGCATGGCGCATTCCATCTGGGAGTCGTGGACAGACTGCATTCTAAGTCGAGTCTGTTTGCAAATCGATCATTGTTGTCGAAGTCCCACACACCAGGCCGCAACATCCCCCGGCGGCACTGGCGCCGGCGCAGGCATTGGCGTATGATGCGCCTCGAACATTGGGGAGTAGTCGTCCTGCGGTCCTGCCGCGGGAACCTGTATCAACATAATTGGCCCGCAGGCCATGGTGCAGGTGGTTGCAAAACTTGACGAGACCATTGATCCAGGGCGGCCGCATGGGCCGGAGTCGCCCGTGGATCATTGGTTAATTCGTCCGGCCCGCGTACCTCTTGCAATCTCATGGAAGCATTCCTCATCTCCACCGGCATCGTCGGTCTCGCTGAAATCGGCGACAAAACCCAACTCCTGGCCTTTTTGCTGGCCGCCAAATTCCGCAAGCCCTTGCCCATCGTGCTGGCGATTTTCGTCGCCACCATCGCCAACCACGCGTTCGCCGCCGCCGTCGGCGCCTGGATCACCAGCATGCTGGGGCCCGACGTGCTGCGCTGGGTACTGGGCGTCTCCTTCCTGGCGATGGCTGCCTGGACCCTGATCCCCGACAAGCTCGATGAAGACGAAACCAAATTGGCCAAGTACGGCGTATTCCTGACCACCCTGATCGCCTTCTTCATGGCGGAAATGGGAGACAAGACGCAGGTCGCCACGGTGGCGCTGGCAGCGCGCTATCACGACATTGTTTCCGTCGTGCTGGGCACCACCTTCGGCATGATGCTGGCCAACGTGCCGGCCGTGTACCTCGGCGACAGGATCGCCAACCGCGTCCCGCTGCGCCTCGTGCATGGCATCGCGGCGCTGGTCTTTGCCGTGCTGGGCGTGGCCACCCTGCTGGGCGCGGGCGCGGCCCTGGGGTTTTGACTCAATCTTAAATAATTTCTCATTTACAATGTTCATGTCTATAATTACAATTTCGCCGACATGAATACTGGCGCGGTGCCACCTGGTGGTCACCGCGCTTTCTTGAGGAATCTATGCATTTGAATGGAAAGATGGCAGCGCTGTGCCTGGCCGCCTGCGCAAGCCAGTTGCCCGCTGCCACGGCGGCACCTACGCCCCCTCAGCTCGCAACGCAATCCGAGCCCGCCGTACGCATGCGCGACCTGCTGTTGCTGGGCGCCGGCCTGATCCTGCTGCTTGGCAGGCGCCGGCCCGAATACGATACGTGGCATGTACGGCGGCAAGACTAAACCAGCAGTAGCACTGCGTACTCGCGGCCCTCGTCGCGCAGGGCGATGCTGTTGCCACCCTGTGCCACGCCATCGAGCGACAAGCCCGCAGGCCGTCCCTGCGCCCGCTCCACCGTGATGGCATAGCTGCTGGCACCGAAGCGATAATGCAGCTTGAAGCTGTCCCACTCGGCCGGCATGGCCGGCACCACGCGCAGCACATCCGCTTCGCGCGTCAAACCGAGCAGAGATTCGACGATCAGCCGGTACAGCCAGCCCGACGACCCCGTGTACCAGCTCCAGCCCCCGCGTCCCACGTGGGGCGCCACAGCATACACGTCGGCCGTCACCACGTAGGGCTCAACCTTGTAGCGTTGCACCGCCTGCGCGTCAACGCCGTGGCGCACGGGATTGATCATGCGCAGCAGTTCCCACGCTTTTTCGCCATCGCCCAGACGGGCAAACGCCATCGCCGTCCAGATGGCCGCATGCGTGTATTGGCCGCCGTTCTCGCGCACGCCCGGCACGTAGCCGCGGATATAGCCGGGATTCAGGCTGGACTTATCGAACGGCGGATCGAGCAGCTGGATCACACCCGAATCGCGGCGCACCAACCGCGCATCGACCTGGCGCATGGCGCCCGCGACTCTTTCCCTGTTGGCCGCGCCCGACAGCACGCCCCAGCTTTGCGAAATCGAGTCGATCTGGCATTCCTCGTTCGTGTGTGATCCCAATGGCGTGCCATCGTCGAAATACGCGCGCCGGTACCATTCGCCATCCCACGCATGTTCCTCGACGTTGGCCGCCAGCTTCACGGCTTCATCGCGGCAGAACTGGGCAAACGGCGCATCGCCGCGCAGCACGGCCACTTCGGCGAAACGCTGCAGCACTTCGTACAGGAAGAAAGCCAGCCACACGCTCTCGCCCTTGCCATGTTCGCCCACCTTGTCCATGCCGTCATTCCAGTCGCAGGAACCGATCAGCGGCAAGCCGTGCACGCCCAGACGCAAGCCGTGGCGGATGGCGCGCACGCAGTGTTCGTACAGGTCCGCCGACTCGCCCGAGCGCACGGGCAGGTCGTAATACGAATCCTCTTCCGGCTTGACGGCGCGCCCCTCGATGAAGGGCGCCACTTCCGACAGCACGTTGACGTCGCCCGTGGCGATCACGTAGCGGCAAGTAGCCAGCGGCAGCCACAGATAGTCGTCGGAACAGTGCGTGCGCACGCCCCGGTCCGACGGCGGATGCCACCAGTGCTGCACGTCGCCCTCGACAAACTGGTGCGCCGCGCACAGCAGCAAGTGCTTGCGCAGCAACTGCGGCGCCGTATGGATCATGGCCATCGCATCCTGCAGCTGGTCGCGGAAACCGTAGGCGCCGCCCGACTGGTAATAGCCGCTGCGCGCCCACAGGCGGCAGGCGATGGTCTGGTACATCAGCCAGCCATTGGCGATCACATCGAGCGATGGATCGGGCGTCTCGATGCGCACGGCCCCCAGGGTGCTTTCCCAGTGCGCACGCACCGCGTCGAGCGCCATGCGGGCCGCTTCCTTGCCCGCATGGCGCTGCACCATGGTGCTGGCGTCCGCATTGCGGCGCCCGCCCACGCCGAGCAGGAAAACGATTTCGCGCTCCTGCCCCGGCTGCAGTTCAAACGGTACCTGGATCGCTGCGCACGGGTCCAATCCCGTGCCCGCCTTGCCGGACAGGCGCACGCGGCGCAAGGCGGCTGGCTGCGCCAGACTGCCATTGCGGCCGATGAATTCATTGCGGTCGCAAGTGATGGAACGGATGCTGGCATCCGTATTGAAAAAGCCGACCCGGCCCGAAAACTCCGTGTTGTAGTTATTGCGCGCAAACAGGGCGCCGCTGATCGTGTCGACTTCGGTGGCCACGTGCATGCCGGACTTGGCGCGCAGGTCGGCCATCACCCATTCCACATAGCCCGTGACGGACAGGCGGCGCGGCACGCCGCTGTCGTTACGCACCTTGATGACAGAGTATTTGACGGCCGCATCGAGCGCCACATAGGTGCACAATTCGGTGGCGATGCCCCCTTCGCTGTGCTCGAACACGCTATAGCCGAAGCCGTGGCGCGTGACGTAGTCGCCGCTGCCGCGCGCGGGCAGGTGCGAGGGCGACCAGAACTGGCCGCTCTGCTCATCGCGCACATAGAACGCTTCGCCGGACAGGTCGGAGACTGGGTCGTTCTGCCATGGCGTGAGGCGGAATTCATGCGCATTTTCGCTCCACGTATACGCCTGGCCGGCTTCGGACACCACGGTGCCGAATTGTGCATTGGCCAGCACGTTCGACCAGGGCGCCGGCGTCTGTTTATTTTCTCCCGTGGTGATCACATATTCGCGCCCGTCGGGCGTGAAACCGCCCAGGCCATTTTCCAGGATCAGCTCGCGCTTTGGCGCCCGGTGCGGCACGCCGCCATGGTCGCGGGCCGGGTCCTGCAGCAGCGGCGGCATGCGCAGCACGGGGCTGGGCGGACGCTTGACCTGCTCAGCCAGGGTGCCGCGCAAGTCGCTGATGATGGCGCGCGCCACCGACTGCAGCAGGATGCGGTCTTCGTTGGCGATCTGCTCGGCCAAGCGCACGAAGATGCCGCCTGGACGGTCGATCGCCTGGGCATCGATGCCCGAGGCGATCAGGCCCATGATCTGGTCGTGCAGCAGCTGCCGGTAGCCCGACTGCTCCTCGTACCAGATCACCAGGTCCACCACCAGCCCTTTCAGGCGCCAGTAGGCATGCGCCTGCACCATCTGGCGCGCCAGTTCGATATTGGCCGAATCGCGTATCTGCAGCAGCACGATAGGCAGGTCGCCCGAGATGGCATACGCCCACAGGCCGGACTGGCCGCGCTGGTTCTTGATCAGGATGCTGGCCTCGGCACGCAGGGCCGCATTCGGATAGATCACGGCATTGGCCAGACGCGCATACAGCTGCGCATCGGCTTCGCTGGCATTCAGCTGGCGCAGCACCACCTGGCTGTGCGTCCAGGCCAGTTCGAACACGCGGTCGGCCAGATGGCGGTCCTGGTATTTATCGATCAGGTGCAGCGCCGCGTCGCGCTGCTCGACCATGCCGGTCACGCTGTCGACCGTCACGGCCTGGTCAGGGGCCAAGGTGATGACGTAGCGGATGGCCACGATGGGGTCGAGTACGGAACCCTGGCCGCCACTGAGCGGCCCGCTTTCCTGCAGCGCCAGCGGCAATTGCGCCGTGTTGCCGCGGCCGATGAAGCGCGCGCGGTCCGTCTCGAACGAGACTTCGTAGCGCTCGATATCGTGCACGGTCATCACATGCAGCAGCCACGGCATCTGCTCATCCTTCGAGCGGGGCCGGCGCGTACATAAAATCGCCTTCTCATGCGCGAGGATTTCCGTCTGTACGAACAGCTTGCTGAATGCCGGATGGGCCGCATCGGCCGCCGCCGGCGCCATCACCACTTCGGCGAAACTGGTGATCTCGATGCGCCGCTGGCGGTTCGAATTATTGCTGATGCGCGTGCGCCGGATTTCAATGTCGTCCTCGGGCGAGACGACGATTTCCGTGTACAGGTCCAGGCCGTGATCGGCGCGGCGGAACTCAGCCCGCCCCTCCGAAAAAATCACTTCATATTTCTTCGGTTCGGCCAGGGTCGGCTGGTACATGGTGGACCAGACGGCGCCGTCGTCAAGGTCGCGCAGATAGCAGAAATTGCCCCAGTTATCGCGCGTACTGTCTTCGCGCCAGCGCGTCACGGACAAGTCTTTCCAGCGGCTGTAGCTGCCGCCCGCATTGCTCACCATGACGTGGTAGCGGCCATTCGACAGCAGCTGCGTTTCGGGCACGGCGCTGTTGGCTTGCGTGAGGATGCGCATCGGCATGGCCTGCTCCGGCGCGCCGCTGCGCAGCACCGCCAGTTCGGCCGTGTTCGAGTAAAACGCGCCGGCCTGCGGCGTGCGTTCCTGCAGCACCAGCAAGGCCGATTGCAGCAGCGGATCGGACTCGAAACGGCGCTGCATCGGGCGGTCGTGCAGCAGGTAACTGAGGGCCAAAAAGCCCATGCCCTGGTGGTGCACCATGAAGGAGCGGATGATGGCGCTGCCCTGCCCGCGCGGCAGGCGCGCCGTGGTAAAATCGATGGCCTCGAAGAAGCCGTAGCGGCCCATGTAGCCGGCCGCCTGCATGCGCTGCAGGTTCTGGCACGACGCTTCCGGCTGCACCATCAAGCCCATCATACTGGCGTACGGCGCCACCACCAAGTCGTCGGCCAGGCCACGCTTCAAGCCCAGCCCCGGTACGCCAAACGCGCGGTACTGGTAATTCAGGCTGGCGTCGACCGTGTTGTAGCCGGACTCGGAAATCCCCCACGGCACATCGCGCTGACGTCCGTAATCGATCTGCGCCTCGATGACGGAGTGATACGTCTGATCGAGCAGGGTGTTCGGATAATTCGGCATCACCAGCAGCGGCATCAGGTACTCGAACATCGAGCCGCTCCACGACAGCAACACGGGCTGGCCCGCCACCATGCACAGCTGGCGGCCCAGGGCGAACCAGTGCTCCTGCGGCAGCTGCCCCTGGGCGATGGCGATGAAGCTGGCCAGGCGCACTTCGGAGGCCAATAAATCGTAGTAGCTGGGGTCCAGGCGCCGTTCGCTGACGTTGTAGCCGATGGCCAGCAGTTTTGTCGACGGGTTGTACAGGAACGCGTATTCGATCTGCGCAAAGTCGCGCGCCTGGCCCGCCGCGTGGGCGATGTCGCGCATGTGGCGTCCCGCCTGGTCGCGGCCTTGCGCCAGCAAGGCCGCCAGCTCGGCAGGCAGGCCTTCCGGTGTTTCCAGGTTGGCCAGTTCGCGCAGGGTCGGCACGCGCATCAGCGCCGCATCGACATCCGCCTGCCCCGCCCACGGCGCCAGTTGCAGCAATTCGGCCAGCGCCGCGCGGCACTGGCGCGCCAGCGCACCCGCCCACATGGACAGTTCGCCATCCTCGCTTTGCAGGGTCAGCGACAGCAGCGCGTCGGCCGCGCCATTCACCGTGCCCAGGTAGGCATGCCATTCGACCAGGGTGGCGGGATTTGCCGCTGCCTGCAGCAGGCTCATGCTGTCGCGCATGGCCTTGCCCTCGCCTTCGGCGGCGATGAATTCCTGCAGCACCTGCGCCGTCGTGCGGATGCCCTGCACCACCTGCACACCGATGATGGGCGCGTCGTACAGTTCCACCAGTCCCGGCTGCAAGGTCAGCAGATGGCCGGCCAGGTTGCCGCTGTCGACCGTCGAAATGTACATCGGTTGCAGCGCCTTGAGCGTTTGCGTGTCGTACCAGTTATAGAAGTGGCCCTGGAAGCGTTCCAGTTCGCCCATGCTGTGCAGGGTGGCGCGGCTGCGCTCGATCAACTGCCCCAGGGTGAGGTAACCGAAATCGTAGGCCGTCAAATTCGCCAGCAGCGCCAGGCCGATATTCGTCGGCGAGGTGCGGTGCGCCACCACCAGGTTCGGATGCTCCTGCATGTTATCGGGCGGCAGCCAGTGGTCATCGGGACCGACGAAGGTATCGAAATACGCCCAGGTCTTGCGCGCCACGCCATGCAGGAAACGTCCCTGCTCGGCCGACAGGCGCGTCACGGCCCGCTCGATGGGGCGGCTGATCCACCAGGCGATGGCGGGTGCGACAAGCCACAACAGCAGTACCACGGCGGCGGCCGGCAAGGCTTGCGGGCGCCAGGCCAGCAAGCCGCCAAAGGTAGCCAGTGCCAGTGCGGGCGAGCACCACATGGCGCGCCAGCTGTCGGCCTGCGAACCTGACGATGTGTGCAGGTTCGAGGCGCGCCAGTCGAGCAAGTGCTTGTGCGAGACGCCCAGGCGCCACAGGGTGCGCGCGATGGCGTCCAGGCTGATCCACGCTTCGTACGGCAGGAAGACGAGGGTCAGCATGGCGTGCGAAAACTGCACGCCGCAGCGACGCTCGAACGCGGCCAGGTGCTGGCGCCACAGGGTGTCGCGGGGTTTGCGCAGCAAATCGTACAGGGCGGAAAACACGGGCGGCAGGAAGATGATGGCCAGCACCGCTGCGCTCCAGAAGGCCACGTGCGGCAAAAAGCCCCACACCAGCAGCAGCGACAAGGTGGTGGCCGGCGCCACGACGCTGCGGCGCAGGTTGTCGAACAGCTTCCAGCGCGACAGCATCGACAGGGGATTGCGTTCGCGCTTGCCGGCGCGGCCCGGCACCCGGCCCAGCAGCCAGCCGAGCAGCTGCCAGTCGCCGCGGATCCAGCGTTGGCGGCGGCTCACGTCGGCGTCGTAGCGGGCCGGGTATTCCTCGTACAGCTGCGAGTCGCTGAGCAGCCCGGCGCGCAGGTAACAGCCCTCCAATAAATCGTGGCTGAGGATTTTATTGTCGGGCAGGCGCTGGCCCAGCACGCGCTCGAACATGTCGAGGTCATAGATGCCCTTGCCGATGAAGGAGCCTTCATAAAACACATCCTGGTACAGGTCCGACACGGTGCGCGTGTAGGGGTCGATGCCCGGCTCACCGCCGCACAGCAGCTCGTAGCGCGAAGCGTTCGCGCTGGGCAGCGCCACGGCCACGCGCGGCTGCAGGATGCCGTAACCGGCCACCACGCGCGTGCCGGCCGCGTCCAGCACGGGGCGGTTCAGCGGGTGCATCATGGTGGCGATGAATTCGCGCGCCGCATCGCGCGGCAACTGCGTATCCGTGTCGAGCGTGATCACGTATTTGATCGTGCGCAGGCCGCGCAATTCGCCTTCCACCAGCGAGAATTTGTCGCGCGCGCCGCCGCGCAAAAACGCGTGCAGGTCGGATAATTTACCGCGCTTGCGCTCCTGTCCCATCCACGCATTCTGCTGCGAATTCCACAGGCGCGGACGGTGCAGCAGCAGGAACGGCCCCACGTGGCCCAGCTCTTCGTGGTCGGCCGGATCGCCGTTTTCCTTGAACGCGACGCCCTCCACGCGGTATTTCTCGTTCAAGCCGCGGATGATGTCTTGCGCCTGGCGCAGCAGTGCGTCGTCGCCCGGCATCGTTTGCGCCTGCGCGTCGACAAAGTCCGTCAGCAGGCAAAAGCGCAGGTTCGGGTCGCGGTTGGCAAGATAGCGCACTTCCAGCGCCTCGCACAGTGCCGCCACGTTGTCCTCGCTGTAGATCAGGGTCGGCACGACGACGATGCCGCGCGCATCCGACGGAATGCCGGCCTGATAATCCATGCGCGGCAGCGGATGCGGCGACGTCATCAGGGTCGCCAGCCAGTTCACCACGGCCACGGACAGCTGGCTGCTGCCCAGCAGCGCCAGCGCGCCCATCGCCGCCAGGGGCCAGCCCTGCACGCCATGGCGCACGGCGCGCTCGAGCAGCAAGGCGCTCGTCGCCAGGGTCAGGAACGAGATCGCGCCCAGGTAGACGGCCAGCGGCGCCGCGCGCGCCGTATGCTGCAGCGCCTCGACAAAGGGCAGCTTCGCGCCGGCCTGCTTTTCCAGCACCAGCACGCCGCGCCCCACCAGGTAAAAGCCGATGTGGCCGCGGCGTGCGTCATTGCCGTTGCCGTGCGTGTGCGCCAGCTGCACCACCATCTCGGCCACTTCCACTTCGCTGCGCGCGCTGCGCCTGGCGATGCGTTCGATGGCGTGGCGGTAGCTGTCGCGCGTGGCGAAATCCATCAAGCCATAGGTGCCGGCCGGATCGAGGCGCAAGGTCTGCTCGACCACGCTCATGGTCTCGACGAATTCCTGCCAATCCATGGTGCCGAGAAACCGCAGGCTGCCGATGCTGTTGGCGATCGACACCTGGTCGGCCGCCTGTTGCCCGATTTCGGACTGGATCTGCTGCTCGATCGTGAGGCCCGACTCGGCCAGCTTATGCGTCAGCCACGACAGCGCCAGGGTCAGCGACGAACTTTGCCCCTGCAGGCGGCGCGACAATTCGGCCACGAAGGCGCTGGTCATGGGCGGGTTCGAACGGGCCATGTCGGCCACCAGCAGGATCAAGCCGCTGGGATTGCGCTCGGCGATCTCTGTCATCTGGTCGGCCCAGGTATTGGCCAGGTCGCGCTGCATGCGGTCGTCAGCCACGCGCGCGGCGACGCGGCGCAGGTTTTCGATCAGGGCCAGGCGCAGCATGATGGGCACGGCCCACAGTTCACCCAGGGTCAAGGTGGCAACGTCCTGGTAAGCCTCGACGAAGTGGCACAGGTTTTCCAGGTCGACGCGGCCATCGCCGTGCGAGATGATTTCCAGCGCGATCTTGTACACGCGCGGGCAGCCAGCGTCCGCGCCGGAAGTCAGGCGTGGCAACTCCTTGCTGTAGTTCTTCGGCAGGTGGCGCCGCGTGGTGCGGATCTGCTCTTCGATCAGGTAAAAATTATCGAGCAGCCATTCCGAGGCGGGTGTGACCTGGCGTCCGCTCTTGACGGTCGCCGTCAGCTCGTTGACGGTGGCCGTGATCAGGGCCGCATTGTCGGCCAGGCGCGCCAGCAGGCGGTCGCGCCCATGATGCCGTCCCACCGCATGGCCGGCGGCCACATGCTTGCCGTGGGCAGCCATCTGCATGGCGCTGAATAATTCGGAACGCAAGGGCAAGGCATCGTCGCGCGCGGCGTCGAAGGTTTCCGGTGCAAGGGAATGGTCGCGGAAGATTTCTTTAACTTTGGAAATCTGTTCCTTGATCTGCTGCGTGACAACTGCTGTGTACTCTTTCAACTTGGCCTCGCTAGGTGCGCGCAGGCAGCCAGCGGCCGCCGTCACGCTGGCCCAGTCTGGAAGAACACGATCGGACACTGGCGAAGACGGAAAGCGAAGCGCCGGAGCGTTGCGACGAATCTCAGGGTGTAGGGAGATTTTCTCAGCTTCATCGTAGGGGCGCCCTGCGCGCAAGACCGTGCGCTAGCGTACATACCCGGCGCTTTAGGGGCGTGCCGGCAAAGAAATCAGCGAGTGAAACGGGAGAAAGATTCCTGGAGGAAATGAATAGAGGGAAGGGAGTAGCGGCACCGTGCCAATGATGGCACGGTGCAATATTTCACGGAAGAAAGTTCAAGCCGCTCAGGCTGCGATGGCCAGCGGGTGACGCGTCGCCTCCGCCATCGCCATGCCGCCGTTGAGCTGCCATGCCGCGCCGTGACCGAGGCGGCGCAGGCAGGCGGCGGCGCGCGCGCTGCGGTTACCGCTGCGGCAGAAAAAGACCAGCGGGCGCTGCGGCTGCTGCAACCATTCAGCCACCTGTCCCGCCAGGCGGCTCAGCGGTACGCTGTGCACGGCGCAACCCTCGAATACCGTGCCGGCGCACGCCGCGTGTTCATACGCTTCGCGCACGTCGACGAGGATGGCGTCGGGATGCTGGCGCAGGAAGGTCGGCAAAGCGGCCGCATCGAGCTGCAGTTCGGCGCTCGGCACGATACCGTCCCGTACGGTGCGCACGGTACCGCAAATGCCGTCATCGTCGCTTGACGCGCACAGCACGGTGTCTTGCGTCACCAGCGCCGCATCCAGCAAGGGCGTCAACGCCTCAGGCGCCAGGGCACCGATGAAGGCAAAGCGCTGCTCCAGCAGATACACATGGTTTTCGCCACACTCGACGCGTCGCAGGCGCTGCTGGCCCAGTGCCAGCTCACCGTCGATATCGATGCGGCCCACCTGTTCGATGACGAGTTCCTGCAGCAAGGCCAGGCGCGCCACGCCATGGTCGGCCGGGGCGGCCGTGTGCACGATGGCGCGCAAGGCCAGATGCTGGCAGCGGATGAAGGCGGCCAGGCGCGGCACCAGGGCGGCGACGGGATCGATGACGACGCAACTGGCGCTGGCAGCGTCGCTGAGCAGCCAGGTGCACTGGCCATCGACGCTCAACTGGATTATGCCGTCCTGCGGCGATGGCGCCAGCGCCGATGGCAGCAAACAGCTGCTGCGCAGCGCTTCGCCGCAACGCTCAATGCGCGCGCAGGCGGCCGTCACCGTCGCCGCGTCGATCAGGGGGCCGAACGACAAACGGATGGCCGAGCTGGCGCGCCATTGCGGCACGCGCATCGCTTCCAGCACATAGCTGGGGAGCGCCTTGGCGGCGGAACAGGCGCTGCCCGAGCTGACGCGCACGCGCGCCGCGTCGAACAGGTCCAGCAGCTCTTTCGAGGACAAGCCGGGCACGGAAAAATTGAGCGTCGTCGGCAGCGACAAGTCGAACGGCATATTGAACACGATGCCGGGGAAAGCGCGTTCCAGGCTGGCCACCAGCTGCTCGCGGAAGGCAGCCAGGTCGGCGTGGCTGCGGAAGGTCTTGCCATCGTCGAGCGCGGCCAGCACGGCGCCCAGCGCGGCGATGCCCGCCATGTTTTCCGTGCCCGAGCGCAGGCCCGCTTCCTGGCCGCCGCCCATCATCAGAGGGGTGAACGGCGCGCCGGCGCGCACATACAACATGCCGATGCCCTTGGGCGCATATAGCTTGTGGCCGGAAAACGGCGCGTAATCGATGCGCGTGGCGGCCAGGTTCAGCTTCAGCTTGCCCAGCGCCTGCACGCAATCGACCATCCAGTAGGCATCGGCGCCCCGTTCCTGCAGCAGTTGGGCGATAGCGGACAAGTCGCTGACGACGCCCGTTTCATTATTCGCCGCCATCGTGCACAGCATGGCCGCGTCGCCGATCAGCGCATCGAGCGCCTGCAGATCGTGGCGCCCCTGCGCATCGACAGGCAGCTTGCGCACTTCCAGGTTCAGGCCCAGGAGCCGGTTCCAGTGCGCCAGGCTTTCCGGCACGGCCTTGTGCTCGGTCGCGCCATACAGCAGCAGGCTGCCGATGCGCTTGCCTGCGTCGCGCCGTTCGCGCAGCGCGCACAGGGCCGACAGCACGGCCGTCTGGATGCCTTCGGTGGCGCCGCTGTTGAACATCAACCGGCCGTCGCCCACGCCCAGCAGGCCGCTGGCGCGCTGGCGCACGCCATCCATCATGGCCTTGGCCTGCAATCCCGTCGCGTGGGTGCTGCTGGGATTGCCATAGCCCTGCTCCATCGCTTGCCGGGCGGCGGCAACGGCGGCGGGCAGCACGCAGGTGGTGGCATTGCTGTCGAGGTAGATTTCTTTCATGATGGCAGTCTGGGGATTCTATAAATAAAGGGGCAGCGCTGGCGGCTGGAACGTATGAACAGTCTACCGGCACCCGCCCGTGAAGATATACCAAAAGACACTGCAAACACGGTACTATGCAGCATGTTCATGCTATAAAAACAGGAATAATAAAATGAATTCACTAAACAGCCCGCTCGACAAATTCGACTGCGCCATCCTGGCCGCCCTGCAGCAGGATGGCACCTTGTCGATCGCCGCCCTCAGCGAGAAGATCGGCTTGTCGAGCACGCCGTGCTGGAAGCGGGTCAAGCGCCTGGAGGAAGAGGGCTATATCGAGAGCCGCGTGGCCATCGTCAACCGGCAAAAAGTGGGTTTGCCCGTGACCGTCTTCGTCAGCGTGCGCACTGGCCAGCACGATGAAAAATGGCTGCGCCGTTTCGCCGCCGCCGTCATCGTCTTGCCCGAGGTGCAGGAATTTCACCGCATGAGCGGCGATATCGACTACCTGCTGAAAGTCGTTACCACCGACATCAAGGGCTACGACACCTTCTATAAAAAGCTCATCAAGGCGGTGCAGCTGACGGGCGTGTCGTCTGCCTTCTCCATGGAACAAATCAAGTGCAGCACGGAATTGCCGCTGGAATTGATCGCCCACGGCTTGCCTGCCTGACCCATTTTCCCCGCATGGCGAACAAGCATGAAAAATCGGCATGATTGCCTGCTTTTTGCGTTGCTGCATTGCAACATAAATAGCCTGAAAGCAGCAATGGTGCCGTGAAACGCACGGCCCGGCCGGTATACTGCAGGCTTGCCTGCCCGCTTTTCTGCCGATTGTGCAGGCCATCATTCAAGGTCTTCCATGTCACTGCTCCGCCGTCTCTCCATCCAGAAAAAACTCCTGTTCAGCATGGGCTTGTGCCTGCTGCTCTTCATGGCGATCTCGTCCTTCCTCAGCGTGCGCATGAGCAGCGATTACGTGCGCGAACGCGTCGTCGGCCAGGAATTGCCGGCGCAGGTGGGCGAGATCCGCAACGATGTGCTGCGCCAGATCAGCCAGCCCCTGTCCGTGGTGCAGACCATGGCCAACGATGTCTACCTGCAAGACTGGGAAGACGCCGGCTTGCCCGACAGCGGTATCGCCACCTTCCAGCGCTACGCCGCCGTGGTCAAGGAAAAGAACAAGGCCGCCTCGATCAACTGGGCGTCGGCCAGCACGGGCAAGTATTTCACCACGGAAGGCTTGCTGCGCACCTTGGACAAGAACCAGGCCGCCGACCAGTGGTTTTATGGCTTGCTGGCCGGCGACAAGGCCTATACGCTCGACATCGACAAGGCGGAAAACTCCAGCGACCTGATGCTGTACCTGAATGCGCGCGGCCAGACGGCGGGCGGCAAGCAGATCGCGGCCGGCCTGGGCCTGTCCATCAATGCACTGGCCGACACCATCCGCAGCTACAAGATCGGCCAGACGGGCCATGTCTACCTGGCGCGCGCCAACGGCGTGCTGCTGGTGCACCGCGACACGGCCCTGGCCGACGGCAAGCATCTGCTCAAGGATTTGCCCGGCTTTAGCGATACCCTGAGCAAGAGCCTGCTGACGGGCAACAAGTACGCGTACGCCATCTACGACGCGCCGGCGGGACGCCAGTTCGTCGCCGCCTCCTTCGTGCCGGAATTGAATCTGTATGTGATGGCCGAGGTGCCGGAAGCGGAAGTGCTGGGCAATGTCACGCGTTCGGCCCTGATCGCTGCCCTGATCGCCGGCCTGGTGGGCGGCGGCATCGCCCTGCTCATCATTTATGTCATCAGCCGCGCCATCGCCGCCCCCGTCGCGCGCGCGGCCGACATGCTCAGCGAGATCGCCAGCGGGAACGGCGACTTGAGCCGCCGCATGCCCGTCGAATCCGAAGACGAGGTCGGCGCCCTGGCCGCCGCCTTCAACCGCTTCGTCGCGTCGCTGAACGTGACGATACGCGAAGTTCGCGACAGTACCGGGGCGATTGCCAGCGCATCGAGCCAGATCGCGTCGGGCAACCTGGACCTGTCGGCGCGTACGGAAGCCCAGGCGTCAAGCCTGGAAGAGACGGCGGCGGCCATGGAAGAACTGACATCGACCGTGAAACAGAACGCGGATAACGCGCGTCAGGCGAACCAGTTGGTGGTGTCGGCTTCAAGCCACGCCGTCAAGGGCGGCGAAGTAGTCGGACAAGTCGTGCAGACGATGGGTGCGATTACGGAGAGTTCACGCAAGATAGCAGATATTATCAGCGTGATCGACGGCATTGCCTTCCAAACCAATATCCTCGCGCTGAACGCGGCGGTCGAGGCGGCGCGGGCGGGCGAACAGGGACGCGGCTTTGCCGTGGTGGCAACCGAGGTGCGCAACCTGGCGCAGAGGTCAAGCCAGGCAGCGAAGGAAATCAAGGACTTGATCGTCGACTCGGGCAGCAAGGTGGACGCGGGCAGCAAGCTGGTCGACTCGGCCGGCGCCACCATGCAAGACATCGTCGTCTCCGTGCAAAGAGTCGCCGACCTGATGGGAGAAATCGCTTCGGCCAGCCAGGAGCAAAGCCAGGGCATCGCGCAAGTCAATGCCACGGTCACGCAGATGGATGACGCCACCCAGCAAAATGCGGCCCTGGTGGAAGAAGCGGCGGCGGCAGCCCAGTCCCTGCAAGACCAGGCGGGACGGCTGGCGCAGGTCGTCAGCGTCTTCAAGCTGGAAGAAACCGCGCAGCAGCCGGCCGGCAAGCCGGCGCTGCCCAAGCCGGTCCGCCCGGCACGGGCCAAAGCAGCGGCACCCGCAGCGCGCCCGACGGCGTCGGCCAGCGATGCGTGGGAAGAGTTTTAAGGGTGCTGGGAAACGCTTAAATCGCCGGCGCTTTCACGCTTGCCGCTTGCTTGAAGAAATCATAAATGCCGCTCTCGCTCATGCGGCGCGCATTCGCCAGTTCGCCGCCCTTGGTGGCGTACAGCACTTGGTTGTTGTCGCTGGAGACGAGCACGGCAGCGGGAATGCCTTTCTTGAGCGGATTGCCATAGGCTTGCGCCACGTCAAGGTTATGGTCGAAGTTACCCACGTCGACCTTGACGACCTTGAACTGCTGTTGCATCAGCTCGGCATTCTTGCCTTCCTTCAAGGCCTTGTCGAGCGCGCGGCAATCCTCGCACCAGTTGGCGCCAAAGATCAGCAGGACCGGCACGTGCGCCGCCTTGGCCTCGGCCAGCGCGCGGGCCACGTCGGCCTTGGCGTCGGCCGCCGCGTTGTACGGCAAATGCGGCGTGGCGACAGGGTTGGCCGGTGTGGGGGCGGCGGCAACGGCGGTGCCGGCAAGCAGCAGGCTGGCAAAGAAAAGGGAAACGAAACGGGAAACGCGCATGCGGGACTCCTGAGAGAGATCGTGAAGCCAGCTGAACAGCTGCCAGCGGGCGTGATTGTCTAGAATATGCGTACCTGTAGGAAATATCCACCATTTAATTGCACTGTGCTTATGCGAAAAACGTATAAGCACGCCAAGGATAAGCCGCTTGAACATGCCAGACAGCCTACCCCCAACGCTATCCGGCGCCGCGCGCATGCTGTGCAGCGCCTATCCCAGCGGCATGCCAGACACGGCATATTTCGCCGTGCTGGCCCTGCTGCATGAACACTTTTCCGACCGCAACCTGGCCGAGCTGATGGCCGCCGTCACGGCCAAGGATGCTGCGAAGGTCCTCAAGGACATCCATGCCTGCGCCAGCAGCAAGCGGGAACCGGCCGCCATCGCGGCGACCAGAAACTTGCTGGCGCGGCACGGCCTGCACGCCGTCTGCGCCGGGGATTAATCCCCGCAGGCAGCGAAATGGAACGCATGGGATAATATCGGGCTCACACAGAGCAACGCGGCCCGAACGCGCCCTCACCATGACGACTTCTTTCCTGGCACGCTGGCTGCCGCAACCAAACAACGGCAGCCGCCGCGAACAATTGCGTGCCTGCGCGGGCGCCATCTGCGGTCTGTTGCTCACTGGACTCATCTGCCATTTCCTGCTGGCCCCCGACAGCGCCAGTGTCTACCTGATCGCACCCATGGGCGCCTCCGCCGTGCTGCTGTTCTGCCTGCCGGCCAGCCCGCTGGCGCAACCGTGGTCCGTGGTGGGCGGCAATGTCGTCTCCGGCCTGGTGGGCATGGCTTGCGTGAAGTGGCTGGGATCGAGCGTGGGCGTGGCGGCGCTGGCCGCCTGCCTGGCCATCGGCGCCATGTTTGCCCTGCGCTGTTTGCATCCGCCGGGCGGCGCCGTGGCGCTCACCACCGTGGTCGGCGGCGCCAGCGTGCATGCGGCCGGCTTTGAGTTCGTCCTCATCACCGTGCTGTTCAATTCCGCCGTGCTGGTCGCTTGCGCCGTGCTGTACAACAACCTGACGGGGCGCCGCTATCCGCATATCCAGCAACTAGTGGCACCGCATCCGCACGACACCCGAGATGACGTACCCAGCAACCGCCTGGGCTTTTCGCCGGACGACCTCGATGCCGTCTTGCGCCAGCACAGCGAAGTGCTCGACATCAGCCGCGACGATTTGCAAGCCATCTTCCTGCAAACGGAAATGCGCGCCTACCAGCGCCGTTTCGGCGTCGTCACCTGCGCCGACATCATGTCGAAGGATGTGCTCAACGTGGAATTCGGCACGCCGCTCGATGTTGCCTGGCGTACCATGCGCGAGCACGAGGTGGGCGCCCTGCCCGTGCTGAACCGGGCACGCCGCGTCATCGGCATCATCACGCAGACGGATTTCCTGCGCCATGGCGGCCTCGACGATTATCAAGGCATGCGCCAGCGGCTGCGCGGCTTGCTGCAGCGCAGCGGCCTGTCCCACGGCGACAAGCCGGAAGTGGTGGGCCAGCTGATGACGCCGTCACCGCACACGGCCCGCCTGGGCACGCCCATCATCGACCTCGTGCCCCTGATGGCCGACGCCGGCTACCACCATATTCCCATCCTCGACGAGGATGAACGCCTGGCCGGCATCATCAGCCAGTCCGACCTGATGGCGGCCCTGTACGAAAGTCGCTTTGCCGAGGCCGCCGCATGACGCCATTCCAGGCACTGCTGACCGGTCCCGATGGCGGCCCGGCTGGCACGCCCGTCAGCGCACATTTCTTTGGCACCCAGCTGGCCATCGACGCGCCAGGGCTCAGCATGGATATCGCGCAAGTGGTCGTCAGCGTGGGCGGCGTCGACGGACCGGAACTGTTCCTGAACTGGCTCGACGAACAAGGACGGCAAGCGTCGCTGAAGCCGCTCGGCGCGCAGGACATCGCCATCGTCTTGCGCGAAGCGCCGGCGGCGCTGCAGCCGCAACTGCAGCGTTTGTGGGGCGAGCGCCAGCGCAACCAGCGGCAGGTATCGGGCTGGCTGCTCGGTTTGACGGGCGCCACCGTCGTCGCCACGGCCCTGCTGTGGTGGCAAGGCGGCCATGCCGTCGGCGCGCTGGCGGGGCTGATTCCCCTGTCGACGGAAAAGCAGCTGGGCGAATTGGCCCTGGCGCAAGTACGCGCGCAAGGCGGCATCAGCGAGAGCGGCGTGGCACAGCAAACAGTGCAGGAAATCGGCCGCCAGCTGACGACCGGTTCGCGCTACCAGTACCGCTGGCTCGTCAAGCAGGACGACACGGTCAACGCGTTTGCCATGCCGGGCGGCATCATCGTTGTGCATACGGGCTTGCTGCGCCAGGCGGGGGATCCGGGCGAGCTGGCCGGCGTGCTGGCGCATGAAGTGCAGCACGTGGAGCAGCGCCATTCGCTGCGGCAAATGATCAGCAGCCTGGGCTGGGGCGCCCTGGTGGCCGTAACCATCGGCGACATCAGCGCCGTGGCCGCCATGCTGGCGCACCAGGCCGGCACCCTGTATTTCAGCCGCGACATGGAGGAAGAGGCGGACCGCCTGGGTTTGCTGGCCTTGCAGCGCGCGCGAATCCGCCCGGACGGTATGCTGCGCTTTTTCCAGAAGCTCGACGACAAGGACAAGGCCAGCGTACCGGGATGGATTTCCTCACACCCGCAAACGGCGGCGCGCGCACAGCAGATCCGCAGCCTGATCGCCGCCACGCCCTGCCCTGCCTGCGCCCCCTTGACCAGCCAGCGCTGGCAGGCGATGAAAGCCCTGGTCGCGCCAGCGGACAAATAGCAACATTTCTCCCGCACAATTTATCCAAACGCACTGGGCAATGGCGTATGCTTACGCCCCGGCTGTTCCATCTTGAACGGCCACCCCGACCCCGCCAAGAACGCCTATCAAAACCTACTGCGCGTCGTAATTTGCGGTCTGCGATGCTCACTGTACCTTCGTACAGTTGCGCTTCTCGACCACAACTTCCTTCCGCTCGCTACGGTTTTATTAGGCGTTGTAAGCCTCCGTTCATTCCCTCCTTACAAAGGATCTCGCGCATGAAGCATCGTTTTGCCGCCGGCACCCTCGGCACCCTGGCCATCTCCCTGTTGCTCGCCCATGCGCCCATGGCGCAAGCGGCCCAGCCCGCAGCCAAAACCGTGGCCGTCAGCGCGCCCAAAGCGAAGCAGCAGCTGCAAGTGCTGGCCGACCAATACTACGATGCGCTGGCCCGTTTCGAGCCGATCAATGCCACCGAGAGCGGCGACAACCGTTTTGACGACCAGATCGGTTCAGCCATCGTGCCCGCCGCGCGCGCAAAACAATTCGCCCTGTACCGCCAGTACCAGAAGACCCTGCGCAGCATTGCCCGCGCGCAGCTGTCGCACCAGGACCAGATCAATTACGATATCCTCGACTATGAACTGGCCACGGCGCTGAGCTTCGAGCGCTTCCCCGAATACCTGTTGCCCCTGAACCAGATGGACAGCATGCCCGTCACTCTGGCCAATTATGCGGGCGGAGAGGCATCGCAGCCTTTGACCACGGTCAAGGAGTATGACGCTTACCTGAGCCGTATTGGCCAATTGCCGGGCTGGATAGACCAGGCCATCGCCAATATGAAAGTCGGCATGCAAAAAGGCATCGTGCTGCCGAAGGCGCTGACGGAATCGGCCTTGCCGCAATTCAAGAAACTCGTCAGCGCCACGCCGCAGGACAGCGTCTATTACACGCCCATCAAGAACTTGCCGGCCAGCTTTTCCGACGCGGACAAGGCGCGCCTGACGCAAACCTACACCGTCATCATCGAGGCCAAGCTGATGCCTGCGCTGCAGCGTCTGTCCACCTTCATGGAACGCGATTACCTGCCGGCCGGCCGCACGAGCAGCGGCTGGAGCGCCCTGCCCGATGGCGCCAGCTGGTACCAGGCACGCGTGGCCAGCAGCACCACCACGGATTTGAAACCGGAGCAAATCCACGCCATCGGCTTGAAGGAAGTGGCGCGCATCCAGGAACAGTACGCGATCGTGGGCCCGAAGATGGGCTACAACGGCCCGGCGGCCGGCTTGCCCGTGTGGGTGTCGGAACAGGCGAAATACCGCCCGTTCAAGACGGAGCAGGAAGTGCTCGACGTCTACCGCAAGCTGAACGTGCTGCTGGACAGTAAATTGCCAGCCCTGTTCACCCTGGTGCCGAAGGCGCCGCTGGACTTGCGCCTGGAACCTGAACTGAGCCGCGACACGGCCGCCGACCACTACACGGCGCCGGCCGCCGACGGTTCGCGCCCGGGCGTGTTCTGGTCCGTCGTCACGGATCCGAAACTGTATGGCGACACAGGCATGACCACGCTGTTCCTGCACGAAGGCAAGCCCGGCCACCATTTCCACCTGGCGCTGGTGCAAGAGATGGACTTGCCGAACTTCCGCCGTTTCGGCGGCAACAATGCCTTCACGGAAGGCTGGGCTCTGTATGCGGAAACCCTGGGCAAGGAAATGGGCCTGTTCGACGATCCGGCCCAGTATTTCGGCCACTTGAACGACGAAATGCTGCGCGCCGTGCGCCTGGTGGTCGACACGGGCTTGCACACCAAGGGCTGGACGCGCGAGCAGACGATCAAGTACATGCGCGACACCCTCGGCTATGACGCCGTGGCGAAAAGCGAAACGGAACGCTACATGGCGTGGCCGGGCCAGGCGCTGGGCTACAAGATCGGTTCGCTGAAAATCGTCGAACTGCGCCAGCGCGCGCAGCAGGCGCTGGGCGACAAGTTCAGCCTGCCGAAGTTCCACGAAGTGGTACTCGGCGACGGCACCCTGCCCCTGAAGCTGCTGGAAGCCAAGGTCGACCGTTGGATCGCGCAGCAGAAGTAAGCGGCGGCGCCTGAAAACAAAACGGCAGCACCTCGATGGCGCTGCCGTTTTTTTTTGCCGCGGGCGTTTCCAGCTACACCAGCAGCGCGGCGCTCATCGAGTGCACTTCCTCGGCCGATTCGGCCAGGATGCTTTGCAGGGTCTCGTTGTCGATAATGAAATCGATGACGGAATCGGACGGCGTGAGCATTTCCACGTACGTCAGCTGCAAGGGCGACGGCACGGGCGACAGTTGCTTGGCCAACAACAAAGTATCGAGCAGGGAGTCGGGCGGGATGGACAGCAAGCCATCGCGCAAGCCTTCGATGGCTTCGCTCACGGCCAGCGGGATCAGCAGCTTCTTCATGACTTCGCGGGAAATGATCTCTTCGGCGGACTCCATCCAGTGATCCGTATCATCGTCGAGCAAGCCGGGGAACTCATCGGCACGCGACAGCAAATAGAAGCCGCCCACCTCATGCACGATACCGGCGAACAGCGCCGTGTCGGCATCGACGTGCGTCACGCGGCGGGCCAGCACGTGCGCCAGCGCCGCCACGTGGGCCGTGTGCTCCCACAGCTGGGTCGCCTTCTGGCGCAGGACGGGGTCGATGATCTTGCTGCCGAACTGGCGCACCACCATGGCCGCCACCAGCGCGTACAGATTGCGGTACCCCATGCGCATCACGGCGGCGCGCACGCTGGTCACGGGCGCCGCATCGCCACGGCTGTACACAGCCGAGTTGGCCAGCGCGACCGTGCGCGCCGCCAGCAAGGGTTCGCCCAGAACCAGCTTGATCGCATGGTCGATATGGCAGTCCGGTTCAGCCAGGGCCAATTGCAATTGCAATGCGGAATTCACACTCGTGGGAAACGTTAATTCTCCCCGTACTGCCTGGGAAACAATTAAACCAAAAGCCTGTAGTTTATTCATCATACGATCAATCCGCCTCAGATATTTTTCCAGCCCAAAATTTCATATGTCAGAAATTGAATACCAGGCCCGGCCTTTAGAATACAGATGGCGTGTCATTCGCCTGCATGGAAGAATCTGGCAATGCCAGCGCATGCAATTGCGATTCATCGCCGATGACAAACAACTTCGGCTGCAGTAATACCTGCAGCAGAAATGGCTGGCCTTCACGCAGACGCCGGCGATAATCGGCCAGCGTATATAAGTTGGGATTGATTTTACGCATCAAGGTTCGCTCGGCCGGCGCCAATCCCGTCAACAGATCGCCATAATTGGCTTCTTCGCCCACCAGCAGCAAATCGATGGCGCTGCCAGGCATGTCCTGTCCCTTCGCCGTGGCACCCGACACGAATGCCAGGTGCAACTGGGCACGCAAGGGCGCCAGAGTCATGCTGAGGACGCCAACGACGCCGAAAGTTTTCTGCACCAGTCCGCTCAATTCCGGATACACGAGGCTTTCCTTGTTGGGCCAGAAGCGCCGCACATTGCCGATCCGCTCCGACGTGATCAGGCCGGACTCATGCAAGCGGCGCAGCTCCCGTTGCGCCGACGCGCTGCCAAGGCCGGTCAAACGCATGATCTCGTTCAAGTGAAAGCCTTCATTCACGCGGACAAACAGCAATCCCAGCAATTTCTGCTGGGCGGGAGTAAACAGGGCTTGGGCAATCATGCGCCAAATCTTAGCATGAATAAACTGATAATTGGCGTAGCCCGCCATGCCCGGACATTTGCGCAACACGTGTGCCGGCCGCGACCAATGGCGGCCGTGCTGGCAGTACTCGGTATCGCCGGACACGCCACGGTACAGCCCACAACGGCGCCGAGCAGGAAAATCAATGTGAGCGCTCACTACAAAGCGAACAAGGCAACAGTAAAAATACGGAGAAAAAAGGAGGTGATTGAATATGCCCGGCCATCAAAATATATGGATGCCGGACAGATTAATTATATATACCTTGATTCGTTTTAATTTTTTCCCGCAAGCCGATCATAATCAAATCGAGCCCCGCATTAAAACGATCGTCGATTTGCGCATTAAAGATGGCATCCATGGATGCGAGCACGTGCGGATAATGATCGGCCGCCATGGCGGTGAAATCGGCACGCCGGTTCGATAATGCATGCATCGCGGCGCTTCCCGGTCCCGTGCCTTGCGCTTCCATGACAAAACCGAGTACATAATAGAGCAGCGTAAATGCGCTCCAGCTGGCCAGTTTCTCCGATGCCCCGGCTGCACGCATCGGACCGATTAACGCTTCGGCGACGCGAAACACGTTTTCCGATATCACATAGGTACCGCCAAAGACGCGCACGCCATCGCGGCGGGCCGATAACGCCGCGCGCATTTGCGCCGCCACCTGGCGCAACTGCGCTTCCCAGCCCGCATCCGCATCGATGCTCCTTGCCACGTCTTCGATCAGCACGTCGGCCATGCCATCAAGCAAAGCCTGCTTGTTCGCGAAATGCCAGTACAGCGAAGCGGCCTTGATGCCCATCGCGTCGGCCAGGCGGCGCATGGTCAAGCCTTCGATACCCACTTCGTCCAGCAGCTCGAGCGCCCTGGCCACCACGGCTTCGCGTTGAATTTTCATTTTCCTGTCATTTCCCTTGAAACTCTAACGTCGTTAGTTTACCATTTTGCACAGACTAACAACGTTAGATTGAGAGCGACATGCACAATAGCGATATCGAAGTCATCATCGTCGGAGCCGGCCCCGTCGGCCTGACCCTGGCCTGCGAATTGCGCCTGGCCGGCATCCGCGTGGCCATCCTGGAACGGCGGCCGCAACGCGGCGCGCATTCGCGTGCGCTGACCATCCATGGCCGCACCCTGGAAATGCTGGGCTTGCGGGGCCTGGACCAGCGCTTTGTTGCGCTGGGCACCTCCTTGTCCAGCGGTCACTATGCGGGCCTCGATACCCGGCTCGACTTTTCCGGCTTCGACACGCCCCATCCCTACACCTTGTTCCTGCCGCAAAACACGACGGAACGCCTGCTGGAAGAGCAATTGCTGGAAGACGGCGTGGCAATTGTCCGCGGCGCGCTCGTGGAACAGACACAGCAGGATGACGATGGCGTCACGGTGGCCGGCACGCACGACGGCGCCCCATTCTGCCTGCGTGCCCGTTACCTGATCGGCACCGATGGCGCTCGCAGCCTCGTGCGCCAGCAGGCGGGCATCGCCTTCGACGGCGTGGCGGCCACTTGCAGCATGCTCATGGGAGATGTGCGGCTGCGCCATCCGCCCGCGTCACCCATGCTGTCCCTGACGAACGCAGCGGGTAGCCTGATGATCGTGCCGCTGGGGCAAGGCCGCTACCGCGTCATCACCCTGAATGCGCGCCGCCCCCAGGTTGCGGCGGCGGAAGCGGCCACCCTGGAGGAGTTGTCGCAGGCCAGCACGGCCATCGCGGACTACGATTTCGGCCTGCATGACGCCAGCTGGCTGTCGCGCTTCAACGACGAAACACGGTTGGCCCGAGGCTATCGCCAGGGACGCGTCTTCCTGGCCGGCGATGCCGCCCACATCCACATGCCGGCAGGCGGCCAGGGCATGAACGTGGGGATGCAGGACGCCATGAACCTGGGCTGGAAGCTGGCCGGCGTGCTCAAGGGCTATGCGCCGGACAGCCTGCTCGACAGCTACCATGCGGAGCGCCATCCCGTTGGCGTGTCGTTGCAGCACAATACTCTCGCGCAAACGGCCATGCTGACGCGTTTTGACGCGCGCACCCTGGCCCTGCGCGCCACCATCAGCGACATGCTGGCGCAACCGGACGTCAACCGCGCGCTGGCCAGCGAGTTGTCCGGCTTTGGCGTGCGCTATCCCATCTCGCTGAGCTCTGACGCGAGCGCCGGCAGCGCAGACTGGATCGGCCGGCGCGTGCCCGACTGGCTGCTGCGCCTGGACGACGGCACGGCCGTGGGCATCCATGAACTGTTGCACGCGGGAAAATGGCTGCGGCTGGTCGTTGGCAATGCCGCGCACGCAGTACAACCGTACCGTTTCGATGCGGCCTGGCTCACTTCGCTGACCATCAAACCCGGCTGCCAGCCACTGGCTGGCATCAAAAGCCTGCTGATCCGGCCCGACGGCTATGCGGACCACGCGGTCTGATTGACTTATCTCAAGACGAAAAAAAACGGCACCCGAAGGTGCCGTTCTTGTCAGCTAGCAGCGCAGATTACGCTTCGTCGCCGTGGTGTTGCTGGGTTTCGATATCCTGCAGCGCTTCGGCAGCTTCGCCAGCCATCGAGGCTTTCTCGGCCAGCAGCAGCGCTTGACGCTCTTCCACTTCCCACGCTTCTTTCTCTTTGCGTGCGCGGTGGAAGGCCAGGCCCGTACCGCCAGGAATCAGACGGCCGACGATGACGTTCTCTTTCAGGCCGCGCAGACCATCGCGCTTGCCCATGATCGCCGCTTCGGTCAGCACGCGGGTGGTTTCCTGGAACGATGCGGCCGAGATGAACGAATCGGTCGACAGCGATGCCTTGGTAATACCCAACAAAACGTTTTCGTAGGTCGCTGGAATCTTGTTCTCAACAGCCATGCGATCGTTCTCGTCCAGCAGTTCCGAACGCTCTACCTGCTCGCCAACGATGTAGTTGGTGTCGCCGGCATTGACGATCTGAACACGGCGCAGCATCTGACGCACGATCACTTCGATGTGCTTGTCATTGATCTTCACGCCTTGCAGACGGTACACGTCTTGCACTTCGTCAACGATGTAACGTGCCAGCGCTTCGATACCCAGCAGGCGCAGGATGTCTTGCGGATCGGCCGGGCCGTCCACGATCATCTCGCCCTTGTTCACGACTTGGCCGTCATGCACCAGCACTTGTTTGTCCTTGGTGATCAAGAACTCATGCTTGTTGCCGTCCATGTCCGTGATTTCCAGACGCTGCTTGCCCTTGGTTTCTTTACCGAACGCAACCGTACCCGTGACTTCCGCCAGCATACCGGCATCTTTCGGCGAGCGCGCTTCGAACAGTTCCGCAACGCGTGGCAGACCACCGGTAATATCGCGCGTTTTTTGCGATTCGGTAGGAATACGTGCCAGCACTTCACCAACCGATACCTGTTGACCGTCCTTGACCATGATCAGCGCGCCGACCTGGAAGCCGATCGCCACCGAGTGTTCGGTGCCGGCGATCTTGACTTCTTCGTTCGCGTCGTTGATCAGCTTGACTTGCGGACGCAGCGTTTTCGTCAGAGAACCGCGACGTTTCGCATCGATCGCCACCAGGGTGGACAGACCGGTCACTTCGTCAACCTGACGGGCTACGGTGACGCCTTCTTCGACGTTCTCGAAACGCACTTGACCGGCGTATTCGGTAATGATCGGACGGGTCAGCGGATCCCACGTTGCCAGGGCCGTACCGGCCTTGATGACCATGCCGTCCTTGACGATCAGGGTCGCACCGTACGGTACTTTATGACGCTCACGCTCACGGCCATGGTCGTCGGTGATCAGCACTTCGCCGGAACGGGAAATGACGATTTGCGCGCCCTTGCCGTTCGTCACGTAACGCATGGTTGCCGTGAAGCGGATGGTACCGTTCGACTTGGCTTCCACCGACGATGCCACTGCTGCACGCGATGCCGCACCACCAATGTGGAACGTACGCATGGTCAGCTGGGTACCAGGCTCACCAATCGACTGCGCTGCCACCACACCGACGGCTTCGCCGGCGTTGACCAGCATGCCGCGGCCCAAGTCGCGGCCATAGCACTTGGCGCACAGGCCGAAGCGCGTGTCGCAAGTCAGTGGCGTGCGAACCTTGACTTCATCGATGGACAGACGCTCGATCTCCTCGACCATGTCTTCGTCCATCAAGGTGCCGGCTTCGTACAGCGTTTCCTGAGTTTCAGGATTGACGACGTCATGCACCACCACGCGGCCGAGGATACGGTCACGCAACGGTTCGATGACTTCACCACCTTCGACCAGTGCCTTCATGACAGCGCCGTTCATGGTGCCGCAATCGTCCTCGATCACCACCAAGTCTTGCGTCACGTCAACCAGACGACGCGTCAGGTAACCGGAGTTAGCCGTTTTCAGCGCCGTATCGGCCAGACCTTTACGCGCACCGTGGGTCGAAATGAAGTACTGCAAAACGTTCAGACCTTCGCGGAAGTTCGCGGTAATCGGAGTTTCGATAATCGAGCCATCCGGTTTGGCCATCAGACCACGCATACCGGCCAACTGGCGAATCTGGGCTGCGGAACCGCGCGCGCCGGAGTCGGCCATCATGTAAATGGCGTTGAACGATTCTTGCGTCGACTTGGTGCCGTCGCGGCGGATCACGTCTTCGACTTTGAGCTGGTCCATCATGGCCTTGCCGACTTCATCCGAGGTCTTGCCCCAGATATCGACTACCTTGTTGTAACGCTCGCCGGCGGTCACGAGACCCGAGGCGTACTGTTGTTCGATCTGCTTGACTTCCGATTCGGCCGTCGCGATCAGGGTAACTTTTTGAGGCGGTACCAGCATGTCGTCGACGCAGATCGAGATACCGGCGCGTGTCGCCAGGCGGAAACCCGATTGCATCAGTTTGTCTGCGAACACCACGGTGGCGCGCAGGCCGCACTTGCGGAACGACGTGTTGATCAGCTTGGAAATTTCTTTCTTTTTCAGCGCGCGGTTCAGGACGGAGAACGGCAGGCCTTTAGGCAGAATTTCCGACAGGATCGCACGGCCGATCGTCGTTTCGTAGCGGGTAACCGTTTTCTCGAATTCGCCCGTTTCGGCGTTTTTCGGGTATTCGGTAATACGCACGGTAACGCGGGTCGTCAGTTCGACTTCCTTGTTGTCGTAGGCGCGGATCACTTCCGATACGTCAGGGAACATCATCCCTTCGTTCTTCGCATTGATCGCTTCGCGGGTCGCGTAGTACAGACCCAACACGATATCCTGGGAAGGAACGATCGATGGTTCGCCGTTCGATGGGAACAGGATGTTGTTCGATGCCAGCATCAAAGTGCGTGCTTCCATCTGCGCTTCGATCGACAGAGGAACGTGGACCGCCATTTGGTCACCGTCAAAGTCGGCGTTGAATGCGGCGCAGACGAGCGGATGCAGCTGGATGGCCTTGCCTTCAATCAGGACTGGCTCGAACGCCTGGATACCCAGACGGTGCAGCGTAGGTGCGCGGTTCAACATGATCGGATGTTCACGGATCACGTCTTCCAGGATGTCCCACACGACCGGCTCTTGAATCTCGACCAGCTTTTTCGCTGCCTTGATCGTGGTCGCCAGACCCATCAGTTCCAGTTTATTGAAAATGAATGGCTTGAACAGTTCCAGCGCCATCAGTTTCGGCAAGCCGCACTGATGCAGTTTCAATTGCGGGCCCACGACGATGACCGAACGACCGGAGTAATCGACGCGTTTGCCCAGCAAGTTTTGACGGAAACGGCCGCCCTTGCCCTTGATCATCTCTGCCAGCGATTTCAGCGGACGCTTGTTGGCGCCGGTCATCGCTTTGCCGCGACGGCCGTTGTCCAGCAGCGAATCGACCGCTTCTTGCAGCATGCGCTTTTCGTTGCGCGTGATGATCTCTGGAGCGCGCAGCTCCATCAGGCGTTTCAGACGGTTGTTACGGTTGATGACGCGGCGATACAGATCGTTCAGATCCGAGGTCGCGAAACGGCCGCCATCCAGCGGTACCAGCGGACGCAGTTCCGGCGGCAGCACTGGCAGCACTTCCATGATCATCCAGTCAGGCTTGATGCCCGAACGTTGGAACGCTTCCAGCACTTTCAGGCGCTTCGCGTATTTCTTGATCTTGGCTTCGGATTTCGATTCCTTCAGTTCCACGCGCAGGGTTTCGGCATCGCGGTGGATGTCGATCGAGCGCAGCAGTTCACGGATACCTTCGGCGCCCATGAAGGCGGTGAAGTCGTCGCCGTACTCTTCGTACTTGGCGGCGTAGTCGTCTTCCGACATGATCTGGCACTTCTTCAGCGGGGTCATGCCTGGATCGGTCACGACGTATGCTTCAAAGTACAGCACGCGTTCGATGTCCCGCAGGGTCATGTCCAGGACCATGCCCAGACGCGACGGCAGCGACTTCAGGAACCAGATGTGCGCGGTAGGCGAGGCCAGCTCGATGTGGCCCATGCGCTCGCGGCGCACCTTGGCCAGGGTGACTTCGACGCCGCACTTTTCGCAGATCACGCCGCGGTGTTTCAGGCGCTTGTACTTGCCGCACAGGCATTCGTAATCCTTGATCGGGCCAAAGATCTTGGCGCAGAACAGGCCGTCGCGCTCAGGCTTGAAGGTACGGTAGTTGATGGTTTCCGGCTTCTTGACTTCGCCGTAGGACCACGAACGGATTTTCTCAGGCGAAGCGAGACCGATCTTGATTGCATCGAAGGTCTCGTTGGTCTGTACTTGCTTGAATAGATCGAGCAGTGCTTTCATGTATCACTCCAGAGGTGATTAAATTTCTATATTCCTGAGACTACATTGCCCGGCGTGGTTTCCCAGCCGGGCTTTGTGTTTCCCAAACCAAATGACAGGTGGCTGTCTTTTAGTTGCGTTCGAGGTCGATATCGATACCCAGCGAACGGATTTCCTTGACCAGCACGTTGAACGATTCCGGCATGCCGGCGTCGATCACGTGGTCGCCCTTGACGAGGTTCTCGTACACTTTGGTACGGCCATTCACGTCATCGGACTTGACGGTCAACATCTCTTGCAAGACATACGACGCGCCATACGCTTCCAGTGCCCAGACTTCCATCTCACCGAAACGCTGACCACCGAACTGGGCTTTACCGCCCAGTGGCTGTTGCGTTACCAGCGAGTAAGGACCGGTCGAACGCGCATGCATCTTGTCATCAACCAAGTGATGCAGTTTCAGCATGTGCATGACGCCGACAGTAACCTTGCGCTCAAACGCTTCACCGGTGCGACCGTCATACATGGTCACCTGGTTTTTCGAAGCGGTCATGCCCAGGTTCTTGGCGATGTCGTCCGGATACGCCAGGTCCAGCATGCGGCGGATCTCTTCTTCATTGGCGCCGTCGAACACTGGCGTGGCGAATGGAACACCTTTTTTCAGGTTTTCCGCCAGCTTCATGATCTCTTCGTCGTCGAAGTCGTTCAGCTCTTCGGCACGGCCGTTGTCGTTGTAGATCGTCGTCAGGTACTTGCGCACTTGCTCGACCTTGGTTTGCGCCTTCAGCATTTCGCCGATGCGGATACCCAGACCCTTGGCAGCCCAACCCAAGTGAGTCTCGAGAATCTGACCAACGTTCATCCGTGAAGGAACGCCCAGCGGGTTCAGCACAACGTCGGCTGGCGTGCCGTCGGCCATGTATGGCATATCTTCCACAGGAACAATACGGGAAACCACACCCTTGTTACCGTGGCGACCTGCCATCTTGTCGCCCGACTGCAGACGGCGTTTCACGGCCAGGTACACCTTGACCATTTTTTGCACGCCTGGTTGCAGCTCATCGCCTTGCGTCAGTTTCTTGCGCTTCTCTTCGAAGGCCAGATCGAACTGGTGACGCTTCTCGTTGATCGATTCCTTGATCGCTTCCAGCGCTACCGCTGCATCGTCGTCCGCAGGGCGGATGTCGAACCAGTGGTATTTGTCCAGATCGGCCAGGTATTCCTTGGTGATCTTGGCGCCTTTGGCCAGCTTTTTAGGGCCGCCGTTGACAACTTTGCCGATCAGCATTTTTTCCAGACGCTGGAAGGCATCGCCTTCAACGATACGCATCTGGTCGTTCAAGTCCAGACGGAAACGTTTCAGTTCGTCATCGATAATTTGCTGGGCACGCTTGTCGCGCACGATGCCTTCACGGGTGAAGACTTGCACGTCGATCACGGTACCGATCATGCCCGAAGGCACGCGCAGCGAGGTATCTTTCACGTCCGACGCTTTTTCGCCGAAAATCGCGCGCAGCAGCTTCTCTTCCGGGGTCAGCTGGGTTTCGCCTTTAGGCGTTACCTTACCGACCAGGGTGTCGCCGGCTTGTACTTCCGCGCCGATGTAGACGATACCGGACTCATCCAGACGAGCCAGCTGGTTTTCAGCCAGGTTCGAGATGTCGCGCGTAATTTCTTCCGCGCCCAGTTTCGTGTCACGGGCAACAACCGACAACTCTTCGATGTGAATCGAGGTGTAGCGGTCGTCCTTGACGACGTTTTCCGAGATCAGGATCGAATCTTCGAAGTTCAGACCATTCCATGGCATGAAAGCCACGGTCATGTTCTGGCCCAGCGCCAATTCACCCAGGTCGGTCGATGCGCCGTCGGCGATCACGTCGCGCTTGGCAACACGGTCGCCCACTTGCACGATAGGACGCTGGTTGATGTTGGTGTTCTGGTTCGAACGGGTGTACTTGATCAGGTTGTAGATGTCGACGCCCACTTCACCAGCGGTTGCTTCGTCATCGTTAACGCGAATCACGACACGGCCCGCATCGATGTAATCGACGATACCGCCACGCAGCGCTTGCACGGTGGTGCCCGAGTCGACCGCAACGGTGCGTTCGATACCGGTACCGACCAGCGCTTTTTCCGGACGCAAGCAAGGCACAGCCTGGCGTTGCATGTTGGCGCCCATCAATGCACGGTTCGCATCATCGTGTTCGAGGAACGGGATCAGCGAGGCAGCGACGGAAACGATCTGGCCTGGCGCCACGTCCATGTACTGGATGCGCTCTGGAGAGACCAGAATGGTTTCGCCGGCTTCACGGGCCGAGACCAGTTCATCGGACAGCATGCCTTCGTCGTTGATGGTCGCATTCGCCTGAGCGATGATGTAGCGGCCTTCTTCGATGGCGGACAGGTAGTCGATCTGATCGGTAATCTTGGAACCTTCGACCTTGCGGTACGGGGTTTCCAGGAAGCCGTATTCATTCAGGCGGGCATACAGAGCCAGCGAGTTGATCAGACCAATGTTCGGACCTTCCGGTGTCTCGATCGGGCAGACGCGGCCGTAGTGGGTCGGATGCACGTCGCGCACTTCAAAGCCGGCGCGTTCGCGTGTCAGACCGCCGGGTCCCAGAGCCGATACGCGGCGCTTGTGGGTAATTTCCGACAGAGGATTGGTTTGGTCCATGAACTGCGACAGCTGGGACGAACCGAAGAACTCGCGAATCGCGGCCGAAATCGGCTTCGAGTTGATCAGGTCGTGCGGCATCAGGTTGTCCGCTTCGGCTTGGCCGAGGCGTTCCTTGACGGCGCGTTCAACACGCACCAGGCCGGCGCGGAATTGATTCTCGGCCAGTTCGCCCACGCAACGTACGCGACGGTTACCCAGGTGATCGATATCATCGACTTCGCCGCGGCCATTGCGCAGTTCCACCAGGATCTTGATCACGGCCAGCACGTCTTCGTTCGACAGGGTCATGGCGCCCGTCAGTTCATCGCGGCCAATGCGGCGGTTGAACTTCATGCGGCCAACGGCCGACAGGTCGTAGCGGTCCGAGTTGTAGAACAGGCCATTGAACAGCGCTTCAACGGAATCTTCCGTTGGCGGTTCGCCTGGACGCATCATGCGGTAGATCGCCACTTTCGCAGCCATCTGATCGGCGGTGTCGTCGATACGCAGGGTTTGCGAGATGTAGGCGCCCTGATCCAGGTCGTTGGTGTACAAGGTCTGGATTTCGGAAATGTTGGCATCGCGCAAGCGACCCAGCAAGTCTTCGGTCAGCTCATCGTTCGCGGACGCGACGACTTCGCCGGTGTCGCCATCGACGATATTCTTCGCCAATACGCGGCCCAGCAGGTAGTCTTCCGGTACGGAAATATGCTTGATGCCGGCAGCTTCGATATCACGCACGTGTTTCGCGTTGATACGCTTGTCTTTCAGCACCAGGGTCTTGCCCGACTTGTCGACGATGTCAAAGCGCGCCACTTCGCCGCGCAGACGTTCGGAGACGAATTCCATTTCCGCGCCTTCGGAGCGCAGGTTGAAATTGTCGAAGACGAAGAAATTCGCCAGGATTTGCTCATGCGACATGCCGATGGCTTTGAGCAGGATCGTCACTGGCATCTTGCGGCGGCGGTCGACGCGGAAGAACAGGATGTCTTTCGGGTCGAACTCGAAGTCCAGCCACGAACCGCGGTAAGGAATGATACGCGCGGAGAAAAGCAGCTTGCCCGACGAGTGGGTCTTGCCGCGGTCGTGCTCGAAGAACACGCCAGGCGAACGGTGCAGCTGGGAAACGATAACCCGCTCCGTGCCGTTGATGACGAACGAACCGGTGGTCGTCATGAGCGGCAATTCGCCCATGTAGACTTCCTGTTCTTTCATTTCCTTGACGACAGGCTTGGTTGGCGATTCCTTGTCCAGGATCACCAGGCGCACTTTCGCGCGCAGCGGCGACGCGAACGTCAGGCCACGTTGTTGACATTCTTTGACGTCAAAGGCAGGATCGCCCAGAACGTACGACAAGAATTCGAGACGCGCAAAACCATTGTGCGAAACGATAGGGAAAATCGAAGTGAAAGCCGACTGCAGGCCATCATTCTTGCGGCCGGACGGTGCTATGTCCTCTTGCAAGAAACTATGATAAGACTCGAGCTGGGTCGCCAGCAGGAACGGAACGTGGTGAACGTTGGCGCGCTTCGCGAATGATTTGCGAATGCGTTTCTTCTCAGTAAATGAGTAGTGCATGGACACTCCGTGAGTGACAGAAAGGATAGAAAATTCAGGTTTTGCAAGTGTTCGTTTGCACCGCTGCGTGTGACACAGACGAAACCTCAAGGCTCTGCTTTCCGGCTTGAATCGAACAAAACTGCTGCTACAAATACGATACAGACGACAAAGGAGCCAAAGTCGGATTTCCCCCCTTGCGAGGGGAAACCTCAGACTTTGACTCGGGCGCTAACTGACGCCGGTACAGATATTACTTCATCGAAGCGGTTGCGCCGGCTTCTACCAGTTTCTTAACTGCTGCTTCAGCATCAGCTTTCGACACTGCTTCTTTCACAGTTTTTGGTGCGCCATCGACCAGGTCTTTAGCTTCTTTCAAGCCCAGGCCGGTGATTTCGCGAACTGCTTTAATGACGCCAACTTTGTTTGCGCCGAAGGTGTCCAGAACAACGTTGAACTCGGTTTGTTCTTCAGCAGCAGCTGCTGGGCCTGCTGCAGGACCGGCCGAAGCCATCGCTGCTGCGGACACGCCGAATTTTTCTTCGAATGCTTTAACCAGGTCGTTCAGGTCCATTACGGACATGGCGCTAACTGCTTCCAGGATATCGTCTTTGCTAATTGCCATTTTGAAACTCCTAAATTTATTACGTTAGTTACATCAGATTGGTACTGAGAGAAAAAAGCGCGCGCAATTAAGCGGCTGCTGGGGCTTCTTCTGCTGCTGCTTCTGCAGGAGCTTCGGCGCCTTCGCCTTTTTTCGCTGCCAGGGCAGCCAGACCACGTGCAAAGCCCGAAACCGGAGCCAGCATAACGCCCAACAACTGCGAAATGAGGACTTCACGGCTAGGAATGCTCGCCAACGCGGTGACAGCAGCTGTATCCAGCGGCTTGCCTGCGTAGTTACCTGCTTTGATGACCAGTTTGTCGTTGGTTTTAGCGAAGTCAGCGATGACTTTAGCTGCTGCAACGGCATCGGCCGAGATCGAGTAGATCAACGGGCCGGTCATGGCATCTGCCAGGCTGGCGAATGCGGTACCTTCAACGGAGCGACGAGCCAGAGTGTTTTTCAACACACGCAGGTACACGCCTTGGGCACGCGCTTTAGCACGCAGTTGCGTCAAGTGACCAACCTGGATGCCACGATATTCGGCCACGACGATCGTTTGCGCATTTGCTACTTGTGCGGAAACTTCGGCGACGACGGCCTTTTTGTCATTCAGATTGAGACTCACGGTCAACCTCCTTAAATGATGTTCGGCAATCACAACCGAGTGGTTGAGCGCCTTGCATCGGTTCGAACACGGCGTCCGAAGTCAAGAAGTACTAAACTGAGCGGATGGATTCACGCAGCATGAGGACTACAAAACTTGTTCGGGTACACCATCTGCGTTGGGCACTTGCCGTTGCCGGCAAGCCTATTAACCTTCTGCATGTGCGATCGCAGTCGGCCCAACGGTCTTTGATTGTCTGCCTGCCTGGTGCGAACACCGGGCAGACAGCCCAAAGATGCGCCCGCAGCGCCCGAAGGCGCTACAGGACTTGATTCTGTTACTTAAGCTGCCAGGCTAGCCTGGTCAACACGGACGCCAGCGCCCATGGTCGACGACAGCGAAACTTTGCGCAGGTACACGCCTTTGCTCGATGCTGGCTTGGCTTTGTTCAGTGCGTCGATCAGTGCGACCAGATTCGACTTCAGATCTGCGTCAGCGAACGATTTACGGCCGATGGTAGCGTGGATGATACCGGATTTGTCGGTACGGTACTGAACTTGACCGGCTTTCGCGTTTTTCACGGCGGTAGCGACGTCAGGAGTAACAGTGCCAACTTTCGGGTTAGGCATCATGCCGCGTGGGCCCAGGATCTGACCCAGGGTACCAACGATACGCATGGTATCTGGCGAAGCGATAACGATATCGAAAGGCATGTCGCCGGCTTTGATCTGCTCAGCCAGGTCTTCCATACCAACGATGTCGGCGCCAGCTGCTTTAGCAGCTTCAGCTTTTTCGCCCGACGCGAATACTGCCACGCGTACGGTTTTGCCGGTGCCAGCTGGCAGCACGACGGAGCCGCGCACCACTTGGTCGGATTTCTTAGGATCAACACCCAGTTGTACCGATACGTCGATCGATTCATTGAACTTGGCCGTTGCGCACTCTTTGATCAGAGCGACAGCGTTGTCGAAAGCGTACACTTTGGTACGGTCGACTTTGGCTTTCAAAGCCTTGATACGTTTGGATAACTTAGCCATTATACAACACCTTCCACCGTGATACCAATCGAACGAGCGGAACCAGCGATGGTGCGTACAGCAGCATCCATGTCGGCAGCGGTCAGATCAGGGGTTTTCAATTTAGCGATTTCTTCAGCTTGTGCGCGGGTCAGCGTACCGACTTTGTCGGTATGTGGCTTCGGCGAACCTTTGGTGATCGCAGCAGCTTTTTTGATCAGGTAGGTTGCTGGAGGCGTCTTCATCACGAACGTGAAGGACTTGTCCGCAAATGCGGTGATCACGACTGGAATCGGCATGCCTGGCTCCAGACCTTGGGTCTGTGCATTGAAGGCCTTGCAGAATTCCATGATGTTCAGACCACGTTGACCCAGAGCTGGACCGATTGGTGGGGATGGGTTTGCTTTACCAGCTGGCACTTGCAGCTTGATAAAACCAATGATTTTCTTTGCCATGATGGCTCCTATCTTGGATTGAGTAGTAGCGCCCCGCCGATCCTATCCTGGCGGGGCTCCTCTGACCGGATTTCGCTGAGACTGCCGCGACGCTCCTGGTGGCGCTTGATAATACTTAGACTTTTTCGACCTGGCCGAATTCGAGTTCTACCGGAGTAGCGCGACCGAAAATGGTGACCGAGACGCGCACTTTGGATTTCTCGTAGTTGACCTCTTCGACATTGCCGTTGAAGTCGGTAAACGGACCATCCTTGATGCGGACTTGCTCGCCCACTTCGTACAAGGTTTTCGGACGGGGCTTTTCAACACCCTCTTGCATCTGCTTCATGATGCCGTCGATTTCGCGCGCGGAGATCGGCGTCGGCTTGTTCGACTTGCCACCAATGAAACCGGTAACCTTGCTGGTGTTCTTGACCAAGTGCCAACTTTCGTCCGTCATTTCCATTTCAACCAGCACATAGCCAGGATAGAAACGACGTTCGGTGACGGACTTGACACCATTCTTGACTTCGACCACTTCTTCGATCGGCACCAGGATCTGGCCGAACTGGTCTTGCATGCCCGCGCGCTCGATGCGCTCGGTCAGTGCGCGCATGACGCTTTTTTCCATGCCGGAATAAGCATGCACGACATACCAGCGCTTGCTGCTCACTGGCACGCTCAGCGCTGCACCAGTGTCCGCTACCGGAGCGTCGCCCGGAACGGACTCGTTCGCCGCTTCATCATGCACATTTTCGCTCATTATTTTTTCCAACCCAGAATTACGTCATACAACAAAAACTCGAGCAATTTATCCGTGCCCCACAGGAAAATCGCCATGACCAGCACAAAGGCAAACACGATCGCAGTAATCTGCGTGGCTTCTTTGCGGGTAGGCCAAACGACTTTCTTGGTTTCGCGCACAGCTTCTTTGGCGAAATTGAGAAATTCACGGCCGGTCGTCGAGACATACAAGAGCGCAACAGCAATAACCAAACCAGCCACAAGCGCGCTTGCACGCACCAGAGCTGGTTGGCCTGCCAGGTAATAAAACCCGACTACTCCTGCAATCGCAGCCACTATTGCCAGCGCGACTTTTATCTTGTCACTCGACGTGCTAACGGTTTGCACGGATTGATTTGACATTTTTCTACTTTCGGTGCCCTGCACCTTGACGGTGGCAGGGACGGAGGGCATCGAACCCCCAACCTTCGGTTTTGGAGACCGACGCTCTGCCAATTGAGCTACGTCCCTACGTAAAACTTTCGAGGAGTGCTATTCTACCACCCAGGACGCCCCGGGTGGAAGCATAACATTTCCTTATGCGATGATTTTTGCAACCACGCCGGCGCCGACGGTACGGCCGCCTTCGCGGATAGCGAAGCGCAGACCTTCTTCCATCGCGATCGGGTTGATCAGCTTGACGGTGATCGACACGTTATCGCCTGGCATGACCATTTCTTTGTCTGCTGGCAACTCGATCGAACCGGTTACGTCCGTCGTGCGGAAGTAGAACTGTGGACGATAGTTGTTGAAGAATGGCGTATGACGGCCGCCTTCGTCTTTCGACAGAACATAGATCTCGCCGGTGAAGTGAGCATGCGGCTTGATCGAGCCTGGTTTTGCCAGAACTTGACCACGTTGCACGTCTTCACGCTTGGTGCCGCGCAGCAGCAGACCAACGTTGTCGCCTGCTTGACCTTGGTCCAGCAGCTTGCGGAACATTTCCACGCCGGTGCAAGTCGTTTTGACGGTATCGGTGATACCAACGATTTCGATCTCTTCGCCGACTTTAACAATACCGCGCTCGATACGACCGGTCACAACGGTACCGCGACCCGAGATCGAGAACACGTCTTCTACTGGCATCAGGAAGGCACCGTCAACAGCGCGCTCTGGCGTTGGGATGTAAGCATCCAGCGCATCGGCCAGACGCAGCACTGCGTCAACGCCCATTTCGCCTTCTTTGCCTTCCAGCGCCATACGTGCCGAACCCTTGATGATTGGCAGGTCGTCGCCTGGGAATTCGTACTTCGACAACAGCTCGCGCACTTCCATTTCAACCAGTTCCAGCAGCTCTGCGTCGTCGACCAGGTCGCACTTGTTCAGGAACACGATGATGTATGGAACGCCAACTTGGCGGGCCAGCAGGATGTGTTCGCGGGTCTGTGGCATTGGGCCGTCAGCTGCGGAGCACACCAGGATCGCGCCGTCCATCTGGGCAGCACCGGTAATCATGTTTTTGATGTAATCGGCGTGGCCTGGGCAGTCAACGTGCGCGTAGTGACGCGTTTCCGTTTCATACTCGACGTGGGCGGTGTTAATCGTGATACCGCGCGCTTTTTCTTCTGGAGCTGCATCGATCTGGTCGTATGCTTTAGCTTCGCCGCCGAATTTCTTCGACAGAACCGTTGCGATTGCAGCGGTCAGCGTGGTTTTACCGTGGTCGACGTGGCCGATGGTGCCGACGTTGACGTGCGGCTTGGTCCGTTCGAATTTACCTTTTGCCATTTTGAACTCCTAATGATTTGATTAGATTGCTCAGGCACACGCCCGACGGTCTGGTTTGAATTGCTTCTGTGCTGCCTGCTGCGAATTCTGGTGCCCTTGACGTGGATCGAACACGTGGCCTCTCCCTTACCAAGGGAGTGCTCTACCACTGAGCTACAAGGGCTGTAATTTGTTGCATGCGATGCATCAAGCATCTGAACGGAAACTGGAGCGGGTGAAGGGAATCGAACCCTCGTCGTAAGCTTGGAAGGCTTCTGCTCTACCATTGAGCTACACCCGCGAGGTATCGTTCACTTTATCTTCACTTACTTTTACTACTACCCAGTTTTCCTTGCAAAAACTTGGTGGAGGGGGCTGGATTCGAACCAGCGTACTCATAGAGAACAGATTTACAGTCTGTCGCCTTTAACCACTCGGCCACCCCTCCGCGGGAACCGCAGAGTATGAAGCATCTACTCACAACTGTCAACCTTATTTGCTGATGCCTGACTGCTGCATTTGCTTATAAAGAAGAAGTTGGCTGCTTCGGGGCGTGATTATAAGCTCCCGATTTGAGAATGTGCAAGGGTTGGCGCGAAAAAGTCTGCTTTTTTTGGATTTTTTTTATCCCCCCTGCCGGGAAGCCGCATTTTCCCGTCATTTCTCTCTTTTACCGGGCGTCAGGCGGATGCATCCAGGAGTTGCCGAGGGGCTTATATTTACGCAACAACTGCTGATGCAGGCCCGACAGCACGGGCAATTTGGGATTGCGCGGGTCCAGGCGGCGCACGCCGGCGATAAACGTCAGCGCCTGCTGTCCCATGCGCTCATCCCAGCCTTCGTGTTCCAGGCACTTCAGCACGGCCACGGCCGCATTGAACACCACTTGCGGATTATCGGGCAGGCGCGTGACGGCTTCGCCCATCAGATCGACGGCGCCACGGAAATCGCCCTCGCCCGCCCTGGCGGCGCCGGCCGCCACCATGTCGGCCACTTCCTGGCGGCTTTGCCGTGCCAGCGCCTTGGCCAGCTCTTCGCGCCCGGCATGCTCGAACACGGCCATGGCGCGCGTCATGGCCGCGCTGTCGGGCGCGTTGCGCATCACTTCGCGCATCACCTCAGCGGCGCCATCTTCGCGCCCATGCGCCAGGCAGTGGCGCGCCAGTTCGGTTTTCAGCATGTTCGAACCGCCCACGCTGTGGCGGTTGGCGGCCAGCGCCGCGTCGAGCGATTGCTGCAGGCGCTCCTCGTTGCCCGTATGCGCATGCAGCATGGCGCTGCACAGCGCACTGCACAGTTCTGCATTCTTTTGCCCGCCCATCGACTTGTCGAGGTCGCGGATCACGGCGCCCACCTGCAGCGGGTCGCCCTTGCGCACCAGGGTCTGCACCAGGCGCACGTGGTCTTCCGGGTCGCGGAATTCCGAATACTTGGCCTTGCTGACGACCAGCTTCAGGGATTTTTCCGCCATCTCGATATCGTCGGCCGCCAGGGCCGCCTCGCCCAGGCGGCGCAAGCGGCGCACGGCGTGCGGCGACAGGGCCACTGCTTCGCTCAGGGCGGCCTGCGCCAGCTCCGGCTTGCCTTGCGCCAGATGCGTGCGCGCCAGCCAGTCATACGCGTCGAGAAAACGCTTGTTGTTTTCCAGCAATCCCTCCAGGGTGCCTTGCGCCGCTTCATACTCGCCCAGCAGGAACTGCGTCTTGGCCTGCCCCAGGCGCGCCCAGCCGATGGACTTGGCTGCGTACAGGCCCGCGTAGATCGGCTCGGCGTCGGCCGCTTCGCCCAGCAACAGGTGCAATTCCGCGCGCAAGCGCAGAAAATCAGTGGCGTAACGGGGATACAGGCTGGCGCCCTCCGCGCAGGCGGCAATCGCCGCGCGCTCATTGCCCACGTCGATCAGCTCGTACACGGGCACGAAGGCATTGCGCTTGTCCAGCGCGCGGCCGATGCGCTCGAGCATGTTGTCAGCGGTAAAGGGTTTCAGGATGTAATCGGTGGGCAACAGCTCGACGGCGCTGACCACCTTGGCGAAGCTGCCTTCGCCCGTGACCATAAAAAACATGGTCGACGCGTGCATCAATTTGTGGTGGCGCAAGTCTTCCAGCATCTGCTGGCCATCCTGCCCGCCATCGAGATCGTACTCGCACAGGATCAAATCATACGATTTGCTGCCCAGCATGCGAATCGCCTGGCCCGAGCTGGCCGCGTCATCGATCTTCGCCAGGCCGCACAGGTTGAGCATATTGTGCAGGCTGGCGCGCATGCCCGGATGCGGCTCGATGATCAGTGCGCTAAGGCCCTTGAGTTCTTTCATGTCGTGATGTCCGAAAACTCCGCGGCGCGCCACACTGGTGCGTGGCGCCAGCCAGCATGAGGCTGCCGAGTATATGACGGCGCCGCGCGCAAGGGAATGGCGACGTGCCGAAAAATGCCGACGACGTTGCTGCTCAAGCGACGGCGCGCTCCGGATGCCACAGTTGCGGCTCATGGTCGATCAGTTCCAGCAGCGCCGTCACCACTTCCGGATCGAACTGGCTGCCGCTGCGCTGTTCGATGTATTCGCGCACCTGCGGATACGGCCACGGCTCCTTGTAGGGCCGCTCGTGCAGCAAGGCGTCGAAAACGTCGACCACGGCAACGATGCGCGCGGCCACGGGAATGTTGCGCCCTTTCAAGCCATTCGGATAACCGGCGCCATCGAAGTGTTCGTGGTGGCCGCCGGCGATCTGCGCGCCATACGTGAGGTAGCTGACGCCGTCGACCATGTTGGCGGCCCGCTCGAGGATGGTGCGTCCGACGCTGGCGTGCAGCTGCATCTGCGCCCGCTCCTCGTCCGTATGCTTGCCGGGCTTGAGCAGCACGGCATCCGGCGTGGCCACCTTGCCCACGTCGTGCAGGATGCTGGCCAGGCCGATCATGTCGAGCAGCTGCGGGGTCAGCTCGTCGGCATACACGCCGCGTTGCTGCATGCGCCGGGCGATGGCGTCGGACAACAGCTGCACCCGCCGCACGTGGCCGCCCGTGTCGCTGTCGCGGAACTCGGCCAGGTCGGCCAGCGCCACCACGGTCGCCTCCTGCGCCTTGCGCAGCTGGCCGAACATGTACAGGTTGTCGAAGGCGGCGGCGATACGCTGGCAAAACACTTCCAGCAGATCGCGCTGGATCTGCGCCAGCGGCCACGGCGGCGTGACGGAGATGGCCAGCTCGCGGTTGCCTTCCGTGTGGATGAACAGCACATTGGCCGGATGCTCGAACTGGCTGCGCTTTTCCGCGAACGCCTTGTCGATGGTGGACGTGAGGGCATGGTCGGCCGGCATCGCTTCGGACTCGGCCAGCACGGCATACGTGCCCGTGGCGGCCACCACCTCGGGCCGTCCGGCGCCGCCCTGCATCAGGCACAGCACGCCGTCGGCGCCCACGTCGAGGATGGCGCTGACCTGGTTCAGCACGCCGGAAGCGAATTCGCGCAGGGAATGGATCTGATACAGATTGGTGGCGCCGGCGAGGATCTTGCCCAGGCCGATGCGGCTGCGTTCGAGCATCATCAGGCTCTCGTAGGCGCGCAGGGCCGAGATGACGGTGGTAAACAACTTTTGCGTCGTCAGTTCCGTCTTGGCCTTGTAATCGTTGATGTCGTATTCGATGATGACGCGCTGCTCGGGCGCCTGGCCCGGCTGGCCCGTGCGCAGCACGACGCGCACGATGGAATTGTTCAGGTCGGCGCGGATGCGCTTGGCGAGGATCAGGCCGGCGTCATCCGTTTCCATCACCACGTCGAGCAGCACCAGCGCGATATCGGGCGTGTCGCGCAGGATGTCGTACGCCTCGCGGCCGCTGTAGGCGGAAAACAGTTCCAGTTCGCGGCCCTTGAAACTGACATTGCGTAGCGCCAGCCGCGTGACCGCATGCACGTCGACGTCATCATCGACGATCAGGACACGCCACAGGCGCTGGTCGGGCGCGGCCAGCCCGGCAGGACTGGCCACCGGCTCATCTTCGTCGAGCAGCCAGTTATCATCTGCATCGGCCTTGAGGTCGGTCATGAATACTCCTAATGGATAAGTTCGATGTGGACGCTGCGTTGACGCATATCAAGCATAATCAGATTAGATGCTGCTTACAACAGGATTCTGCGTACCGCCTTCGCTGGCGGACGGCGACGACGCCGGCGCCGAGGCACCGCTGCGCGTGGCGCCGCCACAACTATCCTGGCCCGGCCCGACGGCCTGGTAGCGCACTTCATACTTGCCCGCGCTGAGCTGCTCCACCAGCAGCTTGTCGTACGCGAGGATGTACAGGTAGCGCACGTTCGAGCGCCGCTCCGTGTCAAACAGCTTGACGAACACGGGCGCGGCATTACTGCTGTTGTCGATGCTCACGGCAAGCTCATCGCCCTTGTTACCGATCGGGAATCCATCGACATAGCCGGAATGGGCCGGCCAGGGTTCGCCATTCGGCGCCACCAGCGATGGGGACTCGGCCTTGCCTGCCCCATCGCAGGCGGGCTGGATGCCTTTCAAACTCAGCTGGGACACGGCCAGCACGCGGATCTCCGGCGTCTTCGCTTGCGGCGGCTCGGGCGCATACGGCTTGCCCACGGCCCAGCTGTCGACTGCCACCGCCTCGCCTTTCGACGACGACACGGCACCGGCCGCCGGCGTGGCCGCTTCCGCATGGGGCTTGGCGCCGTCGCGGGCCAGGCCGCTCCAGGCCGACGCCAGCGCGGCAGGCACGGGCTGCGACGTGTCGAGCATCAGCAAGGCACCCAGCCAGCCCAGCAACAGGCAGATAAACAAACTCAGCCACCAGCGCCAGTTGCGCCAGACAGGTTGCAGGCCGCGCCGCGGCTTGCCCTTCGGCGGCGGCACATCCTGCGCCCAGGCGTGTTCATGCGGCTGGGCATGGCCTTTCGCGCGGCCATCGCGGCTCTTGCCTTCTTCCTGGTGGGTGCTTTCCAGCCATTCGATTTCCCACTCCTCGGCGGCGATCCACTCGTCGTGTTCCTTGCGGCGTTGTGGATCAGACAAGGTGCCATAGGCGCTGTTGAGGATCGCCATGATGCGGGCGGCCTTTTCGTCGCCGGGATTCTTGTCCGGGTGGTATTTCTGGCTGAGGGCTTTGTACGCGGCACGTATGACTTCCTGCGGCGCCAGGCGCGCCACCTTCAGGTTGTCATAGTGTGTATGTATCTTTCCCATCGTTCTATCTTGAAATCGGTGCGCGGCGACGGGTTCTTGCAGGATGGAACCGTGCTGTGTCGGTCATCATATACGATATGACAAGATAATAACCACCGGCGGACAGGAAATTGCAGGGCGATACTGCCCTGCCTTGATATTGCAGGCGCTTACAAGCGGTGACTGCGGTCGCTGGACAACAGCGCTTCCGGCAACTCCACGCGGTGCCCCACTACCAGCACCTTGAACAATTCCCCCATCTCGGCGGGCGACACCAGCTTTTGCACGGCGCTCGCTTGCGGCAAATAGGTCTTGACCTGCTCCGGATCGGTGCGCAGCAGCAAGTCGCCGAGACCCGCGCCCAGCAGGAAGGATGCCTGGTTCATGTAAGCGAGCACATCGAGGCCCGCCTCCTGCGCCGCCACCGCCATCGCCGTAAAATCCACGTGGGCCGTGATGTCCTGCAAGCCGGGCAGATAAAATGGTTCCGCGTGGGCGTGATGGCGGTAATGGCACATCAGGGTGCCCGTGGCGCGCAAGTCCAGGTAATACTCATGCGCAGGGAAACCATAGTCGAACAGCACGGCCGCGCCGCCCTTGCCATTGGTCAGCATGCGCGCCAGCGAGCGCATGAAACCGCAGGCGACGCCATGAATTTCCGTGACATAGCCGACCGGCAAGGCATCCGCCTCGGGCACCTGGGCGGCGATCTGCGCAGCCACGTCGGCGCCAGCGGGCCGTTCGACAAACACGAACTGGCCGTCGGCGATGCTGACGTCGAGTTCGCACCAGCCGGCGGGCGTCTTGCTGATCAGGTTGACGGGCATGGCGTCCAGCACTTCATTGCCGAACACGGCACCCTCGAAACTGTCGGGAAAGCCGTCGAGCCACACCACTTGCGGGAAGGCTGCCAGCGCCAGCTCCTGGCGCGCGCGCAATTCGCCGGACAATTCGACGATCGCATACTGTTCGACATGGATGCCGGCATTCGCCGCTTCCGTCAGGATATCGCAGGCCAGCTTGCCCGTGCCGGCGCCGAATTCGAGGATGCGCGGGGCCGTTTGCGCCATAATAGCGGCTGCCACATGGGCCAACGTGGCGCCGAACAGGGGCGAAATCTCCGGCGAGGTTGTAAAATCGCCATCTTTGCCCAGCTTGGCGGCGCCGCCGCTGTAATAGCCGAGGTCAGGCGCATACAGCGCCAGCTCCATGAAGCGGACAAAGGGAATGGCGCCGTCATTGCGCGCGATTTCGGCGGCAATCTGGTGCTGCAAGGCATGGGACGCGGCCAGCGCGTCGCTATCGGGTGCGGGAAGAGACATTCCCGCATTGTAGCGAATCGGCGGCGCATGCCGCCAGTGTGGCGTCCACCGAATATCTCAACCATAGCAAAGACATGACAGAAGCAACGACAACGCCATTCGACAGCACACCCCGCGTCGCCCTCGTCACGGGCGCGGCGCGGCGCATCGGCCGCGCCATCGCGCTGGGCCTGGCGCGCGACGGCTGGGATATCGCCGTGCATTACCGCGATTCGCGCGACGAGGCGCTCAGCCTGGTGGAGGAAATCACCGCGCTGGGCCGCCGCGCGCAAGCGTTCCCCTGCGACCTGGCGCAGGAAGAGGCCGTACGCCAGCTGTTGCCGCAGGCACAGGCGGCGCTGGGGCCGGTTACTTGCGTGGTCAACAACGCATCGTTGTTTGCATACGACAATGCGGGCGATTTTTCCGTCGCCGCGCTCGACGCCCACATGCACGCCAACCTGGCCGCTCCCATTCTGCTGGCGCAAGCCCTGTACCAGGCCACCCCGGCAGGCGGGCAAGCCGTGGTCATCAACTTGCTGGACCAAAAACTGTACAATCTCAATCCTGATTTTTTGTCGTACACCCTGTCCAAGGCGGCGCTGCTGTCGGCGACCACCATGCTGGCCCAGGCGCTGGCGCCGAAAGTGCGCGTGGTGGGCATTGCCCCCGGCATCACCATGGTCTCCGGCGAGCAGACGGAAGCGAACTTTGCCAAGGCGCATGAAAACACGCCGCTGGGACGCTCCAGCACGCCCGAGGATGTGGCCGACAGCGTCTGCTACGTGGCCGGCGCGCGCGCGCTGACGGGCACGACCCTGCTGGTCGATGGCGGCCAGCATTTGATCGGCTTGCCGCGCGACGTCATGTTTTTGACCAAATAATCAGCAGCCCTACCAAACAACCAGCACTCCAGCATTCCCTAAAAGGTAAAACTATGTCGTCCGCCCTGTCCCACCCTCGCCTGGCCGATTGCCGCCGCCTGTTCCTGCGCAATTACGAAGTCCTCATCAACATCGGCGTCTACGACTTCGAGAAAAAGGGCGAGCAGCGCGTCCTCATCAACGTCGACCTGTACATCCCCCTGGCCCTGTCGACGCCGAAGGATGACCAACTGGAAGAAGTGGTCGACTACGACTTCATGCGCGAAACCATCGCCAAACGCATGGCGCAAGGCCACGTGCAGCTGCAGGAAAGCCTGGTTGACGACGTGCTGGCCGCCATGCTGGCCCACCCGCGCGTGCGCGCCGCGCGCGTATCGAGCATGAAACCGGATGTGTATCCCGACTGCGAAGGCGTGGGCGTGGAAGTATTCAAGATCAAGGATGAAGCATGAACAACATGAATGACAGCGCCGTACTGGAAACGATGACGGCCGCCGTGGAAGTGCCGGCCAATGTCGAAGCGCAGAAACTGGCGCGCAAGAAGGCGGAAAAGATCGCCCTGGAAAACAACAAGCTGCACAAGCGCTTGTGCCGCCTGGTGGGACAAGCCATCGGCGACTTCAACATGATCGAAGACGGCGACAAGGTGATGGTCTGCCTGTCCGGCGGCAAGGATAGCTATGCGCTGCTGGACATCTTGATGACCTTGCGCGAACGCGCGCCGATTCACTTCGATATCGTCGCCGTCAACCTGGACCAGAAGCAGCCGAATTTCCCGCCGGAAATCCTGCCCGCCTACCTGACGGAACTGGGCGTCGCCTTTCACATCGAAAACCAGGACACCTACAGCATCGTCAAGCGCCTGATCCCGGAAGGCAAGACGACCTGCTCGCTGTGCTCGCGCCTGCGCCGCGGCATCCTGTACCGCGTGGCCGACGAGCTGGGCGCCAACAAGATCGCCCTGGGCCACCACCGAGATGATATTTTGGAAACATTCTTCCTGAATATGTTCTTCGGCGGAAAACTGAAAGGCATGCCGGCCAAGCTGCAGTCGGACGACGGCAAGCACATCGTCATCCGCCCGATGGCTTACGTGAAGGAAGAAGACACGCAGCGCTATGCAGAAGTCAAGGGCTTCCCCATCATTCCATGCGACCTGTGCGGTTCGCAGGAAAACCTGCAGCGCAAGCAGATCAAGGGCTTGATGCGCGAATGGGACAAGAAATTCCCCGGCCGCGTGGAAAGCATCTTCTCGGCCCTGTCGAACGTGGCGCCGTCCCACCTGATGGACCCGAAACTGTTCGGCTTCAAGGATTTGAAGGCGGACGGCGTGGCCAACCCCATGGGCGACATCGCCTTCGATGAAGAGCCATGCTCGACGCCGACCACGTTCGGCACCATCGCGCTGCAACCTCTGTAAAAACCTCCTGTTGTTCCGCCGCCACCGTCCAGGTGGCGCGCGGTATCTTCCCTCCGCCTCTTTCCCCCCGCGTCCATTTGAGGTACCGTAGTCAGCTCTGCCGGTACGCGGTGCGTCACGCGCGCATCCCTGCACGGCGGTCAGCACGCATTCTTCCGACAACCTCACTGGAATGAACCATGATGCCATCCGCGCTCAAGCGCCCCCTGCTGTTTTCCCTGCTCGCTCTCGGCCTCTCCTCTGCCTTCGCCGCGCCTGCCGCTGCGCCCACCGACCGCCAGGCCGACCGCTGGGACCTGACGGCGCTGTATCAAAACGACGCCGCGTTCGACGCCGACGCGAAAAAGCTGTCGGCCCAGCTGCAGCAACTGGGCGCCTGCAAGGGGCAGTTGAAAGCGTCGCCGGCCCGCCTGAAAAGCTGCCTGGACCTGTACGCCGAGGCGCGCAAGCGCGTCAACACGCTCACCACCTATGCGGCGCAGTATTACGACCAGGATACGGGCGACAGCAAGGGCAACCAGCTGAACCAGCGCGCCGCCCTGCTGGGCAACGACTTCTCCCAGGCGACGACCTTCCTGCAGCCGGAAATCCTCGCCCTGGGCGGCAAGCGCATCGATGCCATGCTGGCGAAGGACAAGGGTTTGCAACTATACCGTTTTCAATTGAGCAACATGCTGCGCAGCGCGCCGCACACGCTCGACGCGGCTGGCGAACAACTGGTGGCCCAGTTCGGCCTGGCAACAAGCTCGGCCGCCAGCGTCTACCGCACCCTGGCCAATGCGGAAATCCCGTGGCCGACCGTGAAACTGTCGGACGGCAAGGAAGTACGTCTCGACCAGGCGGCGTACACGAAATACCGGGGCGATGACCAGCGCGCCGACCGCAAGCTGGTGTTCGACGCCTTCTTCGGCAAGTGGAAGGAATATGAACGCACGTTCGGCGAAACCCTGTACGGCCAGCTGAAGACGGACGCCGCGTATGCGAAAGTGCGCCGCTATGCCGACTCGCAAAGCGCCGCGCTCGACGCCGACCATCTGCCGCCCGCCGTCTACCAGACCCTGATCGCGCAAACCAACGCCAATCTGCCCACCTTGCACCGCTACTTCAAGCTGCGCGCGCGCATGCTGGGCGTCAAGGACCTCGCGTATTACGACATCTATGCGCCGCTGCTGAAAAGCGACCGCACCTTCCCGCTGGCCGACGGCAAGCAGATGATGCTCGATTCCGTCGCGCCGCTGGGCCCGGACTACGTCAAGGCCCTCACCGCTGCCGTGGACGCGCGCTGGATGGACGTGTACCCGCGCCCGCGCAAGGTGGCGGGCGCCTACATGAATGGCGACGCGTACGACGTGCACCCGTTCGTGCTGCTCAACTACACGGACAACTACGAAGCCGTCAGCACCCTGACGCACGAATGGGGCCACGCCATGCACTCGGTGCTGGCCAACAAGGCGCAGCCATCGATCTATGCGCCGTACAGCATCTTTGTCGCGGAAATCGCCTCGACGACGAACGAGGCGCTGCTGCTCGACGCGCGCCTGAAGCAGGCCAAGGACGATGACGAGCGCCTGCTGTACCTGGGCGCGGCGCTGGAAAACCTGCGCGGCACCTACTTCCGCCAGGCCATGTTCGCCGAATTCGAAGCGGCCATCCACGGCAAGGTGGATAAAGGAGAGTCGCTGACGGGCGAAGAGATCACGGCTATCTATGCCGGCATCCTCAAGCGCTACCATGGCGAGACGCAAGGTGTCATGACCATCGATCCCGCCTACGCGCTGGAATGGGCCTACGTGCCGCATTTTTATCACGGCTTCTATGTGTTCCAGTACGCCACCTCAATCGCCGCGGCGCAGGATTTCGCGCAGCGCATCCTCGACAAGGAGCCGGGCGCGCTGGCCGCCTACCTGAAGATGCTCAGCTCCGGGGGTTCCGCGTATCCGTATGAGCTGGTGAAAGCGGCCGGCGTCGACCTGGCCTCGCCAAAACCTTACCAGGCGCTGGCGGCGCGCATGAACGGCATCATGGACCAGATCGAGGCGATTGAAGCGAAGCGGGGGAAATAATGCTGGGGTCAGACCCCCTCGATTGTTAGCACAAGCCTTCGCGTTAACGGTGTTGAGGGTCTGACCCCGGTTCTCCCGCTTGCTCCGAGGCAAACGCCGCCGCATCGCTCTCGAACATGTCTTCCAGTTCCTCGCGCGCCTGGCGCGTGAGGGACATGACTTTTTGCTGGTCCTGGAAGTGCGGCGCCACTTCCAGCAGGGTTTTCAGGTTATGCCGGCCAAAGATGCCGGCCGCGCGCTGCGCCCGATCCGGGCTGAAGCCCACCTGCTGCAAGGTCTGCTCGCCCAGCAGCAGCGCCGCGGCGAACGTTTCGCGTTCGATCAGCGTCACGCCCCGCTTCATCAATTCATAGTAATGCGTGACGTTGCGCGCACGCGCCAGAATCGTCAGTTCCGGCAGGCGCAGGCGCACGGCGTCGACCAGGGCCAGGCTGTCGTCCACATTGTCGATGGCGATCACCAGCGCCCTGGCCTTCTCGATGCCGGCCGCCACCAGCAGGTCCACGCGCGTGGCGTCGCCATAAAACACCTTGAAGCCGAACTTGCGCAGCAGGTCGATCTGGTCCGGATCGTGATCGAGCACCGTCACGCCGATCTTGTTGGCTGCCAGCAGGCGGCCGATGATCTGGCCGAAGCGGCCGAAACCGGCGATGACGATGGGATTGTCCTGCGCCTCGATATGGTCGTCGGGGCGGCGCTTCTTCTCGCCTTGCAGGCGCGGCGCGACAAATTTGTCGTGCAACAGCAGCAGCAAGGGCGTGGCCACCATCGACAGGGTCACCACCACGACCAGCAACGCGGCCGTTTCCGGCGCAAACACGTGCGCGGCCTCGGCGGCGGCAAACACGACGAAGGCAAATTCGCCCCCTTGCGACAGCAGCAGCGCAAAAAACAGCTGCTGGCCGCGGGGAATGTCGACAAACTTCGACAGCACGTACAGCAAGGCGACCTTGACCGCCAGCAGGCCCGCCACCAGGGCCAGGATCAGCAAGGGCTGGGCGCGCAGCACGCCGAAATCAACGGACATGCCCACGGCGATGAAAAACAGGCCCAGGAGCAGTCCCTTGAACGGCTCCAGGTCGGAAATGAGTTCATGGCGGTATTCGGAGTCGGCCAGCAGCACGCCCGCCATGAAGGTGCCCAGCGCCATCGACAGGCCCACCGATTCCATCAGCACGCAGATGGCGATCACCAGCAGCAGGGCGAAGGCCGTGAAGATTTCACGCAAGTCCGTCCTGGCGATGAAGCGCAGGATGGGATTCACCAGGAAGCGACCGCCGATCACCAAGGCCGCCAGCACGGCGGCCAGCTTTGCCACGCGCAGCCAGCCCGGTTCGCCACTATGCGTGACCAGCCCGCCCAACAGCGGCACCAGAGCGATCATGGGAATGGCGGCGATATCCTGGAACAGCAAAATGGAAAAGCCGGCGGAACCGGCCGGCGTGCTCATCAGCTTGCGTTCGCCCAGGGTGGCCAGCACGATGGCCGTCGACGACAGCGACAGCCCCAGCGCGCCGACCAGCGCCGTGCGCCAGTCCACGCCAAAGGCCATGGCCACGGCGCACAAGCCCGCGCTGACGACGCCCACCTGCGCCCCGCCCCAGCCAAAGATGGGACGGCGCAGCAGCCACAAGCGCTTCGGCTCCAGCTCCAGGCCAATTAAAAACAGCAGCAGCACCACGCCGAATTCGGAAAAGCTGAGGATCACCTCAACATTCTTGATCAGGCCCAGGCCCCAGGGACCGATGACGACGCCGGCCACCAGGTAACCCAGCACGGCGCCCATGCCCAGGCGCTTGGCCAGCGGCACCATGATGATGGCGGCGACCAGGTAAAACAGTATGTTGATGAGAAAGCTGTGGTGTTCCATGCGGATTCCGGAAAAACGTGACTGGAATCGCAATCATGCCTGAAGTGGCGCGCCAGCGGGGTATCAGGGTTGCGGCGCCTCGATACGTGCGCGCAGTTCGTCGACATTCACGCGCTGGAGGTAGCTTTCGATATTCTTCCACACGGCATGGTAGCCGTAGCCGCCGTTTTTCAGTTCGTCGATCGCCTTTTCGCGCGGCCAGCCCTGGTACAGCATGCGGTACATGGCAGCCATCATGCCCGTTCGGTCGGCGCCGTGCAGGCAATGCAGCAGCACGGGACCCTGCTGTCCGGCGGCACGGATGGCACGCATGGTGTCGATCACATGGCGGTCGCGGATGGCCCAGGTATTGATGGGGATGCGGACGGCGCGGATGCCGCTGCCTTCCAGCACCTGCGTATCGGAGTGGAAGGAGCGCAGGCTGATCACCGTCTTCACGCCCAGCGCCTGCAGCTGGGCCACGTCGGCGCTATCCAGCCTGGCGCTGCGGTACAGGACGGGCGTGACCTGGTGCAGGTTCGACACCTGCGGCAGCGGCGTGGCCCAGTCCGGATGGCGTGGAGGCGATGGTTGCGCCCCGGCCGGCGCGGCGGCAAGCCCCAGGGCGAGGGTCAACAGTACGACATGCAGCATCATGGTTTCCTGGTTATTGAAGAACGGCGCCGGCGCGCAGCACCTGCGCCAGCACGTCCTGGGCGGCGCGCGGGCGGCCCAGGGCCAGCGCCTTTGCGCGCATCGATTGCAACTGCTCGGGATGCTCGAGCAACAGGCGCACCCGGTATTCCAGGGTGACGGCATCGAATGCCTTCAGGGCCACGCCCTGCTCCAGCAGATAGTCGGCATTGCGCTCTTCCTGCCCCGGAATCGGCGAGTTGACGATCATGGGCAAGCCCAGCGCCAGGCATTCCGAGGTGGTCAACCCGCCCGGCTTGGTGATCACCAGGTCGGCGCACGCCATCAGGCGCTCGACTTCGCTGGTAAAGCCTTGCGCCAGCAAGCGACCCGGATACTGGCCGGCCAATACCTGCAGTGCCGCCAGCGCGGTGGCGTTTTTCCCCGCCAGCACGATCAGCTGGAAGTCGCCCGGCAGCGCCAGCAGGCGCGCGGCGACCGTTTCAAGGCTGCCCAGCCCCGCCCCGCCGCCCATCAGCAGGATCGTCGTGCGCCGCGGGTCGAGGCCAAACGCCTGCGCGCACGACACGCGGTCGGGCGCCTGCGCGAACGCGGGCATGATGGGAATGCCCGTCACGTGGATGCGCCCGGCGGGAATGCCTTCGTGGCGCATGCGGAACGCCACTTCGTCGGTGGCGGCGAAATAGCCCTGCATCTGCTCGTGCACCCACATGCGGTGCAAGTCGAAATCCGTGACCTGCACCCACACGGGGCAAGCCAGCTGCTGCTGGCGCAATGCGCGCGACAGCAATTCGGCCGGCAGGAAATGCGTGCAAATGATGGCGTCGGGCTGGAAAGCGGCGATCCGCGCCATCAGCGCGCGCGTGTTGAGGCGCTCGACGGCGCGGCGCAGACGCTGCATCGAGCCGTCGCGCGGCGCATCGTGGGTGGCGTGATACAGATAGCCCCACAGCGCGGGCGCCTTGTTGACCAGCTTGATATACAAATCCGTGTACAGCTTGCGGAAGGCGAGCGTGACGAAATCCATCACGTCGAGATGCAGGGCCAGCGCCGCTGGGCCGCCGCCATCGCGCGCCGCATACGCCTCGATAGCTTGCGCCGCGCGCATGTGGCCGGCGCCGGCCGAGACGCTCAGGAGAAGAATTTTTTGTGTCATGAAAAACCGATGCGTGAACAGGTTGCGCGCGGACGCGGAAGATGCATTGGCAGGATAACATCGCTGCAAGCTGGCCGGTTTGATCTGGCCACGTGCGCGCTAGCTGATGACGGGGACGGGCAAGGCCGACACTTTCCAGCTGCCTTTGAGCTTGCGTTCGATCAAGGCCGGCAAGGCGCTGGCGTCAGGCGCGCCTTTTTTCGTGAACTTCACCGGCACCAGCAGATGGATGGTGACCTTGTCATCGTCGGCAATGTCCTCCTCCGGCTCCGGATTCCAGCGCTTGTCGATGGCCAGCAACGCATCGACGCCGTCCGGCCAAGCCAGGTCCGCCAGGTGCGGAGCGTCGCGCCGCAGCAGCTCGCCCGCCGCCAGGCTGGCCCGGTCGAGCGTGCGCCGTCCCAGGCGTGCCAGCAGCGCCACCGGAAAGCGCCAGGGGCTGTGCTCCGCAAAGCCGTGGACCGTCAGCGGCCAGCGGCCAGGCAGGCAGATGGCCAGTTCGGTCATCGGGGATTGCTGGAACAGACCGACCGTAAACAACAGCTTGAAATCGCTCTTGCCGCCGATGCAGCTGATCCCCAGCGAAAAGCGCGCGTCGCCACTGTCCGGGCTGAACACGGCCGGCAATACCCAGCCGGCGCTGTTGTGCATGAAGGTGCGGATCGATTCCTGCGGCGAGGCGGCCGCTTGCTGCGGCACGTCGAGTATGCTGACGCCGCCGGCGGCAGCGAGCAATTGGACGATCGCGGGAAAACCCCAGCCGCTGGCGATATCGACCGGCGCCTGGTTCCAGCGCGTATGCAGGCGGTTCGGATTGGCGCCCGACTGCAACAGCAATGCCACCACATCCTCGTGGCCGCCCACGCAGGCGCTGTCCAGCGGCGACAGTATATTGTCCGGCAAGCCGTCGACGGCAGCACCCTGCTCGAGCAGCCAGCGGCAGGTATCCAGATGGCCATGGCTTGCCGCCGCGTCCAGCGGCGTATGGTTGCGGTAGCCGGGCAAGGGCAGGTCGATGTCCAGGCCCAGCGACACGAGCAGGACGCAGACGTCGCGGCTGCCGCCGGCCGCGGCCAGATGCAGCAGCGATTCGCCGTCATCCATGTTGTAGCGGCGCAAGGTCAACAGCAGCGGTGTGGCCTCGAGCAGGCTGCGCACCTGTTCCACCTGATTTTCGCCGACGGCGTCGCAGAGGTGAAAAAACGTCTCCCGGTGCTGGTTATACAGTGTCTTGTTGCCCATTCATGGTCTCTGCTCGTGGTGGCGGCGCCATCATCGAGCGGAGAATAGCATTTTCTTTCGATTAATCTGCGCGATTTGACAACTTCGGTGTGCGCGTCGACGGCAATGCCAAGCCGGCAGGCGCGACATCCGTGCGCAATACCGGATACAGGTTCAGGCGTTCATCCCAGGATGCGTGGCGGCGGGCGAAGAATTCCAGGCGCGCGGCCGGACTCTTGGCAAATGCGGGATCGCTGGCCAGCTTCTGCTGGAACTGCGCTGCCAGCGCCGGGTCGGCCGCCAGCTGCGCGCGCGCCACGTCTTCGGCCACGTATTCTTCCATGTACTCCTTGCGCTCGAAGGCCGTATTGAAACTGCCCCAGGCCAGCAGGGAATCGGGCGCGCGCGGTTCGAGCAGGGCCACGACCAGGCGCGCCTTGGCCTGGTTGACGGGCACGTACAGCGCGCCCGCACCGACCACGCGCGCCTCTTTCTGCCACTCGCCCTGCACGGCCACCGTCTGGCGTCCCTCGAACGACTGCGCGCCGAATTTCACCTGCGTGGCGCGGAAGGTCTCGACCGGCAGCTTGCCCGGCGCGCCAGCCAGCACCTGGTACGACACGCCATGCTGGCGCAGCTTGGCCGCCACCATCTGCGCCTGCGCGGCGGGCACCAGGTAGCCGGCCTGCGGCGCGGCCTGCTGCAGGTCGGGCACGATTTCGTCGCGCAATGGCACGTTCCAGATCTGCGGCGTGGTTTCATCGTAGCGCGTCATCAGCGCGCCCGATACTTCGGACGGCGTACGCGTGTAGGCGTAACCGCGAAACGCGATCATGCGGCTCTTCTCCGTCGTCTTGTAGGTGAGCGGCAGGGTGCTGCCTGCCAGCTGCGCGGCGCGCGCGTCCGCCTCGAGGGCCGTTTGCCGCCACTGCGCGCCATGCTGCGCCACTTGCGACAGCAGCGAGACGATGGTGTTGCGGGTAATGCGCACGCGGGTCGGATAATCCTTCCACGAATGGGTTTCCACCAGCATGCCGAAGCGGTTGCGCAGCTGGAAATAGCCATGCGAAAAGCGGGGATTCGGCGCCGAATCGACAAAACCCGATTGCGGATTGTCGTTCTCGGCAAACGAAATATAAAACGGTTTCGGGTCCGAACCCTGGCTGGCCAGGTCGGCCAGCACGCCGTCGCGCAGCGCCGTTCCCGCCACGCGCAGGGCCGCATCGCCCGCATGCACGGGTTCGACCTGGATCGAGATATCGGGTTCGAACTGGGCGCCGTCGGTGACGTGCAGGTCGACGTAGGCCAGCGGGTCCCAGGCGTTCACCAGCGCCAGCATGTGCTGCATCTCGGGCGTATCGGCCTTCATGTATTCGCGGTTCAGATTGTAGTTTTGCGCCGTGCTGCGCCAGCCCATTTCCACGGGACCGCGCTGGTTCGGACGGTTCCACTGACCGAAGCGCTCATGGCCATCGACATTGAAGACGGGGACGAACAGCAGCACCTGCTTGTCCAGCGCGCCGGGCGCCGCCTTGCCCTCCAGGACTTCGCGCAAGGCCAGGAAGCCCGCATCCTTGCCATCGATTTCGCCCGCATGGATGCCGCCCTGCACCAGCAGCACAGGCAGCTTGCGGCGTGCCGCTTCGGCCGGCGTCAGCGCGCCCGTATTCGTCACGGCCAGCGCCAGCATGGGGCGGTTTTCCGGCGTGCGGCCAAATTCGATACAACGCACCTGCTTCGGATAGCGCGCCTGGAACTGGCGGCACAGGGTTTCCACTTCCGCGTAGCGGCCCGTATTCAAAAAGCCCGAGCGCTCGGCCACCGTCGTCAGGGCGGGAGCGGGAGCGGCGTGTGCGCTGGCGGCAAACACGGTCAACAGGGCGGTGGACAGCAGGGCGTGGCGTAGCATGGGTCAAACTCCATCGAGAGAGGACAAGCGGGCAATTATAGAGTGGCGGTCGGATAAAAACGCGCCGGAAAATAAAAAAGCCGGAACAGTGTCAGCTGCTCCGGCCTTGCTTCGGCAAGCGTGAATTACGAGCCAAAATGGTAGTTGAACTCGACCCACCCCTGGCGGCCTTGCGGGCTGTAGTTGCCGATCGGGTAGTACGGCCAGCCGTTGCTGGCGTCGCGCTTGATCTTGTCGAACACGTTGTTGACGATCAGCGAAACGGTGGCGCGGTCATTGATGCGGTAGACGGTGCTGATGTTGGCCAGCGCCGTCGGCGTCAGGTAAGCCTTGCCGGCGGCATTCGGCAGCTTGCCGTAGCGGCTGACCAGCAAGGTGTTCGACCAGTCGCCCGCAGCCCAGTTGACGCTCAGGTTCAGCTTGTCGGGCCAATCCATGTTGGTCATCGATTTGGTTTCATCGGTCTCTGCATCGCCGGCGAATTGCTGCGATTTCTTGCTCAGCACCCGGGCGTAGTTGGCCTTGAAGGCGAAGCGGCCATAGTCCGTCGTGCGCAGCAAGTATTTCAGGCTGACGTCGATGCCGCTGCTGCTTTTCTTGGCCGCGTTGATCGGGTTGACGGTGATGGTCTTGATCTCGCCCGCCTTGTTCAAGGCATTGGCCGCGTAGCGCTCGATGCGGCCCAGGGTATCGATACAGGTCGGCGAGCCGATGTCAGCCTTGCCGAGACGGCAATCGGATTCGTCGCGCAGCAGCTTGTCGGCGTCCAGATTCGTCACCAGGTCGTCGATCTTGATGTTCCAGTAATCGACCGAGACGTCGAAATTGGAACTCGGCGACCAGACGGCGCCCACGCCGAAGGACTTGCCCTTTTCCGACTGCAGGTCGCGGCTGCCGTTCTGCACGTAATCGGCACCCGGCGATTTATTGGCATACTCGCAGCCGTCGATGGCCTTGCCCGCAGCATCGCAACGGTAATAGTCGGTGGTGCTCGAATAATAGCCTTTGCCGCGTGCCTGGTAGATGTAGTTCATGTCCGGCGCGCGGAAGCTGGTGGCGTAGTTGGCGCGGAACAGCAGGTCCGGCGCCGGACGCAACTCCAGCCCGCCGTTGTAAGTGAACTTGCCTTCCTTGCGGCCGGCAAAGCTGTAGCGGTCATAGCGGCCGGCGACGGTAGCGGTCAGCTTTTCATGCAGCGGCACATTCAACTCCGCGCCCAGCGCATAGCGCGAACGGGTGCCGGCCGTGACGCCCGAACCGGTGGCGACATTGAAATAGCCCTGGTCGATGCGCGCGTCGGGTTCGTTGCTGAAGCCCTGCTTGCTCGCTTCGGCAATCGTGGCGATTTTCACCGTGCCGGCGGGCAGCTGGAACAGGTCGCCATTCGTGGCCAGGCTCAGGGTATTCGTCCAGGCCTTGTCCTTGCTGTCGCTGTAGCCGCTGATACTGTCGAATTCGGCCGGCGTCAGGCGCTGCGACAGGCGCGCGGGATCGGGGGCGTAGATGGCCACGCCATTCGCGTCCGTGCCCAGCTTCGGTCCCAGGAAGAAGCTGTCGATGTTCGAGCGCAACTGCGGCCGGTGGGCTTCGCTCGTGTAGACCGAGGCGTTGTAGTTCGCCTCATATTGCCAGGCGCTGCCCGGAATGCGGCCCTTGGCACCGAGCGAGATGGCCGTGGCAAGGTCGTCCCAGCTGCGGTTATAGCGCTGCACGCCGCCGATTTCCTCGGGCGAGATAAAGCGCGTCCACTCTTCGTAGGCGCCGCTGTTCTGGTTCAGGAAGGAATTGCCGTTCAGCGAAGCCGAGGTCCACGACGGGCCGCGCGTATTGTTGACGGTCTTGTTCTTGCCGATCAGGATATCGGCAAACAGGGTGGTGTCGGCATCGAGCTCGTAATTGGCGCTGCCGAACACGTTCTGGCTCTGGTTCTTCGTCTGCGTGGTCCAGAAGGTCGGGCGGGCTTTCGGGCTGGCGCAATAGCTGCCGTTTGCCGCCGTGTACTTGCTGACGCTGCCGCCGAACATGTCGCCGAACTGGCCGCAGGTGTCGCCCAGGTCGACATAGTTGCCGGCCTTGCCTTTCACCAGGGTGCGGCGCGCGGCGATCGTCGTCGGCACGCCGGAGCGGCTGGTCATGAAGTCGCGGTCCATGCTCCACAGCGGGTCGCGCTGGCTCAGTTCCACGCTGAACAGGGTATGCAGCTTGTCGAAATTGCCGCCGCCCGTCAGCTGCACGCGCTGGTTGCCGGCGCCGCCGCGCGAGGTGCCGCCCAGCTTGACGTTGATATCGAAGCCGTCCGTCTGTTTTTTCAGGATCACGTTGACCACGCCGGCGATCGCGTCCGAGCCATAGATGGCCGAGGCGCCGCCGTTGAGGATTTCGATGCGGTCGACAATGCTCGACGGGATGTTCGCCAGGTTGGTGAAGTTGACGGCGCCGTCATAGGCGATGGGGAAGTCGGCCAGGCGGCGGCCGTTCAGCAGGATCAAGGTATGGTTCGGACCCAGGCCGCGCAGGCTGATGGTATTGGCCGACGGCGTGAAGGTATTGCCGTAATCCTCGCCCTGCGTAAAGCCGCTGTTCTGCACCTGGCTGGTCAACGCGTCGAAGACGTTCTTGTAGCCCTGCTTGGTGATTTCGTCGCCGGTCAGGATGGTGACGGAAGACGGGCCTTCCAGGCTGGCGCGGGGAATGCGCGAACCGGTGACCACGACGGCTGGCGGGGTGGCCGCCGCCTGCTGATCCGCTGCGGGCGCTTGCGTTTGCGCGTGCGCCTGCCATGCGGTGCCGCCCAGGATGGCCAATACGCCAAGGCTGAGCGGTGTTAACTTGAACTGTTTCGACATCGTTGCGCTTCTCAAGGTGGGAGAAAAGCGGCAAGATAGCAAAATGTCAGTCATTCCAGAACGAATGGATTCATCTTTCTATATATCAAAATTGTTATATAGAAAGATTCATGAGCAGAAAAACGCCAGGCGTCCTCGTTAGCCTATGGCAGGAACATGCGCGTTAATGGCGCCTGATGGCAATTTCCTTGTAGGACGGCCGCAACAGGTGCGCGGCCGCGTCGGCCGGACTCTCCATCGAACTCAACAGCCTGGTGGCCCCCATGGGCGGCGTGCAGCTGCCGCTGCTGCGGTAGCGCAGCGCCGCCGCCAGCATGCCTTCCGCCGCGTCGCCCAGCGCATGCTGGTAATCGTCCGCCACGTCGCAGGTCGGCGCCATGCCATCGGCAAAGTCGCCAAAGCCCTTGGCGTTGACGCCCTGGAATTGCACGGCGAAATACGTGGTGCCGCAATTTGGCGCGGGATAGAAACCGTAGGGCTTGCCGCACGTCGTGCCGCCGATCAGGTTGACTTGCATGTCCACGCCGCGCAAGCCGTTGATGATCGCTTCGCTGGCCGAGCAGGTGTTGCCTGTTGTCAACAATGTCACCCGCTTGAGCCCCAGCGAAGGCAGCGGCGTGCCCTTGGGCAGGGGATTCTGCGCGGGAAAGCCCTGACTTTCCGCATGGAATGGCACGGGCGCTTCCGGCCGCGTCTTGTCATTGAAGAGCACCTGCTCGAAGGTCTTGCCGGTAGTGACTTGCGGACCGGCGATCATGTAAGCGAGTTCGCTGGCGACATCGAGGTAACCGCCGCCGTTGTAGCGCACATCGAGCACCAGGTCGCTGATGCCGGCCGCCTGGAAGCGGCCCATGGTCTCGACCAGCTGGCGTTCGGCCACGTTGTTGTGCGTATTGAAGGTCAGGTAGCCCACCTTGCCCGTGGGCGTGTCGATGATGCGCTCGTTCTGCACGGCGCTGGTGCTCACGTCCACCGCCGTCAGGCTCACCGACAGGGGCGCGCCGTTACGGCTGAATCCCAGCGTGTGCGCGCCTTGCGCCTTGGGGAACAGGCCGGCGTTGAGGATAGCCACGCTGGCCGTGTCGGGGACATTGACGAAATCGACGCCATCGACGGTTTGCAGCACGTCACCACGCCGCAAGCCCGCCAGTGCCGCCGGCGAGCCTGGCTCGACGATCGAGATCACCGCCTTGCGCGGCGGCGTGGTACGCGTCAGCGCCAGCAGCATGCCGTAACCCAGTTCCACGCCATTGAGCGAAGCTTCCCATTCGGCCGTCGTGTACGTGAAATGGAACTGGTCCTTCGGCTTGCCGGATGCCGTCGTGGCCGTTGTTTTCAGCACATCGAAGTACGCGACGGGCGTGGCAAAGCTCTGCGCCTGGTAGGTGGTCGGCACTTCGCGGTACCACAGATACGTTTCATCGATCCAGCTGCGCACCCACGTCAGTTCATCGAGCAAGGTGCCCGGCTTGTCGATGCTGCTGCCGCCGCGCGGCGCCGCACAGCGGTTCTCGACCGTGGACGAAGCGACCAGCGCCGCCGGACCCGCCGGCGTCACGGGCGGCACGACGGGCGCGCTGTCGCTGCCTCCGCCTCCGCCGCAGGCACTCAACAACAATACGAGAGGAACCGCCAGGGCGGAAAAGCGCAGGGAAGACATGACGAACTTTCCGAAAAGAAATTATCGAAAAATTATAAGACGTTTTACAAACAGGCGTTGTTTTCTTTGATACAAAAAAATGGCGCCCGCAGGCGCCATTGCTACAGCGTGGAGTTCACCCCATCACGCCACGGTGGCCGCCACGGGTGCCGCCACGACGGGCGGCAGCGGCGTCGGCGCATTGAAGGCGATCAGCAAACTGGCTTCCTTCTCTTTCGCCGCCTTCAAATGACGCTCCTTCACGTGGCCATAGCCGCGGATGTCTTCCGGGATGCTGGCAATCGCCACGGCTTGCGCCAGCTTGGCCATCGTCAGTTTCGGCAGCAAGCCACCCACCGTCGCGCGGTATTCGAGTATCAGCGCGCGTTCCATCTTGCGCTCGGCCGTATGGCCGAACACGTCGAAAGCCGTGCCGCGCAAGCCCTTGAACTTGGCCAGCACGCCGAAGGCCTTCAGCATCCACGGGCCATATTCCTTCTTGATCAAATGGCCATGGGTATCCGTTTTCGCCATGATCGGCGGCGCCAGGTGGAACTTGAGCTTGATGTCGCCTTCGAACATGGACGCGATCTTCGCCTGGAAGGCGCCGTCCGTGTACAGGCGCGCCACTTCGTACTCGTCCTTGTAGGCCATCAGCTTGTAGAAGTAGCGGGCCACGGCTTCCGTCAGGCGCAGGTGCGGGCCATTCAGGGCGCTTTCGGCGGCGCGCACCTGGCCGACGAAGTCCAGGTATTGCTGCGCATACGCGCGGTCCTGGTAAGCCGTCAGCAGGGCCACGCGCTTTTCGATCAGGTCGTCGAGCGTTTCGATGCGCTTGAATTCCACCACCTTGGCTGGCGTCGTCATGCGCACCAGGCTGGCCGCATCGTGGGCGCCGGCGCGGCCCCAGTTGAAGGCGGCCTTGTTGAACGCCACCGAGACGTTGTTCAAGTCGATGGCCTTCATGATGGCAGCTTCCGACAGCGGCACTTTGCCCTTTTGCCAGGCGTAGCCGAGCATGAACATGTTCGTCGCGATGGAGTCGCCCATCAGCGCCGTGGCGATCTGGCCCGCGTCGATGAAGTCCACGTGGTCGCTGCCGCACGCCTTTTCGATTTCCATGCGCGCCGAGGCGCCGGGGAATTGCCAGTCCGGGTTTTTCACGAACGCGGCCGTCGACGAGCTGGTCGAGTTGATCATGGCCCAGCTGCGGCCCTCTCCCATGCGCGACAGGGCGTCGCGGCTGGCCGTGACGATCAGGTCGCAGCCGATGACGAGGTCGGCCGCACCGGTACCCACGCGCGTCGAGTGGATATCTTCCTGGCGGTCCGCCAGGCGCACGTGCGACATCACGGGGCCGCCCTTCTGCGCCAGGCCGCTCATGTCCAGCACGGAACAGCCCTTGCCTTCCACGTGGGCCGCCATGGCCAGGATCTGGCCCACGGTGACGACGCCCGTGCCGCCGATGCCGGTGACCAGGATGCCGAACGGCTCGGCCGTCAATGGAATGACTGGCGTCGGCAAGGCCGGCGCCGCTGGCGCGTCCTTGTCGGCAGCCGCCGCTTTCTTCGGCTTTTTCAAGCCACCGCCTTCCACCGTCACGAAGCTGGGGCAGAAACCCGTCGTGCACGAGAAATCCTTGTTGCAGGACGACTGGTTGATCTGGCGCTTGCGCCCCAGTTCCGTTTCCAGCGGTTCCACCGACAGGCAGTTCGATTGCACGGAACAGTCGCCGCAGCCTTCGCAGACGGCTTCGTTGATGACGGCGCGCTTGGCCGGGTCCGGGTATTCGTTGCGTTTCCGGCGGCGGCGTTTTTCCGAGGCGCAGGTCTGGTCGTAGATCATGGCCGATACGCCGGGCATGTCGCGCAGTTCGCGCTGCACGTCCATCAGTTCCGAACGGTGGCGCACGGTGACGCCTTCCGCCCAGGCGTAATCGTCCGGGTACTTTTCCGGTTCATCCGTGACGACGATGATGGGACCGACGCCTTCGGCGGCGATCTGGCGCGAAATGATGGCCGGCGACAGGGGGCCGTCGAATTCCTGGCCGCCCGTCATGGCCACCGCATCGTTGAACAGGATTTTATAAGTGATGTTCACCTTGGCCGAGACGGCCGCGCGGATCGCCAGGATGCCCGAGTGGAAATACGTGCCGTCGCCGAGGTTGGTAAACACGTGCTTTTCATTCGTGAACGGCGCCTGGCCCACCCAGGTGACGCCTTCGGCGCCCATGTGGGTGAACGTCGACGTTTCGCGGTCCATCCACAGCACCATGTAGTGGCAGCCGATGCCGGCCAGCGCGCGCGAGCCTTCCGGCACCTTGGTCGAACTGTTGTGCGGGCAGCCGGAGCAGAAGAACGGCGTGCGGTCCTTTTGCGGATCGGGTTTCACGCTGATGGCCTTGAGGACGTTTTCCTTCGCTTCCAGGTAGGCGATGCGTTCCTTGACGCGCTGCTCCACCGGATGACCGGCGTAGTAGCGCGAAATGCGGCTGGCAATGGCGCGGGCGATCATGGCCGGATTCAGTTCATAGGTGGCCGGCAGCAGCCAGTCGCCGTGACCGGTGCCCTTCTGGTTGCTCCATTCGCCCGTGTCGTCGAACTTGCCGACCACGCGCGGACGCTCGCCGTCCTTGAGGTTGTAGAGTTCTTCCTTCAGCGCGTATTCGAGGATTTGCCGCTTTTCTTCCACCACGAGGATTTCATCGAGGCCCTTGGCAAATTCATGCACGCCATCCGCTTCCAGCGGCCACGTCATGCCGATCTTGTACAGGCGGATGCCGATGTCGGACGCCGTCTGTTCGTCGATGCCCAGGTCGGCCAGCGCCTGGCGCGTGTCCAGGTAGGATTTGCCGGCCGTGATGATGCCGATGCGCGCCTTCGGGCTGTCCCAGATGATTTTATTGAGCTTGTTGGCACGCGCATACGCCAGCGCCGCATACCATTTGTAGCTGTTCATGCGTACTTCTTGTTCCAGCACCGTGTCGGGCCAGCGGATGTTCAAGCCACCGGCAGGCATTTCGAAATCGGTCGGCAGGGTGATCTGCACGCGGTCCGGGTCGAAATCGACGGCGGCGCCCGACTCGATGATGTCGGTCACGCATTTCATCGACACCCATAGGCCCGTGTAGCGGCTCATGGCCCACGCGTGCAAGCCGTAGTCGATGTATTCCTGCACCGACGACGGGTACAGCACGGGGATGCCGCAGGCGTTCAGGATATGGTCGGACTGGTGCGCCGTGGACGAGGATTTCGCCGCATGGTCGTCACCGGCCAGCACCAGCACGCCGCCATGCTTGGCGGAGCCGGCGTTATTCGCGTGTTTAAAGACGTCGCCGCAGCGGTCGACGCCAGGGCCCTTGCCATACCACATGCCGAACACGCCGTCGTATTTCGCGTCTTCGAACAGATTCGTTTGCTGCGTGCCCCAGACGGCCGTGGCGGCCAGGTCTTCGTTCAGGCCCGGATGGAATTTGACGTGGTGTTCATCGAGGTATTTCTTGGCCTTGATCGCCGTCATGTCGACGGACGTCACAGGCGAACCGCGGTAACCGGTGATGTAGCCAGCCGTATTCAGGCCAGCCTTCAAATCGCGCTCGCGCTGCAGCATGGGCAGGCGGATCAGCGCTTGCGTGCCCGTCATGAAGGCGCGGCCACGCTCCAGCGTGTATTTGTCGTTCAGGGAAATTTCGGACGCGTGCGCGCCCGGCTCAAGACTCGAGCCCTTGATTGGTGCATTCATTACTTGTCTCCATTATTCTCTGTGCTACGCGTGCAAAGTCGGTTGAACTCACACGTACCGGCTGTGCCTTGTGGACAATGCCGGTGCGGAAAAATGACTTGTTTGTCGTAGACTACCACAGGAATGCGCGCAGTTCTTTGCTGCGCTGCACTCCGGTGCTGCTGCCTTTTTTACTACTATTTGTTACAAAGCAACATTACGCCGCGTTCGTATCTTTCAGCACGCCGCGCTTGATCTGATCCAGCTCGATCGATTCGAACAGGGCGCGGAAATTGCCTTCGCCGAAGCCCTGGTCGCCCTTGCGCTGGATGATCTCGAAGAAGATCGGGCCGATCACCGTCTGCGTGAAGATTTGCAGCAACAGTTCGCGTTCGTTTTCCGTGCTGTGGCCATCGATCAGGATGCGCAGGCGGCGCAGTTCTTCCAGCTGCTCGCCATGGTTCGGCAGGCGGCGGTTGACCAGCTCATAGTAAGTTTCAATCGTATCCTGGAAATCGATACCCGTATCGCGCATGCCTTGCACGGACGCGTAGATATTGTCCGTACCCAGGGCGATGTGCTGGATGCCTTCGCCATGGTACTGGTCCAGGTATTCGGCGATCTGCGACTTGTCGTCCGACGATTCATTGATCGGAATGCGGATCTTGCCGCACGGCGAAGTCATGGCCTTCGACTTGAGGCCCGTCAACTTGCCTTCGATGTCGAAATAGCGCACTTCGCGGAAGTTGAACAGGCTTTCATAGAACGTCGCCCATTCCTTCATGCGGCCACGGTGCACATTGTGCGTCAGGTGGTCGATATACGTGAGGCCATGGCCGACGGGGTTGGCGACGGCGCCGGGAATGGCGACAAAATCGACGTCATAGATGCTGATATCGCCGATGCCGCCCGGTGCGGCCGCGTCCGGCTTGTCGGCGCCCTTGCCGCGCCAGCGGTCGACGAAGTACAACAGGGAATCGCCCACGCCCTTGATGGCGGGGATATTCAGCTCCATCGGCCCCGTTTTATTGTCGAAGCCCCAGGCGCCCAGTTCCAGCGCGCGGCGGTACACGAAGGCCGCGTCGTCGACGCGGATGGCGATGGCGCACACGGACGGGCCGTGATGGCGGGCAAAACGCTGCGCGAACGAATCTTGTTCGGCATTGATGATGAAATTGATGTCGCCCTGGCGGTACAGGGTCACATCCTTGTGGCGGTGGCGCGCGATGGCCGTGAAGCCCATGTTCTCGAACAGCTTGCCCAATGCTTTTGGGTCTGGTGCTGCATACTCGACGAACTCGAAACCATCGGTACCCATCGGGTTATCCCAAGGCTGAAATTGCATGATGTCTCCTCCAAGAAGTAGCGCACAGTATAGGCGCGGTCTGTGGGCATTAAATGCCAAAGATCTCCCGAACAATCATGATTTGCGCAATAATATTGCGTGAAACAAGAACCACCGGAGGAAGCATGAGCAAAATTACGCTGGATAAAACGGATCGCAAGATCCTCGCCGTCCTGCAGGCCGATGGCCGCCTGTCGAATCAGGACGTGGCCGAGCAGGTCAGCCTGTCGCCGTCGCCATGCTTGCGCCGCGTCAAACGGCTGGAAGAAGCGGGCGTGATCCGCCAGTACGTGGCCCTGCTGGACCCGGAAAAGATCGGCCTGGGCTTGCTCGCCTACGTCAACGTGCGGCTGGAAAAGCACAGCGACGCCACGGCGCACAGCACGGCGCGCGTGCTGGCACCGAATCTGGTGACGAATACCTCGCCGCGCGCCGACTTTGCCGTGGCCGTGGCGCAATGGCCGGAAGTGGTGGCCTGCTATGCGATGACTGGGGAAATGGATTATTTACTGCGCGTGCATGTGGAAGACATGGAGCACTTTTCGCGCTTCATGATGGCGACCCTGCTGCGCCACCCGGCCGTGCTGGACGTGAAATCGAGCTTTGCCTTGCAGCGCATCAAGGATACGACGGCCCTGCCCTTACTGTGACGGCGGTGACGGCGGCCCGGGCTTCTTCTTGCGCCCCGGCAAGCGATCCCACAGCTTGAACGCGGCGCGCGCGTTGGCCTTGAACGTGTAGTCGAACATGGCGAACTGTTCCTGCACGGCTTCCTGCAGCATGCTGGTCGGGTTCGGCGGCAACAGTTTCAGATATGCATCGGCTTCGCCATAGTCGCGCTGGATTTCCATGCCCGCCTTCTTGGCGATATGCATCATCGTCTTGTTCGACGACAAACAATGCATATACAGGGTATCGACATCGTTGTTACGGCAGTGAATCGCCGCCCGTTCGAACAATTTCGACCCGACCCCCATGCCGCGCATGGATTTCGACACGGATACGCCAAACTCCGCCACCTGCTCCTTGTCCGTCACCACGCTTTTCGCCGGCGACTGGTCCTTAGGCGCAAACGCCAGGTGCCCCACGCCCACCAGCTTGAACAGGCTGTTGTAGACGCCGTAGATCATGTCGCGCGAAAAATCCATCTTTTGCACGTACTGGGCCACGAGTTCATCGGGCAAGGCGCTGCCGAAGCGCAGCAGGCGGTCGCTTTTCTCGAGCGACAGGAAATGCTTCATCATGCGGCGCCGGTCGCGCTCATGCAATTGCTTGACGAGCACGGTCGGACGCCCGCCACCGCTACGGCTGAGCCAGCGGCGAAACGGGTTTTGAAACAGCTTGGGTAAGGTCACGTCGACTCCTGGGGGCGGTGCTGCGGCACGTCAGGCTGGTATTGTGCGGTGCAACATTATGGCGCCATTGTAGCCTATTCCCGCCATTCAAGCCTGGGCCAGGAACGCTTGCACGGCCGCCACCCGCGCCGCGTGGATGACTTCGGGGATGCGTTTCGGCTCAGTACAGCCTTGCGCCAGCGCACCCGCATTCACGGCGCGCGCCGCGTCCAATCCACCCTGCAGCCGCGCCGCCTGAGGGAAATCGCCAGTGACCAGCCCGTCGCAAGCCACGGCTTGCAACAGTTGCGCAAAGCGCTGCGGCTTGCGCAAGCCGTCGCAGCGTTCGCACAAGCTCACCACGGCTTCAGCGCTCAGCGCCAGCGCGCCATTGATATGGTCCCGTTCGAGCGCCGCCATGACGGCCAGCTCGCGGCACTCATTGGGCACGCGCAAGCGCTCGCTCAGTTGCTCGATGGCATCTTTGCTCATATGCAGCATCAGGGCGGCGAAACGCACGGGCAAGTCATGACCTTGCGCGGCGGCATGGTCGACGACCTGCAGCAAGCGCTCGCTCAGCGTGATTTCGCCCATGATGCGCGCCAGGGCGCCGCATTCGTGCAGCACCGTCAGCATGCGCGAAGGATGGCTTTCCATCAGCCCCTTGGCCACTTCCTGCCACACGCGCTCGGCCACGAGGGCGTCGACTTCGCCGTCGGCCACCATGCGGCGCATCAGGGCCAGGGTGGCGGGCGCAACAGTGAACGCATGAAAACGGGCGGCAAAGCGGGCCAGGCGCAAGATGCGCACGGGGTCTTCGCCGAACGCGTCGGAGACGTGGCGGAAGATTTTATTGCGAATGTCCGCTATGCCGCCGAACGGATCGGTCAACGTCCCGTCCTCGGCCCGGGCGATGGCGTTGATGGTCAGGTCGCGGCGCACCAGGTCGTCTTCCAGCGTGACGTCGGGCGCCGTGTGGAAGACAAAGCCCCGGTAGCCGGGTGCCGTCTTGCGTTCCGTGCGGGCCAGGGCGTATTCTTCCTGCGTCTTCGGGTGCAAAAACACGGGAAAATCCTTGCCGACGGGCCGGAAGCCCTGGCGCAGCATGTCTTCCGGCGTAGCGCCCACGACGACGTGGTCGTGGTCTTTCACGGGCAAGCCCAGCAGTTGGTCGCGCACCGCGCCACCGACCGTGTAAATCTTCATAACACTCTTTTCTTATTCAGGTAATTCCGCGTCGTGCTTGGCAGCGACTTCCGTTTCCGCCAGCGCTTCCGTGATCCAGCGGGCCACGGCCGGGTGCGCCTGCACGCGCTCGCAATACGCGTTCAGGGCCGGCGCCAGGCTCACGCCATACGTGCGGAAACGCATGACGACGGGGGCGAAATACGCGTCGGCGATGGAAAAATCGCCAAACAGGAACTGGTGGTGGCCAAAGCGCGACAAGCACTCTTCCCAGATTTCGCTGATGCGGCCAATGTCGGCCTGCGCGGCGGCCGTGCGGCCACGTCCCGGCAATTTTGCCTTGATATTCATCGACATGTCCGTGCGCAAGCCGGAGAAGCCGGAATGCATTTCCGCGCAGATACAACGCGCCATGGCGCGCGCGGCGACGTCTTGCGGCCACATGTGTTTATCGGGAAACTGCTCGGCCAGGTATTCGCAGATGGCCAGGCTGTCCCAGATCGTGATCTCGCCCGCCAGCAGCACGGGAACCCGGCCGCAGGCCGAGTATTCGGCGATCTTGGTGGCCGTGTCGCTCTGGTCGAGCAGCACGCGCACTTCCTGGAACGGGATGCCGAAGGCCGTCATGGCCACCCACGGGCGCATCGACCACGATGAGTAATTCTTGTTGCCGATGATGAGGGTCAGGCCCGGCTCGCGCGCGGCGGCCAGGGTTTGCGTCAGGCTGGGATCAAGGATGGTCGTTTGCATGGTCGGCGGACTTTAGTTGGATGATGGCAAATCGGCGGAAACGGCGCTGTTTTTCGGTCCCACGGTGCCCAGGCGCGCCTTCAGCGACTGCGGGCTCTTCTCGAACAGGGCAGCGTAATAGGTGGCGTTGGCCATCACGTTTTTCACGTAGCCGCGCGTTTCCGTGTACGGAATGATCTCGGCAAAGACGGCGCCTTCCAGCGGACGCGTCATGGTGGCGCGCCAGATACGCAGGCGCCCCGGTCCCGCGTTGTAGGCGGCGCTGGCCAGCACTTGCGAACCGTCAAGACCGCCAAGCACCATGTTCAGGTAATTCGTGCCCAGCAAGACATTCGTGCGCACATCGCTCAAGGTTTCCGTGACGAAATCGGTGAGGCCGATCTTCTTGGCAACATAGCGGGCCGTCGACGGCATGACCTGCATCAAACCGGACGCGCCCACGTGCGACTGCGCATCCATGATGAAGCGTGATTCCTGGCGGATCAAGCCATACACCCAGGCCTTGTCCAGGCCCAGGGTTTGCGTGGCCGGATGCATGACGTCGTCATGCGGCGTCGGGTAGCGCTGCGTATAGTCCACTTCCAGGCGCGTGCGGTCCGAGGTGTTGACCATGCGGTCGAGCACATTGTTTTGGCGCGCAAATTCCGCGGCCGCCAGATGCTGGCGGTCCGTCATCGAACGCAATTCCCAATTCCACTCGCGCGTGCCTTCGAAGCGCAGGCGCATGTTGAAAAATTTCAAGGCGCGCTGCAAGCCCGGATTGGCGGCCATGGCGGCAATTTCCGTCGGACTGACGGGCTGGCCCGGCGGCGGCAAGACCAGATGGTTGCCCAGCTCTTCATTGGCCAGCAAGCCATAAAAATTCGACTGGTCGGCAATCGTGCGGTACAGGGCGTCCGCCTGCGCATTCGGGCGGCCCGGCGTTTCCGCCTGCTGCGCGCGCGCCAGCCAGTACACCCAGGTGGGATCCGTGCGCAGCGAGGCCGGCATGGCCTGGATGGCGGCCTTCACCAGTGGCCAGTTGCCTTCACGCAAGGCGATACGCGCCTTCCATTGCATCTGCTCCTGGGTCAGAGGTGCGCCATTGGTTTTTTGCCAATATTCGAACGCTTCCGGCGCCAGCGCATACGACGCTTGCAGAGCCAGACTGGCCCAGCCGATGGCCTGTTCCTGCGGCGTCAATTGCGCGCTCGCCTTTTGCAGGGCCACGACGCCCAGTTTCAAGGTGCTTTTCGCCATGCGGCCGACGGCCACCAGGTACATTTCGTGGTCGGCACGGCTGGCGCCCGCGCCCTTGGCCAGCACCAGCGCCGGCAAGTCGATGGCTTGCGCCATCTTCGCGTCGGACGCGCCCAGCAACAGCGCGATGCGACGGGCCGGGCCGGTAGCGTTGGTCTGGCCCGCCAGGCGGATCTGCGCCCACAGGTCGTTCGTGTCGAACTGGCCATTTTGCGCCAGTGCCGCGATCAGGCTGCCGCACGCTTCGCCATAGCCGGGCGGCGAGACGAGCAGGTTGCGCGCCTCGGACGCCACGTTCTGCCCCTTGGCGGCGCGCGACATCAGCGCGTAGCACTTGAGCTGGGTATCGTCGTCGAGGGCGAATTGCGGGTATTGTTCATCAAACACGACCCAGTCGCGCTTGCGGCCCAGTTCCAGCAGCCAGTCGTTGCGGAAACGGTCGGCGATGGCGCTGCCCTTGTAGCGGTTCAGGTAATCGCGAAATTGTGCCTCGGTCAACTGTTTGATGCGCGGTTTCAGCCGATAATAGTCGACATACGAGGGAATCTGGTAATTCGTCAGGCGCCCCGCATAAAAGTCGGCTTTTTCGACGTCATCCTTGCGCGCGGCGTCGCGCAGCAGCAAGAAGGCATCGTCCTCGCTGCGCGTGTCGGGAGCGGCAGGCGTTACGGTGGCGGACACCTGGGCCAGGGCGGCCAGGGGAGACAAGGCCGATGCAACACACAGCATCGTGCCGGCAATCCATTTCAGTGGGGAAATCAATGTACGACTCTCAATCTTAACTTGATGGTGATATGAATAGCGACCCTAGAATAACATGCGATCCGGCTGCACGGCCACCCATTGCGCCACAGGAAAAAGCCGGCTTGCGCAAAGCCTTGCTGGCGGCCCGGCGCGCCCTGCCCGACGCCACGCGCGCGCAGTGGGATGCGGCCATCGCGCAGCGCCTGCTGGACTGGTGCGCGCAGGAAAACGTCAAGGAACTGGGCGTGTACTGGCCCCTGCATGGCGAGCCGGACCTGCACGGCGCGTATGCGCAACTGGCCGCGCGCGGCGTGCAATTAAGCTTGCCGGTGGTGCTGGAAAAGCATGCGCCGCTGGCATTCAGTGACTGGCGGCCCGGAGAAGCGATGGTCAAGGATGGCATGGGCGTGGCCGTGCCCGCCGAATTGCGCCTGCGCCCGGCGCCCGCCACCCTGCTGGTGCCCTGCCTGGGGTTTAATGGGGAACGGTACCGGCTCGGCTATGGCGGCGGGTATTACGACCGCACCCTGGCGCAACTGCCCCGTCCGCGCACCGTGGGCATCGCCTATACCTGCCTGGCGGCAAGCTTTCCCAACGGCGAATACGACATCGCCCTCGATCACATCGTGACCGAGGGCGATCTGCTCTGAAAGCACCTAACATAACCTACTGCGCGTCGCGACGGTTTTGTTAGGCGCTATAACTGCAAAGAATTACTTGACCAGGCGCTGCCACAGTGCGGTCGTGGGCGCCGCCTGGTTCATGCTATAGAAATGCAAGCCTGGCGCGCCGCCTTCCAGCAGGCGTTCGCACAAGCCCGTCACCACGTCCAGGCCAAAAGCCTTGATGGACGCGCTGTCGTCGCCGAAGCTGGCCAGTTTCAGACGCACCCAGCGTGGAATTTCCGCGCCGCACATGTCCGAAAAGCGCATCAATTGCGTGTAGTTCGTGATCGGCATGATACCGGCCACGATAGGCACGTTGATGCCCATCTTCTGCGTCTGCTCGACAAACTGGAAATACGCGTCGGCATTGTAGAAGTACTGGGTGATGGCCGCATCGGCGCCGGCCTGCACCTTGCGCGCGAACGCGTTCAAGTCGTCCTGCGGCGAACGGGCTTGCGGGTGCACTTCCGGATAGGCAGCCACTTCGATATGGAAATGGTCGCCCGTCTCGGCGCGGATGAATTCCACCAGCTCGTTGGCGTAGCGGAACTCGCCCGAGGCGCCATAGCCGCTCGGCAAGTCGCCGCGCAAGGCCACGATGCGGTTCACGCCGGCCGCCTTGAAGTCGGCTAGCACGGCGCGGATCGATTCGCGCGAACCGCCCACGCAAGACAGATGGGGCGCGGCCTGTTCGCCGGCCGCCAGGATCTCGCGCACGGTGTCCAGCGTACCCTGCTGCGTGGTGCCGCCGGCGCCAAACGTCACCGAGAAATACTTCGGATGCAATTCAGACAACTTGACACGCGTGGCGCGCAGCTTTTCCGCCCCTTCCGGGGTTTTCGGCGGGAAAAACTCAATACTGAAGTTATGCTTTTCCATCGTCGTTGCTCAAAAGTAAGGTCGACAAGGCCCAGGAAATGATGCTGTACAGAATGGCACCGCCCACGGCCGACCAGAAACTGGCGACATGGAAACCAGCGATCATCTGCGCCACCAGCCAGAACATGAAGCCGTTGATGATCAAAATGAACAGGCCCAGCGACAAGAACGTCACGGGCAGGGTCAGCAGGATCAGCAAGGGACGGATCAGCGCATTGACCAGCCCCAGCACGGCAGCGGCCAGCAGCGCGGTCCAGCCGCTGCTCATCGTCACCGAGTGCATCAAATAAGGGACGGCAAACAGGGCCGCCGCATTGATAAACCAAATCAGTAGCAAGCGCATTTCTCTAGCCTGTCAAAAGTGAGGTCAGGCCGGCGCCAGGCGTCGGCCCTCGGAGGGTGAGTGACAGCCCCGGACTACCGATCAGTAACGGTAGTGTTCAGGTTTATAAGGGCCTTCCGTGCGCACGCCGATGTAGTCGGCTTGCTCTTGCGTCAGTTCCGTCAGCTGCGCATTCAACTTTTTGAGTTGCAAACGAGCGACTTTTTCATCGAGGTGTTTTGGCAAGGTGTACACGCCGACCGGGTAGTTGGCCGTGTTCGCGTACAGCTCGATCTGCGCGATCGTCTGGTTGGCGAACGACGAGCTCATCACGTACGACGGGTGGCCCGTGCCGCAACCGAGGTTGACCAGGCGGCCTTCGGCCAGCAGGATGATGCGGCGGCCCGACGGGAAGATGATGTGGTCGACTTGCGGCTTGATGTTTTCCCACTCGTATTGTTTCAACGAAGCAACGTCGATTTCATTGTCAAAGTGACCAATGTTGCAGACGATGGCCTGGTCTTTCATGCGCGTCAGGTGATCGTGCGTGAGGATATGGTAGTTGCCGGTACAGGTGACGAAAATGTCGCCGTGTTCGCACGCGTAATCCATGGTCACGACGCGGTAGCCTTCCATCGCCGCCTGCAGTGCGCAGATCGGATCGACTTCCGTCACCCATACTTGCGCCGACAGGGCGCGCATAGCTTGCGCCGAACCTTTACCCACATCACCGTAACCGGCGATGACGGCGACCTTACCGGCGATCATCACGTCGGTGGCGCGCTTGATGCCGTCGACCAGCGATTCGCGACAGCCATACAGATTGTCGAATTTCGATTTCGTGACGGAATCGTTCACGTTAATCGCAGGGAAAGCCAGCTTGCCTTCCTTGTGCATCTGGTACAGGCGGTGCACGCCAGTGGTGGTTTCTTCCGTCACGCCGAGGATTTCCGGCAGGCGCTTCGAGTACCAGGTCGGATCGGCCAGCAAGTGCTTCTTGATCGAGTTGAACAGGCAGATTTCTTCTTCCGAGCCTGGATTGGCCAGTACCGACAGGTCGGTTTCCGCGCGCACGCCCAGGTGCAGCAGCAGGGTCGCGTCGCCGCCATCGTCGAGGATCATGTTCGAGTAGACGGCCTTGCCGTCCACGTTCGGCCATTCGAAGATGCGGTGCGTGTATTCCCAGTAATCGTCCAGCGACTCGCCCTTGACGGCGAACACAGGCGTGCCGGCGGCAGCGATGGCGGCGGCGGCATGATCTTGCGTGGAGTAAATGTTGCACGATGCCCAACGCACTTGCGCGCCCAGTGCTTCCAGGGTCTGGATCAGCACGGCGGTCTGGATGGTCATGTGGATGGAACCGGTGATGCGCGCGCCTTTCAGAGGCTGCGCTGCCGCGAATTCTTCGCGGATGGCCATCAGGCCAGGCATTTCCGTTTCAGCAATCTTGATTTCTTTGTCGCCCCATGCGGCCAAGGTGATATCGGCGATGGTGTAGTCGTGTTGCGATTTGAGTACGGCGTTCATCACGCCCTCCTTTCAGTTGTTGAAAAAGGTACGTGAGCGCAGTTGCAGGATATTCCGAGCCTGGCGAATTTCTTCGTCGCAACGCTCCTCGGACACGGGATTTTATCATTGTCAAGGCCGCCGCGCCAGCCTGTTTGCACGGCATTGCCACGTAACAACACATAAAAAAAGCGCCCGCGGCCAGCAGGCCGGGGCGCTTTTCTTGCAAATCCGACTAGATTACTTCAGGCCGGCAGCGTCGCGCAGCAGGGCGACCTTGTCCGTGCGTTCCCACGTGAATTCCGGCTCTTCGCGGCCGAAATGGCCGTAGGCGGCGCTCTTCTGGTAGATCGGGCGCAACAGGTCGAGCATTTGCACAATGCCTTTTGGACGCAGATCAAAGTGCGCCAGCACCAGCTTGGCGATTTCCGCGTCGGGAATCACGCCCGTGCCTTCCGTGTAGACGGTGATGTTGATCGGCTTGGCCACGCCGATGGCGTAGCTGACCTGCACCTGGCATTGGCGCGCCAGGCCGGCCGCGACGATGTTTTTCGCCACGTAGCGGGCCGCGTAGGCTGCCGAACGGTCGACTTTCGACGGATCCTTGCCCGAGAATGCGCCGCCGCCGTGCGGGGCTGCGCCGCCGTAGGTGTCGACGATGATCTTGCGGCCGGTCAAACCGCAATCGCCTTGCGGACCGCCGATGACGAAACGACCCGTCGGGTTGACGAGGAATTTGGTCTCCGTCAGCCATTCGCGCGGCAGGATCGGCTTGATGATTTCTTCGATGACGGCTTCTTCGATCTGCTTGTGCGAGATTTCCGGCGCATGCTGGGTCGACAGCACGACCGTGTGCACGCCGACCGGGCGGCCATCGACGTAGCGCAGCGTGACTTGCGATTTCGCGTCCGGACGCAGCCATGGCAAACGGCCATCCTTGCGCAGCTGCGACTGGCGCTCGACCAGGCGGTGCGCGTAGTGGATGGCGGCAGGCATCAGCTCGGCCGTTTCATCGCAGGCGTAACCGAACATCAAGCCCTGATCGCCAGCGCCTTGATCCAGGTCAATGCCAGCACCTTCATCGACGCCTTGCGCGATGTCCGGTGATTGCTTGTCGTAGGCCACCAGCACGGCGCAACCCTTGTAGTCGATGCCGTATTCCGTGTTGTCGTAGCCGATGCGTTTGATGGTTTCGCGCGCAACTTGAATATAATCCACATTGGCGTGCGTGGTAATCTCGCCAGCCAGCACCACCAGACCGGTGTTGCACAGGGTTTCGGCAGCCACGCGGGCGGCTGGATCCTGGGTCAGGATGGCGTCAAGGATGGCGTCGGAAATTTGATCGGCAACCTTGTCGGGATGGCCTTCCGAAACGGATTCGGAAGTGAAGAGATAATCGTTTGACATTGCAAGCTCCTGTTTACTATGTGAATGTTCTGTCGCAGTAAAGAGGATTTTGCCTGCGACGCTTTAGCGAGATTTATATTCCGCATCGCAAGTTGTCTATTAACTCAGCGGTTACTGCATACGTGGTATTTTACGCTTCTTAAAAAATTTTGGCACGGCAACACGCCATTCCTGGAAACCGCTTATACATGTTAGTCCCAATTTTCCGCTTCTTATCGATCTTTCCCCTGCCCGTCCTGCATGGCCTGGGCGCTGCGCTCGGCTGGGTAATTTACGCCATTTCCCCGTCCTACCGCCGCCGCATGCGCGAGAACATGCAAGGTGCGGGGTTTTCGCAACACTTGCACACGGCCGTGGCCGAAGCGGGCAAGAGCGTGCTGGAACTGCCCTTCATCTGGTGCGCGCCAGCCGAACGCGTGGCGCGCCATGCGACGGTGGAAAACTGGGAACTGGTGGAAAAAGCGCTGCAGCATGGCCGCGGCATCGTCTTCCTGACGCCGCACCTGGGCTGCTTTGAAATCGTCGCCCAGCAAATCGCGCTGCGCACGCCGCTCACCGTGATGTACCGCCCGCCCAAGCGCGCCGCATTGAAGCCGCTGATCGAAGGCGCGCGCGCGCGCGAAAACCTGATGCTGGCGCCGGCCAATATGTCGGGCGTGCGCATCTTCGCCAAATGCCTGAAAAAAGGCCAGCCCATCGGCCTGCTGCCCGACCAGGTGCCGCAGGAAGGCGAAGGCGTGTGGGCCGATTTCTTCGGCCGCCCCGCCTACACCATGACCCTGCCCGCCAAGCTGGCGCAGATGGGCGGTGCCGAAGTCATCATCACCTACGCAGAACGCCTGCCGGGCGGGCGCGGCTATGTCGTGCATTTCGTGCCTTTCACCGAGTCCCTCGACAGCACCTCGGCGGAACAGGCGCGCACCATCAATGCGGCCATGGAACAATTGATCGCGCGCAGCCCGGCGCAATACCTGTGGAGCTACAATCGCTATAAAGTGCCGCGCGGCGCGCCGCCGCCCACGCCCGCCGCGCCGGATGCCGCCGGGGAGCAGGCATGAGACTGCTGATCGCCTTCATGTGGCTGCTGCACTGGCTGCCCTTGCCCATCCTGGGCCGCTTCGGCGTGGCCGTCGGCAGTCTGCTGTTCATCGCCATGCCCACGCGGCGCAAGATTGCCCTGACGAATCTGCGCCTGTGCATGCCGGAATTGACGGAAGCCCAGCGCGTGGCGCTGGCGCGCCAGCATTTCCAGGCATATTCGCGCAGCGTGTGGGAACGCAGCATCCTGTGGTGGTCGTCGGAAGCGCGCCTGAACCGCCTGATCAAAAAGGTGCCCGCCTTCCCCGGCCAGCAGATCGCGGCCAAGCCGACCATCTTGCTGTGCCCGCACTTTGTCTGCCTCGACGTGGCCGGCGCCGCCACGGCCATGGAAATTTCCGCCTCGTCGATGTATGTGCAGCAAAAGAACGCCGCCTTCGACCAGGCCTTGCGCAACGGCCGTTCGCGCTTCAAGCCGCCCAAGCTGTTTACACGCCAGGACGGCATCAAGACGATCCTGCGCGCGCTGCGCGACGGCTTGCCGTATTTCATGCTGCCGGACATGGATTTCGGCGAAAAGGATGCGGAATTCGTGCCCTTCTTCGGCGTGCCCGCCGCCACCCTGACGGCCACGGCGCGCCTGGCGCTGGCCGCCAAGGCGCAAGTCATTCCCGTCATCGCCACCTTCCTGCCCAACTACCAGGGCTGGCAAGTGACGTATTACCCGGCGTGGGACGATTATCCGGGCGACGACATCACGGCGGCCACGCGCCGCATGAACGAATTCATCGAAGAGCGCGTGCGCGAAGCGCCGGCCGAATATTTCTGGACGCATAAACGCTTCAAGACGCGTCCGGAAGGCGAAGCATCGTTCTACAACCAGCACAAGTGATACGGCAGACCATGAAACTCCAATTTACCAAAATGCATGGCGCCGGCAATGACTTCATCGTCATCGACGCCATCCATCAAGAGATCGACTTCACGCCGGCCCAGTGGCAGCGCCTGGCCGACCGCCGTTTCGGCATCGGCGCCGACCAGATCCTCGTGGTGGAAAAACCGCGCCTGCCCGGCTGCGACTTCCGCTACCGCATCTATAACAACGATGGCGGCGAAGTCGAGCAATGCGGCAATGGTGCACGCGCCTTCGTCAAGTTCGTCAGCGAAAAAGGCTTGTCCGACAAGACCAGCATCCGCGTGGAAACCATGGCCGGCATCATCGCGCCGCGCCTGGAGATCGACGGCAGCATCACGGTCGACATGGGCGCGCCCGTGCTGGAGCCAAAGCTGGTGCCGTTCGATGCCAGCGGCCTGGACGGCATAGCGCAAGGCAAGGACACCGTGTGGCCGCTGGACCTGGCGCTGCCGGGCCAAACGTCGCCCGTGCTGCTGTCCGTCGTCTCGATGGGCAATCCGCACGCCGTGCAAGTGGTTGACGATGTCGATGCGCAAGACTTGGACGTGACGGGCCCGCGCATCGAGCACCACCCGCGCTTTCCCCGCCGGGTCAACGCCGGCTACATGCAGATCGTCGACCGCCAGCACGTGAAATTGCGCGTGTTTGAACGGGGCGCGGGCGAAACCCTGGCGTGCGGCACGGGCGCCTGCGCCGCCGCCGTGGCCGGCATCTTGCGCGGCTTGCTCGATTCCCCCGTGCGCATCAGCGCGCGCGGCGGCGAACTGTCGATCGCGTGGCAAGGCCCCGGCCATCCCGTCCTGATGACAGGCCCGGCCGTGACCGTGTTCGAAGGCACGATCGAACTGTAAGCGAATGAAAAGTCAGGCCGCCAGGAACTGCTGTTCCTGCGCGACATCAAGTTCCGCCAGGTAGCACTTCAGGCGGTACAGGCGCTGTCGGTAATTGCCTTCCGGCCCCGCCACGCCGCAATCGACGCGCTCGAACAGGCGCACCGCCTGGTCGAGCAACTGGCGCTCCTGCGCCGTGCGGATCAATGCCAGGCGCCGCTTGCCGCGTCCATGCGTGGCGCTGATATCGATCAACAGACAATGCCCCTGGTCGGCCGCGTGTATATCGAGCAGCAATGCCTCGGCACGCGACAGATGAAAGCAGCGCGCCAGGGCCAGCCGCATCGCCAGCAAGGGGTGGCTCTGGCCCAATTGCCGTAAATGCCCATCGGCGTGCATGGCGGCGCACTGGCCCCAGTCGCCGGGTTCGCCTTGCGGCGCGATCTTCGCCAGCGCCGCCTCCGCCTCGCGGCTGCCTTGCGCCTGCGCCTGCAGCAGCCAGTACGCGGCCCGCACATCGTTGTTGACGCCGTCGCGGCGATTACGCCAGGCATGCATGCCGCACTCAAGCTGGGCCGGGCCATGCCCCAGGTCGGCGGCACGCTCCAGGCAGGAATGGGCTTCGACCACATTGCGCTGGGAAAATTCCGGTTTCGTATAGATGCGCGACAGCACGAACCAGGCTTCGGCCAATCCCTGCTCGCCAGCCTGCGTCAGCCAGCGCACGGCCCGCTTGAAATTGGCCGCGCCGTTGCGCGTGGCCAGCCGCTGGCCATGCGCATCCATGCGCGCATAGCCGAGCCCAAGCTCCAGCTGCGCCGTGCGGTCGCCGCCATGCGCGGCCAGCTCGCAACACTGCCAGCCCTCGGCATCGCCGCCAGGCGCCAATGCCTGGGCGCAACGCGACAGCAGCAACACCTGCTGCGCATCGAGGGCGATCGTGCGCGCCCCGGCCGCCGCCTGGCGCTGCAGCAGCTCGCGCGCCAGCGGCAAGCCTTGCGACAGGAAGCCCGCATGGTTGCCCTGGCTCCACGCCTGCTCCAGCCACGAGTACAGCGGCGCGTCGCCATCGAGGACTTGCTCGCCAGCAAGGCTGGTGTCCGCCCCGGCAGCGGCAAGCGATCCTTCTTGCATGGACAGCAACCATTGCGCATCGGGCAAGCCGGCCCGCACGGCCGCGTCCAGCGCCACGCGCGCCTTGGCGCGCAAGGCTTCGCAGTGGCTGGCGGCATTGCCCAGCACCAGTTGCGCCAGCACCAGGCCCGCCTGCACCAGGCCCGCATCGAACGCCTGCGCGTAATACGGAATCAGCGCCTTGGCTGCCGGCTGCGCCACTTCGAACGGCACATGCGTGCCAATCAGCAAGCACGCTTCCTCGCTATCTTCCTGGGCCGCCCGCGCCAGCCAGTGCAAGGCCGTGGGCAAGCTTTGCGGCACACCCTGTCCAAACAGATACACCCGTCCCAACGCCAGCTGGCAAGCGACATCGCCCGCACGTGCGCCCTTGATCAATCCTAATGTTTCGCGATTTGCCATCGATTCTCGATATTGAGTCAATGATTCTAATAATAGTGAGCCGTCTCCAGGCCCATCAACGCAGGCCTTCCCTTAGTGTAACGTCCTTGTGTCACAAATCCGCCAAAGCGGCCTCAAGAACTTGATTCAACGCAACAATGTCCTGGCGCGGACATGCCAATATAGCAAGGCGCCGCTAGCGTGGCGGTGGGAGAACGCTGGCCCTCGGCGCGGGCTCGGCAGAAACCGCGCGTTACAAAAATACAACAGGGGCATGCAGATATGCCGCTTTTCACCAATCTTTTCACGCACATTTGACCAATCCTGCACGTCTTGCGCGCCGACGAATTAAGGTTCATTCATCGAAACGCGACAGTTAGCGCATTTCAATCTGCTCGGATCTCGGACGGAACTCACTTTTAATAGGGAATAAGACATGAAAAAATCACTCGTTGCCCTCGCACTCTTCGGCGCCTTTGCCGCAACCGCACAAGCGCAGTCGTCCGTCCAAATCTACGGCACGATCGATGCAGGCCTGGGCAAAGCGACGGGTTCGACCACCGCCGTTACCAAGCGCGACAACAACAAACTGGGCTTCAAGGGCACGGAAGATCTGGGCAATGGCTTGAAAGCTATTTTCCAACTGGAAATTCGCTATGAATCCGACACGGGCACGCTGGAAAGCAACTCCCGTCCGCTGTTCCAGGGTCAAAGCCGCGTCGGCCTGCAAGGCGACTTCGGTACCGTACGCCTGGGCCGTGGCCTGACCGCCTTCCAGGAATCGAGCACCGCGTTCGAACCATGGTCGGGCATGCCGACGCAAGCCGGTTTCCAGACCGACCTGACCGTGGCCGCCTACACCAGCGATCCACTGAGCGCGGATGGCAACTCGCGTAACCGCTTCTCGAACGCCGTATTCTACAACTCGCCAGTCATCAGCGGCTTCCAGTTCAACGCCACCGTGGCCGCCAAGGAAGCGAATAACAATACCGCCGTCCCAGCGCGTCCGCCGGTCAACCCAATAACGTTTGCCTCGGGTAACTATGCATTGCTGGGCAACGCGGTACCAGCATCGAATCCATACTCGATCTCGGCGACCTATACCAACGAGCAATTCGCCGCCATGGCCGCTTACGAACGCAATGGCGTGCAAGCCAAACTGTGGTCGGTTGCAGCATCGTTCAATCCGATCAAGGAATTGAAACTGATGGCGTCGTACCAGCATCAGGATGATGGCAACTTCAAGATCATCAACACCGATACCAAATCGTGGGTGCTGGGCGCCAACTATGACGTCGGCCCAGGCAAGATCCGCGCCGGTTACGGTCAAAAAACGCCAGATGGCGTCGTCAAAACCAAGCAAGCATCGCTGGGCTATGACTACAATCTGTCGAAACGCACCTACCTGTACGCAGATATTTCGAACAAGAAAGCAGCAGCTCCTAATAGCCTCAACTACACCGTTGCGAAAACCGTCAACTACATCGGCATCGGCGTACACCACAACTTCTAATGCCCGGCCGGTCACCCTTCACGGGTGATTGCTGAGCTAAGAATGCAAGGCGGCATGGGCAACCATGCCGCTTTTTTCATGCGTGCGCGGAAAATGCATAGACGCCGTCCCCTTTGCGCCTATGCCGCCGCACTCTCGGTTAGAATGAAGTGTTCAACTTTCACTGACAGATATTCTCAATGACCGCCACACTCGATTCCAGCACCGTCGCCCAGTACCTGAGCGAGCACCCGAATTTCTTCGAAGAGCATACCGCCCTGCTCGGTGAGGTCAAGCTGAGCAGCCCGCTGACGGGACGCACCATCTCGCTGCAGGAGCGCCAGATGGAAGTGATGCGCGACAAGTACAAGGCGCTGGAACTGCGCATGTCCAAGCTGAGCCGCCTGGCCGAGGAAAATGGCGACATCGCCAGCAAATTCCACGGCTGGAACCAGGCCATGCTGCAAGTGCGCAACGATGCGGACATGCCGCGCGTGCTGGTCGACGCCTTGCAAAGCAATTTCGACGTGCCCTGCGTCAGCCTGCGCCTGTGGCAAGTGTTGCCGGAACACGCCAACGGCTGGTTCACGGAAGATGTGACGGCCGACGTGCGCATGTTCGCCAACAGCCTGCAAGCGCCGTACTGCGGCAGCAACCGCGATTTCGAAGCCGTGCACTGGTTGCAGGCCGATAAGATCGAATCGACCGTCATGATCGCCCTGCGCGCCCCGAACACCACGGGCACCTTCGGCTTGCTGGTGCTCGGTTCACCCGACAGCGAACGCTTTACCTCGAGCATGGGCACGGACTTCCTCGTGCATATCGGCGCCACGGCCAGCGCCGCCCTGGCCGCACTGCGCGCCGGCTCGCCTGCCTGAGCACGCCATGAATGAGGCGCGCGGCAAGGCTGACTGGCTCGACGCCTATCTGGCGCAGCTGGCCACGCAGCGCAAGCTGTCGCCGCATACGCTGGACGCCTACGGGCGCGACTTGCGCACCTTGCTGGAACTGAGCGGCAATACGCCCTGGACGGCGCTGGCGCACAATGAAGTGCGCCGCTACACGGCCAAGCTGCACGCCGGCGGCCTCGACCCGCGTTCGATCGCCCGCAAGCTGTCGTCGTGGCGGGGATTTTTCAACTGGCTCAGCGGGGAAACCCCGCTCGACGCCAATCCCGTCGACGGCATCCGCGCCCCCAAGCGGGCCAAGACGTTGCCGAAAGCCCTGTCGGTGGACGATGCCGTGCGCCTCGTGGCGCCCGCGCAACACCAGCAAGGCGCCGCCGAACCGGAACAGCTGTGCAACCGCGCCATGTTCGAACTGCTGTACTCGAGCGGCTTGCGCGTGTCCGAACTGACCAGCCTGGACACCCATTATTGCAAGGCCGACGGCGGCCAGCCCGCCTCGCTGGGCTGGCTCGACATGGCCAGCTTCGAAGTCATCGTCACGGGCAAGGGCAACAAGATGCGCAAGGTGCCCGTCGGCAAGGCGGCCCTCGTGGCCCTGACCGCCTGGCTGGGCGTGCGCCCGCCGGCAAGCGACGGCAGCGCTGCCTTGTTTTTAAGCACGCACGGCACGCGCATCTCACCCCGCGTGCTGCAGCTGCGCCTGAAGGCGCACGCGCTGGCGACGGACATTCCCGCCAACGTGCACCCCCACGTGCTGCGCCACTCGTTCGCTTCGCACGTGCTGCAATCGTCGGGCGACTTGCGCGCCGTACAGGAAATGCTGGGCCATTCCAGCATCACCTCGACCCAGGTCTACACGGCCCTCGACTTCCAGCACCTGGCGCACGTGTACGACCAGGCGCACCCGCGCGCCAAGCTCAAGTAGGCAGCGGTGCCGGTGGGGCAGCCTGATCCATATCAAGCGGATGGGCGCGCATTTGCAAGCTTTTGCAAAATTCCGGCATAATCGTCCGCATTCTTCCGCTTGCGCGGCGGCACCACCGATTACAAGGCATCTCTCATGGCACTGATTCCAACCACCATCCTCACCGGTTTCCTGGGCGCAGGCAAAACCACCTTGCTCAACCGCATATTGCAGGAAGAGCACGGCATGCGCATCGCCGTGATCGAAAACGAGTTTGGCCAGGAAAACATCGATAACGAGATCCTGGTGCAGGACAGCAACGAACACATCATCGAGATGAACAACGGCTGCATCTGCTGCACCGTGCGGGGCGACCTGATCGTGGGCCTCACGGAACTGGCGCGCAAGCGCGACGCCGGTTTGCTGGCGTTCGACCGCGTCGTCATCGAAACGACGGGCCTGGCCAATCCCGGTCCCGTGGCGCAAACCTTCTTTGTCGACGAAGAAGTGGGCAGCCACTACATGCTCGACGCTATTATCACGGTAGTCGATGCCCGTCATGCCATGAAGCAACTGGACGAATACGAGGAAGCCCAGCGGCAAGTGGGCTTTGCCGACAAGCTGCTGCTGTCGAAGACCGACCTCGTCAGCGAAGACGACGTGGCCGTCCTGACGCGCCGCCTGAAACGCATCAACCCGCGCGCGCCCATCGCCAAGGTCGATTTCGGCCGCGCGCCGCTGGCCGAGGTGCTCGACATCCGCGGCTTCAACCTGAATGAAAAGCTGGAACTGGACCCGGATTTCCTGGCGACCGAAACGGCGCACGTCCACGACCACGATCACGCGCATGAGCACGCAGATGAGCACGGCCACGGGCACAAGCATGAGCACAGCGACGCCTGCGCCACCGATTGCGGCCATGCCGACCATCACCATGCGCAGCACAGCGACGATATCGCCGCCTTTGTTTTCAAGAGCACGCAACCGTTCGACAGCGCCAAGCTCGACGAGTTCCTCGGCGGCCTGGTGCAAGTGTATGGCCCGCGCATGCTGCGCTACAAGGGCGTGCTGCTGATGCAGGGCGCGGAGCGCAAGGTGGTCTTCCAGGGCGTGCACCAGCTGATGGGCAGCGACCTGGGCGCCAAATGGGGCGAAAATGAAGTGCGCGGCAGCAAAATGGTGTTTATTGGCAAGAATCTACCAAAAGACATTTTTATTCGCGGACTCGAACAATGTTTGGTATAAACTAGCCGGGTTTTGCAAAGTATCCGTTGCAAAGCAGAAACAAAAGGGAAAGTTAAGCACGCTTTCCCGCTGTCTGACACCCGTCTTGCTGGCATAAACCAACAAGTAGCCGTTTCTGATCGGCTAGTCAACAAATCGGGATGGCAATATAAAGCAAAGCGTGCCAAAATCAGCGACGAAAACGGCCCATGTCGTTCGCCTGTCATGAAATGCTGGCAAACTGCCGCTGGCCGCATGCCAGGCATGCAACCGATCCACCCAACACGCCTGTTGACGCGCGCATAGCGCGACTGGCATAGAGCGGTAAAAAGTTATCAACATGGCACCTTAGCCGGCCGGTAGTCCTGGCTTTCGCCGGCAAGCCAAGGTCGCACGCAGTACAGCGGGACAGCAATGCCAAGCGGAACCTGTACAGTTGCTCGGTATCGCCGCATCAACTGATCAATTTGAAAACTCTGTCGTATCGAAGGTAAGCGAAGTTATGACCAAAACTAATAAATCGACCCCGGCCGCCAACCAAGACATCCCTCTCATCAGCGAAGACCAAATTCGCGCCATGAGCGAAGATGACTACATGAATCCGGCACAACTGGCATTCTTCAAGGCGCGCCTGCAGCAGCTCGAAAAAGACTTGCTGAAAAACGCCGGCGAAACCACGGAACACTTGCGTGAAACCGTGCTCGTACCGGACCCTGCCGACCGCGCCACCATCGAGGAAGAGCATGCGCTGGAACTGCGCACGCGCGACCGCGAACGCAAATTGCTGAAGAAAGTGCAGCAATCGATCGCCAGCATCGACGCCGGCGACTATGGCTGGTGCGAAGAAACGGGCGAGCCTATCGGCATCCCGCGCCTGATCGCCCGTCCGACCGCCACCCTGTCGCTGGAAGCCCAGCAACGGCGCGAACTGAAGCAAAAGCTGTACGGCGACTGATCGCCCTCCCCTTGCGCGGCCGCCCCGGCGGCCCGCGATGGCGAATAAAAAAGCACACGACCTCCGGTTGCGTGCTTTTTTTTCGTCCCGCGCCGACTACACTGAAGCAAACACTGCCGCTTGCAATTGCCTTTTCCATCCCCACTTTTGAGCCATGGGCGCGCAATCGCATGGCCTTGCACGCATCGGCACGAATCTTTTGAGGTCACTATGGAACAATTTCACGGCACCACCATCCTCTGCGTCCGGCGCGGCAAGCAAGTCGCCCTGGGCGGCGACGGCCAGGTAACGCTGGGCAACATCGTCATGAAGGGCACGGCCCGCAAAGTGCGGAAGTTGTATCAGGGCAAGGTCCTGGTCGGCTTTGCCGGCGGCACCGCCGACGCGTTCACCTTGCTCGACCGCTTCGAAGGCAAGCTGGAAAAACACCAGGGCAACCTGCTGCGCGCCTCCGTCGAACTGGCCAAGGACTGGCGCACCGACCGCGTGCTGCGCCGCCTGGAAGCGATGCTGCTGGTGGCCGACAGCGAGTCGACCCTGGTCATCACGGGCAATGGCGACGTGCTGGAACCGGAAGACGGCATCGGCGCCATCGGCTCGGGCGGCACCTACGCCCAGTCCGCCGCCAAGGCGCTGCAGGAAAACACGGACCTCTCGCCGGCCGAGGTGGTCAAGAAATCGCTGACCATCGCCGCCGAGCTGTGCATCTACACGAATATGTCCCACATCATCGAGACCTTGGACTAAGAGTCCCCGAGAAAACGCCCATGGCTGCGTTGCATGGCCTGGGCGTACAAAAAGGTACTGCCTGCGGCCAAGCGCCTTGCCCTGAACGTTTTTCGGGCACTCTACGCAAAAGAAAGATAGAAAGCCAACTATGATCATGAACATGACCCCGTCGGAAATCGTCACCGAACTCGACAAGCACGTGGTGGGCCAGGCCAAGGCCAAGCGCGCCGTCGCCATCGCCCTGCGCAACCGCTGGCGCCGCCAGCAGGTGGCCGAGCCCCTGCGCCATGAAATCACGCCCAAGAACATCCTCATGATCGGCCCCACGGGCGTCGGCAAGACGGAAATCGCGCGCCGCCTGGCCAAGCTGGCCGAGGCGCCGTTCATCAAGATCGAAGCGACCAAGTTCACGGAAGTGGGCTATGTGGGGCGCGACGTCGACACCATCATCCGCGACCTGATCGACATCGGCATCAAGCAGACGCGCGCGCTGGAAATGAAGAAGGTGCGCGCGCGCGCCGAAGATGCGGCCGAAGACCGCGTGATCGACATCCTCGTGCCGCCGGCGCGCGACTTCGGCTTCACGCCGAATACAGCGGCGGCCGTGGACACGGGCAGCGGCGACAGCACGCGCCAGACCTTCCGCAAGCGCTTGCGCCAGGGCGAGCTCGATGACAAGGAAATCGAGATCGAGCTGGCCGAGGCGGGCCCGCAGATGGAAATCATGGCGCCGCCGGGCATGGAAGAAATGACGGAGCAGATCAAATCCATGTTCTCGGGCGTGGGTGGACAGCGCAAGAAGGCGCGCAAGGTCAAGATCCGCGAAGCGTTGAAACTGCTGGTCGAGGAAGAAGCGGCGAAGCTGCTCAACGAAGATGAACTGAAACAGAAGGCCATCCAGAACGTCGAGCAGAACGGCATCGTCTTCCTCGATGAAATCGACAAGATCGCCTCGCGCTCGGAGTCCGGCGGCGCCGACGTCTCGCGCGCGGGCGTGCAGCGCGACCTGCTGCCGCTGGTCGAGGGCACCACCGTCAACACCAAGTACGGCATGATCCGCACGGACCACATCCTGTTCATCGCCTCGGGCGCGTTCCACCTGTCGAAACCGTCGGACCTGATCCCGGAACTGCAGGGGCGCTTCCCCATCCGCGTGGAACTCGAATCGCTGTCGATCTCGGACTTCGAACGCATCCTGACGAGTACGGACGCCTGCCTGACGATGCAGTACGAAGCCTTGCTGGCGACGGAAAACCTGAAGCTGCAATTTGCGCCGGAAGGCATCACGCGCCTGGCGGAAATCGCCTACTCGGTGAACGAGCGCACGGAAAACATCGGCGCGCGCCGCTTGCACACGGTGATGGAAAAACTGCTGGAAGAAGTGTCGTTTACGGCCAGCGAAGGCAGCAGCAGCACGGAAAACCTGCTGGTGATCGATGCCGCGTATGTCAACGAACGCCTCGAAGCGCTGTCGGTCAACGAAGACCTGTCGCGCTACGTGCTGTAATCAGGGAGGGGACCGATGGCAAACAAGGCATTGGCGACGCGGCAGAAAATGCAGTTCCGCGTCGAACCCTCGCAAAAACCGCGCAACCCCGTCGCCACTGCAGCCCTGCAGCGCGCCGCCGGGGCGCACGTCAAGACCGTGTCAGGCCAGCGCCAGCAGGAAAAACGGCTGCTGGCGAAATTGCTGTTGAAAGTCGAAATAGACAAATAGGCCGCCCGCGGACACCCCTTGCATGGGGCGTCCGCCATCAGGCCACTCTCTGCCGCAGCAGCGTCCCCTTAGAAACGGTAGGACGCGCCCAGCGAAAACATGTCGACCTTGGTCGTCTGCTTGCTGCTGTACTTGACCGGCACGCGGTCCCAGTCCAGGTGCAGCGCCCAGTTCTTGTTCAGCGCATACGCCGCGCCGATGCCGTAGGTCAGGCCGATCTTGTCCTTCTTGTCCGAACCGCCGCCCAGATAATCGACCTTGCCCTGCGTGTAAGCCGCGCCCAGGCGGCCGCTCAGGGTGAACGCGTCAAACTGGTAGCCGAGCACGCCCTGCATGCCGAGGCCCGTGAACTTGCCGCGGCCCGCGCGCCGGCCGGCGCCCGTGTCGAAGCCGGACTTCACTTCGCCGCCCATATACCCCACCAGCTCAATCGAAGGCAGGGCCACGCCGCCCTGAAACGGCAGCGCGTCGAAACTGTAACCCACGTAGGCCTTGCCGTTGCGCTTGCTGCTTTTGTCGCAATCGTTTTGACCCGGCACGCAGTCGAGGCCGGTACTGGCGCGAAAGCCATAACTGGCGCCCATGTAGATGGGGCCCGGCGCAGGATCGGCTGCCGATGCATGCAAGGGAGCGATGGCGGCCAGCGCCAGCAGCGCTGCGGGGAAACGTAATTTGAAGGACATGAATAACCTCTACAAGTGGATGAGTTGCCTGGTTGTAGCGCGCCGTGCGAGCCACAAGCGGGAGTGTCATCTCTTTTGCCGTAAAGTACTATCACCTTGTGCAAAGTGCCATTAAGGGCTACATTCGGTACCGTTACCCGCTACCAAACTTATCAAAAAGGATATCCGTGAGTTCACCCGAACTGGTTTTGCGCGTGCTGCGCACGCAACTGCGCGCCGCCGGCATCACCTATAAAGTGCTGGCCGAACGCATCGGCATGAGCGAATCGAGCGTCAAGCGCATGTTTGGCCAGCACGACATGTCGCTGTCGCGCCTGGCCCTGATCTGCAAGGCCTCGGGCATCGCCATGGAAGACGTGCTGCGCGGCGCGGCCGACATCACGCCGCATGCCGACACGCTCACCCTGGTGCAGGAAAAGTCGCTGGTGGCGCATCCGCGCCTGCTGCTGGTGGCGATCTGCTGCCTCGGTCACTGGAGCCTGGAACAGGTGGTGGAAACGTATGCGCTGACGCAAGCCGAATGCATCGGCTGCCTGGCTGAGCTGGACCGGCTGGGCTTGATCGAGCTCAAGCCGCTAAACCGCTACAGCCTGCGCGTCTCGAACGCCTTCCACTGGCTGGCCGACGGCCCGGTGCAGCAGTACTTCCGCGAACACGTGGTGGCCGATTATTTCAGCGGGCATTTTGACGGCGCCGGCGAAACCCTGATGTGCATCCCGGCGCGCCTGTCGCTGTCGAGCGCGCAGGAGCTGGTGCAAAAGATCCGCCAGCTGGCCGAGGAACTGGCGCGCCTGCACCAGAACGACCGCCGCCTGGCCCCCGCCGAGCGCGACGGCTTTACCCTGCTGCTGGGCTTTCGCTCATGGGAATTTGCCGCCTTCACGGCCCTGCGCCGCAGTACGGCGTCCGCCGCGCCCTACCAGACCGGCCCCAGGAACAGGTAGAGCGTGCTCTCGCCGCCCTTCGATGCGCCCGACGCCACGTACACGGGACCGAAGCGCGTATCGACGGAGATGAAGGCGCTGCTGGCCTGCGTGAATTTGGTGGATTTCCAGTGCTCGCTCTGATCGAAGCCGCCGCCCATTTCCAGCGAAAAGCCGGCCCGCACGGCGCCGCCCAGGGTGCTGGGCAGGGAGCCGATGCGGCGCGCCATCACGAAGCGCGCCAGGGCCACGCTGCGCCCCGTCACCGATTCGAACTGCGTGCCGGACAGGCGCAGGAAGCCGCCCAGGCTGAGTGGCGCCTCGCCGCGCTGCGCGCGCGCCCATTCGCCATACACATGGCCGGCCCAATTGCCGCGGCCAAAGGCCTTCAAGCCCGTGATGGCGGAACGCCCCAGGCCCGTCTCGCCCGAACCGGTGGTCGAGGCGCGCGTCCAGGTGGCGTCAAACAGCACGCCGCGCGTGGGGAAACCGGGCGAATCGAGCGTATCGACGCGGAACTGGACGAACTGGTTGGTGCCCAGCGCCCGCTCCTGCGGGTAGGCCGGGTCGGCCGGGATGCTGACACCGGCCTTGACTTCGCTGCGCGAGACGCCGAACTGCAGGTCGCCCCAGAAGCCGAACTGGCGTCCCAGCACCAGGCTGGCGCCCTGGCCGCTGTAAGCGACGCGCGCGCTGCGCCGTCCCTTGTCGAACAGGTCGACCGCCTGCGAGCTGTACTGGATCGACGGCGCGATATACCACGGGTTGCCGGCGCCCAGCGGTTGCCAGTACTGCACCCCGAAATTGCGCGTGGTGCCGATCTGCGCCATGCTGCGCAATTCGCCGCCCCAGCTGTTCAGATTCGAGCGCACATGCAGCAGCTTCAGGGCAAAGGTATTGCTGTCCCTGAAATCGCTGCCCACTTCCAGGCCCACGCGCAGGCGGCTGCTGGCCCACGGCGCTTCGACGGCCTTGATGGTGACGGCGCGCTGGTCGCCGGAATCGACCACTTCCGTCTCCACGCGCGCCACGTCGCCGCGGCCATACAGCTTGGCCGCCGCCTTGAGCACATCTTCCTGGCTGATCGACTGCCCTTCCACCAGGCCCGATTGCGCCTGCAGGATGCGCGGATTGATATCGCCTTCGCTCTCCACGGCCAGGCGCGTGAGCGGCAGGGCCACGTCCAGCAGGGCCGGCGCGGCCAGGCGCAGCTGCTCGCGCGCCGCATACTGTTCCGGCGGCAGGGCCAGCGGCGCCAGGCGGGCGGCCAGGGCCTGCGCTGCCTGCTCGCCGGCGCGCATGGCGCGCGCATAGTTTTCAAAGTCGAGGAAACTGACGCCCGTCAAATCCGGCGCCACCAGGATATCCTGCGGCTGCAGCTCCTTGAGCGAGCGCTGCACATTCTGTTCCGTGAGGATTTGCAGCATCTGCTGCGCCACGCCGATGGCGCTGCCCAGCTCTTTTTCCGGCGCCAGCGGCGTGCCCACGTTGACGGCGATGATGATGTCGGCGCCCATGGCGCGCGCCATGTCGACGGGCAGGTTGCGCACCAGGCCCCCATCGACCACCAGCCGGTTATTCACGCGCACGGGGGCAAACACGCCCGGCACGGCCAGCGAGGCGCGCATCGACAGGAACAGGGGTGTATCGACCAGTTCCACCAGTTCGCCATTGACCAGGTCCGACGCCACCGAGCGGAAAGGCAGCGGCAGCTGGCTGGCGGGGCGGTCGCGCATGCCGGCCGGCAGCAGCCGGTTCAAGGCCATTTCCAGCGCCGCATTGCTGGCCGCCGACGGCGGCGTGGAAATGCCGTTGCGGCTGGTGCCAAACTCGATGCGCGACGGCAGCAACAAATCTTCCTCGCGGCGGCGGAACGCCAGTTCGTCGCGCGGCGGCCGGTCGGCCACCACGCGCGCCCAGTTGGTCTCGCGCGCCATCTTTTCCAGGTCCGCCACGGAGGCGCCGGCCGCATACGCGCCGCCCACCACGCCGCCCATGCTGGTACCGACCACCATGTCGATCGGCACATGCAGCTCCTGCAGCACTTTCAAGACGCCGATATGCGCCAGGCCGCGCGCGCCGCCGCCCGACAGCACCAGGGCGATGCGCGGACGCGCCGCGACGGGTGCGGAAACGGCCGGCGTGGCGGTGGAGGCGGGGGTAGTGGCGGCGGGAACATCGGCGGCGGCAGCCGGCGGCAAGGCGCACAGCGCCGCCACGCAGCCCGCCAGGACGGCACGAATCGAGAACATGAAGACTCCTGTGGCGATGGCGGCATGGCGCCATCGGCAAAATACGATAAAAACAGCGTTAATTCGGCGGCGGCACGCTGCTCACTTGCGGCGCCGGCATCATGGTCGCCGGCCGCTGCTGCTCCATCGGCAGCGGCGGCGGCACCAGGTTCGTGACCGGCGCAGGGGCCGCGGCCGGCGTCGGGGTGGCGGACACCTGCCCCGGCAAGGCCAGCGCCTTGTCGTCGGCCACCAGGTCGATGCGCTTGCTCACGCCGCCGTCGCGCAGCAGCACGTGGCGCGCATGCACTTCCAGCACCGTCACGCCGGGCACCACTTCGGCTCCTTCCGGCAAGGCCACGGAGGGCTTGCCATCGGTCGAGATGATGGCCACGCTGCCGCGGCCATTGCCGGCGGCCACCACGCCCTTGAGCTGGTAGTTGCTGGCCGTGGCCACGCTGACCTGGCCGCCGAACAGCGAAGCGCCCGCCTCCACGCTGGCATCCTGCACCACCGGATTGGGGGGCGGATTGATGGGACGCTGCGGCGCCTTGAACAGCTGCATGGCCCAATAGGCCAGCGACACGGACAGCGCCACGACGGCGAGCAAACTTGTAACTTGAGGCAAACGCTTCATGGCTTCCTTGGATACTTATCTTACAAGCTGATTGATTTCGATAATCGGCATCAGCACGGCCAGCACGATCAGCAGCACCACCACGCCCATCGCCAGGATCAGGGCCGGTTCCAGCAGGCCGGCAATGGTCAGGGTGCGGCGTTCCAGGTCCTGCTCCTGCGCGCTGGCGGCGCGTTCCAGCATGGCCGGCAGCTCGCCCGTGATTTCGCCCGCGCGTATCATGTGGATCAGCATGGGCGGAAAATGCTTTTGCGCCGACAGCGCGCGCGCCAGGCTGACGCCCTCGCGCACGGCGCCGCTGGCGTCAGCCACCAGTTCCTGCATCGCCACGTTGGTGAGCGTGTCGCGGCTGGTGTCGAGCGCGCGCAGGATCGGCACGCCGGACCCCGTGGTGATGGCCAGGGTGCTGGCGAAACGCGCCGTGTTCAGGCTGCGCTCGAACTTGCCGTACAGGGGCGCCGTCAGCAGCCAGGTATGCCAGCGCCGCTTCAGAGCAGGCTGCTGCAGCGCGCGGCGCCAGGCGAACCAGGCGCCGACGAGGACAATCGCCACGACGATGCCGTAGTTGCGCACGAAGTCCGACAGCGCCAGCATGATCACCGTCAGCATGGGCAGCTTCTGCTTGGTATTGGCGAATACGGAGACGATCTGCGGCACCACATAGGTGAGCAGGAAAATCACGATGGAAAACGCCACCACCGTGACGATGGCCGGATACGTGAATGCCAGCTTGACCTTCTGCACCAGCGCATTGCGCCGCTCGATATAGTCGGCCAGGCGCGAGAGCACGCGCGACAAATGGCCGATCTGCTCGCCCGACGCCACCAGCGCCCGGTAAATTTCCGCGAAATCGCGCGGATGGCGCGCCAGCACGTCGGAAAACGCGGCGCCGCCGATCACTTCTGAACGGATCGAAGCGATCAGGTCGCGCAAGTAAGGCCGCTCGGCCTGTTCCAGCAGCGCGGAAAACGCCTGCTCCAGCGGCAGGCCCGCTTCCAGCAAACTGGCCAGCTGGCGCGTAAACAGGGCCAGCTCGGTGCTGGACAGGCGCTCGCCGAAGCCGCGCCGTTTGGTCACGCCGGCGGCGTCGACCTGCGCGGCGATCGGCTCGACGGCCAGCGGCACCAGGCCTTGCACGCGCAACTCGGCGCGCGCGGAACGGGGACTATCGGCATTGAGCACGCCCTTGCGGGTGGCGCCTTGCGCGTCGACGGCTTCATAGCGGAATGCGGGCATGGTGGCGGGCCTAGTCTTTGGTCACGCGCAGCAACTCGGCCTGCGTGGTGGTGCCGTCGCGCAGCCAGCGTTCGCCGTCGTCGCGCATGCTCGTCATGCCGTCCTGCAGGGCCACGGCGCGCACTTCCGCTTCCGAGGCACGGTTGTGGATCTGCGCGCGGATCTGCTCCGTCGTGCGCAGCAGCTCGTACACGCCCACGCGGCCCTGGTAGCCCGTCTGGCCGCAATGCTCGCAGCCGACCGCCTGCCAGTACTGGCCGTCGAAGGTCTTGCAGGAACCGCACAGCTTGCGCACCAGGCGCTGCGCCAGCACGCCCAGCAGCGACGAGGACAGCAGGAACGGCTCGATGCCCATGTCGAGCAAGCGCGTGACGGCCGCCGAGGCGTCGTTCGTGTGCAGCGTCGCCAGCACCAGGTGGCCCGTCAAGGATGCCTGCACGGCGATCTGCGCCGTTTCCAGGTCGCGGATCTCGCCGATCATGATCACATCTGGATCTTGCCGCAAAATCGCCCGCAGCGCTTTGGCAAATGTCATGTCGATGCGCGGATTGACCTGCGTCTGGCCGACGCCGGCCAGGTCGTACTCGATCGGGTCTTCCACCGTCAGGATGTTCGTGGTGGTGGCGTTGAGCATCGACAGCGCCGCGTACAGGGTCGTCGTCTTGCCCGAGCCGGTAGGGCCCGTGACGAGCACGATGCCGTGCGGCTGCGTGATCAGGCCGTCGAACTGCCCCAGCATGGGCGCGCTCATGCCCAAGTGCTGCAGGTCGAGGCGCCCCGCTTCCTTGTCCAGCAAACGCAGCACGGCCCGTTCGCCATGCCCGGTGGGCAGGGTCGAGACGCGCACGTCGACGGGCTTGCCGCCCACGCGCAGGGTGATGCGGCCGTCCTGCGGCAAGCGCTTTTCGGCAATGTCGAGCTGCGCCATGATCTTGATGCGCGAAATCAGCGAACCGTGGATGGCTTTCCTGGGACGCACGACGTCGCGCAGGCTGCCGTCGATGCGGAAGCGCACGACGGACGTCTGTTCGAACGGCTCGATGTGGATATCGGACGCGCCTTCGCGCAGCGCTTGCGTGAGCAAGGCGTTGATCATGCGGATGACGGGCGCGTCGTCGGACGATTCGAGCAAATCCTCGATGGCCGGCACGTCCTGCAGCAGTTTTGTCAAATCCAGGTCGGCGTCGAATTCATCGGCCATCTGCGACGCGTCGCCGCCGCCGCCCGCGTAGGCGCCGGCAATGGCCGCATCGAGGTCGCCGCGCGGCAGCACCGTCAGCTGGATCTGGCCGAAACGGCGCGACACTTCGGCAATCGCCGCCGGCGCCGTCGATGCGGCCACCAGCACCTCGACGGGGGCGCCGTCGACGGCGCCGGGCCGGGCCAGCAAGCCGAAATCGCGCGCGTAGGCGTAGGGAAGCAGATTACTCATGACTGTCCCATCACTTCTGCGGCTGCTGCGGCTGTTGCTGCGGTTGTTGCTGATACTGCTGCAACAGCGACTGCGGCGGCGTGGCCGCGTTGGCCGGCGCGCCTGGCGGCGGCGTCGGCGCCGGCGGCACGGGGCGCGTCACCATGCTGCCGCCCACCGGCTGGCCATCCTGCAGGGCCGGCAGCACGGGCGTGCCCAGGTCTTTCAGCATCAGATTGCCCGATGCCGGCACGGCGGCCGTCTCGGCCGAGCGCATGTAGTCGTAGCGGTCGGCCGCCAGGCTGCCGCTCTGCTCCTTGTTGCGCACGATGACGGGGCGCAGGAAGATCATCAGATTGGTTTTCTTGCGCTCGCGCGTCTGGTACTTGAACAGGTTGCCGATCAGGGGAATGTCGCCCAGGCCGCGCACTTTTTCCGCGTTGTCGCCCGTGCTGTCCTCGATCAGGCCGCCCAGGACGATGATCTGGCCATCGTCGGCCAGCACATTGTTTTCGATCACGCGGTTGTTGATGGTGATGCCGCTGACGGCCGTCGACGTGGACTTGTCCACGCTCGACGTCTCGTGATAGATGCCCAGCTTGATCGTGCCGCCTTCGGAAATCTGCGGACGCACCTTCAGGGTCAGGCCCACTTCCTTGCGGTCGATGGTCTGGAACGGGTTCGTGTTGGTGCCGGCCGTGCTGGTGTACTGGCCCGTCAGGATAGGCACGTTCTGGCCCACCTTGATGGTCGCCAGCTCGTTGTCCAGGGTGATCAGGTTCGGCGTCGACAGGATGTTCGCGTTGCCGTCCGATTCCAGCGCATGCGCCACGGCGCCCAGGCCCAGCGCGCCGTTGATCTGCTTGAAGATGCCCAGCGTCAGGCCGCCCGTCGGCAGCACCTTGCCGCCGCCCAGCGCCAGCTTGGCGATATTGTTGTCGGTACCGCCGGCGAACGACTGCAGCGCGCCCACGCGGTAGCTGCTGCTGCTGTCGCCGGAAAGCCCCAGCCACTGCACGCCGAACTCGGAGGCCTTGGCCGACGTCACTTCGACGATCAGCGCCTCGATGTAGACCTGGGCGCGGCGCACGTCGAGCTGGTCGATCACGGCGCGCAGGTTGCGGTAGACGGCCTCGTTGCACGTCAGGATCAGGGTATTGGTGGAAGCGTCGGCCTGGATGAAGCCTGCCGCGCCGCCCGAGGACAGCTGCTGCGGCCCGTTGCTCAGCGAAGCGCCGCCCGTGGTGCCGCTTTGCGTATTGCCGCCCAGGCCAGTGGTGTTCATGCCGCCGCCCTGGTTGTTCTGGTTATTCGTATTCAGGCTGTTGTTGCCCGGCTGCTGCGCCGAAGCGGCCGTGCCATCCGACGTCACCACCGAGCGCAGGGTCTGCGCCAGCTTGGTGGCGTCCGCATTTTTGAGGTACACCACGTGCACGTTGCCCAGCTGCGTGGTCGGCTGGTCCAGCTTGGAAATGAGCGACTTGGCCAGGTTGGCGCGCGCCGCCGACGGCGCGCGCAGCACCAGCGAATTGGTGCGCGGGTCGGCCAGCACGGATACCTTGCCCGCGTCGGCCCCGGCGGCGCCGCCCGCATTACCGCCTTCCATCAGTTTATTCACCATCGAGGCCAGGTCGGAAGCGATGGCATAGCGCACGGGGATCACGTCCAGGTCCGTCGAGGCGGGCACGTCGAGCGCGGCGATGATCTTCGCCAGGCGCTTGAGGTTATCCGCGTAATCGGTGATCACCAGCGAGTTGTTACCCGGGTTGGCATTGATCGTGTTGTTCGGCGAAATCAGGGGGCGCAGCACGGCCAGCAGGTTGGCCGACGATTCGTAGTTCAGGTAAAACACCTGGGTGGCGATCTGGTCGCCCTTCACCTGGCTGCTGCCGTTGCCCACCTGGGTCGGCACGGATTGCAGCTTGGCGTCCGCTTCCGGCACCACTTTCGCGTAGCCGTCGCCGGAAACCACCGCATAGCCTTGCAGGCGCAGGGCCGAGGCCAGCAGCGCGAAGGCTTGCGTCTTGCTGATCGATTTTTCCGACACCAGCGTGATCGTGCCCTTGACGCGCGGGTCGATGACGAAATTGATGTTGGTGTAATGGCCCACGGCCTTGATCACGGATTCGATGTCGGCGCCGACGAAATTGAGCGCCGCTTCATCGCCGGGCGCGGCCCAGACGGGCGCCGGCATGCCGGCCACGGAACAGCACAGCAAGGCGGCGGCCGACAGGCGGCGCAGCGAAAAGGAGAAGGTATGGGGGCTCACGGATGGTTTTTTCATTGTCTGAACTCTAAGGCGATGATGTTTTTTTCGCTATTGCTACGGCGCTGTCCCAGCAAATTCAACAAACTCGCCAAGGTCTCTTCATATCCTGCTGCGGCCTGGGCCTGGCCGGAAAACTGCATGCGCCCCTGTTGCAGGCTGCCGCTGCCGTCGAGCAGCAGCGGTCCTTTGATGGAGCGCAAGGTCAACGTCGCCTGCTGCCCCTGCCAATCGAAATCGAGCTCGTAACTGCCCAGCGGACGCAAGGACGACAGGCGCGAAGCCATGTCCGTCATCTGCAGGGTCGTGCGGCCGACGGCGGAAAACTGCTGTTTTTCCAGCGCCAGCTGCAAGGTGCTCCACGACAGGCGCATACTGCCCGTCGGCGCCACGGTATTCAAGGGCGCGCCCAGGCCGCCCAGGCCGTCGGCCGGCAGCAGCAAGGCCGCCGGGCTGACTTGCCAGTGCGACCACGAGCCGCGCAAATTGACGGCCTGCGACAGCGCCTGCGCATTCTGCAATTCCACGTCCACCGATCCCCACAGCACGGACGGCGAAATGCGCCAGCTGAAGCGCCCCGGCAGCAGCGGCGTCACGGCGCCATTCGCGCTGGCCGCCCCGCCGATAAAGGCCGAGCCGCGCCACAGGGTACCTTGCGCGTCGCCCAAGGTCAAACGTCCGCCCGTCTGCTTTTCCACGAGACCGGCGACCCAGCCGGCCGGGAAAAACACCAGCAGGGTGACGCAGACGCTGACGATGATGGCCAGCAGCCAGCCTAGCAGGCGCATCATCGCGCCGCGCCCGGGCTCTGGTGCAGGGTCAGGCTGGCATCGACCAGTCCCGCCTTGCCCTGCGCCGTGATCTTCGCTTCCTGCACCGCCACGCGGCCTTCGCGGCGCAAGCCGTCCAGCCACAGCATGACGCTAGCGAACGGCACGCCGTTCAATTGCACGCGCGCGTACTCTCCCGTCAGCGACAGCGATTGCGGCGCCAGGCCCCGCGCCTTCAGCGACGCGTCGAGGCTGTCACGGCTCATAGGAGCGACCTGCACGGGCGCCTGGCGCGCCAGCTCGCCCGCTTCGCGCGCCAGCGCCTGCAGCTGGGCCGCGTTCTGGCGCAGCTCGGGCAAGCTCTTTTGCAAGGCGATGCGGCCCGTCCAGGCCGGCTCGAAGAATACGGCGTAGACGAGGGCCAGCCCCGCCACCACGCCGCCGATGCTCAAGAGCTTGCGCTCCTGCGGCGTGCGCTCGGCCCAGAAGGCCTGCACGGCCTGCTGCTGCCCCGCCCACGTGGCGCGCGCCTTGTTGACTGCTGCACTCATGTTTTTGCTCCCGTGGCTGGCGTGATCTTCCACACGCCCGGCGCCGTTTCATTCAAGGCCAGCTTGCGCGCGGCCAGGCCGTCGCGCACCTGCGCCTGGGCGCTGGCGTCGACCATGTCCGGTTTCAGTTTGACGATCAGGCTGCGCTCGCGGTATTCCAGCGAGGCCACCACGCCACGCCCGGCCAGGCCGCCCAGCGCCTCGCCCAGCGCCGCGCTCATGCTGGTGAAGTCATCCATGCTCGCTTGCCCGCCCTGCAGGCGGGCGGCGGCGATATTGCGCCGCATCTGCTCCGCTTCCAGGCCATACACGGGCGTTTCGTTCGGATACGCGGCCTTGAAGGTTTGCTGCATCGAGGTGCGCACGGTGGCGGCCTCGCGCTTCAAGCGCATCCATTCGATATTCATGCCGGCCAGGTTGACGATCACGGCCAGCAGCGCCAGGCGCAGCGGCCAGCGCCAGCGGCGCCATTCGGTGGCCGAGCCCGTCGCCGTACCCAGGGAAGCGGCCAGGTCCAGTCCCGCGCCCCTGGCGCCGGCGATCCAGTGCGCCCAGTGGTCCGGTTCCACCGTCACGCCGTCCATGCCGGCGGCCAGTTGTTGATATTGCGCAAGCTCGGCCTGCGCCACGTAGACCGTCAGGGGCACATCGCCGGCAAACGCGCGCGTCGTCAGCAAGGCCTGCTGCGGCTGGGCCGGCAACACCAGCCCCAGGCCCTCTTGCGGCGCCTGGCGCAAGGCCAGTTCCAGGCCATCGCCGCTGGCTTGCAGGGCAGCCGTCACGCTGCCCGGCTGCAAGGGCAGGCACAGCTGCGATGGCAGCAGCGCCACCTTGCGCGCACCCTGCGCCAGCAAGGCTTTCACGAGTACCTCGGCCCAGGCGCGCTGCGCCACGGCCACCGTGCGCATGCCGGCAGCGTCGGGCGCGCCGGCGGCCAGCAGGCAATCCTGGGTGTCGCCGAGAATGTGTTCTTCCACCAGGCCCGGCAAGGCCGCGCGCAAGCGGGCGCCGGCCAGCGGCGGCGTTTTCAGGCGCAGCAGGGTCACGTCGGCCGCCGCCAGCAGCAGCACCACCTGCTTCGCGCCAGCGATCAGCTGGCCCAGGCTGCCCAGCGGCGCGCTGCCCTGCTGCAACAGGGCGCCGCCGTCGCCGGCCAGCACGAAGGAGCAGGCCGGCGCGCTGTCGGTGGAGGCCTTGGCCGGGTGACGGATATACAATATTGTCAAAGTGACTCGCTTTCAGCTGTTAATTTTCCCGCAACCAGACCAGGCTGGTGGTGCGCTGCGGATCCGTTTTTCGATTGATGAGCGCCACGGCATCAAGGGCGGCACGATCCAGCCGCACGCGGATGACGGTAAGGAAATAGCGGCTCTTCACGTCAAGCTCGATACCTTCAATCACTTGCTTCGCATCAATATTATTCTTGAAGTTTGCCAAATCAACAAATTTTTTGCGCGGATTGCTCAAAGTCAGGGCGCTGGCCTCGGACAGCGACAGCATCGTCACGGCCGCCAGCACCTCGGCCGGGGCCGTGTTCACGTTGACCCCGGTGATTTCGGGCAAGATGATGACGACATCGCGTAGTTGCTCGATCATTTGCGGCGTATAGCCGGGCACGGCCAGCAAATCCTCGACTTGCGTGAATGCCACCGGCTCGCTGCTGCCACCCGTGGCGGGCGTGGCAGCGGGCGTCTTGCCGTCGGTGCCGCTGGCGGTACGCGGCTTCGGCCGCGCGCGCAGCACGGCATCGGCCGTCGCTTGCGCCAGGCCGCTGTCGAGCTTCATGTTGGACAATAAACGCTGGTAGGCCAGCACCTGCTTCGGATTGATGGCGCCCGTGACGTCGACCAGGTTGGTGATATTGAAGCGCGCCTGCGCATCGAGCGCGCGGCCCGAAACGGTGGCGTCGAATTTTTCCGTGTCGACCTTTTCGCGGTCCACGTAATCGTCGAGCCGTGCTTCCTCGATGGGCGTGGCCCATACGCCATCAAGCGCCGTCAGCATGGGATTGTCCTGGCGCAACCAGAAGCGGGCGAAGTCGACCATGCCGCGCATGGCCCACTGCGTCTGCAGGCGCAGGCGCTGGTTTTCCATCGAGCGCACCTGCACCTGCTGCTGCCAGAACAGGCTGGCGACGACGGTGATGGCCAGCGCCGTCAGCAACAAGGCCGTGATGACGGCCACGCCGCGCTGGCGCGAGGGGAACTTGAAGCGCGTCATCCCGGTCCCAATAAAAAGACTTTGGACAGGCCCGCGTCCTGGCCCGGCATTTGCAAGGTCACTTCCAGGCCCGGCACCTGCGTGGAGATGGTGGCGCCCGCCGTCAGCACGTTCCAGGCGCCATTGCTCCAGCCGCGCATGACCATGCTGTCGACGCCCTGCATCAGGGCCACGTCGGCGCTGGAGGTATCGGTATCGTCGCGCGCCGCCTGCCACAGGGTGTCGAGCACGGCCAGGTCGCGCGTGCCGTTCGACTCGCGCCGCGTCAGCACGCCGCCGCGCAGCCGGTAAGTGACCACTTGCAACTGTTGCGGCTCCTGTTCCGAGGCGGCCAGGCGCACCAGGGTCAGGCGGTCGTTTTCCGCCGACAGGTTGATGCGGCCGTTCAGCAGGCTGTTGTTCAGCCCGGCGCCGGCCAGGTGGTCGCAATCGCTCTGCATCTGGGCAAACGCCAGCTGCATGCCGCGCGCCTGCTCCAGCTGGCTGGTCAGCACTTCGCGCGAGCGCATGATGCTGTCCAGGCCGCGCCAGCCCAGCACGGCGACCATGGCCAGGATGCCGATCGCCACGAGCAGCTCGATCAGGGTAAAACCCGCGGCAGGGAGAGGACGGCGCGCCATCAGTCGTTAAAGGAAAGCAAGACCAGGCGCACGATGCGCCGGGCCGGGTACTGTGCGTCATACACGTTGACGCGCACTTGGCGGATGCGGGGATTCGGCGTGGCCACCACTTCCTCCTCGCAAATGAGTTTTAAATCGCCCTGCGGGCAGTCGACCGTGCGCTTGCCCGTCTGCGGAAAGGTTTTTGCCAGGCGCAGCCGCACCAGGTGGTTTTCCGCCGACCAGGTGGCCATCATGGCGCTGCGCAAGCCGTCGCTGTTTTGCGTCAGGCTGCCGACGGCGCGCAAGGACGCGCCCAGGGCCGTGCCGACGATGACGAGGGCGACGAGGACTTCCAGCAAAGTGAAGCCGCGCTGACGGCCATGACGTGGGAGCCGCATCATTGCTCGACCGTGAAGTGGCCAATGCCGTCGGCGCGGATGGCCACGCTGCGCTCGCCGCTGGCCAGGGTCAGCACGAAAGGCTTGTCGACCGGTTCGCGGCCGAAGATGATGCGCAGCGGCTGGGCCACGCTGTTCGAGGGCTGCACGCTGAGCAGCATGGGCGTGTTGGCAAACGCGCGCTCGCGCAGCAAATCGTCCTGCGTCACGGGTTGCCACAGCTTTTCATTGAGGACCAGGAAACGGTATTGATTTTCGTCAGCCTCGAACGCCACCTGCCGGCTGCGCACGATGGCTTCATCGCGCGCCAGCTGCAGCAGCAGGGCGATGCGTTCGGCTTCCTTTTGCAAGGCTTGCTGGCCATTCGGCATGGCGTTCAGCGACACCAGGCCCAGGGTCACGCCGATGATGACCATCACCACCAGCAATTCGATCAGCGTGAAGCCGCTGGCGCGTGGCCGGGGCGGTGCGCGACCGGTGGTCATGGCTGGCATGCAATGGAAAACTTACAGTTCCCAGGAACCGATATCGGCATCGTCGCCGCTACCGCCAGGCTGGCCGTCGGCGCCCAGCGAAATGATGTCGACTTCGCCTTTCACGCCCGGCGACAGGAACTGGTACGGGTTGCCCCATGGATCCTTCGGCATCTTTTCCAGGTAACCGCCCGCTTTCCAGCCATTCGCGGCCGGTCCCGTGGTCGGTTTCTCGATCAGCGCCTGCAAGCCCTGTTCCGTCGTCGGGTAGCGCTGGTTATCCAGGCGATACAGTTTCAAGGCTTGCATCACGGTAGCGATATCGACTTTCGCCGCCGCCACTTTCGACTCGCCCGTGCGGGCGATCAGCTTGGGCACCACCAGCGACGCGAGGATACCCATGATCACCACCACGACCATGATTTCGATCAAAGTGAAGCCGCGCGCGCGGCGCTGGCGTATCGGATGGTTTGCTGCGTTTTGCATAAGAAAGAGAGAAGAAGGTGAGTAATGAGTGCAGAGTATAAAGCGGAAATATGACAAAGCCTGTCATATAGGGAAAAATTTGTGCGGGGGCTGTCAAGCCGGCAAGACCACTTCGCCGCAAACGGCGCAGCCGGGGTCGCGCGCGACGCGCATGCTGCTCCATTCCATGTGCAAGCCGTCGAGCAGCAGCAGCCGTCCGGCCAAGGACTCTCCCACGCGCATGATCAGCTTCAAGGCCTCGGCCGCCTGCATGGCGCCCACCACGCCCACCAGCGGCGCGAACACGCCCATGGTCGAGCACGCCTCGTCCGTGAACTGCTGTTCCTGCGGAAACAGGCAGGAATAGCACGGTTGCGTGCCCGTGCGCGGATCGAACACGCTCACTTGCCCGTCGAAACGGATCACGGCGCCCGACACCAGCGGCACCCTGGCCGCCACGCAGGCGCGGTTGACGGCGTGGCGCGTGGCGAAGTTGTCGGTGCAGTCGAGCACCACCGTGGCGGAGCAGACCAGTTCGGCCAGACGCGCGCCGTCGAGGCGCTCCTGCAAGGCGACGATATCGATCTCGGGATTGATCCCGGTCAAGGTTTCGCGCGCCGACAGCACTTTCGGCTGGCCCACGCGCTGCGTAGTGTGGGCGATCTGGCGCTGCAGATTGGTCAGGTCGACCGTGTCGTCATCGACCAGGGTCAGCTTGCCGACGCCGCTGGCGGCCAAATACATGGCTGCGGGCGAGCCGAGTCCGCCCGCGCCGATCACCAGCACATGCGCGTCCAGCAAGGCTTGCTGGCCTTCGATGCCGATCTGGTCCAGCAGAATGTGGCGCGAATAGCGCAGCAGCTGATTGTCGTTCATGGCGGCGACTACGGTTTTTGCACAGGAATCTTCTTGTCGTCCACCTTGATGTCGGAAGCGATTTCCGGCTTGGCGCCGATCTTCTCCACCTTCGCATCGGCCTTGGCCAGCTGCACCGGCAAGCCCTGGAAGTGGTTCAAGGCTTGTTGCAGCTGGAAATCGTCCTTGGCGCCGTATTCGAGCGGCTTGCGCTTTTTCGCCGTGGCGATCAGGCGCTGCTCTTCTTCCAGCTGATCCTGCATGCCTTCCATGGTCGGCTTGGCCGCTTCCGGCTTGCCATCGTTGCTGCTCAAGTGTTTTTCCAGGTCCGCCTCGCGGATGCGCAGGCTGTTCCAGCCATCGCCTTCGGCCGTTTCATCGACCAGCAAGTCGGGCACGATGCCGCGCGCCTGGATGGCCCGGCCTTTCGGCGTGTAGTAGCGGGCCGTCGTCAGCTTGACGGCCGTGTCGGCCGTGATCTGGCGCAAGGTTTGCACGGAACCCTTGCCGAACGTCTGCGTGCCGATGACGGTGGCGCGCTGGTAATCCTGCAGGGCGCCGGCGACGATTTCCGAGGCGGACGCGGAACCGGCATTGACCAGCACCACCAGCGGCACGGTTTTCAGGGCGGCCGGCAGCTTGGCCAGCGGGTCGGCCCTGGCGCCCGGTGCGGCATAGAATTCGCGGCGGCCGTAAAACACCTGTTTCGACTCGGGCAACTGACCCTTGGTGGAAACGATCACGGAATTGCCCGGAAGAAACGCTGTCGCCACGCCGATGGCGCCCGGCACGACGCCACCGGGATCGTTGCGCAAGTCCAGCACCAGGCCCTTGAGCTTGGGGTCTTGCGCATACAGCGCGTTGATCTTTTTGACCATGTCATCGACGGTCGGTTCCTGGAACTGGGCGATGCGCAGCCAGGCATAGCCGGGCGCGACCATCTTGGCCTTCACGCTTTGCACGCGGATTTCCTCGCGCACGATGGGAAAGACCAGCGGCTTGCTTTCGCCCTTGCGCGACATCGTCAGCACCAGCTTGGTGCCCGGCTGGCCGCGCATCTTCTTGATGACCTCTTCCAGCTGCAAGCCTTTCAGCGGGATATTGTCGAGGCGGGTGATCAGGTCGCCCGCCAGGATGCCGGCCTTGGCGGCAGGGCTGTCCTCGATGGGCGAGACGACTTTCACGTAGCCGTCTTCCATGCTCACCTCGATGCCGATGCCGACAAACTTGCCCTGCACGCTTTCGCGCATTTCCTTGAAGGCATTTTTATCGAGATAGACAGAATGCGGGTCCAGCGACGAGACCATGCCGGAAATGGCTTCCGTCAGCAGTTTCTTGTCTTCCACCTTCTCGACGTAATCGGACTTGATCAAGCCGAAGACGTCGGACAACTGGCGCAGCTCGTCGAGCGGCAGCGGGGCATTCGTGATTTTTTGCGCCACGGCCGGGAACTGCAGCGACATGCCGATGCCGGCCAGGACGCCCAGACCGATCAGGCCGATACTTTTGACTTTGATACCCATGTATTCTTCGCAATCTACAAATTCGCTGCCGCAGCAATGGTGGGAACTGAATTAAAACTTCACCCAGGTGGCGGGGTCGAAGGCGCGGCCCTGATGACGCAATTCAAAGTATAGCCCCGATTCCTCGTTGCCGCCGCTGTTGCCCGCGCTGGCAATGGCGTCGCCGCCCTTGACGGCATCGCCCACGCGTTTCAGCAGCGACTGGTTATTGCCATAAATACTCATGTACTGGCCGCCGTGGTCGACGATGATCAGATTGCCGAAACCGCGCAGCCAGTCGGAAAACACGACCCTGCCGCCGGCGATGGCGTGGATCTCGCTGCCTTCGCCCGTGCGGATGAACACGCCCTTCCAGCTGGGGCCGTCACCGCGCTTGCTGCCGAAGCGGGCGGCGATCTTGCCCGCCACGGGGGCGCGCAGCTGCCCTTTCATGCTGGCAAAGGCGCCAGCTGGCGCGGCCGGGCCCAGGCTCGGGCGGTCCGGCTCCGGTTCCGGCTTGGGTTCCGGTTTCGGCGTCACCTTGGCCACTTGCGGCGGCTCGTCGTCGTCGATCGGTTCCAGTTTCACGGGCGGCGGTGGCGGAGTCTGCGGCTTGATCTTGCCAGATTTGTTTTGTTGTTCTTTCGCAAGTCGTTCGCGCTCGGCCTGCGCCTGGGCGGCCTTGGCGCGCGCGGCCAGCAGGCGTTCGCGTTTTTCCGCCGCGATCTTGGCGTCGGCGGCCGCTTTGGCGGCGGCGCGCTGTTCGGCCAGCAATTGCTGACGTTTCTTTTCAGCCGCGGCGGCGGCGGCCTGCTCTTCGATCAGTTTTGCCAGCTTGTCGACCAGGTTGCCCATGCGCTGTTCGTCGCGCTCGACATTGCCCACTTCCTTGCGCTGCGCCACCAGGCGCTGCGACAAGCTCGTCAGCAAGGCGGCGCGGCGTGCCTTCTCCTGCACCAGCAGGGCCTTCTGGTCGCGCTCTTCCTGTGCGATTTCTTCCAGCTCATCCTTGGCGTTCTGCACCTCCGCCTGGTTTTTCTCCACGGCCAGCAAGTTGGCGCGCAAGGCTTCCAGCAGGCGCGCCTGCGCCTGCGACACATACGCCATCAATTGCAAGTCGCGGTTGATGCGGTTCGGGTTATCGCCCGACAAGAGCAGCTTGATGCGGTCTTCGTTGCCGGCGACATATTGTTCACGCAGCAACTTCGACAGCTGCGTCTTCTGTTTTTCGACGGTGGCCGTCAATTGCTGGTGCTCTTGCCCCAGCGCATTGAGTTTCACGCCCGTCTCACTTTGCTCCTGCGCCAAGTCGCGCAGGGCGCGGTTGGCGTTGGAAATGGCCTCTTCCGACTCGGCCAGGGTATCGGCCGCGTCATCCTTGGCGCTTTCCGTGCGGCTGATGTCGCGCTTGAGCGCCGTCAGCTTTTGTTGCAATCCAGCACGTTGTGCTTCCGCGGCCGCCTTCTGCTTGCTGCGTTCGGTGGGCTTGGCGCCCTGCGCGGCACCGCTGGAAAGCAGCAGCGCCAGGCACAGCATGGCACCGGCGCGCCACGCCGGCAGGGGTCGTTCAGCAGAGGGGGCGATGGCTGTGCCGCGGAAGAAAGACGACAAGTTACTTGGCCTTCCCTTGGTTCGCCACGGCAGCTTGCGCAGCCGCAATCGCTGCCGGGTCGCCCAGGTAGTAATGACGGATCGGTTTCAGGTCGGCGTCCAGTTCATACACGAGCGGCTGGCCGTTCGGGATGTTCAGGCCGACGATATCGCTGTCGCTGATGCCGTCGAGCATCTTGATCAGCGCGCGCAAGCTGTTGCCGTGGGCCGAAATGATGATTTTCTTGCCGGCGCGGATGGCCGGGGCGATTTCCTCGTCCCAGGCCGGCATCACGCGCGCCACGGTGTCTTTCAGGCATTCGGTCAGGGGAATCGATGCTTGCGGCAAGCCGGCGTAGCGCGGATCGTTGAACGAGGCGCGGTCATCGTTCGCTTCCAGCGGAGGCGGCGGGGTATCGTAGCTACGGCGCCATACCAATACTTGCTCGTCGCCATACTTAGCGGCTGTCTCGCCCTTGTCCAGGCCTTGCAGGGCGCCGTAGTGGCGCTCGTTCAAGCGCCAGTCGTTCTTGATCGGCAAATACATCATGTCCATCTCGTCGAGCGCCAGCCACAGGGTGCGGATGGCGCGCTTCAGGACGGAAGTGTAGGCCACGTCGAACGTAAAACCTTCCTGCTTGAGGATCTGGCCGGCGGCCTTGGCTTCGTTGACGCCCTTTTCCGTCAGATCGACGTCGGTCCAGCCGGTGAAGCGGTTATCGAGGTTCCAGGTGGACTCGCCGTGACGCATGAAAACGATTTTGTACATAGTTCTATCTTCTCAAGGGGTTCAAATCAAAAAAGCAAAACGTAAAAAGACCTCGTCCAGCTTCTATTTTATAATGCGCGGATTGACTTAAACCATTGGACCCTACGTGAAATTCATTATCGACCACATTTTTCTGTTTGCCATCGTCATTATTTCCGGCGGCGCCCTCCTCTGGCCACTGCTGTCGATGCGCGGCAAGCGCGCGACCGTGCTGGAAGTCACGCAACTGATCAACCGTGGCAAGACTGTCATCGTCGACGTGCGCAACGCGGAAGAATTCGCCACGGGCCACTTGCCTGACGCAAAAAATATTCCGCTGCCGGAACTGGCAAAACGCGTGGGCGAGCTGGAAAAATTCAAAACGCGCCCCATTGTAGTGGTTTGCCAGAAAGGTTCGCGTTCGGCAACCGCCGTCGGCCTGCTGGGCAAAGCCGGTTTCGCTGAGGCAACAAGCCTGGAAGGCGGCCTCGACGAATGGAAAAAGCAAGGTTTGCCATTGAAAACCTTGTCGCTGGCGAAATAAGCCGGCCTTAACTGAAGGAATCATCATGACCGTACCAGTAATTGTCTATAGCACCGCCGTGTGCCCGTATTGCGTGCGCGCCGAGCGCCTGTTGGAAGCCAAGGGCGTCGCCGTGCAAAAGATCCGCGTCGACCTCGACCCGGAAGAGCGCATCAAGATGATGGAACGCACGGGCCGCCGCACGGTGCCGCAGATCTATGTGGGCGATACCCACGTGGGCGGATTCGACGATTTGTATGCGCTCGATCAAGCTGGCAAGCTGGACCCCTTGTTAAATGGCACGGCAGCCTGATATAAAGCGGGTTCGAGAAATTGCTTGGTTTTTTGTCGTATTGTTTTGATACAATTGCCCTCGCACCTGATCTGGCCGCGCCTATCCGGCGCGGTTTGAATACCGCAAGCACCATATTTGAACGGTGTGCCGTTCTTGTCCTTTACAACGAAAGCGTTCCATGTCTGACGAAAATCTGCAACCAGTCTTCCAAATCCAACGCGTCTACCTGAAAGACATGTCGCTGGAACAACCAAATTCCCCAGCTATTTTCCTGGAACAAGAAGCACCAGCCATCGAAGTGGCACTGGACGTGGGCGCTGCGCCTCTGGCCGACGGCATCTTCGAAGCCACCGTGACCATCACCGTCACCGCCAAAGTCGGCGAAAAAGTCGCTTTCCTGGTTGAAGGCAAGCAAGCCGGTATCTTCGAAGCACGCAACATTCCTGCTGATCAACTCGATCCACTGCTGGGAATCGGCTGCCCGAACATCATCTACCCTTACCTGCGCGCCAACATCGCCGACGTGATCACCCGTGCCGGCTTCCCGCCAGTGCACTTGGCCGAGATCAACTTCGAAGTGTTCTACCAACAACGTCTGCAAGCTATTGCTGACGCCGCAGCAGCTGCCCCGGCAGCCGACGCGACGACGCACTAAGCTTCAGGCAAGACCCCGCCAGCCGTCAAGGCTGGCCTGACACGGCGGCCTGGCCGCCGTGTTTCGTTAAGGTTCAAAAATATCATGTTGAAAAGTGCGCTCTTGAGCAAGTTCCGCTGGATGGCCGGCGCCGTGCTGCTGCTGGCGACCGCCGCCAGTCACGCCGTCGATTTCAAAACGGTGGGCGCGGCTCCCGTGATCCTGTACGACGCGCCATCCGCCAAGGGCGGCAAGCTGTACGTGGCGCCACGCGGCATGCCGCTGGAAATCGTGCTCAGCTACGGCGAATGGGTCAAGGTACGCGACGCCAGCGGCGAAATGGCCTGGACGGAAGCCAAGGGCCTGTCCGCCAAGCGCAACGTCGTGGCGCGCGCCGCGAACCTCAAGGTTCGCGCCAGCCCAGACGACACCGCCTCCCCCATCATCCTCGTCGACAAGGGCGTGCTGCTGGAAATGAGCGAGCAGCCGAGCTCCAACTGGGTCAAGGTCCGCCACAAGGATGGCCAGAGCGGCTACGTCAAGACCAGCGAAGTGTGGGGCCTGTAAGCACCGCCAGATTCATCCGGGCAGCGGCCAGCCGCGCCGCGCCCCTCCCCCTGCCAGACTGAGGTCGCATGCAAGTTTCTCCCGATACATCTCCCGCCGCCACGGCGCTCCCCCGCAAGATCACCATCCTCGGCGCCGGCGCCTGGGGCACGGCCGTGGCCATGGCCCTGGCCGGCCGCCACGACGTGCTGCTGTGGGGCCGCAACGGCGACGCCATGGCCGCCATGGCCGCCAGCGGCGAAAACAGTTATTTGCCCGGTTTCCCCTTGCCGCCGCAACTGCGCATCAGCGCCGATTTCGACGCCGCCGTCGCGCATGCCGGTGGCGAACACGGCATTTTGATCGCCGCCTGCCCCGTGGCGGGCTTGCGGCCCATGCTGCAGCAATTGAAAGACAAGGCCATCGGCAACCTGGTGTGGCTATGCAAAGGCTTTGAAGGCGGCACAGGCTTGCTGCCGCACCAGATCGTGCAGGAAGTGCTGGGCGACAATATCCCCGGCGGCGCCCTGTCCGGCCCCTCGTTCGCGCAGGAAGTGGCGCGCGGCTTGCCGTGCGCGCTGACCATCGCCTCGCACAGCGCGGCCTTGCGCGGCGCCGTCGTCTCGGCCTTGCATGGCGGCACCATCCGCGTGTATGCGAGCGACGACCTGGTGGGCGTGGAAGTGGGCGGCGCCGTCAAGAACGTGCTGGCGATCGCCACGGGCGTGGCCGACGGCCTGGGCCTGGGCTTGAATGCGCGCGCCGCGCTGATCACGCGTGGCCTGGCGGAAATCACGCGCCTGGGCACGGCCCTCGGTGGCCAGACGGAAACGTTCATGGGCTTGACGGGCATGGGCGACCTGATTCTGACGTGCACGGGCGACCTGTCGCGCAACCGCCGCGTCGGCCTTGGCCTGGCGCAAGGCAAGGCGCTGGAGACCATCGTGGCCGAGCTGGGTCATGTGGCCGAAGGCGTGCCGTGCGCCAAGGCCGTGCGCGAACTGGCGCTCCGCATGGGCGTCGAGATGCCGATCACCAACGCGGTGGCCGGCGTGCTGTTCGATGGCGATTTGCCGCACGTAATGGTGCAGCAGCTGCTGTCGCGCGATCCGCGCGCCGAGGCGGCTTGAGCGCCAGAAAAAACCTAACGTCCCGCCTTGTGCATGAGTATGGTCAGTAATAACAGGCTGTCTTCGCGCGCTTCCAGGGCGTGCGCCTGGCCGCCGAGCAGGTACAGCATCTGCCCCGGCCCCAGCAGGTGCACGCCGCCATGCGCCGTCACCGCCACCTGCCCTTGCAGGCACAGCAAGGTGATTTCGCCGAGCACATGATGCTCGGGCATGGTCTTGCCCTTGGGCATGCACATGCGGATCAATTCCAGCTCATCCGTCTTGGCCAGCGCGATGGCGGAAAACTGCGACAGGTCGTCGCCGTCCCTGCGCAGCACCTCGATCACCTGTCCTGAACTTGCGTGTTCCAGTGCCATCATGTGCTCCTTCCGCAATTACTCGGTGACTTCCTCCGGCTCTTTCGCGCCGCGCATCCACTCGACCAGCGGCCACGCATCCTTCAAGCCTTCCGCCAGGGTCGGCAGCAGTTTCTCGGGGTCGTTCACGGGCAGCGGTATTTCGGTCCAGACAAAAAAGCTCTTCAGCTTGATGAATTCGATATGTTCGGCATCCGCCTCGAAGCCCTTGGGCGGGCGCTGCAACTTGCCCTCGTTCTGGATGGTGCCGAAACGGGCCTTCAAGCGCTTATTCTTCAGCACTTTGGAAAACCCTGGCGCGTCGTTGAGCATATGCTCGCGCAGCGCCTTCAGGCGGCCGGGCGGCGGCATGTATTCGCCGGCACCGAACAGCAAGTTGCCCTGGCCATCGATCTGCAGGTAATACGTGGGGCCGCCCGCCTTGCTGGGACGGCGCATGTCGTTCGGCGCAATGGCGGCCGAAAAGCGCGTTTTATACGGGCTTTTATCGTGCGCGAAACGCACGTCGCGGTTGATGCGGAACAAGGCCTTCTTCGGATTGCAGTACTTCACGGCCGGATCGAACTTGCCGAGTTCAGCAATAAGTGACGTCACCAGTGCGAGGAATTCCTCGCGCAGGATGTCGTAACGGGGCTTGTTCATGACAAACCAGGGACGGTTGTTGTTGTCGCTCAGTTCACGTAAAAATTGGGTCAAATCACGCACATGCATGTGTCAAATTCCGATCAGCAACTATTTGGAAAGCTCTTTCGGGAGGGGGCGCTTGCCCACCATCACGTCGAGCGCCGCTTCGCGATTCTTGCGCAGCACCGTCATTTTAGCTTTTCCGCCGGGCGGCAGTTGGGCGATCAGGTTCAGCATTTCCGTCGTGTCGCCCACGGGCTTGCCTTCCACCGTCAGCAGGATGTCGCCGGGCACGATGCCCGCCTTGTCGGCCGGGCCGTTGCGCACCACGCCGGCGATGATGGCGCCGCTGCTGCGCTGCAAGTTGAAGCTTTGCGCCAGCTCGGGCGTGATGTCCTGCGTTTCCACGCCGATCCAGCCGCGCACCACGTGGCCATCCTTGATGATGGCTTCCATCACGGTTTTCGCCGTCGAGACGGGGATGGCGAAGCCGATGCCGACGGAGCCGCCGCTTTGCGAGTAGATCGCCGTATTGATGCCGATCAAGTTGCCGCGCGTATCGACCAGGGCGCCGCCCGAATTGCCGAAGTTAATCGCCGCATCCGTCTGAATGAAATTCTCAAAGCTGTTGATGTGCAGATTGTTGCGGCCCAGGGCGGAGATGATGCCCATGGTCACCGTCTGGCCCACGCCGAAGGGGTTGCCGATGGCCAGCACCACGTCGCCCACGCGCGCCAGTTCCGACTGGCCCAGCACGATGACGGGCAGCTTGTCGAGGTTGATCTTGATCACAGCCAGGTCCGTTTCCGGATCCAGGCCCACCACCTTGGCGGGCGCCTTGCGGCCATCCGTGAGCACGACTTCGATTTCGTCGGCGCCTTCGACCACGTGGTTGTTGGTCAGCACATAGCCTTCATGGCTGACGATGACGCCCGAACCGAGGCTGTTTTTCAAGTCGTCGTCATCCTCGCCGTCCGGGTCGCGGTCGCCGAAGAAACGTTTGAAGAAGGGATCGCGCGCCAGCGGATGGGCGCCGCGCTTGGGTACTTGCAGGGTGAGGATGTTGACGACGGCGGGCATGGCGCGCGCCGCCGCGTCGCGGTAGGAACCGGGCGCCAGGCTGCTGGACGCCGTTTCCACCACGGGCACCGGTTTAGTCGGAGAGCCCAGTTGCTGTACCCGGCTGGCCGGGCGCAGCGCGCCGTACACAAAGTACAGCGCCAACGCGATCGTCACGGTTTGCGCAAACAATAACCAGAATCGTCGCATAACACTCCACCCAGGTCAGCCGGCCGGTGCCGGAACGACTTATTTTGCCAGATTGTTGCTGTTGCGTGCGTTCTGCTGCAGGGAGTCGCGGATTTCACGCAGCAGCACGATGTCTTCCGGCGTGGCCGGTGCCGGCGCCGGCGCGACCGGTTCGCTGCGGCGGGCCTTGTTCATCAGGCGCACCATCTGGAAGATGATGAAAGCCAGAATGACGAAATTGAGCAAAATGGTCAGAAAATTGCCGTAGGCCAGCACGGCGCCCGCCTTTTTCGCTTCCACCAGGGTCAGGGTCGTCGCCTGGCCATTCAGGGGCAGGTAGTAATTGGCGAAATCGAGGCCGCCGAAAATGCGGCCGATGGGCGGCATGATCACGTCTTGCACCAGGGAATCGACAATCTTGCCGAAGGCACCACCGATAATGACACCGACCGCCAGATCGACGACGTTACCCTTCATTGCAAATTCTTTAAATTCTTGCATCATTGCCATGAAATTTCTCCTTCGGATATGTATAAAAAACATGCCGATCATACTATTGATTCCCGGGCACACCAACTTGTGGTTGCCGGCGAGACCAATTCCGGCACAGCCGCGCGCATCTAGTTCGAAAGAACTAGCCACCTCCTGCAAAAGTATATAAATTATGGTACAAGCAACGTTTTTGTTTTATTCGTTGTTTGCTTCACTTATAATTTGCGGTTGCCAGAAGCGGCTTTTTCGCTTCCGGATAATCAACAAGAAACTGGCATGGGCTGCGCCATAGTCCGAAGTTCCGCAGGGATGTTGCCACTTTACCGTACAAAGATGCGGGTTGCGGCAATCAGTGGGAAAGAGCTTCGGCGACGGGTTTTTCGCGGCTGCCACTCATAATAAAGATTCGCATTTTGACTGATTGGGGTTTGCATGAGTAACGAAAAGCAGGTCGATTCAGGCCGTCGCGGCTTGCTCGTCGCCACGTGCGCGGCGGGCAGTGTAGTTGGATTGGCAACCGCGGGAGCCTTGGTAAGCACCTTCCAGCCGTCGGAGCGCGCGAAAGCGGCTGGCGCGCCGGTCGAAGTAGACATCACCACCTTGCAACCCGGCGAAATGCGCACCGTCGAATGGCGCGGCAAGCCGGTCTGGATCCTGAAGCGCACGCCGGAAATGATCGCGTCGCTCAAGCAAACCGATGGCAAGGTCGCCGATGCCAATTCCCAACGCAATCCCGCCGAATTCACGCCCGAATACTGCATGAACGAGGCGCGTTCCATCAAGCCTGAAATTCTCGTCGCCGTCGGCATCTGCACCCACCTGGGTTGCTCCCCTTCCTCGAAATTTACCCCCGGCCCGCAACCGTCGCTGCCCGATGACTGGGAAGGCGGCTTCCTGTGCCCTTGCCACGGCTCCACCTTCGACATGGCTGGCCGCGTGTTCAAGAACAAGCCGGCGCCGGACAACCTGCAAGTGCCGCGCCATATGTACCTGAGCGACACCAAATTGCTGATAGGTAAAGACGAGAAAGGCGAGGCTTGATCATGGCTGCTTTCAAAGAAACGAAATTCCCGGCAGACGCTCCCGTCGCCGAAAAAGCGCTGGGCTGGGTCGATGACCGCTTTCCCCTGACCAAGCTGTGGAACGATCAATGGGGCAAATACTACGCCCCGAAAAACTTCAACTTCTGGTACATCTTCGGTTCGCTGGCCATGCTGGTGCTGGTACTGCAGATCGTCACCGGCATCTTCCTGACCATGCACTACAAACCGGATGCGGCCCTGGCCTTCAATTCCGTCGAGTACATCATGCGCGAAGTGCCGTGGGGCTGGCTGGTGCGCTACATGCACTCGACGGGCGCCTCGGCCTTCTTCATCATCGTCTACCTGCACATGACGCGCGGCCTGCTGTACGGCTCGTACCGCAAGCCACGTGAACTGATCTGGCTGTTCGGTTTCGCCATCTTCCTGTGCCTGATGGCCGAAGCGTTCTTCGGCTACCTGTTGCCATGGGGCCAGATGTCGTACTGGGGCGCACAAGTGATCGTCAACCTGTTTGGCGCCATCCCGCTGATCGGCCCTGACCTGTCGCTGTGGATCCGCGGCGACTACGTCGTCTCCGACGCAACCCTGAACCGCTTCTTCGCCTTCCACGTGATCGCCATCCCGCTGGTACTGCTGGGCCTGGTTGCAGCGCACTTGATCGCCCTGCATGAAGTCGGTTCGAGCAATCCGGACGGCATCGAAGTGAAGGAAAACCTGGGCGCCGACGGCCACCCGGTCGATTCGATTCCTTCGCACCCGTACTACACCGTGCACGATTTGTTCGGCGTCTCGATCTTCCTCGTCATTTTCAGCGCCGTCGTCTTCTTCGCGCCGGAAATGGGCGGTTATTTCCTGGAATACAACAATTTCCTGCCAGGCGATTCGCTGAAGACCCCGCTGCACATCGCGCCAACCTGGTACTTCACGCCGTTCTACTCGGTGCTGCGCGCCACCACGGCCGACTTCATGTACGTGCTGATGGGTGTCGTGGCTGCCTACGTGGTGTTCATCTGGCTCAAGTCGCGCCTGTCGACGACGGTCAAGTCTGCCATCGCCGGCATCGCCATCGTCGCCATCATCGGCATGCTGCCGCAGGTGCTGGACGCGAAATTCTGGGGCGTGGTGTTCTTCGGCGGTTCCGTCGTGATCCTGGCCTTCCTGCCATGGCTCGACCATTCCCCGGTGAAATCGATCCGCTACCGTCCGAACTGGCACAAATATGTGTACGCCATCTTCGGCCTGTCGTTCCTGATCCTCGGCTACCTCGGGACCCAGGCGCCAACGGATACGAAGACCATCGTGTCGCAAGTGTGCACCCTGATTTACTTCAGCTTCTTCCTGTTGATGCCATGGTGGAGTGCAATGGGCAAGTTCAAGACCGTGCCGTCGCGTGTGACGTTTCACCCGCACTAAGCCGCTCTCACGCCACGCTCAAAGGACATACATCATATGAAGATTGCAAAAAAACTGCTCGCCATCCTGGCCTTCGTGCCCGCCATGGCTCTCGCCAGCGAAGGCGGCTTTCCGCTGGACAAGGCTCCTGACCGCCAGACCAACATGGCAGCGCTGCAACATGGCGCCAAATTGTTCGTCAATTATTGCCTGAATTGCCACGCCGCCGTGTCGATGCGCTACAACCGCCTGCGCGACCTGGGCTTGACGGAAGACCAGATCAAGCAGAATCTGTTGTTCTCCGGCGATAAAGTCGGCGACTTGATGACGACGAGCCTGGCACCGCAGGACGCCAAGGCCTTCTTTGGCGTCGTACCGCCGGATTTGTCGGTAATTTCGCGCGCGAAATCATCTTCCGCTGGCACAGGCGGCGACTACCTGTATACTTACCTGCGTACGTTCTATAAAGACGACACTCGTCCGACCGGCTGGAACAACATGGTCGTGCCGAATGTTGCCATGCCGCATGTATTATGGGAATTGCAAGGTGTCCAGTCTGCCAAGTTCGTGGAAGAGAATGATCCGCACGAAGCTGGCAAGAAGATCCACAAATTTGCCGGCTTCGAGCAGGTCAAGCCAGGTACGTTGAACAAGATCGAGTATGACAATGCGGTAGCCGACCTGGTCGGCTACATGGAGTGGATGGCCGAACCGGCACAGCAAACACGCAAGCGCCTGGGCGTGTGGGTGCTGCTGTTCCTGTCGGTCTTTGCTCTGCTGGCATGGCGCCTTAACGCGTCGTTCTGGAAGGAAGTCAAATAAGTGAGGCGCCGGCCATAGGCCGGTTTATGCCTGTTTCTGCGTTGTCCGCATGAGTGGACAAGCGACCTGGGGTGAGCCGTTCGCGGCTTCACCCCCTTTGTTTCTAAGGAACTATAAAAAATGATGGTTCTCTATTCGGGTACAACCTGCCCATTTTCGCAACGCTGCCGCCTGGTCCTGTTTGAAAAAGGCATGGACTTCGAAGTGCGCGACGTCGACCTGTTCAACAAACCGGAAGACATTTCGACCATGAATCCGTATGGCCAGGTGCCTATCCTGGTCGAACGCGAACTGATCCTGTATGAATCGAACATCATCAACGAGTACATCGATGAGCGCTTCCCGCATCCGCAACTGATGCCGGCCGATCCGCTGATGCGCGCCCGCGCGCGCCTGATGCTGTTCAATTTCGAAAAAGAACTGTTCGTGCACGTGCACGTGCTGGAAAGCGAACGCGCCAAGAGCAACGACAAGGCCCACGACAAGGCACGCGCGGAAATCCGCGACCGCCTGACGACCCTGGCGCCGCTGTTCCTGAAAAACAAGTACATGCTGGGCGACGAATTCTCGATGCTCGACGTGGCTGTCGCGCCGCTGCTGTGGCGCCTGGACCACTACGGCATCGAACTGTCGAAGACGGCCGCACCGCTGATGAAATACGCCGAACGCATCTTCTCGCGTCCTGCGTACATCGAAGCGCTGACCCCTTCCGAAAAGGTCATGCGCCGCTAAAGATAATCCCGGCAGGCCGCGCCTGCCGGGATATCTTGGGGCATATGTTAAAGTTGCTTTTTGCGCTGTCCCAGTCTTTTGAACTACCGGTGCGCTCGCCTCATGCTGACGGGGGCGCTCCCGCCTCACCGTGCCTACCATGTCTGAAATCTCAACCAAACCTTATATGCTGCGCGCCATCTACGAATGGTGCACCGACAGCGGCTACACGCCTTATCTCGCGGTCAAAGTCGATTCGCGCACCACGGTACCGATGGAATACGTGAAAAAGGGCGAAATCGTGCTCAACATCAGCTTCGGCGCCACCAGCGGCCTGAAGATGGACAACGACGCCATCCGCTTCCACGCCCGCTTTGGTGGCGTCTCGCGCGAAATCTACGTGCCGGTCGACAACGTGATGGCCATCTACGCCAACGAAAACGGCCAGGGCATGGCCTTCGAGCCCGTGCTGGGCAACGATGACCCGGACGCGCAACCGACGGACAGCCCGGCCTCCGCCGACGTCCCGCCGCCCGTGCTCGCCCCCGCCGCCAGCGGTCCCACCCTGTCGTCCGTGCCGACCAGCTCCCCCGAACAACGCGACAACGCCACGCCTGGCGACGACGAGCCACCAAAAAAAGGCGGCCGTCCGACCCTGACACGCATTAAATAGCGTATAATTCGCAACGCGCAGTTTTTGCCGACTTAGCTCATTTGGTAGAGCAGTTGATTTGTAATCATCAGGTGGCCAGTTCGAAACCGGCAGTCGGCACCAGAATTCAGCAGTAAATCAAAGGGTTACCCGCTTCGGCTGGTAGCCCTTTTTTCTTTTCCCACGCCCGCGGAAGCCATCCGGAACACTGGCACGCATCGTCATCCAGGCTGACGCATTGCTGCACCGCGCCATGACGTCCCGCACATTTAGGCGCAAGATGAGCACGTGCTTGCGCAAAGCAGGCTCCCGATGTCTGGCTTGCCTACCTGGGGAAATATCATGTCCGCACACACTTACAAGCTGATCGAACTGGTCGGCACGTCGACCGAGAGCAGCGATCAGGCGATACGCGATGCCATTGCCAAGGCGGCGCTGACGGTCAAGCACATGGACTGGTATGAAGTGACCGATTCGCGCGGCCATATCGTCGATGGCAAGGTGGCGCACTTCCAGGTCACGCTCAAGGTCGGCTTCCGGCTCGAATAAAGGGATCGAGTAAAGGGATCGAGTAAGGCAGGCGGCGCGCTCAGCGCCGCCCGGCCGTTCCCCGGCTCTCCAGCCACTCCCGGCCGCCGGCCTCCAGCGCGGTTTCGATGACCTTGTCCGGCAAGCTGTAGACGGTCGCCCAGCTGGCGCGGCCATCCTGCGTGTTGGCGGGAAAACTGTGCGTCTCGATCGGCCAGTGATATTTGCGTTTCAATGCCTTGACGATGGCGGCCAGCGAGACGCGGCCTTGCAGCGGTTCGGCGCCGGACTGGTCGCGATTCGACAGCAGCACGGCCAGGACCTGGCCGCGGCCCGTGCGCGCGCCGGGGAAGGTGGGGGTTTTGTTTGCCATGGCCTATTTTACCGGGCAATGATCGGACGAGAGGCGATGTGCCGCACCTTTGATACGGCGCAAGCGCCGCAGCGGCTTTGCGTCCACGATGGGCATTTCGCCAGGCGTGCCGGCGCCCCTCCGGCAGCCTGGGCCTATCATCATGGGGCACAGGAGCCTATCATGCACAGCCTGAACATCCACGCCATGCAATGGCAACCCGTCGCCGATATTTCCGCCGTCAATCCGCTGCTGCCCGACGATCTGGCCTGCTTTCGCGAGCTGCGCGACGTGCTGCAACGCTACGGCGCGCTCGACCGCTTCGGCATTTCCCTGATCCACCGCCATTTCGACATCGCCGACGACGAAGAGCTGATGGAGTACACGGATGCGGAAGCACGCATCTTGACGGTCAAACCTGTCAAGAAAAGCGACATCGACTGGAATCACACGACGATTACCAACTGGAAATTGACGGAAGGCGAGGAAGTGGCGCGCATCGGTTGCGGCTGCGCACGCAATTCGGGCGGCCACCTGGGCTATCACCGGGGCACCTGAGGCTGGCCGACGGCGCCCGCCAAGCGGCGTCGGCCTTTCTTACACTTCACTTCATCCAGCTCAGTCCGCTTTGCGCAAGCACTTGATTTCTTGTGATATTTTTGTGTGGCACGCAAGCTGCTTATCCCTGTCTACGAGATGAATCCAGGCAAGTCATTCTGGATTCTTTGTCCCCCGGATTTTCCGAGACTGACCACGACAAGAGGCTGCGATGAACGTTGATCACACACGAAGCAAGACCCTGGGCTGGCTGGGCGCACTGGCGGCGGCGAGCCTGCTGGCCAGCGGCCAGGCACAGGCCGGCGCGTACGGCCTGGCCGTCAATGAGTTGAACAATTTCCGCATCACCACCAGCGCCGGTGCGCTGTCGCTGGCCGGCGCCAACCGCAATGCCAGCGACAGCGCTTTTTTCGAAGGCGGCGTGGCCGTCAATCCGCGCGCCGTCAATACGGGCCCGGCCGCCAACGCCGACGTGCTGCAAGTGTGCTCGGGCGGCGGCTGCAGCGGCTTGCCGCAAAACCACTACGCGCCCAGCCCCAGTTCCACCCTGGAATTTGCCCGCGGCGATGCGCATGCCTTCGGCAACATGCTCAATGGCGGCGCCAGCGTGAGCGCCGTGGCGGAAGCACAGCGCAACACGATCGGCGCCGCCACGGCCACGGCCGGCGACACGCTGACCGGCTCCGTCAACCTGACCCTGTCGAGCGCCGGCTTCATCACCTTCAGCTTCATGGGACGGCGCGACCTGCGCACCAGCGTGACGACCATGGGCGACAAGTCGAACGTGTCGATCATGGATATCTTCAATATCTCGTGCAACAGTTCCAGCCCCGCCGGCTGCCTGTCGCACGCGAACGCCGATGGCGTGATCTTCCAGTTCGCGCCCGATGGCGATGCCAACAATGGCAGCGACATCAATGGCAACCATGGCGCCGGCAGCCTCGACCCGTTCAGCCTGAACATGACGGCCGGCACCAACGACCCCGCCACGGGGCGCGCCTTCACGAATGGCTTCGCGATGTTTTCCCTGACCTCGAATTTCGCCCTGCCGGCCGGCAGTTACACCCTGAATTTTTCCAAGTCCACGCGCACCGATATCGTCGTCATCGATCCGCCGCTTGCGGTACCGGAGCCGGGCACGCTGTTCCTGCTGGGCATGGGATTGGCGGCCCTGGCTTTTACGCGGCGCCGCCAGCCGTAATCATCCGCAGCATGAAAAACACGCGGCGCCCGCCAAGGCGCCGCGTTTTTCTATGCCGCTCAAGACGTTTTAACCGAGCCGTGCCAGCGCCTGGCGCGCCAGCTGCAATTGCTGCACATAGTAACGGTGCAGCATGGCCGGATCGCTCAAATCGCGCCCCAGTACCAGGCGCAGCTCGCTGGCGGGGCAGTCGCCGGCCTGGGTTTCTACTTGGGTTTGCACCTGCGTTCCCAACTGGCGCGCCAGCTGGCGCGCCGCCTGCTCCTGCGCGGGCCGGTACTCGACGCGCGTGCGCGCCACCTGGAAGCCGGTTTCATTGGCCAGGCGCACCACTTGCACGGGAGCGCCGGCCAAGCTGCGCGCCAGGGCGGCGGCCAGGCCAGGCACGCCGTTGCCATTCACAATTTCCAGGCGCGGGCGGGGCGAGACAGGAGCCGGCATGGACCGCCCGGCCGTGACAGCGGGCACGCTGCGCACGGCGGCCGGCACGCGCTGCAAGCGGGCCATGCCGTCGCCTTGCGTGATCTCGATGCGCGCCATGGCGGGCGCATCCGGCAGCGGCGCGGCCGCGGCCGCGGGCGCGCCCGGCGGCGGCGCCGCGTTGCGCAAGACGGCCATGTCGCTCCGTAAATCATGTTCCTGCAGGCTCTGCGCCTGGCGCCGCATGACGGCCGCGCGCGCGTGCTGTCCCAGCCGTTCGAGCACTTGCGCCAGGTGCTGCCAGGCCAGCGCATTGAGCGGATCGAGCAGACACGCCTGTTCCAGCGCAGTCAACGCTTGTGCATCGCGCCCGCGCAAATAGTAGGCGCGACCGAGATTGCTGAACAGATACGCCTGCCACGGCTGCGGCGCACCGGCCTCCTGCGTCAGGGCCAGCCATTGGGCGATCGCCGCATCGTGCTCGCCCCGCTGCGCGTACAGCACGGCCAGGCCGTTGCGCGCATTCACATGGCGCGGCGCGGCGCGCAAGGCTTGCGCATAGGCCGCTTGCGCGGCCGGCAAGTCGCCCCGCTCGAAATGCTGGCGCCCCGCCGCATAGGCGGCATCGGCGTCCGGCCACTGCGGCAGCGGCGCGTGGGCCGGCGGCGTGGTACAGGCGGCCAGGCCCAGGCAGGCACAGGCGGTGGCCAGGCGGGAAATCGTCAAGCGCATGGTAGCTCCTTTCAGCGGTTGGCCATGGCCGGCACGAGCACGCGATAGACTTCGATCACGGCCGGCCCCATGAGTACCAGCATGAGGGTGGGAAAGACGCAAAAGATCAGCGGGAACAGCAGTTTCAAGGCGATCTTCGCGGCCGCCTCCTCGGCCAGCAGGCTGCGCTTGCCGCGCAGATTTTCCGAGTGCACGCGCAGCGAGTCGCCCATGCTGGTGCCGAAGCGTTCCGACTGGATCAGCATGGCGACGAGGGTGTCGACATCTTCCACGCCGCTGCGCAAGGCCAGGTTGCGCAGCGCCTTTTCCTTGGAAAAGCCGGCGCGCATTTCCATCAGCACCAGCTGCAATTCCTGCGCCAGCACCACGCTTTTGATGTGGATTTCGCCCGACACCTTCACCAGCGCGCGCTCCAGGCTCAGGCCCGCTTCCACGCACACGGTCAGCAAGTCGAGCGCGTCGGGGATGTTTTCAAAGATGTCGCGCTGGCGCCGCTTGGCCGTGCTGGCCAGCACCAGGTTCGGCAGGTAATAGCCGACGGTGGCGCTGACGCACAGCAGCAACAGCAGCACGCTGCGCAGCTGCGCCGCCATGGCGCTGGCCGCATACAGCCCCAGTACGGTGGGAAACAGCAGGGCCAGCACGGTCTTGGCCGCAAAGTACAGGGCCGGCGCGCTGGCCTGGCGCCAGCCCGCGTTCATGAAGCGCGTGCGCAGTGGCGAGCGCTCCCAGCCCTCTTCCGGCAGCGACAGCTTGCTGAACGGCTGCGCCACGCGCGCCACGCGCTCCACCCAGCCCGTGTCGGCCACCGCCTCGCTGGCGGCCGGCGCCATGGAACCGAACAGGCGCTGGCGCAAGGCGCCGGGAAAGAAGATCAGCCACGCCAGCAAGGCCAGCGCCACCACCACGGCGAAAACGATCAACAGAAACAGCAGTTGCGGGCCAGTCATGGCATTTCCTCCGATTGATCGACTGACAAAACGTTCAGGGCTAGGCGTGTCGCCGAAGGCAGTACGACAGTACGACAAGGCGACGCAACAACGCCATGGACTTTTTTTCAGGCGATCTCTTAGATGCGGATGCGGATGACATTGCGCATCCAGACGACACCCAGCGCCACCATGCCGGCCGCGTACCACAGCAGCTTGATGCCGCTGGGATCCGTCCACAGCAGGCTGATGTATTGCGGGTTGACCAGCGCCATCACGCCGATCATCACCACCGGCATCAGCCCCAGCACCCAGGCCGACATGCGCCCCTCGGCCGACAGCACGCGCACCTGCCCCAGCAGCTTCAGACGGGCGCGGATGATGCGCGCGATGCTGACCAGCACTTCGGCCAGATTGCCGCCCGATTCGCGCTGCACCAGCACGGCGATGACGAGGTAGCGCAAGTCCGTCAGCGGGATGCGCGCGGCCAGGTTCTGCAGCGCCTCGTTCTTCGGCACGCCGTAATTGATCTCTTCGTGCGCCATCTTGAATTCGCCGCTGATCGGCTCATTGAGTTCATCGCCCACCATCTGCAGCACGTTCGAAAACGAGTGCCCGGCGCGCAGCGCGCGGGCCAGGAAATCGGCCGCTTCCGGCAATTGCGCCTCGATCTTTTTCAGCCGCGCCGCGCGCGCGCGCAGCACGACCATGCACGGCCCGCCGCCCGCCACGCCCAGCAGCAGCAAGGCGCCCGGCAGCGGCATGGGCCAGATGGCCAGCCACAGCAGTGCCAGCAGCAGCAAGCCGCCCGCGCCGCCCAGGAACTGCGCCACCGACCAGGACAAGCCCGATTGCAGCAGCAGGTGGTCGAGCTTTGCCGCCTGCGGCAGGCGCCGCAGCCAGCGTTCCAGACCCGGCGAGCGCGCATAGCGGCGCTGCTTGAGGATGGAAACCCGCTCGCCGCCGGCCTCGCCGCGCGCCGCCATCAGCCGCAAGCGCCGGTTGATGCGCCGCGCCGCGCTGCCGTGCGTGCCCGCCCACCACAGCCAGGCGCCTTCCACCATCAGGATGCAGGCGGCGAACAGCAGCACGGCAAAGCCGTAGAACACCAGGTCCATGATGCTTCCTTTATTCGTAGATGCGGTCCGGGTCGAATACCGTATCGGGCACCGGCGCGCCGAACATGCGCAGGCGTTCCGTGAAACGGGGCCGCACGCCGGTGGCGCAAAAGTGGCCCAGCACCTTGCCTGCGGCATCGACGCCCGTCTGCTCGAAGCGGAAGATTTCATGCATGGCGATGATGTCGCCCTCCATGCCCGTCACTTCCTGCAGGCTGACGAGCTTGCGCGCGCCATCCGTCAGGCGCGACACTTGCATCACCACCGTCACGGCCGAACAGATCTGCTGGCGCGTGGCGCGCGGCGTCAGGTTCACGCTGGCCATGCCGACCATGTTTTCCAGCCGCGCCAGCGCGTCGCGCGCCGTGTTCGAGTGGATGGTCGCCAGCGACCCTTCATGGCCCGTGTTCATCGCCTGCAGCATGTCGAGCGCCTCGGCGCCGCGCACCTCGCCCAGGATGATGCGGTCGGGCCGCATGCGCAGCGCATTGCGCACGAGCGCGCGCTGGCTCACTTCTCCCTTGCCCTCGATATTCGGCGGGCGCGTTTCCAGGCGCACCACGTGCGGCTGGCGCAGCGCCAGTTCGGCCGCATCCTCGATGGTGACGATGCGCTCGCTGCCGGGAATGAAGCCGGACAGCACGTTGAGCAGGGTCGTCTTGCCGCTGCCCGTGCCGCCCGAGATCAGGATGTTGACCTTGGCCTGCCCCAGCGCCTGCAGCACCTGCACCATGGGCGGCGTCAGGCTTTTATAGTCGAGCAGGTTAGCGATCGTCAACGGCTGCACGGCAAAGCGCCGGATCGACAGGATCGGGCCATCGACGGCCAGCGGCGGAATGATGGCGTTCACACGCGAGCCGTCCGGCAGGCGCGCGTCGACCATCGGGCTCGATTCGTCGACCCGCCGTCCCACGCGCGAGACGATTTTTTCGATGATCTTCATCAGGTGCGCATTGTCGTGGAAGGTCACGTCCGTCAACTGCAGCCGCCCGCCCCGCTCCACATACACCTTGTCGCAGGTGTTGACGAGGATATCGGACACGCTGGCATCGGCCAGCAACGGTTCCAGCGGGCCGAAGCCCAGCATCTCGTGCTGGATGTCGAGCACCAGGCTATGCCGCTCGTGCTGGTTCAGGACGATGCGCTCTTCCTCGATCACGCGCTGCACCAGCAGCGCCAGCTCGTGCTTGAACTGCTCGGCCGTCAGGCGTTTCAGGCGCTCCAGGTCGATACGGTCGAGTATCGTCTGGTGCATGGTCTTTTTCAGTTCCTGGTAGGCGTGCAGCGCCAGCGCCCCTTGTCCATTCGTGGCGGGGCGCACCGTTTCATTCGCCGCCAGGCGTTCGCGTAAAGTCATCTCGGCTCCCATGATGGCTCCCGGCGGGAGCCTTGACATCCATCCCCGTCCTAAGCCTCGCTGCGGCTGAACAGGCGGTCGAACAGGCCGCGGCTTTCCGTCACGCGGCGCGCCGTCACCAGTTCCACCAGTTCGGCCAGGCTGCGCGCCACGGCGCTGGTGCGCGACAGCTGCAGCAGCGGAATGCCCTGGTTGACGGAATCGGTGGCGGCGATGTAATCGTTGGGCACCGTGTGCACCACTTCCGCGCCCAGCGCCTGCTCCAGGTCCGCCAGGCGCAGGCGCCCGCCCTTTTCATAGCGGTTGACGATCAGGCGCAAGCGCTCGCCCGGATAGCCGAGCGAGCGGAAGATGTCGAGCAGGCGGCGCCCGTCGCGGATGTCGGGCAAGGCCAGCTGCAGCACCGGATAGATGGCGTCTGCGTTGTCGAGCGCGCGCAGCGACAGCGCATCGATCTGGCGTCCCACGTCGAGCACGATGTAATCGTAGTGCTGGCGCGCCACGGCCAGGATGCGGTCCATGTGCTCGGGCTGCATGTCGACCTTGTGCGCCGGGTCGTCGGCCGCCGCCAGCACGCCGAAGTTCGGCGTGATGTGCACCAGGCACGAGGCGAGAAAGGCGCCGTCCATGCGCGCGATCTGCGCGCAGATGTCGGACAGGGTCATGGCCGGCTTCTGGTCCGAGACATACAGGGTGGCGTCGCCGAACTGGCCGTGCAGGTCGATCAGCAGCACCTTGCAGCCGGCCAGGCTGGCCAGCGCATACGAAAAATTCGTCGACAGGAAGGTGGCGCCGCTGCCGCCCTTGCACGAGATGAAGGCGAGCACTTTGCCGTCGCGCATCTGTGTCACGCCGGCCTGGATATCGACCCGGTCCATCGCTTCGTGGAAGGCCTTGTGCACCAGCGGCAGCTGCAGCACTTCGCGCATGCCGGCGCGCATGGCGCGGATCAGCACATCCTGCTGCTGGCCGCGCGTGAGCAGCATCAGGACCGCCAGCGGATACTGGCGCGCCAGGCGCTCGAGCAGGTCGGCTTCGTCGGCATCGATGCCGCTGGCGTCGACGATCACCAGCTCGGGCGCTTCGGGCAGCATGCGCTCGACGGCGTCGCGCAAGCCGCTGCGCCGGTCCAGCAGCCGCAGCACGGGCATGCGGGCCGCGCCTTGCGCCGCGATTTCATCGTGCAGGCTGGCGTCGCGGGTAATCATCAAGGCTTTCATCCCCCCTCCTTCATTCATTCAAGGCACTACATTCGGCTGCGCCGACGCACTGGCGCTCATGGACAAAAGCCGGGATTGTCCGCATAGCCCAGCGACTCGGCCACCGCCATGGTGGTCCCGCTGGGCAAACGTATGGCGCCTGCGCCGGAGGGAAACATCATCCCCAGCAGCGGCAGGATGGGCCGGTACGGCACGCGCTCGCAGCGCGCGCCGACGCCGGGCTGGCACAGGCGCGCGCGCACGAAGCGGATGCAGCTGGCGCCGTGCGGATCGTCCAGGCAATTGATGCGGTTGCGCTGCGGGCAACCCGGCAGCACCGTCACCGGCAGTGCCGCCAGCGCGGCGCCGCCACCGCTCTCCGACAAGTAATCGATGCGCACATGCGCGTCGCCGAGGCCGCCGCCCAGCGGCAGCGTGCCCGGCGTGGCGCGCAGCACGGCGTGCGTGCGCACGGCTTGCAGGGCGCCGGCATTGCTGAAATCGGTGACGGCGGCCGCGCGCGCCGCGCGCCGGGTAATTTCATGCACCATGTTCCACATGTACACGGCGCGCGCCATTTCCAGCATGGCGAACAGGAACAGGAAGAACAGCAGCGCCAGCATGGCGAATTCGACGGCGAAGACGCCACGCTGGCGCTGCCGGCGGAGGCGCGGGTTAATGGACATAGCGCAACGTCGCGTTGGCCCGCAGCGGGATCGGCGCCAGTTGCGGCAGCCACTTACGGGTCAGCCCCGGCAGGAAATCGACCGGCATGTCGGCGGTGACCTTGATGCGCACCTGCAGCGGCGCCGTCGCGTAGCTGCCGCAGGCGTAGGAATCGTCGGCATACACGCATTCCACGTTGACCCATGCGGGATTGATGCCCGGCCAGCTTTCCGCCATCGCCTCGGCCACCATCTCCCGGGCCAGCGCGGCGCCCTGGCTCGCCGCGTCGAACTTGCCCATCTGCGGCAGCGGCATGGTCGCCATGTAGCGCGCCGCATCGTGCGCGCTTTTTTGCAGGGCCGTGTACACCAGCAGCGCACGGCCGAACAGCAGCACGAAGGGCAGCAGCGCCATGAAAAACAGCAGGATCAGCGCCAGCTCGATGGCGGCGACGCCGCCCTGGCGGCGCGCAGCGCGGCGGAGCGGCCTCATTGCAGCAGCTCCGCGGGGCCGGCCAGCGCGCCCTCGTCCACCAGTCCGGCAAATTCGGCGCTCAATACGCCATTGCTGGCCGGCGCCGTCATGAAGAAGCGGCCGATGCCGCGCACCCGCGCCAGCACGTCGCTGCCGGCCGGCACGGGGCAAGCCAGCAGGGGAATATGCAGCAGGCGGCGCTGCGCCACGCCCGTGTTGCTGGCCGGCGCCGTCTGGAAGCCCAGCGTCTGGTAGGGCGGCGTGGCTGGGTAGCCGGACTTCGCGGCCGGCGCGGCCGGGCTGGCCGGATACAGCCTGGGCCAGTCGCTGGTGGCAAACGGCAGATAGCCGCCGGCCGGCTTCGGGTTGCTGTACCTGGCCGCCCGGGAAAACGACCACAGCGGTCCATAGCTGCCGACGGCGGGCGGCGTCGCGTTCGATTCCGGATCGGCCACGGACAGCAGCGGATTGCCCGTGCTCAGGGCGCTCGGCGCGTCGGGCGTGTTCATCATCCACCAGCTCGCGGCCGTATTCGGATAGGCGCGGATATTCGTGTCGGGCGGCGCCGTGACGGCATGGCAGCCGCTGCCCGCATGCTGGTTGAAGCGCGCGTTGAAGGCCGTCCACAGCGCGGCGGGAAAAGGCCGGTGCACATGCACCTGGGCGCCGCCGATGCGCGGATACAGCACCGTGCCGCTGCAGACAAACGGCAGCACGCTCGCTTCGCCGACCTGCTGCGACGACCCCAGCACGCCCGGCTGGCCCAGCGGATTGAGCACGAAGTGTTCGGCCGCGGGGCCATGCGGATTGAGTTTTAACAGGTTATACGCCACGCCGCGGCGAAAGCCATATTCCAGCAACTCGACGGCCGGCAGCAGCGCCGCATTCGTGCGCGGGCTGGCCGCGCTGGCCGACAGCGCGCAGATGGCCAGCGGCGTCAGATACAAGCTGGTGCGCCCCGCCACGGCGCGCGCGCCCGTCTCCAGGGTGCGCAGCGCCGGCGACCAGGCGCCGAGGAACGCCGTCGCCACCCGTCCCAGCGAGGGAGTGCTGGCTTGCGTATCGACGCGCACGAACAGCGCCGTGGCGGCGTCGGGCACGGCGCCAGCCGCATGCCAGCCGCTGGCAGGCGCGTCGGGCGCGCTGGCGAAGCGGATGCTGGCGTCAGACAGGATGGCGCCCTGCATGCGGCGGCGCCATGCGCTGCGGTCGGCCGCACTGCCCTTGGCTTTTTCCACGGCGACGAGCAAGCCCTCGGGCGTGCCCACCAGTTCCGCGGCCGCCGCCATCGCCGCATTGTCGGCCAGGTTCTGCAGTTCCGTCTTGCGGCCGATGACTTGCCCCACATCGAGCGCCAAGCCGACAAAGCCCAGCACCACGATGAGCAGGATGGAAAAGGCGATCAGCATCGCCCCGCGCTGGTGCTGGCGTCTATTTGCCACTGCCGCCTCCCAGCATGAATTGCACCGGCTGCGGCGCCTGGGCATTCGGTTCGGCAAACGAGGCGCGGTAGCGCTGCATGACGGCGTGCGCACTGGGTCCGTCGAGACCATCGGCCGGCGTGCGATTGACGGCAGCGGCCGGATCGCGCACCTGCTGCGCCATGGACAGGCGCACGGCGTCGCCGAAGCGCCGGTCCAGCTGCGGCGTGCTGCCGTGCGCGCAGGCGGCCAGCTGCACGGCCAGGGCCAGGGCGGCGCAGCGCCGCAGCGACGTCAAGAGCGAGTTCGGCATGGCGTATCTCCCCGTCTCATTTCAACTCGAAACCGTTGGCCGCGCGCGGCGGCGGCACGGATGGCGGCGTGCCCTCCATCTTGCCGCCCAACATCAAGTCCATGCGCGAAGGCGGCGCCAGCTGCGCCGTCGGCAGCACGGCATCGGCCGGCAAGGGCTTGACCAGGTGCGCGGTAATGACGAACAGCAATTCCGTGCGGTCGTGCTGGAAATCCGTGCTGCGAAACAGCGCACCGAGGATAGGCACTTCGCTGAGCCAGGGCACGCCCGTGATATTGCTCACCTGGTTATTCTTGATCAAGCCGCCGATGGCGTAGCTCTGGCCGTCGTACAGCTGCACCGTGGTCGAGGCGCGCCGCGTGGTGATGACGGGCAAGATCGAACGCCCGCTGACGCCGGCCGCGGAAATGCCCACGCCCTCGCGCGACAGTTCCGACACTTCCGGCGCCACCTTCAAATTGATGCGCCCGCCCGACAGCACGGTGGGCGTAAAGCGCAGGCCGACGCCGTATTCGCGCTCTTCCAGCGTGATCTTGTTGTTGTCCTGGCCGACGGGAATGAAGATCTTGCCGCCGGCCAGAAAACTGCCCTCTTGCCCGCTGATCGCCATCACCGTCGGTTCGGCCAGGATGCGCACCAGGCCATCCTGTTTCTGCGCCTCGATGGTCAGCTGCTGGCGGCCATTCGACTTGCGCACGTCGAGCAAGCCATTCGCCGTGCCGCTGAGGAAGTTCGACAGCAAGGTGGTGGCCCAGCTGCCGGACGCGAGGCGCAGGGTGGCGCCCACTTCCAGCCGCTCCAGCAGGGACTTCGACACTTCGGCAATCTGCACGGCCAGCATCACCTGCTGCGGCGCGCTGACGTCGAGCATGTTGATGATGCGGCTGTGCGCGCCACCCGCGCCGCCAGCAGGCGCCGGGGCGGCGAGCGGCATGGCGGCGCCATCGGCCGGCTTGGGCAGCGCCAGCGGTACGGTTGCGCGGCGCACGTAGGCGTGCGCCAGCTCGACGGCGCGCAGCACGGCGCCCGCATCCTGCACCGTGCCCGACAGTACAAGAGTGTCGGCCACGGCCGTGACGCGGATGGCTTTTTCTTCCGGCATCAGCGCCGCCAGGGTCGTTTGCAGGCCAGCCGGGTCCATGCTGACGCTGACGTTCACCACGCTGCACACGCCGCTGCGTCCCTGGATGATCATATTCGTGCTGCCCACGTCGACGCCGACCACGTACAAGGTGTCGGGCGCGACCAGCATGGCTTGCACCACGGCCGGATTGCCGACGCTTCGCTGCTGCACCGCCTCGGGCAGGCGCAGCATGCTCGACTTGCCCACCTGCAGCTGCAAGTGGCCGGGCGAGGCCGCTTCACCGCCGCAGCGCGGGCCAGGATCGGCCGCCGCGCCGGCAAGCGGCGACAGCAGGCAGAACAGTATCAGCAGGGCGCGGTTCATGAGCGTGTCCATGGTTGAGCAAGGCAAGGGCCAAAAGACTAAAAACATTCGCGCGACTGGCGCGTCCCGTCGATGACGCCGCTGCACAGGCGCTGCGGCGCCGGCGGCGCCTTCGCCACGCGCACGGGACGCGGCGCGGCGGCCAGCACGGGCGCGGCGGCAGGAGGAGCCGGCTCGGCGTCATGCGGTCCGCCCAGCAGGGTCAGCTTGGTGGCGCCCGCCGTCACGCCCGGCTGCGGGTCGACCTGGTTGCGCAGCACCAGCGACAGGCTGCCCACGCTGCGCGCCAGATCCAGGTTTTCCGCCTGTTCCGGCGTCACTTCCAGGGTCACCGCATTGACCACGCGCGGCTTGGTCTCGTCGCGCCCCACTTCCTGCGCCACGGCCAGCACGAGGATGCGTTCGAGGACGATCTTGGAAATGTTGCGGCTTTGCGGAAACGCGCGGTCGCCGGCATCCTGCTGGGTGCTCACGATGATGTCGACATAGTTGCCCGGCAAGGCGAAGCCGGCCACGCCGATCACATCGTTGACGCGCACGGTGATGGCGCGCCGCCCTTCCGTGATCAGGGCCGACAGGCCGCCCAGGGTGCCGGCCGGCGCCAGCTTGGCCTCGCTCAGGGGCTCGCCGCGCAGCACGCTGGTTTTCAGCACCCGTCCCGCCAGTGTGGCCGGGTCTTGCAGCGCGCCCTGCGGCAAGCTTTCCGCCGGCCATTCGGCCAGGCGCAGCATCTCGGGCGCCAGGCGCTGGCCCAGGTTGACATCGCTGGCGGCCACGACGATCTTGCCCTTGCCGGCCGGCGTCTGGCGCAGCAGCCAGTGCGAGGCCAGCAGCACGGCCAGCAAGCCCAGCACGACCGCCAGGCCCATCATCAGGAGGGCGCGCCGGTTCTTCATGCGATGCGCTCGCACAGGCTGGCGGCCGGCATGTCGCAGCTGGCGAACAGGCTGCCCCAGGCCTGTTCCAGGGCGGCCACCGTCAGGCGCGCCTCGCTGCCGGCAAAGCCAGCGAAGTCGCCTATGCGCGCCAGCAATTCCTGCGGATAGCTGGCCAGCAAGGGCCGCCCCTGCGCGCCATGCAGCTGCAGCAGATGGTTCAGGACCTGCTCGTCGATGGCAATGCCGGCCAGCCGGCATTGCTGGCGGAACAGGGCGCGATAGGCGCTCTCGGTCAGCGGCCCCACCTGCACCTTGTAACCGATGCGGCGCAGCAAGGCGGCGTCAAACAGCTCGTCCGGCGGCACGTTCGTGGCCAGCACGAGGGCATTGTCGAACGGCACGCTGATCTGCACGCCGCCGGGCAGACCCAGCTGATCGCTGCCGCGCGCCAGCGGCTGCATCAGCCGCGTCAACAGTTCTTGCGCCCCCAGGCGCTGGCGACCCAGGTCGTCGATGATCAGCATGCCATTGTTGGCGCGCACATGGGGCGGCGCCTGGTAGCAGCCGCCGCTGGCATCATGGCGCAGCTCCAGCATGCCGGCGTCGAGCTCGGCGCCCACGTGGATCACGGGACGCTGGCACAGCACCCAGCGGATGTCCGTGCTGCGCCGCTCCAGCGCCTGGCGCGCATGGCTGACGTGCTGCGGCGCGGGCGGCAGGTGCTGGGCCGGATCGTACAACTGGATGATGTCCTGGCCGACGACGATGGCGTAGGGCACGGCGACCAGCCCGTGCAGCAATTGTCCCAGCTGCAGCGCCAGGGTCGACTTGCCGCTGCCGGGCGGACCGTACAGCAGCAGCGAGCGTCCCGAATGCAGGGCCGCTCCGACCACGTCGAGCATGCCCGGCCCCGCATGGGCGCCCCCCAGCACGGCGGCCAGGTCGTCGCTGCCGACGCGCTGTTCCTGCGCCAGCCACGACTGGCGCGCCACCATGGCGCGGTACGCTTCCAGGGTGACGGGAGCGGCGCCGATATACGCGCAGCGCTCGAGGAAGGCGCTGGCGCGCTGCTTGCCGGCGCCCGTCAGCTGGTACTGCACGTCGATATCGGATTCGCCGCGCCAGGCCACTTCGGCCATCTGCTCCGTCACCATGAAGTCGAGCACTTCGCGCAAGACATTGATCGACAGGCGCAAGCGCGTCGTCAGCGCGGACAGGTGCGTCTTGCCGCCCACAAACATCAGCTTGGCGATCAGCTCGACCACCAGCGGCCGCTCGAGTCCCGTTTCACGCAAGCTCTTCGGTTGCGGCGGCAGGGGCGGCATCAGGTTCGCGTCGGCAGGGCGCGGCGCACTCTCGGTGCTCAGGGAATAGTCGACCTCGGTCATGCTGCGTCTCCAAGCCGGTTAAGAGGGCATACAACAGAATTCATTCTAGCGAGCGGAGACTGGCGCCCATTGATCAAGAGCAATGAATACCAATCAGAAATAATGACGCCCCTGCACCGCCAGGCAACCCAGGGCAATGGCCAGGCCGTACGGCATGTTGCCCACGCTGGCCTGGCTGCCGAGTGCAGTTGGTGCCAGGGGAATGCCGGCCATGCGCGCGATCATCGGCCACAGCAGCTGGCGCAGATTGCCCAGGCAGGCGCGCCACTTGCCCTGCCAGGTGATCATCAGCACGGCCATCACGCCGCCCAGGACGAACGTGGCGAAACAGATCTGCAGCACGGGCCAGGGGCCGGCAAAGGCACCCGCCATGGCGATCAGCTTGACGTCGCCGGCGGCCATGCCGCGCAGCACATATAAGGGTAAAAAGAGGAAAAAGCCCGTCGCCATGCCGCCCAGCCACACGGGCAGCACGCTGTGCGGCCACAGCCACAGATGCAGGGCCAGGGCGGCGAGGATGCCGGACAACACCACACCATTCGGTATCTTGCGGCGGATCAAATCACTGACGGCGGCCCCCGTCACGAAGCACAACAACAGCAAATCGCACAAGGCGGTTGCAGGCATGGCACACCTCCCGAAAAAAAACCCGCCGCTGGCCGGCCAGCGGCGGGCACCCGCTTAGGGCGTCAACACCAGGTTCGACGAAATGTCGGTGAGGACGGCCAGCAAGTTGGTCTTGATCAGCAAGAAACCGGCCGTGATGGCGGTAGCCATCAAGGCCGCAATCAAGCCGTATTCGATTGCCGTAATGCCATCCTCATCCTTGACAAACTGCTGTACTGCCGACAGGAAGGTATGCATGACAAGCTCCCAAAAGTGAATCACAAGTCCCTGGCGCAATCGGGTGTGAAACATTGCCCATTCCTGCTAATATGTTTCCTGCCGTAAATTTCTGCGCCATTGCATTGACTATAAAGCGTCCACGTTTTGGCAAATTGACGCGCCACAAGTTTCCATATGGAAATTATCAAACCCTGTCGACATGTCGGCTGACGCAAACAAATGTTGCGATCTGGATTGAAAGCCTTCGTCAGGGCAAGTTTTTTGCAATGCAGTGCATGAATCTCATGTATTTACATGAAATATTGCATACGTTAATTGCCTATTAGGCAAAAAGACATTATCCTGCTTAGCTCTTCTTTGGAAAGGCCTCTCGCCCGGCGGTACAGAGCGTCATGCCACCAAATAAATCTTGGCTTCTTGTAGACGGACGCGAACATGCTCTTGCTTGATGCAATGCTGGTATGACGACACTTGTGTGACTACTTTCCAGAGATCGACAATGGATTCCCTACTGAAACACATGGTGGACATGACCGGGCACCGCGACCACACGATGCTCGACATCTCCGTGATCTCGGCGGTCCAGGAACTCGCTGCCGCATCGCAGACCCGTGTGCTGGCCCTGACCACCGTGCGGGGCCAGGTGTTCGTGCGGTCGCGGGCCATCATCGTGGCGGGCAGCGTGGCCCGCATGGAAGAGCATACCGATCCTACCCTGCCGGGCGAACCGCTGTCGGACTACCCGGCCTTGGCCGCCTGCATCAAGCGCCATGAAGCGAGCGCCGACACCCTGTGCGCCGACGGCCGCCACCTGCTGTGGCTGCCCATCTGGATCGGCGACCAGGTCACCACCTGCCTGGAAATCACCAATCCCACGCCCTACACGGGCGCCACCATCCAGGTGATCGGCGGCATCGTCAGCGTGTACCGCAATTTCCAGAACCTGCTCGACTACAGCGAACGCGATTCGCTCACCGGCTTGTTGAATCGCAAGACCTTCGACGACCAGCTGGCAAAAATCCTGCAAAGCCGCGGCGAACCGGAAGCGGAAAAGCCGCGTCCCGTGGATGAAGAACGGCGCCACCATACGGACACGGAACGGCAATGGCTGGCCGTGATCGACGTCGATCATTTCAAACTGGTCAACGATAAATTTGGCCACCTGTATGGCGATGAAGTACTGATCCTGATCGCCAACCAGCTGCAATCGTCGTTCCGCTCGCAAGACCGCATCTTCCGCTTCGGCGGCGAGGAATTCGTCGTGCTGCTGCGCTCGATCACGCTGGAAAATGCGCAGAAAATCATCGACCGCTTCCGCACCAATGTCGAAGCGCACGACTTCCCGCAAGTGGGCAGGGTGACCGTCAGCGTGGGTTTCGTCAGCATCAACGCCTACGAGGCGCCCGTGATCATCCTCGGCCGCGCCGACCAGGCCTTGTATTACGCGAAGAGCCATGGCCGCAACCTGGCGTGCCACTATGACGAACTGGTCGCCAAGGGCCTGTTAACTACCATTACCTCGAACGATACGGCGGAATTTTTCTAGGCATCCGCCAGCGATAAAAAGCGCATAGGATCGACCTGCCATTTGGCGGCCGACTCATGGCCGACGATCTTGTCGGCGCCGCCGAAGCCGAAGCCGCGCGACAGGTCGACCGTTTCCGGCTTGATGTAGGTCTTGCTCTTCGTACTGAAAAACACATTCACCTTCGGCGCCAGCAGATTGCTTTCGTGCGCCTCGATGACGACGGCCAGGCGGCCCGATTCCAGCATCACCATGGTGCCTACCGGATAGATACCCACGCAACGCATGAAATCCTGCGCGAACACGGGATTGAAGTGGAATTTGCTCCACTCGTAGATCTTGCGCAAGGCTTCGGCCGCGGGAATGCCCTTGTGATAGCTGCGGTCCGACGTCAGCGCGTCATACACGTCGACGATGGCGGCCATCTGCGCCAGTTCGCTGATGGCGTCGCCGGCCAGCTGGTCCGGATAGCCGCTGCCGTCGCGCCGTTCGTGGTGGTGCAGGGCGATATCGAGCGGTATCGCGCCCACCTCGGGAGACTGGCGCAGGATGTCGTAGCCGTCGCGCGGATGGCGCTTGATCAGGGCAAATTCTTCCGGCGTCAACGGACCGGGCTTGTTCAGCACGCTGTCGGGCACCAGGGCCTTGCCCGTGTCGTGCAGCAAGCCTCCAAGGCCCGCCTGGTGCGTGGTCGTGGCATCGATGCCGCGCGAGCGGCAAAACGCCACCAGCAGCGCGCACACGCTGACGGAATGCAAAAAGGTGTAATCATCCTTGGTCTTGATGCGCAACAAGCCGACGAGGGCGCCGGGATTGCGCAGGATCGATTCGGTGATGTCTTGCACCGTGTGCTGCACGCGGTCGAGCTCGACGGCCTTGCCCAGGCGCACATCGGCCATCACCGTGCGCACCAGGCTGGTCGCCTGCCGCCGCACCTGCGTGGCGCGCGCCAGTTCCATGCCCAGCGACACGCGCGTGACCACTTGCAGCGGCGCGGCGATCTGCACCAGTTCGCGCTCCGTCTCGGCGCGCGCCTGCGCCACGGTGGGCGCGTCCTGCACGTCGAGGCCCTTGCCGCTGTCGATCACCACATCGTGGATGCCGGCCTGCATGATCTTGCGGATTTCATCGTCGCTGCGCAACAGGAAACGGTTGCGCACGAATGGATGCGTCATCCAGTCGCAACTGAGGTCATGGATGTACATGCCCACTTTTAATTGAGACGAATCAACTTTCTTGAGCATGCTGTCATCCCACAAATACACGGCTGGAGCACCGAAGGCGCTAGAATGAGTATAACAAAATTGTTATTCTGCTGGCCGCGTTCGGCGCCGTGGCGCAACACCCGGTTTTTTCCGCTCAACGCACCGCTTCTGGGACCCATGGAACTGCGCCAATTACGCTACTTTGTTGCCATCGTCGACCACGGCTCGCTGTCGCGCGCAGCCCTGATCCTGCACGTGGCGCAGCCGGCCCTGACGCAGCAGCTGCGCCAGCTGGAAGAGGAACTGGGCGTGCAGCTGCTGCACCGCTCGGCGCAGGGCGTGCTCAGCACGGATGCGGGCAAGGTGTTTTACGAACATGCGCAAGCGATCCTGAAACAGGTGGCCGATGCCCGCTCGGCCGTCACGCAAAGCGCCACGCGGCCGTCCGGCAATGTCACCCTGGGCTTGCCGCACAGCATCTCCGGCGCCCTGGCCCTGCCCCTGCTGCTGGCCGCGCGCGAACGCTATCCCGAAATCACCCTGCAACTGACGGAAGAAATCACGGGCAACCTCAATGAACAGCTCAAATCGGGCCGCATCAACCTGGCCGTGCTGTTCGACGACGGCCAGCTGACGCCCTTTGCCTGCAGCCCGCTGGTGGAAGAGGAGATGCGTTTTATTTGCCGCAACGATTCGCCATTCGCGCCCGCCGGCCATGCCGTGTCGTTCCAGCAAGCCTTGAGCGCCACCCTGATCCTGCCGGGCCTGCAGCATGGCGTGCGCCCGCGCATCGACAGCCGCGCGCGCGAGCTGGGCCTGGAAACGGCGAACGTGATCGAGATCAACTCGATCGCCATCCTGAAATCGGCCATCCTGGCCGGCATGGGCGCCACCATCCTGCCGGCCGCCCCCCTGCTGGCCGAGCTCGACAGCGGCGCCATGCGCAGCTACGCCATCCACAGCCCCGTCCTGTCGCGCACGGTGGCCCTGTGCGCCTCGAAAAACATTCCCCTCACCAATGCGGGCAACGCCGTGAAAAACCTCGTGCTGCAAGTGGCCGCCGAACTGTGCGGCAGCGGGCGCTGGGTGGGGGCGCATGTGCTCGCGCCCATGGCATAAGTATTTCTTATACCCCCATCGGCAAAGCGTATTTGCCCCCTTTCCTGACTCGTTCTACACTGACCACATTAACTATTTTAAATTTAAAATAGTTATGTGCCGCCCACACGCGGCCATCCCGTCTGCACAGTGCGCGCCTTACCGGGCGCGTCCCTTGTACAGCCGATATCTGAAACACCCTTTTGGAGACAGCCATGTCCGTGACCACGGAAAACGGCTCCGCAGCGTTCGCTAGAAACGCCGGTGCCGCGCCATCTACGCCCCCCGACACTTCCCGTTTGACCACCGTCAGCCTCGACGACAAATACACGGCCACTTCCGGCGCCATCTTCCTGTCCGGCATCCAGGCCCTCGTGCGCCTGCCCATGATGCAGCGCTTGCGCGACCAGGCCGCTGGCCTCAACACGGCCGGCTTCATCTCCGGCTACCGGGGCTCGCCCCTGGGCGGCCTCGATGAAAACCTGTGGAAAGCCAAGAAACAGCTGGAAGCGCACCACGTGCAGTTCGTGCCCGGCGTCAACGAAGACTTGGCCGCCACGGCCGTCTGGGGGTCGCAGCAAGTCGACCTGATCGGCCCGGCCAAGTACGACGGCGTATTCGCCATGTGGTACGGCAAGGGTCCGGGCGTGGACCGCTGCGGCGATGTCTTCAAGCACATGAACCATGCGGGAACGTCAAAACTGGGCGGCGTACTGCTGGTGGCCGGCGACGACCATGGCGCGTATTCCTCGACCCTGCCGCACCAGTCCGACCACCTGTTCTCCGCCTCGATGATCCCCGTCCTGTATCCGTGCAACGTACAGGAATACCTGGACCTGGGCATCCACGGCTGGGCCATGTCGCGTTTTTCCGGCTGCACGGTGGCCTTCAAGGCGCTGGCCGACACGGTCGAATCGTCGGCCTCCATCGACGCCGACCCGTTCCGCGTGGAAGTCAAGATTCCGCAGGACTTCGTCATGCCAGAGGGCGGCCTGAATGCGCGCCTGTCGAGCATCCCGCTGGGCCAGCAGGCGCGCAACCAGGAAGCGCTGATGCAGGACTACAAGATCTATGCGGCCCTCGCCTACGCGCGCGAAAACAAGCTCAACCACACTACCATCGACAGCCCGAACGCCAAGCTGGGCATCATTGCCTCCGGCAAGTCCTACCTGGACGTGCTCGAAGCGCTGGAAGAGCTGGGCATCGATGAGCAAATGGCGGCCGACGTCGGCATGCGATTGTTCAAGGTGGCCATGCCGTGGCCGCTGGAGCCGGACAGCGTGCGTGAGTTTGCGCAAGGTCTCGATGAAATTCTCGTGGTAGAAGAGAAGCGACAAATCGTCGAATACCAGTTGAAAGAGCAACTCTACAACTGGCGCGACGACGTGCGCCCACGCGTCATCGGCAAGTTCGACGAAAAGGGCGAATGGGTGGCGCCGCGCGGCGAATGGCTGCTGACGTCCAAGGCCGACTTTTCCGTCTCGCAAGTGGCAAGAGTCATCGCCAGCCGCATCGCGCGCCTGATTTCCGACCCCGTCACCTGCGACCTGATCAAGGCTCGACTGAGTTTCCTCGACGCCAAGGACGCGGTCTTGAAAAAGGCCGTGAACACGCCGTTCCGTCCCGCCTTCTACTGCTCCGGCTGCCCGCATAACACGTCGACCAAGGTGCCGGACGGCAGCCTGGCGCTGGCCGGCATCGGCTGCCACGTGATGGCCACGTCGATCTACCCGGAAATGAACAAGCTGACCACGCACATGGGCGGCGAAGGCGCGCCGTGGATCGGGCAAGCGGCGTTTTCCGAATTGCCGCACGTGTTCCAGAACCTGGGCGACGGCACGTATTTCCACTCCGGCTACCTGGCCATCCGCGCCGCGCAGGCGGCCAAGGTGAACATCACCTACAAGATTCTCTACAACGACGCCGTCGCCATGACGGGCGGCCAGCCCGTGGACGGCTTGATTACCGTACCGATGATGGCGCAGCAAGTGGCCGCCGAAGGCATCGCCCGCATCGCCCTGGTGACGGAAGACTTGAGCCGCTACAGCGACCGCAGCAACCTGCCCGCCCACCTGACCTTGCACGACCGCAAGGACATTGATGCCGTGCAGCGCGAGTTGCGCGAGGTGCAAGGCGTGTCCGTGCTGATCTACGACCAGACTTGCGCGGCCGAGAAACGCCGGCGCCGCAAGAAAGGCGAATATCCGGATTTGCCTAAGCGCATGGTCATCAACGACGCCGTCTGCGAAGGCTGCGGCGACTGCGGCGTGCAATCGAACTGCGTGTCGATCTTGCCGAAAGAGACGGAATTTGGCCGCAAGCGCACCATCGACCAATCCTCGTGCAACAAGGATTACTCGTGCGCCAAGGGTTTCTGCCCCAGCTTCGTCACCGTCGAAGGCGGCAACCTGAAAAAAACCAAGACGGGCGCGAGTAAAGCGGGCGAGACGGACCACTTCGGCCCCCTGCCGGAACCGGTCCTGCCCGGCTGCGACGCGCCGTACAATATCCTCATCAACGGCATCGGCGGCACGGGCGTCATCACCGTGGGCGCGCTGATGGGCATGGCGGCCCACCTGGAAGGCAAGGGCGCCTCCGTGCTGGACATGACGGGCATGTCGCAAAAGAACGGTTCCGTCACCTCGCACGTGAAAATCGCCCGCTCCCCCGCGCACATCCGCGCCCAGCGCATCGCCACGGGCGAAGCGGACCTGATCCTGGGCTGCGACATGCTGACGGCCGGCGCACAGGATGCCGTGTCGAAAATGCGTCCTGGCCGCAGCCTGGCCGTCGTCAACCTGCACGAGCAGCCGCCGGGCACGTTTGCGCAGAATGCCGACTGGCAATATCCGACGGCGGAAGTGCGCCAGCTGATCGAGGAATCCGTGGGCGGCGCGGACGCGGCCGACTTCATCGACGCGACGAAACTGGCCACGGCGCTGATGGGCGATTCGATCGCCGCCAACCTGTTCATGCTCGGCTACGCGTGGCAAAAAGGCCGCATCCCGCTGACGGAAGCGGCCTTGCTGCGCGCCATCGAACTCAATGGCGTGGGCATCGAGTCGAACAAGAAAAGCTTCCTGTGGGGCCGCCGCGCCGCCGTCGACGTACGCCGTGTCACGCAGATCGCCACGCCGTCACAAGCGATCATCGTGCAAATGCCGCAAAGCCTCGATAGCGTCATCAAAAAACGCGTGGAGTTCCTCACGGCTTACCAGAATGCCCCGTATGCGGACGGTTATTTGACCCTGGTCAAACAGGTGCGTGACCGCGAAAACACCCTGGGACTGGGCCAGAAGCTGTCGACGGCTGTCGCCAAGAGCTATTTCAAGTTGCTGGCCTACAAGGATGAATATGAAGTGGCGCGTTTGTACACGGATGGCCGTTTCGTGGAGCAATTGCAACAGCAATTCGAAGGCAATTTCTCCGTGAAATTCAACCTGGCGCCGCCGCTGTTTGCGAAAAAGGATGCGAAAGGCCACCTCGTGAAAGCGGAGTTCGGTTCATGGATGTGGCGCGCCTTCAAGCTGCTGGCGAAAGCCAAGGGGCTCAGAGGCGGCACCTTCGACGTCTTCGGTTATACGGCCGAGCGCAAGATGGAACGCGCGCTGATCGTCGAATACCGCGAATTGCTGGCCGGCATGCTGGCCAACTTGACGGCGGACAACCTGGCCACTTGCGTGGAACTGGCGACCCTGCCCGAAAAAATCCGCGGCTTCGGCCACGTCAAGGAAGCGGCCGTCGCCACGTATCGCCAGGACAAGGCGAGATTGCTGGCCAAGCTGGCGGACGGCAGCAAGCACGCGGCGTAAGCCGGCCAGCGGGGCTTGAAATGAAAACGCAGAGCCGAGGCTCTGCGTTTTTTTTCATTCAGGGCAGCGCCCCACCGTCGCCCCCGGCAACAGCACCGGTTGCCAGATTTCCTGCAGCCGTTCCGGCGGCGTGCCGGCCAGCAGGGATTGCAGCATTTCCACCATCTTCGCGCCGGCGCGGCGCAGATCGGGCTGGTCGATGGTGGTGACGTTGATGCCGATCAAGGTGTCTTCCACATTGCCCCAGACGATGACGGAGATTTCCTTGCCGATCTCGATGCCCGCATCCATCAGCGCGCGCACCACGCCCACGCCGGACAAGTGATTGTCGACGATGACGGCCGTGGGACGGGGCGAGCAAGCCAGCAATTGCTGCATGGCCTGGTAACCGCTGCGGCGGTCGAAAGTATTGTCGAGCAAATAGTGGGGATCGACCGGCAAGCCCGCTTGCGCCATGCAGCGGATAAAGCTTTCCTTGCGCTCATAAGCAAAATGCAGCTCCAGCGGCGCGCTCAGCAGGGCGATGCGCTGGTGGCCGTGCGCGGCCAGGAACGACACGGCCAGGTCGATGCCCGTGTCGTTGTCGTAATCGAAATACGCATACGGTGCGTCGATGCGCGTGCGGCCATTCGCGACAAAGGGAAAGCCCACTTTCGTCAAATATGCGATGCGCTCGTCGACCACCTTGGTGCGGCCCACCACGAGGCCATCGACCTGGCGCCCGCGCACCATGGTTTCATACGAGGGCTGTTCATTCTGCGGCGACACGGGGGCGATGATCAAGCTCATCTTCGACGCTTCGACGGCATCCGACATGCCATTCACCACGGAAAGAAAGACGCTGTCGCCCAGGTCGCTGGGCAGCAGCGGATAGATCATGCCCAGCACATTGGTGCGGCCGACGGCCAGGCTGCGCGCCAGCGGGTTGGGCCGGTAGCCGACTTTCTTGGCGGCGGCCAGGACGATTTCACGGGTGCGGGAATTGACTTCCGGATAGCCGTTCAACGCCCTGCTGACTGTCGTTTTCGACATGCCGAGGGCAATTGCGAGGCTCTTGAGATTCATGTTAACTACCTGTCTGTATGGCAAAAGAAACCAACTCTGACCGTCAATTATAGCCCAGAGCGCCAAACAGACCGCGCATTCGCGTGCGCAGACACGGTAGAAAAACAACAACACATTGACTATTTAAAAAGCAACGTTTTAAATGCGACCATTTTTTCTTCTTCCCGGCACGGCATCCGTGATGGCAGACAAACAAGGGCCACAGGCGACAGCGGGTACTCACTTTGACAAGTGTCTCGCCAGCGCCGGCATGCCGCTGCGGCAACACACAGCGCGCACGATAGCATTATCAAGAAAACATAATTCACTGGAACTGTGCGAGAATTTGTCCTACTCTTGATTCAGGTAAAGATTACCGCCTGGCATGTTCGGACAATGATGCCTGGCACAGCACATCGGTCCGGGCTTGCCCCATCCCTGCACGCCTGGACATACTCTCAAAGGTGAACAATGTGGTCACGCTAAGCTCCGTCAACAACTTGCAAGCCTCGCTGGCCACGGCGCAACGCCGGGTCGAGCAAGGCCAGAACCAGGTACAGCGCGACAGCGAACAGCTGGCGCAAAGCCGCCAGCTGCTGGCGCGGGAACAGGAATCGCTGAGCCAGACCCAGCGCAGCAGCCAGCAAGCCCAGGCCGATGCCCCGGCCGCCGTCAAGGCGCCGCAGCTGGACCAGGCGATCAAGGTGGCCGTGCCGCAACAAGCCATCCCCGCCGCGCCGAAAAGCACGCCCCAGCTGAACGGCTATGGCCAGACGGTGGGACGCCTGATCGACGTGACGGCGTAGGGCGAGCCTACTTCGCCATTTCCTCTTCCAGCATCGCCAGCCACCACTTCTCCCCCTTCTTCGGCTGCGCCAGGTCGACCGCCTCGCCCATCTGCGGCGTGGCCAGGTTCACGCCCTGCTTGGCCGCCAGCCCCGCGATGCGGTCGAACGGTTCATGCCAGGCGTGCAGCCCCAGGTCGAAGGTGCCGTTATGCACGGGCATCAGCCATTTGCCGCGCAAGTCCAGGTGGGCTTGCAAGGTCTGTTCCGGCTGCATGTGCACGTCCGGCCACAGCTTGTCGTAGGCGCCCGTCTCGATCATGGTCACGTCGAACGGGCCGTACTTGTCGCCGATCTGCTTGAAACCGTCGAAATAGCCGGAGTCGCCGCTGAAAAACACGCGCACCTCGGGCGCGTCGATGACCCACGAGGCCCACAGGGTTTGATTGCCGTCAAACAAGCCGCGTCCCGAGAAATGCTGCGACGGCGTGGCGACGAGTTTCACACCGGCAATCGTCGTGCCTTGCCACCAGTCGAATTGCCGCACCTTGTCCTTCGGCACGCCCCATGCAACCAGGGTATCGCCCACGCCCAGCGGCGTCACAAAGTGTTCCGTCTTGGCGGCCAGTTGCAGCACGGCAGCGTGGTCGAGGTGGTCGTAATGGTCGTGCGACAGGATGACGGCCTTGATCGGCGGCAAGTCGGCGATGCTGATGGGCGGCTGATGGAAACGCTTCGGCCCAGCCCACTGCACCGGCGAAGCGCGCTCGGAAAACACGGGGTCGGTGAGGAAGAATTCATTGTTCAGTTTCAGCAGCAGGGTCGAGTGGCCGAGGCGAAACAGGCTGTTGTCGGGCGCGGCCAGCAGTTGCGCCCGGCTCAAGGCTTGCACGGGTACGGCTGCGGCCGGCACGGTGCTGTCGGGCTTATCGAAGAAAAACGTCCACATCAGCTTGAGCGTTGCGGCCGTGCCCAGCTTGTGCATTTGCACGGGGTTGCGGAACTTGCCGTCGAGGCGTTGTGGCGATTCTATGGGCGCGGCAGGCGCGGCGCGCAAGGTGCAAGAACTCATGATGATCAGGACTCCCAAGGATAAGAGACGACGTGCGACTCGGTGCAAGTGCATATGCGGCCCGGCAAAGAATTAACAAGGGTTAAATTACACTACACAGTGTAGTTCCTATTTCTGGCAAAGTAAACCAAGAGGTGTAAAATATTGTTTTCAAAGGAGATTTCCCGCCATGGCCGCACCGCAACGCCTCACCGACCGCAAGCGCGTCGCCATCGTCGATGCCGCCATCGCCGAGTTCCGCGAGCACGGTTTTGATGCGACCAGCATGGACAAGATCGCCGCCACGGCCGCCGTATCCAAGCGCACCGTGTACAACCATTTCCCCAGCAAGGACGAGCTGTTTGCGGAAATCCTGCAGCGCATGTGGGAAAGCAGCATGGCCCAGCCTGCCGTGCCCTATGTTGCCGACCAGCCCCTGCGGCCTCAGGTGCTGGCCCTGGTCGAGCAAAAGATGGACTTGCTGTGCGATCCGGCCTTCATCGACCTGGCGCGCGTGATCTTTGGCGAAACCATCCACTCGCCCGCGCGCGCGCAAGCGATGGTGACGCGCCTGAATGAAAAGGAAACGGGCTTGAATATCTGGATCCGCGCGGCGCAGCAGGACGGGCGCATCAAGGCGGGCGAGACGCTGGAAGTGGCGCACCTGCTGATGTCGCCCTTGAAAACCTTTGCCTTCTGGCCGCAGATCACCCTGGGCGAGCCTTTGCTGGGCCCGGCACGCCGGCGCGAAGTGACGGAACTGGCCGTCGATATCTTCCTGTGCTATTACGGCGTGGCAAAACAGACGGCATAAACGGGCGGCAAGTGGGCGGAAATGGTCTGCCAGTGTTCGCCCTCGTCGCCTGAAAACCAGGCGCCGCCCGTCGTCGACGCCATCAACAGACTGCGCCCATCGTCGGCCAGCGCCAGCCCGTGGCGGTAGATGAGGTCGTAGCAATGCTGCTGCGGCAAGCCCGCGCGCAAGACTTCGAAGGTTTTCCCGCCATCGCGCGTGCGCGTCACGGCCAGCGCGCCGTCGATGGGAATGCGCAGCACGTCCGCCTGCGCCGGCACGAACCAGGCCGTGTCGCCATCGCGCGGATGCACAGCCACGGCAAAGCCGAAATGCGACAGCGGCGCCGTCGTCACCTCTTGCCAGTGCCAGCCGGCATCGTCCGAGCGCCAGATGCCGTTATGGTGCTGGCACCACAGCGCCTCCGGCGTGCCGGCGCTGCGCACGATGCGGTGCGGGTCTTGCACGGCTTCGTTTTCATCGAGTTCGGGCGGCATGTAATCGGCGCGCATGCCCGTCGCGCTCAAGGCCCAGCTGGCGCCGCCATCGACCGTTTGCCACACGCCGCCGCAGGACACGCCCACCAGCACCTTGGCGCTGTCGCGCGGGTCGACGCAAATGCTGTGGATGCCGGGCACGTCGTAACCGCCGCCAAACCACTGCGCCCGCTGCGGCACGTGCCACAGGGATTCCACCAGTTGCCAGCTGTCGCCGCGGTCGCTGGAGCGGAACAGGCCGCCAGGCAGGGTGCCCGCCCACAGCACGCCTGGCTGGTCCGCGCCGCCGGCCGCCAGCGACCAGATCTGCCGCAAGGTCCAGTCCACCGTATCGCTGCTGCCTTCCGGCTTGGCGGGATAGGCGGGCACGGCGACTTCTTTCCATTCGCCACTGCCCGCGTCGCGCCGGTGCAGCTTGGCGCCGAAGTGGCCCAGGTTCAGGGCCGCATACAAGGCGCCGTCGCGGCCGTCGTGCAGCAGCATGGAGACGGGATCGCCGGCAAACTGCACCAGCGCCAGCTGCCAGGCGCCGGCCGCATCGACATCGAACTGGAACAGGCCCTTGCGGGTGCCGAGATACGCGCGCTGCGGGACTGCTGTCATGGCGTCAACCTCCGGAAAGTGCCTGCAAGATATACACCTGGCTGTCAGGCCGCAAGGCGTCGTCGAGCATGCGCCGCTCGCGGCAACGGGCGCCGTCGATGAAGATCACCACATTGGGGCGCAGCGCGCCCTGCTCGTCGAGCACGTAGCCGCGCAGGCGCGGCTGCCGGGCAAATGCGGCATCGAGGGCGGCGCGCAGGCGTGGCGCATCCACCTCCACGGCAGGAACGTCGAGGAAACGCGCCAGTTGTTGCGTAAAGTGCAATTTCGCCATGCTGCCTTCGACGTCATCGGCCTGGTCCTCATTCTAGTCCCCTTTGCGGCCAATACAATTAAAATAGAGGCAAGCACACAAGGAGGCCAGGCATGACGATTACCCCGGAAGAACTAGCGGTGCTGATGCAGGAAGTGGAAGTGGCCGATCCCATCGATTTTGCCGACTTGCCCTTCGACGAGCAGGAATTGCGCGGGCTGATCGCCAATCACCTGTGCGAGATGGCCGACGCGATGGAAAGTTTCAGCCCGGAAGACCGCAACCTGGCCTTGCTGGCCGTGGCGGCCAAGCTGGTGCTGGAAAACCTCGTCTTGCACGTGCAGTTGCTGCGCCGCCACGGCTTGCCCGTCAGCGACAGCGTGGACGCGCTGCTGCAGCGCCTCAAGGGCGGCAAGCCGTCGTGAATTAATTGCCCGTACGCACGGCGCGCGCCTGGATGGTGACATCGCTGTCCGCCACGGCCACGCAGGGCAAGATGTAGCCGTCGAGCCGTTCATCGGGGCTGATGCCGGGCCAGTCCACCGTGTAGCGTATCTTTCCTTCGGGCATGTGGCAGATGCACGTGCGGCAGGTGCCGTTGCGGCAGGAGCTGAGCAGGCGGATGCCGGCCAGCTCGGCGGCGGCCAGGATGGTACTGCCTGCATCGGCCGGGAATTGCCAGCCTTGCGGGACGATCGTGATGGTAAAGGGAGGCACGCTCATGCCTCCAGTGTAACAGTCAGCTTGCCAGGGTCGTCCAGCGGCCGCCATCCGCATGGCTGCGCAGCACGGCTTCCGCAAAGGCCAGGCCGGCCACGCCATCGGTGACGGTGGGCAGCCAGCCCGCTTCCTCGGGCACGGGCAAGCCCGATTGCAGGGCGCGGATGCGCAAGGCCGCATCCAGGTACAGCTGGGCGAACGCTTCCAGATACCCCTCCGGATGGCCGGCCGGCACGCGCGTGGCGTGGCGCGCGGCGGCGCTGTCGACCCGGCCCGGGCGCAGCAGCTGGCGGTTGCCGCCCTGCGGCGTGAACCACAGTGCATTCGGTTGTTCCTGATCAAAGTCCAGCTGCGCCTTGCTGCCGAACAGGCGCAGGCGCACCGTGTTTTCGCAACCGGTCGCCACCTGGCTGGCCCACAGGGTGCCTTTCGCCCCATTCGCGTAGCGCAACATCACCTGCACGTGGTCGTCCAGCGTGCGGTTCGGAACAAAGGTCGACAATTCCGCCAGCACCTGCTGCGGCGTCAAGCCGCTGACGAATTGCGCCAGGTGATACGCGTGCAAGCCCACGTCGAGCAGCACACCACCCGGCCCCGCCTTCTGCGGGTCGTTATGCCAGTTGCCCTCGTTCATGCCGCCCGCCGCGATGGCATCGGCCAACCAATCCTGCGAATATTCCACCTGCACGAGGCGCAGTTCGCCGATGTCGCCCGCCTCGACCATGGCCCTGGCGTGGCGCAGCAGCGGGTAGCCGCTGTAGGTATGCGTGAGCGCAAACAGCAGATTCTTCTGCTGCGCCAGCGCCGCCAGCGCCCGGCCTTCCGCCAGAGATATTCCCAGCGGCTTGTCGCAGATCACGTGAATGCCCGCTTCCAGGAACGCCGTGGCGACGGGCGCATGTAAATGATTCGGCGTGACGATGGCGACGGCCTCGATGCCATCCGCGCGCGCGGCTTCCGCCTGCGCCATGGCGCGGTAATCGCTGTAGCAACGCTCCGGCACCAGGTGCAGCGCAGCGCCGCTGTCGCGCGCGCGCTGCGGATCGGACGACAGGGCGCCCGCCACCAGCTCGTACTGGTCGTCGATGCGCGCCGCGATGCGGTGCACGGCGCCGATGAACGCGCCCTGCCCGCCCCCTACCATGCCCAAGCGTATCCGTCGCTGCATGTCATCTCCCTATTTCAAGCCAAGCAAGTGATGGATTTGATCCTGGTCAACCGCGCTGCCCGCGAAATCGTCGAACGCGTGCTCGGCCACGTGGATGATGTGCTCGCGGATGAAACGCGCCCCTTCGGCCGCACCATCCTCCGGGTGTTTCAGGCAGCATTCCCATTCCAGCACGGCCCAGCCCGGAAAGTCATACTGCGCCATCTTGGAAAAGATGGCCTTGAAATCGATCTGCCCGTCGCCCAGCGAACGGAAGCGCCCGGCCCGGTCTTGCCAGTCGCCATAGCCGCCATACACGCCCTGGCGCCCGTTGGGCCGGAATTCCGCATCCTTGACGTGGAAGGCCTTGATGCGCGCATGATAAATGTCAATGAAGGCCAGGTAGTCGAGCTGCTGCAGCACGAAGTGGCTGGGGTCGTACAAGATGGAGGCGCGCGGGTGGTCATCGACGGCGGCCAGGAAACGCTCGAACGTCACGCCATCGTGCAAGTCCTCGCCCGGATGCAATTCGTAGCACAGGTCCACGCCGGCCGCGTCGAACGCGTCGAGGATGGGCAGCCAGCGCCGGGCCAATTCCGCGAACGCCGTCTCCACCAGGCCGGCGGGGCGCTGCGGCCACGGGTACAGATACGGCCAGGCCAGCGCGCCGGAAAACGTCACGTGCGCCGCGAGGCCCAGGCGCTGCGAGGCGCTGGCCGCCCACAGCAGCTGCTGCGTGGCCCAGGCCGTACGGGCGGCGGGATCGCCCCGCACCTGTTCCGGCGCAAAGCCGTCGAACAGGGCATCGTAGGCGGGATGCACGGCGATCAGCTGGCCCTGCAAATGCGTCGACAATTCCGTCACCTGCAAGCCGTGGCGCGCCAGCAGGGCGACCACGTCGTCGCAATACTGCTGGCTGGCAGCCGCTTGTTCCAGATCAAACAATCGCGGCGCCGTCGGCAGCTGCAAGCCCTTGTAGCCCAGGCCGGCCGCCCATTGCGCCAGGTGCTCGAGCGAGTCGAACGGCGGCTCGTCGCCGAGAAACTGGGCCAGGAAGATGGCCGGGCCCTGGATGGTTTTCATGGGTATCCTTTGGCCCCCGGGAATCTGGCCCCGGGGGAGGTTCAGTTTAAAAAGGCGAGTTCGGAAAGTAGAACTGCTTGGCATTCTCGCGCGTGATCAGCACCGACGGGATGATGGTGTTGGCCGGCAATTTATCACCTTTCAGGCGCGCTTCCGTCGTCAGCTTGATGGCGTCGTACATGAACTTGGGCGAGTACGACACGTCGGCCACGATCAGCGGGTCGGAACCGTCCATGATCTTCTTCACGGCGCCCTTCGCGCCCGCGCCGCCGAACACTTGCTTGATGTCCGTGCGCTTCGCTTGCGCGATGGCCTTTTGCACGCCGATGGCCATGTCGTCATCGGCGGCCCAGACGGCGTCGATATGCTTGAAGCGGGTCAGGTAATCCTGCATGACCTTGAAGGCATCGTCGCGGTTCCAGTTGCCATACTTGGCGTCGAGCACCTTGATGTCGGGATGGCCCTTCATCACGGCGGAAAATGCGTCATAGCGCTCGTTGTCGAGCGTCGTCGGCATGCCGCGCAGCGCGACGATATTGCCCTTGCCATTCAGACTCTTCGCCAGGTATTCGGCAGGCAGCTTGCCGAAGGCCGTATTGTCGCCCGCGATGTACGCATCCTGCGACTGCGTGTTCGTCAAGCCGCGGTCCACCACCGTCACGTACACGCCCTTGTTCTTCACTTGCGCCACGGGCTGCGTCAGCGAGGCCGACTCGATGGGGAAGATGACGAGCGTGTTGATCTTGTTCACCGTCAACATATCCTGCAGCTGGTTCGCCTGCTCGGGCGCCGTGGCGGCCGTCTTGACGATGATTTTCAGCCCCGGATGGGCTTTTTCCAGCTCCGCCTTGGCCTGGTTGGCCCACCAGACGATGCCCGAGGTAAAGCTGTGCGTGGCCGTGGGAATGGCCACGCCCACCACCAGCTTATTTCCCCCATTCCCGGCCGCTTGCGCACTCGGCAACGCCCACGCCTGCATCACCAGCACTGCCATCCCTGCTACCCGTATAAAGCTCTTCATGCTGCTCTCCTCCAAGGTTGTGGGCGCCCGGTGGCCGCCCTTTCAGAACGCCGCTCTTGTTTTATTTGCGGCCCCGCTGCAGGAAGGCGACGGCGATGATCACCACGCCTTGCACTGCGGCATTCAGGTAGACACTGATGATGCTGGTCAAATTCAGGATGTTGCTGATCACGGATAATAAAATCGCGCCGATGACGGTGCCGACGATGCGCCCTTCGCCCCCCTTCAGGGCCGTGCCGCCGACGACGACGGCGGCGATGGCTTCCAGTTCCCACAGCAAGCCCGTCGTGGGCGTGGCCGAGCCCAGGCGCGGCACGTACAGCACGGTGGCGATGCCCACGCACACGCCCAGCAGCATGTAGGTGGCGATTTTCACCTTGTCGACGTTGATGGCCGCGTAGCGCGCCACTTGCTCGTTGGAACCAATCGCCTGCACGTGGCGGCCGAACGTGGTGCGGTTCAAAATGATGGCGCCGGCCGCCGCGACGAAGAGGAAAATCCAGATGGGGATAGGCGCGCCCAGCACGCTCGTGTAGTAGACGGGGCTGTACAGCTCGGACAGGGTGGCGTCCAGGGTCAGCGCGCCGCCATCGGCCAGGTACGTCAAGACGGCGCGGAAGATGCCGAGCGTACCCAGGGTAACGATGAACGGCTCGATATTGCCCTTGCTGATCAACAAGCCATGCATCAGGCCGAAACCGGCGCCCAGGATCAATGCCATGGCGATGCCCAGCACCAGCATGGTGATGGGCGCCAGGTCGCCGCCCGCCCCTTGCGCCAGCGCATTCATGAAATAAATCATGCAGCCGGCGATCAGGGCCGCCATGGAGCCGACGGACAGATCGATGCCGCCGGAAATGATGACGAAGGTCATGCCGACGGCGATGATGCCAATAAAAGCCGTGCGCGTGAGCACGTTCATCAGGTTGTCCAGGGTGGCGAAGTCGCCATTGAGCAAGGTGCCCGCGATGCACAGGGCCAACAGGCCCAGCACGGGGCCGAAACCCTTGATGCGCGCGCCCAGTCTGGCGATGCTGGCGCCGGGGGCGCCGGTGAAGACAGTGGTGTCAGTGCGTGCCGGTTGCATGGGCAATCAACTCCTCTTCGGTCAGGTGGTCAGCAGACAGGGTGGCTTGCAAGGTGCCGGCGCGCATCACGGCGACCCGGTGGCACAGGCCGATCAATTCGATCAGTTCGGATGAAATCACGATCACGGCGCGCCCTTCGGCGGCCAGGCGGTGGATCAAAAAGTAAATGTCGCGCTTGGCGCCCACGTCCACGCCGCGGCTCGGCTCGTCCAATACCACGACCCTGGGGTCCGAATGCAGGTATTTCGCCAGCGCCAGCTTTTGCTGATTGCCGCCCGACAGCATGCGCGCGCGGCTGTCCAGGTCACCCGTGCGGATATTGAAGTCCAGCACGGCCTTGGCCAGCGCCTCCTTTTCCGCTTTCACGTCCAGCCACGGCCGCGCATAGCGCTCCATCGTCATCAGGGTGAGGTTTTCGCGCAAGCCCAGGTTCACATGTAGACCTTTTCCCTTGCGGTCTTCGCTCAAATACGTCATGCCATGCTGCATGGCCTGCTTGGGCGTGCGGATGTCCACGGGCTGGCCATTGAGATGGATCAACCCCGCGCTGCGCGGACGCAAGCCCAGCAGCGCCTCGAACGATTCCGTGCGCCCCGCGCCCACCAGGCCCGCAAAGCCCAGCACTTCGCCGGCCCGCACCTCGAACGACAGGTTTTTCGACCAGCCGGGTACGCTGAGTCCCTCGACCTTCAACAGCACGGGCGCGTCCGGCGCCAGCGCCACTTTCGCCGGAAACATGTCCGACAATTCGCGCCCCACCATCAGGTTCGCCATCTGCTGGCGCGTGAGGCTGGCCGTCGGTTCGCGCGTGACGAAACGCCCGTCGCGCATGACGATCACTTCGTCCGTGTTGCGCTCCACTTCATCGAGCTTGTGGGAAATGTACAAAATCGTCACGCCGTCCGCTTTCAGCTGCGCCATCACGGCGAACAGGCGCTGGGTTTCCGACGACGTCAGGGTGGCCGTCGGTTCATCCATGATCAGGAAGCGGGCGCGGCGCGACAGGGCCTTGGCGATTTCCACAAGTTGCTTTTCAGCCACGATCAAGTCGCGGATTTTCGTCTCGGGCGACACGTCCAGGCCCACCTGTTTCAGATAGCGCGACGCTTCTTCGCGCATGGCGCGCTCGTCGAGCAGCCAGCCGCGCGTCTGCTCGTGGCCGAGGAACATGTTTTGCGCCACCGTCAGGTGCTCGGCCAGGTTGAATTCCTGGTGGATCAGCACGATGCCGGCCGATTCCGCCGCGCGCGAACTGGCAAAGCGCCGGGGCTGGCCATCGATCAGCAGCTGCCCTTCGCTCACCGCCTCGTAGCCGGCGAGGATTTTCATCAGGGTCGACTTGCCGGCGCCATTTTCGCCCAGCAAGCCATACACGCGCCCCGGCGCCAGGTTGAAACTGACGCCATGCAAGACGCGCACGGGGCCGAAATCCTTGCACACCCCCTCGAAACCGACGGCAACGCTCACTATGCACTCCCTCGCAAGACCAAGTTATGGTTAAGCAACACGCCCGGCACCTGTGCCGCCGGGTCCGCCAAGCGCTGCAGCAACAGTCTCGCCGCCGTCTCGCCCAGCTCGCGCATGGGCTGCGCGATGGTGGTCAAGCCCGGATCGATCTGCGCGGCGATGGCGATATCGTCGAAGCCGATCACGGCCACGTCTTCCGGCACGCGCTTCTTCAACTGGCGCAGCGCGCTCAGCACGCCGATGGCCAGGGTGTCGGAGACGGCAAAGATGGCCGTGGGCGCGTCGGGCTGCGCCATCATCCGCAAGGTGGCGGCCGTGCCCGCTTCATAGTCGAGGCTTTGCACCGTGTGCACCCACTGCGGCTGCACGGGCAGACCGGCCGCCGCCAGGGTGTCCAGATAGCCTTGCTGGCGTTGCCGCGCGTACAGATAGCGTTCATCCGAGTTGATCAGGCCGATGCGCGTATGGCCGCGCGCCAGCAGATGCGCGACAGCGTCGGAGGCGGCCCGATGGTTGTCGATGCCGACATAGGGCACGGCCACGGCGGGGTCGAATTCGCAGCACGCCACCCACGGCAGGCTGACGGATTCATGCGACAAGGCATGCTGCACCGTGTCCGGATCGAGGCAGATGGCGCCGTCGGCGCGGTGCATGCGCAGCAAGTCGAAATACGAGCGCTCGCGGCCCGCGTCGGCGCCCGTGTCGCACAGCAACACGAAATAGCCGTGTTCGCGCGCCACCGTATCGATGCCGCGCACGATCTGCGCATAAAACGGGTTGCCCACGTCGGGCACCATGGTCAGCAGCATGCGGCTCTCAGCCGTGCGCAGGCTGCGCGCCAGATGGTTCATGCGGTAGCCCAGGGCCGCCACGGAAGCGAGCACCTTGTCGCGCGTGGGCGCCCGCACCCCCGCCTGCTCGTTCATCACGCGCGACACGGTGGCCACCGACACGCCCGCATGCGCGGCGACGGCGCTGATGGAGACGGTTTCTGTCGGCAAAGGTGATGGAACGGCTGGCGGCATGAAGGTGCTCAATAAAATGTAATCGATTACATTTATAGGCCAGTCGCGCGCGCGATGCAAACATTATCGATGCTGCGATGCGCAAAAAAGAGGCAGGAATGCGGCAGGAAAAAGGCAAAAACGGGGCAAAAACGGCCCTGCGCGGGCCGTCGGATACAGCTATTTCTGGGCTTGCAAGGCGCTTTGCTGCACGGCAAAACCGGCGCGCACGGCGGACAGGGCCGCCACCCACAGGATCAGGCCGGCACCGAGACAGCCGATGGGGTGCATGGGGCCATGGCGCACGGTCAGCGGATAGCCGATGGCCCACACGCACAGGGCCATGCCGATGGCCAGGTGGCGGCGCGCCTTGAACAGCCAGGCCAGCGGGAAGAAATGCAGGCCCACGATGAGAATGACCGCGGGAATGAACCACGCCTGCAAGCCCATGTTTTTCAGGACGTTGCCGACGATGAAGATGGCGATCCATTGCCCGGCGTTCACGATATTGAACAGCCGCCCCACGCGTTTCGCTTCCGGCGATTGCTCCGCCGCCGCATGCGCGGCGCGGTGGCGCCGGAACTGGCGCCACGCCAGCATGAACAGCAGGACGGTGACGCCGGCAACCGGCAGCAGCCTGAGCGGATGCGCGCCATACGTCTGCACGCACCAGGCGGCCACCCACAGGCCGCCAAACAGGGAAAAGAACATGGCGCCGATGGCGCTACGGGCCAGCGCGGCGGCGGGGTCGGGTTGCGGCAGGGTCATGGCATGGTCTCTCGGCAAGTAAAAATGCTTACTTCATCATCGCACAAAACGTCTCGGGATTGCCGTCAAGAATGACGCCGCTGGGCCAGCGGTGGCTGCGCTGCTGGGCGCGCAGCAGGGACGCGGCCAGGGCCGAGTCGCCATCGACGGCGTACACGAAGACGGGCATGTTCAGGCTGGCGGCATCAGCCAGCAGATTCGGATTGGCGTCCAGGCTGCGCGCATCCACATGCACGCCGGTGGGCATGCCGATCTGTTGCTGCACGCGCTGCAGCCATGGCTTGTCCAGCTTGGGCGGGCGGGCATTTTTCGCGATATAGCGGCTGACCCGGTTGGCGCCGGCCGCCTGCGCATTGCGCGCGTCAAACACGAGCAGGCCCAGGTAACCCTGCGGATCGGCGCGGCGCGCGCACGCCAGGTTGTTCGGCACGCCCGACGTCAAAAACCAGTTGCCGTGCTTGATGTTCGCGCGCAACTGTCCCACCAGGGTGGCGATCGGCGCGCACGACGACACCACATCCTTGATTTCCGCATTCAGGGTCTTGGCCGGGAAAGCCGTCGCCAGGTCGGCGACATCGGTGACGAAGGGCGGCGTTTCCGGCGTAGCCACGCCGCGGTTCTTCATGCTGGCGGCGCGCCAGTCGTCGGCCGTCAATTGTTTCACGGTGCGGGGCGAGCCCGTGTCGACGACCCTTCCCGTCAGCAAGTCGTGGTGCACCACCCAGCTGCCGTCGCCCAGCAGCTGCAAATCCGTCTCGACGCCGTCCCAGGTGCCGAAATACGTGTTGCGCAGCGCGCTCAGCGAGTTTTCCGGCGCATTGCCTGCGCCGCGGTGCGCATGCATCTTCATGCCCAGGCAATCGGCTTGCGCGGCCGTGCTGGCCATGGAGAGCAGCAAGGCCAGCGCGGCCGCCTTATTTTTGTTGCGGGTGATAGCCATAGTGAATTCCCTGCAAAACATGGATGCGGATCGCTTCGTTGACGGGGTAGCTGTAGCCCTGCCCCACCGCCACGACGTGCGTGATATTGGCCAGGATGGCCTTGCCGGCGAGATTCCAGCGCGTGCTGTCGGGCTCGCCCTGGCGCGTCCAGTCCAGCATTTGCCGGAACAGCTCGCTACGCGTGACGTTGTTGTCCAGCACCGACAGCATGCCCCAGGTGCCCGCAAAGGCCGTCGCCAGCACGCCCGTGGCGATCCAGGCGGAGCGCCGGCTCAGCTGTCCATCGGCGCCCGCCTGCTCGCCACGGCGCATGGCCAGCAGCAATAATACGACGGTCGCGATCAGATACAGCAATTTGGAAAAGTGGCCGATGGCGCCCAGCAGCGAGAAGAACAGGGCCACGGGCGGCACGATGGCGGCGCGCGCCGCTTCCTTGCCTTCGTGGAAGAACCTGCCGCCCGCTTCAAAATCCGTGCGGCTGGCACGGTATTCCACCAGTTTTTCCGCCGTCTGGCGATCCAGGAACTGGTCGAACAGGCGCCCGAACTCGGCCGGACTCGCATACGCGGCCTGCACCGTGGCGCTGGCCGGCAACTTCAACGCTTCGCGCAATTCCGCCTGCACGCCGGGGCGCGCGACAAAGGCGGCAAACGGCAAGCCCGGCGGGATGCGCTCGCCGCGCACGGAGACGCCCTTGCTGGCCGCCTCGGCCGCGTAACGGCGCTTGACGGCGGCGCGGAAGCCCTGCTCGTCGTCGGTACGCCAGTTGGCGGGCACGGGTACTTTCTTGCGCACATTGTTGACGACGGCAGCCTGGCGCCGCATCGGCACCGAATGCGGCTGCCAGCCGCGCCGCGACAGGCTGCTCACGTATTCCTGCCACGACGATTGCTGCTTGGCGCGCAAGCCGGCATCGCTGTCGGGGATGATGCCCGCATACAATTCCCACTTGCCGGCCAGCTCGCGCATGGCCTCTTGATATTTGTCATAGTAGCCGGACGGGCCGCCTGCCACCTGGCGCACATTGGCGCGCACCAGCTGCTCCTTGGCCGGTCCCATGCGCTCGTCGAGATGCCGCACCGAGACGGCCAGGAAGGGGAACAGGGCCAGGAAGGATTTCCCCTCCGGCTTGGCGAACAGGGTGGGATCGTCAACCAGGCCCTGCAGCTGCAAGCTGCCGCCTACCAGCGAACGCTGCAGCAAGGTGGTGTTGAAGGCCATGCGGCGAAATTCCGCGTCGCGCGTATTGACCAGCACATTCACCGTGGTTTTCAGCACGCCGAAGACGACGCCGGCCGTCACCACGCAGCAGACGAGGATCTTGGTCCAGCCCGGCCCGCTGCCATTGTTCTTCAGCCGGCGGCGCCACATCAGCTGCAGCACCACCAGCGCGGCGGCGATGCCCGACAGGCTGCGGCCATAGAATTCCACCCCTTCCACGTCTTCCGGCTTGACGTTGCCCCCCACCACGTCGAGCAGGCGGGCATTGAATCCCAGCTCGAAGCACAGATACATAATGGTGAGGACGATCAGGATCAAGGTCTGCCGGATTTGCAGACTGCGCAAGCTGGCGGCCATCCTATTTCCTCAAATCGATGACGACGGGCTTGATTTCTTCCGTCTGGAAACTCATGGCGGCCGGCACGCGCGAAGCGCTGTCGCCGGCACGCGCGGCCGGAGCTGCCGCTGCCGGGGCGCTTGGCACGGTGCGGGCTGGCGCGGGCGCTTCCTGCGCCACCTGGCGGCGGTTCCGGCTGGTGGCGCGCGTGGCGGGCTTGGTGGCGGCGGCCGGTGCGGCGGCCGGAGCGGCGGGAATCACGCGCCCGCTGTCGCTGCCCGGCACGGTGGCGATGACGGGGCCGGCGGCGCGCAAGGCGTCGTCGGCAAACGGCTGCGCGCGCGTATCGACGCCGGGCGGCACGGGCACGCTGGCGTTGAGCAGCCGGCTGTCCGTGTAAATCATGCGCGCCAGGCGGTTGTAACTGGGAAAGTCGATATTGAGCGAACGGCCATCGGCCGCCAGTTCCACGCGGGGGCGGTCGTTGCAATTGCCGACCGTCCACTGCAGCACGTCCGTGCCCTGGAACGCCAGCACTTCATAGCGGTAGGCGCAGCCGCGCTCCTGGGTTTCGACGATCACCACGGTGCGCTCGCCCACGTTTTCCACGCGCGCCACGCGGGCCGTGATGGCCTTATCCAGCGGCACGACGCGGAACGCCTGCGACAGCTTGATCGAATACTTGCCCTTCGGATCCTTGCGCAAGGTGCCTTCCGTGCCGTCACGCAAGCGGAAGGTGGACATCGGCGTGCCGAACAGCTCGGCCGTATCGAGGCCCATCAACACGCCGCCACGGCCATTCGGCGTCATGGCGCAGCCCGTCAACAGGACGCCGGCGGCCAGGCCCATGGCCAGTTTGCGCCAGTGCGCAGATGCAAAATTCTTATACGTTGCCATACTTGATAACTTTCTCTTATTTCGGGGTCAGGGATTGATCACGGCCAGCGGATTGCCCGGACCTGGCGGCGGCAAGACTTTCTGGCGGTTGCGCGACAGCACGGTGAAGGCGCCCAGGGTGTCCGGTCCGGCGACGATTTCCAGCTGCTCGCGCTGCAGCCAGGTGCGGATTTCCGCCTCCGTGGCCTCGGCGCGGAACAGCACGCGCGTGCGCACGCCCGTCTCGACGCCGCTGCCCTGTGGAGCACCATTGCGGAATTCCGCATTGCCGACGACGGCGCCCTCTTTCGGCAGGAACAGCCACGCCGACTGCACCACCATCACGCTGGCGGCCACGGCCGTGACAAGTTTGAGCCAGCGGCTGGAATTTGCCGCCTGCATTGGCACCTTCACCGGTGGCGAAGTAGCATCGACCGGAGCGATCTGCAACTGCTGCAGCCCCTGGCGCAACAATTGCCGGTACGCCACGCGGCCATCCGTGCCCAGCTCGCTCGACAAGGGCGTGCCCGTCAAGGCGTAATCGTCGCCCGGCAAGGCCACGCGGGCGATCACGCCCGGTGCGGCTGCCGTCCCGTTGGCGCGGCCATGCAGCTCCAGCCAGCGCGCCGCCTGCAGGCGCTCCTGGCTGAACACGCCCAGGCAGGCGCCCAGGTCCGCCACGGCCAGGGTCACCGGCATGTCGCACAGCACCAGACCCGCGCGGGGATCGGCGGGTGCGTCGCGTTCTTCGACGACGAGGCCGCAGGCATCCGCATACGCTGTGTCGGGCGTGACGAGCCAGCCGCGCCAGCGCTGCCGCGTGCTGTCCCAGGCGTCGAGCAGCACGGCGCCGAAGCCGGGGCGGCGCGCCAGCAGGTGAATCTGTCCGCCCGCGATGGGCCGCCCGGCCAGCGGCGCGGCATCGCTGCGGCGCGCGAAGCGTTGCATCAGGTGTTCCGGCACGGCGATGCCGCGCCAGTCGGGGGTGGCGCCCGCCACCTCGTCGTCCAGCACGTCGATGGAAGACGGGGGCGACGGCAGGCGCGCGGCAACGATGGCCAGGGTGGGCGTCAATGCATTCATGCCGGTGGCCTTTCATCCGGGTTCGAGGGAGGGGACGCGGGGTCCAGGTGCAGGGATAACGCGGCCACGCACAAAATATCCAAAACTATTTGCGCCGCCTGCATGTCGCGCGCAGCCAGGGTATCGCCCACGCGCAGCTTGAGCAGGCTCAAGACCCAGCTGCCCAGCAAGGTGGCGCGGTGGGCCGGCTCGACCACCTGGCGCCCCGCGCTGGCAGGCTCGCCCTTCTGCCTGTGGACCAGGCCCAGCTTGCCGCCGTGATAGTGCGCGGAGGCAATCTGCTCGGCCAATTCCTTGACGGGCATGCCGCCGCAGCCGCAATGGCGCAGCAGCAAGATCAAATCGCGCGGCAAGGTCGTAATGAAACTGTCGGCCGCCTCGCGCACTTGCTGCGGCGTAAGCTGGTAGTCGCGCAGCGGTTCCGCATAGGCGTCGGGCGCGCGCAACTCGCAGCCCTCTTGCGCATCCGCATCCTCCTCGATGCGCTGCTTGCGCAGCTGGTCGATGATGAAGCGCTTGAAGTACAGAAACAGGGCGCCGACGTGGTGGGGCGCGGCGTCGCTGTCGCTGTGCAAGACTTTTTCGATGAAGAACTGGTGGCGCAGATCGGCCAGGGAATCGCCCAGCGACGCCGCCTCGCGCGGGCGGCACGGGGTCAGCGCGGCGATGACGCGCTGGTAAAACTCGCCCAGTTCGCCTTGTGTCAGCTGCGGGCGGCGGGTCCAGAAAGCATGAATCCGTTCAAATTGTTCCGATTGCACAGCCGGTCCGATCGTGTGTTGGGCGCCACGCGCCACTGGCCGGCGGCGACGCGCACCGGCAAACAAGCAATACGCTGGCCAGACAAGAGAAACTTGTCAGTAAGGTAAAATGCATTTAAGCAATTTTCTCATATCACCGTCAAAATCGCTAACTTTTGTTACTTTCACGACAATTCCCGAGACGCCGATGCATCGCCTGATTTCCCTGTTTTTCAGCCTCATCTTTTTACTCTGCGGTAACGGCGTGCAAGCGGCCACGGGGAATGCCGCCAGCGGTCCCGGCAAGCGCATCGCGCTGGTGATCGGCAACGCGGCCTATCCGCAGCCCCTGTTAAATCCCGTGAATGACGCGCGCGCCATGGCCGAACGCCTGCGCCGCCTGGGCTTTGAAGTGCTGCTGCGCACGGACATCAATGCGGCGCAGCTGCAAAAGGCGTCGGCCGAGTTTTCCACGCAGGCGCGCGGCGCCGATATCGCCCTCGTGTTTTACGCGGGCCACGGCGCGCAGGCGGGCGAAGCCAATTATGTGTTGCCGCTGGGCGCCAACATGAATGCGCTGAGCGCGTCCGCCATCGCCGCGCAGGGCGTGTCCGTTTCCAGCCTAGCGGGCGACTTGCAGCGCACGGGCGCGCGCGGCGCCGTGCTGATCCTCGACGCTTGCCGTCAGGAATATACGCGCGGCGGCGCGGTGGTGGTTCCCGGCGGCAACGCGGCCAGCCACGGCTTTGCCGATACGGCCGCGCCACGGGGCGTGGTGATCGCCTATTCGGCCGGGCCCGGCGCCCTGGCCCGCGATTTCTGGTCGCCCGATTCGCGCAACAGCCCCTACACGAGCGCCCTGCTCGACGCGCTGGACGCTCCGGGCTTGCCGATGGGCGACGTGTTTTCACAAGTGGCGGCACGCGTCGCGGCCATGACGCACGACGTGCAAAAGCCCCGCGTCTCGTTCAGCGAAACGTCGGCGCGCCTGGTGCTGAACATGGGCAGCGGCAAGGGTGTCAGCCAGGCAACACCGGGCGTGCTGGCCTCGGGCAACAGCGGCATGCGCGCGCCAGCGCCAGCCATGGAGAAGCCGGCCGCACCGGGCGTCAAGGTGTGGCCAGGCAACGTACTGCAAGACATCAACTATGAAATCCGCATGCAGATCGCGGCCCGCCCGTTTCCCCGCCAGCAACTGGAAAAACGCGCGCGGGGCGGCGACCTGGTGGCGCTGACGGCCCTCGGCTATGGCATCGGCGGCGGCGACGCGGGCGTCAAACAGCCGAAGGTGGGCATGCAGTGGCTGGAAAAAGCCGCCGCGAAAGACTTTCCGATTGCCCAGACCTATCTGGCCGAATTGCTGATGGTCAAGGGCGACCCCGCCTCGCTGAAACGGGCGGGTGCGCTGCTGGACGCCGCCTCGCAGGCGGGCTACACGGCCGCCCATGCGTATAAATTCGACCTGGCGCGGCGCACGGGCGCGCCGCCGCAGGACGCAGCCCGGCATTTGCAGGACGCGTTCATGGGCTTGATGAAGGATTACCAGGGCGCCGCCAAAGACCTGATGCAGCCGCCCAAAAAATAATTTCAAATAATTTTGGATTTCCCTGAACTGCCCCCGTTATCCGTGGGTACATGCAATACAGCATGACAGTGACCAGGGAAATCCCATGCAAGCATCCAGCCCAGCAGCAATCACCACCGGCCAACGGGGCCGCATCCTCGCCTACCAAGCCAGCGGACAAGGTTCCGTCAGCGTGGCCGGCATTCAACATGCCTTCGACGTCGCTACCCACTGGCGCTCCGACGTGGCGCCCGCCATCAACGCCGTCGTCGACGTGCGTTTCAACGAGTCAGGCGGCCTCGATACGGTCAGCGCCGTGGCGACGCAGCAACTGGCGCAGGAAGAGATGGCCGGCGCGGCGAAACTGGCGCGCGACAAGGGCCAGCAGCTGTGGGGCCAGGCCGTCTCGGCATTGGGCATCAAGGTGCTGGCCAGCCTGGGCGTGCTGATCGCCGGCGCCTTTGTCTTCAACACCATCGGCATCCGTTTGTTCGCCTCCGTGTCGCGCACTTACTGGCAGTTGCTGGGCCTGTCCGCCGACAGCCTGGAAAGCTTTGCCCGCGATGGCGGCGGCGGTTTTACTTCGGCACAATTTTTCTTCCTGCTGGCCATTGCCGCCTGCTGCGCCACCATGGCCAGCAATCACCCGAAAGCGGCGCTGGGCAAGTGTGCGCCGCTGCTGTTCGTCGTCATCCACAGCAGTTTGCTGTTCATCAAGATCAAGGGCGCCGTCAGCGACGCGGGCAACGCCATGGGCGGCATCATGGGCTCCAGCGCAGCCCGCATGGCCGAGCAGATGGCCAGCGAAATGCTGGGCCAGGTCTGGCAAGGGCTGTCGTTCGGCATCGGCTTTTATCTCGTGCTGGCCGCCAGCATTGTCCTGGCCGCGTACGGCTATGGCGAATACAAGCGCAAAACCGTCGGCTAAGTCACCTATTACACACCCATACTGAAGGAAATACCATGAACCGCACTTTCCCCGCCCTGCTCGCCATCGCCGTGATCCTGTCCGCCTGCGGCAAGACAGATAACGCCACACCAGCCACTTCCGCCCCTGTCGCCGCGAATGTCGCGGACCTGGCCACCAAGGCGCAAGTGAAGGCCGCCGCCGCCAGCCTGCCGCAAGCGGACGCTGCCACGCCGACGTCCAGCTATGTCGACATCACCAGCGGCAACCAGTTGATGTACAGCTACATCGCCCTGTCCGGCGTGCCGCCTGACTACGCGGCCGTGGCGCAGCGCATCTCGCGCGAATATGCGGGCAGCAACGATGCCTTCCGCAAGCAGGAAGTGCTCGACGCCCTGAAACCGCAGATCGACGCCAAGGTCAGCGAAGCGAAAACCCGGCGCTACCTGCGCTACCAGATCAATGGCCAGGGCGCGCTGTCGCCGTACGCCATGGACAAAGCCGCCTTCCCGGCCAAGTTCGCCGAAGCGGGCACGTATTACTACATGTACGACAATGGCGACTACAAGCTGGCGTTCACGAATGGCGATGGCTATTCGCTGCTGAAGGTGGACCAGGATGCGGCGCGCAAGATCGAGGCGGCGCGCAGCGGCTACAAGGACTTCGCCATCGTCGTGTACGCCTACGCCCAGGAAGCGGACATGGCCAGCAACCAGGTCAAGGCGCAGATCGTCAAGGTGGCGATCAAGCTGAACGGGGAAGAAATTCCCGTCAACCAGGCGCAGTAGAACGGGCTCGGTTACACTGTTCGCCACATTGCATCGGGATAGCGACATGGGCGAACAGACACTGGCGGAACAACATCTGGCACAGGGCCAGCAACTGCAGCGACAAGGCAAGCTGATCGAGGCGATCAATGCCTACCAGGCCGCGTACAAGCAAGACCCGGCCCTGGCCGAAGCGCAGCATTTCCAGGGCCTGGCCATGCTGGAGCTGGGCCAGGGCGCCATCGGCCTGGGCTTGCTGAAACTGTCGCTCAAGCAACAGCCCGACAATGCCCTGTTCCACTACAACCTGGGCAACGTGCTGCGCGGCACGGACAGCGAGGCGGCGCTGGCCAGCTACGCCACGGCGGCGCGGCTGGCGCCGCACGAGCACGATTTCGCCATCAGCCATGCGGAATTGCTGATGGGAAAACAGCGTCTGCTGGAGACCATCGCCGAACTGGAACGGGCCCACGCCCTGCGTCCGCAGCGTTGGCAAACCCTGCAGGGACTGGCCGAGCTGTATTACCGCACGGGACAGCAGGAACTGGCGCTGGCCCGCTACGCGCAAGGCCTGGCGCTGCATCCGGCGCTGGCGCAAACGTGCTGCATCGGCTTTGCCAACCCGCAAGCGGAACAGGCAGAAACATTGACGCCGCTCAATGTCGCGGACACCCTGCACGATTTTATCCGCGAAACGGACTTGCACATCCTCGACGATTTCCTGCCCGACCCGGCCGCCTGGCGCGCGCAGGCGCTGGCGTTGCCGTTCGAGCAGCAGCGCTATGCGGGACAAAACTATCCGGGCAGCCAGACGGCGGGCCAGCCCAGTCAAGCCATCATGGAGCGCATCGCCACGGCGCTGGATCGCCCCATCCGTTTCATTTCGCCCGACAATGGCTCGTACCGCCTCAGCTATGCGGACGCCATGGCGCGCACGGATATCCACGTGGACAATGAGACGGGCAACAATTTCAATTTCTATGCGGGCGTGCTGTATTTGAACCCGCCCGAGCAGTGCCAGGGCGGCACCACCTTTTGGCGCCACCAGCCCAGCGGCTGGTACCGGAGACTGCCCGAGGCGGACGTCAAGGCGGGCGGCTACGCCAGCTTCAAGGACTTCCAGAAACGCTGGCTGCCGAACAGTAAAGTACAGAAATTCAACGACTTACAGGAACAACGCGACAGTTGGCAAGCCCTGCTGGAAGTGCCCATGCGCCACAACCGCCTGATCGTCTACAAGGGCCATTACTTTCACTCGATCAGCAATGTGTTTGGCGACACGCCGGAGAATGGGCGGCTGGTGCAGCTGTTTTTCTTTGAAGTGCCCGACTAGTACATATCCTGTGCCGTGGCGCGCACCGCTTTCAACAACATGTCCGCGCCCGGCGACAACAGATGATCCTGCTGGCGGATGATGCCGAAGGCATCCATCTTGCACGGCAACTCGATGGGCAAAATGCTCAGCACGTTCAACGATTCGTAGTAATGGGCCACTTCCGTCGGCATCACGTGCAGCGAATCCGTTTGCTGCAGCAAGGACGTAATCAGCAGCAAGGCCGTCGTGTCGACCACGTCCACGGGCGGTTCCAGGCTGGCGCGGCGGAACATCATGTCGAAGCGGTGGCGCAGGATACTGCCTTGCGGCGGCAAGATCCACGGCTGGGCCGCCAAGTCCTTCAATTGCAGATTCTTGCGCGACAGCAGCGGATGGCCATTGCGCGCCACGGCGCTGGCCGGCTCTTCCGTCAATTCCTCGTAGATCAGGCCGGCGCTGCTTTCCTTTTCCAGGATGCGCCCGATCATGAAGTCCAGGGTGCCGTGCTGCAGCATGTCCATGAGGGTATTGCTGTGCTCCAGGTGCACGCCGATGCGCATCAACGGCGCCTGCTGCTTGATGCGGGCAATCGCCCGCGGCAGCAAGGCCATGGCCGGCGTCATGATGACGCCCACTTCCACCTGGCCCGTCAAGCCCGACTTCAGGGCGACGATGTCGTCATGCGCCAGCGACAGGCTCGTCAAGGCCATGCGCGCGTGGCGTATCATCGTTTCGCCGTAGATGGTCGGCTCCATGCCGCGCGGCAGCCTGTCGAACAGGCGCACGTCCAGCATCTCTTCCAGGTCCTTGATTTGCTTGGACGCGGCCGGCTGCGTCATGTGCAATTCTTCCGCCGCGCGGTGGATGTTGCGCTGCTCGTCAAGGGCGATCAACAGCAGCAATTGCCGCGTCTTCAGGCGGGCTCGCAAGAACCAGTTGGGGTTGAGGGTATCCATGAATAAATCATATCATGATCGATATCGCTTCTAACTCAATATCGATGTTATAGATATCGGTGTGTCTCCTTTTTGTGTATCGTCAAGCAGCGTTCAGGATGCCTTGCAAGCGGCGCTGGGGTTGGCCGCCGGACCGGCCGTTTGATGGATGAATTCGATGGTGCCGTCCGGCTTGTATTTCAGCTCTTCCACGGCCACGGAGCGCCGGTATTCTCCGCCGCCGGGCAATTTATCGTTGTGATAGAAGATATACGACTTGCCGTTGAACTCGATGATGGCCTGGTGAATGGTTTTTACGATGGCATTCTTGTCCATGATGGTGCCGCGGAAATGCCAGGGACCTGTCGGCGTCGGCCCCGTCGAATACGCCGTTTCCTCGGGGAAGTTGCGCGAGTACGACAAGTAATACGTGCCCGCATGCTTGTGCATATACGCCGCTTCCGTGAACGCATCCATGCCGAAGGTCAAAATCGGGCCGTCCAGCTCCGTCATATTCGCTTTCAGCTTGGCGTACTTCAAGACCGTGTTGCCCCAGTACATGTAAGCTTGGCCATCCGTGTCGATGAAGACGGCCGGATCGATGTCGTCCCACGGGATCGCCGTCTGCTTCGTCATGTCGTTCGTGATCAGGGCGCTGCCGCGCGCGTCGACGAACGGTCCCGTCGGGTTGTCGGACACGGCCACGCCGATGGCCTTGCCGGGGATGGTCTTGTGGTCGACGGTCGAGTAAAAATAGTACTTGCCGTCGCGCTTGACGATGTCGCCCGCCCACGCATCCTTGCCGGCCCAGGCAAAAGTGGAAAAGCGCACGGGCGAGCCGTGATCCGTCCAGTTCGCCATGTCGCACGAGGAATACACGCGCCATTCATGCATGCGGTAATCCGTATCCGTGGCGCTCGCTTCATCGTGGCCGACGTACAGGTACACCCTGCCATTGTCGACCAGCGCGGCCGGGTCGCCCGTATAAATATCTTTGACGATGGGATTGGCCGCCTGCGCGCCGAATGGGGCGCAGGCGAGCGCCGCCGCCATGCCGATGGCTGCGGCAAGTTTTTTCTGTTTCAACATTGATTAACTCCCGTTGGTATTTTTCTGGCCCATGGCCATCAGTCTTTGCACGACGCAAAAGACGAACAGCAAGCCGCCGATGACGATCTTGGTCCACCACGAGCTGAGCGTGCCGTCGAAGGCGATCAAGGTCTGGATGGTGCCCAGCACCAGCACGCCCGACAGCGCGCCCGCCACGTAGCCGTAGCCGCCGCTGAGCAGGGTGCCGCCGATGACGACGGCGGCAATCGCGTCCAGTTCCGTGCCTTGCGCATGCAAGCCATAGCCGGACAACATGTAGAACGAAAACAGCACGCCGCCCAGCGAGGCGCAAAAGCCGCTGAACGCATAGATCAAGACCTTGGTGCGGCCCACGGGCAGCCCCATCATCAACGCCGACTGTTCATTGCCGCCGATCGCATACACGGCGCGGCCGAATGGCGTCGCGTGCGCCAGCCAGATGGCCAGCAGCAAGGTCGCCACGGCGATCACGACGCCGGGCGAGACGAAGCCGCCCAGGAATCCCAGCTGGGTCTGCGACATGGCCACGAACAGCGGGTCGGCTATGGTGATGGAATTGATGCTGATCAAATAGCACAGGCCCCGCGCAAGAAACATGCCGGCCAGGGTAACGATGAACGGCTGCAATTTGAAATAATGGATCAGCGCGCCCATGCTGGCGCCAAATACCGTGCCCAGCGCCAGCACGGTGACGATCACCAGAGTTGGCGGCCAGTGCGCCACGTTGAGCAGCCAGGCGGCGATCATGGTCGACAGGGCCAGCACGGAACCGACGGACAGATCGATGCCGCCGGACACGATGACGAAGGTCATGCCGACGGCGATCACCAGCAAAAAGGCGTTATCGATCAACAGGTTAAAGATCACTTGCGTCGACAGCAGGCCCGGATAGGCGGCGCCGCCCAGGCCCAGCATCACCACCAGCAGCAGGACCGTGACGAGCGAGGTGAAATACGGGGTGTGCAGCAAGCCCTTCATGCTTTTCTCCGATGCAGCAATTGCTTGAATTCCGACGACTGCGACAGGCAGACGAGGAAGACGACGACCGACTTGACGACCATGTTCACTTCCGGCGGCACGCCCAGCGAATAGATGGTGTACGTCAAAGTCTGGATGATGAGGGCGCCGATCATGCTGCCGACCAGGCTGAACTTGCCGCCGGCCAAGGAGGTGCCGCCCAGGGTGACGGCCAGGATAGCGTCCAGTTCCAGCATCAGGCCCGCATTGTTCGCGTCGGCGCTCTTGATGTTCGAGCTGATCATCAGCCCCGACAAGCCCGCGCAGGCGGCGCAAAAGACGTACACGAAGAAGATCAGGGTCGCCGTCTTGATGCCGGCCAGGCGCGCGGCGACGGGGTTGATGCCGACGGCCTGGATGAACAGGCCCAGGGCGGTCTTGCGCATCAGCACGGCCGTGATGAGGAACACCAACGCCACCAGGAACAGCGAGAACGGCAAGCCGAACAGATAACCGCTGCCGATGAAGAAGAACGGCTGATAGTAGACGGTGACGATCTGTCCATCCGTCAACAATTGCGCCAGGCCGCGCCCCGCCACCATCAGGATCAGGGTGGCGACGATGGGCTGCAAGCCCAGGCCCGCCACCAGCACGCCATTCCAGGCTCCACACAGCAGGGCCGCGCCCAGGGCGGCCGCCAGGGCCCAGCCCATGGGAATGTTGCTCACGTAAGTGGGCACGCCATTGTCCATCACCATGGTGCCGCCGATCAACATGGCGGCCACGGTGCCGGACAGGGCCACAACGGCGCCCACGGAAATATCGATGCCGCGCGTGGCGATGACGAGGGTCATGCCCAAGGCCGCCAGCATCAGGGGAGCGGCGCGGTTGACGATGTCGATCACGCTGCCGTACAAATGGCCGTCACGGATTTCCAAGTGGAAAAAGCCGGGGATGGCGAAGAAATCGACCAGCAGCAGCAAGCACAGCGCGGCCAGGGGCCGGCTCAGGGGGTGATGTAAAACGGTATGCAAGGCGGACGTACCCATAGTGGAAGCCGGACGCGCCAGCGGCGCGCTCGATGGCGTGGATAAACTCATGTGACGTCTCCGGCGATCACTTGCAGCACGGAACTGTCGTCCAGCTCGCCACGCGCATAGTCGCCGCAGGCCTTGCGGTCGCGCATGACGAGAATGCGGTCGCTGCAGCGCAGCACTTCCGGCAATTCGGACGAAATGAACAGAATCGCCATGCCCTTGCGGCACAGCTTGCTTACATAGCTCATGATTTCCTGCTTGGCGCGCACGTCGATGCCGCGCGTCGGCTCGTCTAAAATCAGCATGGCCGGCGACGTCACCAGCCAGCGCGCCAGCAAGGCCTTCTGTTGATTGCCGCCCGACAGGCTGCCGATGGGCGTCTCGATGCTGGCCGTCTTGATGCCCAGCGCTTTCACATATTCGTCGGCCAGCGCCTGCTGGCGTTTGAACGGAATGGCGCGCAGCAAGCCCGTGCGGGCCTGCAAGGCCAGGATGATGTTTTCGCGCACGGACAGCGACAGGATCGCGCCCTCGTGCTTGCGGTCTTCCGAGCAAAAACCGATGTCCCGGGCAATCGCGTCGCGCGGCACGTGAAACTGGCGCGGCTTGCCTTGCATGGTGATGCTGCCGGAATCGGCCTTGTCGGCGCCGAACAGCAGGCGCGCCAGTTCCGTGCGGCCCGAGCCGAGCAAGCCGGCCAGGCCCAGCAATTCACCCTGGCGAATGTGGAAATCCATGGGCAGCAAGGCGCCCTTGCGGCCCAGTCCCGTCGCTTCCAGCACGGCGGGACCGAAACTGGCGGCGCCCGCTTCTTGCGCCAGATCAAGCTCCTGCGCCTGCGTGTCTGCCGCCACGCCGATCATCTTGTTCACCAGCGCCAGGCGCGACAGCTCGCTGCACGCATATTCCCCTTCGCGCTCGCCGTTGCGCATGACGGTGATGCGGTCGGAAATGGCGTAGGTCTGGTCGAGAAAGTGGGTCACGAAAAGTATCGCCATGCCCTGCTCGCGCAGGCGGCGCAGCACGGAAAACAGCAGATTGACTTCCGCCTCGTCCAGGCTGGACGTGGGTTCGTCAAGGATCAGCACGCGGGCCGAAATGTTCAGCGCGCGCGAAATGGCCACCATTTGCTGGATGGCCAGCGGAAAGCTGAACAGTTGCGCCGTGACATCGATATCGATCTGCAATTGCTGCAGCAAGGCCCGCGCCTGTTGCTGCATGGAACGCCAGTCGATAGGGCCAAAGCGGCCGCCGAAGCGGCGCGGATAGCGGCCGATAAAGATGTTTTCCGCCACCGACAGGTTCGGGCACAGATTGACTTCCTGGTACACCGTGCTGATGCCCAGCAACTGCGCATCCGATGTGGAGGCGGGGGCGATGGGCTGGCCATCGAGCAAAATCTGGCCGCTGTCGGGCGTATAGACGCCCGTCAGCACCTTGATCAGGGTCGACTTCCCCGCGCCATTCTGTCCCATCAGGGTGTGCACTTCGCCCGGATACAGGCGCAGGGCAACATCGCTGAGGGCTTTGACGCCGGGAAAGGACTTGCTGATGCCGCGCAACTCCAGCAAGGGAGCTGGCGCGGCAGTGTGATGCGCTTGCGTCTTCATCATGCGGCAAGCTTAGTATTTACGGTTCGGGAATTCCTTGGCGGCCACCTCGGCAGGGAACACGCCTTCCACCGTCGTGATGCGCGCTGGCACCGGCTTGCCGGCCACCACGTCGCGGGCGATGGACATCAATTGCGGGCCCAGCAGCGGGCTGCATTCGACGGTCACGTTCAGCTTGCCGGCGATCATGGCCTCGAACGCGCCTTTGACGCCATCGATGGAGATGATGATGATGTCCTTGCCCGGTTTCATGCCCGCTTCTTCGATGGCCTGGATGGCGCCGATGGCCATGTCGTCATTGTGCGCATACAGCACGTTGATCTTCTTGCCTTCGGCCTTGAGGAACGCTTCCATCACTTCCTTGCCCTTGGCGCGCGTAAAGTCGCCCGTTTGCGAACGGATGATCTTCATCTTCGGATTCTTGCCCACCACTTCCAGGAAGCCCGCCTTGCGGTCGATGGCCGGCGCGGAGCCGACCGTGCCCTGCAGTTCGACGATGTTCAGCGTCGCATCCGGCGTTTTCTTGGCGTGTTCGAGCAGCCATTGCCCCGCGCGGCGGCCCTCTTCCACGAAGTCGGAACCGATGAAGGTGACGTACAGCGATTTGTCGGCCACGTTGACGGCGCGGTCCGTCAAGATGACGGGGATCTTGGCGGCCTTGGCTTCGCGCAAGACGGTATCCCAACCCGATTCGACGACGGGCGAGAAGGCGATCACGTCGACTTTTTGCGCGATGAACGAACGCAGCGCCTTGACCTGGTTTTCCTGCTTTTGCTGGGCATCGGCAAATTTCAGGGTGACGCCATCTTTCTTGGCGGCATCCTTGATGGAGACGGTATTGGCGGTGCGCCATTCGCTTTCGGCGCCCACCTGCGAAAAGCCCATGACGAGGGGCTTGGCGGCGAAGGCGGAAGAAGTAGCCAAGGTGGTGGCAGAAGCGGCCAGCAGCATGGCGCTGGCGAGGAGTGTGCGGCGTGTCAATGTCATTCTTGTCTCCAGTTTTTTTTGGAATACCATCACAGCCGGATGCCGGATGGGCGGTTTTTTATGAACCCATGGTAGGAGAAAGCAACATAGCCATCCAATCAATTCTTTTTCGCTTGCGATACCGATTTGCGTATCGGTAGAACGAGCCGGGTCCTTCTTCCCTCAGCGCAACAGGCGCAGCCCGTACAGGCCGCCCGCCACGGAATCCTTGCCGGCGACAAATTTCACGGTCAGTTTGCCGTTGCCAGCCGCCACCAGGGCCTGGGGAATGGCGATATCGAGCGTGTGCAGCTCTTGCGGCGCATCGGCCGCCACGGCGACCGTTTGCAGTTTCGTGCCGTTGAGCAAGACGTCAAATACGCGGCCCGCATCGAGTGTGGACAGGGTCAGTCGCAGGGTTTTCGCTTCGGCTTGCGGGTCGCTCAGTACATAGCTGAACCAGCCCGTCGCATGGCGCCAGTGCCGGCCCTTGTTGGCGCCGTTTTCTCCCCCTTCCGCCTGAAAGTTGTGGTCGGACTCCGGCTGCTGCTGTCCCGGCGCCACCTGGTCGATGGTGAGCGCGTCGAGCGCCAGACGCTCGGATTCCGCCTGGCGCGTGCTTTCCTGCAACTGCGCCAGCCTGGCCGGCGTGGATACGGGCCAGTACAGCATGTAGCGAGAGTCATGCAGGCGGAAGAAGGGAATCAGCCGCAAGGTGGCCGCATCCTTGCCCTGGATCAAGCCGGGCGCCGTAAACGTCAGCGGCTGGCCCTTCACGGGTTTGATCTTGCGCATGAAATCCTGCTCGTCGCTGACGAACAGCGGTGACGATTCCAGCGGACACACTTGCCCCTGGGCGATATGCCCCATGCGCGTGTCGTCGGCAAAATAGTTCAGTTGTTCATGGGCGAACGGCTGCGTCTTGGCGGCCAGCACGATGGGACCATGCAGCACGGCGTAATAATTCGACTGGTCCGGCATCTGTTCCAGGCGCGTCGTCATCGGCAGCACGACATCGACGCTGTCGCCCGACTTCCAGGCGCGCGCGATGGTCACGTACTCGCCCGGCACGCTATTCACGCGCAGCGCCTTGCCGTTGAGTTTGACGCGCAGCTTGCCCTTGGCTACCCACTGCGGGTAGCGGATCTTCAGGCTGAACGTTTTACTTCCTTGCACCGTGATGCGCGTCGTGTCCCGGTCAGGAAACTGCGTGCTCTGAATAATCTTGACGCCCTGCTCTTTCCAGTCCAGGGTGGACGCCATGAACAGGTTCACGTACAGCGCGTCGCCCTCATGGGCGTAGATGAACTCGCCATACTTGGCCTGGCTTTCGATGCCGGAACCCACGCAGCACCACATGCCCTTGTCCACTTGAGAATACACGCGGTAGTGGTTCGGGCGCATGGGCGTAAAGTAGACAAAGCCGCCCGTGCCGGGGCGCTGCGACGACAAAATGTGGTTGTACAGGGCGCGCTCGTAGTAATCCGCGTAGCGCACCTGTTCGTCGCGCTGGAACAGCTGTTCCGTCAGCTTGAGCATATTGTAGGTATTGCACGTTTCCGGCCCTTCGACCTCTTCCACCATAGCGGAAAAGTCGTGCTCGTCGTGGAAATGTTCCTTGACGCTGTTGCCGCCGATGGCCACCGTGCGCTTGTCGTGCACGGTTTGCCAAAAGAATTGCGCCGCCTGCTGCCAGTCGCGCCGGCCCGTCAATGCACCGATGCGCTCGAAGCCGATCACCTTCGGGATTTGCGTATTCGCATGCAAGCCCGTCAATTTGTCCTGTTGCGCCACCAACGGTTGCAATATGGCCTGGTGCGAAAAGCGCACGGCCAGGTCCAGGTAGCGCTGCTCGCCCGTCATGGCGTAGACGTCGGCCAGCACTTCATTCATGCCGCCGTGCTCGGCGCGCAGCATCGCTTGCATCTGCGCATCCGTGAGCGAGGCCGAGAGTTTCACGGCCCAGTCCGACAAGGCGATCAGCATGGTTTTTGCTTGCTCGCTGCCCGCCTGCTGATACGCGTCGCGCAAGCCGGCAAACACCTTGTGCAGGTTGTACCACGGCACCCAGCGCCCATTGACGGAAAAGGTGTCGGCCTGCATGTCTCCCTTGGCGATGGCTTGCCAGGCGGCGCTGCCGTCGGGAATGCCGCCCAGATAGCCGTTGCCATTGGCGTCCTGGCATTGCTTCAGCTCCGCCAGCATGTAGTCGAGGCGTTCGCGCGCCTGCGCATCGCCCGTGGACGCCACCATCAGCGCCAGCGCGGACAGATAATGCCCGCCCAGGTGGCCATCCAGGCCCGTCGATTCCCAGTTGCCATAGCTGGGCTGCACCTGCGGCAAGCCCGCCTCGCGGCGGAACGGCGCCAGCAATTTATCGGGCTCGAAGGCCAGCAGGTAGTGCAAGTCCGTCGTCTGCGCATCGAGAAACGGTCCCGTCCCCAGGCGCACGGACGCGAGGGGAAACAATTCCGCTGCCTGCAGGACAGGCGTGGCCAGGCCGCCGGCGGCCAGCGCCAGCGTCAACAAGGTCTTTTGCATGGCGCGCCCTTAGGGTTTGGCGGCCGGCAATTCGCGGCTGCGATAGCGGTTCAAGTCGCGGGGATCGACTTGCGGCCAGCCGTCCTTGTCCCACGTCATGGGCAGGATCTTGAGCTTCTGCAAGTAATTGTCCGCCGTTTCATACGCGTGCAGCACCAGGTAATCCTTGCCGTCAAACGTGTAGGCGCTGTTGTGGCCCAGGCCCTGCCAGTCCTTGTCACCCTGCAGCAGCACCGTGCCGCCGCCCTGCGCCATGTCGCGGCCATCCCTGTCCAGGTAAGGGCCCGTCACGCTGGTCGAGCGGCCCACGGCCAGGTGATACGTGCTTTTTTCCTTCTGGCAGCACAAGCCCCACGAGACGAACAAGAAGTAATCGTTGCCGCGCTGGAAGATGAACGGCGCTTCAATTTCCTCGGGTGCGGGCTTGAATTCGCCGGCCCTTGGCGGCAGCGGTGCGCGGCGCGCCAACGAGTGCCACTCTTGCGGTTCCGCAATACGGGTCCAGTCGGGCGTCAATTTCACCAGCTTGATGCCGTTCCAGAACGAGCCGAAGGACATCCACGGCGTGCCGTGCTTGTCCGTGATGATGTTCGAATCGATGGCGTTCCACTCGTCGCGCTCGGGCACGGATTGCAGCAGCATGCCCTGGTCCACCCAGCGGTAATCGGGCGAACGGGGATTCAAGGTGGTGTTGACGGTCACGCCGATGCCCGACGTATTCTTGCCGAAGCCGGACACCGAGTAGTACAGGTAATATTTTCCGTCATGAAATTGCACGTCGGGCGCCCAGATATGGTCGTCAAACGATGGCGCGGCCGTCCTGGCCCAGGTCGGCTGGCCCGCGAAGACGCGCCCTTCCGGTTGCCAGTCGACCATGTTTGTCGAGCTGTAAAAGGTGATGCCGGGACCCGTGCTGTACAGATAATAGGTGTCGCCTTCCTTGGCCATCACGGGGTCGTGCACGCTGACCTGGGCCGCGTGCGCGGCAGCCATGATCGCCAGGGTGCTCAGGATGGCGGCCATGCCGCGCGTCAACATGTGCATCGTCTTCTCCAAAATGGTCAGCCGGCCCATCATGCGGGCCGGCTTGATGAATGACAAGGGGTGGCAGGCTAGTCGACCGCCACCACGACGACGGCCTTGGCGGGCACCGACACGGTCAGCTTGCCGCCTTGCGCCTTGGCATTAAACGCCACGGGCTGCACGGCTTGCGGTTGCGCAAAGCTGTTGACGGCGTCCATCTTGCCGGCGGTCAGCACGCGGCCAGTCACGGCCGTCACTTTTTGCCCCGCCAGCACCACGCTCACGTCGACAGCCTTGTACGGGTTCGTGTTGACCAAGGACAAGTACACCTTGCCATCCTTGGCGCGCGCGGCCGAGGCGCTCACTTCCGGAATGCTGACCTTGCCCAGGCTGTACTTGCCATTGCCGCTGATGGCGACCGGTAACGATGTGGCATCCTGGAACGGCACGTACATTTCAAACGCGTGATACGTGGGCGTGAGGAAATATTTATCCTTGTCCGTGATGATCATCGCCTGCAGCACATTGACCATTTGCGCGATATTCGTCATGCGCACGCGATCCGCATGGGCGTGGAAGATGTTGAAATTCAAGGCGGCGACGAGGGCGTCGCGCAAGCTGTTTTGCTGGAACAGGAAACCCGTGTTGGTGCCCGGCTCCACGTCGTACCAGGTGCCCCATTCATCGACGTACAAGCCCGTCTTTTTCGAGGGATCGTTCTTGTCGATGGCGGCGAGATTGTTCTTGATCAAGCTATCGATGCGCAGGGTGCGGCTCAAGGTGGAAATCCATTCGTTTTCGCCAAAGCCCGTGGCCGCGCCCTTCTTTTCCCACACGCCCGTCGGCACCGTGTAGTAGTGGAAACTGATGGCGTCCATCATGTTCGGCTTGATTTCGCGGCTCAGGGTGCTGGACCAGCTGATGTCGTCGTCATTGCCGCCGCTGGCGATGAATTTCGGGCGCGCGCTTTCCGGCGTCTTCATGAAGGTGTGATAGTGCTTGTACAGGTCGGCGTAGTACTGCGGGCGCATATTGCCGCCGCAACCCCAGGCTTCATTGCCGATGCCAAAGTAATCGACTTTATACGGCTGGGCGCGGCCATTCTTGCGGCGCAGCTCGGCCAGGGTGGACTTGCTGTCCGACGTCATGTATTCCAGCCATTCGGACATTTCCTGCGGCGTGCCGGAACCGAGGTTGCCGTTGATATAGGTCTGTGCGCCCAGCAACTCGGCCAGGTCGAAGAATTCGTGCGTGCCGACGGCGTTCGATTCTTCCACGCCGCCCCAGTTGGTATTGACCTTGGTCGGCCGCTTCTCGCGCGCGCCGATGCCATCCTTCCAGTGGTATTCATCGGCAAAGCAGCCGCCCGGCCAGCGCACCAGGGGCACGTGCAACTGTTTCAGCGCGCCCAGCACGTCGTTGCGCCAGCCTTTGGTATTCGGAATCGGCGAATCCGGCCCCACCCACATGCCTTCATAGATGCCCGTGCCCAGGTGTTCGGCGAACTGGGCGTAGATGTTTTTATTGATCACGGAACCAGGCTTGGCCGCGTCGATGGTGACGCTGACGGGGGCGGCAAAGGCGCTGCCGACGGCCATGGCCAGGCTGAGGGCCACGATGCTGGTGTTGATACATTTCATGCTGTCTCCTGTTTTTAAGTGAAAAGCAAGGGCCGGGATCGACCCGGCAATGGATGTGGCGATGCCTCTCCTGCCGCAGGGTTGGGGCGGCAAGAGCGGTATTTCAAAGGAGGGGGATGGCTGCGGGCAAACCCGCGGCCGACAAAACGCCCAGGGCTAGGCGCCTTGCCGAAGACAGTACGAAAGTACGGCTAGGCAAGGCAACAACGCCCTGGACGTTTTGTCAGACCCAGCCGGCGTCGACGATGAATTCTTGGGAGGAGCACATCGCGCCATCGTCCGATGCGAGGAACAGCACCATGGCGGCAATGTCCTGTGGCATCAGCTTGCTTGGCAAGCATTGGCTTTTCTTGATTTCCACTTCCGCTGCCTCGTCGACCCACAGGTCGATCTGGCGCTGCGTCATGACCCAGCCGGGCGTCACCGTGTTGACGCGGATATTGTGCGCGCCGTAATCGCGCGCCAGGCCCCGCGTGAGGCCCACGACGGCCGCCTTGGTGGTGGCATACACGGGGTAGCCGCCCGACTTCATGTGCCACGAAATCGAGCTGACGTTGATGATGGAACCGCCGCCCTTGCGCTTCATGCCCTCGAAGACGGCCTGGCACGTGAAGAACATGGGACGTTGATTAATCGCAATACGCTCGTTCCAGTATTCCAGGGTGACATCCTGCGCCTGGTGGCGCTGGTCGTTGGCCGCATTGTTGACGAGGATATCGAAGTCGCCCAGTTGATTGGCCAGTTCGGCCATGACGGCTTGCAGGGATGCAATATCCGTGATGTCGCAATGGCGGAACACGGGCGCCGTCCAGCCCGCTTCGGCCAGGCGGCGGCACAGGGCCTCGCTCGCTTCCACGGCGATATCGACAAACGCCACCACGGCGCCCTGGGCGGCAAACTCCGCCACCAGGGATTCGCCGATGCCGCTGCCGCCACCCGTGATGAACACGCGCTTGCCCTGCAAGCTGCCATATTTCGCCAATTGCTTCATCTTGTCTCCACCTGTTTATTTTTTATGTACAACGTGCAACGCAAGCTGGCGCGGCAAGGCCATCGGCCCCGCCGCGCAGCAGCTTTTTACTCCTTGCCGAGAACGCCATCCTTGCGGCGCCAGATCCCCAGCGGATTATCGTCGCGCAGCGACTCCGGCAGCAAGTCCTGCAGCAGGTTCTGGTACGACACGGGGCGCAGGAAGCGGTTGATGGCCGCCGTGCCGACCGAGGTGCTGCGGCCGTCCGACGTGGCCGGGAACGGGCCGCCGTGCACCATGGCCGTCGACACTTCCACGCCGGTCGGGAAACCGTTGGCCAGGATGCGGCCCACGCGGCGTTCCAGCACGGGCAGCAAACGGCGCGCGTCTGCCAGGTCGCCCGCATCCATCTGCAGGGTGGCCGTCAGCTGGCCTTCCAGGCTTTCCGTGATGGCAATCAATTGCTCGATGTCGCGGCAAGCGACCAGCAGCGAGGCCGGACCGAAGACTTCGTCGCGCAAGTCGTGTTTGGCCAGGAAAGCCTCGCCCGACGTGACGAACAGGGCGGCGGCGCCCTTGCCCTCTTCTCCCGTATTCTGCACCAGCGGCGTCACGTCCGCGTGCTGCGCCAGGGCGGCGACGCCCTTGGCATAGCTGCTGGCGATGCCGGCCGTCAACATGGTGGCGGCCGGCGCGGGCGCCAGCGCTTCGGCGGCAGCGGCGGCAAAGGCCGTAAAGTCGGCGCCTTCCAGGCCCAGCACAAGGCCGGGATTGGTGCAGAACTGGCCCACGCCCATCGTCAGCGAGGCGGCAAAACCGCCGGCGATCGCCGCGCCACGGGCGGCCAAGGCTTGCGGCAGCACAAACACGGGGTTGATGCTGCTCATCTCCGCGTAGACAGGAATCGGTTGCGGACGTTCCGCCGCCACCTTCATCAGGGCGATGCCGCCCGAACGCGAACCCGTGAAACCGACGGCCTGGATGGCCGGATGGGCGACCAACGCCTGGCCGATGCCATTGCCCGTGCCCGTCAGCAAGGCGAAGACGCCGGCCGGCAGCTTGCAGATGGCAATTGCTTTCACGATGGCGCGCGCTACCAGTTCCGACGTGCCCGGATGGGCCGAATGGGCTTTCAGGACGACGGGACAGCCGGCCGCCAGGGCCGAGGCCGTGTCGCCGCCGGCCACGGAAAAGGCCAGCGGGAAGTTACTGGCCGCAAACACGGCGACGGGGCCCAGGCCGATCATGCGCAAGCGCAAGTCAGGACGGGGCGGCACGCGGTCCGGCAGCGGGCTGTCGATGCGCGCATCCGTCCAGGAACCTTCGCGCAGCAAGCCGGCGAACAGTTTCAACTGGCCCACCGTGCGGCCGCGTTCGCCTTCCAGGCGCGCGCGCGGCAAGCCGCTTTCCGTCATGGCGCGCAAGATCAGGTCGTCGCCCAATTCGCCGATTTGCGCGGCGATGGTGTCTAAGAAGTCGGCGCGCTCCGCATCCGTGGTGGCGCGGAACGGATCGAACGCGGCTTGCGCCAGACGGCATGCTTCGTCGATTTGCGCTACGTCAACCATGTGGAAGGCGGGCGCGATGTGCGCGCGCGCGGCCGGGTCCCACGCTTCGAAGGAGCCGCCATTGCCCTTGACGGCCACGCCGCCGATCCATGCATCACCGGTGATATTCAAACTCATAATGTGCTCACTTTCGCAAATTCGGTTGGGAAGACGTCGAGGCGGTTGCGCAAGGCAGGGCCAAAGGCCGGCGCTTCGATTTCAAAGGTTTCGCCCGGCGCCACGCTCACGCCATCGGCAAAGCTCAGGGTAGCCGTGCCAAAGAAATGCACGTGCACATCGCCTGGGCGCTTGAACAGCGGATACTTGAAGTGGTGGTGTTCCAGGTTGGCAATCGTGTGCGACATATTCTCTTCGCCGCTGACGAAGGCCTTTTCCCAGCGCACATTACCCGCCGCGTCCAGCACGCGCGAAGTACCGGCGATGTGCGCGGGCAATTCGCCCACCAGCAGGGCGGGGCCCACGCTGCAGGCGCGCAGCTTCGAGTGGGCCAGGTACAGATAGTTCTGGCGCTCCGTCACGTGGTCCGAGAATTCATTGCCGATGGCGTAGCCGACCCGGTAGGGCTGGCCATCGTCGCCGATCACGTACAGGCCGGCGATTTCCGGCTCTTCGCCGCCATCGAGGGCAAAGTCCGGCATGCGCAGCGGCTGGCCGCCCGCGCGCACGATGGAGCCGTCGCCCTTGTAGAACCATTCCGGCTGCGCGCCGGCCGTGCCGTCAGCCGGCTTGCCGCCTTCCACGCCCAGGCGGAACATTTTCATGGAGTCGCTCAGCGATTCCGCGTCGCCGCCGATCTTCTTGTGCATGGCGTCGCGCGCGCCGGCGCTGCCCAGGTGGGTCAGGCCCGTGCCCGTCACGTAGCAGTGCGCCTCGTCCGCGTGGTCGAGCGGCGGCAGCACGCGTCCGGCAGCGGCCACGTCCGCATAGGAATGCGTGGCGTTGCCGACGGTGGCATTGACCAGTTCCGCCAGGCTGACCTTCTTGCGGATGGCGTCTTGCGCCAGCGCATATGTCGTGTTGTAGCCTTCGATGACGCGGATCAAGTCGTCTTGCAGCAGGCCGACGAGGCGGCCGCCGTGTTCATTCGTAAATTGCAGCAACAGCATGGAATTCTCCGCTTAGTGTGAGTGGCGCGGCACGGCGGAACCGCGATTGCCGACCAGGAAGTCGAAATCGCAGCCTTCGTCGGCCTGCAACACGTGTTCGATGTACAGCTGCTGGTAGCCGCTCTTCGGCCCGGGCGCGCTGCCCAGTTCGCGGGCCGCCAGGCGTTCGGCGATTTCCGTGTCGCTGATGTCGATGTTCAGGCTGCCGTTGTGGCAATCGAGGGCGATCATGTCGCCATCGCGCACGATGCCCAGCGGGCCGCCCGCCATCGCTTCCGGCGCCACGTGCAGCACGACGGTGCCGTAGGCCGTGCCGCTCATGCGCGCATCCGAGATGCGCACCATGTCGGTGATGCCCTGCGCCAACAGTTTCGGCGGCAAGCCCATGTTGCCCACTTCCGCCATGCCCGGATAGCCTTTCGGGCCGCAATTCTTCATGACCAGCACGGAATCGGCATCGACGTCCAGATCAGGGTCAAGAATGCGCGATTTATAGTGCTCGAAATCCTCGAACACGACGGCCTTGCCACGGTGCTGCATCAAATGCGGCGAAGCAGCAGACGGTTTCAATACGGCGCCGCGCGGCGCCAGGTTGCCGCGCAGCATGCAGATACCGCCATCGGCCAGCAGCGGGTTGTCCAGCGTGCGCACCACTTCATCGTTGTAGATGGGCGCTTCGACGCAGTTGTCCCACAGCGACTTGCCGTTGACGGTCAGCGCATTCTTGTGCGGCAACAAATCGCCCTCGCCCAGGCGGCGTATGACGGCCGGCAAGCCGCCCGCATAGTAAAACTCTTCCATCAGGAAACGGCCCGACGGCAGCAGGTCGACGATGGTCGGCGTGCCGCGGCCCACACGGGTCCAGTCTTCCAGTTCCAGCGGCACGCCGATGCGGCCGGCAATCGCCTTCAGGTGGATCACGGCGTTGGTCGAACCGCCGATGGCGGCGTTGACCTTGATGGCGTTTTCAAACGCTTCGCGCGTCAGCACTTTCGACAGGCGCAAGTCTTCGTGCACCATTTCGACGATGCGGATGCCCGACATGTGCGCCAGCACGTAGCGGCGCGAATCGACGGCGGGGATGGCGGCATTGTGCGGCAGCGACGTGCCCAGCGCTTCAGCCATGCTGGCCATCGTCGAGGCCGTACCCATGGTGTTGCAGGTACCGGCCGAGCGCGACATGCCCGATTCGGCCGACATGAACTGGTGCAAGGTGATGGAACCGGCCTTCATCTGCTCGTGCAACTGCCATACGGCCGTGCCGGAACCGATATCCTTGCCATTCAACTTGCCGTTCAGCATGGGGCCGCCGCTGACGACGATGGTGGGGATGTCGACGCTGGCCGCACCCATCAGCAGCGCCGGCGTCGTCTTGTCGCAGCCGACCAGCAGCACGACGGCGTCCATCGGGTTGCCGCGGATCGATTCTTCCACGTCCATCGAGGCCAGGTTGCGCGTCAGCATGGCCGTCGGGCGCAGATTCGATTCGCCGTTCGAGAAGACGGGGAATTCCACGGGGAAACCGCCCGCTTCCAGGATGCCGCGCTTGACGTGTTCGGCCAACTGGCGGAAATGGGCGTTGCAGGGAGTCAGTTCGGACCAGGTATTGCAGATGCCGATGATGGGCTTGCCGTGAAACTCGTGGTCAGGTATGCCCTGGTTTTTCATCCAGCTGCGGTACATGAAGCCGTTCTTGTCCTGCGAGCCGAACCACTCGGCAGAGCGCAGGGCAACCTTCTTTTTTGTCTCAGACATGCCATTCTCCTGGTTGTGCCATGCCGGATCTAATGTCGTCGGCCCGGGCAGCGATGTTGGAATACTAAAGAATCCTGCCATGCCTTTCCAATCAATTTTTAATGCGTTCCGATATCGAAAACGGTATCAGCATGCCGTAATGAAAACGCCCTGCGGGCGCGTGGCGGCAGGGCGTGGGCTGTTTTCGCAGGGGTACTTACCCGGCGGAAAAGCGGTACACGGTGTGCGTCCGATATTCCTCGCCCGGACGCAAGATGCTGTTCGGGAAGTGGGACTGATTCGGCGAATCCGGGAAATGCTGGGTTTCCAGGCATAGCGCGCTGCGGTAGCCGTTGGCGCGCAGCTTGCCGGGCTGGCTGCCGTCGAGGAAATTGCCGGAATAGAACTGGACACCGGGCTCCTGCGTGTACACCTGCATCACCCGCCCCGACACGGGATCGCGCACGGTGGCGGCCAGGCTGAGCAGCTGACCGGGCTGTTGATTCAGCACAAAGTTGTGATCGTAGCCACGGCCGATGCGGAGCTGTTCGTGCGGTAAATCGATGCTGTGGCCGATGACGGTGCTCTGGCGCAAGTCGAACGGCGTGCCGGACACGTCCGCCAGTTCGCCCGTGGGAATCGAACCCGCGTCCACGGGCAGGTAGCGGTCCGCGTTGATCGTCACCTCGTGGCCGAGGATATCGCCCTGCCCCGCCAGATTGAAATAGCTGTGGTTGGTCAAGTTGACGGGCGTGGCCTGGTTCGTCACGGCGTGGTAGCGCAGGCTCAGGGCATTGTCGTTGTCCAGTTCGTACACGACGGTCACGTCCAGCTTGCCCGGATAGCCATCTTCGCCGTGCGGGCTGCTGCGCGTGAACGTGATGCCGGCGGCATCGTCCCGGGTGAACGGCTCGGCCTGCCACATGACCTGGTGAAAGCCCTGGTTGCCGCCATGCAAGTGATTCGGTGCATTGTTGACGGCCAGCTGGTAATCCTTGCCGTCGAGGCTGAAACGTCCCTCGGCAATGCGGTTGCCGAAACGCCCGATGACGGCGCCCAGGAAAGCGCCATTGGCCAGGTAGGGTTCGAGGCGCTCGAAACCGAGCACCACGTCGGCCAACGTGCCGTCGCGGTCCGGCACGTGGATTGCGCTGATGATGGCGCCAAAGTCGAGCACTTTGACTTGCATGCCCTGGCGGTTCGTCAGGGTAAACACGGTGACGTGCTGGCCACCGGGCAGGGTGCCGAACGGCGCTTGCGTCACTGAAACAGAATCAACTGGGGTCATGGCGTCGGGTCCAGGTTTTACAGGGTCGATGAGCGGCCAAACACGGGCATGCCTTGCGCATCCCAGCGCAGCGGTTTGACGAACGTGTGGCGATCCGGGTTCCACAGCGGGTCGCCGACGATTTCCGTGTAGGTGCGGGCATGGTACACCAGCAATACGCCGTCGCCGTCGTCGGCCGTCGTGAAGCTGTTGTGGCCGGGGCCGTAGATGCCGTGCTCGTAGCAGGTGGCAAACACGGGCTCGGGCGACTTGCTCCACGAGAACGGGTCGAGCAAATCGGCCGACGCATCGGCCCACAGCAAGCCCATCGCATAATTTTCATCGGTGGCGCTGGCCGAATAGCTGATGAAGATCTTGCCATTGCGTTTCAACACGGACGGCCCCTCGTTGACCCAGAAGCCGCGGATTTCCCAGTCGAATTCCGGCTTGCTCAACATCACGGGCGGACCGGCCAGCTGCCATGGCGTGGTCATCGGCGCGATATACAGGTTCGAATTGCCTTCGATGGCCACATCTTTCTGCGCCCACAGGTAATACAGCACGCCGTCGTGCGTAAAGGTGGTGGCGTCCAGGCAAAAGGTGTCGATGCCCGTGTCGATCTGGCCCATGAATTCCCACTCGCCTTCCAGCGGGTTGGCATTCGTATTGCGGATCGCATACATGCGGTGCTGGAACAATTTATGCTTGATTTCGCGGCTCGGCGCGGCGGCGAAATACACATACCAGGCGCCCTGGTTGAAGTGCAATTCCGGCGCCCACACCAGTTCGCTGTACGGCCCCGTGTCCGGCTTGTGCCACACGTCGACCATGGGCGCGTCGGCCAGACCGGCGATGCTGTCGGCGCGGCGCAGTTCGATGCGGTCATACTGGGGCACGGAGGCCGTAAAGTAATAATAGCCGTCGCTGTGACGGTAGATATGCGGGTCGGCCCGTTGTTCGATCAGCGGTTTCAAGACGTCTGCCATGTTGCTTACTCCATTCAGTTATTCTTACGCGGCGACAAAACCGCGTTTGTGCATTTCCGACTTGACGCCGCTGTAGTACGCATCGCTGATGCGGTACTTGAACATCAGCAAGCCCATCAGCAAGTGGAAAAAGCCGGGGATGATCGACAGCATCAGGGCGATGCCGTTCAGGGCGAATTGCGTTTGCTCATGGTTGGGCTGGTAGTCGAAATACGCGAGCAGCACGCCCACCAGGCCGCCCGCCACCGCCATGCCCGCCTTCTGGCAGACGGAAATGCCGCCAAAGGCGAAGCCGGAGACGCGCTTGCCCGTCTTGACTTGACCGTAATCAATGGTTTCCGCGATGGCCGACCAGAACACGGGCGCATGCAAGTCCACCACGAAGGACAGCAGGAAATACAGGGCGAAAGCCAGCACGGTGTCGCTCGGTTTTACAAAGAAATAGATCGCTAGGCTGATCAGCGCGACGCCGATCTGCGTGTAGCGGAACAGTTTAACTTTGCAATAGAACTTGGTGATCCAGGTCGAGGCGATCATGGCCAGGATGGCGGCCACCACGCCCGTGGTCAAAAAGGCAGCCACCGTTTCCGTGCTGCCGCCCAGATAGTATTTCGCGTAATAAATGGCGACGGAACCGCGCACCACGTAGCCGATGGTGCCCGTGACGCACACGCCGCACAGCACCAGCCACTGGTCGTTCTGCAGCAGCACTTTCAATTGCGCCAGCAACGGTTGCTTTTCCACTACGTGCACGACCCGCTCGGTGGTGGAGAAATAGCAGAACAGGAACAGGGCCACGCCCATGACGGCCATCACGGCCATGGCCGCCTGGTAGCCGACGGCCGGGTTGCCGCCGCCCCAGCGCTGCGACAGGACCGGCACGACGATGGTCACCATGAAGGCGCCGATCTTGGCGAAGAACAGGCGGTAGCCGTTGGCCGACAGGCGGTCCTGCGGGTCGCTGGTCAAGCCGCTGATCAGGGAAATATACGGGATGCCCACGCCGGCCGTCATGATCGTCATCAGGATATACGTGGAATATGCCCAGATCAGCTTGGCGTCGTACTGCCACTCGGGCGTGCTGAAGACAAAGAAGACGCTGACGCCATACGGCACGGCCAGCCACAGCAGATACGGACGGTAGCGGCCCGAGGCAAAGCTGTAGCGGTCGGTGATCTGGCCCATGACGAGGTCGGCGATGGCGCCGATGACTTTCACGGCCACGAACAGCAGGGCCAGGTCCGTGGTTTTCAAGCCATAGATATCGGTATAGAAAAAGGTGATGATCAACATCATCGACGAAATGACGACATTGAGCGCCATGTCGCCGGCGCCGAAGCCGACCTTTTCAACGGTGGATAATTTTTGCGTCTCCATGCTTTCCGTCCATTCTTTTTATGATGAATCGTGCGTGACTGTCCAACTGACAGGGGCGTTGCCGGCCGAAACCATGGCAACGCCCTTGATCTGACTACTGCGTGATGCTCGGCTTACATTTTCCAGCGTAAAGAGAGACCAACTGTCCGGTCATAGCGGCGCGTATCGCGCGCATACACGCCCGGTTCGTTCCAGTAATCCTTGAACTTGGTATCGAGCAAGTTATTCCCATCGAGGGTCACGGTGAACTGCTCGTTGATCTTGTACGACAACGAACCGTCGAGCTGGGCCGTCGGCGCCACTTTCAAGTCCAGGCCGGGGCCGCCCTGGTTGTAGCTGTCGATGAATTTCGAGCGCCAGTTGTAGGCCAGGCGGCCCGACCAGGCGTCTTTTTCGTACAGCAGCACCAGGTTGTAGGCATAGCGCGACACGCCCGTGATCGCATGGCTGCCCGTCTCGTCGTCGGTGGTGCCGCTCATGTAAGTGCCGTTCGCTTGCAAGCCCAGGCCGCTCAAGATGCCGGGCAAGCCGTCATAGAATTGCTGGTAGCCGATTTCCAGGCCTTGCAGCTTGCCGGCCGCCGTGTTGTACGGGCGGTCCACGTCATATGTCTTGCCGGCAATGGTTTCGCTGGAAATGCGTTGCTGGATATACCCGTCGAACTTGTGGTGGAACACGGTGGCGGTGACGGAACCGGCCGGCGCGAAATACCATTCCAGTGCCGCGTCGACGTTGTCGCCCACGACCGGTTTCAAATTCGGATTGCCGCCCGCGCCCGTCGCCTTCACCGTTTCCGTCGAGTTGACGAGGGCCACGCCCGGGTTCAGCTGGGCAAAGCCGGGGCGGCTGATGGTGCGGCCCGCCGCAAAGCGGCCAACCAGGTCGGCGCGCAGCTTGATTTTCAGGGCCACGCTCGGCAGCACATCGGTGCTGGACGTGTCGCTGATGACGGGCGTGTAGACGCCATCCTGCGAGCTGTTGCCTTGCAAGCTTTGCTCCGTGCGCACGACGCGCACGCCCAGGGTGCCGTCGACGGGATAGTCAGCCAGCTTGAAGGCGACCTTTGCCTTGGTGTAGATGGAATACGTCTTTTCCGTATCCTTGAAGAACGAACCCGGATCCATGGCGCGCGCCGCGCTGCTGCCCGTGACGGCTTGGCGCACGGTGCCTGTGTTATTGAGCAAGAAGCTGGCGCATGGCGTGTACCACTGCTTCAAGCCATAGTCGGGACCGCCGCTGGACATCGGTTCCGACAAGCAATTGAGGCCTGGAATCGACGTCACGCTCTGGCGGCCGAATGGAAATGCGGCGCCGGACACGTCCGGTGCTTCCGCATTGCCCTCGAAACTCTTGATCGATTCGGCTTCGCGCTTGACGCCGCGCAAGCCGACGCTGATTTCCTTGAAGATGCCGCCGGCACCCGGCGTGTACGCCAGGTCGGCGCGCACATCGTTCGAGCTGCCCTGGTCCCGGCCGTAGCGGTCGAAAAAGCCCTTCAAATAGTAATTCGACGGGTCTTGCAAGTCGATGCCTGTGTAATCGACGTGCAGGGTGCCATTCTGGTTGGTATTGATGGTGGCGTTCGGCACTTGCGTGATGGCGTCGAGGATGGGGTTGCGCCATTTGAAGGTACTTTTGGTGCTGGCCACTTCCGACGTGAAACGCCATTCCGGGTTGATATCCCACAAACCACCGACGGCAAACTGGTGCGTTTTCGTCTCGTTCTTGTTCGCCTGCGTCGACATGATGGTGTTCACGTTGGTCGAGGTGAGGGTTTGCAGTTGGTCGGTGCCGGGAATTTTGGTGGCCGACACGGGCGTGCCCCACCATGGCAAGCCGACGAAGTAATCGGACTCGGCATCGAGCAGGAAGCGCGTGACCATGCCTTCCGCATACAGCTCGACATCGGCGTTCGGACGCCATTGCAGCACGGCATTGGCGGTCGTGCGGCGGCGGTCGCCCTTGATCGGCAGCAAACCCACCTGGTCCGGCCCCGTCAAACCGGGCAACAGGAAACTTTTATCCACGGGCGCCGTATTGAATGCGCGTTCTTCATGGTAACGGTGCTGCTGCTGCGACAAGCCCAGCAGCGCGCCCACTTCGCCGATGCCCGTCTTCCAGCGGTTCGCCACCATGCCGCTGATGTTCGGGTCGGTGGCTTTCGATTTGTCGCTGTAGACGGCGCGCGTATTCACGCTGGCCGTAAATTCCTTGAAGTCGAACGGGCGGTTGGTGCGCACGTCGATGATGCCGGCCACGCCGCCTTCGACCTGGTCCGCGCCCTGCGATTTGTACACGTCCACGCGCTGCAGCATGGTGGCGGGAATGTCGGCCAGGTTGACGTAGCGGCCCGTGGTGGTGAACAGTTCGCGGCCATTGAGCAGGGTCGTGACGTCGCGCAAGCCGCGGATCATGACGGCGCTGGCCTCGCCCGAATCGCGGCGGATCTGGATGCCGGAAATGCGCGCCAGGGTTTCGGCAACATTGTTATCAGGGAATTTGCCGATGTCGTCGGCCACGATGGAATCGATGACCTGGTCCGAGCGCATCTTGATCTGCTGCGAATTTTGCGCCGAGCGGCGCACGCCGCTGACGGTCACGACCGACACTTCTGCAGCAGGCTCGGCACCGGCATCGGCCGTCACCGCCTCCTGCGCCCATACCGAAGCCGTGCTCAGCAAGCCAATACCGGCCAATGCCGCAACGGCAGCCTTCAAGGTGAATGGACGAGGGGAAGTGGCCGCGAGCGGACCGGTGGCGTTGCGCATCATGAATCTCCAGATATTGTATTGATATTTTTGCACTGCTTGCATGTCGTTCGCATGCTCGGCGTTTATCTTAGGGGCTGGGCGATAATCTCTCCAATCAATTTTTCCACTGTTTCGATATCAATTTTGATATCGGCAACTGGAACACTTTGGAGGTTGCAAACGGACAACGGCAGGGGCGTCGCGGGCGTTTTCATCAAAGGCGCGCACAAAAAACAGGCAGTACTGGCGTGCAGCATGAAAGTGCGAACAGGACTAAGCTGATGGCGTAACACTTCCCCACCGCTTGCACAGGAGTTCGCATGAACGTTTTAATGGTATTGACCTCGCACGACCAGCTGGGCGACACGGGCCACAAGACCGGCTTCTGGCTGGAAGAATTCGCCGCCCCGTACTACGTGCTGAAAGACGCGGGCGCGCGCCTGACCCTGGCTTCGCCCAAGGGTGGCCAGCCGCCGCTGGACCCGAAGAGCGACGCCCCCGAATCGCAGACGGCCGCCACGGCCCGCTTCAAGGCCGATCCGGCCGCCCAGGCCGCGCTCGCTTCCACCGTCCTGCTGTCCAGCGTGAGAGCGGCCGACCATGACGCCGTGTTCTATCCGGGCGGCCACGGCCCCCTGTGGGACCTGGCCGAAGACCGGGACTCGATCGCCCTCATCGCAGCGCTGCAGGCAGCCGGCAAGCCCGTCGCCGCCGTCTGCCACGCCCCCGGCGTCTTGCGCCACGTCAAAGGCGACGATGGCCAGCCGCTGGTGAAAGGCAAGCAGGTGACGGGTTTCACGAATACGGAAGAAGACGCCGTGGGCTTGACGAAAGTCGTGCCCTTCCTGGTGGAAGACATGCTCAAGGATAACGGCGGCATCTACTCGAAGGGCGCGGACTGGGCGCCATATGTGCTGACGGACGGCATCTTGATCACCGGTCAGAATCCGGCCTCATCGGAGGCGGCGGCGCAGGCGTTGCTGAAATTGCTGAAGTAAGGCTAGTGGCTGAGACGGGTGGCTGCGCAGCGGCAGGCGCAGCCATAACTATCACGCACGGCAATGCGCACAATGCTAGCGAAAGAAACGGCAAGTCTTGATTTGTCTGGTGCGGCTGGCGGGGATCGAACCCACGACCCTTGGCTTCGGAGGCCAATACTCTATCCACTGAGCTACAGCCGCGTAGGGGGAATTTCTGAAGTGATGCGAAGGATACCGTTTTTCTTTACCTACGTCTACGGAAACTGTCGTATCGCTGGCAATTGCATGTCACTGCTCAATTTTTGTGCCTATAATTGTGGGTTTCATAAAGGTTTACATCCAAGCATGTAAAAATGCTACCTTACACGGCCATCAGTTTCAAATCTGGACTAAGGACATCATGAGCGACGCACATAACGAACAACAATCAGCGATCAAAACGCCTAAACAATTGCTTGCCGCCGTAGCTGGCTTCTTCCTCATCACCGTCATCGGCATCATCCTGCTGGTGCAGTTCGTCACGGCGCAAAAACTGACGGGCGCCGGTACGGACAGCCAGTCGCCGGAAGCCATCGCCGAGCGCCTGAGCCCAGTGGCCAACGCCGGCTTTACCTTCAAGGATGCCAGCGGTCCGAAAGTGCTGCAAAGCGGCGAAGCCGTGTACACGGCCACCTGCGTGGCTTGCCATGGCGCCGGCGTGGCCGGTGCACCGAAGTTTGGCGATGCGGGCAGCTGGTCGGCCCGCCTGGCCCAGGGCTACGATACGGTCCTGAAACACGCGATCGAAGGCTTGCGCGCGATGCCGGCCAAGGGCGGCAATCCCGACCTCGACGATGTGGAAGTGGCGCGCGCCGTCGTCTACATCGCCAACGCGTCGGGCGGCAAGTTCAAGGAACCGGAAGTGCCGGCACCGGCCGCTGCCGCTGACGGCGCCGCCGCACCAGCCGCGGAACCGGCCAAGTAAGCAGCGTCACACCCGTTTCCAGGAACCGCCCGCCAGGGCGGTTTTTTTTTACCCATCGTTTGCGCCAGATCACACGGCGTAAAAAAGCCGCCCGGCTTGCGCGGGGCGGCTGGCAACTTATGCCTGGGACTAGCGTCTTACCACATGATGACGCGGTCTTTCGGCGGCAGATACATCTTGTCGCCCGGTTTCACGTCAAACGCCTGGTAGAAGCCGGGCTGGTTGCGCATGGTGCCGTTGGCGCGGAACTGGCCTGGCGAGTGCGGGTCCGTTTTCAGCAAGACCAGTTGCTGCGCTTCGCGCATCTTCATGCGCCAGACCTGGGCAAAGCCCGCATAGAAGCGCTGCTCGCCCGTGAAACCGTCGATGACGGGGGCTTTCTTGCCGTTCAGCGACAATTTGTACGCTTTATACGCGATCGCCACGCCGGAATTGTCGGCGATGTTCTCGCCCAGGGTCAGTTCGCCGTTGACGAAGTGGCCCTTGACGGGGCTGAAGCTGTTGTACTGCGCCACCAGCTGCTTGGTTTTCTTGGCGAAGTTTTTATGGTCGGCCTTGGTCCACCAGTCGCGCAAGTTGCCGTCGCCGTCGTACTGGGCGCCCTGGTCGTCGAAGCCGTGGCTGATTTCATGGCCGATCACGCCGCCGATGGCGCCATAGTTGACGGCGTCGTCCGCGTTGGCGTCGAAGAACGGCGCTTGCAGGATGGCGGCCGGGAAGACGATTTCGTTCAGTTCCGGGTTGTAATAGGCGTTCACGGTCTGCGGCGTCATGCCCCACTCGTCGCGGTCGATAGGCTGGCCCAGCTTGTTCAATTCGCGGTTGTAGTTCAGCAAGTGCGAACGCTGGATGTTGCCGATCAAGTCGTCCGACGCCACCGTCAGGCCTGAGTAATCGCGCCATTTGTTCGGATAGCCGATCTTGGTGGTGAACTTGGCCAGCTTGATTTGCGCCTGTTTCTTGGTGACGGGGCTCATCCAGTCGAGCTTGTCGATGCTTTGCTGGTAGGCCGTCATCAGGTTTTTCACCAGCGCTTCCATGCGCACCTTGCGCTCGGCCGGGAAATATTGCTCCACGTACAGTTGGCCCACGGCTTCGCCCAGCGCGCCTTCGACGGCGCCCACGCCGCGTTTCCAGCGCGGACGCATTTCCGTCACGCCCGTCAGGATGGTGCCATAGAAAGCAAAGTTTTCATCGACATACGCTTTCGGCAGGTAGCCGGCGTTGGCGTGCAGCAAGTGCCACTGGAAGTAGGCTTTCCACGTTTCCAGCGGCGTCTTGTTGGCGATCTCGGCAAAGCCCTTCAGATAGCTGGGCTGGCTGACGATCACGTAATTGACCTTGCCGGCGATGCCCGTGTCCTTCAGGTAGCGGGCCCAGTCGTAGCCTGGCGCCACGGCGGCCAGTTTCGCCAGTTCCACCTTGTTGTAGGTCTTGACGGGGTCGCGGTTCTGCACATTGCTCCATTGCGCCTTGGCCAGTTCCGTTTCCAGCGCGAGGATGGCTTTCGCATTCGCGCTAGCGTTCGCGTCGCCGGCCAGGCTGAGCATTTTCTCCACGTGGGCCAGGTATTTGGCGCGCGTATCGGCCTTGCCTGCTTCCAGGTAGTAATCGCGGTCAGGCAAGCCCAGGCCGCTTTGCACGATGTCGGCCACGTATTTGGTGGAATCCTTGGCGTCCTGGTGGATGCCGAAGTCGTAAGGCGAGGTCACGCCCAGCTTGCTGAAGTGGGCGATTACAGCCGGCAATTCCGCCTTGTCCTGCAGCGCGGCGATCTTCGCCAGCTCCGCGTTCAACGGTGTCAGACCCAGGCTTTCCAGCTTGGCTTCATCCATGAAGCTGTTATAAAAATCGCCGATTTTCTGGGCATTCGAACCGGCCGCGCGGGCCTTGTCGGCGGCCGCGCCTTCGACGATGCCGCGCAGCTGCGTTTGCGTATCGTCAGCCAGCTTGGCAAAGCTGCCCCAGCTCGACTTGTCGGCAGGAATGACCGTTTCCGCCAGCCATTTGCCATTCAGGTGCTGGAACAGGTCGTCCTGCGCGCGCACGGCAGGGTCGACGTATTCGACGGCGATGCCGGACGTCAGCGCGGCGGCCGCGACGGCCGTCGCGGGCGCGGCGGCAGCTTTCTTGGCCGTATCAGCGGCGCCAGCCATGCCGGACACGCCGGCCAGCAAACTCAGGGTCAATGCACTTAACAAATAACGATTCACGGTTGTCCTCTATATTGTATTGTGTGAAATATAAGGGTCAGAAGGCCCAAGGCTTCTGGCCCGGTTTTTGACTGTAGCATACCGGCCGAAACGACAGAAACAACTTTGGCCAGAATACAAAAAAGACCACGCGAGGTGGCCTTTTCTGTTGTTACAGTAGTACGTTTTTCACGACGACGCGCATGCGCTTACCAGATGATGACGCGGTTTTCCGGCGCAACATACATCTTGTCGCCCGGTTTCACGCCAAACGCTTCGTAGAAGCCAGGCTGGTTGACCATGGTGCCATTGGCGCGGTACTGGCCCGGCGAATGGGGGTCGGTCTTGATCTGCACGATCTGCTGCGCTTCACGCATCTTGCTGCGCCATACCTGACCAAAGCCCATGTAGAAGCGCTGGTCGCCCGTCAAGCCGTCGAGCACGGGCGCCGGCTTGCCGCCCAGCGAGATTTTATAGGCCTTGTAGGCGATCGCCACGCCCGAGTTGTCGGCGATGTTCTCGCCCAGGGTCAGGGCGCCGTTGACGTGGTAGCCAGGCAATGGGCTGTAACCGTCATATTGCTTGGTCAGCGCGTCGGCCTTTGCGGCGAAATTCTTGCGGTCGGCCGGGGTCCACCAGTCGCGCAGGTTGCCGTCGCCATCGGACTGGCTGCCCTTGTCGTCGAAGCCGTGGCTGATTTCATGACCGATGACGGCGCCGATGGCGCCATAGTTGACGGCGTCGTCCGCGTTGGCGTCGAAGAACGGCGGCTGCAGGATGGAGGCCGGGAAGACGATTTCATTCATCGTCGAGCTGTAATAGGCGTTCACCGTCTGCGGCGTCATGCCCCACTCTTCGCGGTCGATCGGCTTGCCCAGCTTGGCCACCTGGCGCGCGGAGCCGAAGTTGGCGGCGCGCATCATGTTGCCCACCAGGTCGCCCTGGACGATCTGCAGCTTCGTGTAATCGCGCCATTTGTTCGGATACGCGATCTTCGGCGTAAACTTGGCCAGCTTGGCTTGCGCTTCCTTCTTGGTTTCCGGGCTCATCCAGTCCAAGGTGTCGATGCTGTCCTTGTAGGCGGCCAGCACGTTTTTCACCAGTTCCTGCATGTGCGCCTTGCGCTCCGCAGGGAAATATTGCGCAACATACAGTTTGCCGACGGCTTCGCCCAGCACGCCTTCGACGGCGCCCACGCCTCGCTTCCAGCGCGGCTGGTTTTCCGTCACGCCGCTGAGTACCGTGCCGTAGAAGGCAAAGCTTTCATCGACGAAGTTCTTCGACAGGTAGCTGGCATAGCTGCGCAGCAACTGCCATTCGAAATACGCTTTCAGGGTGTCCAGGTCGCTTGACGCCAGCACCTTGTTGTAGCCGGCCAGGTAGCTTGGCTGGTTGACGATGACGTAATCGACCTTGTTGGCGATGCCCAGGGCGGCCAGGCCAGACTTCAGGTCGTAGCCAGGAGTCAGGTCGTTCAGCGTGTTGATGTCGGTCTTGTTGTAGCGTTTGACGGGGTCGCGGTTCTCGACCTTGGTCCATTGCACTTCGGCCAGGGCCGTTTCCAGCGCCACGACAGCCTTGGCGCGGGCGGCGGCATTCTTGTCGCCGGCCATGGCCAGCATTTTTTCCACGTGCGCCTGGTATTTTTCTTTGACGCCAGCCTGCTTGGCTTCCAGGTAGTAGTCGCGGTCCGGCATGCCCAGGCCGCTCTGGCTCACGTAGGCCGCATATTTCGTCGAAGCACGGGCATCCTGGCCCACGTAGACGGCGTACGGCGTGGCCACGCCCGTCTGGCTCAGATGAGCGATCAGGGCAGGCACGCCCTTCTTGTCGCGCAGCGAGCGGATGCGGTTCAGTTCGCCAGCCAGCGGCTTCGTGCCCAGCGCCTCGAGCTTGGCTTCATCCATGTAGCTGGCGTACAGGTCGCTGATTTTCTGCGCTTCGGAACCGGCTTTTCTGTTCTTGTCCTTTTGCGTGGCTTCGATGATGCCGCGCAACTGTGGCGTGGTGTCATCGCGCAGCTTGGCGAACGAACCCCAGCTCGACTTGTCGGCAGGAATCTCGGCCGTGGCCAGCCACTTGCCATTCAAATGGGTAAAGAAGTCGTCCTGCACGCGCACGGCGGGGTCGATGTACTGCACATCGATGCCGGAAACGACGCCGGCGGCGGCAGGTGCGGCGCTTGGCGCCACGGTCGGGGCGGCAACGGCGGATGCGGGTTCGGCGGCATGGGCAAACGCAGCCAACAGGGTCAGGGTCAGACTGCTCAAGAGATAGCGATTCACGGATTGTCCTTATGGGGCATGTCAAAAAGACCGGGCGGATAGCTTCGGGCGGATAGCCTGCCGCGCCAGGCGCTGCAGGAATGTAGCACGCAAGCATGCCTTTTGGCCATCCTTGCCCCTTGGTTGCCCTCCGCGCTTGCCCCCTGCTTACCCTCAGTTGCCGGGCAAGGTGATACCGGCGCCCCCGCTGCCCATGCTCACGCCCGCGCCGCCCATGCCCCCCTTGCCACCGCCTTTGCGTCCGCCGTGCTCGCCACCGGGCGCGCCGCGCGACTCGCTGCGGGGCGCGGCGGCGTCCATCACGCGCGCCATCTGGCCGGCGATGAACTGGGCCACCATCTGGCGCTGGTTCTCGTCCAGGGCATCGTTGACGCTCAGCCACCATTCGCGCAGCTGCTTTTCCTCGGCCAGGCTCTGCGTGCTTTCCGTGTCCAGGCCGGCGAGCAAGTCACGCAGCTCCAGCCGGGGCGTTTGCAAACCCTGCGCCACGCCCGCTTGCAGGCGTTCGCGGCGCGCCTTGCGTTCGCGCAACAATTGACGCGATTTCCCTTCCACCTGCTGCCACAAGGTGGTCTGATTCGCATTGAGCTTCAATTCCGTCTTGAAATCGGGCGCCATCGGCAGCAAGTCTTCCAGGCGCATGTCGGCAATCGGCACGGCCGAGGCGGTCAAGGCGGTGGCGCCCAGCAGCAAGGCCAGGCTGAAACGGCGCACGGCGGGGAGAAAGGTCAACGAGGTCATGGGGGCTCCGGATAAAAAAAAGCCTGCGTCCGCAGACGCAGGCAAAACCACTTCGGGTCGAGAATGCGAGTCCACTATAGGGCCGCGGCACACGCTTTTTTTCGACTCTTACAAATGCTTACTCCCCTCAAGAGTAACTATACATCGCATACAAAACCGCAACATATGGCAAGCTGGCGAGCCCGTTTTCGCGCGTAGACTGGGCCCAGACACGCTTTTTCCACGGCCGGCCCACGCCGGCAGAGATTCAGGTCTATACTTTCAGGAAAGCGCCGCTCCACGGGGACTGGCGCTTGTGCAAGACACGCTAGCTGCAAAGGTGCAATGATGGGCAAACTCAAAAATACCGGCTTGATCGGCCTGGGCGTGGTGGCCGGTGTCGCCGTGTCGCTGCAATTTTCCGCCATGGCGCAAAAAAACGTCGAGCCGCCCCTGCCGCTGGAAGAGCTGCGCCAGCTGGCCGATGTGTTTGGCCTGATCAAGTCCGATTACGTGGAACCCGTCGAAGACAAGAAACTGCTGGAAGACGCCATTTCCGGCATGGTCGCCTCGCTCGACCCCCATTCCGCCTATCTGGACAAGAAAGCCTACGCCGAACTGCGCGAAGGCTCCGAAGGCAAGTTCGTCGGCCTGGGCATTGAAATTGGCCTGAGCGAAGACGGCTACATCAAGATCGTCTCACCAATCGAGGATTCGCCCGCCTACCGCGCCGGCATCAAGGCAGGTGATCTGATTACCCGCCTCGACGGCCAGCCCGTGAAAGGCGTCAGCCTCGACGACAACGTCAAGCGCATGCGCGGCGAGCCGGGCACCAAGGTGTCGCTGACCATTGCCCGCAAGGATGAACCGCAGCCGCTGGCCTTCACCATCACGCGCGAGGAAATCCACCAGAAGAGCGTGAAGGCGAAGATGGTCGAGCCGGGCTACGCCTGGCTGCGCGTGTCGCAATTCCAGGAACCGACCGTCGACGACATGGCCGCGCAGATCACGGCGCTGTACAAGCAAGACCCGAACCTGAAGGGCATGGTGCTCGACCTGCGCAACGATCCGGGCGGCGTGCTGCAAGGCGCCATCGGCGTCTCGGCCGCCTTCCTGCCGAAGGATGCGGCCATCGTCTCGACGAATGGCCAGTTGCCGGACTCGAAACAGGTGTTCTACGGCCGCGCCGAATACTATACGTTCCGCTCGGAAGGCGATGCCTTGGCGAAATTGCCGGCCGCCATCAAGAAAGTGCCGCTGGTGGTGCTCGTCAACACGGGTTCGGCCTCGGCCTCGGAAATCGTCGCCGGCGCCCTGCAGGATTACAAGCGCGCCACCATCATCGGCACGCAAACCTTCGGCAAGGGTTCCGTGCAAACCATCCGCCAATTGACTGCCGACACGGCCGTCAAGCTGACGACGGCCCGCTACTACACGCCGAACGGGCGCTCGATCCAGGCCAAGGGCATCGTGCCCGACCTGCTGGTCGATGAAAATGCGGACGGCGACGGCTTGAACGGCTTGCGCATCCGCGAAGCGGACCTCTCCAAGCACCTGAGCAACGACCGCGACAAGGAAAGCGCCAAGGCCGCGCCCGTCAACGACGAAATGGAAGAGCAATTGCGCATCATCGCCCTGGAAAAGACCCGCAAACCGCTGGAATTCGGCAGCCAGGACGATTTCCAGCTGCACCAGGCGCTGAACCACCTGAAAGGTTTGCCGGTGCAGCTGGCCAAGGCCGAACCGGTGGTGGTGCAAGCCGACGTCAAGCAAGAACAGAAGAAGTAAACAGCAGCGCCAGCAGCACGGCGGGGGGCGCCATGCCCCCCAGTTACCCCGTCCACGCGACAAAAATCAATCTTCCGCCACACTTCCCCCCGCCCCGCAACACGAAACTCTCTACAGTCGAGCCCGTTTGTGTAAAATTTGCTTCACTTATCGGCACCGCGCCGATTGCCAAATTTGAAAGTTTAACCATGAAACAAGTCGTCATCAGCGGTACCGGACTGTACACGCCGCCATTTTCGATCTCCAACGAAGAGCTGGTCACCTGCTTCAATGCCTACGCGGAAAAATTCAATGCCGACAATGCCGACGCGATCGCCGCGGGCACGGTGACGGCGCTGGAGCTGTCGAGCGTGGCCTTCATCGAAAAGGCGTCCGGCATCAAGTCGCGTTTCGTGATGGAAAAGGAAGGCATCCTCGATCCGGCCCGCATGGTGTCGCGCATTGCGGAGCGTGGCGATGACGAACTGTCGCTGCAGGCGGAAATGGCCGTCGCCGCTGCGCGCGACGCCTTGGCGCGCGCCGGCCGCACGCCAGCCGATATCGACATGGTACTGGTGGCTTGCAGCAATATGCAGCGCGCCTACCCGGCCATGGCCGTGGAAGTGCAGGATGCGCTGGGCATCGACGGGTATGGTTTTGATATGAACGTGGCGTGCTCGTCCGCCACCTTCGGCATCCAGCAAGCCGTCGCCGCCGTGCAAAGCGGCCAGGCGCGCGCCGTGCTGGTGTTGAACCCGGAAATCACCAGCGGCCACCTGAACTGGCGCGACCGCGACAGCCATTTCATTTTCGGCGACGCCTGCACCGCCATCATCGTCGAAGCGAAAGACACGGCCGTCTCGCAGCACCAGTTCGAGATCATCGGCACGGAACTGAAAACGCGCTTTTCTAACGCCATCCGCAACAATTTCGGCTTCCTCAACCGTTTTGACGAATCCGGCATGGGCAAGGCGGATAAATTGTTCCGCCAGCAAGGCCGTAAGGTGTTCAAGGAAGTGTGCCCGATGGCCGCCGAGATGATCAAGACGACCCTGGCCAAGGCCGGCGTGGAAGTGGCGCAAGTCTCCCGCTACTGGCTGCACCAGGCGAATCTGAACATGAATCTGCTGATCGCGCGCCTGATCCTGGGCCGCGACGCGGAAGCCAACGAAGCGCCCGTGATCCTCGACACCTACGCCAACACCTCGTCGGCCGGCTCCATCATCGCCTTCCATAAGTATCAGGATGACATGGCGGCGGGCGCCACGGGCGTCATCTGCTCGTTCGGCGCCGGTTATTCCATCGGCTGCGTGATCGTGCGCAAGGTGTAGAGACACGGGGTGGCATAGGGTGGAGTCCTTGAATTAGGCGAAGATCCGGGTGGATAACATGCGTTCGTGGCCACCTGGACGAAGATATAGCACAGGTTTTTTGCAATAAAGCCGCAGGAAATTTTCCGGCAGGGGCTTTGATGCGTTTATACTTGGTCGCTGAGCAACATCTTTTTCCATCCGCACGTCCCCATAAGGAACCCCACACGCATGCCCCATGACATCAGCCTGATCACCACCATCGCCGCCGCCCTCGGGTTCGGCCTCATCTTCGGCTTCATCGCCGCGCGCCTGAAACTGCCGGCCCTGGTCGGCTATCTGGCCGCCGGCATCATCATCGGACCGGCCACGCCCGGTTTTGTGGCGGATGCGGAAATAGCGGGACAATTGGCGGAAATCGGGGTGATGCTGATGATGTTCGGTGTCGGCCTGCACTTTTCCATCGAAGACTTGTGGGACGTGCGCAAGATCGCGCTGCCCGGCGCCATCCTGCAGATCGGCGTCGCCACGGCGATGGGCATGGGCCTGGCCCACTGGTGGGGCTGGACCCTCGGTGGCGGACTGATCTTTGGACTGGCCCTATCGGTCGCCAGTACTGTGGTGCTGCTGCGCGCGCTGGAAGAACGGGGCATCCTCGATTCCCTGAATGGCCGCATCGCCGTCGGCTGGCTGGTGGTGGAAGACCTCGTCACCGTGCTGGTGCTGGTGCTGCTGCCGGCGTTTGCCGGCGTGCTGGGCGGCAAGGTCGCACCGGATGCCGAGGCCGTCAGCCTGTGGCAAACCCTCGCTATTACCCTGGGGCAAGTAGCCGGCTTCATCGTCTTCATGCTGGTGGTCGGCCGCAAGCTGTTCCCGTGGATTTTGTGGCAAGTGGCGCGCACCGGCTCGCGCGAACTGTTCACCCTGTGCGTGATCGCCGCCGCCGTCGGCATCGCCTATGCGTCGACCAAGCTGTTCGGCGTGTCCTTCGCGCTGGGCGCCTTCTTCGCCGGCATGGTGCTGCGCGAATCGGAACTCAGCCACCGCGCCGCGGAAGAGTCCTTGCCCCTGCGCGACGCGTTCGCCGTGCTGTTCTTCGTGTCCGTCGGCATGCTGTTCGAGCCGAACATCCTCATCGAGAAGCCCCTGCAAGTGCTGGCCGTGTGCGCCATCATTATCTTCGGCAAGTCGATTGCCGCCTTCCTGCTGGTGATGGCCCTGCGCTATCCGCCGAAAACGGCCATCATCGTCTCGGCCAGCCTGGCGCAGATCGGCGAATTCTCGTTCATCCTGGCCGCCCTGGGCCTGTCGCTGGGCCTGATGCCGCAGGAAGGCCAAAGCCTGATCCTGGCCGGCGCCATCCTGTCCATCGCCTTGAATCCGCTCGTGTTCAGCATGGCCAAGCCGCTGCTGCGCGTGATGAGCAACAGCGATTTCGCGCGCAAGTTCGAACGCACGACCGACCCGCTGGCCGAGCTGCCGATGACGGTGCCGCAGGAAAAACTGTCGGGCCAGATCGTCCTGGTCGGCTATGGCCGCGTGGGCCGGCGCATCGCCGCCGCCCTGATGGAACGGGGCATCCACTTTGTCGTGGCCGAGGAAAACCGCGAAATCGTCGACCAGCTGCGCAAGCAGGGCATTCCGGCCGTGGCCGGCAATGCGGGCGAACCGGCCGTGCTGATCCAGGCGCACATCACGCACGCCACCATGCTCGTCATCGCCACGCCGGACACCTTCCACGTGCGCGCCATGATCGAGACGGCGCGCGCGCTGAACCCGAACATCATGACGGTGGTGCGCACGCACAGCGAGGAAGAGGCGGAATTGCTGCGCGCGGAAAACGCGGGCAAGGTGTTTATCGGCGAGCACGAGCTGGCCAATGGCATGGCCGAGCACGTGCTGCAGAGTTTTGATGCGGCGAAGATGGGGCATGGCGGGCATTAAGCCGGCGCCCTTTCCGTCCAGCAAGCCTGCCCGCTCCCCAGCCGGCAGGCTTTCTTTTTACAGGCTGGCGGCCAGTTCCGCGCCTTCCCGTATCGCCCGCTTGGCGTCGAGTTCGGCCGCCAGCGCGGCGCCGCCGATTTTATGGAAGCGGGGGCCGCCTGCCGCCAGCGGCTTGCCATCCTTGCCCATGTCCGGCATGAGCTCCGTCAAGCTGTCCTGGCCCGCGCAGATGACCACGTTGTCCACCGCCAGCAGGCGCTGCTCGCCGCCCACGGTGATGTGCAAGCCCTGCTCGTCGATCTTGTCGTAGCTCACGCCGGCCAGCATGGCCACGCCGTTTCTCGCCAGCGCCGCGCGGTGCACCCAGCCCGACGTCTTGCCCAGTCCCGCGCCCACTTTCGAGGTCTTGCGCTGCAACAGGAAGATTTGCCGCACGGGCGCAGGCGCCACGGGCGGCACCAGGCCGCCGCCGGTGGCCGCATCCAGGTCCACGCCCCACTCGCCCGCCCAGGTGGCCACGGGCAGCGGCAGCGGGTACGCCGGGTCGTGCAGCAAATACTCGCCCACGTCGAAGCCGATGCCGCCCGCGCCGATGATGGCCACGCGCGCGCCGACAGGCTTCTTGCTTTGCAGCACATCCAGATACGACAGCACTTTCGGGTGGTCGATGCCGGGAATGGCCGGCAGGCGCACCTTGATGCCGGTGGCGACGATGACGTCGTCGTAGCCGCCGGCCAGCAATTGCTCGCGCGTCACGCGCTGGCCCAGGCGCAGCTTGACTTCCAGCAGCGCCAGCCGGCGGGCAAAATAGCGGATGGTTTCCGTAAATTCTTCCTTGCCGGGAATTTGCATGGCCACCTTGAACTGGCCGCCCACGCTGTCGCTGCTGTCGAACAGGGTCACCTCGTGCCCGCATTCGGCCGCCACGCAGGCGGCGGACAGGCCGGCCGGGCCGGCGCCGACGACGGCCACCCGGCGCGGCACGGCCTTTTTCGCGTACACGAGTTCCGTTTCATGGCAGGCGCGCGGGTTGACCAGGCAGCTGGCGCGCTTGTTGGCGAACGTGTGGTCCAGGCACGCTTGGTTGCAGCCGATGCAGGTGTTGATCTCGTCCGTGCGCCCGGAGGCGGCCTTGGCGACAAAATGGGGGTCGGCCAGGAAAGGGCGCGCCATCGACACCAGGTCGCAGTCGCCCCGCTCCAGGATGGCATTCGCTTCGTGCGGCATGTTGATGCGGTTCGACGCCACCACGGGAATGCCGACTTCGCGGCGCAGCCGGCCCGCCACGGAGGCGAAGGCGGCACGCGGCACCGAGGTGACGATGGTGGGCACCCTCGCCTCATGCCAGCCGAAGCCCGTATTGAGAATCGTCACGCCGGCGTGTTCCAGGGCCTTGGCCACCGCCACCACGTCATCCCAGGTATTGCCGCCCTCGACCAGGTCGAGCAGGGAATGGCGGTACATGATGATGAAGTTGGGGCCGACGGCGGCGCGGATGCGGCGCACGATGTCCACGGGCAGGCGCATGCGGTTTTCGATGCTGCCGCCCCAGCGGTCCTGGCGCAGGTTCGTGCGCGCGCACAGGAACTGGTTCAACAGGTATCCTTCGCTGCCCATCACTTCGATGCCGTCATAGCCGGCCTTTTGCGCCAGGCGCGCGCAGCGCACGTAGTCGCAGATGGTGCGCTCGATGCCCCGTTCGCTCAGGGGACGGGGGCGGAATGGCGAGATCGGCGATTTCTTCGCCGACGCCGAGACGACGAACGGCTGATAGCCATAGCGGCCCGCATGCAGGATCTGCATGACGATCTTGCCGCCCTCCTCGTGCACGGCGCGCGTCACCTTGCGGTGGTTCGGCACGTCGCCGAGGAAATTGAGCGTGCCGCCGAACGGCAGCAGCCAGCCCTGGCGGTTCGGCGAGATGCCGCCCGTGACGATCAGCCCCACGCCGCCGCGCGCCCGTTCGCGGTAAAACGCGGCGAGCTTGCCATAATGATAAAAACGGTCTTCCAGGCCCGTATGCATGGACCCCATGATGACTCTGTTGCGCAAAGAGGTAAAACCCAGGTCGAGCGGGGCCAGCAGGTGGGGATAGGCAGTCATGGTGATCGGTCCGGTAGAGGTGGTATGCAGGCCGTACGGTAGCAAGCATTGCCGCTCGCCGCAGCGTATTTCTCTAGACCGGGAGTTCTAAATCGCCCGGCGCACGGGCCGGCGATGCGTACAGCTTGTGCCGGGCGCAAGTTTCCCGTAGGCTAGGTGCATGACGCGACTCTTCCTTTGCCTGCTGATGCTGTGCGCCGTCCCCGCTACCGCGCTGGCGCAGGCGATACGCCTGGACAAGCTCAAGGTCGACGTCAAGCGCATCGAGGTCGACGGGCAGCGCATGTATGAAGTCGATGCCAGCGGCAGCGTGCAGGCGCCGCCGGCGTCCGTCTGGAAGACCCTGACCACCTACGAGCGCATGCATGAATTCGTGCCGGACTTGAGTTCCTGCCGCGTGCTGTCGCGCAACGGCAATGAAGTCATCATCGAACAGCAGGGCATGGCGCGCTTCCTGTTCATGAACCACCCCATCCACCTGGTGGTGCGGGCCACGGAAACGCCGTTCACGGCCATCGACATCGCCCTGATCTCCGGCGACATGCGGCATTACGAATCGCGCTGGAATCTGTACCCCATCCCCGAGACGGGCGGCACGCGCATCGTCTTTTCCAGCCGGCTGATGCCAGGCTTCTACGTGCCCGGCATGCTGGGCACGACCATGATACGCGGCGATATCGAGCGCATGATGGCGGCCGTGCTGGCCCGCATCGACAGCCAGTACGCCGATAAATCCGGATAAAACTACGCCAAATAGGTATCGCGGTCGCGGATTTCCGCGAAGTTTTCCAGGCTGCCCAGCTTTACCGTGACGGGATTCAGGCTCGCCTGCGGCTGCATCGAGCGCCAGGCGAACAGCCATTCCTGCTCGGGCGCCTCGGCGCGCGTCTTGGTGAAGGCGGCGCCCAGGGCGGCGCGCTGGCCATACTCGACCAGGCCATCGATGCCGGCCCAGCTGGGCAAGGTGCGCTGCACGGCGCGATGCAGGCGTTCGCCGAATTCTTCCGTATTGTGGATGATCAAACAGGCGTCGGCCGGGGCGAACAGGTCGAACAGTTGCTTGTCCCACACTTGCGAAAAGCTCAGGGTCAAACAATTGCCCGCAGGCATCAGGCGGAACTGGCCCAGGCTCAGCGCCAGCTCAAGTTCGCTGCGCTGGCCGTAGCGGTGCAGGGTGGGGGGACGTTTGTAATCGTGCATGCTGGACTCGTTCTTCAATAGTAGGGTAAACCGGCGCGCCGCTTAACGTGGCGGGCGGATATGGCGCCGGATGCGCTGGGCCGTCGCGGCCAGATAAATTTCGCGCAGTAAATAAATAAAACAGCCGATCAGGCAAATCACGGCCAGCACAAAGAAGGCCGCGATGTATTTGTCCAGGGTCAGGTTCAGAATATCGCCCAAAAACAGCATGGCGATGATGACGCAGACGAAGAAACCGCACGCCGTGCTGAGCGAAATCGAGTAATTGATCAGATGGGTACGCCGATACAAGGTATCTAGCTCATCCATATAGAAATCGTTATAGCCGATGTCGAGCCGGTCTTCCAGCACGCGCGTGCGGTCGATGATGCGGCCCAGGCGGTTGGTCAGCACCACCAGCATGGTGCCGATACCGGTCAACAGGAAAACCGGCGCAATCGCCAGCTGGATGATATGGCCGATGTCGCCGATCTGTATGTTCATGGATAAAAAGTCGTAGGTTCACACCGGCGCCCGACCGTGGCGCCAGCACAGGCCATAGTGTAGCAGGTGGCGCCCGCCGGCTGGCCGCTTTGCCAACCGGCGGGCTCTGGCGTCATGCGAAACCGCGCCCCGGCACGAAGCGCTCGGTGGCGCGCACCAGCGCCGAAGCGATGCCGTGCTCGAGCGCGCCATGGCCCGCATCCGGGATCATTTCCAGCTGTGCGCCCGGCCAGGCTTGCTGCAGGCGGTAGGCCGACAGCGGCGGGCAGATGGCGTCGTAGCGGCCTTGCACGATGACGGCCGGCAAATGCGCGATGCGCGCCATGTTGCGGATCAGCTGGTCTTCCTCGAAGAAACCCAGATTGGCCATGTAGTGCGATTCGAGCCGGCCCACGCCCAGGTCGAGCGCATCGTTCGGCGCATCTTCCGGCTGCGGCATCAGGTAGACGCGGCGGCCTTCGAAGCGGCTCCAGGCGCGCGCGGCGGGCCAATATACGGCGGGATCGCTGCTGAGGATGCGTTTCACGTAGGCCGCCAGCAAGTCGCCCCGTTCCTCTGCGGGAATAGGCGCGGCGAATTCCGCGTACAGTTCCGGATAAAACCAGCGCACGCCCTCGATGAACCAGTCGATTTCCGCCTGCGTACACAGGAAAATGCCGCGCAGCACGAAACCGAGGCAAGCCTCGGGGTGGGCCTGGCCATACGCGAGCGCCAGGGTCGAACCCCACGAGCCGCCAAACACCAGCCATCGGTCGATGCCGAACTGGACGCGCAAGCGTTCGATATCGGCGATCAGCAGCTGCGTCGTATTGTTGCGCCATTCGCCCAGCGGCGTGGACTTGCCCGCACCGCGCTGGTCGAACAGGATCACGCGGTAGCGCTGCGGATCGAAGAAGCGGCGGTGCTGCGGCGACAGGCCCGCTCCCGGGCCGCCGTGCAGGAACAGCACGGGAATGCCGTCGGGATTACCGCACTCTTCCCAATAAATGGTGTGGATGTCATCGACCGCCAGCATGCCGTGCCGGTTCGGCGACAGGACGGGAAACAGGGGGGACAAAGAATCGGGCATGGCGGTCCTCAGAATGGCAGTCGGGGCGCCAGGCACGAGTCCTGGCAACTGTTCCAATTATAGTGCGCCGCCGGCGCCTCAGGCCAGCAGCAAGGGCAGGCGGTTCGACGACTTGATTTCGCGCATCGACAGGCTGGACTGGATTTCCGCCACGCCAGGCAGGCGGCGCAGCACGGTCGAGACGAATTCGCCATACGCTTCCAGGTCGCGCGCCACCACTTGCAGGAAATAATCGGCTTCACCCGCCACATTGTGGCACGACAATATCTCGGGAATCGTCGCGATCGCCTGCTCGAACTGCGACGGCTGTTCGCCGCCATGGTTGGCAAACACGACCCGTACGAACGCCACCAGGCCGATGCCCAGCTTCTTGCGGTTAAGCAAAGCCTGGTAGCCGGTAATGAAACCCTCCTCTTCCAGACGGCGCAAGCGGCGCCAGACGGGGGTTTCGCTCAGCTTCAAGCGCTCGGCCAGGCGCGCATTCGACAGCCGTCCTTCATCCTGCAACAGCCTGAGTATCTGCAAATCGGTGGCGTCGAGGCTAACTTCTGAAATTTTCATCTATTTTTTGTTTTTATACGAGTGGAATCTACCCGAATACTAGGGCATGCAGGGCAGGAAAAGCAAGCACATTTCATCGCTGCAAGAACATAATGGGACCCGGCGAGCAGGCCGCACCGTGTGCATGCTCCCGCTTTTCTTTTCGACCGAGCCATGTCCGATTCTACCTTCCTGATGTACCTGCTGGCACTGGCCGGCGCCTTTTTATTACCGGGCCCCGACATGGCGCTGGTGCTGGCGACGGGCGCCGCGCGCGGCGTGGCCACGGCGCTGGTGACGGCCGTGGGCATCGCCGGCGCGCGCGCCGTCCATGTGGCGCTGTCGGGCGCGGGCCTGGCGGCGCTGATGGTGACGCATCCGCAAGCCTTGCAGTGGGTCAAATGGGCGGGCGCCGCCTACCTGCTGTACCTGGCGCTGCGCCTGCTGCAGTCGGCCCTGTCGAGCAAAACGGCACAGGACGCGGCCACCCCCGCCACGGCGCATGGCGCCCGCGCCAGCCTGGTGCGCGGCTTCCTGACGAATCTGCTCAATCCGAAGGCACTGCTGTTTTGCAGCATGTTCCTGCCGCAATTCGTCGTCGGCAGCGAGCAGGTCGGCATGCAATACCTGCGCCTGGGCGCCGTCCTGGTGCTGGTGGGCCTGCTGTTCGACGCCCTGTACGCCGTGCTGGCCGCGCGCCTGGCGCGCCGCCTGCGCGGCAAGCCTTCGCCTTACGGCAAGTTCGTGCTGCCTGCCGTGTTCGTGCTGCTGGCCGGGCGGCTGGTGCTGGGCTGAACCGGCGCTCCGCTCTCGAAAAAGACGGGATAGCCCGTCAGTAACTCCTGTTCCCGGCGGTTCACGCTGGCAAACAGGCGATGCGTGGGTACCAGCGTCCGGCCCGCCTCCCAGCTGCGCCAGGCATTGGCAGTATCGAACTGCGCATACAGCGCATCGCCCAGCTCCTTGTAGCCGCCGGCCAGCTGCGGCCGCGCTTGCAGCGCTTCCAGATGCAGCACGATCGCCTCCGGCCATTGCCCTGCCTTGCCCCGCATGCTGGCCTCGAACAAGGTCAGCATGGGCTGATCCTTGCCGACCTGCGCGCGCAATGCCTGTATTGCGGCGAGGCCGGCCTTGATGGCATCCTCGTCCCTGGCCGACAGCGCGCGTATCAATTGCTGTGCCTGTTCATTGGTTTCCAGGGCCAGCCTTTGCTGCGGCGATAATTTCCCCACCGGCGCGCCTGTGGAGTAATTGTCTTCCATCATGATCAGCAAGGCAGCAAAAGGCCGTTGCCCGGCAAACGCCTGCTCCGCCTGCGCGCGCATTGCCGGATGCGCCTCGGCGGCCAATGGCTGCAGCCGTGTTGCCTGGTCCAGCACGCGCTCCAGCAAGGGGGCCCCGGCGCCGGCCCTGCCCGGCCGGTAGCCTTGCAGCGTAAAGGTCGCGGGCGCATCCGCCTGCACGCCGCTGACACGAAAGCGGCGTGTGAGCTTGCCTCCCACCTCCCGGTAGTACAGCAGGAATTGCATGGGGATCTGCCTGCTGTCTGCAAACATTTTCAGCACCAGCGGGTGGCCGCCCCAGGTATAACGCAGAAACTGGGCAAATGCCTTGCTATCCTGCCCATCGCCTGCGATGTGGGCCGGCCCCAGGCGCAGCAAGGGGTGTTCATCGAGCGACCACAGGACCTCGCCATCGAGAATGTTGGGGACCAGCCTGCCTCGCACCTTGCCGGCCCGGACCGACAGCGCCTGCTCCTCGTAAGCCTGGGGCGTGACATGATCGGCCCGCTTGGCAAGCGTCAGCACGTCGGCAATGCCCAGCCGGTGGCGCATCTCGCTCTGGCGCTGCCCGACAACATCGAACAGCGAATATTGCTCGTAAGTGCCAGCCGCCTTGTCGATAACATAGCGCCGGCGCGTGGAAAAATCGAGCACGGACAGCGTCTTGCCATCGCTGACGCTGATGTACTGCTGGCCCAGCACCACATCGTTTTCCTCCACTTCTTGCGCAGGCAAGCGGCTTTTCACGCCGGGGAATTTCTCTCGCTCGGTGGTGACGCTCACGTGAAACGAGACAGCAGCCTGGGCCGCACTGGCGCCCAGGAAAAGGATGGCGGCCACGCTGGCGCGGCGCAAGGCGGGAACTAGGGTCATGGAGATGATGCAGTGGAGAAATACTGATTTTAAGGCAAATCCGGCGATTCCCTTGTTTTGCTTGCAAGCATAAAAAAAGACAGCCGCAGCTGTCTTTTTGTTTTACCTCAACAACGATTACGACATGTGCTGGCCGCCGTTGATCGAGATGTTGGCGCCCGTGACGAAGGCTGCTTCATCGGAAGCCAGGTAAGCCACCAGGCCGGCCACTTCTTCCGGCTTGCCCAGGCGCGCCATCGGAATTTGCGGGATGATTTTGCTGTCGAGCACTTCCTGCGGAATCGCCATGACCATCTTGGTGCCGATGTAGCCTGGCGAGATGGTGTTGACGGTGACGTTCTTGCGCGCCACTTCCAGCGCCAGCGACTTGGTGAAACCATGCATGCCGGCTTTCGCGGCCGAATAGTTGGTCTGGCCGAAGGCGCCCTTCTGGCCATTCACGGACGAGATATTGATGATGCGGCCCCAGCCGCGTTCCACCATGCCGTCGCAGACGGGCTTGGTCATGTTGAAGACGGAATCGAGGTTGGTGCCCATCACGGCGTCCCAGTTCGGCTTGTCCATCTTCTTGAACGTCATGTCGCGCGTGATGCCGGCGTTATTCACCAGCACGTCGACAGGACCGATTTCCGCTTCCACGGCCGCCACGCAGGCCGCTGCCGAATCGTAGTCGGCCACGTCGCACGGATACGCCTTGAAGTCGTAGCCCATGTCCTTGGTCGTCGCCAGCCATTCCGCGACCTTCGGATTGCCTGGGGAATATGTGGTCACCACGCGATAGCCGAGCGCCGCCAGCTTGAAACACACTGCTTCGCCCAGACCACCCATGCCACCAGTTACCAATGCAACTCTTGCCATTTTCATCCCCTCAGTGTCGTTCTGTTGCTAAAAAGTTAATAATTTAATGAAAGCAATCCAGCTCCGCCGCGTGACGGCGGCGTACCGCACCCAGTCGTCACGCACAGCGCGCGACAGCCTGGGTGCGGCGCCAGCGATTAATCCCGCTCGATGGCTAAAGCTACGCCCATGCCGCCGCCGATGCACAATGCGGCCAGGCCTTTCTTGGCGTCGCGGCGTATCATTTCGTGGATCAGGGTGACCAGGATGCGCGCGCCCGAGGCGCCGATCGGGTGGCCGATGGCAATCGCGCCGCCGTTCACGTTGATCTTGCTGGTATCCCAGCCCATTTCCTTGTTGACGGCAATCGCTTGCGCGGCAAACGCTTCGTTGATTTCCATCAAGTCCAGCTCTTCATGCGTCCAGCCGGCTTTTTTCAGGCACAGGCGCGATGCGGAGACGGGGCCCATGCCCATGACGGCCGGGTCCAGGCCCGACGAGGCGTAGGCCTTGATGCGCGCCAGCGGCTTCAAGCCCAGTTCCTTCGCTTGCGAGGCGGACATCATGATGACGGCGGCGGCGCCGTCGTTCAGGCCGGAAGCGTTGCCGGCCGTGACGGTGCCATCCTTGGCGAACGCGGGGCGCAGGCCGGCCAGCGATTCCAGGGTCGAGCCGGGCTTGATGTATTCGTCGCTGTCGAAGACAACGGTACCTTTTTTGTTGGCGATTTCCAGCGGCAGGATTTCATCCTTGAACTTGCCCGCCTTTTGCGCCGCTTCCGCCTTCAGTTGCGACTGCAGCGCGAATTCATCCTGCTCGGCGCGCGTCACTTCGTATTTCTTGGCGACGTTTTCCGCCGTGATGCCCATGTGGTACTGGTTGTACACGTCCCACAGGCCGTCGACGATCATGGTGTCGATCATCTTGAAGTCGCCCATGCGGAAACCGTCGCGCGAGCCGTTCATCGCGTGCGGCGAGGCGCTCATGTTTTCCTGGCCGCCGGCGATGATGATGTTGGCGTCGCCGCACTTGATCGCTTGCGCCGCCAGGTGCGTGGCCTTCAAGCCGCTGCCGCATACCTTGTTGATGGTGAATGCCGGGATGCTGCTCGGCAGGCCAGCCTTGATGACGGCCTGGCGCGCGGCGTTCTGGCCGACGGCAGCCGTCAGCACCTGGCCCAGGATCGCTTCGCCGATCAGGTTCGGGTCGATGCCGGTTTGTGCCAGCAAGCCCTTGATTACATGCGCGCCCAGTTCGGACGCAGGAATCTTGGCCAGACTGCCACCGAATTTGCCGACTGCGGTACGGCCGGCGGCCACGATTACGACATCATCCATTTATTTCTCCGATATGCTGGCCACGAGGGCCAAGGTCAAGGTGCTAATAGAATCCCATTGGAATCCTGTGAATCCGGGAAGACACAGCAAGCTGTGTTTCATTCTAGCGCGGCATGCGCCGCAGTTCCAGCGCCGCACCGCAGGCGGCGGCGATCACAGCCTGCCTGCGGTGGCGGCGGGCGGCCTGGCGCGGCGGATAGCCGCTGCCGGGCCGCAACGCGCTTACGCCTGGCGAGCAGGACGCGTGTTTTTATTTTTATCATACCCTTCATCGGCGCCGCCGAAAGTGGTTTTTAGAAAATTATTGAAAGGAATAATCAGGGGTACGGGCGTTTGCTTTACCACCTGCAACAGCTCGCCAAATTTTTGACGCGATGCAGCAAACTCACCCTTTGTCACAGTGTCGAATTTCTCCTGGGTTTCTTGAGCAACATCCTTTGCCTGGCGGCTATATGCACCGATGCGTTCGATGGCCAGTTGCGACTGCGTGCGCGACAGTTCCAGCAGCGCTTGCGGGTCCTTCGCGGACAGCAGCTGATTGCCCGCCACAGTAGCGGCCGCCAGCGCCGTGCGGGCCGCATCGAGCTGCAATTCCAGCACGCTGGCGCCGCTGTCGACAGCGGCCTGGGCATACGCTTGCGCGCTGATCAATTGTGCTTCCACCACGGCCTTGCCGGCCCGTGCCCATTGTTCGGAAAATGAAAACATCGTGTTCCTCCCCAAAGAGTAGGCAGCGCATGTTGCGCCGCACAGTGCTCAACTGTAAGCGGTGGTTCATTGCTGAACCTTGATATTTATCAAACTTTGCTGTTGGTTTGTTTCCAACCCAACGCTGGTCAGGACAACAACTTGATACCGTCCAGCGAGGCCGCGCATTGCTCGCGTATCACGCTGACGAAATCGCGCACATACGCCTTGTCCTGCAGATGCTCCGGCACGGACACGTACAAATCGCTCCACAAGCCGTGTTCGCCCACCGGGCGCGCCACGACGTAATCGTAATCGACGTAATTCTTGATCGCCCAGTTCGGCAAGGCGGCAATGCCGCGCCGGCTCGCCACCAGTTGCAGCACGGCCACCGTCAATTCGGCCGTGCGGCGTTCAAACGCGATGCCGGCCGGCCGCAGCACTTCGCGGATCAGGTCGATACGCTCTTCCGGCACGGGATAGGTAATTAATGTCTCGCCCGTGAAGTCGGCCGCCGCCAGCCGGCGCTGCGCCTGCAGCCGGTGCTTTTGCGCCATCACCACCAGCATTTCAAAACGGAACAGGGGAAACACGGTGAAATCGGGGCCGTACGGCGAGCCGATCACGAGGTCCGCCTCGCCCGAACGCAGCAAGTCCGCCGGTTCGCTGTGAAAGCCGGAAACAAGGTCGATCTCCACTTCCGGCCAGCGCTGGCGGAAGGCATCCATCACGGGCATGAGCCAGTCGAAGCACGTATGGCATTCGAGCGCCACGCGCAGCTGCCCCTTGTCGCCCTGCGACAGGCGCGCCACGTCGCGCTCGGCCAGCTCGATCTCGGGCAGCAGCTTGTCGGCCAGGGCCAGCAGCCGGCTGCCCGTGGCCGTAAACGCGATCGGCATCGACTTGCGCTCGAACAATGGCGCCTTGTAGCGCTCTTCCAGCAAACGGATCTGGTGCGACAGGGCCGACTGGGTCAGGTTGAGCAGCTGCGCGGCGCGCACCAGGCTGCCGGACGAACGCAGGGCACTCAAGGTGCGCAGGTGACGGATTTCTAGCATCGGAGAAATGGATTCTGTGCGTGAATTATTTTCATGTGATTCGGCAAAATGTTTCGTTTTGATTATAGATCAAGTTGCCGCACACTCTAGCGCATTCACATTAAATCTCGATGACATCATGACCATTCGTACCCACGTCCTTGGCTTTCCCCGTATCGGCGCCGCGCGCGAACTGAAACTGGCGCTGGAAAGCCACTGGCGTGGCGAGCTGTCCGAGGCGGAACTGGAAGCGACGGGCCGGCAACTGCGCGCGCGCCACTGGGCCCAGCAGCGCGACGCCGGCCTCGATTACGTCACCGTGGGCGACTTCGCCTTTTACGACCAGGTGGCCAACCATATCCAGCTGCTGGGCTGCGAACCGGCCCGTTTCCACTTTGCGCCAGAGCAATCGCCGCTGGCGCGCTATTTCACCATGGCGCGCGGCGCAGACACCCACGCCGTCCATGCCGGCTGCGGCCACGCACACCATGCACACGCCGCAGGCACTGCCGCGCTGGAAATGACCAAGTGGTTTGACACCAATTACCATTACCTGGTGCCCGAACTGTCGCCGCAGACCCGCTTTTCGCTCGCTTGCGAGCGCCTGCTGGCGGAAGTCGCCGAGGCGCAGGCCCTGGGCCACCCGGTCAAGGCGGCCCTGATCGGCCCCCTCACCTTCTTGTGGCTGGGCAAGGAAAAGACGCCAGGCTTCGATCGCCTGGCCCTGCTGGAACAACTGCTGCCCGTCTACGGCGCCCTGCTCGACCGCCTGAAACAGCAAGGCGTGACGTGGGTGCAGCTCGACGAGCCGATCCTGGGCCTGGACTTGCCCAATGCGTGGCGCAGCGCCTTCGAAAGCACGTATTGGCAGTTGAACCAGGTGGGCATGAATATCCTGCTGGCCACGTATTTCTCGCCGCTGGAAGAAAACCTCAGCCTGACGTGCCGCCTGCCCGTGGCCGGCCTGCATGTGGACGGCATCCGCGCGCCGCATGAATTGATCAGCGTGACGGACTGGCTGCCCGCGCATAAAGTCTTGTCGATTGGTATCGTCGACGGGCGCAATATCTGGCGCACCGACCTCGACGCGGCCCTGGCCGTGCTGCGGCCGCTGGCAGCCAGGCGCGACGGCCATTTGTGGCTGGCGCCGTCGTGCTCGCTGCTGCACGTGCCGTTCAGCCTGGAAGCGGAAACGGAGCTCGACGGCGATATCCGGAGCTGGCTGGCGTTCGCCACGGAAAAACTGGCGGAGATCGCCATCCTCAAGGGCGCGCTCGCCGGCCACCCCGATGACGCCGCACTGGCACAGTCCCGTCTGGCTGTCGCCGGGCGGCGCGCCAGTCCCCGCGTGCACCGCCCGCATGTGGCGCAGCGCCTGCAAGCGCTGTCTCCCACCGTGGACCGCCGCGATTCCGGCTTCCGGCAGCGCCAGGCCATGCAGCGCGCGCGCTTGCAACTGCCCGATTTCCCCACGACGACCATCGGTTCCTTCCCGCAGACGCCCGCCATCCGCGCCGCCCGCGCCAGCCACAAGCGGGGCGAACTGGCGAGCGCCGAGTATGAACGGCAGATGCGCGCCGAAATCGCCCACGCCGTGGGGCGCCAGGAAGAACTGGGCCTGGACGTGCTCGTGCATGGCGAAGCGGAACGCAACGACATGGTCGAATACTTCGGCGAACAATTGGACGGTTTTGTCTTCACGCGCCACGGCTGGGTGCAATCGTACGGCTCGCGCTGCGTCAAGCCGCCCGTCATCTACGGCGACGTGCAGCGCCCGGCCGCCATGACGGTGGCCTGGACGGTGCACGCGCAAAGCCTGACCAATAAACCGATGAAGGGCATGCTGACGGGTCCGGTGACGATCCTGCAATGGTCGTTCGTGCGCGACGACCAGCCGCGCGCCGCCACGGCGCTGCAGATCGCCCTGGCCATCCGCGACGAGGTAGCCGACCTGGAAACTGCCGGCATCGGCATCATCCAGATCGACGAGCCGGCCCTGCGCGAAGGCTTGCCGCTGCGCCGCGGCCAGTGGGACGCCTACCTGAACTGGGCCACGCGCGCCTTCCGCATCGCCGCCTGCGTCGTCAGCGACACGACGCAGATCCACACCCACATGTGCTATGCGCAGTTCAACGACATCCTGCCGCAGATCGCCGCCATGGATGCCGACGTCATCACGATAGAGACGAGCCGCTCCGACATGGCGCTGCTGGCGGGCTTTGGCCAGTTCCAGTATCCGAACGAAATCGGCCCCGGCGTATACGACATCCACTCGCCGCGCATCCCCTCGACCCTCGACATGGTGACATTGCTGCAAAAGGCCAGCGCCGTCATTCCCCCGGCGCATTTATGGGTCAACCCGGATTGCGGCTTGAAGACGCGGGGCTGGGCGGAAACGGAGGCGGCCTTGCAAAACATGGTCGCGGCGGCACGGCAGATGCGCGCGGCGTGATGAAAATATGACAAGGTCATGCAAGGCCTGACAAAACCGTAGCGAGCGGAAGAAAGTTGTGCTTGAGAAGCGCAACTGTATGAAGGTACAGTGAGCATCGCAGACCGCAAATTACGACGCGCAGCAGGTTTTGATAGGCGTACTCAAGCCGCATTCTCGGCTGCTTTCGGGGCGGCGCACCGGTTTTCCGGGGCGCCGTCCGTTTTTTTTGACATGAAGTAGGTGTTGCCCTGCGGAATAGCACGCGCCAGGCCCCTGATGCCGATTTTTTTGCAGTAGAATGCAAGAAATTTACTGCTCCCATTGTTGCCGTACGGAACATCTGGCCTGCCGCAGTTTCACTTTGATAAATGTTTATGTCCAAAAGCCCGTCGCAGAAGCCTATCGAAATCAAGATTTCCACCGTCGTTGCCGTCTCCGCCATTCTGCATAGCGCCGATACGCAGGCACTCGATGCCGCCTTACGCGACATGACGGGAGGCGTGGCGGACTTTTTCGAGGACGACCTGGCCGTGCTGGACGTGGCAGCCTTGCCGCCCGGCAGCGTGCCCATCGACTGGGCCGCCCTCGTGGCCCTGCTGAAAAAATACCGTTTGAATGCCGTGGCCGTGCGCAATGCGCCGGCCGACATGCATGACGCCATCCTGGCGCAAGGCTTGAGCCTCGACAGCGGCAAGACGCGCGACGATGCGCCGCCCAAGGATGGTCCCAAGGATACCCCCACTGCCGCCGCCCAGTCGGGCGCCGACGCACAGGTGATGGTGATCGACACGCCCGTGCGGGCCGGCCAGCGCATCTATGCGCGCGGCTGCGACCTGATCATCACCGCCGTCGTCAACAATGGCGCCGAAATCATCGCCGACGGCAGCATCCACGTATATTCCTCGCTGTACGGCCGCGCGCTGGCTGGCGCCTCGGGCAATGCCCAGGCGCGCATCTTCGCGCTGGCCATGGAACCGGAACTGGTCTCGATCGCCGGCGTGTACCGCACGTTCGAGGATGGTTTCCCCGCAGAAATGGCGCGCGGACCCGCGCAAATTCGTTTGGCTGGAGACAGAATCGATATACACTCTGTCAATCCGGTCACTCCCGTGAACCGCTCTTAAGCTGCACAATTCAAGAGATATCTGAAAAGGATTATTTGTGGCAAGAATTATTGTTGTGACGTCCGGCAAGGGCGGTGTCGGCAAGACGACCTCTAGCGCCAGTTTTTCCACTGGCCTGGCCATGCGCGGCCACAAGACAGCCGTGCTCGACTTCGACGTGGGCCTGCGTAACCTCGACCTGATCATGGGTTGCGAGCGCCGCGTCGTCTACGACCTGATCAATGTGATCAACAAGGAAGCAACCCTGAACCAGGCCTTGATCAAGGACAAGCACTGCGACAACCTGTTCATCCTGCCCGCCTCGCAAACGCGCGACAAGGATGCCTTGTCGGAAGAAGGCGTGGAACGCGTGTTGAACGACCTGATCAACATGGGCTTCGAATTCATCATCTGCGATTCGCCGGCCGGCATCGAGCATGGCGCGCTGATGGCGCTGACGTTTGCCGATGAAGCCATCATCGTCACCAACCCGGAAGTGTCGTCGGTGCGCGATTCGGACCGCATCCTGGGCATCCTGCAAGCCAAGTCGCGCCGCGCGCAGACGGGCGGCGAGCCCGTCAAGGAACACTTGCTGATTACCCGTTACTCGCCGAAACGCGTGGAATCGGATGAAATGCTGTCCTACCAGGACGTGCAGGAAATCCTGCGCATCCCGCTGGTGGGCATCATTCCGGAATCGGAGCAAGTGCTGGCCGCCTCGAACCAGGGCAACCCGGCCATCCATTTCACGGGTACGGACGTGGCGCAAGCCTATGAAGACGTGGTGTCGCGTTTCCTCGGCGAAGATGTCGAGTTGCGCTTTACCAACTATGAAAAGCCTGGATTACTCCAGCGCATTTTTGGGGCGAAGTGATATGGCCTTGCTTTCTTTCCTGTTCCCCCCCAAGCCGAAGACGGCCACCGCGGCCAAGGAACGCCTGCAGATCATCATCGCCCGCGAACGCAGCGGACGCGATGGTCCGGACTTCCTGCCCGCCCTGCACAAGGAATTGATCGCCGTCATTTCCAAGTACACCAAGGTCAATGCCGACGACATCAAGATTTCGCTGGACCGCCAGGGCAACCTGGAAGTACTCGACGTCAACGTGGTGCTGCCGGACGCGTAAGGCTGGCCAAGCAACCAAAGCGGGCAAAAACAGTACTATAATCAAAGGGTTGACATTCAGTCAGCCCTTTTCGCGTTGTCCCCGACGATATACACTTATGCTGCACTGGAGCCAACATTGAAAATCGAACGGATCACTCTGCAGAATTTCCGTTGTTTTGAACATGTGCAGCTCACCTTCGATCCCCAGTTGACCGTCATCGTCGCACTCAACGGCCAAGGAAAATCGTCCCTGCTCGACGCGATCAAGATTGCCTTATGGCCGTATCTTGCCGGTTTTGACCTGGGCAGCATGTCGCTCGATACCACCGGTATCAATATTGACGATGTATTGCGCGAAAAACTGGCGGCACATCAGATGGAATGGCGCCTGCCTTGTGTGATTGAGTCATTTGGCACTATTGAGCCGATGGTCCATGACGCAGATCGTACTGATCTGGAATGGCATGGGAGACGCTTGCGCGACAGCGTCAAAAGATCCAGCAAAACAAAAAACAATGCTTTCTCCGATGCAATAGCGCTATATAGCCATGCGCAGGTGCTGGAAAGGCGCGTCTTTGCCAATGGTCAGGTTGAAGCAGACGAATTGCCCATGCTCGGTTATTACGGCACAGGCCGATTGTGGAGCCAGAAAAAACTGGCCGGCAAATCGGATAAAGTAGACCAGGCATCCTTTTCACGCACCTGGGCCTATCGCGATTGCCTCGCTCCTTCATCGAGCTATAAAGACTTTTCCCAGTGGTACACGCGCGTATTCAAGGCACTCAGGGATGCACAGATCCGCAATCTCGAAAAGAGACTCGGGCCCGATGCGGAGGTCGCAGACGATCTGCTTGCGCCAGTACGCGCCGTCCAGCAGGCCATCGACGTGATTCTGGAACCGCATACAGGCTGGCATTGGCTGGAATACAGCGCCGAGCACGACGATCTGGTACTGGAACATCCTGATCAAGGCAAGCTCAAGGTAAGCCAGCTCAGTGACGGCATACGCAACATGCTGGCGCTCGTCGGTGACATTGCCTACCGCTGCTATAAACTCAATACCCACCATGGCGACAAGGCAGCCCTGCTCACGCATGGCATCGTCATGATTGATGAAGTGGACATGCACTTGCATCCGGAATGGCAGCAAACCGTCCTGCCAGACCTACAAAAGGCCTTTCCGAATATCCAGTTCATCGTGACCACCCACAGCCCTCAGGTGCTCAGCAGCATCGACTCGCACTGCATACGCCGACTGGATTGGGAACTGGACGAAGAAAGCGGACGCAAGCGCATGGTGGTCAATAAGATCTATCAACAAACCATGGGCGTGGCCAGCTCGGACGTATTGGCCAATGTCATGGGTATCGATCCGGTGCCAGATGTCGAGCCGGCACGCCAACTCAGTCACTACATGGCATTAATTCAGCAGAATTTGCATGACGAGCCGAGTGGCGCGGCGTTACGAGCAGAACTGAACACGCATTTTGGTGCCAGCCATCCAAAGATGCTTGAATGTGACCGCCTGATACGCCTGCAAGCCTTCAAACGCAAATTGCCGTTGCGCGAGACTGGTGATGCATAAGCTGCAACGCCGTGCAGCACCGACATGCTTATCAAGATATCAGCATGGCCGGGACAATTGGAAAACCGTCACTGTCGAAGACAAGCAAGCGATTTGGGAAAAACTTGATGAGATGCAACAACATCGCTGCGCCTATTGCGAAGATACCTTGCGCGACAACAAGAAACATATCGATCACTTTCGTCAAAAGGGACGCGATCCGAAAGTAACCTTTCTATGGTCTAATTTATTCGGATCATGCAACCGCGTCGACAACTGCGGCAAATTCAAGGATGAATTGCCGCATTACGATCCTGCAGACCTCATCAAACCAGACGAGGAAGACCCAGAATACTTTTTCCTGTTCGTCAGCGACGGCAGCGTGGCCGTGCGCGAAGGATTGAATCCCGAGGATAAAAAACGTGCCATGGAAACCATACGCATTTTCAATCTTAATGGCGCTTTACGTGAAATGCGGCGCAGCGCCATCGCCGGTTATACCGACTTGGGAATGGAATTCATGAAGATAGTGGAGTCTGGTGATTTGACCCGCGAACAATGCATCGAATTATATAAAGACGAACTGGCAGCGACAGCATATCTGCCATTTTCGACCGCCATCAAGCACACTTTGATTTCTGCTTAAAGAAATCAGCTTTCATCCGGCCTGACCGTGAGCAATTCCTGCGCCACCGCGGCGCAGGCGTTCACGTGCTGGTTGCCGATCTGGCGGAACACGGCGTAGCCGATGGCTGCCGCCACCGCCTGGCCGGCAAACGGCACGAAGCGCGCCACCTGCTTGGTGGCAATCTTGACGCCACTGCGCTTGAGCAGCTGGAGGATCAGTTCGCGCGACACCAACTTTCCCACCAGCATGCCGCCCATGCCCACCGCCGCGCGGTAGGCCATCATCTTGAACTGCGGGTTCAGGCGCTCGATCTGCTCGGGCGTGAGGCCGAATTCGTGGTTGATATCGTTGATCAGCATGGAAAACAGGCCTACGTCGGACATCAGGTCGATGCCGGGAATGGGGATGGCCGAGGCGCCCGCCGACATCATGGCACGCCGCTGCACCAGGCGCCGGCAACGCTCGCGCACTTGCTCGATGTCGGCATGGCTGGCCGGTATCAGGGTCCAATCGGTGGTGCTCTTGTCTGCCATGGCCGTTTCTCCGCGAGTGATGGGTAGATGAACAAGTGTAACGTAAAGGCCTCAGCTGCCGATTTCACTGGACACAGTTGCAATCTCTGTTATATTTCACTTGAGCATTCCTTAACATTACGATAAGCAGAGCGGACCGTCTGTTTGTTGCTACACACTCCAGCCAATTATGCGAATTGCCGTACTCGATAGCGACCATAGCCAGGCAGAACTGATCTGCCAGGTGCTCACCGCCGCCGGCCACGCTTGCCACGAGTTTCAGAGTGCCAAGGACATGCTGGGGCAACTGCGCAAGGACAGTTGCGACATGCTGATCCTCGACTGGCATGTGAGCGATCTGGACGGCGCGGAAGTATTGCGCCGTGCCCGGGAAAAACTGGCGCCCAAGGCGCCCGTGTTGTTTATGACCAACAGTTCCGGCGAAGACGACGTGGTAGCGGGCATGACGGCCGGCGCCGACGACTACATGATCAAGCCCTTGCGGCGCAGCGAACTGACCTTGCGCACCCAGGCCCTGCTGCGCGTGGCGTACCCGGCCCAGAATGGCGCCGAAACCTTGCAATTCGGTCATTACACGTTTGAAACCCGCCCCGGCCGCCTGCTGCGCGATGGCGAAGTGCTCGACGTGACGCACAAGGAATTCGCCCTGGCGCTGCTGTTTTTCCGCAACCTGGGCCGTCCATTGTCGCGCGCCTACATCCACGAAGCCGTGTGGCAGCGCGACACGGCCCTGCCTTCGCGCACCATGGATACCCATGTCTCGCGCGTGCGCAACAAGCTGCAGCTGAAACCGGAACACGGCTACAGGCTGGTACCCGTCTACAGTTACGGTTATCGCCTGGAAAAACTGGGCGGCTGAACGGCGGCAAACGGCTGACCTGCTCAAAGCACGGGCACAAAGCGTTATAATGTCGGCATAAGCCATCCCAACAGCCCTGAAATGCAACTGCTCGCCGTAGGCCTCAACCATACCACCGCCCCAGTGTCGCTCCGCGAACAGCTGGCGTTTGCGCCTGAGCACTTGGGCCAGGCGGTGATGGCGGCGCGCACCTGGTTCCAGCGCATCGACTTGCGCGACAACGACGAAGCGGCCATCCTGTCGACCTGCAACCGCACCGAGCTGTATGCGGCCAGCCACGTGCCCAATCCGCTCGACGCGGGCGCGCATTTCCTGGCCGATTATCACAAGCTCAACTACAGCGAGCTGCGCCCCCACTTATATATGTTGCCGCAGCACGATGCCGTGCGCCACACCTTCCGCGTCGCCTCCGGGCTCGATTCGATGGTGCTGGGCGAAACGCAGATCCTGGGCCAAATCAAGGACGCCATCCGCACGGCCGACGAGGCGGGCGGCCTGGGCACGTATCTGCACCAGTTGTTCCAGCGCAGCTTTTCCGTCGCCAAGGAAGTGCGCAGCAGCACGGAAATCGGCGCCCACAGCGTGTCGATGGCGGCCGCCGCCGTGCGCCTGTCGCAGCGCATCTTCGACAAGATTGCCGAGCAGAACGTGCTGTTCATCGGCGCCGGCGAAATGATCGAATTGTGCGCCACGCACTTCGCGGCGCAAAACCCGAAAAGCATCACCATTGCCAACCGCACCATGGAGCGGGGCGAGGAACTGGCGCACCGCTTCAACGGCAAGGCCATCCGCCTGGCCGACTTGCCGAAGCAATTGCACCAGTTCGACATCGTCATCTCGTGCACGGCGTCATCGTTGCCGCTGCTGGGCCTGGGCCTGGTCGAGCGCGCCATCAAGGCGCGCCGCCACAAGCCCATGTTCATGGTCGACCTGGCCGTGCCGCGCGACATCGAGGCCGAAGTGGGCCGTTTGAACGACGTCTTCCTGTACACGGTCGACGACCTGGGCAAGGTCGTGCAGACGGGCCTGGAAAGCCGGCAAGCGGCCGTGGCGCAAGCCGAGGCCATCATCGAGACGCGCGTGCAATCGTTCATGAGCTGGGTCGACGACCGCGCCATGGTGCCCGTCATCCAGCATTTGCATGAAAACAGCGAATCCTTGCGCCTGATGGAAGTGGAACGGGCGCGCAAGATGCTGGCCAAGGGCGCCGACATCGACGCCGTCCTGGAAGCGCTGTCGAAAGGCTTGACGGCCAAGTTCCTGCACGGCCCGCAGCAAGCGCTGCACCACGCGCAAGGCGACGAGCGCAAGCAGCTGGTCACCCTGCTGCCGAAACTGTTCCGCCCCCGCCGTTAGCGCAGCCCCGCTGGCCGCCCGCGCGGCTGCCCCTGCCCGCCTGCCGGGCCCGTATCATCCCTACACCTTTTACCGCGAATCGCTATGAAACCATCCATGCTGGCCAAACTCGATCAACTGGCGAACCGCCTGGTCGAACTCGACGAACTGCTGATGCATCCGGACGCCACGTCGAACATGGACAGCTACCGCAAGATGACGCGCGAGCACGCCGAACTGGGCCCGCTGGTGGCCCTGTACCATTCCTACCAGGAAGCGGGCAACGATATTGCGACAGCGCAAGAGATGCTGGGCGATCCCGACATGAAGGAATTCGCCCAGGAAGAAATCGAGGCGGCCAAGACCACCATGGCGCGGCTGGAACGCGAATTGCAAACCATGCTGCTGCCGAAGGATGTCAACGACGAGCGCAATATCTTCCTGGAAATTCGCGCCGGCACGGGCGGCGATGAATCGGCCCTGTTCGCCGGCGATTTATTGCGCATGTACACGCGCTTTGCCGAGCGCAACCGCTGGCAGGTGGAACTCGTGTCCTCGTCCGACTCCGACCTGGGCGGCTACCGCGAAGTGATCGTGCGTATCGTCGGCAATGGCGCGTATTCGAAACTGAAATTCGAGTCGGGCGGCCACCGCGTGCAGCGCGTGCCGGCCACGGAAACGCAGGGCCGCATCCACACGTCGGCCTGCACGGTGGCCGTGATGCCGGAAGCGGACGAAGTGGAAGACGTCAACATCAACCCGGCCGACCTGCGCATCGACACCTACCGCGCCTCGGGCGCGGGCGGACAGCACATCAATAAAACGGATTCCGCCGTGCGCATCACCCACTTGCCGACCGGCATCGTGGTGGAATGCCAGGATGACCGCAGCCAGCACAAGAACAAGGCGCAGGCGATGAAAGTGCTGGCCGCGCGCATCAAGGACGTGCAGCTGCGCGAACAGCAGTCGAAGGAAGCGGCCACCCGCAAGAGCCTGATCGGCTCGGGCGACCGCAGCGAGCGTATCCGCACGTATAATTTCCCGCAAGGCCGCCTGACGGACCACCGCATCAATTTGACCTTGTACAAGCTGGACTTCATCATGGATGGGGATTTGACGGACTTGACGAATGCCTTGGCGGCGGAACACCAGGCGGAACTTTTAGCAGCGCTGGGAGATTAAAAAGTATCCAGCCAGATCAAGGGTTTAAGTAGTGGCTAAGCAATAAAAATCCGGCCTTGTGCGAAAATGACCAGCTCGATTCCATCCACCTCACCGTGTCGCCCATGAAAAATTCACGCACCGTCCTCCTGTTGACCGCCGCCCTGTGTTTCCTGATGCTGGGCGTGGCCATGTATTTGCAGCATGCCATGAACATGGCGCCGTGCCCGCTGTGCGTGATCCAGCGCTACCTGTTCCTCGCCATCGGCATCGCCTGCCTGGCCGGCGCGGCGGCCAACCGGCCGAAGATCGGCGCGGGCGTCGGCGTGCTGGCGGCCCTGGGCGGCCTGGGTGTGGGCGCCAAGCACCTGTACGTGCTGGCCAACCCCGGCTTTTCGTGCGGCATCGACCCGGTGGAAACGGCGCTGAACAAGGTCTTCACGGCCGAACTCATGCCCTTCATGTTTGAATCGTATGGCGCCTGCGAAAACGCGGGCGAGCCATTCTTCGGCCTGTCGATCCCGCAATGGGCGTTCATCTGGTTCGCCATCTTCGCCCTCACCTTGCTGTGGACCTTGCTGCGCCGTCAGAAATAATTGAAAGCACTATGCCAGAAACACTGATCCCCGCCGGCAGCACTGTCGGCGCCCTGCAAATCCGTCCCCTGCTCGATCCGCTCGACAACCGCATCCTGCTGGGCCACGCGCTGGGTCTGTCGCGCGTGAGCCTGATCACGCAATCAGAGCGAGTCCTCACTTCCGACGAAGCGGCCCGTTTGTCAGCCTTGCTGGCACGCCGCCTGCAAGGCGAGCCGATCGCCTACATCGTCGGCCAGCGCGAGTTTTTCGGCCTGCCGTTCGAAGTGAACGACGCCGTGCTGATCCCCCGCCCCGACACGGAAGTGCTGGTGGAACTGGCGCTCGAACGCCTGCCGCCCGGCGGACGGGTGCTCGACATGGGCACGGGCAGCGGCGCCATCGCCGTCGCTCTGGCACACACGCGGCCCGACGCCGTCGTCACGGCCCTGGACGTGAGCAGCACGGCGCTGGCCGTGGCGCGCCGCAACGCCAGCGCCAACGGCGTCAACATCACCTTCATGGCCAGCGACTGGTTTGAGGCGCTGGGCACGGAAAAGTTCGACCTGATCGTCTCGAATCCCCCCTACATCGCCAGCGGCGACCGCCACCTGGCCGAAGGCGATCTGCGCTTCGAGCCGGCCGGCGCGCTGACCGACCACGCGGATGGCCTGTCGGCCCTGCGCACCATCGTCTCCGGCGCCGCGCGCCACCTGGCGTCAGGCGCCTGGCTGCTGATGGAACACGGCTACGACCAGGCGGCATCCGTGCGCGGCTTGCTGGCAGACGCCGGCTACAACAAAGTGCAAAGCTGGCGCGACCTGGCCGGCATCGAACGGGTCAGCGGTGCCCGCCACGGCTGAGCACGACAAGCTGCGCAAAGCTTGACCCGGCGGCGCGCCATATCCCCCGCAGTTTGTTAAAATATCAAGCGAATTCCTGACCGAAGCGCCGTCCCTGTTCCCCGGGGCGGACGCTGGCGACGCGGCGTTTTTTGGGCCGGCGCCGACGCATTTGCCAAAATTCGGTTAATCTCAGCACAAATTATTTATATGCTGCACAAGAAAGGAAGCTCAAATTGCCCAACCTGTTGACTCGCCGCCTGGCATTGCTGACCGAAGATGCCAACCGCGCGCTGCTGGGCGGCTTGCGCGGCATCGAGCGTGAAACCCTGCGCGTCGACCATGCCGGCCATCTGGCTTCCACGCCCCACCCCGCCGCCCTGGGCTCGGCGCTGACGCACCCTGAAATCACCACCGATTACGCCGAAGCGCTGCTCGAATTCATCACGCCGGCGGAACAGGACATCGCCACGACATTAAGCAAACTGGACACCGTGCACCGCCACGCCTACAGCCGCCTCGGCGACGAGCTGCTGTGGAGCCAGTCGATGCCGTGCCAACTGCCGCCCGAAGCGGACATCGAAATCGCCAACTACGGCAGCTCGAACATGGGCATGCTCAAGCACGTCTACCGGCGCGGTCTGGCCTTGCGCTATGGCAAAGCCATGCAATGCATCGCCGGCATCCACTACAACTACTCGCTCGACGAGCAGCTGTGGCAAGCGCTGGCCGGCAATCCGGACACCAGCGCCAGCCCCACCCACGTGGCGGCCACGCCGAAAGACGTGCAGTCGGAAAGCTACCTGGCGACGATCCGCAATTTCCGCCGCTACAGCTGGCTCCTGATGTACCTGTTCGGCGCTTCGCCTGCCCTATCCAGCGGTTTCCTGCGCGGCCGCGCGCACAAGCTCGACACCCTGTCCGACGATACCCTGTTCCTGCCGTACGCCACCAGCCTGCGCATGAGCGACCTCGGCTACCAGAACGATGCCCAGTCGGGCCTGCGCCCGCACGAAAACAGCCTGGACGACTACGTCAACGCCCTCACGCACGCCGTCAACGACCCGTATCCGCCGTATGCGGCACTGGGCACAAAGAAGGATGGCGAGTGGATTCAATTGTCCACCAACGTGCTGCAGATCGAAAATGAATACTATTCAACCATCCGTCCGAAACGCGTGATCCGCACGGGCGAGCGCCCGATCCAGGCCCTGTGCCTGCGCGGCGTGCAATACATCGAAGTGCGCTGCATGGATGTCGACCCGTTCGAGCCGGTCGGCATCAGCCTGGAAACGGGCCGCTTCCTCGACGCCTTCCTGCTGTTCTGCGCGCTCGACGACAGCGGTCCCATCTCGGCCGAGCAAAGCGCCTGCTACACGAACAATTTCGCCCGCACCGTCAAGGAAGGCCGCAAGCCGGGCCTGACCCTGCGCCGCGACGGCGAAGAGATCACCCTGCAGGCCTGGGGCGAAGAATTGCTGGCGCGCATCGCGCCCGTGGCGGCCTTGCTCGACGCGCGCCTTGGCGGCACGCAGCACGCGGACAGCCTGGCCGCGCAAGCCCGCAAACTGGCCGACCCGGATGCGACGCCATCGGCGAAGGTATTGGCCGAACTGCGCGCCAACGGCGGCTCGTTTGCCGCCTTCGGCCTGCGCCAGAGCGAACGCCACGCCGCCTATTTCCGCGCGCAGCCGGCAACGCAGGAACAAAGCGCGTATTTCGACGAGATGGCCGCCAGCTCGCTGGCCGAGCAACGCGCCATGGAAGCAGCGCCAGCCGGCAGCTTCGACGATTTCGTCGCCGCCTACCGCGCCAGCACCCTGTGCTCGCACACCTGAGTCTGACCTTGCGCAAAGCGCCCCCATGCTGACCTTCTACAATGAATTGCACAGCCAGCACCGGGGCCGCTTCGAAATGTTTCGCGGCACCCTCGTGCCCTGCTTCGAGACGCCCGAGCGGGCCGACATGGTGGTGGCCGAACTGGGAAGGCGCAACCTGGGCCGCATCGTCACGCCGCACGGCGTGCCGCTGACGTCGCTGGAGCGCATCCACACGCCCCGTTACCTGCATTTTTTGCGCCACGCCTGGCACGACTGGCTGGCGCTCGATCCCGACAACGCGGGCAAGGACGCCTTGCCATCCGTGTGGCCCGTGCGCACCTTGCGCAGCGATATCGAACCGGATGACTTCACGGCCAAGCTGGGGCTGTACTCGATGGACAATGGCACGCCGCTGACGGCCGGCACGTGGACGGCGGCCAAGACGGGCGCCGACTGCGCCGTCAATGCGGCCCATGCGCTGCGCCTGGGCGAGCGGGCCACGTTCGCCCTGACGCGCCCGCCAGGCCACCATGCGGGCAGCGATTTCTTCGGCGGCTACTGTTTTCTGAACAACGCGGCGCTGGCCGCGCAGCATCTGCTCGACGACGGCGCGCGCAAGGTCGCCATCCTCGATATCGATTACCACCACGGCAACGGCACGCAAAGCATCTTTTACCAGCGCGACGACGTGCTGTTCGCCTCCCTGCACGCCGACCCGCGCAGCGAATATCCGTTTTATCTGGGCCACGCCGATGAAACGGGCAGCGGCGCGGGGCTGGGCTACAACGTCAACTTGCCGCTGCCCCCCGGCACGTCCACGGCCAGCTGGTTCGCCGCGCTGGAAACGGCCTGCCTGCGCATCAATATGTATGCGCCCGACGCGCTGGTGGTGTCGCTCGGCGTGGACACCTTTGCCGGCGACCCGCTGTCGCACTTCGCCCTGCAAAGCGGCGACTACCTGCGCGTGGGCGAGCGCCTCGCGCATCTGAACCTGCCCACCGCCTTCATCCTCGAAGGAGGCTACGCCGTGAAGGAAATCGGCATCAATGTCGTCAACGTGCTCGAAGGCTTTGAAACGGCCGATTAAGCCAGCCTACATATTGCGGAACAGCGCCATGAACGGCTGGCTCACGGCCAGGGTTTCCGGCCGCGTTTTCAGGCGCAAGGCGCCACGCCCCACCTCGTCGCGCGTGACGGACGCCACCATCTTCATGTTGACGATGGTGGAGCGGTGGATCTGCTTGAAGATGGCCGGGTCGAGCACGTCGAGCAGTTCGCGGATCGGCTTGCGCAGCAGCGCCTCGCCTTCCGCCGTCATGACGGCCGTGTACTTGGTGTCGGACTGAAAATAGGCGATGTCTTCCACCATGATCAGCCGCGTATCCTTGCCGCTGCTGGCCGTCAGCCACACCAGCGGCGGCGACTTGGCCGCCGCCGGCAAGGCGCTGCTCAATTGCTGCAGCAGGCCGGCCAGCGCGCCGTCGCCCGCCTGGTTCTTGCCGGCCCGTGCCTGCACGCGCTGCACGGTCGCCTGCAGGCGCTCGCGGGCTATCGGTTTCAATAGATAATCGACGGCGCCGTTATCGAAGGCGTCGATCGCGTACTGGTCGTAGGCGGTGACGAACACCACCTGCGTGGCGGGACTCGCTTCCAGCGCGCCGGCCGCCACTTCCAGCCCCGTCAAGCCCGGCATGCGGATGTCGAGGAAGGCGATGTCGGGGCGCAGGGTGGCGATGGCCTCGAGCGCCGCGCCGCCGTCGTCGCAGGCGGCGACGATGCGCAAGCCGGGCCACTCTTCGGCCAGCAGGCCCACCAGCGCATCGCGCAGCAGGGCTTCGTCTTCGGCGATAACGCAAGTCATCTCAGGCTGATGCATAGGAAACTCCTTGCGCCGTGCTGTCTGGCACCGTGATGGTGGCCGTCACGCCATCGGGGAAATTGGCGACAATGGCGAACGCGGCGGCATTGCCGTAGGTCAGGCGCAGGCGCTCGCGCACATTGCGCAGGCCGATGCCCGTGCCGGCGCCGTCGTCGCTGAGCCCCTTGCCATCGTCGGCCACCGTGACGATCACCGCGCCGTTGCCGCTGCGCGCCATGATCCAGATGGTGCCGCCGCCGCTTTTCGGCTCCAGGCCATGCTTGATGGCGTTTTCCACCAGGGTTTGCAGCATCATCGGCGGCAGTTCCGCCTGGCGCAGGTATTGCGGCACCTCGATTTGCAGGTTCAGACGTGCGCCCATGCGGATTTTCAGGATATCGAGGTAGGCGCGCGCCCGTTCCAGCTCCGTGCCCAGGGTCGACATGGCTTGCTCCGTGCGCGGCAGCGAGTGGCGCAGGTACAGGATCAGGTTGCCGAGCATTTCGTCGGCACGCACGGGGTCGCTGCGCGTGAGCAACTGCGCGCTGGCCAGGGTGTTGTACAGGAAGTGCGGCTCGACCTGCGCATGCAGCAGGCTCAGCTTGGCCACCGTGAGTTCCTTTTCCGTCACCGTCTGGCGCGCCTCGGCCTGCTCGCCGCGGCGGCGCTGCGCCACCCGGCGCGTCATCGCCCGCGTCACCGCTTCCGCGTTTTCCAGGTTGCTGCCATGGTCGACGAGGAACCAGTCGGTCCAGGCGTTGCGCGCCGGTTCGCAGATCAGGGTGACGCTGCCCGCTTCACCATTCGGCGTGACGGTGGCGAGAATCTGGTTCGGCCGCGGCTCCAGGAAGCCCAGCAGGCGCATGCGGGGCAAGCCCGTGTGCGTGTAGGGCGCGGCGCGGCGCACGCGGGCCTGCACCTGCAGGCTGTCGCGTGCGCTTTCGACCACTTCGCTGCCCGGCAGTTCGCGGATGGCCGCGTCGATCATGTCGAACGCCTCGCCCGCCTCGAACGGAATCTCGATCTGGCGCCGCTGGCGGCTCGACAGGGTGCCGGCATTGACGGCGCCGGCGATCAGGCGCACGCGCCGCACGTGCGAAAACGCATTCGTGACGACGGCGCTGGCCAGCAGCGCGCCGACGATGACAAAAAAGCCTTCCGTCTGCCCGAAGACATGGCGCAGGAAATTCTCGACCAGAATCGCCGTGGCGATGATGTAGGCGACCATCGTGGCCACGGCGATGCGCAGGATAAAGAAGAGGCTGGTCATGATTTTTCCTTGGGGAGTGAAGTGGGGCCAAGCATAACTATCGGCGCCAGCGGCGGTGGCCATTATGCGATGGAAGGGCAATACTGGCGACAAAGGCAAGAAAATAAAGCTTCAATCCGCGCCACGCGCAAATAAAATCGCTTGCAATTAAATAGCGCACGATATATATTGTGTACATGGACGCCGCACACCGCTTCTTCAGACGGGCATCCTGGGGCACCAGCCCACGAAACAAGTAGCACACTATTTAGTAGTCAACTATTTAATCAACTCAAGGAAAACCATCATGTCGATCAAACAAGTCCTGTACCGCGCTCAAGCTACCGCCACCGGAGGCCGCGAAGGCCGTGCCGTGTCGTCCGACAATGTGCTGGACGTCAAGCTGACCACGCCGAAAGAACTGGGCGGCAATGGCGCCGTCGGCACCAATCCGGAGCAACTGTTCGCCGCCGGCTACTCGGCCTGCTTCATCGGCGCCATGAAATTCGTCGGCGGCCGCGACAAGATCGCCTTGCCGGCGGAACTGTCGATCGAAGGCAACGTCGGCATCGGCGCCATCGAGACGGGCTTCGGCATCGAAGTGGAACTGAAGATCTCGCTGCCAGGCATGGATCGCGCCGCCGCCGAAGCGCTGGTCGCCGCCGCCCACATCGTGTGCCCGTACTCGAACGCCACGCGCGGCAACATCGACGTCACCCTGACGATCGTGTAATCCCCACCGCCTTGGGGCGCATCCCCGGCCGCGCCCCCAGGCGCCGCCGGGGATTTTTTTCAGCGCAGCGCCTGCAGCAGCTGGTCCGCCAGGGCCGGCGCCGAGGCGGGATTCTGCCCCGTGATCAGTTCGCGGTCGACCACCACGTTGCTGCTCCACGGCGCCTGGTTCTGCACATACTGCGCGCCGGCCGCCTGCAAGCCCGACTGCGGATAGAACTTCATCGTGCCGCCGCCGAGCGCGCCCTGCGCCGCCGCCTCTTCCTGGTTGCTGATCACCGTCATGCGGTAGCCGCCGTAGATCCAGCCGGCGGGCGCGGGCGGCGTCTGGCCCGCTTCCAGCGCGGCCGTAAATTGGGCCGCCTGCGGCAGGGCCGACAGCAGGGCGATGGGGCCGTGGCACAGCAGCGCCGTCGGCTTGCCGTCCGCGTGGAACTGGCGCAGCAAGGCGCCCAGGCTGGCATCCTTCAACAAGTCCTGCATGGGCGCGTGGCCGCCCGGCACCAGCACGGCCGCATAGTGGCCATAGCCGATCTGCGCCACCCGTTTCAGGCTGATCACGGGCGAGCGGCCCGGCACCGTCAGCGCCAGCTGGTCCAGCAGCGCCTTGTGCGCCGCGTGCGCGGCCGCGTCGCCGCCAAAGTAGGCGGCCGTATCCGAGCTGGCGTCCAGCGTGGGCGCCTGGCCCTGCGGCGTGGCGAACGTCACCGTGTGGCCCGCGTCGAGCAGCTTTTTGACGGGTTGCATCAATTCATTCAGATAAAAGCCCGTCGCGAAGACCTTGCCATCGCGCAGTTCGAGGTGGTTCGCGTCGGACAGCACGACGAGAACGTCGGCCGCCTGGCTGATGGAAAAGGCGGCGAACAGCACACTGCTTAAGAGTAATTTTTTCATCATGAGGATTCCAGTAGAGAAGCCGCCAGCATATTCCGAATCAAAATGGAGAAAAATGATGAATAATGCAGCTGACTAATGCCGAATACGACTGAATGGGAATGAAATGGATAAATTGCAGGCGATGCAGCTGTTCCGCCGCGTGGCCGAGCTGGGCAGCTTTCGCCGCGCGGCCGATGAACTGGACCTGTCGGCCTCGTATGTGAGCCGGCGCATCGGCCAGCTGGAGCAGGAACTGGGCGGTCGCCTGATGACGCGCACCACGCGCCAGCTGGCCCTGACGGAAACGGGCGCCGCCTACCTCGAGCACTGCCGCAAGCTGCTCGACGAACTGGCGCAGGCCGAGGACATGGTGGCCCACTCGACGGCCCACGTGACGGGCCGCCTGCGCATCAACGCGCCACTATCGCTGGGCGTGGGCGAGCTGGCCGAGGGCCTGGCCGATTTCATGGCCGAGTGGCCGGCCTTGCGCCTGGACGTCGACCTGAAGGATGAATACGTGGACCTGGCGGCGGCCAACTACGACCTGGGTTTCCGCGTCACCACGGCGCTCACCGATTCGAGCTATGTGGCGCGCCACATCCACGACTACCGCCTGCACATCTGCTGCGCGCCCGCCTACCTGGAACGCCACGGTCCCCTGCTGGACCCCACGGACCTGACGCGCCAGCGCTGCTTCATCTACAGCCACGCCCTGTTCGGCAGCCGCTGGCCGCTGCGCCATGCGGGGCCGCACAGCGACATCGAAGTGCCGAACTGGGTGCGCACGAATAACACCCTGTTCATGCGCAGCCTGATCCTGCGGGGCCTGGGCATCGGCATCCTGCCCACCTTTGTCTGCCGCGAAGAACTGGCCAGCGGCGCGCTGGTCGAACTGTTTCCCGACGTGGAGCGCCCCAGCCTGGCGCTGTTTGCCATCTACCCGTCGCGCCAGCTGGTGGCGCCCCGCGTGACGCGCTGCATCGAGCACCTGAAGCAGTGGTATGCGCAGCGCTATCCCGCGCCGGCGGCGTGAAGCCGGTAAAATCATGGCCACTCTCAATCAAGGATGACCCATGATCAGCTGGCAATGGAACACGTTCGACGAACTCGGCCCCCACGATTTGTACCAGGTGCTGGCCTTGCGCCAGCGCGTGTTCGTCATCGAACAGCAGTGCATTTACCCGGACCTCGATGGCCATGACCAGCAAGCCATGCATTTGCTGGGCTGGCAAACGGTCGACGGCCAGCGCCGGCTGGCCGCCTATCTGCGCGTGCTGGCGCCGGGCGCCAAGTATGTGGAAATGTCGCTGGGCCGCGTGCTGACGGCGCCCGAGGCGCGCACCACGGGCACCGGCAAGCAGCTATTGCTTGAGGGCATCGCGCGCGCCGAACGCCAGCACCCGGGCCACGCCATCCGCATCGGCGCGCAGCATTACCTGGAGCGCTTCTACCAGTCCTTCGGCTTTGTCACCGTCAGCGCACCCTACGATGAAGACGGTATCCAGCACGTCGACATGCTGCGCGCCGTGCAGCCGGGCGCGGCGGCATGACGACGGCCCTGATTTCCTGGAGCGGCGGCAAGGATTCCTGCCTGGCCCTGTGGCGCGCGCGCAACGCCGGCACGAGCGTGCCGCTGCTGATCACGGCCATGGATGAAGATGGCCGAAAATCGCGCTCGCACGGCGTGCCGCCGGAGCTGCTCGAGACGCAGGCAGCCAGCCTGGGCGCGCGCCTGCAGCGCTATCACGCCAGCTGGGCCAGCTACGAGGAGCAATTCGTCGCCATGCTGCGCGCGGCGAAAGACGCAGGCATAGAACACGCCATCTTCGGCGACATCGACTTGCAGCCGCACCGCGACTGGGAAGAAAAAGTCTGCGCCGCGGCCGGCCTGACGGCCCATTTGCCCCTGTGGGGCGGGGATCGCCGCGCGCTGGTCGATGAGTTCCTTGCCGCCGGCTTCAAGGCCATCGTCGTCTGCATCAATGGCCAGCACCTGCCGCGCGAATTTTGCGGACGCGAGTTCGACGCCGCCTTCCTGGCCGACCTGCCGCCCGGTGTCGACGCCTGCGGCGAAAACGGCGAATTCCACACCTTCGTCTACGACGGCCCCGCCTTCAGCACGCCGGTGGCGCTGCGCCGCACGCAAGTGCTGCAATATGACGCGCCGGCCAATCTGGGCGGCGCCACGTATTACTTCCAGGAACTGGCGCCAGTTTGAATTGGCCGCAAAAGCAAAAAGGGCGACTCCATGGAGTCGCCCTTTGTCCGTGCACCTTGCGCGTGCTTACTTTTTTTCCACTTTTTGCAGCGTGATATCGAACACCAGGCCGGCGTAAGGCGGGATCACCACCGCACCCGACTTGTCGCGGGTGCCGCTCACGCCATAGCCCAGGTCATACGGAATGACCAGGCGGCGCGTGCCGCCTTCCTGCATGCCGACCAGGCCGCGGTCCCAGCCCAGAATCACTCTGCCGATGCCGAGGATAAACGTAAAAGGCTGGAGAGGGAGCGACGTTTCGAATTGCACGCCTTTGCCGTCCGGCTTGCTCGCGTCATACAGCCAGCCCGTATAGGCCACCGTCAAGGTATCGCCCGCCGCAGCGGCCGTGCCGGTGCCTTTCACCAGGTCGGGAAAGAGGAGTTCCTTCACTTGCGTATTCGGGTCAAGCACGACCGGCTTCTGGGTGTTGGCAGCAGCGCCGCAAGCGGTCAGGGCCACGGCGCAAGCGAGGGTGGCGATCATTTGAAATACCGATTTCATGGTTTCCCTTTAAATATTGGTGTGTGGCTAAGCCCGTACGGTGCGGACCGGTACGGGCTGGAGTTTAACAGGACTCGCGTAGCCCATTTGTAAGCAGACGTAAGCAAGGCAATAAATGTGCCTAAATGCAACGTTGACACAATATCTATATTTCTACCTGCGTGCCCAGTTCGATCACCCGGTTGCTCGGAATCTGATAGTAGTCGGCCGCCGTGCGCGCATTACGCGACATGGTGACGAACAGGTGCTCGCGCCACGGCATCATGCCGGCACCCGGCGTCGAGATGATGGTCTGGCGCGCGATGAAGAACGACGTTTCCATCATCTCGAAGTCCAGTCCCTGCTGGGCGCACTGCGCCAGCGCGGCCGGAATGTCCGGTTCATCCTTGAAGCCGTAATGCACGTTGACCTGGTAGCATTGGTGGCCCAGGTCCACCACGCGCACGCGCTCGGAAGGCGCCACCCACGGCTCTTCATGCATGAAGACGGTCAGGAAGATCACCCGTTCATGCAACACCTTGTTGTGCAGCAAGTTATGCAGCAGCGCATGCGGCACGCCATCCGTTTCGCCGCGCAGGAAGATGGCCGTGCCGGGCACGCGCAGCGGCGGCGCGATGAACAGCGACGAGAGGAAATCGTCGAGCGGAATCGCATGCTTTTCCAGGTTCTGGAACACCAGCTGGCGGCCCCGCTTCCAGGTCAGCATGACGATGAACAAAATCGAGCCCAGCAGCAGCGGGAACCAGCCGCCGTGGAACAGTTTCAGGGCCGTGGCCGACACCAGGTTGACGTCGATGATCAGGAAAAAGCCCGTGGCGGCCCAGCACAGGGCCAGGTTCATCTTCCAGCGGTAGCGGATGACGAAGAAGGTCAGGATCGTCGTCGACAGCATGGTGGCCGTCACGGCGATGCCGTAGGCGGCGGCCAGGTTTTCCGAGGAACCGAAGCCGATGACGGCCAGCAGCACCACGGCCAGTTGCAGCCAGTTCACGGCGGGGATGTAGATCTGCCCGATTTCGCTTTCCGACGTGTGGCGCACGCGCATGCGCGGCAGGAAGCCCAGCGCGATGGCTTGCTTGGTCATCGAGAAGGTGCCGGAAATGGTCGCCTGCGAGGCGATCACGGTGGCCATGGTCGACAGGATCACCAGCGGATACACGCTCCACGCGCCCAGTTGCTGGTAAAACGGATTCGAGACGGCTTCCGGATGCGCCAGCAGCAAGCCGCCCTGGCCCAGGTAGTTCAGCGCCAGCGCGGGAAAGGCGATCAGGAACCAGGCCAGGCGGATCGGCTTCTTGCCGAAGTGGCCCATGTCGGCGTACAGCGCCTCGGCGCCCGTCAGCGCCAGCACCACGGCGCCCAGGGCAACAAAGGCGACGAAGCCGTTATTCATCAGGAAAGTGGCCGCGTGCAGGGGATTGAGCGCGGCCAGGATGGCCGGCGACTTGATGATGTTGACCACGCCCATGCCGGCCAGCGCGGCAAACCACAGCACCATGACGGGAGCAAAATAGCGGCCGATACCGGCCGTGCCGTGCGACTGCACCGAATACAGGCCCACCAGCACGGCGATCGTCAGCGGCACCACGTAGGGACTGAAGGCGGGCGTGGCCACTTCCAGGCCTTCGATCGCCGACAGCACGGAAATGGCCGGCGTGATCACGCTGTCGCCATAGAACAGGGTGGCGCCGAAGACGCCGATCACCATCAGCGGGAAATGCCAGCGCGACAGGCGGCTGACGGACGACAGCACCAGCGCCATCAGGGCCATGATGCCGCCCTCGCCGCGGTTGTCGGCGCGCAACACCAGGGTCACGTACTTGAGCGAAACGATCAGGGTCAGGCCCCAGAAAATCAGCGAGACGATGCCCAGCAGATTCTCGTGCGAGAGCAGCAGGCCGTGGGCCGGGTCGAAGACGGTCTTCAGGGTGTACAGCGGACTGGTGCCGATATCGCCGTAAACGATGCCGACGGCCGCCAGCGTCAAGCCGGCAAGGCCGCTTTTTTTATGTTCCGACGTCAAGGTTGCACCCGTTTTTGTTTTGTTGCATCGCACAATATGATAGGTATTAGCAAATAGCAAGAGTATTTTTGCATGGTTCCGCAGCTGCCCCAAGGTCGTGGTTTTGTGCCGCTCCGCCTTGCTGCGCGGACATGCGGCCATTGATTTGTTGCCATTCTACGCCTCGCCAGCGGCGCCGGGCAGCCCCCGATGTTTTCAGCCATAATGACAGACTGTCTACTCTCCAGCGAAGCCCATCATGAATCCAGGCATGCTCTACGCCTCCCTCGCCTTCCTGTGCTGGGGCCTGTTCCCCCTGTACTTCCACGCCATCGGCGAGATCGCGCCGCAGGAAATCCTGGCGCACCGCATGGTCTGGTCGCTGTTGTTCCTGGGCGTCGTACTGACCGTGCGCCGGCAATGGAGCTGGTTGGGCAGCCTGAAGGCGCAGCCCAGGGTCGTGGCCAGCTTCGTCGCCAGCGCATTTTTGCTCTCCGCCAACTGGTTCATCTATATCTGGGCCGTCAACAACGGCCACGTGGTCGACGCCAGCCTCGGCTACTTCATCACGCCCCTGATCAATGTCATGCTGGGCTTTTTGCTGCTGCACGAGCGCCTGCGCCGCCTGCAGTGGCTGGCCATCGGCCTGGCCGCCTGCGGCGTGGCCTGGCTCACTTGGCAAGCGGGACAGGTGCCGTGGATCGCCCTGCTGCTGGCGGCCACCTTCGGCGGCTATGGCTTGCTGCGCAAGACGGCCGCGCTGGGCGCGCTGGAAGGCCTGTCGTTCGAAACACTGATTTTATTTCCCCTGGCGCTGGCCTACATGCTGTGGCTGGCGTGGCATGGCCAGAGCGGCTTCGTCAACACGGATTCCACCGCCACGCGCGCGCTGCTGCTGGCGTCCGGCCCCATCACGGCCATTCCCCTGCTGCTGTTTGCGGCCGGTGCGCGCCGCCTGCCGCTGGCCGTGCTGGGGCTATTGCAATACATCGCCCCCACAGGCCAGCTCTTGATCGGCGTGTGGGTCTTCCACGAATCGTTCACGCCCGAGCGTATGCTGGGCTTCCTCGTCATCTGGACGGCGCTGGCCCTGTACGCGGCCGAAGGGCTGTGGACGGCCCGCAAGGCGCGCGCCGCCTAGTCCTGCCCCTGGCGTCCGTTTCCGCAGCGCGCAGCGCTGGCCGGAAGCGGGCGTTTACCGTATCCTGTCCGTCTTTGTATATCACCCGAGATTTCTAATGGCAAATTACGTCTACACCATGAATCGCGTGGGCAAAATCGTCCCGCCCAAGCGCCAGATTCTGAAAGATATTTCCCTGTCCTTCTTCCCAGGCGCGAAGATCGGCGTGCTGGGCCTGAACGGCTCCGGCAAATCGACCCTGCTGAAAATCATGGCAGGCATCGACACCGACATCCAGGGCGAAGCTGTGCCGATGCCGGGCCTGAACATCGGCTACCTGCCGCAGGAACCGCAGCTGGACCCGGCAAAAACCGTGCGCCAGGAAGTCGAGTCGGGCCTGGGCGAAGTGTTTGAAGCGCAAGCCAAGCTGGAAGCCGTGTACGCCGCATATGCCGAGGAAGACGCCGATTTCGACGCCCTGGCCACGGAACAGGCACGCCTGGAAGCGATCATTTCGACCTCCGACGGCGGCAATCTGAATTTGCAGCTGGAAATGGCCGCCGACGCGCTGCGCCTGCCGCCATGGGACGCCACCATTGGCGTGCTGTCCGGCGGTGAAAAGCGCCGCGTGGCGCTGTGCAAGCTGCTGCTGTCGAAACCCGACATGCTGCTGCTCGACGAGCCGACCAACCATCTGGATGCGGAATCGGTCGACTGGCTGGAACAATTCCTGCTGCGCTTCCCCGGCACCGTGGTGGCCATCACCCATGACCGCTACTTCCTCGACAACGCGGCAGAGTGGATCCTGGAACTGGACCGCGGCCACGGCATTCCATGGAAGGGTAACTACTCGACCTGGCTGGATCAGAAGCAAGCCCGCCTGAAGCAGGAAGAGGCGACGGAATCGGCGCGCCAAAAGGCGCTGCAGAAGGAATTGGAATGGTCGCGCCAGAACCCGAAAGCGCGCCAGGCCAAGTCGAAAGCCCGCCTGGCCCGCTTCAACGAGCTGTCCGAGCACGAATACCAGAAGCGCAACGAAACGCAGGAAATCTTCATTCCCGTGGCAGAACGCCTGGGCAATGAAGTCATCGAGTTCAAGAACGTGTCGAAAGCGTTCGGCGACCGCCTGCTGATCGATAACCTGAGCTTCACCGTGCCGCCAGGCGCCATCGTCGGCATCATCGGCCCCAACGGCGCCGGTAAATCGACCCTGTTCAAGATGATCACCGGCAAGGAAACACCGGACAGCGGCGAAGTGGCCATCGGCCAGACGGCGCGCGTGTCCATCGTCGACCAGAACCGCGATAGTCTCGCTGACAACAAGTCCGTGTTCGAAGACGTCTCCGGCGGCGCCGACATGCTGACGGTGGGCCGCTTCGAAATGCCGTCGCGCGCCTACCTGGGCCGCTTCAACTTCAAGGGTTCGGACCAGCAGAAGCAAGTGGGCAACCTGTCCGGCGGTGAACGCGGACGTCTGCACCTGGCGAAAACCCTGCTGATGGGCGGCAACGTCCTGCTGCTCGATGAACCGTCGAACGATCTGGACGTGGAAACCTTGCGCGCGCTGGAAGACGCCCTGCTGGAATTTGCCGGCAGCGTCATGGTCATTTCCCATGACCGCTGGTTCCTCGACCGTATCGCCACGCACATCCTCGCTTTCGAAGGCAACTCGCAGGTCACCTTCTTTGACGGCAACTATCAAGAATACGAAGCCGACAAGAAGAAACGCCTGGGCGAAGAAGGCGCGAAACCGAAACGTATCCGCTACAAGCCCTTGACCACGTAATTTCGGTCCGGCAATGCAAAAAGGCAGTTACCTCGCGGTAACTGCCTTTTTTTTCAGCACACTTCCAGTTTTTAAAACCGTAGCGAACGGCAACGAATTGTGGCTGAGAAGCGGAGCTATGCTGTAGCACAGTGAGCATCGGAGGCCGCAAAGCGTGCCGCGCAGTAGGTTTTAGAAGTTGTAGCGTGCGCCCAGTGCCAGGCCGGTAGCCTTGCGGCCCTGGTCGGCGCTCTTGCCGAAGTGTTCCACTTCCGCCGTCAGCGAGACTTTCTCGTTGATTGCGTATTGGGCGCCGACGGAAGCGTACACGCCCGTCTTGTCGTTGCCGCTGATGCCGGTCGACAAGCCCGTGCCGCTCAAGCTGTTCTTGACCTTGGCCACGCCCAGCTTGCCGAACACGCCGACTTTGTCGGTCACGGGCATGGTGGCCTTGCCGGCCAGGTAGTAGCCGTGCGAATCGCTTTTCACGGAACCGTTGCCGGCGCCGGTGACATAGCTGTAATCCTTGCTGCCGAAATCGGCATAGCCGCCTTCGATTGCCCAGGTTTTATCGAAATCGTAACCGGCGAAGATCTTGGCGCCAGCCTTGTAGCCGCTGTGATTATCGGCGCTGGTGGCGCCAGGAATATCGAAGTTATAACGGTTGCCCGTGACGCCGGCACCCACATACGCGCCTTCGGCGTGGGCGGCGCTCATGCCGGTCAGTGCGGTAACGGATGCGATCATTGCAAACAGGATTTTCTTCTTCATCATGTTCTCTCTCTCAATTAGTGAATGGTGCCTGGATTCGCAGTTCAGCGAAGTGCGATGACTACACAATAACAGCCGAAAAAAGCTACGTCTTTCTCCATTCCGTAAGAACTGTGACAAGATGTAAGCTGACATTGCAAACTGACAATAACCGTAAAATACGCACCGTTGAGCGAACTTAAGATAGACTTAAGAGCATTAGCGATTTTCAGTCCAGAGGAGAAGTGCATGTACAAACGCCAGTTTCTCGCCGCCGGCATGGCCGCCGCGGCCTTGCCCGCCATCGCCCGGGCGGCGCCCGCCGGCCTGCGCGGTCCCGCCCTGCTGACCATCACGGGCAGCATCGACAAGCCGAACCGGGGTCCGTTCGACGCCGTGCGCGACCAGATGATGCACAAGCAAAAGATCAGTTTTGAGCGGGCGCGGGCCTTCGACTTTGCGGCGCTGGCGAACTTGCCGGCGCGCACCATCCACCCCACCCTGGAATACGATGGCAAGGCGCATGCCCTGCGCGGGCCGCTGCTGGTCGACGTATTGAAGGCGGCCGGCGCGCCCGAGGACGATGCCGTGCGGCTGCTGCTGCGGGCCGTGGATGGCTATGCGGCGGCGCTGACCGTGGCGCAGGCGCGCGCACAGCGTTTTATCGTCGCCACCCACCTGGACGGGCAGGCGATGGCGCTGGGCGGCCTGGGGCCGCTATGGGCGATCCACGATGCGGACCGCATCGCCGCCGTGGCGGCCCTGCCCCTGGCCGAACGGTTCGCCAGCTGCCCGTGGGCGCTGTATCACATCGGCGTGGAGGCGGGTTGACGCTACTTAAAACAACGCCAAACAAAACCGTAGCGAGCGGAAGGGAGAGGTGGCTGAGAAGCGGAGCTGTGCGAATGCACAGTGAGCATCGCAGGCCGCCTATACCGACGCGCAGTAGGTTTTGATAGGCGTTTAGGCGTAGGCTTCCGCCATCGACATGACGCGCGGCGAGATGGTGATGCCGTGTTCCTCGAACAGCGCCGTGATGGCCGCCAGGTTGTGCGTGCATTCCTCGGTTTTCCAGCCCTTGAAGATGTCCGTGCCATCCTTCTGGAAATGCAGGTCCAGCACCTTGCCCGCATCCTTGTGCAGGTAGGGCGAACTATAGGTGTTCTCGAAGCCGAGCGCCTTCAATTGTCCCAGCAAGGCATGCGGTGGATGGTCGGGATCGGTGGCGAGAAAAATGCCGAAGGTCTTGCCCGGTGGTTTCGCGGCGATGTCGACCTCGTAGATGCCGGGGGCCTTGCTGACGGACGTACTCTTTAAAAATAACATACAACACTCCCTGCGCGTAATGTCCCGCGCCTGAAACGGGCGGCAAGACAGGGGCGGTGCGCAATGATTCCCCTCGTCAAATCTTATTGCTAATTTGCATCTTTGTCGACAAATCGGCACTTTTATTTGGTAAGTCGTGGTTATCTTGTTGCGTTCGCCAAGGTAAATTGTCAATAAAGCCAGTTATCATTGCGCCAATACCCAGCCTGCTGCATACTTTTGGCTTGCATCACGATTGCCTTCCCGCCGGCCACCCCTCGTCTCCATGCGTCTTCTGTCGATCAAGTACCGCCTGCTCATACTCCTGACCCTGATCCTGGGGGCGGGCTTCATGGCCACCAGCCTGGCCAGCTACCTGGCTTCGCGCCAGGCCATCGAGCACGGCATCGCCGACCAGACCTTGCCATTGACGGGCGACAATATCTATTCCGAAATCCAGAAGGACATGCTGCGCCCCGTCTTCATTTCCTCGCTGATGGCGCACGACACCTTCGTGCGCGACTGGATACTCGCCGGCGAAAACAAGCCGGAACAGATCGTGCGCTACCTGGCCGAGGTCAAGAAGAAATACGGCGCCATCACCAGCTTTCTCGTCTCGGACAAGAGCAGCAAATATTACTATGCGGAAGGCACCCTGAAATCCGTCAGCCCGCAAGCCACGCGCGACATCTGGTACTACCGCGTGCGCGCCATGGACACCACCGACTATGAAACGAATGTCGACGTGGACATGGCCAACCGCGACAGCATGACCATCTTCATCAACCACCGCGTCTACGACTACGACGGCCAGTTCATCGGCGCCACCGGCATCGGCCTGACCCTGGCCACCATGAGCCACATCATCGACCGTTACCAGGCGCGCTTCCACCGCAACATCTATTTTGTCGACGGCGCCGGCGCTCTGGTGCTGGCGGGCAAGACCATGCGCAACGGGCACGGCAATATCCGCAGCCTGCCCGGCGTGAACGCCATTGCCGAGCAAATCATCAACCACCAGAGCGAACCGACGCACCTGTCGTACCAGCTGGGGCGCGCGCAAATCCTCGTCAACTCGCGCTTCATTCCCGAACTGGGCTGGTACCTGGTGGTCGAGCAGAATGTCAGCGACGAAGTCCAGTCGCTGCAGCGCGTCTTCATCTTCAACCTGGCCATCAGCTTTGGCGTCACCCTGCTGGTGCTGGTATTGACCCTGCTGACGGTGAACCGCTACCAGCGCCGCATCGAACGCATCGCCTCGACGGATGCGCTGACGGGGCTATTGAACCGCCAATCGCTGGAATTGCTGTTCCAGCGCGCCATGCTCTTGTCCAAACGCAACGAACAACCGATGTCCGCCATCCTGTTCGACATCGACTTCTTCAAGCGCGTCAACGATACCCACGGCCACCTGTGGGGCGACAAGGTGATCCGTGGCGTGGCCGACGTGGCGCGCGCCACCGTGCGAGAAAGCGACGTCATCACGCGCTGGGGCGGCGAGGAATACCTGGTACTGCTAAACAATTGCAGCCTGGCGCAAGCGGCGGAAGTGGCGGAAAACCTGCGCGCCGCCGTCGAACGCCACGATTTCGGCCTGCCCGCGCCGCAACTGCCCGTGACGATCAGCCTGGGCGTGGCCGAGTACCGACCAGAGGAAAGCGAGTCGGCCTTCTTCTCGCGCGCCGACAGCGCCTTGTATCAGGCCAAGCATCACGGCCGCAACGGCGTGCACGCCGCCTGAGTCATCCCCCGCGCTTGCGCCTGGCCAGATCCTGCGTGGGCGCCACCAGCGCCCGGTACAACTCGCCCGTGGCGGCATCCCAGCTTTGCACGGCCAGCTGCTGGCGTTGCACGGTGGCAGAGTCGCCGCGCGCGATGGGGCCGGACAGCGCGGGCGCGGCGCCCAGGCGGAACACGTTCGCCACCGCTTCCGTCACCAGGGGCTGGGCCAGTTCGCGCGCCACGGGCTCGGGAATGCCGGCCGCCTGGTAGGCGCGCAAGGCGGCATCGAGCACCGTCACCAGGTAATTGCTGGCGAAGACGGCGGCGGCGTGATACAGGGTCTTGGCGGCCGGGTCGATGGGCACGGGACGCGCGCCGATGGCGTTCAAGGCGGGCGTGAGGAAGGCCAGCGCCAGCGGATCGCCTTCGACGCCGCAAAACGTGCCGTCAAAGGTGGCGGCCACCTGCTGCGGGTCGGCAAAGCTGCGGATCGGGTGCGCGCTGGCGACAAAGGCGCCGGCCTGCGTGGCGGCCAGCAGCACGTTCGAGGCCAGCGCGCCGCTGCAGTGGAACACGATGGCGCCCGCCTGGCGTCCCTCGGCCACCAGCGCCGCGCAGGCCGGGCCGATCTGGTCGTCGGAGACGGCCAGCATGGTGACATCGGCGCGCCGCAAGGCCGCATAGCTGGCGACGGGAGTGCCGGCACCGATGAAATCGACAGCCGCCTGCGCCGACGCCATCGAGCGCGTCAGCACGTCCTGCACCAGGATTGCTCCGCCCTGCGTGCCATCCACGCGGGCGAACAAACGGCCCAGCACACGGCCCACATGGCCGGCGCCGATGATATTGAGGGTAACGTTCATGGCGATTTTCTAGAAGCTCGATCCCGGCTGGCGCAAAAATTCCAGCTCTTGCGGCGTGGAGGCGCGGCCGAGGATGGCGTTGCGGTGCGGGAAGCGGCCAAAGCGGGCGATCACTTCCTGGTGGCGCTCGGCGTAATCGAGCATGCCGTCAAAGCCGGGCTGCGCCTGCGACAGCAGCTGGAACAGCTCGACGGCGCGCGCCTGCATGGCCAGGTCTTCCGCGTGCTCGAACGGCAGGTAGACAAAAGCGCGCAGCATCGGCGGCAGCTGGCGGTCCTGCCCCGCGTCCGTCAAGGCGACGGCCAGCGCCAGCGCCTGGCCATCGCCGGCAAACGCGCGCGGCGTGCCGCGATGCACATTGCGCGTGAATTGATCGAGTACGATCAGGCGCGCCAGCGCGCCGTGCGGCGCCGTGTCCCACGCGCGCAAGCCGCCGTCGATGGCGGCATCGATCAGCGCGCCGAAACGTTCGCGTATCTGCGCATCGAAGCCGTCATCCTTGCGGAACCATTCCACGCGCGACTGGCCGTAGTCGGGGTTATCCGGCGGCAGGAACCAGAAATCGAGTACCTCTTGAGCCTGTGCATCCATGTCCATCCTCTCGGCATCCGTATCAGTTGCGGGCATGCGACAGCTGGAAGCCGGCGATGCCTTCGAAGGCGGCCAGTTCGGCCGACATGGCCGACAGGCTGGCGCCCGTGTTCTTGCCATGCGCGATGGCAACAAAACGCCATTCCTGCATGCCGTCCGTGCTGCCGATGGTCAGCGAGCCGCCGGCGATGTCGTAGCCGCGCTTGGCCGCCATGCGCCGCAGCGCATCTTCGCGCGGAATGAAATCGCGCTTGAAGCGCATGGTGATGGCCACCGCGTGGCGCGACGGCAGCCAGTTCTCCAGTTTTGACAGGAAAATCATCGCCATCGCACACAGGAAGGCCAGACCCATGGCCGACAGATAAAAACCGATGCCGACCATGATGCCGATCACGGACGAGGCCCAGATCGAGGCAGCCGTCGTCAGGCCGCTGATATTGAAGCCCTCGCGCATGATCACGCCGGCGCCGAGGAAACCCACGCCCGTGACGATGCCCTGGATGACGCGCGTGGGGTCGCTGCCGACGATGGCGCCATGGCCGCCGTACCAGAACTCCGGATAGCCGCCCAGCACCGTCAGCGCGGCCGAGGCCATGCAGACGAGGCTGTAGGTGCGCATGCCGGCCGCGCGCCCGTGATACGAGCGCTCATATCCCACCAGCAAGCCCAGCAGCAGTGCGCCAAGCAAGTTCAGCAGGATCACGCCATTCGTCGCCAGCTCGGCCGGCGACCAGTAGGCGCGCAGGAAGTCGATGGTCGGCATTTAGTCCTGGGGCTTTTTCGTCAACTGCTTTTCAAACGCCACATCGAGCTTGCTGACGCGGCGCGCCTTTTGCGGTCCCAGGCCATTCACGAAGGCGACAAAGGCGTCCAGTTCCAGCGGCGGGCACAGGGGCGGCAAGCCCGGGCCTTCCGTGAGGAAGAACAGTTCATCGCCCGTGCGCGCCATCGTGTAGAGGCGGTGGCCGGTGCGTTCCTTGAGCCGCTCAATGGCGGACGTGGCGCGGGTCGAGCGCATCAGATGGCTCCCGTGCGCTGTTCCAGCCACGCCAGCGCAGGCGCATCGGCCGGCGCGGCCAGGTGCGGCGCCAGGCGCGCACGCACGGTGGCGTGATAGTCGTTCAGCCAGGCCGCTTCGTCATCGCGCAGCAGCGAACGTTCCACGCAGCGCGTGTCGATCGGGCACAGGGTCAAGGTTTCGAAGCACAGGAATTCGCCGAAGGGCGTCGTCCCCGCGGGAACGTTCAGCACCAGGTTCTCGATGCGGATGCCCCACTGGCCGGGACGGTAGATGCCCGGCTCGACGGAGGTGATCATGCCCGGTTCCATGGCCGTCTGCGGCTCCGGCATGGCGGACTGCGAAATCGATTGCGGCCCTTCATGCACGTTGAGGAAGAAGCCCACGCCGTGGCCCGTGCCGTGGCCGAAGTCGATGCCTTCGGCCCACAGGGGCGCGCGGGCGATGGAATCGAGCATGGGCGACTTCACGCCGCGCGGGAATTGCGCGCGCGACAGCGCGATCATGCTGCGCAAGACCAGGGTGAAATCGCGCCTGTGCTCGGCCGTGATCGCGCCGACGGGGACCACGCGGGTGATATCCGTGGTGCCGCCCCAATACTGGCCACCCGAGTCGATCAGCAGCAAGCCGTCGCCTTCGATAGTGGCGGCCGAATCCGCATGGGCGTGGTAATGCATGATGGCGCCATGCGCATTGAAGCCGGCGATGGTGCCGAAACTGGGGCTGACAAACCCGGCGCGGCGGGCGCGGGCAGCCGTCAGGTGCTCGTCGACGCCGATTTCCGTCAACGGCGCACGTTGCGGGTCGGCCAGGGTGCGATCTAACCAGCTGAAAAACTCGCACAGGGCGGCGCCATCCTGCTCCATGGCGGCGCGCACGTGCGCCGCTTCGCCATCCGTCTTGCGCGACTTGGCCAGGGTGGTCGGGTTGATGGATTCGACCACCTGCACGCCATCGGCCACGGCCTGGCGCGTGCCGAACGTGATGCGGCGCGGGTCGAGCAGCAAGGTGGCGCCGGCCGGCAAGGCGGCCAGCGCGGCAGCCGTGCGGTCATAGGCGGCCACGTCCACGCCCTGCTCTTCCAGAATGGCGCGCAGGGCCGCCGGCACCTTGCCGTCGGCGACGAACAGGGTGGCGCGCTCGGGTCCCACCAGCGCATGCGCGAGGAAGACGGGGTTGTAGTTGACGTCCGCGCCGCGCAGGTTGAACAGGTAAGCGATATCGTCGAGGGTGGAAATCACATGGTGGCTGGCGCCCTGGGCCGCCATGCTGGCGCGCAGGGCCGCCAGTTTTTGCGTGCGCGACAGCGAGGGATACGCGGCCGCATGTTCAACCACGGGGGCGGCGGGCATGGCCGGGCGATCCGGCCACACGGCTTGCAGCACATCGGTGTCCGTGCGCAGGGTAACCTGCTCCCCCAGCGCCTGCTGCAGCAGGCGCGCATTGGCCAGGCCCAGCACGGCGCCGTCGACGGCTACCGTCTGTCCCGGCCGCATGGTTTCGCCCAGCCAGTCGATATACAGCACGCTGGCGCCGGATGGGATTTTCTTCAGGACGATGCCGCTGCCGGCCAGTTCGTCTTCCGCCTGTTCCCAGTAGCGGCCATCGGTCCATACGCCGGCAAACTCCTGCGTCACGACCAGGGTGCCGACCGACCCCGTAAAGCCCGACAGCCACTCGCGGCCCTGCCAGCGGGCCGGCAGGTACTCGGACAAATGCGGGTCGGCCGAGGGCACGATGCAGGCGTCGATATGCTGCGCGCGCATGGCGCTGCGCAGTTGCGACAAACGGGAGGCGGGAGTGGCTTGGTCAGATGTCTGCATGGGTGCGAAAATGGAGCGGTGCTGGGAAGTGCCTATGATACCGCGATTAGCAGCCGGGCTGCACTCAGTGCAGCGCCAGCAGCACCCCGGCGGTAGCGGCGATTTTTTCCAGCAGCGCCTCGTCGTAAGGCAGCCACGGCACGGCGCCCAGCTTGTTCCCCTTCGCGACCACCTCGGTCGCCACCTCGGCGCCGTCCAGCGTGACCCTGCCGGTGGTGAGGTGGATCGCGTGCCTGCCCACCATCAGGTGACGGGGCTCGAGCGCCATGCGCCCTGTTTCGATCTGCTGCGCAAACACCTGACGCAGCACGATGCGCCGCATGCCCGCCATCGGCCCCGGGGGCAAGTTGGCCAGATAAGACAAGCGCTCTTTGCGCTGCATGCTTTGCTCTTCTTCCACCAGCGCCAACGCGCTGGCGCTGACCAGCAGATCCACCGCGCGGCACGCTTCCGAATAGGCCACAGGCGCCAGCGGCATCATCTGCGCGGGCGCCAGCCCGTTGGACCTGCAGGCGCCGCCCGCGCCTGGATAGACGCGTCCCTCGAGGCGCAGCAATACGCGCCAGGCGCCGAACCCGCGCGACAAGCCTTCATCGTCGTCCAGCCGCCAGCCTTCGCGGCGGGCCAGTCCCAGCAAGGTAGGCAGCGACAGCTGGTAACCGGAAAATGGGGCGCTGCCGTCGCCGGGCGGTGCATATATTTCACGATACACCTGGCGCAGCGGCTGGCGCACGCGCCGCTGTGTAACCAGCGCCTGCCAGGCGGCGCGCTGCTCTCCGCTGCCGTGCAGGGGATGCCACAGGCCGATTTCGCCTTCTCCCTGCAGCGGCACATCCGCCGGCTGCCCCCATGCATCGATGGCACCCTCGCCATCGAGCATGAAAGCCTGGCCGTCGCCCGTGCGCCAGACCAGCGCGCGCGCCACCGTATCGATATCGGCATCGTCGCGCAAGGCGCGCCATTGATCCAGCCCCAGACGCACGTCGCTGGCATAGCCCGCTTCCAGGCGACGCGCCAGCAGGGCCTGGCGCCGCTTGCCCATAGGACCGGGCATGCCGATCCTCCAGGCGATATCGGGCCGTTCGGCTAGCGCCCGTTCGGCCGGTTTCAGATTGCGTTCCAGCTTCTTGTGGATGCCCGCATGGCGCACCTGCGCCAGCGCCGTGCGCAGGGCCAGCAAACTTTCCGGCGTGGGGATGGTTTCCACCGCATGGCCCAGCGCCATCGCCAACGACTGCGACGGCGCGCTCTTGGCCGTGCCGGGCGCGACGCATACCAAGGGCAGCAAGACGGTGATCACGGGCCTGAACCATGCATCATCGCGATAGGCGGCGACCCGCGCGGCGCGCGCCAGCACCTGAGAGTCTGCCGTGGCAAAGGCGGCATCGGCCGCATACGGCACGCCGCCGTCATGGATGGCGGCGATATGGCGTGCCGCCTGTTCCAGTATCGTGCGCGCAAATTCGACATACGCCGCATCGTCGGCCAGCACGACGGCGGGATCGGCCTCGCCGATACTGTCGCGGCTCCAGTGGCCGCTGTAGCGCGAGCCGGCCAGCGCCAACAGGGACGCTGGCGCCAACTGCGGCAGCAATTCCAATTCATGCAAGGTCAATGGCATCGGATAAAGGGCGTGACGATCCTCCATTGCCTGCGCAAATTGCGCAGGGGCGTCGCCGCCAGCAAGGCGCGCCAGCAGGTAGGCCTGGTAGGGGCACTCGGCCCAGCCCGAGGTTTTGCCGAGAATGCGCCGCGCCTGCCCCGCCGTGCCTGCCGGTGCCTCGCCCTGCAGGCAAGCCAGACAGCCGATGACATACTCCCATTCCCGGTTGTAATCGCCGGCCGCGTCCAGCGCATCAAGGAACATGGCGCCTGCCAGCGCCGGCGCCATGTTCATGCTGGTCGCTTGTGCCAATAGCGCCGTCGCCAGCTCGCGCCGCGCCGTATCGTCATGGCCGAAGCGCGCCGCGCGATGCAACGCCCCCCAGATGGCGCCCAGTTCTTCCGGTGTCCAGTCGTTGAAATCGACGGGCGGCCCCGCGAATCGCGCATGCTCGACAAAGCCGCCATCGAGGCGTACGCGCAGGGCTGCGGCACGCGTGGTCTCAGATGGCATCATCGGCCTCGTAGCGGCGCAAGCCTTCCAGGTCCAGCACGCGGATGCCGCCGTAATCGAGGCGCAGCAAGCCTTTCTTTTCCAGCACCTGCAAGGCCTGGTTGGCGCGCTGGCGCGAAGAGCCCGACAGCAGGCCGATTTCCTCCTGCGACAGCTGCACCAGCGTCTCCACGCCAGGGTACAAGTGCGAGTTGAACATCGACGCCAAGCAGCGCGCCACGCGCGTGTTCAGGTCCAGCAGGCGTTCGTTTTCCACCATGCCGATGAACTGGCCCAGGCGCTCGTTGAGCTGCATCAGCAGGAAGCGCGTAAACGGCAAACTCGTTTCCAGCAGCCAGTGGAAGGTGGCGCCGGGCAGGCGCGCTACGCGCGTATCGCGCAGGGCCATGGTGTCATATTTGCGGATTTCATTCTTCAGCAATGAACCTTCGCCGAACCAGCTGCCGGGCGGCACGCCGATGAAGGTCATGGCCTTGCCGGAGGCGGAAAAATTATTCATCTTGACCATGCCGCTGATGACGCCGATCCAGTTGTCCACCGGCTCGCCCTTGCGGCAGACAAAGCCGCCTTTCGGCACGAAAGTCTCGAACACATCCGCTTCGACCCGGGCCATTTGCACGGGATCGAGCAGCTGCGCCCAGTTGGCCGCGCGCACGGCATCCTTGAGACTGATATCAGGGTAGGTCATTGTGCGATGCACCATCGAAAAGTGGGTAAATGTCCCCGAAAAGACAACTTGGCAAACTAACGCAAGCTACTATCATTGCACAAACGCCTTACACATAAAAAACACAGAGCGCCATCCAACGAGGTGGGGCCTGAGACAAGCAACAGGGAGACACTGGTGCAAACGAATACCACAGCAACAATGCCGACTTTTCCGCGGCGCTTATTGCAACACGGGACCGTACGATCCGACAAGCCCGCCTTTCGCGAAAAACACCTGGGCATCTGGCAAACCTGGACCTGGCGCGAGGTCAACGACGAGGTGCGCGCGCTGGCCTGCGGCCTGGCCGCCATCGGCTTCCAGCGCGGCATGAACCTGGCCATCATCGGCGACAACCGTCCCCGCCTGTACTGGGCCATGCTGGCTGCGCAAAGCCTCGGCGGCGTGCCCGTGCCACTGTACCAGGACGCGCCGGCCGCCGACATGGCCTATGTGCTGCAGGATGCGGAAATCCGCTACGCCATCGTCGAAGACCAGGAGCAGGTCGACAAGCTGCTCGAACTTAAGGCCCTGTATCCGCACGTCGCCCACATCGCCTATGACGATGAACGGGGCATGCGCCATTACCGCCAGCCGGAACTGATGTCGTTTGCGGCACTGCAGACGCTGGGCCGCGCGTACGACCGCGAACATCCGGGCTTTTTCGACGCCGCCGTGGCAGCGGGCCAGGGCAGCGACTCCGCCGTGATCCTGTACACCTCGGGCACCACGGGCAAGCCGAAGGGCGTGTGCCAGAGCCACACGGCGCTGCTGGCCGCAGGCGTTGGCGGCGTCGCCTTCGATCAGCTCACCGACGAGGAAGACATCCTGTCCTACCTGCCCATGGCGTGGGTGGGCGACTGCCTGTTCTCGCTGGCGCAAGCCATGGTGGCCGGCTTCACCGTCAACTGCCCCGAATCGGGCGACACGGTGATGATCGACATGCGCGAAATCGGCCCCACCTGCTACTTTGCGCCGCCGCGCGTGTTCGAGAACATGCTCACCAGCGTGATGATACGCATGGAAGACGCCAGCAGCATCAAGCGCCACATGTTCAGCCATTTCATGGACGTGGCCAAGCGCTGCGGCGCGCAGATCTTGGATGGTAAGCCAGTCTCGCTGGCGGACCGCCTCAGCTACAAGCTGGGCGAGCTGCTCGTCTACGGCCCGCTGAAAAACGTGCTGGGACTGTCGCGCGTGCGCGTCGCCTACACGGCCGGCGCCGCCATCGGCCCCGACCTGTTCCGCTTCTACCGCTCCATCGGCGTCAACCTCAAGCAATTGTACGGTTCCACCGAAACCTGCGCCTATGTATGTTTGCAACCGGACGGCAATATCAAGTTCGACAGCGTCGGCTTGCCGGCGCCAGGCGTGGAAGTCAAGCTGGCGGCCAATGGCGAAGTGCTGGTGAAGTCGCCCGCCACCATGAGCGGCTACTTCAAGCGGCCCGACGCCACCGCCGAAGTGATCGACGACGACGGCTATTTCCATACGGGCGATGCGGGCGTGTTCGACGGCGAAGGCCACCTGAAAATCATCGACCGCGCGGCCGACGTCGGCAAGATGAATTGCGGTGCCATCTTCGCGCCCAACTACATCGAAAACAAGCTCAAGTTCTTCCCCTTCATCAAGGAAGTGGTGGCCTTCGGCCATGCGCGCGACCAGGTGTGCGCCTTCATCAACATCGACATCGAAGCGGTGGGCAACTGGTCCGAACGGCGCGGCATCGCCTACTCCGGCTACACCGACCTGGCGGCGCGCGCCGAGACCTATGGCCTGATCCGCGACTGCATCGAGCAAGTCAACGCGGAACTGGCAGCCGACCCGCTGATGGACCGCACGCAGGTGCACCGCTTCCTGGTGCTGCACAAGGAACTCGACCCGGACGACGACGAGCTGACGCGCACGCGCAAGGTGCGCCGCAAATTCATCGCCGAAAAGTACGCGGTGCTCATTTCCGCCCTGTATGAAGGCAAGGCAACGCAATACATCGAGACCCAGGTGAAATTCGAGGATGGCCGCCTTGGCTCGACCAGCGCCAACCTGCAGATCTGGGACAGCAAAACGTACCGGCCCCAGGGCCTGGCCGCATGATGGAGCACAGCACGATGCAAATGAACGAACCCGACGCCCATTTCGGCACGGCCCGCAAGACGGGCCCCGTGATCCTCGACCTGAAGAACATCTCACTGTCGTTCGGCGGCGTGAAAGCCCTGACCGACATCTCGTTTGACGTCAAACAGCATGAAATCCGCGCCATCATCGGCCCGAACGGCGCGGGCAAAAGCTCGATGCTCAACGTGATCAATGGCGTGTACCGTCCGCAGCAGGGAGAAATCATCTACCGGGGCGAACACCGGCGCGGCATGGACTGCTACCAGGCTGCCAAGTCCGGCATCGCGCGCACCTTCCAGAACATCGCCCTGTTCAAGGGCATGACGGTGCTCGACAACATCATGACGGGGCGCAACCTGAAGATGAAGTCGAATTTTCTCTTGCAAGCCCTGTACTGGGGCCCGGCGCGGCGTGAGGAAATCGAGCACCGCAAGAAGGCCGAGGAAATCATCGACTTCCTGGAAATCCAGGCCATCCGCAAGACGCCCGTGGGGCGCCTGCCCTACGGCCTGCAAAAACGGGTGGAGCTGGGCCGCGCCCTCGTGGCGGAACCGGAAATTCTGCTGCTGGACGAACCGATGGCCGGCATGAACGTGGAAGAAAAACAGGACATGTGCCGCTTCATCCTCGACGTCAACGACCAGCTGGGCACGACCATCGTGCTGATCGAACATGACATGGGCGTGGTGATGGATATCTCCGACAGGGTGGTGGTGCTCGATTACGGCAAGAAGATCGGCGACGGCACGCCCGACGAGGTGCGCAGCAACCAGGATGTCATCAACGCCTATCTCGGCGTGGCGCACTAGACGAGGAATAGCCATGAATATCAATTTTTTCTTTGAAGTGCTGATCGGCGGCCTGCTGTCGGGCGTCATGTACGCGCTGGTGGCGATCGGCTTCGTGCTGATCTACAAGGCTTCGGGCGTATTCAATTTTGCGCAGGGCGCGATGGTGTTTTTCGCCGCCCTCACCTGCGTCGGCATCATGGACAAGTTCGGCCTGTCGCTGTGGCTGGCCATCCCGCTGACGATGCTCACCATGATCGTACTGGGCATGGCCATCGAGCGCGTGGTCTTGCGCCCGCTCGTCAACCAGCCCGAAATCACGCTGTTCATGGCCACCATCGGCCTGACCTTTTTCATCGAAGGCCTGGCGCAGCTGATGTGGGGCTCGCAAGTGCACAAGCTGGACCTGCCCATCGAAGACGTGCCGATGCAATTCCTGATGGACCGCTTCGACATCAACATCTCGCAGTTCGACCTGATGGCGGCCGGCATCTGCGCGCTGCTGGTGATTTGCCTGGCCTTGCTGTTCTCGAAAACCAAGGTGGGCCGCGCCCTGCGCGCCGTCGCCGACGACCATCAGGCGGCACTGGCGGTCGGCATCCCGCTGCAGCGCATCTGGGCTGTGGTGTGGGGCGTGGCGGGCCTGGTGGCCATGGTGGCCGGCTTGCTGTGGGGTGCGCGCAACGGCGTGCAATTCGCCCTCACCTTCATCGCCCTGAAAGCGCTGCCCGTGCTGATCCTCGGCGGCTTTACCTCGGTGCCGGGCGCCATCGTCGGTGGCCTGATCATCGGCGCGTCGGAAAAGCTGGCCGAAGTCTATCTGGGCCCCATGGTGGGCGGCGGCATCGAAGGCTGGTTCCCGTATGTGCTGGCCCTGCTGTTCCTGCTGGTGCGTCCGGAAGGCCTGTTCGGCGAGAAGATCATCCGGCGCATCTGACGCCGCACCGCCGCCGCATGATGCATACGACGCACCCATCACAAAGGACACGCCATGATTTACCGTGAAGCAGGACAATTCAAGACCAGCTACCAGGCTGACAACCAGATTTTCCCGATCCGACAAGACCGCCTGGCGCTGACGGCCACGCTCCTCGTCGCCGTCTTCCTCCTGCCGTATTTCGCCTCGCCCTACATGCTGTCGGCGATCCTGATCCCCTTCCTGATCTTCGCCCTGGCGGCGCTGGGCCTGAACATCCTGACCGGTTACGCGGGCCAGCTGTCGCTGGGCACGGCCGCCTTCATGGCCGTGGGCGCGTTCGCCTCGTATAACTTCATGGCCCGCCTGCCGGGATTGCCGCTGCTCGTGTCGTTCATCCTCGGCGGCCTGTGCGCGGCCATGGTGGGCATCGCCTTCGGTCTGCCCTCCCTGCGCATCCGCGGCTTTTACCTGGCCGCCTCCACCCTGGCGACGCAGTTTTTTGTCGTCTGGTGCCTGACCAAGATCCCGTATCTCACCAACTACAGCTCCTCGGGCGTCATCACGGTGCAGAAGATGACCATCCTCGGCTACCAGTTCGATACGCCGCAAAGCAAATACCTACTGGTGCTGGCCATCGTGGCCGGCATGGCGCTGCTGGCCAAGAACATGATCCGCTCGAACGTGGGCCGCTCCTGGATGGCCGTGCGCGACATGGACATGGCGGCCGAGGTGATCGGTTTCCGCCTGATGCGCACCAAGCTCCTGGCATTTGCCGTCAGCTCGTTCTACTGCGGCGTGGCCGGCGCGCTGTATGCATACGCCTACCTGGGTACGGTGGAACCGGAAGCGTACAACCTGGACCTGTCCTTCCGCATCCTGTTCATGATCATCATCGGCGGCGTCGGTTCGATCCTCGGTTCCTTCCTCGGCGCGGCCTTCATCGTGCTGCTGCCCGTCTTCCTGAACACCATCGCGCATGGGCTGGCATTGCCGACCAGCGTGGCCTCGAACCTGGAACTGATGGTATTCGGCGCGCTGATCATCTTCTTCCTGATCGTCGAGCCGCACGGCCTGGCCAGGCTGTGGCAGATCGCGAAGGAAAAGTTGAGACTCTGGCCCTTCCCCCATTAACGGTTTTACTTCGCAGTTGGATGTCGGTTCACTTGAATACCAAATAAAACAAGAGGAGACACAATGAAACACATCAAATCGCTCATGCTGGCCGCCGCCATCGCCAGTACCGCACTCACCATGGCCGGCAGCGCGCAGGCGCAGGACAAGGAGCAGTACATCGCCCTGCCATCCTACCGCGTGGGTCCCTACGCGGCCGGCGGCTCCGGTTTCTACGGCGGCATCATCGACTACTTCAACCTGGTCAACCAGGCCGGCGGCGTCAATGGCGTGAAGATCAGCTGGGAAGAATGCGAAACCGAATACAACCCCTCGCGCGGCGTCGAGTGCTATGAACGCCTGAAAACCAAGCAGGGCGGCGCCACCCTGGTGGAAACCCTGTCCACGGGCGTCGCCTACGGCATCCTGGACCGCGTAGCGCAAGACAAGATCCCCATGACGATGATCGGCTACGGCCGCTCGGACGCCGCCAACGGCAAAGTCTTCCCCTACGTGTATCCGCTGATCTCCAGCTACTGGAGCCAGGCCGCCGCCATGATCAAGTACCTGGGCGACAAGGATGGCGGCATGGACAAGCTGAAAGGCAAGAAAATCGTCCACCTGTACCACGATTCGGCCTTCGGCAAGGAGCCGCTGCCCGTGCTCGAAGCGCTGTCGAAACAGTACGGCTTCGAACTGGTGAAAATTCCCGTCGCGCCGCCTGGCAGCGAACAGCAATCGCAATGGCTGCAAATCCGCCAGGCCAAGCCGGACCACGTGATCCTGTGGGGCTGGGGCGTGATGAATTCCGTCGCCATCAAAACGGCGCAGCGCAACGGCTTCCCGCGCGACAAAATGCTGGGCGTCTGGTGGGCCGGCTCCGAGGAAGACACGATTCCATCGGGCGACGCGGCCAAGGGCTACACGGCGATGACGTTCAATACGCCGGGCAACTACCCCGTACTCGATGACATCCGCAAGAAACTCTACGCGTCCGGCAAGGGCAACCTGTCCGACCAGTCGCGCATCGGCTCCGTCTACCACATGCGCGGCGTGACGGCCGGCATCCTGTGGGTGGAAGCGATCCGCACGGCGCAGGAAAAATTCGGCAAGGGCAAACCGATCACGGGCGAACAGATGCGCTGGGGCCTGGAAAACCTGAACGTCGACGATGCACGCCAGAAGGCCGTCGGTGCGCTGGGCATGTTCCCTACCGTGAAGACCAGCTGCGACGACCATGAAGGCTCGGGCGCCGTGAAGGTGCAGCAGTGGGATGGCAAGAAGTGGACCGCCATCACGCCGAAGTGGATCGTCGGCGACAAGGCCCTGGTGCGCAAGCTGGTCGAGGAATCCTCGAACAAGTACGCGGAAGAGAAAAAGATCACGCCGGCGTGCATGAAGTAATGCCGTAGGCGAGAGGAACCGGACCGGCCAACGCCGGTCCCGTGTTGAACATTTTAAAGAAGCAGCCATGACCCACACTGCCACGCAAGCCCCGACCAAGCCGGACGCGCCGCCGCCCTACCTGTCGGTGAACAATATCGAAGTCATCTACGACCACGTGATCCTGGTCCTGAAGGGCGTGTCGCTGCAAGTGCCGCAAGGCAAGATCGTGGCGCTGCTGGGCGCCAACGGCGCCGGCAAGTCGACCACCCTGAAAACCATCTCGACCCTGCTGCGCGGCGAACGGGGCGACGTCACCAAGGGCGAAGTCCAGTTCAAGGGCGAGCGCGTGGATCAATTGACGCCGAATGAACTGGTGAAGCGGGGCCTGTCGCAAGTGATGGAAGGCCGCCATTGTTTCGGCCACCTGACCATCGAGGAAAACCTCCTGACGGGCGCCTACACGCGCAGCCTGTCGCGCGGCGAGCTGAAAGACGCGCTGGAGAAGGTGTATCACTACTTCCCGCGCCTGAAAACCCGGCGCAGCAGCCAGGCCGGCTACACCTCGGGCGGCGAGCAGCAGATGTGCGCCATCGGCCGCGCGCTGATGGCCAAGCCGTCGATGATTTTACTGGACGAACCGTCGATGGGCATCGCGCCGCAGATCGTCGAAGAGATCTTCGGCATCGTCAAGGACTTGAACCACAAGGAAAACGTCTCCTTTTTGCTGGCCGAACAGAACACCAACGTGGCGCTGCGCTATGCCGACTTTGGCTACATCCTGGAAAACGGCCGCGTCGTGATGGAAGGGCAGGCGCAGGAACTGGCCAGCAACGAGGACGTCAAGGAGTTTTATCTGGGCGTGTCCAGCGCCGGGCGCAAGAGCTTCCGCGACATGAAGTTCTACCGCCGCCGCAAGCGCTGGCTGGCCTGAAGCGGGAAGCAAAGCATGGACCTGGAACGGGCGAAGCAAGTGTGCCGCGGCTTTCCCGGCGCGACGCAAGACATCAAATGGACGAACGTGCTGGCGTTTTGCGTCGGCGGCCGGATGTTCGCGCTGTGCGGCGCGGAAGCGCACAGCACGCGCGGCATGAGCTTCAAGGTCGATGCGGAACGCTTCCTGGAATTGACGGACCGCCCCGGCATCCGCCCGGCGCCGTACCTGGCACGGGCCAAGTGGGTGCATATCGCCAGTCCCGACGCCCTCGACGACGATGAAATGGCCGCCCTGCTGCAGCGCTCATACAGCCTGATTGTTGCGGGGCTGACGAAAAAAATGCAACGTGACATTGGAGAATCCGCAACATGACCGATACGCTCGACAGTCTGGAAGCACGCGCCCCCGAAGCGCGCGAACGCGAATTGATGGCCGGCCTGCCGCAGCTGATCGCGCGCGCGCAACAGGCGCCGGGCTGGGCCCGCATCCTCGATGGCGTCAACGCAGCCGACATCACCAGCCGCGCCGCGCTGGCGCAGCTGCCCGTGACGCGCAAGTCCGACCTCAAGCAGTTGCAGCACGCGCAACTGCCGTTCGGCGGCTTGAACACGACGCCGAAAAACGCCCTGTCGCGCGTGTTCGTCTCGCCCGGCCCCATCTTCGATCCCGAAGGCCGCGGCCCCGACTGGTGGCGCTTCGCGCGGCCCATGTATGCAGCCGGCGTGCGCGCCGGCGGCTTGCTGCAAAACTGCTTTTCGTACCACTTCACGCCGGCCGCCTTCATGGTCGAAGGCGGCGCCGCGCGCATCGGCTGCACCGTCATCCCGGCCGGCATCGGCCAGACGGAAATGCAGGTGCAGGCGATGGTCGACCTGAAGCCCGACACGTATATCGGCACGCCGTCATTCCTGAAACTGATCATCGAGAAGGCGCGCGAAATGGGCGCCGACATCAGCAGCGTCACCAAGGCCGTGATGGGCGCGGAAGCCTTGCCTGAATCCTTGCGCAGCTGGTTTGCCGAAAATGGCGTGCCGCACGTGTTTCAGACCTATGCCTCGGCCGACATCGGCAGCATCGCCTATGAAACGGCCAGCAATGGCAAGCTCAATCCCGGCATGGTCGTTGACGAAAACGTGCTGCTGGAAATCGTCCATCCGGGCAGCGGCATTCCCGTCGCGCCGGGCGAAGTAGGCGAAGTGGTCGTCACCGTCTTCAATGCCGACTACCCGCTGATCCGCTTCGCCACGGGAGACTTGTCCGCCGTGCTGACGAACGCGCCGGAGTCGCCGTGCGGCCGCACGAATACGCGCATCAAGGGCTGGATGGGGCGCGCGGATCAAACCACCAAGGTGCGCGCCATGTTCGTGCATCCGTCGCAGGTGCATGAAATTGCACGCCGCCACCCGCACATCAAAAAAGCACGGCTGGTGGTATCGGGGCGCATGGCCAACGACGAGATGACTTTGCATTGCGAAGTCGACGATCCGCTCGACACCAGCGGCACCGAAGCCATCATCGGCTCGATCCGCGAACTGACCAAGCTGCGCGGCGACGTGGTGCTCGTGGCCGTGGGCAGCCTGGCGCAGGATGGGAAAATCATCGACGACATGCGCGATTACAAATAAGGCCGATTTGCGGGATAATACCGGCATTGACCATCAGCCCCATTCATCGCCATGCAAGAGTCCATGCAAGAATTTCATCACAACCGTGCCCGTGACCTGATCAAGAACGCGGAACTGCTGTTCGACCAAGACGCCGTGCAGGCGTCGATCACGCGCATGGCCGATGTGCTCAACACGCGTTTCAACGCCGAGGATTCGAAAGAGTTCCCGCTGGTGCTGGGCGTGATGGGCGGCGCCGTCGTATTTACGGGCAACCTGCTGCCGCAACTGAGCTTTCCGCTCGAATTCGACTACATCCACGTGAGCCGCTACGGCGACGATGACAAGGGTGGCGAAGTGGTGTGGAAAGTCATCCCCCGCTCGAATGTAGCGGGCCGCACCGTCATCGTGCTCGACGATATTCTCGACGAAGGCGAAACCCTGGCACACGTCAAGCAGCGCCTGCTGGACATGGGCGCCTCGGAAGTCATCCTGGCCGTATTTGCCGACAAGGCCATCGGCAAGAAAAAACCGGTTCAAGCCGACATCGTCGGCCTGGTGATCCCGAACCGCTTCGTCGTCGGCTTCGGCATGGATGCCTATGGCTACTGGCGCAACCTGCCGGGCCTGTGGGCCATCAAGCCCGAGGATTTGAAGCAGGAATAAGGATGGCTTGGATGACGCGGCATGCCGCGTCATCCGGCAGCAGCAGAGTTACAGCTTCAACCGCGCGCGCGCCGCATCGTATTCGGCTTTCAGGCGCGCCACCATCTCTTCCACGCTCGGCACGTCATCCATCAAGCCCACGCCCTGCCCCGCGCCCCAGATGTCGCGCCAGGCCTTGGCGCTGCCCGAGCCGAAATTCATCGCGCTCTTGTCCGCTTCGGGCAAGGCTTCCGGATCGAGTCCGGCCGCTTCGATCGATTTTTTCAGGTAGTTACCGTGTACGCCCGTAAACAGGTTCGTGTAGACGATGTCCGCCGCGCTGGAATCGACGATGGCGTCGCGGTAGCCGTCGCTGACGTTCGATTCCTTGGTCGCCAGCCAGCGCGAGCCGATGTAGGCAAAGTCGGCGCCCATCGCTTGCGCGGCCAGCACGGCGTCGCCCGTGGCGATGGAACCGGACAACGCCAGCGGGCCGTCGAAGAATTTGCGCACCTCGCCCACCAGCGCGAACGGCGACAGGGTGCCCGCGTGGCCACCGGCGCCGCTGGCGACCAGGATCAAGCCATCGACACCCGCTTCCAGCGCCTTTTTCGCGTGCCGGATCGAAATCACGTCATGCAGCACGATGCCGCCATAGCTGTGGATAGCATCGAGCATTTCCTTGGGCGGCGCGCGCAACGAGGAAATGATGATGGGGATCTGGTGTTTCACGCACACTGCCACGTCGTGCGCGAGGCGGTCGTTCGACTGGTGCACGATCTGGTTGACAGCGATCGGCCCGACTTTCTTGTCCGGGTTGGCGGCCTGGAAAGCGGCCAGCTCGGCCTGCAAGTCCGTCAGCCACGTGTCGAGCAATTCAGCGGGACGAGCATTCAGGGCCGGGAAGGAACCGACGATACCGGCCTTGCACTGCGCCGCGACGAGGGCCGGGCCGCTGGCGATGAACATCGGCGAGGCGATAACGGGTAAGGAGAGGTTTTGCAACGCAACAGGCAATGCCATGGCGGACTCGCTGGAAAGTTGATCGGACGTAAAAAACACTGAACGTTGATTATAGTGCAGAAAAAGTACGATCGTGCTGAATTTATCGCACCGCCGCTTCAACCCTCGTTGAGCAAGTACTCACCCTCGACGCGCGCCGCTACGGCCCTCACCAGCTGGGACACGGCCCATTCGGCCAGCGCGGCCGCCTCCTGGCGCAGAAAGCGCCGGTTGGCTTCTTCGAAGATTGGCATGCCGCGCAGCAGGGCCGGTATCTCGGCGAGGGCGATGCGCTGGCGTTCCAGCAGCAGGAATTTCAGCAGCACCTTCACGGCGTTCTGCGCATTGCGCACGGGATCGGACGCCAGGTAATCGAGGCGCGAATACGCGCGCTGCAGGGCGCCGGCGGCATCCGTGAATGGCCGCCCGTGGCCGGGGATCACCACGCGCACGTCCAGGCTGGCGATCAGGTCCAGGGTGGCACGCGCTTCCAGAAAGCCGGAGCCGCCATCGAGTTCAGGAAAGATCACGCCGAAGCCGTTTTCCCACAGCGCGTCGGCGGAGATCAAGATGCCCTCCTGGCCGCAGTAAAAAATCAGCGAGTGCGGGTCGTGGCCCGGTGCGCCCAGCGCCTGCCAGGCCAAGTCGGCCAGGGTCAACGTGTCGCCGGGCGAGACGGTGGCGTCAAAGCCGAAGCGCGGGCACTGCTGGCCCGTGGCCTGGAAGCTGAGGGCATCGACATCCCAGGCGCGCACCTTGTCCGCTTCCGATACGGGAATGGCCGTATGGCAGCCGTATTCGGCTTGCAGCAGCGCGTTGCCGCCGCAATGGTCGGAGTGCAGGTGCGTATTGAACAAGCGGTCCAGCGGCCGGCCTGCCAGGCTGTGGCGCAGCAGGGCCAGGGTTTGCGGTGCATGCGTGACATAGCCGCTGTCGATCAGGGCCGTGTCGTCCCTGCCCTGGACCAGGATGTTATTCGACGACAGCCAGCCGCGTTCGAACACCTGAATGGAATCGGGGAACAGCGCTGGCGATCGCGGCATGGGCTTCCTCAGTAATCGGGCTCGAAGTCGAGCAAGGATTCGCGTCCAGGCAATTCGGCCAACACGGCGCGCTTGAAGTCGTCGTCGGCCTTGCTCCAGGCGATGATCTCGTCGAGCGTGCGCAGGCAGCCTTCGCACAAGCCGCTGCCGCGGTTCATCTTGCACAGGCTGACGCAGGGCGACGGTACCGGCGACGGCAAGGGGAGCGGAACGGCTGGCGGAGTATCGACCATCATGGAGCGGCATCGGTAAACGTGAAGGCTTTCATTATGCCGCGAAACCACGCCGGCGAGTCGGCGGCATCGCCCTGCAATGACACTGTCAACATATTTTCCGATGAAAAAATAATCAAAAATATATCTTTTAGAAATTTATTTTATGCCCCGTCTCACTCTGCGGGAGCCCGTCCTACAGCGTGATCAGGCCAGATCCTGCTTGACTTGAGATATTTCAGAACTATACTACCATCCATACAGATGGCAATTGGATGCCACGTGGAGTTTTTGGAGAGATATGGCCAAGCAAGACAGCAAGCCCAAAATTGGGGAATCCGAGAAAATCACGATCAACCTCGGCTTGATCGACCTGGGGCAGATCGATCTGCTGGTCCAGGAGGGATTTTATTCCAACCGCACGGATCTGATCCGTACGGCCATACGCAATCAACTCAATACGCACGCCGACGTGGTGAAACAAACCGTCGCCCGTAAAAGCCTGGTATTGGGCATGCAGCATTATTCGCGCGCCGACCTGGAAGCGATCCAGGCAGCCGGCCAGCGCCTGCAGATACAGGTGCTGGGACTGGCCAGCATCGCCAGCGACGTCTCCGTGGAGCTGGCACTGGCCACCATCGAGTCGATCTTCGTATTAGGTGCCCTGCACGCCAGCACCGTCGTCAAGACGGCGCTCGCAGGGCGAATTCACTAGCGTATTGGTTCGCGGCGATGACCCGGCCGATGCGCGGCACCGTTAAGGATGGTCATGAAACTACCTCTCAACATGTTGGCGCAGATGCGCGCCGCAACCCGCAATCTGTTGGGCAGCGGTCCCGCCGCCGCCACCGAAGCGATCCAGCAGGCGCTGTCCGCCGCCGGCCTGGCGCCGCAGGCGGCGTCCACACAGCAGCCGCCGATGCGCGATATCAATCAGCCACCTGCGCCACCATCTGCGGCAGCGCAACCGCAAGCTGACGCCGCGCCCCCCACACCAGCGCAGGCGGCGCAGGACTTCGCGCAGGATTTCATGGCGCGCCTGGGCGTGCCGGCAGGCCTGGGCCAGCACAGCTTCGACATGCCCAGCTTCGAGCTGCCAAACTTCCACCCGTCCGGCTTCAACGCGCCGGCCGCCACGCCAGCGGAGATACCCGCCGGCGCGCAATTCATCGACGGCGTGTACCGCAACCATGCGGGCACGCGTTCGTACAAGCTGTATATCCCCAGCAGCTATCATGGCCAGGCCATGCCGCTGATCGTGATGCTGCACGGCTGCACGCAAAATCCCGACGATTTTGCCGCCGGCACGCAAATGAATGCGCTGGCAGAAGAAAAGGAGTGTTTTGTCGTCTACCCGGCGCAGACGCAGGGCGCCAACAGTTCGCGTTGCTGGAACTGGTTCAACGCCATCGACCAGCAGCGCGACCAGGGCGAACCGTCGCTGATCGCCGGCATCGCCCGGCAAGTCATCGACGACTACCCGGTCAACGAGCGCGAAGTGTTTGTCGCCGGCCTGTCGGCGGGCGGCGCCATGGCCGTCATCGTCGGCACCCTGTACCCCGACCTGTTTGCCGCTGTCGGCGTGCATTCGGGTCTGCCCTTCGCTTCGGCGCAGGACTTGCCGTCGGCGCTGGCCGCCATGAAGGGCGGTGCCATGCCCAATGCCCAGCGCAAGGCGCCGGCGGGCGGCGTGCCCATCATCGTTTTCCACGGCGACCGCGACACCACCGTCAACCCGCGCAATGGCGATGAACTGATCGCCCAGGGCGTGCGCAGCCAGGCGGGCGGCAAGGCGGCCAAAGCCGCTTCCGTCGATGGCAGCGTGCCGAATGGCCACCGCTACACGCGCACCACGCACAGCCAGGCCGATGGCTCGCCGCTGGGCGAACACTGGGTCATCCACGGCGCCGGCCATGCCTGGTCCGGCGGCAGCGATAACGGCAGTTATACGGACGGCAAAGGGCCGGACGCCAGCCGCGAGATGCTGCGCTTCTTCAAGACAGTCAGCTGATGTTCTCGGCGAAGGGTGCGATCTGCCGCTGCTTGTCGGCGATCTCGCACACGCCATCGGCATAGCGGTGGGAGATGGCGATGAACTGGTCCTGGATCTGCAGGAAGGCGTCGACGATCTCGGCGTCGAAATGCGAACCGCGCCCCTCGACGATAATCTGCACGGCCTGCGCATGGTCCATGCCCTGCTTGTAGATGCGCCGGCTGATCAGGGCGTCATACACGTCGGCCAGCGCCATCAGGCGCGCCGAAATCGGGATGGCTTCGCCAGCCAGGCCTTGCGGGTAGCCGCTGCCATCCCATTTTTCATGATGGCTGTAGGCGATCTCCTTGGCGTACTTGAGGAAATCGACCTCGATGCCCAGCTCGTGCTCGGCCGCCAGGATGGCATCGCGCCCAAGCGTGGTGTGCGTCTTCATGATGGCCATTTCGTGCGGCTCGAAACGGCCCGGCTTGAGCAGGATATGGTCGGGAATGCCCACCTTGCCGATATCGTGCAGCGGCGCCGTCTTGAACAGCAGTTCGATATTCTTGTCCGTCAAAAAATCGCGGAAGCGCGGCAGGCCGCGCACTTTCTCGGCCAGCGCTTTCAGGTAGTGCGAGGTGCGGCGGATATGGTTGCCCGTCTCGCTGTCGCGCGTCTCGGCCAGCGAAGCCATGGCGTGGATCGTGACGTCCTGCAGCGCCGCCACTTCCTGCACGCGGCGCTCCACTTCCGTTTCCAAATACTGGTTCTGGTCGCGCAAGAAATCCTGCATCTGCTTCATCGCCAGTTGCGTCTTGATGCGCGCCAGCACGATGGGCGCCGAAATCGGCTTGGTGATGTAGTCGACGGCGCCCAAGGCCAGGCCCAGCTGCTCGTCGGCCACTTCGCTCATGGCGGTGACAAAAATCACGGGAATGGCAGCCGTGGCAGGATCGGCCTTCAGCGCGCGGCACACGTCGTAGCCGCTCATGCCCGGCATCATGATGTCGAGCAGGATCAGGTCGGGCTGGTCACTGCCGGCGGCGATCTTCAGGGCGCGTTCGCCATTAACGGCGATCTTGGTGCGGTAATCGTCTTCCAGCACCGCGCGCAGCAGGTCGATATTGTCTGGCGTGTCGTCGACCACCAGAATGGTTGGCTTGCTTGCCGGCGCTCTCATGCCCGTCCTTCGCTCTGCATAGTTATCCTTGTCACAGTGTCAGCTCCAGCGCATCGGCTACCTCGCCCAGCTGCGCCAGCGCACCTTCGAAATCGTATTGTCCCAGCATGCGCTTCAACTGGCGCGCGTGTTCCGCCTGCCCGGCCGCGACCAGCACCGGGCCGATACCGTCCAAGTGCTTGACGGCCTGCGCATCGTCCTGCAGCAGCAGCTGCGACAATTCGCGCAAGCCCGCTTCCAGGTGCGCCCGGTCCACCGCCGCCACTGGCGCCACCGCCGCGCCGCCCGCCTCGGCCACATTACCGCGCGACTGCATGGCCAGCACGATCTTCGGCACCAGCTCGTCGAGCGCCAGGGTGCAGGCGGCCAGCGCCTGCGGCAAGCCGTCGTGCGAACCCAGGCTGAGCAAGTGCTCGACCCGCGCGGCGCTGTCGGCCAGGCCGCCGGCGCCGATATTGCCGGCCAGGCCCTTCAGGGTATGCGCTTCGCGGATCGCCGTCTCGAGCTGGTTGTTCTCGATGGCGGCAACGATGCGCTGCATGGCGTCGAACTGGGTTTCCACAAAACGGTCCAGCAATTTTCGCATCAAAACGGCATTGCCGCCCACGCGACGCATGGCTTCCGCCATTTTCAGGCCGGCGATCACGGGCAATTCCGCTTCCGGCTGCGCCACCACCGCCGTCATTGCCTGCGGCGTGGCCGGCGCGATCCAGCGCGCCAGGGTGCCGAACAACTGCGCCACGTCGATCGGCTTGGCGATGAAATCGTTCATGCCGGCATCCAGGCATTTTTCCTTGTCGCCCACCATGGCATTGGCCGTCATGGCGATCACGGGCAAATTCGAATAACGGGGATCCTGGCGCAGCTTGCGCGTCGCCTGGTAGCCATCCATCACAGGCATCTGGCAATCCATCAGCACGCCGTCATAGGCGTTTTCCTCGATCTTCGCCAGCGCGATGGCGCCATTGCCCGCGATGTCGACGCGGATGCCGGCGTCGTTGAGAATATGCTGCGCCACTTCCTGGTTGACCTCATTGTCTTCCACCAGCAGCAGCCAGGCGCCGCGCAAGGCGCGTTCGTCGTCGCGGTAGCTGCTCTGGCGCTGCGTCTTGCGGCTCTGCCCCGTCACGCCGCCAAACACGAACGATATCTGGTCGAGCAGGGTCGAGGCGCTGACCGGCTTGTTCAATACGCCGTCGAACGGCAAGTCCCGCTGGCGCGCCGCCTCCAGCAGCGCTTCGCGATGGAAGGCCGTGACCATGATGCAGGCCGGCGTCGCATCGATGCCGGCGGCATCGGCGCGGATGCCGGCCAGGGTATCGAGGCCGTTCATGCCCGGCATTTTCCAGTCCATCAGCACCAGTCCGTACCCTCGCCCCTCGGCGCGCGCCTGCGCCACGGCGCCGATGGCCAGCACGCCGCCAGACACGGCACGCGCTTCGAAGCCCAGCGCCGTCAGCATGCTGACGAAGATTTCACGCGCGCTGGGGTTGTCATCGACCACCAGCACGCGCAGGCCCTGGAATTGCTGCTGATGCTGCAGTTGCGACAGGCTGTCGCGCGGCACGGCGGCCAGGCCGAAGCGGGCCGTGAAGAAGAAGGTGCTGCCCACGCCCGCTTCGCTGACCAGGTCGATCTCGCCTTCCATCATTTCCACCAGGCGCTTGCTGATGGTCAGTCCCAGGCCCGTGCCGCCATGGTGGCGCGTGGTCGAGGTGTCGGCCTGGGTAAAGGCCTGGAACAATTTGCTGCGCTGGGGCGGCGTGAGGCCGATACCCGTGTCGCGCACATCCACGCGCAAGACAGCCGCATGTTCTTCCAGCTGCTGCAGGCGGATGCTGACGACGATCTCGCCCTTGTCCGTAAACTTGATCGCGTTGTTGGTCAGGTTGATCAGCACCTGGCCCAGGCGCAGCGGGTCCCCCTGCAAGGCGTTCGGCACATCGGGGGCGATGTCGAACAGCAGTTCGAGCCCCTTGTCCTGGGCGCGCATCACGGAAAGGTCGGCGATCTGCGCCAGCACGTCCTCGAGGAAGAAATCGACTTTTTCAAAGGCCATCTTGCCCGCCTCGATCTTCGAGAAATCGAGGATGTCGTCGATGATGGCCAGCAGGTTCTTCGAAGCCGATTCCACCTTCTCCAGGTAATTGCGCTGGGTCGACGTGAGGTCCGTCTGCAGCGCCAGATGGGTCATGCCGATGATGCCGTTCATCGGCGTGCGGATCTCGTGCGACATATTGGCCAGGAAGTCCGACTTCATCTTGGTCGCATCCTCGGCCACTTCGACGGCGTGGCGCAGGTCCTGCTCGACGGCCAGGCTGGTGCTCATGTCCTTGAGCGCCTGCAGCAATTCGCCCGTCTCGTCGCGCGACGTTACTTCGATGACGGAACTGAGGTCGCCGTTGGCCACGCGCGTGGCGATCGCCACCGCCTCGCCCAGCGGACGCGTGATCGAGCGCGCCGACCAGGCAAAGGCGAGACCGGTCAGCAGGGCTGCCAGGCCGATGCCGCCCATCAGCAGCAGCGAGGTATCGATGTCGTTGCGTATCCGGGCCGCGCTGTCGCGGATCAGCTGCTGCTGCAAGTCATCGAGCTGGCTCACGTACAGCAGCACTTTTTCCAGCACCGGCAAGGTCTGCGTCTGCATGGCCTGCTCGGCGCGGGCATCCTCGCCGCGCTCGACCAGTTCGAACATCGTCTTGAGCGACACGTAGTAGTCGGCGCGCGCCAGGTGCATCTGTTCCAGCAGGCGCCGTTCCTCGGGCCGCGCATCGAGACCGTCGAGGATGCGCACCTGCTCATCGATGCCCTGCTTGATCGCCTCCAGGCGCGCCTGGTTCGCCTGGCGCAGCGCCGGCTCGTGCTGGCTCGGCAGGTTGCCGATGCGCGTGGCCGCCTCGCGCGCCAGTCCATGGATCTTGCTGGTAGCCTTGGCGGCGACCCAGTCGCGCTGCAGGATATCGTCGGTCTCGGCGCGGATGGCATAGATGCGGCTCCCCGCCAGGACGATGACGACCAGCATCAGCACGATCAAAATGGCATAACCGGCATTGATGCGCACGCCGATGCGGATATCCCTGAAGCGCATAACTTTCCTGTAAGAAATTCTTGAAAATCGAAGTCTGAACGTATTCCCCTACAAAATGCAAGGTCTTTTGCAAAGGAAAAAGCGCGCCGATGCGCTTATCTGGCTGGCGTTGCTGCCGGAGGGGTCAAGGCGGCGATGCGCTCTTGCAGGCAGGCGGGGCACCAGCAGCCCACGGCAGCGCTACCGGGCACGGGAACGGCCGGCGGCAGGGCCACGCACCAGCAGGGTTCCTTGGCGTCCGGATCAAGCTGGCCGCATTGGAAGGTGGCGCCGCACAGGCTGCATACGCTCATGGCTGTGTTTGAATTGGCAAGTGTGTGTCCTGCCGCGCCGGGATGCGACGCAGATGTAACTGGCAGTAAAAGGGCTGGCTGGGGGGCATATCGGGCCAGACTATAGGATCATCAGGGAAAATACAACAAGATCGCCCTATAATGCCTCCAAGATTTTCTTCTTCCCTGTAAAATCCCACAAATCTATTTTCCGGACTCGCCATGAATCAACTAGCTAACTTGAACCTGGACATGAATGACGACTTGACGGCGGTGTCGCCACAAATCAAGGCGCAGATTCTGGCCGAGGCCCTGCCCTACATCCGCAATTTCCATGGCAAGACCATCGTCATCAAGTACGGTGGCAATGCCATGACGGACGAACGCCTGAAGCACGGCTTCGCGCGCGACGTCATCCTGCTCAAGCTGGTCGGCATGAACCCGGTCGTGGTGCACGGCGGCGGACCGCAGATCGACAACGCGCTGAAAAAAATCGGCAAGCAAGGCACCTTCGTGCAAGGCATGCGCATCACCGATGAAGAAACCATGGAAGTGGTGGAGTGGGTGCTGGGCGGCGAAGTGCAGCAGGATATCGTCATGCTGATCAACCATTACGGCGGCCAGGCCGTGGGCCTGACGGGCAAGGATGGCGGCTTGATCCGCGCGCGCAAGATGCAGATGCCGGACCGCGAACATCCGGGCGAATTCCTCGACATCGGCTTCGTCGGCGAGATCGACGCGATCAACCCGGCCGTCGTCAAGGCGCTGCAGGACGACGCCTTCATTCCCATCATCTCGCCGATCGGTTTCGGCCAGGATGGCCAGGCCTACAACATCAACGCCGACGTGGTAGCCGGCAAGATCGCGGAAATCCTGAAAGCGGAAAAGCTGATCATGATGACCAACATCGCCGGCGTCCAGGACAAGCAGGGCAACCTGGTGACCGACCTGTCGGCGCGCGAAATCGACGAGATGTTCGCCGACGGCACGATCTCGGGCGGCATGCTGCCGAAGATCTCGTCCGCACTCGACGCCGCCAAGTCCGGCGTGAACACGGTGCACATCATCGACGGCCGCATCGAACACTCATTATTGCTGGAAGTGTTGACCGAGCAAGCTTTTGGTACTATGATCCGTTCGCACTAAAAAAATCGCAATGCATCACAGCGAGTAGTTTGGCGGCGCAGATCACCTGGCGCCGCTTTTAATTTGCCCTTGTAGCTCAGTGGTAGAGCACTCCCTTGGTAAGGGAGAGGCCACGTGTTCGATCCACGTCAAGGGCACCAGTATCCTTTCCCCGCAGCTGAAAAAATGTCCATGGCTGCGTTGCCTCGCCTCGCCGTACATGCGTACTGTCTTCGGCTAGGCGCCTTGCCCTGAACACTTTTCCATCTGCTCTGCCGCCGTTGGTTGCGCGGCTAAGCCACCAGTTCAATACACCCGCTCGACCTTCAAGCCCTTCTGACGCAATAAATCCGGAACGCTTTTCGTGCCCACCAGATGCAGCACGCCGATGGCAGCCAGGCTGGACTTTTCGCGCGCCAGCAACCTGGCGATGCCGTCGGCCAGGGCGGGGTTGCGGCCATCCAGCAACACCTTTTGCACGAACTGGGCGGCGAACGACGGGTCTGTCGCTGCCTTGGCGGCCAACCTGTCGAAGGCCGCCGCGTCGGCCGTGCGCCAGGCGTTGGCGATCTCGCGCGCTTCCTGGCTTTGTTCCTGGTCCTCGATCGACGCCACGCCGTCTTCCAGGAAACGGCACTGGTCGGCCGGCGACATGGCGCCGAACAGCGCCATCTGGCCTTCCATCGACTCAAGTTCCACCACGGGGATCTTGCGCGCCTTGGCCTGCTGCGACAGATAATTGTCGACGGCCAGGTCGGAGCGGTAGCCGAGCGTGGAAAACTCGCCGATGGCCAGCATGCTGGCCAGCATCCACGGCTTCATCGGCGCCACCGACTCGGCTGGAATGCCGTATTTTTGCAACAGCGGGGCCAGGCGCGGGGCCAGGATCTGGCGGCAATCAAGCGGCACTTGGCTGCCCGGCGCTTCCATGCCGTACTTCAGCACGGCGCTCAGGGCGGCGCGCGGGTCGGCGCCGGGATCGATCTCCAGCGCCAGCGCGCCAGCCTGGTGCAGCGCCTGCGTCACGGTCGGCTCGAGCGGATAAAAATCGGGCGCGCCGACGTGGATGGTGCCGAACAGATACAGGGTGTGGCTGGCGTCCTGCACCTTGAACAGGGCGCCCCGGTTTTGCGCTGCGGGTGGCGCTTCGGCAAAGGCCGCCGGCAACGGCAGCAAGAATAATCCGCAAAACATCACTATAATCTGGCGTCGCATGGTTTTCCTGATTGTTGAATTTTTCATCTTGCTTATCATCTTGCCTAAAGACTCCTGTGCCTGTGTCCCATCTTAACCGCTCGTCGCCGGTCTGGCTGTTTGACCTCGACAACACGCTGCACAATGCCTCGCACGCCATCTTCCCCACCATCACGGCCAATATGAACACGTATATTGCCCGCGTGCTGGGCGACGGCGTGACGCCGGCCGACGACGCCATCGTCAATGCGGCGCGCGCGGCCTACTGGCGCCGCTATGGCGCCACCTTGCTGGGCATGGTCAAGCACCATCAGGTACAGGCAGCGCATTTTTTGCACGAGACGCATGCATTCGACGATTTGCGCACCATGATACGCGCCGAGCGGGGACTGGGGGCTTTACTCAAACGCCTGCCTGGCCGTAAAATTTTACTCACCAACGCGCCGCTGCGCTATTCGAGCGACGTGATGCGCCACCTGGGCTTGCGCCAGCATTTTTCGCAGCATATCGCCATCGAGGCGATGCATGTGCACCGCCAGCTGCGGCCCAAGCCATCGACCCTGATGCTGCACAAACTGATGCGCAAGCACCAGATCCGCCCTGGCCGCTGCATCCTGGTGGAAGACACCCTGGCCAACCTGAAGGGCGCGAAAAAACTGGGCCTGCGCACGGCATGGGTCACGCAATACCTGAAAATGGCGGATCCGATCGGCGTGGCGAAGTTGCCCAAGGCGTTAAATCGCCCCGCTTACGTCGATGTCAAAGTAAAATCTGTCCGGCATTTGGCACGCCGCCTTCACCGTCTGCGTTGAAGGGGACTCCTGGGCTTCCGGTTGACGCCGGAAGCCGCACCGCTAGCGGCGGTGACGGACCTCCCCATCAAGGCAGCATTTTTTTTAACGACAAGAGAAAATATGGCAAGCACACCGCCGGGCCAACGCAGGCTACAAATTCTTCAGGCCCTCGCCGCAATGCTGGAGCAGCCGAAAGGCGAAAAGATCACCACTGCCGCACTGGCGGCCAGACTGGCCGTGTCGGAAGCGGCCCTGTACCGTCATTTCGCCAGCAAGGCGCAAATGTTCGAAGGGCTGATCGAATTCATCGAGTCGAGCGTTTTCGGCCTGATCAACCAGATCGCGGAAAAGCACAGCGACGGCATGACGCAAACGCGCGACATCGTCGGCATGCTGCTCAATTTCGCCATCAGCAATCCGGGCATGACACGCGTATTGATCGGCGATGCACTGGTCAATGAGGACGAGCGCCTGCAAGTGCGCATGAACCAGTTCTACGACCGCGTGGAACTGGCGCTCAAGCAGGCCTTGCGCGTGGCTGCCGCCGAAGGCCATGGCAAGGAAAGCGAAGTGGCGGCGCGCGCCACCCTGATCGTCGGCTTCGTCATCGGACGCTGGCACCGCTACGCCAAGAGCGGTTTCAAGATCAATCCCTCCCAGGAAGCGGCGCTGCAAATCGCCATGCTGCTGGGGTAAGTCACCGCCGCGGCTGTCCCCATGCATACCGACTGTTTCGCCCTGCTCGACGACGCCAGTACCCCGGGCGCCGGTTCGCGCCTGTACACGGGCCTGGCGGCGGTCTTGCAGTGCACCGAGGGGCAAGCGTGGCCCGAGTTGCTGGAAGGCCTGCAAGACGCCTTACATCGCGGCCAGTACGCCGTCAGCGTGTGCAGCTACGAGCTGGGGGCGCATTTGCTGGCCATGCCGCCGCGCGCGGCAGGCATCAACGCGCCGCCGCTGGCGCAAGTGCTCGTCTTCGACCATTGCACGCAGCTTTCACAGGACGAGGTGGCGCAGTGGCTGGACGCGCGTGTCCACGCCGACGCCGCGCCGGCGGGCGTGGCCGATATCCGCGCGAATGTTGATCAAGCCGAATTCACGCGCGCGCTTGACCGCATCCACGACTACATCGTGGCCGGCGACACCTATCAAGTCAACTACACGTATCGCTTGCGCTTCGACGCCTTCGGCTCGCCCCTGGCCCTCTATGCGCGGCTGCGCGCGCGTCAGCCCGTGCCCTACGGCGCGCTGGTGATGCTGCCCGATGGCGGCGCCCTGCTATCGCTGTCGCCGGAACTGTTCGTGCGCCATGCGCAAGGCGAGCTGATGGCGCGCCCCATGAAAGGCACGGCGCCTGCCGCCCCGCCTGAGCAAACGGCAGAAAACGCGCGCCGCGCCAGCGCCCTGGCCAATGACCCGAAGAACCGCGCGGAAAACCTGATGATCGTCGACCTGTTGCGCAACGACATCGGCCGCATCGCCGTCACCGGCTCCGTCAAGGTGCCGGCCCTGTTCGAGGTGACGCGCTACAGCAGCGTGCTGCAAATGACCTCCACCGTGCAGGCGCGCCTGCGTGACGACGCCAGCCTGGCCGACGTCTTCCTGGCCTTGTACCCGTGCGGCTCGATCACGGGCGCGCCGAAACGCCGCACCATGGAAATCATCGCCGAGCTGGAGCCGGCGCCGCGCGGCATCTATACGGGCGCCATCGGCTGGTTCGACCCTCCCGCCGCCGGCGCTACCCACGCGGTGGGCGACTTCTGCATGTCCGTGCCGATCCGCACCCTGGCCTTGCAGCCGGCTGGCCCTGACGGCATCCGGCGCGGCGAGATGGGCGTGGGTGCCGGCATCGTGCTCGACAGCGACCCGCACGAGGAATTTGCGGAGTGCCAGCTCAAGGCCCGCTTCCTCACGGGCCTCACGAACGACTTCGAACTGTTCGAGACCCTGCACGCCAGCCGCACCGGCGGCTGCCGCCAGCAGGAGCGCCATCTGGCGCGCCTGGCCGCCTCCTGCGCCTACTTCGGTTTTGCCTGGAGTGACAGTGCCGCGCGTGCCTCGCTGCAGGCGGCCTGCGCGGCGCGTCCCGACGACGCGCCCTTCCGCCTGCGCCTGGCGCTGCGCCAGGATGGCCAGTTCACGACGCAAAGCGGTGCGCTCACTGCCCTGCCGGACACGGTAACCATCCTGCTGGCACCCGACGCCACGACTGCCGACGACCTGTTCCTGCGTCACAAGAGCAGCGTGCGCGCACGCTACGACGCGGCCTGGCGCGCAGCCGAGGCGCGAGGCAGCTTCGACATGCTGTTCTTTAACGAACGGGGCGAACTGACGGAAGGCGGGCGCAGCAATGTCTTCATCCGCCTCGATGGCCGCTGGCATACGCCGCCCCGGTCCTGCGGCCTGCTGCCCGGCGTGCAACGCGCCGCCATGCTGGCCGATCCCGCCTGGGACGCGCAGGAAACCATTATCACGCGGGCCATGCTGGCACGGGCCGAAGCGATTGTCGTGTGCAATGCGTTGCGCGGGGCGTTGCCGGCACATATCATCGCTAGCGCCTGAAACCGTTCAGGGCAAGGCGCATTGCCGAAGGCAGTGCAACTACACGACGAGGCATTGCAACGCCGCCATGGACTGTTTCAGCCGCTAGAGATCCACCTGCATTTCATAACCGCCGTAGATCATCCGCTTGCCATCGAACGGCAGCTTGGCCGGATCCATCATCTCGGCCAGGCGCGGGTCTTTCATGACCTTGTCGTTGATTTCATCGCGCTTGGCGCGCGACGCATACACGATCCAGGAAAACACCACCACTTCGCCATCCTGCAAGTCCACCGCTTGCGGGAACGACGTCAGCTTGCCTGGCTTGACGTCGTCGCCCACGCATTCGCGAAATTCCAGCGCGCCGTACTCGCGCCAGATGGCGCCGCAACTGCGCGACATGGCCAGGTAGGCTTCGAGCTTGGCTTTCGGTACGGGCACCACAAATCCATCGACATACGCCATGATGTTCTCCTTGGTTGTGACAAACGCGAACAACCAGCTTAGGACAATGATGGCAAGACGACAAGCGCGGCATTAAAAAAAAGCAGGCGATCAAGCCTGCTTGCGTGTCGGCAACTTACAGCGCCAGCGCTTTTTCCACCGCGCCCACCAGTTTCTTGTCGTCCGGCGTCACCTTGCTGGGGAAGCTTTCCACCACTTTACCGTGGCGGTCGATCAGGTATTTGTGGAAATTCCAGGCTGGGGTCTTGCCCGTCTGCTTGATCAAGTCCACATACAGCGGATTCGGCGCGGGGCCGGAGACCACCGATTTGGCGAACATGGGAAACTTCACGCCATAGGTGTTGTAGCAGAAATCGGCGATTTCCTTGCTGTTGCCCGGCTCCTGCTTGCCGAAATCGTTCGACGGGAAGCCCAGCACCACCAGGCCCTTGCTGCCGTACTTGGCGTACAGCGCCTCGAGCCCTTCATATTGATTAGTAAAACCACAATAACTGGCCGTATTGACCACCAGCACCACCTTGCCCGCGTACTGGCACAGGTTTTGCGGCGCTTCATCCTGCAGGCGGTTGAAGGTCTGCTTGAGAATCGCGGGGCAGGCGGCTGGCGCGACGGCAGCTGTAGCGGTTTCGGCGGCATGGGCCGGCATGGCCAGGCTGGCGCCGGCGGCAAGGGTGGTGAGCGCAAACAGCTGGGCAAGAGTCTTGGACATGAAGGGCACCATGGTTGAACGGAAAAAACCATTCTATGTCAAACGCCGCGCGCGCGCATGAGGGCCACAAGAACAGCAATTGCTTGAGCGACATCAACGATAGTGCAGTACTTGCCCATCGCACAGTTTTTTTACCTATGCTCGGCCTTCCTATCCCATTTCTTGCCTTGTGGAGTCGCCATGCCCTTCCCGCACCTGACCGCATTACCCACCGCCCTGCTGGCCGCCAGCCTGCTCACCCTGGCGCCAGGCGGCGCGCTCGCCGCCACGGCCGCCAAAGCTGCCAAGCCCGCCGCGACCAGGGATGCTCCCGCCCTGCCCGGCTACCAGGCTGACCTGAGCCAGACCACCGTGTCCGGCCTGTCCTCGGGCGGCTTCATGGCGGCGCAGTTTGCCGTCGCCTACTCTGCCACGGTGGCCGGCGCCGGCATCATCGCGGGCGGCCCGTATTTCTGCTCGGGCCAGCCAGGCCGCTTCCCCTACATCCCCTACCTGACGAATGCCCTGACCACCTGCATGAATCCGGGCAGCGCGCAGGTGGCGCCGCCTGTCGCCAGCGAATTGCTGCGCGCGGCGAACGACTTCGCGCGCGCCCGCCTCATCGACGACACGGCCAACCTGAAACGCCAGCGCGTGTATCTGTTCAGCGGAACGAAAGACCAGACCGTGACGCGGCCGGTGGTGGAACAGGTGGGGAAATTCTATGCGCTGGCGGGCACGCCGGCCGAGCAGATCCGCTTCGTCGACAATGTCGGCGCAGGCCATGCCATCATCACGGACAACAACCAGGACAAGGCTTGCGATGTAACGGCGTCGCCCTTCATCAATGACTGCGACTTCGTGCAGGCGCGCGACATCCTGCAGCACCTGTACCCGGACCTGCAGCCCGCGTCGACCACGCTGACGGGCAAGCTGATCGCCTTCAACCAGCGCAGCTTCATCCAGAACGCGTACTCGAGCATGAACAATACGGGCTACGCCTACATCCCGAAAGCCTGCGACAGCGAGAGCTGCCGCGTGCACGTGGTGTTCCACGGCTGTTTGCAAACGACGCAAGCCATCGGCGACCGTTTCTATACCAGCACCGGCTACAACCAGGTGGCGGACGCCAACAAGATCATCGTGCTGTATCCGCAGGCCGAACCGAGCCCCGTCTACCCGTACAACCCGAAAGGCTGCTGGGATTTCTGGGGCTACACCAGCATCAATCCGATCGACCCGGATTTCTACCGCAAGAGCGGCACGCAGATGGAAGCGGTCAAGGGCATGCTGGACAGGTTAGGATCGGTTCGTAACAGCCGTCGATAACGGACGTCACGGATGCTTGAGAAAATCGTAGCGAGCGGCAACGAGGCTCGACGCCCCATCTGGCTAAGAAGCCCAGCTGTACTGAGTACGGGGCCGCCGAGGCAGCGCGCATCGCAGGCCGGAAAGCGCGCCGCGCAGTAGATTTAATCAAGCATCCTAGATACCGCCCATGCAGATGTACTTGATGACCAGATAGTCTTCGATACCGTAGGTCGACCCTTCACGGCCCAGGCCCGATTGCTTGACGCCGCCGAAGGGGGCGATCTCGTTCGAGATCAGGCCCGTGTTGACGCCGACCATGCCCGTTTCCAGGCCTTCGGCCACGCGCCAGATGCGGCCGATGTCGCGCGAATAGAAGTAGGCAGCCAGGCCGAATTCCGTGTTGTTGGCCAGGGCGATGACTTCATCGTCCTTCTTGAAGCGGAACAGGGGCGCCAGCGGGCCGAAGGTTTCCTCGGTGGCCACGCGCATGTCGTTCGTCACGTCGGCGATGATGGTCGGCTCGAAGAAGCCGTTGCCCAGCGCATGGCGCTTGCCGCCAGCGAGCAGGCGGCCGCCCTTGCCCAGCGCGTCGGCCACGTGTTCTTCCACCTTGGCGACGGCCTTGGCGTCGATCAGCGGACCTTGCGTGACGCCCGCCTCGATGCCATTGCCCACCTTCAGCTTGGCCACGGCGGCCACCAGTTTGTCGGCAAACGCGTCATACACGCTGTCCTGCACGTACAGGCGGTTGGCGCACACGCAGGTCTGGCCCGCATTGCGGTATTTCGAGGCAATGGCGCCTTCCACGGCCGCATCCAGGTCCGCGTCGTCGAAGACGATGAACGGCGCATTGCCGCCCAGTTCCAGCGACAGTTTCTTGATCGTTGGCGCGCACTGTTCCGCCAGCAGGCGGCCCACCTGGGTCGAACCCGTAAACGTCAGCTTGCGCACGATCGGGTTCGACGTCATTTCGCCGCCGATGTCTTTCGGCGCACCCGTGACGATGCTGAACACGCCCGCAGGCACGCCTGCGCGCTCGGCCAGCACGGCCAGCGCCAGCGCGGAAAACGGCGTTGCTTCAGCCGGTTTCAGGACCATCGGGCAGCCGGCGGCCAGGGCCGGGCCGACTTTGCGGGTGATCATGGCGGCGGGGAAGTTCCACGGCGTGATGGCGGCGCACACGCCGATCGGCTCCTTGGTGATGACCAGGCGGCGGTCCGGCCAAGGCGATTGCAGGGTATCGCCCGCAACGCGCTTGCCTTCTTCGGCAAACCACTCGATGAACGAGGCGCCGAACTGCACTTCGCCCTTCGCTTCCGGCAGGGGTTTGCCCTGCTCGGTGGTCATGATCAGCGCCAGGTCGTCGGCGTTTTCCAGGATCAGGTCATGCCAGCGGCGCAGCACGGCCGCGCGCTCCTTGGCCGTCTTCTTGCGCCAGGCAGGCCAGGCGGCATTGGCCGCCTCGATGGCGCGGCGCGTCTCGGCGGCGCCCATCAGGGGCACCGTGCCGATATGCTCGCCCGTGGCGGGATTGCTCACATTAATCGTCTGGCCACCATCGGCATCGACCCAGGCTCCATTCACGTAAGCCTGGTGACGCAACAAGGTAGGATCTTTCAACTGCAGCATATGCATCTCCGGTCTGGTTTGAATTATCGACGAGGGATACTATGCCACAGCGCGGCAGATTTCGCAGGCGCGGCGCTGAACTGCCCCGAGCTCTACTCGACCTTGAAAGACGACAGTTTCGGGTCCGGCGCCGGGTATTCCAGCTTCATGCCCTGCAGGGTTTCCAGCAGCAGGGACGCGACCACCAGGTTGCGCTGCGTCTTGGAGTTCGATGGCACCACGTACCACGGCGCGTGGTCGGCATCCGTCTCGCGGATCGCCGTTTCATAGGCGCGCTGGTAGCCATCCCACTTCTTGCGCTGGGCGATATCGTTGGGATCGAACTTCCACTGGCGGTCGGGATCATCGAGCCGCTCCTGCAGCCGTCCGCGTTGCTCGTCCTTCGAGATATGCAGGAAGACTTTCAGGATGACGGTGCCCGTTTCGCTCAGCATGCGCTCGAAATCGCGGATCTGCGCATAGCGGCGCTGGCATTCGGCCTTGTCGATCATGTCCTGCACGCGCGTGATCAGCACATCCTCGTAATGGCTGCGGTTGAAGATGGCGATCTCGCCTTTCACGGGCACGTGCTGGTGCACGCGCCACAGGTAATCGTGCGCCAGTTCGATATCGGTGGGTCCCTTGAACGCCACGGCGCGAATGCCCATCGGGTTGATATTGCTGAAGATCGCCTTGACCGTGCCATCCTTGCCCGACGTATCCATGCCCTGCAAGACCAGCAGCACCTTCTTTTTGTGCTGCGCGTACAGCATGCTCTGGCACTCGGCGATCTGCGCCGTCAGGGCCACGGTTTCCTCGCGGTCCAGGGCCTTGCACTGGGCAGCCGTCAGCTTCTTGTTCGCCGCCTTGGTGGCGGCGCCCAGCAGGCGCTTGCCGGCGAAATCCTCGTTCAGGTCGAAGTCCTTCCCGGCACGGAACTGCGTGCGCGCCTTCATGCCGCCACCGCCAGCTTGCGGTGCTCGATTTTTGTGCAATGGTCCATTACCACCTCCAGGCCCGCCGCCCGCGCCAGCTGCGCCGCCTGCTCGTTGACGACGTCGAGCTGCAGCCACAGGCAGCCAGCCTTGACGGCGATGGCTTCCTCGGCGATGGGCAGAATATCTTCTGACTTGCGGAAGCAGTCGATGATGTCGATGCGCGCCGGCGCGACAGCCGCCGCGGCCTGCGTCAGGGTGGCGTAAGCGCGCTGCCCCAGCACATCGCGCCCGGTGAGGGCCGGATTGACGGGCAACACGCGATAGCCATGCCGCAGCAGGTAATCTGCCACTTCATGGCTGGCGCGTTCGGGCTTGTCGGACATGCCGACGATGGCGATGATGCGGCTGTCTTGCAGGATGCGGGCGATGTTGGACATATTCTGGTCTATGAGGCGTGCGACATTGCTCCTTTAGCGTAGCAGATTCCCGTCCCGGTGGGAGCTAGCCAGAAGACTTAGCCGTCCGCACGGCCGCCATCTTCGCCACGAAGGCCTGCGCGCGCGCCGTCACGGCCGCGTAGTCTCCCGTGGCGCCCGGACCACTCAGACTGCTGCCGATGCCCACGGCCACGGCGCCGCTGGCAAACCATTCATGCAAGTTCTCCACCGTCACGCCGCCCGTCGGCATCAACGGCGCTTGCGGCAAGGGCGCGCGCAGGGCCTTGATGTAGGCGGGACCGAACATCTCGGCAGGGAAGACCTTGACGATGTCGGCGCCGGCCTGCAGGGCCGTGACTATCTCCGTCGGCGTCATCGCCCCCGGCATAGACAGCACCTGGTAGCGCTGACACAGCGTGATGGTCTCCACGTTCACGCCAGGCGAGATGATGAACTGGGCGCCGGCCAGGATGGCGGCGCGTGCCGTCTCCGTATCGAGCACCGTGCCCGCACCCAACAGCACGTCATGACCATGGCGTTCGCGCAGGGTGCGCAGCACACCCAGGGTATCGGGCGTGGTGAACGCCACTTCCAGCGCCGTGATGCCGCCGGCAATGCACGCCTCGGCAATCTGCACGGCCGCCTGCGCCGAAGAGGCGCGCACGATGCCGACCATACCCCGTTCGATAATGCCCTCGAAAACCGTGTGCTTCTGCATTTGCTCTCTCCTGTCAGGCCGGCAGGGCGCCAAAGCGCACTTCCGGCAAACCGCGCACGCCCACCTGGCGCGCATGAAACAATCCCCCGGCCAGCGGTTCGCTCGCCAGCTGGGCCGGGCTCAAGCTCTCCTGCGCCGTCGTGACAAACAATTCGTCGTAGTGTGGCCCGCCCAGGCTCACGCAGCTGGGCTGCGACACGGGCAAGGCTATCGCGCGCTCGACGCTGCCGTCCGGCGCGAAGCGCAAGACCCTGCCGGCGCCCCATTGCGCGCTCCACAAGTAGTCATCCGCATCGACGGTGGCGCCATCGGCGGCGCCGGGGCCCGGATCGAGCACGGCAAACACGCGCACCCGGCTGGCGTCGCCCCCCAGATAATCGTCCCAGCGGTAGATCGCCTTCTTCATCGAGTCGCAGAAGTACATGGCCGTGCCATCGACGCTGAAGCAGATGCTGTTCGAGATGGCGATCTGCGGCAGCGGCAGGCGCTCCAGGGTCAAGTCCAGGTTGAGGCGATAGAAGCTGCCGACGGCATCGCGGCACGGGCGCTCATCGAGCGTGCCGAAGACAAAGCGTCCCTGGCGGTCGCAGCGGCCATCGTTCAGGCGCGTCATGGGCAAGTCCCCCTCCACCGTGTGCAAGGGCGTGACGGCCCCGCTGCGCGCGTCAAACCAGGCCAGGCGCGAAGCCAGTCCCAGCAGCAGCACGTCGTCGCTGTCCGTCAGCGCGAAGCACGCCAGGCGCTCCGGCATGGCCCACGTCTGGCGCTCGCCCGTGGCCAGCACCAGCGCATGCAGCTGGCAGCCTTCGATATTCGTCCAGAAAACGCGGCCGCTGCGTTCGCACCAGCGCACGCCCTCGCCGAGAAAATTCTGCGCATCGACCAGTAATTGGGCCCGTGTTCCCATGTCTGTTCCTTCTTTCAATGTGATTCGCGCGGAACCGCGGAGCCCCGGCAACCGACGAGGAAGTCGAGGTCCGCGCCTTCATCGGCCTGCGTCACGTGCTTGATGTACATCGACTGGTAGCCGCCCTTCATGGCCGGCGGCGGCGCGCTCCATTCCGCCCGCCGGCGCGCCAGCTCGGCCTCGTCGATGTCCAGGTGCAGGCGCCGTCCCGCCACGTCCAGTTCAATCATGTCGCCATCGCGCACCAGCGCCAGCGGCCCGCCCACGGCCGCTTCCGGCGCCACGTGCAGCACCACCGTGCCGTAGGCCGTGCCGCTCATGCGCGCGTCCGAGATGCGCACCATGTCGCGCACGCCCTGCTCCAGCAGTTTTTTCGGCAGTCCCATATTGCCCACTTCCGCCATGCCCGGATAGCCCTGCGGGCCGCAATTTTGCAGCACCATCACGCAGCTGGCGTCGATATCGAGCGCGGGATCGTCGACGCGCTTTTTATAATGCTCGATGCTGTTGAAGACGACGGCGCGGCCACGGTGCTGCATCAGTTCGGGCGAGGCGGCGGACGGCTTGATGACGGCACCGCGCGGGGCCAGGTTGCCATGCAGGACGGCGATGCCGCCCTCGTCCTTGAAGGGCTGCGCCAGCGGCGTGATCACCTCGGGATTGAAATTTTCCGCTTCGGCCACGTTGACGGCCATGCTGGCGCCCGTGACGGTGAGCGCCTCGCCATGCAATTTGCCCAGCAGATCGCGGATGATCACGGGCAGGCCGCCCGCATAGTAAAAATCTTCCATCAGGTACTGGCCCGACGGCATCAGGTTCAGCAGGCAGGGAATGTCGCGCCCCAGGCGGTCCCAGTCGCCCAGGCGCATGTCCACGCCGATGCGCCCTGCGATGGCCAGCAGGTGGATCACGGCATTGGTCGAGCCGCCGATGGCGCCGTTGACCATGATGGCGTTTTCAAACGCTTCGCGCGTGAGGATCTGCGACAGTTTCAGGTCTTCATGCACCATGTCGACGATGCGCCGGCCCGTCAGCTGCGCCTGCAGCTTGCGGCGCGCATCGACGGCGGGAATGGCCGCGTTGCCGGGCAGGGTCACGCCCAGAGCCTCGACCATGCTGGCCATGGTGGAAGCCGTGCCCATGGTCATGCAGTGGCCGGCGGAGCGCGACATGCACGATTCGGCCTGCTTGAATTCGTTTGAGGTCATGCGCCCGGCGCGCACGTCTTCGGAAAACTTCCACACGTCCGTGCCGGAGCCGATAGGTTTGCCGCGGTAGTTACCGTTCAGCATGGGGCCGCCCGACAGCACGATGGTCGGCAAGTCCACGCTGGCCGCGCCCATCAGCAGGGCCGGAGTGGTCTTGTCGCAGCCCGTCAGCAGCACCACGCCGTCGATCGGGTTGGCGCGAATCGATTCCTCGACATCCATGCTGGCCAGGTTACGGAACAACATGGCCGTCGGGCGCAGGTTCGTCTCGCCCAGCGACATCACGGGGAATTCGACGGGAAAACCGCCCGCTTCAAGCACGCCGCGCTTGACCATCTCGGCCAGGTCGCGGAAATGGCCATTGCAGGGGGTCAGTTCGGACCAGGTATTGCAGATGCCGATGACGGGACGGCCATCGAAGGCGTCGCTGGGATAGCCCTGGTTCTTCATCCAGCTGCGGTGAATGAAACTGTCCTTGTCGTCGCCGCCAAACCACGCTTGCGAACGCAAGGGACGCTTGTTCTTGTTGTCACTCATACTGTCTCCTGCGGGGAAATCAAGCCGCGCGCGGCGGCGATCAGCAGCGCACCGTGACCAGCCAGATTGGCTTGCTGCTGGTCGTCGACGATGATGCGCTTGCCATAAAAAAATCCGTGTTCTTCGATCAGCAGCCCGAGCGCCTGGCGCAGCATGGGCTTGCCCGTAATGACGAGCGGGGTATCGGGCCGCATCTGGATGGCGGTGCTGTTGCGCAGCGCCAGCAAGTCGCCGCTGAGGACGGCGCCCATCAGGAAATTGGCCCGCTCGTTGCATTCGACGGCGCTGAACTGGCCCAGGGTGCGCACGCTGAAGCAGGCGCGCGCCAGCCCCGTTTTTTGCGCCGCCGCCGCGCCGGCCAGCAGCATTTTCGGCACCAGGGTCTGCGCAAAACCGCCATCGACCGATTGCTTGATCAGGGTATGCTGCGTGATCGCCTGCAGCAGTTCGCCCGCGATGGTGGTGCTGCAGCCGAGGATGCGGCGCTGCTCGTCCACACTGATCAATTTGGTATGCGAGCCGGGCATGATCAAGGTTGCCGCGCCCCGCAATTGCAGGCGTTCCAGCAACGCGACGACTTCCGTCTCTTCGCCGCGCATCATGTCCATCGCCTCGACGTTATGCAGGCCGACGGCGCCATGCTGGTTGCGCACGCCGGGAATCAGCCACAGGGGCTGCGCCAGCACGTCGGGCAAGTCCACCGCCTGCATGCCTTGCGCCAGCTGGGCCAGGCCGGCGGGCGCCGGCAAATGCGGCACTTCGCGCACTCCCATGGGCGAGGTGATCATGCCCGAGGCCAGCGCCAGGTCCACCTCGGACGGCGCAATGTCCGCGCTGGCCAGCACGCAGGCGACGGTGTCGCGCAGCGCCTGTTTCAGCGCGCCGTTATGGCCATCGATGGCGGTATTGCGCACGCCCGTTTCCAGCTGCGCCTGGGCGACGACGGCGCCTGCGCGCCACAGCAAGGTACGCGTATTGGTGGTGCCGGCATCGATGGTGAGTATGTTCATGGGCAGGCTCGCAACGTCGGTCAGGACAAAAATAAATGAGGGAAAAACTACCCCATGGTAGAACTGCCCCGCATATCTGACCAATCACTTATTTGACATCATTGATACCGGTTCGGATATGTCAAACGCGTCGAGATCCTGCACGCCCAAACGGTAGGCGAGCTTGAAGCGCATCGCCTGTCCCGGCTGCATTTCCACACCCTGCGCCAGCAGGGAAAAACAGCGCGCATCGGAATACAGATGGCAACTGTCCTGGGTGCTGGAAAAACGCAGGACCCGGCCCGACGCGGGGTCGGTAACCCGCGCCGCCTCGCGCAGCTGGCCGCTGCCCGTCCAGTAAAAATCATGCCGGAATCCCGGCAAGTGGGCCAGCGCGGGCCAGGCCAGACGCGAAGCGAGCGGCGCCGGCTGGCGGAAGTCAAACGCGCTGCCCGCCACATCGAGCGCGGCGTCACCCGCGCTGCCGCCTGGCCAAGGCCAGTAACGGTCGGCGGCCAGGCGCAGCACGTGGTCGCCCACGCCGGCACGGCGGCCCTGCAGGTTGAAGCGGGGTGCGGCAAGCGCAAAACGGGAAACGGTATCGGCCGTGGCGACGCAGTCGAGGTGCAGGCTGCCGTCGTCGTCAAACCGGTAGCTCAGGCGCACCGACAGGCCGTCTTGCGCCAGCTGCAACTGCAAGTGGCCGTCGCCGGGCGATGCGCACTGCCAGCCCGCGGAGGACCGCGCCCCTGGGGGCGCCGCGCCCAGCACATCGGCCAGCCGGCCATAGCGGTCGGGCGCCCACCAGGCCCGCACGCTGGCATCGTGCGTATCGATGGCCACGCGCATGCCGCGCGCGTTGCGCAACAGATGCATCATGGCGCCTGCCCGGGGGCTGGCGGCGGCCGGCTGCGCTGCTGGAATTCGCGCGGCGTGCAACCGAGTTCGCGCTTGAAGACGGCATGCATGTACTGCACCGTGGTAAAGCCGCAACGCACGGCCACCTCGGCCACCTGCCCCGGCCCGCGCGTCAGCAGGGTCTTGGCCGCGTCGAGCTTGAAATGCAGGATCTCATCGTGCACGCTGCGCCCCAGCTCCTGGCGGAAGTGCGCTTCGAGCGAAGAGCGCGACACGCCCACGTAATCGGCCACCTGCTCCGTCTTGATGCCCTGGCAGGCGTACTGGCGGATGAAGTGGCGCGCCTGCATCACCTGCGGATGCTGGAAGGGCTGATGGCGCGTGGAAGCGAGCACGTTCAGGCCCGCCGGCGGCACGAGGATGCGCGTGCCGGACAGCCGCGCGCCGTTGAGCATCTGGTGCAGCAAATGCGCCGCCGTGCGGCCCATTTCCTCCGTGCCCTGGATCACGGAACTCAAGGGAATGCGCGTGAGCATACGCGCCAGCGGGTCATTGTCGATGCCGATCAGGGCGACCTGCTCCGGCACGGCGATGCCGGCGTGCATGCACGCTTGCAGCAGCTGGCGCGCGCGTGCGTCGCTGACGGCGATGATGCCGACGGGTTTTTCCAGGCTGTTGAGCCAGGCGATCTGCTGCTCCACCGCTTCATCCCATGACGGCGCGCTGGTGGCGACGCCCCGGTACACGTCGGCATGCATGTGGTCGCGCTCCATCAAGGTGCAAAACGCCGTTTCGCGCTCCTGCGCCCAGCGGTTGATATCGGCCTCGGGCAGACTGAAACAGGCAAAGCGGCTCAATCCCGCTTCCACCAGGTGTTCATAGGCCAGCTTGACGATCTTGAAATTATCGGTCGCCACGTACGGGATGCCGGCCGGGTAATCCTCCGCGCGCGCATACGAGCCGCCCACGGCCACCACGGGCAGGCGACTGTGCGCCAGCGCCGCGCAGACGGCGGGATCGTCGAAATCGGCGATGATGCCGTCGCCCTGCCAGCGTTCGATGCCCGGCAGGCGGCAGCGAAAATCCTCTTCCAGGAACAGGTCCCACGACACGCGCGTGGTGTTAAGGTAGGCGGCGATGCCCGCGATGATGTCGCGGTCATAGATTTTATTCCCGTTAAACAGCAGCGCGATCCGGTGCGCGGTCGGCATCTTCATGGTGTCTCCTCCCGTGCCAGATCGTTTCACGGCTAGCGGCGTCCGGCACGCGTGCTGACATCGACCCACACGGCGAGGGTGAGGATACTGCCTTTTACGATCATCTGCCAGTAGGTGTCCACGTCCAGCATGGACATGCCGTTATCCAGGCTGGCCATCACCAGCGCGCCAATAAGGGCGCCATACACGGTGCCCGAGCCGCCGCGCATCGAAGTGCCGCCGATGAAGCAGGCGGCGATGGCATCGAGTTCGCTGAAGGTGCCGGCCGACGGCGAACCGGCCGCCAGGCGACCCGTGTTGATCAGACCCGCCAGCGCGCACATCAGGCCCATGATGCCGAAGATCCACAGCTTGACGGCTTTCACATTGATGCCGGACAGGCGCGTCGCTTCCATATTGCTGCCAACAGCGTAGATGCGGCGGCCAAACACGGTCTGGCTGGTGATATAGCTGAACAGCCCCAGCAAGGCCAGCAGCAACAGCACGGGCAGCGGGATGCCTTCATAGCCATTCAGGGTTTGCACGAAGGCGTACAGCACGGCGCCGATGACGGCCAGGCGCAAGCTGTCGGCCCAGGGCGCCGTCTGCGGCAAGCCATGCTGCGCGCGGCTGGCACGCGCGCGCCACGTCAGGAAAGCGGCCAGCAGGAACAGGCCGATGCCCAGCACGATGCCGGGCACCGCGGGCAGGTAGCCCTGCCCCAGGTAGACCATCGGCTCGGATACAGGCGCGATGGTGATGCCGCCCGTGATGCCCAGCAAAATGCCGCGATACGCCAGCATGCCACCCAGGCCGACGATGAAGGACGGGATGCCCCAGTACGCCGTCAGGTAGCCGTTGAGCAGGCCGATCACCAGGCCGCAGCCGAGTACCGCCGCCAGGTTCAAGGCCAGCGGCCAGTGCTGCGTCACGTCCAGCACGGCGGCGATGCCGCCGAGTAGCCCCAGCAGGGAGCCGATCGACAGGTCGATCTCGCCGGCGATAATCACCAGCACCATGCCGCAGGCGAGGATGCCGGTGACGGACATCTGGCGCAGCAGGTTCGACAGGTTGCGCGGCGTGAGGAAACTACCCTGCGTCTTCCACGAAAAGAAGGCCCAGATCAGCGCCACGGCGATCAGCAGGGCCAGCATCTTGTATTGGGTGAACAGCTGTTTGATACTGTGCGGTTTCATGCTGCGGTTTCCTTGTTTGCGGTATGGGCGGCGGGAGCCGGGCGCTGGTCCAGCGCCGCCGCCAGCACGGTTTCCTGGCTCAGGCCATCGTTGATAAAGTCGCCGCGCAGGCGGCCTTCGCCCATCACCAGCACGCGGTCGGACACGCCCAGCACTTCTGCCAGCTCCGACGAGACCATGATGATGGCCACGCCCCGGTCGGCCAGCGCCAGCATCAATTTGTAGATTTCATATTTGGCGCCCACGTCCACGCCGCGCGTGGGCTCGTCGAGAATCAGCACGCGCGGGCGCGTCAGCAGCATCTTGGCCAGCACGGCCTTTTGCTGGTTGCCGCCCGACAGGCTCGTAATGGGCAGCGACGGGCTGGCCGCCTTCAGTTCCAGCTGGGCGATCTCGCCGCGCACGGCCGTCAATTCCGCCTCGCCATCGATGCGCGTGGCGCGCGCGAACTGCTCCAGCACGGCCAGGGTGATGTTCTGTCCCACGTCGAGGTCCGGCACGATGCCGTGGTGCTTGCGGTCTTCCGGCACCATGGCCAAGCCCATGGCAATCGCCTTTTGCGGCGAGCGGGTATCGATTCTCCGGCCATCGAGCCACACTTCGGCCTGGCACGGCCCCTGGTAGGCGCCGAACAGGGCCGAAACGAGTTCCGTGCGCCCCGCCCCCACCAGGCCGGCGATGCCGAGGATTTCGCCCTTGCGCAGGGTAAATGACACATCGTCGACGCGCTTGCGCTGCGGGTTGTCGGCGTCGATGCAAGTCACGTGGCGTGCCTCCAACAGCACTTCGCCAATGGCCGGCGGCTGCGCGCGCTGCGGATACAGCTGGCTCATTTCGCGGCCCACCATCTGCGCGATGATGCGTTCGACGTTCATCTGCGCCATCGGCGTGGTGGCGATATGCCTGCCGTCGCGGATGACGACGATGGTGTCGCAGATGGCCGCCACTTCATCGAGCTTGTGCGAAATGTAGATACAGGTGACGCCCTTGGCTTTCAACGCGCGCAGGATATCGAGCAGTACGGCGATTTCCGACGCCGTCAGCGACGACGACGGCTCGTCGAGAATCAGCAAGCGCGCATTCTTGTTGAGCGCCTTGGCGATTTCCACCAGTTGCTGGTGGCCGCCGCCGTAATTCATCACGGGCTGCGCCACGTTCAATTCGGGAATTTTCAGTTCGCGCAGCAGCTCGTCGGCGCGCTTGTACATGGCCGCATAATGCATGCGCCCACCCGGCAGGGTCAACTCGCGGCCCATGAAGATATTCTCGGCCACGGACAGCTGCGGCACCAGCATCAGCTCCTGGTGGATGATGATGATGCCCGCGTCTTCCGTGTCGCGGATCGATTGCGCGCGCAGGGGCTGGCCATCCCACAGGATGTCGCCATCCCAGGTGCCGTGCGGGTACACACCGGACAGCACTTTCATCAGGGTCGACTTGCCGGCGCCATTCTCGCCGCACAGGCCGATACACTCGCCGGCCCGCACCTGCAGGTCGATGCCGTCAAGCGCGCGGACACCGCCAAACTGTTTGACGATGCCTTTCATTTCAAGCAGATAGTCGGACATGCTCACTCTCGTTGCGGATTAACAGAAATCAGGGGTCAGTCCCAGCGGGTCTGACCCCAGCTTTTAGTTGCCCAACTGAGCTTTGGTATAGAAGCCGTCGTCGACGAGAACGTTCACATTCGCCTTGGTCAGCGGCGTTGGTTTCAACAGCACCGTGCTGACTTTTTTCAAGCCGTTGTCATAGCTGGAGTTGTAGGCCGGCTTTTCATTGCGCGCCAGTTGCACGGCCAGCTTGGCCGCTTCGGCAGCGATGGTTTTGAGCGGTTTGTAGACTGTCATCGACTGCGTGCCGGCGATCACGCGTTTCACCGCCGCCAGATCGGCGTCCTGGCCCGAGACAGGTACCTTGCCTGCCAGTTTTTGCGCAGCCAGAGCCTGGATGGCGCCGCCGGCCGTGCCGTCGTTCGAGGCGACGATGGCGTCGATCTTGTTGCCGTTGGCCGTCAGCGCGTTTTCCACGATGGACAGCGCTTCGGTGGCGCTCCAGTCCTTCACCCACTGCTGGCCGACGATCTTGATATCGCCCTTGTCGATGAACGGCTTGAGCACTTTCATCTGGCCTTCGCGCAGCATCTTGGCGTTGTTGTCGGTCGGCGAGCCGCCCAGCAGGTAGTAATTGCCCTTCGGTTGCAGCTTGGTCACGCCTTCGGCCTGCATTTCGCCTACTTTCTCGTTGTCGAACGAGATATACGCGTCGATATCGGCGTTCAGGATCAATCGGTCATATGACAGCACCTTGATGCCGGCCTTTTTCGCTTCCTTGACGGTGTTGTTCAATACCGTCGCGTTGAACGGCACGATCACCAGCACGTCCACGCCGCGCGAGATCAGGTTCTCGATTTGAGAAATCTGACGCTGCTCGCTGGCGTCGGCCGACTGCACGAAGACCTTGGCGCCCTGCTTTTCGGCGGCGGCGATGAAGAAATCGCGGTCGCGCGTCCAGCGTTCCACGCGCAAATCGTCGATGGAAAAGCCGATCTTCGGGTTTTTTGCATCGGCCAGGGCGGCGCTGCTGGTCAATGCCAGCATGGCGGTCATGATGGCTGCACTGATGATCTTGTTCATTGTGTGTCTCCTTGTGGATTTTATTAACAACGTTTTTTCACTGCGGGTGTTGCGGCTTCAAAAATCAATGGTTGTGGCGCGGCAGGGTCTGCCCCACGGCGCGGTACTTCAGCGCCAGCTCCATGCAGGCGCCCGTTTCCAGCTGGCCCACGCTGGCGCGGTACAGCTCCTGCCATGGCGTGGCGCTGTCGTTGACGGGCGGCGGCAGCTCGTTGGCGCGGCGCGCCAGTTCCTGTGCCTCGACCAGCATGTCGCAACGGCCCGCGTTCAAGTCCACGCGGATCATGTCGCCCGTGCGCAGCAGCGCCAGGCCGCCACCGACCGCGCTTTCCGGCGACGCGTTCAGGATCGAGGGACTGTCCGAGGTGCCCGACTGGCGCCCGTCGCCCAGGGTCGGCAGGTTCAAAATGCCGGCCTTGAGCAAGGCGTCGGGCGGCTGCATGTTGACCACTTCGGCCGAGCCGGGCCAGCCGACAGGGCCGGCGCCACGCATGACCAGCATGCAGCTGTCGTCGATGGCCAGGGCCGGGTCGTTGATGCGCGCGTGGTAGTCGTTTGACCCGTCAAAGACAATGGCGCGCGCCTCGAATACGCCTTCGCTGCCCGGGCGCGACAGGTAGCGCTCGCGGAAAGCGGGCGAGATCACGCTGGTCTTCATGATGGCGAAGTCGAACAGGTTGCCCTGCAAGGCCATGAAACCGGCCTTTTCCTTCAGCGGCGCGGCAAACGGACGGATCATCTCGCGGTCCGCGCTTTCGCGCCCGGCCAGGTTCGCCGCCATCGTCTTGCCCGTGACGGTGGGCCGCTCGGCATGCAGCAAACCCGCCTGGAGCAACTCCCACATCACGGCCGGCACGCCGCCGGCGCGGTGGAAACGCTCGCCCAGGAATTTGCCGGCCGGCTGCATGTTCAGCAGCAGCGGCACGTCGTAGCCGTGTTCCATCCAGTCGCTCGAATGCAGCTCCACGCCCGCATGGCGGGCCATGGCCATCAAATGGGGCTGGGCGTTGGTCGAGCCGCCGATGGCCGCGTTGACGATGATGGCGTCCAAAAACGCTGCGCGCGTGAGGATGCTTGAAGGACGGACGTCCTCGAACGCCATGTCGACGATGCGGCACCCCGTGGCATAGGCGATCTGGCCACGCTCGCGGTACGGCGCGGGGATGGCCGAACAGCCCGTCAGGGACATGCCCAGCGCCTCGGCCAGCGCATTCATCGTCGATGCCGTGCCCATGGTGTTGCAGTGGCCGGCCGATGGCGCCGAGGCGGCGGCGATCTGCAGGAATTTGTCGTTGTCGATCAAGCCTGCGGACAACTGGCGGCGGCCCTTCCAGATGGCTGCGCCGGAACCCACCAGTTCGCCGTCCATCCAGCCGTCGAGCATGGGCCCGCCCGACAGCACGATGGCGGGAATGTCCACCGTGGCGGCGGCCATTAATTGCGCCGGCGTCGTCTTGTCGCAGCCGGTGGTCAGCACCACGGCGTCGATCGGGTAGCCATGCAGGATTTCCACCAGGCCCAGATACGCCAGGTTGCGGTCCAGCGCTGCCGTGGGACGGCGGCAGTTCTCGAAGATCGGGTGCAGCGGGAATTCCATCGGGATGCCGCCCGCGTCGCGGATGCCGTCGCGCACGCGCTGCGCCAGTTCCAGGTGGATGCGGTTGCAGGGACTGATGTCGCTGCCGCTTTGCGCAATGCCGATGATGGGACGGCCCGAACGCAGCTCCTCGGCCGTGATGCCGTAGTTCATGAAGCGCTCCAGGTACAGCGCCGTCATGTCGATGTGCTCGGGATTGTCGAACCAGTCCTGCGAGCGGAAGCGCCGCGACGGGCGTTGGGCAGGAATGTTCATGCGCCGTACCAGCCTGCGTCGACGTAGTATTCGCGGCCGGCGCACTTGGCCGCGTTGTCGGACGCGAGGAACAGCGCCAGCGCCGCCACGTCTTCCGGCTCCACGCGCGTCTGCAGGCATTGTCCCTGCAGGATCACGGCTTCCGCTTCCGGCGTATGCCACAGCCGCTCCTGGCGCGGCGTGCGCACGGCGCCGGGGATGATGCAGTTGACGCGGATGCCGTCGACGCCCAAATCGCGCGCCAGACCGCGCGTCAGGCCCTCGATGCCAGCTTTCGCCGTCATGTAAATCGACAGGCGCGCTTGCGCCAGGTGCCAGGAAATCGACCCCAGGTTGAGAATCACGCCGCCGCCCTTGGCGCGCATGGCCGGCGCCACTGCCTGGGCGCAGAAATACTGGTGGCGCAGGTTGACGGCGATGCGCTCGTCCCAGTAGGCGGGCGTGACGTCCTGCAGCTGGTGGCGGTCGTCATTGGCAGCGTTGTTGACGAGGATATCCGTGGCGCCCGCGCTGTGCTCGATCTCGGCGAAGGTGGCGGCCAGGGCTGCCAGGTCCGTCAGGTCGCAATAGCGGAACACGGGCGGCTGCGGCAGGTGCGCCAGCTTTTCCTGCAACGCCAGCGACGCCTCGCGGGCGATGTCGAGGAAAGTGACGTGGGCGCCCTGGCGCGCGAACGCCTCGACGAAGGCCACGCCGATGCCGGTGCCTCCGCCCGTGATGACGACGCGCTGACCTGCCAGGCTGGGATAGATTGCATGTTGCATGGTGTCTCACTTTTAGGAACGCATAACCAAACCTACTGCGCGTCGAGATTTGCGGCCTCCGATGCTCACTGACTCGGCGTCCCCGTGCATGCGCACAGCTCCGCTACTCAGCCACAACTCTCATCCGCTCGCTACGGTTTTGTTAAGCGTTCTTAGTTAATAAATAATCAAAGCAAACCGCGTTGGGCCAGGTTCTGGTACAGCGCGCGCACGCCGAACGTCCAGGGAGGAATCGCATCGCAGCGCTGCACTTCGTTGACCAGCGCGCCCAGCGCGGCGCTGGCAATCGTCACCCGGTCGCCCAGGTGGTGCGTAAAGCCGCCGCCCTGCGCGCCGCGGTCCTTCACGGGCGAGAACATGGTCCCCAGGAACAGCATGAAGCCGTCCGGATACTGGTGGTACTGGCCTGCCGTCTGGCGCACCAGGTCCAGCGGGTCGCGGCTGATCTCGCGCATGAAGCTGGCGCCTTCGAGCACAAAGTCATCGTCCGCGCCTTCGATCAGCAGCGACACTTCCGCCTGGCGCACGGTGTCGAGCGTGAAGTGTTCGTCGAACAGGCGGATGAAGGGGCCGATGGCGCAGGAACCGTTGTTATCCTTGGCCTTGCCCAGCAAGAGGGCGCTGCGCCCTTCGATATCGCGCAGGTTGACGTCATTGCCCAAGGTCGCTCCCAGCACCTCGCCGCGGCTGTTGACGGCCAGGACGATCTCGGGCTCCGGGTTGTTCCAGGCGGACGATGGCAGCAAGCCCACCTGCGCGCCGCAGCCCACCGACGACATCGGCTGCGCCTTGGTAAACACTTCCGCATCGGGGCCGATGCCCACTTCCATGTACTGCGACCAGGCGCCGCGCTGCTGCAGCTGCTGTTTCAGCCGCTGCGCCGCGTCCGAGCCGGGCTTCAATGCGGACAAGTCGCCGCCCAGGGTCATTTGCAGGGCGGTGCGCAAGCTCGCCGCGCGTGCCGCGTCGCCGCCCGCCTGTTCCTCGATCACCCGTTCGAGCAGGCTGACGGCGAAAGTCACGCCGCATGCCTTGACAGCCTGCAGGTCGCACGGCGCCAACAGCAGCGGCTCGCCTGCCGGCGCGGCCAGCGCCTGCTCCAGCAGCGCCGGCACGGAGCCGAGCGCGATTCCGGGCGCATGGCGGGCGATATCGAGCGCATCGCTGCGCTCGAACAGCTCAGCCACCGTCGCCACCGTCTGCGTGATGTCGACCACCTCGCCGCCGCGCACGGCGACGACGCAAGGGCCGTCACGCCAGATGCGGCCGATGAGGAGGGCCTGCGCCAGGTCGGCGGGCAACAGGGAGACGGGGGAAATCGGCTGCATGGCAAGCTTTCAAAGGGACGTGATGGGAAGGCAATCGGTCAAGTTCGGAGCGATTCTGCGCGCCGCCCTGTGTCGCCGCAATTACGAAAATCACCAAATTGAATGATGATTATTGGTATTGCAGTGCACCAAAAAAAGCCGCCGCGCGGTCCCCGTTTCTGCCCTGTCAGCAGGCGGGAAGCAGGGTTATGGCGCATTGCATCAATTGATCGATCGATATCGTTTTGGATATCGCCAATGCGAAAAAAGTGATTGGTGAGGGATGGATGGACAAACTAGTATCAGCCGTGGCCTGCAATCGGCCATCCGCACGGAGCCCGCCCACTGGGACGACGGCCCTGGCACATTCAACTATCGAAGACGGTGGAGACCTGAAATGAAAACAACAATGAAAATGCTGACCGCGAGCCTGGCGCTGGCCATCTCCGGCATGGCGGTAATACCCGTGGCAAGCGCCGCCGACAAGGGCGCGATCGGCATCTCGATGCCAACCAAGTCGTCCATGCGCTGGATCGCCGACGGCGACAACATGGTCAAGGTATTCAAGGAGCGCGGCTACAAGACGGACTTGCAGTTTGCCGACGACGATATCCCGAACCAGCTGGCGCAGGTGGAAAACATGATCACCAAGGGCGCCAAGGTGCTGGTGATCGCCGCCATCGACGGCACCACCTTGTCGAACGTGCTGCAAAAGGCGGCCGACAAGGGCATCAAGGTCATTTCGTATGACCGCCTGATCCGCGGCACGAAAAACATCGATTACTACGCCACCTTCGACAACTTCCAGGTCGGCGTGCTGCAAGCGGGCTATATCGAATCGGCGCTGAAACTCAAGGAAGGCAAGGGTCCGTTCAACATCGAGCTGTTCGGCGGCTCGGCCGATGACAACAATGCGCACTTCTTCTACAACGGCGCGCTGTCGGTGCTGAAACCCTACATCGACAGCGGCAAGCTGGTGGTGCGCTCGAAGCAGATGGGCATGGAAAAGGTCGCCACCCTGCGCTGGGACGGCGCCGTAGCGCAGGCGCGCATGGACAACCTGCTCAGCGCCTACTACGGGAATGCGCGCGTCGACGCGGTGCTGTCGCCGTATGACGGCTTGAGCATCGGCATCCTGTCGTCGCTCAAGGGCGTCGGCTACGGCACGCCGAAACAACCGTTCCCCGTCGTGACGGGCCAGGATGCGGAAATCCCGTCGGTGAAATCCATCATCCGCGGCGAACAGGCATCGACCGTGTTCAAGGACACGCGCGAACTGGCCAAGGTGACGGCCAACATGGTCGACGCGATGATGTCGGGCAAAGTCCCGACCGTCAACGATACCAAGACCTATAACAACGGCGTGAAAGTCGTGCCGTCCTACCTGTTAAAACCGGTCACCGTCGACAAGGCGAACTGGAAGCAGGTACTCGTCACCGGCAGCGGCTACTACACGGAATCGCAAGTGAAATAAGCATCGACGGTACTGAAGGCCCGGCGCTGCCGGGCCTTTCGCTTCATGCACGATCAAGAACAAGACTGCCGCACGACCGGCGCCGACCAGCGCGGCCGTGCCAGAGAGGTTATATGACGAACACTATCCTGGAAATGCGCGGGATACGCAAAACATTCCCGGGCGTCGTTGCGCTCGACAATGTCAACCTGCGGGTACGCAGCGGCGAGATCCACGCCATCGTCGGCGAAAACGGCGCCGGCAAATCGACCCTGATGAAAGTGCTGAGCGGCGTCTACGGCCATGGCAGCTATACGGGCGACATCGATTACCTGGGCCAGACGCGGCACTTCCGCGACATCAAGGACAGCGAAGAAATCGGCATCATCATCATCCACCAGGAACTGGCGCTGGTGCCCCAGCTGTCGATCGCCGAGAATATCTTCCTCGGCAACGAGCCGGCCCGCATGGGTGTCATCGACTGGGAATACGCGCAAGCGAAGACGCGCGAACTGCTGCACAAAGTCGGCCTGAAAGAGTCCCCGGACACCCTGATCACCAACCTGGGCGTGGGCAAGCAGCAGCTGATCGAAATCGCCAAGGCGCTGTGCAAGGACGTCAAGCTGCTGATCCTCGACGAGCCGACGGCCAGCCTGAACGAGAGCGACAGCGCAGCCCTGCTCGACCTGCTGCTGGGCCTGAAAGCCCAGGGCATCGCCTCTATCCTGATCTCGCACAAGCTCAATGAAATTTCCAGAGTCGCCGATGCCATCACGGTGCTGCGCGACGGGAACACGGTCGACAGTTTCGACTGCCGCATGGAGCCCGTCAGCGAAGACCGCATCATCGAAAAAATGGTCGGGCGCGAGATGGCCGACCGCTATCCACCGCGCACGCCCACCATCGGCGAGACCATTTTCGAAGTGCGCGATTGGCGCGTGTTCCATCCCGAGCATGCCGACCGCCCCGTCATCAAGGGCATCAACATGCATGCCAAGAAGGGCGAGATCATCGGCATCGCCGGCTTGATGGGCTCCGGGCGCACGGAACTGGCGATGAGCATTTTCGGGCGCGCCTACGGACAGCGCATCAGCGGCACGGTGCTGAAGAACGGCCAGGAGATCGACGTCAGCACCATCGGCAAGGCGATCGCGCATGGCCTTGCGTATGTCACGGAAGACCGCAAGGGCCTGGGCCTGATCCTGGAAGAGGACATCCAGAAGAATACCAGCCTGGCCAACCTGGACGCAATTTCGAAGCGCATGGTGATCGACGAGCAGCGTGAATTCAGCGTGGCCGAGGAGTTCCGCCGCAAGCTCAAGACCCGTTGCTCGAGCGTGGCGCAGAAAGTGGTCAACCTGTCCGGCGGCAATCAGCAGAAAGTGGTGCTGGCAAAGTGGCTGTTTTCGCGCCCCGACATCCTGATCCTCGATGAACCGAGCCGCGGTATCGACGTGGGCGCCAAATACGAGATCTACAGCATCATCAGCGAGCTGGCCGCCGAAGGCAAATGCATCATCATGATTTCGTCGGAAATGCCGGAATTACTGGGCATGTGCGACCGGATCTATGTCATGAACGAAGGCCGCTTCGCGGCAGAACTGAGCGCAGCAGAAGCATCGCAGGAGCGAATCATGCGCGCGATCGTTACACACGGAGAAAACAATGGACAATAAACTGACAGCGGGAACAGCGGCAGGCGCGCCATCGGCCGCGCCGCAAGCGAAAAGCTATGCCGGCTTCTTGAAGAACAATATGCGCGACTACGGCATGCTGCTCTCCCTGATCGTCATCATGGGCTTTTTCCAGTACATGACCGACGGCACCCTGATGCAACCGCTGAACCTGACCAACCTGGTGCTGCAAAACAGCTACATCGTCATCATGGCGCTGGGCATGCTGATGGTCATCGTGGCCGGCCATATCGATTTGTCCGTCGGCTCGGTGGTCGGCTTCGTCGGCGCGCTGGCGGCCGTCCTGATCGTCAACTACAACATGAACTTTGTCGCCGCCAGCATCATCTGCCTGCTGGCCGGCGCCGTCATCGGCGGCGCGCAAGGCTATTTTGTCGCCTTCTTCAAAATCCCCTCCTTCATCGTCACCCTGGCCGGCATGCTGGTGTTCAAGGGCCTGACCCTGGCGCTGCTGGCAGGCCAGTCGGTCGGCCCCTTCCCGGAAGGCTTCCAGATGCTCAGTTCGGGCTTTTTGCCCGACCCGTTCGGCGGCGAAAACCTGCGCGGCCTGTCGCTGCTGCTGGGCGTGATCGCCGCCGCCGCGCTGATCATCACCTCGCTGCGCAGCCGTGCCAAGCAACTGAAACACGGCATGGAAAACGAGCCGCGCGCCTTCTTCCTGCTGAAAAACGCCATCTTCGCCGCCGTGATGGTGTATTTCAGCTATTTGCTGGCATCGTACCGCGGCTTTCCCAACGTGCTGGCCGTGATGTCGCTGCTCATCGTCGCCTACACCTTCATTACCAACCGCACCGTGCTGGGCCGCCGCGTGTATGCGGTGGGCGGCAACGAGAAAGCGGCGCGCCTGTCCGGCATCAAGACGGAACGGGTCAGCTTCTACACCTTCGTCAACATGGGCATGCTGGCCGCGCTGGCCGGTTTGATCTTCGCGGCGCGCCTGAACACGGCCACGCCGAAAGCGGGAACAGGTTTCGAGCTGGACGTGATCGCCGCCTGCTTCATCGGCGGCGCCTCGGCTTCGGGCGGCGTGGGCAAGGTGATGGGCGCCGTCATCGGCGCCTTCATCATGGGCGTGATGAACAACGGCATGTCCATCATGGGCATCGGCATCGACTACCAACAGGTGATCAAGGGCCTGGTGCTGCTGGCGGCCGTGTTCATCGACGTCATTAATAAAAATAAATGAGAAGAACAAGGAAGCACAGGTTCGAGCCTTAGGGGGCTCTGGCCGGCGTTCGCGCCGGCCTTTTTATTTAGCCGCCAGGCGCGCCGCGCGGTCCCCCCACCACGCCGCTTCCTCGAACACGGAAAAGCCCGACAAATCGGCATGCGCAAACAAAATCGCACCATCGTGCTCGCGCAGCGCCTTCAAGCCCGCATTGCTGCGAAATCCTGGCAACGGTGCCGCCATGGCGTGCCCACGCACGGTGATGTCGACCCGCTCGACGCAGCTGGCAAAGTCGCGTCCATACGCCGTCTTTAAATCGACGCTGGCCAGCGCCAGCAATTGCTCGGGCGTGGCCATATCTAACCACTTGCGCGCTTCCTGCGGCGTACGGTCGGACAGGGCCACATAGGCGCTGAAGACGGTTTTCTCGGGCGGGCGTACGCGAATGTCCTGATGGGTTGATACGACATAGCCGAGGCCCGGTTCCTGGTACACCACGTTGTCCCAGCACAGCGGCGCACGCGGCAATTCGTCGGGAAAGCGTTTAAGTAAAAAATTCGCCACCAACCACGGCGCATACGCGGGCGTATCGCGCTTCGCGTCAAAACCATACCCGGCGATGTTGTCGACCACGCGCGCGGCGACATACAGCGGCATGGCGCAGATGGCCTTGCGCGCCTTGACCAGGTAGGTGCGCGGCTGACCGTCGATCAATTCCAGGCACAGCGCCTCCACGCCCTGCTCCGTCGTCTGCACGGAAACCACCGTGCCTGCATGACGTTGGACACCTGAGGCCTGCTCCATGGCCGTGGCGACCGGTTGCATGCCGCCCGGCCAGGTCAGCCAGGCGCCGTTGCCCGCATTGGCTGCCTGTCCCCAGCGGCTGCAGTAGTAATGCAGGCCGGCCCAGGCCGAGACCTGGTCGTAGCGCGTGCCGTAATCGTCGCGGCAGCAGTAATTCAAATACCAGTGCAGGGTGGGCGAGGTATAGCCTTCGCGCTCCATCCACTGCTTCAAGGTGATGGTGTCCAGCGCCTGCCAGGCCGGGTCTTGCGACGATGCCACTGTCGGGAACACGAAGACGCGTTTGCCGTCGTTGCCATGCGCCTGGCGCAGGCGCCGCACCTCGGCAAAGAAACGCTCGTGTTGCGCCAGTTCTTCGGCAGAAACGCCTTCGGTGGGAATGAAGCCATCCTGCCAGTGGCCGTTGAACAGCAGGCGCTCCTCGGGCGCGTGCAGGATGTAACGCTCGTCGTAAGTCGGCTTTTCCGCCATGGGGTCGCGCTGGATGATACCCAGGTCGAACAGGATCTCGCGCACATGGGTCGATTCGGGCGAAGGCAGCGGCAGATAGTGACCGCCTGTCGGATAGGCCAGGTCGCCGAACTGCCCGCCGGCCGCGTTGCCGTACGGCTGGGGCCCATCGATCATGAGGAAGTCCTTGTGCCCCAATTTATTCAAACGCCAGGCGGCCGTCAGGCCGGCGATGCCGGAGCCAAGAATCGCCACGTCGGTGGTGACGGTTGCCGAGGGCGCCGGCAGCGCCGTGCGGTCGCGCAGCAGCTTGCGCAAATAATGCCCCTCGCTGCGGCCCGGATACAGCACCTTCGGCGTGATCTCCTGCCAGCGCAGATACGCGGCGATGCTGCCGATGCCAGCGGCGGCCGCCGCCGTGCCGCCGGCGGCCCACAGCATGAAGGAACGGCGCTGCATCAGCGGATCACCCGGTTCCAGTCCTGCTCGAATTCATGCACGAGCGACTGGGTATTCAAGCGATTCGGCGCCATCGGCAGCGGCTGCATGTCGGGCGGGAAGATGAACATCTCGCGCGTGGTGTCCGCGTTCAGGTAGCGCATGGGCAGGCGGTAGGTCGTCGGCGGTGTGTAGTCAAGCTGGGGCGAGGCCAGGATAAACCCCCATTCGCCGAACGAGGGCACGTAGGCGTGATACGGCCAGGTGCGCATGCCCACTTCGCGCAGGGTCGAATTGATGGTCCAGTAGGCGTGCGGGGCAAAGAAGGGTGACGTCGATTGCACCACCATCAGGCCCTTGGCCGCCAGGTGTTTTTTCACCAGGTCGTAGAACGGCACCGAGTACAGTTTGCCGAGCGCGAAGCTGGACGGATCGGGGAAATCGACGATGGCCGCGTCAAACATGTCGCCGTTGTTGCGCAGCCAGACGGCGGCATCGGCATTGACGACGGTAACCCGCTTGTCCGAGAACGAATTATTGTTCAGCTTTGCCAGTTCCGGGCGCGTGGTAAACGCGGCCGTCATGGCGGGATCGAGGTCGACCACGGTGACGTGCTCGACGTGGGGATAACGCAGGATTTCGCGCAGCGCCAGGCCATCGCCGCCGCCCAGCACCAGCACGCGGCGCGCCCACGGCAGCGCTTCCAGCACGGGGTGCACCAGCGCCTCGTGGTAGCGGTACTCGTCGCGCGAGGAAAACTGCAGGTTGCCATTGATGTACAGCCGCGTATCGTCCTTCCAGCGCGTGATCACCAGGCGCTGGTAGGGCGTAGTGGTGGAATACACGATCTGGTCGCCGAACAGGCCGTGCTCGCCCCAGGCCACCATGCGGTCCGACATGGCAAAGCCGGCCACCAGTACCAGCATCACGGCGCAAGCGCGCAGGAAGCGGCTCGTGAGGTTCTTCAGTTCCGCGCGGAACACCCAGATCGTCCACAGGCCCACGCCCACATTGAGCATGCCGAACAGGAAGCCCGTGCGCACCAGTCCCAGGTACGGCGACAGCACCAACGGAAACAGCAGGGAAACGGCCAGCGCGCCCAGGTAATCGAAGGTCAGTACGCGGCTGACCAGCTCGGAAAATTCCGTCTGGCGCGAGTTCAAGGCGCGCATCACCAGCGGCACTTCCATGCCAACCAGTGCGCCGATCAGGAACACCATCACATACAATAAGGTGCGAAATGGCGCGGCCATCCACGAAAAGGTCATGAACAGGATGGCGGCCGACAAGCCACCGATCAAGCCCACGGCCAGTTCGATGTCGACGAAGCGCGAGAGCACGTCGTCGTCCCGCACATATTTTGAAAAGTGAGCACCCACACCCATGGCAAACAAGTAGCAGCCAATGATGGTGGAAAACTGCAGGATGGAGTCGCCGAGCAGGTAGCTGGACATGGCGCCGGCGATCAGCTCATACGCGAGGCCGCAGGAGGCGACCACGAAGACGGACAAAATCAGAATCTTTTTGTTCATGGGGCTTTTTTTTGTTCTAATATGCGTTGACGTTATCAAATACTCATTTGTGAGGAATGCCGTGCCCGCCATCCTAAACTATCTGATCCATCTTTTACTGGCCGCCGGGCTACTGATTGTATTTTTTATCATCTACACGCGCGTCACGCCGTATAACGAAGTGCTGCTGATCCGCCAGGGCAACCAGGCCGCGGCCCTGTCGCTGGGCGGCGCCATGCTGGGCTTTTCCGCCACCATCGCCTCGTCCCTGATGCACACGGCCGACTACCAGCAGTTCTTCGCCTGGGCCTTTGGCGCCATGGTGGTGCAATTGCTGGCGTACGTGGTCACCACGCGCCTGCTGCGCATGTCGAAAGACCAGATCGAATCGAACAACAGCGCTTTCGGCGGCCTGCTGGCCGCCATTTCCCTGTCGATCGGCGCCATCAACGCCGCCTGCATTTCCTGACGTTTTACCTCATTCAAGGACACCATCATGAGCCTCGGCAGCTTTATCAAGAAGCAGTTTATCGACGTACTGCAGTGGAACGAAGAAACGGAAGGCGTGCTGGCCTGGCGTTTTCCCATGCAGGATTTCGAGATTCAGAACGGCGCCATCCTGAATGTGCGCGAATCGCAAGTGGCCGTCTTCGTCAATGAAGGCAAGATCGCCGACGTCTTCGGTCCCGGCACGCACAAGCTGACGACGCAAACCCTACCGCTGCTGACCAACCTGAAAAACTGGGACAAGCTGTTCGATTCGCCGTTCAAGTCGGACGTGTATTACTTCAGCACGCGCGTGCAAACTGGCCGCAAATGGGGCACGCCACAGCCGATCACCATCCGCGACAAGGATTTCGACATGATCCGCGTGCGCGCCTTCGGCATGTACTCGTACCGCATCGCCGACGCCCGCACCTTCTTCACCGAAATCAGCGGCACGCGCGAAGTGTATACGCGCGACGAAGTGGAAGATCAATTGCGCGGCATTTTGATGTCGAGCATGGCCAGCTCGCTGGGCGGCGCGAATGTCCCCTTCCTCGACATGGCGGCCAACCAGGCGCTGATGGCGCAGGAGGTCAAGGATGGCCTGGCGCAGGCGTTTTCCCGCTACGGCGTGGGCCTCGATGAATTCAACGTGGCCAGCATCAGCCTGCCAGAAGAATTGCAGGCGGCGCTGGACGAGCGCATCTCGGCCGGCATGAAGGGCGGCCTGGGCGCCGACAAGATGAGCGGCTACACGAAATTCCAGGTGGCCAATGCGATCCCGCTGGCGGCGCAGAACGAAGGCGGCATGGCCGGCATCGGCGCCGGTCTCGGTGCCGGACTGTCGATCGGCCAGGTGATGGCGCAAAGTATGGGCAATGCGCTGCAGCAGCCCGCCCCAGCGCCAGCTCCGGCGGCGCCACCGGCCCCCGCGGAAGAACCGATCGAGGCGCGCCTGGAAAAGCTCAAGGGTCTGCTCGACAAGGGCCTCATTTCGCCGGCCGACTACGACGGCGCCAAGGCTGAACTGCTGAAAAAACTGATCGGCTAAGCGCGACTGCATGCAAACTGTTTCCTGTCCCAGCTGCGGCGCGGAAGTCCGCTTCCGCTCGCACGCTTCCGTACTCGCCGTGTGCGAGTACTGCCACAGCACCATCCTCAAGGACGCCGATTCCGTCAGGGACGTGGGCAAGATGTCGGCCGTCCTGGAAGACTATTCGCCGATCCAGATCGGCACGGCCGGCGTGCACGATGGCGTGCACTTCACCGTCGTCGGCCGCATCCAGCAGCGCTACAGCGCCGGTACGTGGAACGAGTGGTATCTGCTGTTCGACGACGCCAGCACGGCGTGGCTGGGCGACTCGTCCGGCCTGTACACCCTGACGCGCGTACGCAGCACGCAAGACGCGCTGCCTGCCTTTGCCGAGCTGGCGCCGGGCAGGCGCTACACGATCTGCGGCGAACCGTACACGGCGGCCGAGATCCGCAGCGCCGAATGCATCGCCGGCCAGGGAGAATTGCCCTTCAAGGTGGGCGCTGGCTGGCGCATCCAGGTGGCGGACTTCCGCAACTACGCCAGCTTTGTCACGCTCGACTATACGGATGGCCCGCAACCCATCGTCTACCAGGGCGTGGCCGTCACCCTGGACAGTTTGAAGTGCCAGCTGCTGCGCGACGACGATACCATCGCCAGGAGCGCTGGCAAGTACCGCGGCAAGCTCGATGCGCTCGACTGCCCGTCCTGCGGCAGCGGCATCCAATATGTGCCCGGCGCTGCAGCGCAGCTGGTGTGTCCCGCCTGCCATGCGCAACTCGACGCCAGCGGTCCGGAAGCGCAGGTGCTGGCCATCGGCAAGCAGGTGCACGACAACGCCGACCTCACCCTGGAGCTGGGCGCCAGCGCGAAGATCAACAATGTGGATTTCACGGTGATCGGCATGATGCGCCGCGCCGACGACGAAGGCAGCGAGTGGAACGAATACCTGCTGTATGGCGCGCGCGCCGGCTTCTTCTGGCTGGTGGAAACCGACGATGGCTGGTCGCGCTCGAACGTGCTGCCGAACTGGCCCAACTGGGCCTCATTGGACGCCGATACCTGCACGCTCGATGGCGCCACCTACCGCAAACTGTATGACTACGGCTCGCAGGTCGTGTATGCGGCGGGTGCCTTCAACTGGAAGGTGGCCGTCGGCGACAGCACGCGCGTGTTTGAATTCGAGCAGGGACAGACCAAACTGGCGGCGGAGCTCACCGGCGAGGAAATGACCTGGTCGCGCTCCGCGCCCGTCGCCCATGATCAGATGGCCGCCTGGTTCGGCGCCGCCTTCCATGGCGGCGCCAACGTGCAGAATATCCAGCTCAGTCATCGCGGCATCGCCAAGGTCTTCATCGTCATCGTGCTGGTCTTGAATGCGATCCCCATGTTTGTCTCATTCTCCAGCACCCTGATGTGGAGTTTGCTGGGCTGCCTGGCGCTGTTCCTGCCGGCCGCTTTTCTCGACAAGAATGCAAAGAATCCCCCATGAGTAAATACGTGATCTACGCCCTGATGGTGACCTTCAGTGTTACCGCCGCCAACTGGGTGCGCATGTTCAAGGTGGCCGGCAGTAGCAGCGGCAGCAGCTGGAGTTCGCGCACGGGCAGCGGCGGCGGCAGCTATGGCGGCGGCTCCAGCGGCGGCAGCCACAAGTAAGCATGACAGCCACACCGCATCTGCCCTCGGGCACCCATTTGCTGGCCGATCTGTCGGGCATCGCGCCGGAGCGCCTGCGCGATGGCGCCGCGCTCGAGCGCCTGCTGCGCGACGCGGCCGTCACGGCCGGTGCCCAGGTGCTGCACAGCCATTTCCACAGCTTTGGCGCCGGCCAGGGCGTCACGGGCGTGGTGCTGCTGGCCGAATCGCACATCTCCATCCACACCTGGCCGGAATGCGGCTTTGCCGCCGTCGATATCTTCATGTGCGGCGCGGCCCGGCCACAGCTGGCGCTCGACGCCATCAAGGATGCGCTGCAGGCGGAGCACTGCCAGCTGCAATCGGTGCGGCGCGCGCCACCCGGGCATTCCTAGCGCCGCTGGTGGATCGCGGGGGGATCGCTTACACTGTCGGCTCATATCCCAACCGTGACTCCCATGCGCCGTTCCACCCTCCTTGCCCTGCCCCTGCTGCTGCTGGTTTCAGCCTGCAACGACTACACGGCGCCCAGCCTGTACCAGGCCACCACGCCCGAGTGCAAGACGTGGACGGAGGGTTCACGCTTCGAGCTGCCGCGCGGTATCAGCGTGTATGCCACACCGCCTGTCACCCTGAAGGATGGCGGCACCGAGCTGGCGCTGATTTTTACTCTTCCCATCGGCACGCAAGCCAGCTTCACGCGCCTGTCCTTCCTGCTGGAAGAACCAAAACAGCAGCCCTTCGCCGAAGCCAAGGTGCTGACCATCTACCAGCGCGGCATGAACCGCAAGGCGGAAATCGTCGACGTCATCGAGCAGCTGCCCATCATGTTTTCCGCCGTCGGTTCGAGCGCCGAAACCCAGTGGCGCCTGCGCCTGCAACTGCCGCGCCAGCTGCCGCAGCGCTTTGATTTATCCATGCCCGACATGCTCGTCGCCGGCAAGCGCTACCCGGTGCGCACGTTTACGTACCGCTATTTCCCCGAGCGCAGCGCTTACGGCATGTGCAGCTAATGTTGACGGCGGCGCGCGCCGCTGGCACACTGGCGTTTTCCCTCACACAACAGGAGTAGACAACATGCGCCATTCGGATACTGCCGTGCTGTCGGCTGCCTGATCACGGTCTTTCCCCGCTAAGACCCTTAGCCCGCAATTGCCCATACGCGTGATCGCGTAGCCGACTTCCCTTTCTTTCGTGCCAGTCATAACGACTGGCGGTGCCTGCACGCGCAGGCTTCACGTCCGCACGCGGACGACAGAATTTGGAATCACGCTACCATGATCGCATTTGATTTTGCGCAACTACGCCTTATCGGGCTGCAGCAGGCCATCGCCGGCGCAGCCACCCAACTCGACTTATCGTCCCCTGCCGCACAACTGCTGCGCGTGAGCGCCGTCCACCGCGACAGCCTTCTCGTGCACGACGGCACCCGGGAACACCCGGCACAGGTCCTGCCGCGCCTGTTGCACGAGCTGCTCGCGCAAGACACCGTCCTCACGGTCGGCGACTGGGTCGCCGCCGAACACGATGCTCACGGCGCGCTGTGGATAACGACGCACTTATCCCCAGTCACGCAAATCGCCCGGCGCGGCAATGACGGCCGGCGGCAAGTGCTCGCCAACAATGTCGATACGGCCCTGCTGGTAATGGGACTGGACGGGGATTTCAACCCACGCCGGCTGGAACGCTATCTGGCCATCGTGCTGGCGGCCCAGGTCAGCCCCGTGGTGGTGCTGAGCAAGGCCGACATGGCCGACGACGTGCAGGGCAAGCTGGCGCAGCTCAAACAGCGCCTGCCGTCCCACGTGCCCCTGTTTGCCATCGATACGCGCCATGCGTATGACGTGGCCATCCTGGAACCGTGGCTGGGTGCCGGCCAGACCCTGGTGCTGCTCGGTTCATCGGGCGCCGGCAAGTCCAGCCTGACCAATACCCTGTCTGCGGCGCAGCAGGCCACCAACGGCGTGCGCCATGGCGATGGGCGCGGACGGCATACGACGACGGCGCGCTCGCTGCACCTGTGCGCCAGCGGCGCCTGCATCATCGATACGCCGGGCTTGCGCAGCTGGCAGGCCGACGCCGATGCGCAGACCCTGGCGGCCACGTTTGACGACATCGCGGCGCTCGCCTCGACGTGCCAGTTCCGCGACTGCCAGCACGCCAGCGAACCAGGCTGCCAGGTGCGCGGCGCCGTCGATGCGGATCGGCTGCGCAATTATCACAAGCTGCTGCGCGACGCCCGGCGCGGCGAGGAGACGCCGCTCGAGCGCATCGCCGCGCGCGCCAGGTGGAAGACGATATTGAAGGCGGGGCAGGAAAGGAGCAGGCAGAAGCGCCAGGAATAGCCGTCAAAGCATAAAAAAAGGCAGCCCGAAGGCTGCCTTTCTTGTTGCTGGCTCGCTGATTACAGCTTGCGCAGCTTCTGGATCGCTGCCAGCTGCGCAATCGCGCTGGCCAGCTCGGCTTGCGCTTGCGCGTAGTCGATGCCCGAATCCTTGTTGTGGATATTTTCTTCCGCCAACTTCTTCGCTTCCAGCGCTTTCGCTTCGTCGAGGTCGTGACCGCGGATCGCGGTATCGGCCAGGACGGTCACGGTATCCGGTTGCACTTCCAGCAGGCCGCCGGCAACGAAGACGAACTCTTCTTCAGCCTGGCCGACTACCTTGATGCGGACCGCGCCCGGACGGATGCGGGTAATCAAAGGCGTGTGGCGTGGGTAGATACCCAGCTCGCCCTGTTCACCCGGCAACGCGACGAATTCTGCTTCGCCTGAAAAAATCAGTTCTTCAGCGGAAACCACGTCAACGTGAATTGTGTGTGCCATGTGTGTGTCCTATCGGGTTGAAGAACCCCGCCTTCTAAGGGGCGGGGTTAGGCCCAGACTTAACTTAGTTAAGTTTCTTGGCTTTTTCGATTGCTTCTTCGATCGTGCCGACCATGTAGAACGCTTGTTCCGGCAGGTGATCGAGTTCGCCCGAAGCGATCATTTTGAAGCCCTTGATCGTGTCTTTGAGCGAAACGTATTTACCAGGCGCGCCGGTAAAGACTTCAGCGACGTGGAAAGGCTGCGACAGGAAACGCTGCATCTTACGTGCGCGGGCGACCAGCAGTTTGTCTTCCGGTGCCAGCTCGTCCATACCCAGAATCGCGATAATGTCGCGCAATTCCTTGTAGCGTTGCAGGGTCGTTTGCACGGCACGCGCGGTGTCATAGTGCTCTTGACCAACGATCAACGGATCCAGCTGACGCGAGGTCGAATCCAGTGGGTCCACGGCTGGGTAGATACCCAGGGAAGCGATGTCACGCGACAGCGCAACGGTCGAATCCAAGTGAGCAAACGTGGTAGCAGGCGACGGATCGGTGTAATCATCGGCTGGAACGTAGACGGCCTGGATCGAGGTGATCGAACCGGTCTTGGTCGACGTGATACGCTCTTGCAGACGGCCCATTTCTTCGGCCAGGGTCGGTTGGTAACCCACAGCCGACGGCATACGGCCCAGCAGTGCCGACACTTCGGTACCGGCCAGCGTGAAGCGGTAGATGTTGTCGACGAAGAACAGAACGTCCTTGCCTTCATCACGGAACGATTCAGCGATCGTCAGGCCGGTCAGCGCAACGCGCAGACGGTTACCTGGCGGTTCATTCATCTGACCGTAGACCATCGCGACTTTGGAGTTCTCCGGATTTTCCAGATCGACCACTTTCGCGTCAGCCATCTCGTGGTAGAAGTCGTTACCTTCACGGGTACGCTCACCCACGCCGGCAAACACGGACACGCCGCTGTGCGCCTTGGCGATGTTGTTAATCAGTTCCATCATGTTCACGGTCTTGCCTACGCCAGCGCCGCCGAACAGACCAACTTTACCGCCTTTTGCAAACGGGCAAACCAGATCGATCACCTTGATGCCGGTTTCCAGCAGTTCTTGCGATGGCGACAGTTCGTCGTATGCAGGAGCGGTGCGGTGGATCGACGCGATCTGCTCGTGCGACACAGGGCCGCATTCGTCGATCGGGTTGCCCAGCACGTCCATGATGCGACCCAGGGTTGCTTTACCGACTGGCACCATGATAGGTTTGCCGGTGTTCTGGATCATCATGCCGCGACGCAGGCCATCGGACGAGCCGAGTGCAATGGTACGGACAATGCCGTCGCCCAACTGCTGTTGTACTTCCAGGGTCAGTTCCGAGCCTGCCATCTTCAAGGCATCAAATACCTTAGGCATCGCGTTGCGGGGAAACTCAACGTCCACCACAGCGCCGATACACTGAACGATTTTGCCATCAGCCATGTTCGTTCCTTCAATATAGTTAAATTCGTTTAAACCGCAGCCGCACCGGCGACGATTTCGGAGAGTTCTTTGGTAATCGCAGCTTGACGGGTCTTGTTGTAGATCAGCTTCAATTCGCCGATCACACTACCCGCGTTGTCGCTTGCAGCTTTCATCGCGACCATCCGTGCCGATTGCTCGGACGCCAGATTCTCCGCGACTGCCTGGTACACCAGCGCTTCTACATAGCGCTCCAGCAATTCGTCGATCACGCTTTGCGCGTCCGGCTCGTAGATGTAATCCCACGAGTGGGCGCCCTTGTCGGCGACCATCTTGTCGGCCGTCAGGGGCAGCAATTGCTCCACGACTGGTTCCTGTTTCATCGTGTTGATGAATTTGGTGTAGCACAGGTACACTGCATCGATCTTGCCTGCCTGGAACTCTTCGAGCATGACCTTGACGGGTCCGATCAGTTTGTCCAGGTGGGGCGTATCACCGGTTTGAATGGCGTGCGCAATGATCTTGACGCCGATGCGATTCAAAAAACCCAAACCCTTGTTACCGATGGCAACTGCTTCAACCCGGTTGCCAGCTGCTTCCAGCTCGCGCGACTTCGACGTCACCTGGCGCAGGATGTTGGTGTTCATGCCGCCGCACAGACCCTTGTCGGTCGTGACAACGATGAAACCCACTGCCTTCGCTTGCGTACCCTGGGCAGCTGCCAGGAACGGGTGCGTGTATTCCGGATTGGCGGTCGCCAGATTGGCGGCGATATTCCGAATCTTGTCACTGTAGGGACGGGCGGCCCGCATCCGGTCTTGCGCCTTGCGCATTTTGGACGCGGCGACCATTTCCATCGCCTTGGTGATCTTCTTCGTATTCTCTACGCTCTTGATCTTGCCTCGTATCTCTTTGCTTGATGCCATGAGTCCTTACTCCTTCTGCGCGTAGGGCGGCGCCTCACTCAAAGGTGGGCACCGCCTGGCCGCTTAATATGCGCCGGATTTCTTGAAATCAGCAATGGCCGCCGACAGAGTTGCTTCGCTGTCTTTGTCGAGTTGCTTGGTTTCTTCGATCTTGGCCAGCAGAGCAGCTTGCTTGGTCTTCATGTAAGCGTGGACACCAGCTTCGAACGACAGCACTTGCTTGACTGGCACGTCGTCCATGAAGCCTTTGTTCACCGAGAACAGCGATACGGCCATCAGCGAGATCGACAGTGGCGAGTATTGGGCTTGCTTGAGCAATTCCGTTACGCGCGCGCCGCGGTCCAGCTGCTTGCGGGTCGATTCATCCAGGTCCGAAGCGAACTGCGCAAACGCGGCCAGTTCACGGTACTGCGCCAAGTCGGTACGGATACCGCCGGACAGGTTTTTGATGACCTTGGTCTGGGCGGCGCCACCGACGCGCGATACGGAAATACCGGCGTTAATTGCAGGACGGATACCGGCGTTGAACAGCGAGGTTTCCAGGAAGATCTGACCGTCGGTAATCGAAATCACGTTGGTTGGAACGAATGCGGACACGTCGCCAGCTTGCGTTTCAATGATCGGCAGTGCCGTCAGGGAACCGGTCTTGCCTTTGACGGCGCCGTCGGTGAACTTCTCGACATAGTCGGCGTTCACGCGTGCTGCGCGTTCCAGCAGGCGGCTGTGCAGGTAGAACACGTCGCCTGGGTACGCTTCGCGACCTGGTGGACGGCGCAGCAGCAGCGAGATTTGACGGTATGCAACAGCTTGTTTGGACAGATCATCGTAGACGATCAGTGCATCTTCACCGCGGTCACGGAAGTATTCGCCCATGGCGCAACCGGAGTACGGCGAGATGTATTGCATGGCGGCCGATTCCGAAGCGGAAGCGGCGACAACGATGGTGTATTCCATCGCGCCGTGCTGTTCCAGCGAGCGCACGATGTTCTTGATCGACGAGGCTTTTTGGCCAATCGCGACGTAGATACATTTCATGCCCTGGCCTTTTTGATTGATGATCGCATCAATCGCCACAGCCGACTTGCCGGTTTGACGGTCGCCGATGATCAGTTCGCGCTGGCCGCGGCCAACTGGAACCATCGCATCGATCGACTTCAGGCCGGTTTGCATTGGTTGCGAAACGGATTCACGGGCGATCACGCCCGGGGCGATTTTTTCAATCGCGGCCGTCAGTTTGGTCTCGATGGCGCCTTTGCCGTCGATCGGCTGACCCAGCGCGTTGACAACGCGGCCGAGCAGCTCAGGACCGACTGGCACTTCCAGAATGCGGCCGGTGCATTTCACCGTGTCGCCTTCGGAGATGTGCTCGTAGGCACCCAGAATCACGGAACCGACGGAGTCGCGTTCCAGATTCATGGCCAGGCCAAACGTGTTGCCTGGGAATTCCAGCATCTCGCCTTGCATCACGTCCGACAAACCGTGGATGCGGCAGATACCGTCGGCGACGGAAATAACCGTGCCTTGATTACGCACTTCAGCGCCGCCGTCAAGACCTTGGATCCGGCTCTTGATCAACTCGCTGATTTCAGATGGGTTGAGTTGCATACTAACTCCTAAAAGTGTTTCTCTCAGCTTGCGCGAGGGGTAAGGGTCTGTCTAAGCTGGCCTGCCGAAGCGCGTGTCTTACGACACCAGTGCAGCGTGCAGTTGCTGCAGCTTGGCGCGCACCGAGGTGTCGAGCACTTGGTCGCCAACAACCACGCGCACGCCGCCGAGCAGCGATGGATCCACTGTGACGGCAGGGTTGAGCTTACGACTGAATTTCTTTTCCAGCGTTGCGACCAGCTCGGCCGTTTGGCCTTCGCTCAGATCGAAAGCGCTCGTGATCTCGGCGTCAGCCGCACCTTCCAGACCGTTTTTCAAGGCATGGAATTGCGCGCCGATTTCCGGCAGCAGGCTGATGCGGCCATTTTCGATCAACATCGTGACGAAGTTTTTCACTTCCTCATTGAGCGGCGATTTCAACAACGACAGGATGGTGGCGGCGACGTCGCTTTCCGAAACTTTCGGATTGCGCGCGTACGCCTGTACCTCGGGGTGGCTACCGATCTGTGCCAGTTCGGACACCAGTTCGGACCACGCCGCGAGGTTGCTTGACTCCTTACCAGCTTGGGCTACGCGGAACAAAGCTTCCGCGTAGGGACGGGCGACGGTTGCGAGTTCTGCCATGATTACAGCTCGACAGCAAGACGCTGCAACATTTCGGCGTGAGCCGTAGCGTTTACTTCACGCTTCAAGATCTGCTCGGCACCCTTGACAGCCAGGTCAGCCACCTGAGCGCGCAATTGTTCGCGTGCTTTCGACAGTTGCTGTTCGGCGTCCGACTGGGCTTGCGCAATGATACGCGCAGCTTCAGCTTGTGCATTTTGCTTGATCTCTTCAGCAACCAGCTGCGCGCGCTTTTCAGCGTCCGCAACGCGTTGCGACGCTTCTTCACGTGCACTGTTCAATGCCTCTTGCGCACGCTTTTCAGCGACTGCCATCGAAGCCTGACCTTGATCGGCCGCAGCCAATCCATCCGCGATTCGTTTGGCACGCTCATCCAGCGCGTTGTTCAGCGCTGGAAATACGAACTTCATCGAGAACCAGACCAACACCGCGAAGGTGATCATCTGGCCGATGAGCGACATATTGATGTCCATACCTTTGCTCCTAACTAAAAGTTTCTCCTAGGGTTGGAGCGAATTACTGAGCAACAGCCGTCAGAGCGGACAGGAACGGGTTAGCGAACGTGTACAGCAGAGCAACACCAACGCCGATCATCGAGATAGCATCCAGCAGACCAGCGATAACGAACAGTTTGGTTTGCAGTTGTGGCATCAGTTCTGGTTGACGTGCCGAAGCTTCCAGGAATTTGCCACCCAAGATAGCGAAGCCCAGAGCGGTGCCGATTGCGGCCAGGCCGATGATGATTGCTGCTGCCAGAACGGTCATGCTTTGTACTTGTGCGATCAGAGCTTGCATAAAATTCTCCTAAATTTAAAAACGAAAGATACTAAAAAAACAAAATATAAAGTTAATGATTAATGTTTCTCAACCGCAAGGCTCAGATACACAACCGTCAACGCCATAAACACAAAAGCTTGCAAAGTTACAATCAAGATATGGAAAATTGCCCATGGACCACCCAACGCCCACTGTGCCCACCAAGGCAACAACGCGATCAAGATGAAAATCAGTTCGCCGGCATACATATTGCCGAACAGTCGCAGCGACAGGGAGATCAGTTTTGCAACCAGCTCAACCATTTGCAGCAGGAAATTGACAGGTGCCAGGGCGATCGTGCCGATCAGGCCGCTCGCATGGAACGGTGCCGTGAACAGTTCCTTGATCCAGCCGCCCAGGCCCTTGGCCTTGATCGAGAAGGCGATCACGCACAGCACGACCGACAGCGACATGGCGAAGGTGTGGTTGACGTCGGCGGTCGGCACGGCGCGCAGTTTATGCACGCCAAACCAGCTCAGGATCTTCGGCAACAGGTCAACCGGCAGGAAGTCCATCGCGTTAAGCAACCAGACCCACACAAAAATAGTGATGGCCAGCGGCGCGATGACCTTGCTTTTCGCGTGGAAGGCCCCATTAATAGTGTCATTGACGATTTCCATGACCATTTCGACGAAGTTTTGCAACTTGCCAGGGACACCAGCCGTCGCGCGGCGCGACGCCATATAGAAAACAGCCAGGAAAACAAAGCCCAGAATGGCCGAAATCCAGAACGTATCCAGATTGATCATGCCGTCGGCACTTCTCAGGTGGGCCAGATGGTGACTGATGTATTCTGTGGCGTTGGCCGGGGCAGCATGGCCCGCTTCAATAGCGTGTTCTGTGGTCATAATGAATTTAGATTTGTCGTTTCAGAGCTCAACAGGCCCCAAAACCAATGATTAAACAGCGAGCAATGAAAACCAGTATGCTAAGGTTGCCACCGCGAAACCCAAGATCAGCCATAACCAGGCGGCCGACTGAAACAACACCAGTGCCAATATAAACAGCACCGCTGTGATAAATATTTTCACCACTTCTGCGCGCAAATGCGCCCGGAATGCCTTATTGGCGTCGCTAGAACCGCGAACCACCAACAGGGCATACACCAGGCTACCGATGACTGCGATAGCGCCGCCGTATGCGGCGGACCAGCCTCTGACATTGCCACCAAAAAACAGGGTGACCGTGGCAAAGCTGATAGCGATTGCTAGCTGCAATGCAACTACTTTGTAGACTGGCTTGGCAATACTTTGTTGTGAATCACTCAATTGCCAAGTTCCCAGAAAAATCTACACACGCAAAGACACGGGATTATAGTTGGCTTTGATCTATAGAGTCAAACGTTGCTGCACCGCAGCAGGGCAATTGCTGCGTGAAACTGACGCTTTACCGACTATTCGCCGCCTTTTGCACCACTATATGGCAAAGTCGCTTGTCTGGCCGCTTCCAGCCGTGTTATCAAGGAATCACGTGGTGCATCTGGAAAGCATGGCTGGATCGTCCACACCCGCATGGCCCCTGTCTTTGCAGCTTGCTATTTAACCACGCAAGCGGGTCAACAAACCATCGAGCACGTCAAGATCGGCAAAATCAATCACCAATTGGCCGCGGCCCTTGTTGCCCATCTTGAACACCACGGGCGTGGCCAGCGCATCGGACAACTCTTCTTCCAGGCGCGCGATGTCGCCGGACTTTTCCTTCTGCCGCGGTTCGACCGGGTTGGCCGCTTCCTCGACCGTGCGGGTGACGAGCTTTTCCGTTTCGCGCACCGACAGGCGCTTGGCCACGACCTGGTTCGCCAGGGTGATCTGGCTGGCCGCATCGACGGCCAGCAGCGCGCGCGCATGGCCCATGTCGATATCGCCGGCCATCAGCATGGTCTGCACTGGATTGGCCAGGTTCATCAAACGCAACAGGTTCGACACGGCGCTGCGCGAGCGTCCCAGCGCAGTGGCCGCTTGCTCATGCGTAAAACTGAAGTCGGCGATCAGGCGGTGGATGCCCTGCGCCTCTTCCAGCGGATTCAAGTCTTCGCGCTGGATGTTCTCGATCAGCGCCATGGCGGCGGCGGCCAGATCGTCCACGTCGCGCACCAATACCGGCACTTCCGTCAGGCCGGCCAGCTGCGAGGCGCGGAAACGGCGTTCGCCAGCGATGATTTCATATTTGATAACGCCGCTCAGGGTGTCTTGCCCGATCGGCCGCACCAGGATCGGCTGCATCAGCCCCTGCGCCTTGATCGAGGCGGCCAGTTCATTCAAGGCCCCCTCGTCCATGCGCGTGCGCGGCTGGTATTTGCCCGCTTGCATTTGCGACACGGGCAAGTTCGACGGTTGATTCGTGTCCGGACTGGCAAAGTCGCCGCCGCCGCCCAACAGGGCGTCGAGTCCGCGACCCAGTCCTTTTAATTTTTTCGTAGCCATGCTGTCCTAATCGTGTTTTCAGAGTAAGCGCTTACATCACAATGTGCAGGCGCTCGCCCCTTGTTTACATATGTTTGATGCGTTCGACCATCTCGGCGCCGAAGGCGATGTACGCCTGGGCACCTTTCGAGCTGGGGTCGAAGGTCACGCCGGGCAAGCCGTACGATGGCGCTTCGGCCAGGCGGACGTTGCGCGGGATGATGGTATTGAATACCTTGTCGCCGAAGTGCTGCTCCAGCTGCGCCGACACTTGTTGCGATAATGTCATGCGCGGATCGAACATCACGCGCAGCAAGCCGATGATCTTCAGATCCGGGTTCAGGTTGGCGTGCACCTTCTTGATGGTGTTGACCAGGTCGGACAAACCTTCCAGCGCGTAGTACTCGCATTGCATCGGGATGATCACGCCATGCGCGGCGCACAGGCCGTTCAGGGTCAGCATCGATAATGCCGGTGGGCAATCTACTAATATGAAGTCATATTCGCCGTCCACTTCGGCCAGCGCATCCTTCAGGCGGCGTTCGCGGTTGTCCAGTTCGACCATCTCCACTTCCGCGCCGGCCAGCTCGCGGTTCGACGGCAAGACATCGAAGCGCCCCGCTTCCGAACGCTGGCGTGCCGTCTTGACATCGGACTCGCCCAGCATCACTTCATAGGTCGACGCCTTCAAGCCGGCCTTGTTGATGCCGGCGCCCATGGTCGCGTTGCCCTGCGGGTCGAGGTCGACCAGCAGCACGCGCTGGTTCAACTTGGCCAGACCGGCGGAGAGGTTGACACTTGTTGTGGTTTTACCAACACCACCCTTTTGATTTGCTACACAAAAAATTTTGGCCATGTATCTTCTAGTTGTAAAGAGATGCAAACTTCATCGTGCGCCCCGGCATCTGGCCGAAACGATTTATATTATTTATTTCGTTTATACGATATAAATCATTTATATCGTTTATACCGTATAAACTGTTTATATGATTTATACCGTTTAATTTTCGGTTTTTAAATTCTTGCTATAAAGACCAGATGACGCTCTGCATTTAGCCCTGGCACCTGGATAGGCCGCAATTCCGTCACTTGCCAGTCTGCCGGCAGTCTCTCACGCTCATCTGGCGGAGCCACCCCTTTCAAGGCGATGAATTGCCCGCCCTCGGCCAGCACGTGGTTCGACCAGTTGACGAAGTCGGACAGGTCGGCAAAGGCGCGCGAGGTGATCACGTCGAATTTCTGCTGCACTTCCAGCTGTTCCACGCGTTTCGTGTACACGGTCACGTTGGCGAGGCCCAGTTCGGCCTTCACTTGCGTCAGGAATGCCGTCTTTTTATGCACCGTGTCGATCATCGACACCTTCACATCGGGCCGCGCGATGGCCAGCACCATGCCCGGCAAGCCGCCGCCGGCGCCCACGTCGAGCACGTTTTTCGCCTGCGCGAACGCCGGCACGGCGGCCAGCGAATCGAGCACGTGCAGGGTCAGCATCTGCAGCGGATCGCGCACCGACGTCAGGTTGTACACGCTGTTCCATTTGGCCAGCAAGGCCAGGTAATCGAGCAGTTTTTCCGTCTGATCCGCGCTCAGGTCCAGCCCCAGCGCGGCGATGCCTTCATTCAAAATCTGGGCCAATGCGGCCCGGTCAAACTGCTTCATTCAACAACCTCGTCCTTTAAAGTGGTGGTCTGCGCGGCACCGAAGCCGCGCTTTTTCAGGTGGACCAGCAGCAGCGAAATCGCCGCCGGCGTCACGCCGGAAATGCGCGAAGCCTGGCCCAGGGTTTCCGGGCGCTGCTTGTCGAGTTTTTGCCGCACCTCGACGGACAGCGCGCCGATGTCCAGGTAGTTGAAACCCTCTGGCAAAGCCAGGTTTTCATAGTGTTCGTGACGCTCGATTTCCTTGCTCTGGCGCTCGATGTAGCCCGCGTATTTGAGCTGGATTTCCACCTGCTCGCGCACGGCCGCGTCTTCCACGCCGGGGCCGGCCAGGGCTTGGCCTTCGATGCCCGTCATGCTCATCAGGGTGTCGTAGGCGACGTTCGGACGGCGCAGCAAGTCCGCCAGCGAATACTCGCGCTCGATGGCCTGGCCGACGATGCGTTCCGATTCGGCGGCCGCCAGGATGCGCGGGTTGACCCACGTGGAACGCAGGCGCTCGAGTTCGCGCGCCACCGCTTCGCGCTTCGTTTCAAACGCTTGCCATTGGGCGTCGCCCACGCAGCCCAGGGCGCGGCCGATTTCCGTCAGGCGCATGTCGGCATTGTCTTCGCGCAGGCTCAAACGGTACTCGGCGCGGCTGGTGAACATGCGGTACGGTTCCTGCACGCCCTGCGTGATCAGATCGTCGACCAGCACGCCCAGATAGGCCTCGGAGCGGCCCGGTACCCAGGCTTCCTTGTCCTGCGTCAACAAGGCCGCATTCAGGCCCGCCAGCATGCCTTGCGCGGCCGCTTCCTCGTAGCCCGTGGTGCCGTTGATCTGGCCCGCAAAGAACAGGCCGGCGACGGCCTTCGTTTCCAGCGATGCCTTCAAGCCGCGCGGGTCGAAATAATCGTATTCGATGGCATAGCCGGGACGCAGGATGTGCGCGTTTTCCATGCCCTTCATCGATTGCACCAGGGCGATCTGCACGTCGAACGGCAAGCTCGTGGAGATACCGTTCGGATAGAACTCATGCGTCGTCAAGCCTTCCGGCTCGAGGAAGATCTGGTGCGATTCCTTGCCCGAGAAACGGTGGATCTTGTCTTCGATCGAGGGGCAATAGCGGGGCCCCACGCCTTCGATCACGCCCGTATACATGGGGCTGCGGTCCAGGCCGGCGCGGATGATGTCGTGCGTCTGGCTATTCGTGTGCGTGACCCAGCATGGCACCTGGCGCGGGTGCATGGCCGTATTGCCCATGACGGAAAAGACGGGCACGGGATCGAGGTCGCCCGGCTGCTCTTGCATCACGGAAAAGTCGATCGTGCGGCCATCGATGCGCGGCGGCGTGCCCGTTTTCAGGCGGCCCTGCGGCAGTTTCAGCTCTTTCAGGCGGGCCGACAGCGAGATGGCGGGCGGGTCGCCGGCGCGGCCGGCCGAGTAGTTATTCAAGCCCACGTGGATCTTGCCGTCGAGGAAGGTTCCAGCCGTCAACACGACGGCGCGCGCGAGAAACTTCAAGCCGATCTGCGTCACGGCGCCGACGACGCGGTCGCCTTCGACGATCAGGTCATCGACGGCTTGCTGGAACAGCCACAGGTTAGTCTGGTTTTCCAGGCGCGTACGGATGGCGGCCTTGTAGAGAATACGGTCGGCCTGGGCGCGCGTGGCGCGGACTGCCGGGCCTTTCGAGGAATTCAGGATGCGGAACTGGATGCCGGACTCGTCGGTGGCGATCGCCATCGCGCCGCCCATGGCATCGACTTCCTTGACCAGGTGGCCCTTGCCGATGCCACCGATGGAAGGGTTGCACGACATCTGGCCCAGTGTCTCAATATTATGCGTGAGCAATAGCGTCTTCTGCCCCATGCGGGCGGAAGCGAGGGCCGCCTCGGTACCGGCGTGACCACCACCGACAACGATGACGTCGAATTCTGTAGGAAATAACATGATAAATAGGTAACAGTGCAAGTAAAAATGCGGGATGAGAGCTCCGATTATAGAGTCTTTTTGCAAGCGCAACCTTGCGCAGCGCATTTTTTGCTTAATTTTTACTCAGTAGGGGCAAGCCAACGACGATTTCTGTTTCACGTGGAACACGCAGCGTGGTCAGGCAGAGGGCTGCGGTAGCGTGAAATATTTGCTACAATTGCCGCATCGTCCGCCAACGTGACCACGCCAGTGGCCAGCGGGACGATCATCCAGGAGGACGGCCTCCCCCATCATGGGAACACACCGGGACGGCCCGCTCTGTATAAGGAGCCGCCATGGCCTGGATACTGTTACTCATTGCCGGCATGTTTGAAGTCGTGTGGGCATACTCGATGAAACTCTCCGAGGGTTTCACCAAACTCACTCCCTCCGTCATTACCATCGTCATGATGATCGCCAGCTTCGGCTTGCTGTCGCTGGCCATGCGCACCCTGCCCCTGGGCACGGCCTACACGATCTGGACGGGCATCGGCGCCGTCGGCGCCTTCATCGTCGGCATCGTCTTTCTGGGCGAACAAGTCAACACCATGCGCGTGTGCGCCGCCGTCCTCATCGTGTGCGGCATCGTGCTGATGAAACTGTCGTCCAGCCACTGAGAGGAATTCCCATGCTCCTCGAAAACTATTTTCCCGTCCTCCTGTTCATTCTGATCGGCATCCTCGTCGGCATCGTGCCCATGCTGCTGGGCCGCGCGCTGGGGCCGCACAAGCCGGACCCGCAAAAACTGTCGCCGTACGAATGCGGCTTCGAAGCGTTCGGCGACGCGCGCATGAAATTCGACATCCGCTTCTACCTGGTGGCCATCCTGTTCATCCTGTTCGATATCGAGGTGATCTTCCTGATGCCATGGGCGGCCAACGTCAATGAACTGGGCTTGCATGGTTTCTGGGCCGTCATGGGTTTCCTGGGCGTACTGACCATCGGCCTGGCCTATGAATGGAAACGCGGCGCGCTGGAGTGGGAATGAGCAAGCTGCTGTTGCTCAACCTGCTGATGGGCGCAGGCCTGGCCTATGCGGCCGTGCGCGAGTATCGGCAAGATGCGCGCACATTCCGCGTGCTGGCGGCCGTTTCCAGCCTGTCGCTGCTCGTGAGCCTGGGGCTGGCCAGCCAGCTGCAAGACTAAACGGTTCCACGTGAAACATACGCGGAGCGCGAAAGCGGAGTAAGCTTGGCTTCTGTCCTTGCCGCCAGGAGTCTGCATGCCCGCCTTCCAGTTCCGCACCGTGCCGCATCTGATCGTTGAACCGGGCGCCGCCGCCCAACTGGGCGCACATATCGCCCACCACTTCCCCACCGTCCGCCGCGCCCTGCTCGTCACCGATGCAGGGTTTCTGCGGACGGGACTGGCCGATGCCCCTCTGCACAGCTTGCGCACGGCGGGCATCGACACCCATGTTTTTTCCGACGTGCAAGCCGATCCGCCCGAAGCCATCGTGCTGGCAGGCGTGGCCCAGGCCCGGATGTTTCACGTGGAACTGATTATCGGCCTCGGTGGCGGCAGCTCGCTGGACGTGGCCAAGCTGATCGCCGTGCTGGTCCCCGGCCACCAGGAACTGGCCCAACTGTATGGCATCGGCAATGTCCACGGCCAGCGCCTGCCCCTGGTGCAATTGCCGACCACGGCGGGCACGGGCTCGGAAGTGACGCACATCGCCATCGTCACCACGGGCGCCACCAGCAAGATGGGCGTGGTGGCGCCGCAACTGTATGCGGACCTGGCCATCCTCGACGCCCGCCTGACCCTGGGCTTGCCGCCCGCCGTGACGGCCGCCACCGGCATCGACGCCATGGTGCATGCGATCGAAGCGTACACCAGCCGCCTGCTGAAAAATCCCTTGTCCGACATGCTGGCCAGCCAGGCGCTGTCGCTGCTGTCTGCCAATCTGCTCACGGCCTGCCGCGATGGCAGCCACTTGCCGGCGCGCCAAGCCATGCTGCTGGGCGCCATGCTGGCCGGCCAGGCGTTTTCCAACGCCCCCGTGGCCGCCGTGCATGCGCTCGCCTATCCCATCGGCGGACTGTTCCACGTGCCACATGGCCTGTCGAATGCGCTGGTGCTGCCGCACGTGCTGCGCTTTAATCTGTCCCACGCGGCGCCCCTGTACGCGCAACTGGCAGCCATCGTGCAGCCCAGCATTACGGGCAGCGACGAGGCGCGGGCGAACGCCCTGATCGACGCCATGCAGGAGATTGCCTCGGCCACGGGCATCGCCCGCACCCTGCGCGAGGTGGGCATCGCGGCCAGCGACCTGGACCGGCTGGCCGATGAAGCCATGCTGCAGACGCGCTTGCTGGGCAACAATCCCCGTCCCGTCACGCGCGGCGATGCGCGCGCCATCTATGCGGCCGCGCTGTAAAAACATACAAGACATAAAAAAAGCCACGCATGGCGCGTGGCTAGCCTTGCGACCACGAGCAGCCGCTAGTTGGGAATATCCACCACCGTGCCCGTCACGCTGATGACATTGCCGGCCGCCGGCGTTGCCGCAATGGCCGGCACGTTGACATTCGTGATCAGGGTCGACGCATCGGCGCGCGTCACCGTGCGCACCACCTGCGATGGCGGCAAGGCTTGCTTGGCGTTCAAGTGCGCATACATGGCGTCCAGCGCCCGGTTCAGGTACACGTGCAGGGGCACGATCAGGGTCGGCAAGGCGCTGCTGAAGGAATCGAAGTGGTTGGCGTTGGTCACCTCGATATAACGCAGGCGGCTATTCGTCCCTTCCACCGCTGCGTTCAGCCCCAGATAGGCGCGCGAGGCGTGATTGACGGGAATCAAGGTGTCGCTGCGGCCATGCACGATGAGGGCCGGCTTGCCATTGAGTTTGCCCGTCGCCTGCACCTCGGTCATGCCTGCCCGCACGCGCACGCTTTGCGCGGCCAGCGTACCCTGCAAGTTGGCGTTGCTGACGGCATCGCGTCCCGTCGCCAGGCTGCGCAGGCACAGGAAGCCGTCGAGCGACTGGTCCGCCAGGCTGCTCGATGGCGACACGCCGGCCGTGTACACCCTGGCGCCGCCCACGCTGTTCTCGTACACGACATTGCCCACGATGCCGCTCTGCGTGGCAAAGCTGACAGCCTTTTGCGCCGTGGTAAACGCGATCGGATTGCCGCTGAGATCCGTCTGCGCAAACGTGAAACCGCACACTTTATCGGTCACGGAGAATTTGCCGTAGGCATACGCATACGTGACGGCCACGAGGATATTCGTGCCCGCGTGCGCCGCCTGCAGCGGATCGGAATCCGCTAACCAGCCATACGCGCGCAAGCGCTGCTTCGCGTCCGCCTGCTGCGCCGCCAGGTCGGCGCCGTTCAGCAAGCCCTTGGTCACCAGCGCCGTGCAGCGTCCCGCATTGCCCGCCACGGAAGCGATGCACGGCTGGTACAGGGCGGCGTAGGTGGCGTAGTCGAACAGCGCGCGGCCGGGATTGGCCACCACCGCCCCACCCTGGCGCACGCTGTAGGCAGTCGATGGCGCTGGCTGAACTTGCGGCTCGCTGGCCGCCACGCCGCCGATCAAGCCCTTGCTATCCTGTTCCGCCGCCAGCAAGGCCGAGCCGGCGCCGTTGGAAATGCTGGACGCAATCGTGATGGTGTTCTTCGGCGTCAGCCGCACGACGCGCGAACTGCCGTCGCGGGCCAGCACGCCATAGCGTTCGTTCAACACGTAATACGCCATCTCGATGGCCTGCAGGGTGACCTTGCCCCAATCCTTCTCGGGATTCTGTTGCGAGTGCGCGTGCTTGAAGGCGATGCGGTTCGGGTTGGCAGCGGCCCAGGCCAGCCGGTCGGCATCGCTCAAGTCCGGCGCGAAGAGCGCATTCTTGCCGGCAGCCACCCTGCCTGCGCGCACGCCGTTCTGCAGGTTCACGCTGTCATCTTCAAACACATACAGGCCCGTGCCGGAACCCTTGTCGGCATACGCCACGGCGCAACCCTTTTTCAGCCCCCATTCGCCCGAGCTGCCGATGGCGCCGTAAATGCCGCGCGAGCCGCTGGACGTGCCCGTGACGATGCAGGCATGGTCGGGGTCGAAGCTGGCCGGCACCTGCACCATCAGGGTGACATTCTTCTTGCCCGTGCCATCGTCGGCATACGCGATGTATTCGCTGCCGGCGATCAGGCCCTCGCCCGTGCCCACGTTCCCGGACGCATCCACGTTCGGTCCGTACAAGGTGCCGTAGCCGCTGTTGGCGGCAATGTCGAGCACGGCGCGGTAATTGGCGTAGATCGCATTGCGGCGCAATTCGACCGGCGTCGGCTGCTCCGCGTTCGCATACGCGGGAGTCGCTCCCGCCAGCCCCGTCTTGCCCAGGCCGGCCGTCAGCAGATCGTTCGTCTTGCCGTCGTAGTCGGTCCGCGTGATGGTGCCCAGGTAGCCCGGTATCTGGTTACGTTCTTCCGGTGCATGATTGCTGCCGCAGGCTGCCAACGCCAGCAGGGTGCACAGGCTGCTCCCCGCGCGCGTGATCGTCGTTTGCATGGTGGTTCTCTCCGTTAAGGTAACAGTGGACGCACAATGAAAAACGCCGGACGATCCGTCCGGCGTTGCTTGAAAATCAGACAGCGGCTTTGGCTGGCCTGCCGCCGAAGCGCGCGATGGCTTCGCCGACGATGCCGCGCCGGAACATCAGCACGCAGATGACGAAGATCACGCCGGTCACCATGCCCACCGATTCGCCCAGGGTGCCGAACCACTCGATGCCCGTGTGCGTGGCCAGGTAGGTGCCGACATCGCCCAGCTTGTTTTCCAGCGCGATGATCAGCACGGCGCCGAGGATGGGGCCGGACAAGGTGCCCATGCCGCCTACCAGTGTCATCAGCACAACGAGGCCCGACATGCCCCAGTACACGTCGGTGAGGGTTTCAAAGCCCAGCACCAGCGTCTTGGTGGCGCCGGCCAGCGCGGCCAGCGAAGCGGACAGCACGATGGCCATCAGCTTGTACTTGTTGACGTCATAGCCCAGCGAGATGGCGCGCGGTTCGTTTTCCTTGATCGCCTTGAGCACTTGTCCGAACGGCGAGTGGATGGTGCGCACGATCAGGGCGAAGCCGGCGACAAAAATCGCCAGCACGACGTAATACAGGACGGTGTCATTGCCCAGGTCTATCGTGCCCAGCAAGGTTCCACGTGGAACACCCTGCAAGCCATCCTCGCCCCCCGTGAACGGCAGGCGCAAGGCCAGGAAGTACACCATCTGCGCCAGCGCCAGGGTGATCATCGTAAAGTAGATGCCCTGGCGGCGGATCGCCAGGCCGCCGATCACCAGGCCCAGCAAGGCGCCCGTGGCGACGCCGGCCAGCAATCCCAGTTCCGTTGGCCAGCCCCAGGTGCGCAGCGCATAGCCGGTGACATAGCCGGCGCCGCCGAAGAAGGCCGCGTGGCCGAACGACAGCAAGCCCGTGTAGCCGATCAGCAAGTTGAAAGCGCAGGCAAACAGGGCAAAGCACAGCAACTTCATCAGGAAGACGGGATAGCCGTAAAACGGGGCCGCCAACGCCAGCAGCAAGGCAATGGCGTAGCCTACATTCTTATTCATCGTGGTAGCTCCAATACATGACTGATGAGGATTACTTTTCTTTGCCGAACAGGCCGGCGGGACGCAGCAGCAGCACGATAACCATCACCACGAACACCACGGTGGCCGAGCCTTCCGGGTAGAACACGCGGGTCAGGCCCTCGATCACGCCCAGGCCCAGGCCCGTCAGGATGGAACCCATGATGGAACCCATGCCGCCAATCACCACCACGGCAAACACGACGATGATCAGGTTCGAGCCCATCAGCGGCGAGACCTGGATAATGGGCGCCGCCAGCACGCCGGCGAAACCGGCCAGGGCCACGCCGAAGCCGAACGTCAACGTCACCATCAGCGGCACGTTGATGCCGAACGCTTCCACCAGTTTCGGGTTTTCCGTGCCGGCCCGCAGGTAGGCGCCCAGCTTGGTTTTTTCGATGACGAACCAGGTCGCCAGGCAGACGGAGAGCGAGGCGATGACCACCCAGGCGCGGTAGTTCGGCAGGATCATGAAACCGAGGTCCGTCGCGCCGGCCAGCGCTTCGGGCACGGCATACGGCTGGCCCGAGACGCCGTAGAAGGAGCGGAACACGCCTTCCATGATCAGGGTGATGCCGAAGGTCAGCAGCAAGCCATACAGGTGGTCGAGTTTATACAGCCAGCGCAGCATGGTCTTTTCGATCAGGATGCCGACAAGGCCGACGAGGATGGGGGCGATGACCAGCATGGCCCAGTAATTGATGTCGAAATAGCTGAGGCCCATCCAGGCCAGGAAGGCGCCCATCATGTACATGGCGCCGTGCGAGAAATTAATCACATTAAGCAAGCCGAAGATGACAGCCAGACCGAGGGACAACATGGCATAGAACGAGCCGTTGACGAGACCCAGCAGCAGCTGGCTCATCATCGCTTGTATTGGAACGCCGAAAATTTCCATGGCATCACAGTATAAAAAGCACCGCCGGGTAGCGGTGTGGTATCAAGGGAAACGCGCCACCGCAAACGGGAGCGGCGGCGCAAGGCGAACCCTGCGAACGAAGCGTGCAGGACAGAGCACCCGCGCAGCGGCGGGCACTCTGTAGAGGTTGCTACAGCATTACTTCCACAGCGAACACTTCGACTCGGCCTTGGTCACATACGCCTGCGCACCGGGCACGGTGGCGACCACCTTGTAGTAATCCCATGGGTACTTCGACTCGGACGGTTTCTTGACTTCCATTAAATACATATCGTGCACCATGCGGCCATCGGGGCGCACTTCGCCATTCTGGGTAAACATGTCGTTGATCTTGGTCTTTTTCAGATAGGCCATGACTTTTTCCGTGTCATCCGTGCCCAGCGCCTTGACGGCTTTCAGGTAGTTCGCCGCGGCCGAATAGTCGGCCGCCTGCAGCATCGACGGTTCCTTCTTCATCTTGGCGAAATAGCGTTTCGACCAGGCGCGCGTCTCTGCATTCAAGTCCCAGTACCAGCCGTCCGTCAGGTACATGCCTTGCGTCAAGTTCAAGCCCAGCGAATGGATGTCATTGATGAAGATCAGCAAGCCGGCCAGCTTCATCGATTTCGTCAGGCCGAACTCGTTGGCCGCCTTGATGCTGTTGATGGCGTCGCCACCGGCATTGGCCAGGCCGAGGATTTGCGGTTTTGCCGCTTGCGCCTGCAGCAGAAAGGAAGAGAAATCGGAAGCGCCCAGCGGATGCTTGACGCTGCCCAGCACCTTGCCGCCGGCCGCCTTGACGACCTCGGCTGTGTCTTTTTCCAGCGAGTGGCCAAACGCGTAGTCGGCCGTCATGAAATACCAGTTCTTGCCGCCCTGCTTGACGATGGTGCCGCCCGTGCCGCGCGCCAGCGCCACCGTGTCATACGCGTAATGCACGGTGTACGGCGTGCATTCCTCATTCGTCAGACGCGACGAACCGGCGCCGATGGCGATAAAGATTTTCTTCTTTTCCGCCGCGACCTTGGCCATGGCCAGGCTGGCGCCGGAATTGGTGCCGCCGATCAGCATGTCGACGCCCTGCTGGTCGAACCATTCGCGCGCCTTCGAGGCGGCGATGTCAGCCTTGTTTTGATGGTCGGCGGAAATGAATTCCACCTTTTTGCCGGCCAGCACCACGCCGGCATCGGCGATCGCCATCTTGATGGCTTCCGCGCCGCCGAGGCCGTCGACGTCGGAATACACGCCCGACATGTCGGAAATAAAACCGATCTTGATGGTGTCGCCCGATACCTGGGCGTGCGCGGCGCTGGACAAGCCCAGGGCGCAAAGAGTGGCGGTGGCAATGGCGATAGCGTTACGTTTCATAGTGTCTCCGTTGGGATTATTGTTTGCTATTCAGTCGATTGCTGGACGATGACGAGTACAACAGACTACATGGGGACTACACGCCAAGCAGCTCGGTCAATACCGGCATCTTGGCCTCCAGTTCGGATGCAGCAAAAGTCTCGACGATCTGACCGTGCTCCATCACATAAAACCGGTCCGCCAGCGGCGCGGCAAACCGGAAATTCTGTTCCACCATGACGATGGTGTAACCCTTCGCCTTCAGGGTGGTGATCATGCGCGCCAAGCCTTGCACGATGACGGGCGCCAGGCCTTCGGAAATTTCATCGAGCAGCAGCAAACGCGCGCCCGTGCGCAGGATGCGCGCCACGGCCAGCATCTGCTGTTCCCCGCCCGACAGGCGCGTGCCCTGGCTGTGGCGGCGCTCCTGCAGGTTCGGGAACATGGCGTAGATTTCCTCCACCGACATGCCCTTCTCGCCGCTGGCCAGGGTAGGCGGCAGCAACAGGTTTTCCTCCGTCGACAGCGAGGAAAAAATGCCGCGCTCTTCAGGACAATACCCGATGCCCAGGTGGGCGATTTTGTGCGTGGCCAAACCTATCGCTTCGACGCCGTTGACCTTGATGGAGCCCGTGCGTGCGCCCGTCAGCCCCATGATGGCGCGCAAGGTGGTGGTGCGGCCGGCGCCGTTACGGCCCAGCAAAGTCACCACCTCGCCCTGCTCCACTTTCAGGTTTACGTCGTGCAGGATGTGCGATTCGCCATACCAGGTGTGCAGTTGTGCAATTTCCAGCGCGGGTGCGCTGCCATTCGCTCGTGTCGCCATCAATGCGCCCCTTCCAGTTCCGCGTGGGTGGTGCCCATGTACGCTTCCATCACTTGCGGATTGCGCGACACTTCCGCGTAACTGCCTTCGGCCAGCATAGCGCCACGCTGCAGGACGGAAATCTTGTCGCAGATGCCGGAAACCACGCTCATATTGTGTTCCACCATCAAAATCGTGCGGCCAGCCGACACTTTTTTAATCAATTCCGTCACGCGGTGCACGTCTTCATGGCCCATGCCTTGCGTCGGTTCGTCGAGCAGCATCATTTCCGGCTCCATCGCCAGGGTGGTGGCAATTTCCAGCGCCCGCTTGCGGCCGTAAGGCATGTCGACCGTGATGGTGTCGGCAAACTCCGTCAGGTCGACTTCGGCCAGCAAGGCCATGGCGCGGTCGTTGAGCTGGTTCAATGCCCGTTCGCTTTGCCAGAAGTGAAACGAGGTGCCGAGCTGGCGCTGCAAGCCGATGCGCACATTTTGCAGCACGGATAAATGGGGGAAGACGGCGGAAATCTGGAAGGAACGGATCACGCCCATGCGCGCGATCTGGGCCGGTTTGGCGGCCGTGATATCTTTCCCATTGAACAGGATCTGTCCGGAAGTGGGGACCAGGAATTTGGTGAGCAAGTTGAAACACGTGGTCTTGCCGGCGCCGTTCGGACCGATCAAGGCGTGGATATGGCCCCGCTCTACCTTCAGGTTCACGTCGCTCACAGCGGTGAATCCCTTGAATTCCTTGGTCAAATTTCTTGTTTCCAAGATTACGTTTGACATCGTGTCTCCTAGTTGTACTTTTTGTACTACTTAGTCATTTTTATAATACACAACTTAAATTTAACGCACAATACAGTATAACTACGGGGATTTTTCGCCGGCCCGAATGGCGCAAACTCGCACGCTTGCCCGGCTATTTCCAGGCCGCGTGTATCATTTGCGCCGCTTTTTCCGCGATCATCACGGTGGGCGAGTTCGTATTACCAGAAGTAATGTACGGCATGATCGAGGCATCGACGACGCGCAAGCCGGCTACGCCGAGCACGCGCAGCTGGCTGTCGACCACGCTCAAGGGATCGCTGGCCAGGCCCATGCGGCAAGTACCGACGGGATGAAAGATGGTGGTGCCGATCTGGCTGGCCGCCTGCGCCAGTTCTTCCTGGCTCTGGAATTGCACGCCGGGTTTGTATTCCTGCGGCGCAAACTTACTTAACGCCGGCGCGGCGGCGATGGCCCGCGTCAGGCGCAAGGCGTCGGCCGCCACGGCGCGGTCCTGCTCGGTACTCAGGTAATTGGGCACGATCTTCGGCGCCGCATAGCTGTCCCCCGACGCGATATGCACGTGGCCGCGCGAGGTGGGGCGCAGATTGCACACGCTGGCCGTAAACGCGGGAAACGCGTGCAGCGGTTCGCCGAATTTATCCAGCGACAGCGGCTGCACGTGATATTGCAGGTTCGGCGTGGCTTGCTGCGGGTCGGACTTGGCAAACGCTCCCAGCTGCGACGGCGCCATCGACATGGGCCCGCTCTGGAACAGCGCATATTGCAAGCCGATCTGCATTTTTCCCACGATATTGCTGGCCATCACATTCAAGGTTTTCACGCCCTGCACCTTGTAAACCATACGCAGCTGCAAATGATCCTGCAAATTGCCGCCCACGCCGGCCGCATCGAGCACTGGCACAATCCCATGCTGCTGCAGCAAGGCGGCCGGGCCGATGCCGGACAATTGCAGCAATTGCGGCGAACCGATGGCGCCCGCCGTCAGCAGGGTTTCCCGCCGGGCCGTCGCCTGCCACTGCGTGCCGCCGCCCGTAAACACGATGCCCGCGCAGCGCGGTCCTGCGTCCGTCGTTTCCAGCAACAGACGTTCCACGTGGCAACCCGTCATGATGGTCAGGTTCGGGCGGCGCGATGCCGGTTTCAAGAACGCTTTTGAGGTATTCCAGCGGATGCCGCGGCGCTGGTTGACGTCGAAATATGCGCTACCGCTATTGTCGCCGCCATTGAAATCGCTGGTTTTCGGGATGCCGACCTGCTGCGCCGCATCGCGGAATGCGTTCAGGATATCCCAGGACAGGCGCTGTTTTTCCACGCGCCATTCGCCGCCCACGCCGTGGTTTTCCGAGGCGCCGCCGTAATAATCCTCGCTTTGTTTGAAAAGCGGCAAGACTTTGTCCCAGCGCCAGGAAGCGTCGTCCGTCAGGTCGGCCCAGTGGTCGTAATCGCCCGCCTGGCCGCGCATGTAGATCATACCGTTGATGGAAGAGCTGCCGCCCAGCACTTTTCCGCGTGGATAGATCAGGCTGCGCCCGCCCAGGCCCGCGTCCGCCTGCGTGGAATACAGCCAGTCCGTGCGGGGATTGCCGATGCAATGCAGATAGCCGACGGGGATGTGGATCCACACGTAATCGTCCTTGCCGCCCGCTTCCACGAGCAAAACGTTGGCGTCCTTGTCGCGCGTGAGCCGGTTGGCCAGCACGCAACCTGCCGTACCGCCGCCCACGATGATGTAGTCGTATTCGCCTGCCGATTCCAATGAAGCTCCTTTCGGTATGCCATCAAGCTGTCGCGCGGCGTGTCTCCCCACCGCGTCCCTGTACCAGAGTCTGTCTTTCTTCATGCATGCATGGCTGCTGAGCCGCCTTGAGATTACCACCAGTGCCGGGCCAGAGCGACATTAATCGTGGCCCGCGATACGGCCGAACGTCACGGCAAGCTCAAAAACAGGGTCGCCAAGTTGTGGATAACCGTATGGATATCCACAGGTACGATATGTGCGTAAACGAAAATTTTTTTGGACGCCTTTTTTTTATCCCAAAACCATCCCCGGCAGATACAACCCTTACTCAGCGTTTATCCGTACGCCAAGCGATTGTTTACAAGGATAAATCCGGACTTATCCACAGAAGATGCCGCCGTTAACTACTATTACTATTCTTGTATACGAACTTGTTAAGGTAAACCCGACAACGCGCGCTTTGCCTGCCCTTCGCCCTCGAGAAACTACGCCAAGCCTGTCTACAAAAAAAAACCGGCGAACTGCTTTGACTGACAAAAAAAATGGCGCCAACAACTGCGCGACGAAAACCGGCACGGCCAGCATCACGCGCACAGCACTGCCAAACCGTTTTGCAAAATGGAAACGTCAACAGGCTTGAACAGGCACAGTGCCGACAAGCGGTTCGATGTAAAAAAGAGGGGGAATTTGAGACGATTGTGGATAAGTCACTTGATATCCACAGGATGACTTGTGCGTAAACACGAACTTTTGCGCAGGCCCGCATTTTATACAATTTTGCTCCTCGCGTGATACAGCGATTATGCACGCTTTATTTTGCGCGTAAACGATTGATCCTGTTGAAAAAAAGCGACTTATCCACAGAAAAAAACGCGTTTACTATTACTACTATTTTTATATATAGATCTATTGTAAACCGACAAAAAAAGCGGAAGTCCGGGGATATTTCCAAAAAGCATGCAAAAACCGCCAAAAAAAAAGCCAACGGCGACATCGCGAGCCACTGCCAAACCGTCTTCCAGGAATCACCTGGATGCCAAGGTTCATGAAAGAACAACGCGCGTGGTTGCTCAACCAGGATTGCCAGGCAAGGATCAAGGCAAACGAAACACGTCAAACATGCCACTACAGCAAGAAAATCCGTGATTTTTGCTTGCCGCTGTGGATAAGTGCCTGCATATCCACAGGATGAGATGTGGGAAAAGTCGATCTTTGTCCACAGCCCAATTTTTATCCCAAACAAGTCCTCCGTAGATACAATGCTTGTGCGCCTACTTTTTTGTGCGCCAAGTCGATGATTTTTATACGGTATACCGACTTATCCACAAAAAAATGGCCGTTTACTATCACTACTATTTTTATGTATACATCTTTATTTAAAACACAGAGACAAACGCGAACGGTGGAAAAGTCACCGAAATAGCTGTTTTCACCCTGTAAACCGTTTGGCAATCCAAAAAACCTGTAAAAACAGCATGAATTCACACAAAAAAATGCGTTTAGGCATCATCAGCGCCTTGCACGAAGAACAGCAGGGGCTGGTAGAAGCCATGCAAGGCCCCCAGAGGCGTTCGCACGGCATGCGCGACTACACCCTGGGAACCCTGTGGAATATCGACGCTGTGTGCGTCCTGTCGCGTCTGGGCAAGGTTGCCGCCGCCATGACAGCTTCTATCCTTGTGGAAAAGTACGGAGTTACCCACATCGTCTTCACCGGCGTGGCCGGCAGTGGGGATAAACACGTGAAAGTCGGCGATATCGTCGTGGCCGAAGCGCTGTTGCAGCACGATATGGACGCCCGTCCCCTGTTTCCCCGCTTCGAAGTGCCGCTGACGGGACTGCAGCGCTTTGCCACGGACCTGCAACTGAGCACGCAACTGGCTGCCGCCGCGGAAGATTTCCTGCGTGACGATGTGTCCAGCGTGCTCAAGGCGGCGGATATTGCGCAATTCAGCCTGCAGCACGCGCAAGTGCACCGCGGCCTGATCGCCAGCGGCGACCAGTTCATCAGCAGCGCCGCGCATATCAACCAGCTCAAAGTTGATATCCCCGACCTGCTGGCCGTCGAAATGGAAGGCGCCGCCGTGGCGCAAGTGTGTTTTGAACTGGGCGTGCCGTTTACCGTCATGCGCACCATTTCCGACAATGCCAACGAAGAGGCGGCAGTCGACTTCATGCGCTTCGTGCAAACCGTCGCTTCGCCGTACGCGTTGACGGTGATCCAGCAGCTGTGCCAGCGCCTGGCTGGCTGATTTTTCAGCTAGCGTGCATAAAAAAAGGGCAGAACCACTGGTTCCGCCCTTCTTATTTCAATAAAGGAGCCTGAAAAATGTTCAGGGCTAGGCGCCTTGCCGCAGGCAGTACGAATGTACGGCCAGGCAAGGCAACAACGCCATGGACTTTTTCTCGGGTTCCTTTAGACGCTGAGCATCATCAGACTGGCGTTACCGCCGGCCGCCGTCGTATTCACGCACAGCGCCCGCTCAGCGACCAGGCGCCACAGGGGGATGACACCCTCTTGCGTGGTGGCGATGGTGCCCACCAGGGCCCCTTCCCGTGCCGCCAGCAGTGGTTTGAGCTGGCCATCGAGGCAAGGCTCGATCATGGCGATCTGGAAATCATGCTTGACGGACTCCAGGCTGCTGACGACCTGGATGCGGTCCTTCAGCGCGGCCGGCAAGTCGCCGGGGATCAGATCCGGCGCTTGCGCCAGCACGAGGGCCTGGTTACCGGTGGCCAGCACGGCTGCCAGCTGGTTCATCAGCGTGCCGGACGTTGCTGCCGCGCACAGAATCGTGCCGCGCGCGGCAAAGCTCAGGGTATTGCGCTCGCCCGTCGGGCCTGGCAATACGGTGGTGCTGCCCAGCAAGGTGGTGCGTGCATAGTCCTGCGCCAGTTGCTGCACCTGGTCGTGGCCATGCATCTTCGCCCACACGGTGAGCGCATCGAGGGCCGGCGGCGCCTGGCGCTGGTGCTGCGCGCCGGCCGGCGCATTGCGCTGCAAGCGTTTCAGGTACAAAGGGCCGCCCGCCTTGGGGCCAGTGCCGGACTTGCCCTCGCCGCCGAACGGTTGCACGCCGACGACGGCGCCCACGATGTTGCGGTTCACATAAGTATTGCCCACGTGCGCGCGCTTCGTGATGAAGTCGATGGTTTCATCGATGCGCGTATGGATGCCCAGGGTCAAGCCGTAACCGCTGTCATTGATCGATTGCACCAGTTGCGGCAGTTCGGACCGCTTGTAGCGGATCACGTGCAGCACGGGGCCGAAGACTTCCTGCGTCAATTGCGCCAGCGACTTGATTTCCAGCACGGTCGGGGCGACAAACGTGCCTTTGACGGTCGGCAAATCGAGCGAATAATGGTCGATGGCCATGGTTTTCATCTTGTTGATGTGCGCCAGCAAGTTACCTTGCGCTTCCGCATCGATGACGGGACCGATATCCGTGGCCAGGCGGTCAGGGTTGCCAACGCGCAATTCCTGCATCGCGCCCTTGAGCATGTGGATGGTCTTGTCGGCGATTTCCGTTTGCAGGAACAGCACGCGCAAGGCCGAGCAGCGCTGGCCGGCGCTGTCGAAAGCGGACGACATCACATCCTGCACCACTTGCTCCGGCAAGGCGGACGAATCGACGATCAGGGCATTCTGGCCACCCGTTTCGGCGATCAGGGGAATATCGATGCCTTCGGCCACGGCACGCGCGGTCAGGTTGCGGTTGATCAATTGCGCCACTTCCGTCGAGCCCGTGAAAATCACGCCTTTGACGCGCGTGTCATTGCACAGGCCGGCGCCGACGATCTCGCCGCTGCCGGGCAAGAATTGCAGCGCGCCGCGCGGCACGCCCGCCGCATGCAGCAATTGCACGGCGCGGTGGGCGATCAGCGGCGTTTGCTCGGCCGGCTTGGCCAGCACCACGTTCCCCGCCGCCAGGGCGGCGGCCAGCTGGCCCGTAAAGATGGCCAATGGGAAATTCCACGGGCTGATGCAGGTAACGGGTCCCAGCGCCAGGGTATTCGGCGCGTGTTCCACCTGCGCCGCGTAGTAACGCAGGAAGTCGACGGCTTCGCGGATTTCCGCGATCGCGTTCGGCAGGGACTTGCCCGCTTCGCGCACGGCCAGTGCCATCAGCTCGATATGGTGTTCCTCGAACAGGTCGGCCGCGCGCAACAACGCTTGCGCGCGGAGCGACGGTTCCGTCGTTTGCCAATCCATGGCGTACGCGCTGGCGCTGGCCAGCGCCGTTTCCACGTCGGCCGGACCGGCTTCCATGACCTTGCCCACGACGTCGTCGTGCTGGGCCGGGTTGTGCAGCATGTGCGTGGGGCCGTTCAGGCTGACGGCGCCATCGATCAGCGGCGCCGCCTGCCACGTCTGTTGCTGCGCCAGGCCCGTGGCCAGGGTGCGCAAAGTGTCTTCATTCGACAGGTCCAGGCCGGCCGAGTTCCTGCGTTCGCTGCCAAACATGTCCAGCGGCAATGGAATCGACGGGTGCGGCAAGCCGCCCTGCAGGCGCGCCTGTTCCAGCGGATCGCGGATCAGGCTATCGATGGCCACGCTTTCGTCGACGATCTGGTTGACGAAGGACGAGTTGGCGCCGTTTTCCAGCAGGCGGCGCACCAGGTAGGCCAGCAGGGTTTCATGCGAGCCGACAGGGGCGTAGATGCGGCACGGCTTGTCGAGGTTGTCGGGGCCGACGACCTGGTCGTACAGGGTTTCGCCCATGCCGTGCAGGCACTGGAATTCGTAGTCGGTAATGCCGTCGCGTTTCGCCCAGGTGTAGATGGTCGACAGGGTTTGCGCGTTATGCGTGGCAAACTGTGGATAGATCAGGCTGCTGGCCGCCAGCAGTTTTTGCGCGCACACGAGGTAAGAGACGTCCGTGTAGACCTTGCGCGTGTAGACGGGATAGCCTTCCTGGCCGTCGACTTGCGCGCGCTTGACTTCCGCATCCCAATACGCGCCCTTCACCAGGCGCACCATGAACTTGCGGCCGCTGCGGCGCGCCAGGTCGATCAGGAAATCGATGGCGAACGGGCAACGCTTCTGGTACGCCTGCACCACGTAGCCGATGCCGTCGAAGCCGGCCAAATCTGTATCAAAGGCAAGTGCTTCCATCAGGTCGAGCGACAGTTCCAGGCGGTCCGTCTCTTCCGCATCGATGTTGAAGCCGATGTTGTACTGTTTGGCCAGCAACAGCAGCGCTTTGACTTTTGGCAACAATTCTTCCAGGACGCGGGCGCGCTGGGCGCGGCTGTAGCGCGCGTGCAGGGCCGACAGTTTCACGGAAATGCCGGGGCCGTTGCGGATGCCGCGGCCGTTCGAGGCTTTGCCGATGGCATGGATCGCCGTTTCGTACGAGGCGTAGTAGTTGGCCGCGTCCTGCTGCGTCAGGGCCGCCTCGCCCAGCATGTCGTACGAGTAGCGGTAGCCGCGCGTTTCGTTGTCGCGGCTGTTCTTCAACGCTTCCTCGATGGTCTGGCCCGTCACGAACTGGTTGCCCAGCATGCGCATGGCCAGGTCGACGCCCTTGCGGATCAGCGGTTCGCCGCCTTTGGCGATGAGCTTGGTCATGGCCGAACCGAGGCCCGATTCGCTGCTGGTACTGACCAGTTTGCCCGTGATCAGCAAGCCCCAGGTGGCCGCGTTGACGAACAGCGACGGCGATTCGCCCAGATGTTTCTTCCAGTCGCCCTTGCTGATTTTGTCGGCGATCAGGCGGTCGGCCGTTTGACTGTCGGGTATACGCAACAGCGCTTCAGCCAGACACATCAATGCAACACCCTCTTCCGACGATAGCGAGAACTCGTGCATCAGTGCATCGACGCCGGAGGCGCGTGTGCGTTTTTGGCGCACGTTCGAGACCAGGCGGTGCGCCAGGGCTTGCCCTTCGGCTATCGTTTCGGTGCTGCTGGGGCGGACTTGTTGCAACAGCCACTGCACGGCGGAAACCTCATCGCGCCTATAGGCGGCGGTGACGGCGGCGCGATGTGGTGTCGCTTCGGGCAGGATTTCTGCCTGGAACGCAGCAAAAGGAATCGGGGTAAAAGCCGAGGGGCCTGCAGGGTGCATAAGTGCTCTTTACAAGGAAAAGGGGACGAAAACTGACGTAATTCTTGCTCTTTTTTGGTGCAAAAAAATACAGAAAGTCGGACGTTAAGATGATTCGATTGTAAAGGGGATTCTTATGGATTAATTCTGGTAATACAGGGGACTAGCAATAGATAGTTTTTGATGCGACAATTTAACCAAATAATATTAATTTGGGGGTGATGGTAATGCTGGACAAGATCAGTAAGAAAATCTTGATGGAATTGCAGAGCGATGGACGCATCAGCAATGTGGAGCTGGCCGCGCGCGTGAACCTGTCGCCGGCCGCCTGCCTGGAGCGCGTGCGCAAGTTGCACGAATCCGGTTACATCATGGGCTATACGGCCCAGTTGAACCCGCAGCTGCTCGACGTCTCGCTGCTGGTGTTCATCGAAGTGGTGCTCGATCGCACGACACCGGAAGTGTTCGACGCCTTCAAGCATAGCGTACAAATCATTCCAGAGGTACTGGAATGTCACATGGTGGCCGGCGGTTTCGATTACCTGGTCAAGGCGCGCGTCAAGGACATGGCCGCCTACCGCGAATTCCTGGGCAAGACGCTGTTGCAGAAAGGTGTGCGGGAAACCCACACTTATGCCGTCATGGAAGAGGTCAAAAACACGACCAAATTGCCAATTAAGTGACCCTGGTGTAGCCGCCCCACTTTTCTGATTGAGCTATCGGAACAAATGTTGTAGGGTAGAACTACAATTCTGCTATCCGGTAGCCGCCTGAAACGCCGCGCAGACGGTCACTTCAGGGTGCAAAGTGGGCAATCGTGCCCACCCGCATACGGTTACGGCACGTCCCTTTCGCGGGACGTGACGGGTTCGCGCAGCGGGGGACAAATGAAGCAGTTGCAGCATCAGCTGGTGCGTTTCTTTGTATTCACGATCCTGGCCATGGCCGTCGCCTGTTGCCTGGCCTATCTGTTGTTGCTCTCGGGCGGCGACCATCCCTATCTGATTGCCTGCGTGGCCGCCGCCATCGGCGCCGCGCTGCTGGCGTTTGCCGGCCGTCCGCGCGGCGAGCCGGGCTTGCACCAGTTCGCCGACACGGTGGGCAACGCCATCGATGCCATCATGATCGGCGCGGCGGAAACCTCGTATTTTGTCGATTCCGTCAAACAGAAGGTGGAACTCGATGTCCGCACGGCCAGCGACATTGCCGACAGTTCCGTACAAAATGCCGCGATGACGGAAAAGATCGCCGCCAATGCGGAACGGGCCGCCAAGGTGGCCGCCGGCGTGCGCGTGGAAAGCGTGGCGGCGCGCGCCGAAGTGGACCAGGGCTTGCAGCGCATCAATAACGCACGCGAGGAAGCGCAAGGCGCTTCCAGCAACATGCTGAGCTTGCAGGAAAAATCCAAACGCATCACGGGCTTTACGGAAGCCATTTCCGATATTTCCGCGCGCACCAACTTGCTGGCGCTGAACGCCGCCATCGAGGCGGCGCGCGCCGGCGAACATGGGCGCGGTTTTGCCGTGGTGGCCGGGGAAGTGCGGCAATTGGCGCAGCGCACCAAGGAAGCCTCCGATGAAATCAGCGTGATGGTGCGCGAAATCAATGAACAGTCGGAAAAAGCCGCACGCGGCATGAGTTCGCTGGCGGCCGGCGTGACGGAAGCGGCGCGCAATGTGCAAAGCGTGCACGCCTCGCTCAGCCATATCGAGCAGTCATCGGGCGAGTCCGAGGACGAGATCGGGCAAATCGCCCGCGCCTCGCGCGAACACGTCGAGACGACGCAAGTGATCGCCGACGCCATCCTGCAAATCCGCGACAGCATGCTGTCGACGAATGCCGAATTGCCGCGCGCCACGCAATCGGCCATGGCCCTGGCCGAGCGGGCCGAAGTGATCGCCGGCGCCCTGGGCGAATCGAGCGTGGCCACGCCGCACGACGAGATCCGCGAGGCGGCCCAGCGCGCCGCGCGCGACGTGGGCAAACTCTTCGAGCAAGCGATCGCCTCGGGGCGCATCACGCGCGACGCCCTGTTCGACCGCCATTACCGCCCCATCCCGAATACCGATCCGCCCAAGCACAACACGAAATTCGACGCGTTCACGGACAAGGTGCTGCCCGACTTGCAGGAAGGCGTGTTGGCGGCATTGCCCCACCTGGCGTATGCGGGCGCCGTCGACAACAATGGATATTTTCCAACGCACAACAAGAAGTTTTCCCAGCCGCTGACGGGCGATTACGCCACCGATATCGTGAATAACCGCACCAAGCGCGTCTTCAGCGACCGCACGGGCAAGCGCTGCGGCAGCAACACCAAGGCGTTCCTGTTGCAGACCTATAAACGCGACACGGGCGAAGTCATGCACGATTTGTCCGTGCCCATCCACGTCGAGGGCAAGCACTGGGGCGGTTTCCGGATCGGTTACAGGTCCAGCAGCCACGCATAAAAAAAACGCCTGATGAGATATCAGGCGTTTTTTTTGTCCTGTCGCAAGCCTTACTCGACGTGCGGCTTGGGCGCCACGCCGCCGCCGGCCGCCGTGGCCGTGCGCAGGGTGGGCGTGTTCATGCTTTCCAGGTGGTTGCGCAGCCATTTGTGGGCGGGGCTGCGGGCGTCGCGCTCGTGCCACAGCATGTCCAGGTGGACGGCTGGCAAGGTCAACGGCAAATCCTTGTACAGCAGCGATTCCGTCATGCCCGTCGAGGCGATCAAATGGCGCGGCAAGACCGTGATCAGGTCGGAATTGGCGACGACTCTTCCGGCCGTGAAGAATTGGTTGACCGTCAACAAGATGCGCCGTTCGCGGTGGATCTGCGACAGCGCCTCGTCGATCAAGCCATGCGCGCGGCCGGAAAAGCTCACCAATAAATGGTTGGCCGCGCAGTAGTTATCCAGGGTCAATTCCTTGTCGGCCAGCGGATGGCCGCGCCGCATCACGCACACATACTTGCCGGAATACAGGCGCTCGTGGCGGATGGGCGAACCCGTTTCACTCGACAATTGCGCCGCCACGCCGGGAAAAAAGCCCACGGCCAGGTCGATGTCGCCGCGCAGCAGCATGGGACGCGGTTCGCGCGTGGTCAGCGGCATCATGCGCACGTTGACGCCGGGCGCTTCCCGTTCGATCGAGCGCATCAGCGAAGGCAGCCAGAACGCGGCCGTCGCATCGGCCATGGCCATGCGGAAAGTGGCATGTGTTTTCGACACATCGAAGGTTTCCGGCGTAACAGCCGCTTCCAGGCTGGCCAGGGCCGAGCGCACGGACGGCCACAGCGCTTCGGCGCGGGGCGTGGGTTTCACGCCATAGGCCGTGCGGATCAGCAATTCGTCACCGAGGCTCTCGCGCAGGCGTTTGATGGCGTTCGATACCGCCGGCTGCGTCATCGCCAGGTGGCCGGCTGCGCGCGTCAGGTTTTGTTCCGTCATGACGGCGTCGAAAACACGCAGCAAGTTCAGATCCAGCGTCAGAAAACTCATGGAAAGCCCAAGATAAAAGTTGAATTGATTACTTAAGAGTGTAAACCGCGCCGGGCACGAATATTTTCACTCGTAAAAAAATATTACAGTTTTCCATTCACGATTCATATAATTGGTATCAAGAAATGGAATTAGATTTATATGTTGCACTGCACTATAGTACTGTCAAATTCTATAATGCACTGGAACACTATGTCTACCTTCGCCTCCGCCCTGTACGCAGTATCCGCACCCGTGCTGGAGATTTCCCTGCTGAACGCCCTGCAACTCGTGCTGGTGATCGTCGCCGTGGGCGCCTTCGCCCTGCTGTTCAAGCCTTTGCTGGTGGGCATCGCCCGCGCCATGATGCTGGTGGTGCGTCCCAAGCTGAGCCGCGAAGAGCGCCTGGCGCGCCAGCAGATGCGCGAAGCGCAAGCCTTGAAACGCACGCTCGGCAAGATGGATGGCGTATCGCCAAGCAATGCCGCCGAATTGCGCGCCCTGTCGACGCGTGCGTGAGCGAGCAACTGTTGCAGAATGACAAGCCGGCCTGCGCCGGCTTTTTTTACGCCTGCCGCCAGCCGATTACGCCATGTCGCCCAGCAAATGCGCGCGCAACATGGTGTCGGCCGGATGGGCACCTATCCAGATTTTCAGCAGCGCATTATAGAAAGCCAGGTCCGGTACCGTGTCGCCCACCTGCTTGCCGTTCAGTTTGCACAACGTTCCCTCTTCCGGCAGCCAGTCCACGGTGAGAATGTCGCCCTTTTTCAGGCCGGGCACCATTTCGAACATGGCGCCGAACTGCATCGTCTGGCTCAGCAGGCGCGTGCGGTCGGCCTGGTCGGAGCTGCGCTTCAAGCCCTGCATGAAGGCTTGCCCCAGCTCGTCGGAAGTGATGTCGCGCAGCATGACGATTTCCAGGCGGCGCGGCCCGGGCAGCGCCAGGATGTCGGCCAGCTGGGTTTTCTTTTCCGGCAGGTACAGCGCGATCGTGTACACCTTGAAGATGACCTTGTAGCGCACACCGGCGCCGTTGAGTTTTAATTCGCGGCTGGCCAGCTGCACCGTGTCGTCCAGCTTGACGCCGCCCACCTCGACGGCGAGCGCTGGTCGTGCCACGGCGGCGCACAGGCTGGCGCACAGGCAGGCGGTGGCCAGGGAGCGGCCCAAACGGGATGTGCTTATTTGCATCTTCTACCTCCGTGGAAACCATGGGCTGTGGATAAGTCAGCACACAGTGTAGAACAGTTGGCAGAAGCTGGCGCCACGCAGACGTGGCCCGGAAGTGGCGCGGAAGAAAAGCTCAGGCTTTGGCGGCGGGCAGTTCCGCCTGCAGGCGTTCGTACTTGGCCATCAATTGCTCCGGGCTTTCGCGCCAGGCGGGATTGAAGGGGATGCAGCTGACGGGGCACACTTGCTGACATTGCGGCTCGTCAAAGTGGCCCACGCATTCGGTGCACTTGTTGGGATCGATTTCGTAGATTTCCGCGCCCATGTAGATTGCGTCATTCGGGCACTCGGGCTCGCAAATGTCGCAATTGATGCATTCGTCGGTGATCAGTAATGCCATGATTTCACTCTTACTTATTGCGATGAGGCAGCGTTGGCGGCAATCTTGTTTTGCAGCCAGCGGTTCACCGAGGGGAAGACAAACTTGGAGACGTCGCCGCCCAGCGCCGCGATTTCGCGCACGATGGTGCCCGAAATAAACTGGTACTGGTCGGATGGCGTCAGGAACATGGTTTCGACATCGGGCAGCAGGTAGCGGTTCATGCCCGCCATCTGGAATTCGTATTCGAAGTCGGAGACGGCGCGCAAGCCGCGCACGATGACCCGCGCTTCATGCTTGCGCACGAAATCCTTGAGCAGGCCGGAAAAGCTTTCCACTTGCACATTCGGATAGTGGCCGAGCACTTCATTGGCGATTTCCAGGCGTTCGTCGAGCGAGAAGAACGGTTGCTTGTTCTTGCTGTCGGCCACACCGACGATCAGCTTGTCAAACAGACCCGATGCGCGGCGCACCAAATCTTCATGACCGCGCGTGAGCGGATCGAATGTTCCTGGATAAACGGCTACAACCATTGCGGCTCCCTGACGATGCACCAATATAGACGCGCATTATGCCTGAAATTGGTGACCACCTTGGTGTTGCGCCTCGGGCCAGGGAGCCTTTTTGCCTCATTTATAGGCAGATTCAGGCAGTTGCCGGCACTTTGTTGTAAGTTAGCAAATGATAATAAACGGTGCCCGCCTTGTCGGCGCGGATGACTTCCCACGGCGCCATCCACTCCGGTTTTTCCAGGGCGCTGGTTGCATCGAAGACGAGCGGCAAGCCCGATTCCGCATACACCATGCCGCCTTCCTTGAGCAGGTTGGCGCACAGTGGCAACACTTTCGCGAGGAAATCCTGCTGGTAGGGCGGATCGAGGAAGATCAGGTCGAAACGCTGGCCGCGCGATGCCAGGCCTTGCGCCGTCAGCAAGGCATCGCCGCGCAGCAGCTGGACATTGTCGGCGCGCAATTTCGTCTTGTTTTCTTCCAGCTGGCGGATCACGGGCGTATGGGTGTCGACCATGGTGACGGCGGCGGCGCCGCGGCTGGCCGCCTCGAAGCCGAGCGCGCCGCTGCCGGCGAACAGGTCCAGCACCTGGGCATCGGTCCAGTCGCCGTCGCGCAAGTGGTTGATCCAGTTAAACACGGTTTCGCGCACGCGGTCCGGTGTCGGGCGCAAGCCCAGTGCCTGCAAAACAGGCAGCACGGAGCGCTTCCACTGGCCGCCGATGATGCGCACCTGGTTCGGTGGCGGCGCGTGGTGGACGGGGACTTTGGCGGGTTTCTTTATTTTCTTTTGCATGGGTATTTCTTCAATTCGATGGCGGCCACTATAGCATATGGCCCCCTCCCCCCTGCTGGCGCTGCCTGGCTATTTGGCTTGCGTGGCGAGGGAATTGAAATCGTCGATCCAGCCCTGCATGCGCTTGACGGCATGGGTTTTTTGCGTGGGCGTGGCGATCTTGATCACCGTCATGACCATCTGCGCCGTGCTGCTTTCGTAGGCATCGAAGAAGGCCTTGCGCTCGGAATGCTCGAGGCGCTCGAAACTGTCCTTGATCAGGGTGTTGATCAAGGTCACGGTGGCTTCCTTGCCGAGTTTTTCCTGGTGAACTTTCTTGACCAGGCTCAACACGTTCTGCTGGCGCCGCATGCGTTCGTCGAGCCAGATCTCGTTGTTCAGCGGACGCGCATCGGACGCCTTGCGGATGAGGGCTTCCTGCTCGCTGCTGAAGCTGCCGAACCACAGTTCGAATTGCTCCATGGCTTTCTTGTAGCGCAGTTTCTGGCGCTTCTCCTGGTCGCCGCTCAGGTATTTCTTGCGGTAATCCTCATTGTTCGACTTGAACTTCTTTTCCATCTGCGCGATCTGCTCGGGCTTGAGCGAGCGCGCCAGGTCGGCCAGCTCGGGCGCCGCCTTCAGCAACAGCGCCTGGGTGCGCTGCTTGATCTCGCTGTAATCCGCCAGCAGGTCCGCCTGCGTGGCATTGCCTTGCAACTGCTTCTGGCCCGTGCGCAGGATTTCCACGTAATCCTTCAATTGCGTCTTGCGGTGCCAGTCGAACAGCTTGTCGATATCGTCGCGCACCCAGCCCTTCTGGTCGCGGTCCAGGTCGACATACGCGTTCAGCCACCAGTACAGCACGGTATCGCCATTGTTGTAGGCCAGGCGCAAGCCGCTGCAACCGGCCATGACGACGAGCAGGATGGCCAGTAAGGCATACGTCAAGCGGCTGGAAGACGTGGAAGACGGGGCCTGCGTGTTAAACTTTTTCATATTCTTAACTTATAAAAGACGGTCTATGAACGTTGTCATTCTCGCTGCCGGTATGGGCAAACGCATGCAGTCGGCACTGCCCAAGGTATTGCACCCGTTGGCGGGCAAGCCGCTGTTGTCGCACGTCATCGACACGGCGCGCGGCCTGGCGCCGTCCCGATTATGCGTGATTTACGGGCATGGGGGCGCAGCAGTGCTGAAGTTGCTCGACGGCTACAAGGTGAACAATGGCGTGCAGATCGACGCCGCCGAGCAGGCGCAGCAGCTGGGCACCGGCCATGCCGTCCAGCAAGCGCTGCCTTTGCTGGATGACAGCGTGCCGACCCTGATCCTGTACGGCGACGTGCCGCTGACCAGCGCCGCTTCCCTGCAGCAACTGGTGCAGGCGGCCGGCAAGGACAAGCTGGCCATCCTGACCGTGGAACAGGACGACCCGTTTGGTCTCGGCCGCATCGTGCGCGAGCACGGCGCCATCGTGCGCATCGTCGAGGAAAAGGATGCGACACCCGCCGAGCGCGCCATCCGCGAGATCAACAGCGGCATCATGGTCGCGCCCACCGTGCAGCTCAAGCAATGGCTGTCGGCCTTGTCGAATGACAATGCCCAAGGGGAATACTATCTGACCGATATCGTCGCCCAGGCCGTCGCCGATGGCGTGGCCGTCACTTCGGCCCACCCGGCCGCCGTGTGGGAAGTGGCGGGCGTCAACAGCAAGGTGCAGCTGGCGCAATTGGAACGCATCCACCAGAACAATATCGCGCAAGCGCTGCTGGAACGGGGCGTAACCCTGCTCGATCCGGCCCGCATCGACGTGCGCGGCGAACTCATTTGCGGCCGCGATGTCACCATCGACGTCGGCTGCGTGTTCGAAGGCCGGGTGGAACTGGGCGACGGCGTGCGCGTGGGCGCCAACAACGTCTTCATCAACGCCACGGTGGCCGCTGGCGCGCACATCAAGCCCTTCTGCCATATCGAGGACGCCATCGTCGGCGCCGCTTCCATCATCGGCCCCTACGCGCGCCTGCGCCCGGGTACGGTCCTGGCGGAAGACGTGCACATCGGCAACTTCGTTGAAGTGAAAAACAGCCAGATCGCCGCGCACAGCAAGGCCAATCACCTGGCCTACATCGGCGACGCCACCATCGGCTCGAAGGTCAACATCGGCGCCGGCACGATCACCTGCAACTACGATGGCGTGAACAAGTTCCGCACGGTCATTGAAGACGACGCCTTCATCGGCAGCGACAGCCAACTGATCGCGCCTGTCACCGTCGGCAAGGGCGCCACCCTGGGCGCGGGCACGACCTTGTCGAAAGATGCGCCGGCCGGCAAGCTGACCGTGTCGCGCGCGCGCCAGGTGACCATCGATGGCTGGACGCGCCCCGTGAAAATCAAGAAGTAAGCGGCGCAGTCAGCCCTTGCACACAGGCAGGCCGCATGGCCTGCCTTTTTTGTATGTGGATAACTCTGTGGGCAAGCCACTGCACAAGTGGCGCATAAGCCTGTGTGCAAGCCTGCGCATAAGCTGTTGGCAAGTTTTCCAATCTGGCCCGCCATGCGCTTGTCGCTGCCTTTTCCGCTGATTCCAGTGGCTTGCCAGCGATGTAATCGCCTTTTCCTGTTGATTGTGGATAACTCTGTGTGTAAGCCTGCGGATAAGCGCTGGATAGCGTAGGTACAAGTGGGGATAACTGCAGTTTTGCCACCTGCTTCCCGGATATTGCTGTGGGTAAGCCTGTGGAAAAACCGTGCACAGACGGTGGATAGCTGGTGGGTAAGTCTTGCGTTGGATCAAGCAACAGCCGAAAGTCGGACTTCCGGCTGTTGCCGCCGCATCAGAAGCGGCGATTGAGTTCGACCCACAGGCGGGCCGAACTGCGCGCCGCCAGCAGGACGGGCGTGCCGCCGATGGGCTTGGCGACGTACGCGCGGGCATTCCACTGCTGCCCGTCCGCCCAGTTCACGCCCAGTCCGGCGCCGTGCAGGCGCGCGCTGTTCGGGCCCGGCGTCCAGCGCTGCTGGTTCACCGTCACGCGCGCGCTGTCGACGAAGGCCACGGCTTGCCATTGTCCCGCGTCGCCGGCGCTCAGTTCATGCCGCCATTCGGCGCTGCCGAAATAGCCGAGGTCGCCAGCTGCCGCGCCCACGTCATACGCGCGCACCGTGTACGGGCCTCCCACGCTCATCTTTTCGGAGGAATCGAGATTGCTGTCCGCCCACTGTCCCGCGAAGGCCAGGTACACGGCGTTGCGCTGGTCCAGGTTTTGCAGGCGCGACAGGTTGACGTTCCATTTCGCAAAATTGCCATGGCTGCGTGCGCTGAAGGCATCGTTCAGGCGTGTCAGCGGGTCGCTGATGTCGAGCTTGCCAGCCGTCGCGGCCACGCTCCAGCTGGTGATGGCGCCAGCGAAGGCCGCATCGCGCGCGTCGCCGCCCAGGGTGGCGCTCAGGTTATCCAGGCGGCGGTCGCTGCGCATGGCGCTGGCGTCGATGCGGTCGCGCAAGTGCACCTGGTCATATTGCAGCTGGATCGACATGTTCGCATCGCGGCTGCGCAGCAGCGGATGGCGCATCCAGGCACTGGCGACCTGAGCCGTGCCATGTGCGTGCAGCGGGCGCATGGTGCCTTCCAGGCGGTAGCGCAGGGCGGACATGGCCACCCCGGCGCGCGTGCCGGCGCCGTTCAGCAGCAGGTCATAGCCGAGCCGCGCATACGACATGCCCGTGCCCGAGCTGAGCACGCTGGCGCTGGCCACGTCGCCCTGGTGCAGCGGGTTGTACAGGTACACGGTGGCGCCAAGGCGGGCGCGGCCCGTGTAGCGGTTGCCATTGTTGTCGAGGAAGGCAGCGCCAGCCATGCGAGGACCGGACCAGGCATCGACCAGCAGGTCGGAGCCGCCCACTTCGGCGCCGGGCGTGAGCGTGGCCGTGATGGCGACATTCGGTATGTCGGACAGCAACAGCAAGCTGCGGTCGAGTTCCGCCTGGCTGATGGTCTGGCCCGTTTGCAGCGGCGCCAGCGTGGCGTGCAGCAAGGCGTCGCTGACGTCGCTGCGGTTGTCGATGCCCACCTTGCCGTAGCGCGCCTCGAGCACGTCGATGCGCACGATACCCTGGCGGATGGTTTGGGCGGGCACGATGGCGCGCGCCAGCGGATAGCCATGGGCGCGGTAGTAACTGGTGATGCGGGCCGCCAGTTCTCCCAGTTGCTCCAAGGACAAGGTCGTGCCATGGGCGTTGGCGACGAGCGCCTGCAAGGTGGCCGTATCGAACGCGCTGTTGCCGGCGATGTCGATCTGCGTGACGAGAAATGGCGCGCTGGCGGGCAGCGGCGCGCCCTCTTTCTGTTCGATGCGCAGCGCCGGCGCGCCGGGAGCAACATTGGCGGGCGTGGCTGGCTGCAACTGGCGCAGGATGGCGCCCGCATCGGGCACGACCGGGGTGGTTTGTGCTACGGCGCATGGCGCAAAGGCCAGCAGCAGCAGGGACAGCAACGGTTGTTGCATCAGGTGTCGCGGAGTCAAGGAATGAGTCATGGTGTTATTGATTTACGTTAAGCATGTTGGCGGGCAGCTTGACGCCGCCCAGGACGACTTGCAGGGCCGGGCCGCGGCTGCCGATCTGCATGCTGGTGTTTGGCAAGGCATTGCTGGCGGCGGCAGTGCCGGCCGGGGCATCCGTCTGCGTGACGGTGATGGTGGGCGCGGCGGCCAGCGTGCCGGGACGCGTGTCGGCAAAGCTGCCCAGCACTTGCGCCTGCAGTTGCACCACGGCTGCCTGGGCCGGTGGTGGCAGGCTGGCCGACTTCAAGGTCAGCGCGCCGGCATTGCCCTCGGCTTGCACGAAGGCATAGTCGTTTGAAGCCAGGCCGCTGCCCATGATGGCGTAGCTGCCGGCCGGACTGCTGGCCGTGGCCGGGCTGGTCCAGGCCAGGGCGCCGCTGGTGGCGTCCGCCAGGGTGTCGCTGCCCAGCAGGCCGCTGACCTTGCCGCTTAACTGTTCTGGCGTGCGGCCACCCGTCAGGCTGGTGGCCGTGGCCGTCAACAGCAAGCTGGCCTTGGCAATATCGGCGGTGATGTTGCCCGGTTGCACGAGTGCATAGTTGCCCGCATCCGCACCCTGCAAGGTGTAGCCATCGACGATGACGGTTTTCCCTGTTCCGGCGTGCTTGTCGGCAAAGCGAGCAGTGCCGCCGGCCACGCTCAATTGGTCGTCGCCCAGCGCCAGCACGGTGGCCTTGCCCGTCAGGGTGGCGGCCGTGGTGGCGTCATAGATTTTATTTGCCGCACCCACGCCGCTCACGGTGACGCTGGCCTTGCCGATGTCGGCCGTGACCTTGCCTGGTTGCACGAGCACATAGTTGCCCGCATCGGCGCCGTGCAAGGCAAAGCCGTCGAGGGTGACGGTCTTGGCGCTGCCGGCGTTCTTGTCGGCAAAGGATGCGCTGCCGCCGGCGACGCTCAATTGGTCGTCGCCCAGCGCCAGCACGCTGGCCGTGCCTGTCAAAGTGGCGGCCGTGGTGGCGTCATACACTTTATTTGCCGCACCCACGCCGCTCACGCTGGCAGTAGCTTTACTGATGTCGGCCGTGACCTTGCCCGGCTGCACGAGGTCATAGTTGGCCGCATCCGCGCCTTGCAGGGCAAAGCCGCTCAGGGTGACGGTCTTGCCCATGCCGGCGTTCTTGTCGGCAAAAGATGCGCTGCCGCCGGTCACGCTCAATTGGTCGCCGCCCAGCGCCAGCACCTTGGCCTTGCCCGTCAGGGTGGCGCCGGTCGTCGCGTCATACACCTTGCTTGCGGCGCCCACGCCGCTCACGCTGACAGTAGCTTTACTGATGTCGGCCGTGATGTTGTTCGGCTGCACCAGCACATAGTTGCCCGCATCCGCGCCTTGCAGGCTGTAGCCATCAACGATGACGGCCTTGCCCTGGCCTGCGTTCTTGTCGGCAAAGCGGGCCACGCCGCCGGCTAAGCTCAGCTGGTCGCCGCCCAGCGCTTGCACGGTGGCCTTGCCCGTCAAGGTGGCGCCGGTCGTCGCGTCATACACCTTGCTTGCGGCGCCCACGCCGGCGACGGTGACGCTGGCCTTGCCGATATCGGCCTTTACGTTACCCGGTTGCACGAGGACATAGTTGGCCGCATCCGCGCCCTGCAAGACAAAGCCGCCGAGGGTGACGGTTTTGGCGCTGCCCGCGTTTTTGTCGACAAAATGCGCATTGCCGCCCGTCAGGCTGAGCTGGTCGTTGCCCAGCGCCTGGACCTTGGCCGTGCCTGTCAGGGTGGCGCTGTTCGTGGCGTCATACACTTTATTGGCCACGCCCGCATCCTGCACTGCCAGTGTGGCCTGGGTGATGGTGGCACGGTGCTGGCCACCTTCCAGCGTGTAATTGTCCGCCAGGCCACCCTGGCCGTCCGCCAGCGTCAGGCTACCGTTGTTGATGTGCTTGTTTGCGCCGACGTTCTTGTTATCGAGGCTGCCATTCCCGGACAGGGACAGACTTTCGCCGTTGACCAGCCCGTGCATGGTCAACTGGCCGGCAGCCATGCTGGTGCTGGCGTCATAGGTGCGCATGCCATCGAGCGTGATAACGGCGCGCTGGATCGTCAGCGGCCCTGCCATCATATTGATGTCATAACCTTGCTGGCCGGAGTACGCGTAATTGTCCAGGGCGTTATAGCTGCCGGCATCGCGCATGGCGCCATACAAGCCATTGTTGCTGTAGAGTATTTTCCCGGATTCGGCGGCGCCGGCCAGCGAATAGCGGGCATTGACCAAGCCGCCGGAGTAGCTCTTGCCATCGTAGGTCTTGCTGATGGCGTCGGCGTTGATGGTCAGGGCCGTCAGGAAGCTGCGCAGCAGCGGCGTGCTCTGGCCTGCATAGATACGCCAGACGGCGTGGCTGCCACCGCTGGTCGCCATGTCCCAGCCATCGAAGCTCGATGGCGAGCGCAGCTCTGTGTCGCTCAGACCCCGCACATTGGTCAATGTGCCCTCGTTTTCGCTGACGCCCGGTGCCGTTGGCGAATTCTTCCAGAAGCTGTTGCTGATCACGCCCGCATTGCTGCCGACCAGCGCGCCCGTGCTGGCATTGCCTTGCACCTCGCCCGTGGCGTAGCTGTTGCTGACGCTATCGGTGGCGCGGGAACTAAAACCGAGCAAGCCGCCCACATCGCGGTCGCCGCTGACCTTGCCGCTGGCGTAGCTGTCGGCGATGGTGCCGCTCTTGTTGTAGCCGACCAGGCCGCCGGCATTGTCTTCGATTGCCGTGATATTGCCGCTGGCATAGCTGCCGCTGACCTGGGCGATGGCGCCGTCATAGCCGCGGTTGTCGCCCACCAGGCCGCCGACATTGCGCAAGCCGCTGGCGTCGCCCGTGGCATAGCTGCCCGTGACGCTACCGCTGTTGCTGCCAGCCAGGCCGCCTACGCGGTCCGCGACGCCGCTGACCTTGCCGCTGGCGTGGCTGGCGCTGATGGTGCCGCCGTAGTTTTCACCCACCAGGCCGCCGACATTGTTGTCGCCGCTGACCGTGGTGCTGGCATGGCTGTTGCTGACCAGGCCTGCGTTCGAGCCGACCAACGCGCCGACGGCGAAATTACCCTTCACGCTGCCGTCCAGCAGGCCGATATTGCTGATGAGCGAGCCTGGGTTCGTGTAGCCGATCAGACCCACGTAATCGTACGTCGGCCGGTCGATGGTCAGGCCGCTGACGGTGTAGCCGCGGCCGTCCAGGCTACCCGTGAAGGGGTGTGCCTCGCTGCCGACGGGCACGAAGCCGGCAGCTGTCCAGACATCCTTGCCGCCTGCCGTACCGGCCGCGTTGATGTTACTGCCCAGCACATACGCCGTGCCCGGCGCCATGGCCATCAATTGCAGCTGGTGGGCATTCTGGATGGTGGTCGCATACTCGGATGCCAGCATCGGATACGTGGCGCCTGCCGCGCCGCCAGCATTGTTCAAGCCGCCATCCACGCTGACCAGCACCCAGTTGTTGCCTGGCGCGCCAGGCGTGGTGGTGAAATTGAATCCCGTAAAACTGCTGGCCGTGCGCATTTGCGCATCCGTCAAGCCAGTGCCGCCATCCGAGCTGGCCTGGCCAGTGCCGCTGATGGACCAGAAACTGTTGCTGACCTTGTTGGAGTAGGCATTACTGCCTATCAGGCCGCCGACGCCGCTGCCGCCACTGGTGAGGACCAGGCGGCCCGTGGCGAAGCTGGTGTCGACACTGCCCCAGTTGATGCCAATCAGGCCGCCGATATAAGTCTGACCCGCCACGCTTCCCGTGGCATAGCTGTTGCTGATGCTGCCGTTATTGCTGGCGACCAGGCCACCTGTCTGGGCCTGGCTCCTGACGGTGCCGGTGGCGTAGCTATTATCGATGCTGCCATTGTTGCGCGCCACCAGACCGCCGCTGACGGAGTAGCTGTCGACGTCGAGCGCAGCATAGCTGTTGCGGATGGTGCCTGCGTTTGTGCCGACCAGGCCGCCGGCTACATACGTGGCCCAGATACTGCCGCCATTCAAGCCCACATTCTGGATCAGGGCATCCTTGGTGGTGATGGAAAACAGGCCGCTGCCCTGGTTGCGCGAGGCTCGCATGCTGAGTTGATTGATCGAGTGGCCGAGCCCATCGAACACGCCGCTAAAACCCGTGTCGCCGCCCAGTGGCGCGAAGCCAACGCTCCAGCCGGCCTGCCAGCTGGCTGCGGCGGAGGCGTCGATATTTGCACCCAGCACATAATTGCCATTCAGCTTGCCGTTAATGCCTTGCAAGTCAGTGCCAGTGACGCTGCCGGCTGCTCCCAGGGTGGTAATCACCGTGTAGCCGGTGCGCACGCCGTCCGCACCCAGTTTGGTGCTGAAGTTTTGCCCGGCGGGCAAACTCACCTGCGCGCCGTTGCCCAGCTGATACACGGCCGTGTTGCCGGCAGCGGCGGCGCCCTGGCCGTATTCCAGCGCCAGGCTGGCCGTGCCGGAACCGTTCAGGTTGGCGTTGATATTGATGTTGCGCTGCGCATTCAAGGTCAGTTCATTGGCCGACCAGCTGACCTGGTCGTTGACGTGCACGTCGCCGGCCGTGCCGTGGCTGCCTTGCGTGCTCTGGATCACGACATTGCCGTTGCGCAAATTGGCCGTCAGGGCGGCGCCGCTGATGTCGCCGCCGCTGGCGGCGATGGTGAAGTCGACGGGGTCGATCAGCCAGGTGCCGGCGCGGCCCTGGGCAGCGGCCGTGCTGATGCGAGTATCGTTGCCGATCTTCACGTGGGCGGCGCTCGTTTCGATGAAGCCGCCATTGCCGCCCGCGGGGGCGCTGGCGTCCAGGGTGCCGCTCACATGGGTGGTGCCGGCGGTCATGCCGCCGAGCAAGACGATGCTGCCATCGCGCTGTTCCACGCTGCGCGCCTCGATGACGCCGGTGTGGTTGACGACGCTGGCCAGCAGCGAATCGCGGGCGCCTGCGCTCATCAGCACCTGGCCGCCATCGGCGCGGATCAGGCCGCCGTTCTCGGCCAGGTTGTTCAGGGTGCTTTGTTCGATGCGCAGTTGCAGCAGGCGCGCGCCGTCAAAGCTCAGGGTGGCGGCGCTGCCGGCGCCCAGGGCGACCGTGCCCAGGCGGGCCGAGATGGCGCCCTGGTTGCTCACTTGCCGGCCCAGCAGGGCGACATAGCCGCCATCGGCCGCGTGCAGCATGCCTTCATTGACGACCTTGCCAGTACCTTGGCCGCCGAACGCGTGTTTCGAACCGCCCAGGCTGGCGCTGTCGACGTCGAGCGTCGAAGCCACCAGGCCGCCCACGTTGACTTGCGCGCCGCGGCCGAACAGCACGCCGTTCGGATTGATCAGGTACACCTGGCCATTCGCGTTGACTCTGCCGAGGATCTGCGTGCCGTTGCTGTCGAAGATGCGGTTGACGGCCAGTGCGCTGGTCGAAGGCTGGACGAAGTTGACGGTTTCCTTGGCGCCCACGTTAAAACTGTTCCAGTTCAGCGCGGCCTGCGCGCTGCCCTGATGGATGGTGGTGGTGCCGCCCTGCTGGCTGATGCTGGCCGTGCCGCTCACCACCTGCCCGCCCGTGGGCGCGGCCTGCGCCGGTCCTCCCAGCGCCAGCGCCGTCATGGCGGCCGCTGCCGCGGCCAGTTTGCGGCGGCTGCCCTTGCCGCGCCCGCGCGACGTTTCCGCGACGGCGACCCAGGCGTTCAAGACGTGGCTCCAGACGAGGCGGTAGATGTGGTTCAACGATCCGTGACGGTGCATGCGATGTCCTTGTTGATTTGAATAGGGAGACGCCCGCGCGCCTGCGGACCTGGCCGGGCTGGCGCGAGCGGGAAATGGGGAAAGAACGGGTCAGGAAAGCGGCGCGAACAAGGAGAGGCCGGTGAGGTGGCTGGCGAGTTGGTTGCGGTGCATGTTTTCCCTGTGCTGTGCGTGGACGGCGTCCGTTGCGGCTTTTGTTGCTTTTTTAAATATAAACGTTATAAAAAGCTACAAAGATTTCTGAACGGAAAGATATCAGAACGGGGAAATTTAAAATTGAGCAAACCTGAGCGATTCCCGACTGATTTAGTCGGGAATGCGCGCAGTCGTCAGACGGGTAGGCGCAGGGCGAAGCTGATGGTGCCGTTGTTGCCGGCGCTGGCCAGTATTACCTGACCGCCGTGCAATTCGGCGATGCGCTGCACCAGGTACAGGCCCAGCCCGGCGCCGGGCTTGTGCTGGGCGATGCGGCCACGGAAGTATTTCTGGAACAGGCGCGGGATTTCATCGGCGGGCAGCGGCTCGCCTTCGTTGCTGACGGCGATCTGCACGCGGCCGTCCTCGAGCGTGCCGGCCTGCACGCGGATCGCCAGGGCTTGCGGCGCGTGCCGGTCTGCATTGCTGAGCAAGTTGCGCAGCGCCACGCGCAGCAGGCTGGCGTCCACCACGGCGCTGGCGGGCAGCGCCTGCACGCTGGCCTCGATGCGGCCCGGTGGCCATTCGGCCAGCACGGCCGTCAGCAGCGCGGGCAAGTCGCATGGCAGGGGCCGGAAGGTTGCCGCGCTCGTTTCCATGCGGTCGGCGCTCAGGTATTCATCCACCAGCGCCGTCATGCGGCCGCTCGCTTCGCGCAGGTTCTGGCAGCGTTGCAGGGTTTTGTCCCGCGGCGCGTCCGTGTTGCGGGCAATTTGCTGGGCCGTGGTATTGATGATGGCCAAGGGCGTGTGGAATTCATGCGACACCATGGCAACGAAATCCTGCTGCTCTTCGCGGGTGCGGGTTTCCACTTCCAGCGCGGCGCGCAATTCGCCTTCCAGCACGGCGCGCCGGCCGATTTCCTGCCGCAGCGCCACGGTGCGCAGTGCCACCTGCTCTTCCAGCCGTTCATTCAGGGCGCGCACGGCACTGACGGCCTCCGCCTGTGCCCGGTCCTTGGCGCGGCGCAATTCGGCGTAGCGGCGGTTGAGGCGCAGGCTCATCAGCATCATGTGCACGAAGGCGCCCAGGGTGGCCGCATGGTTGGTCCAGAAGTTCGGCGGCACGATGGCCATATTGCGCAGGAAACTGATCACCACGCCCGCGTAAAAGATGCCGAAGATAAACAGGAAAGCGTGCGCCGGACGATGCCCGCGCAGCGCCAGCCAACTGGCCAGGGCGATGAACAGCACGATCAATGGCAAGGCCGTCATTTGCACGACGAGCACGCCGGCGGCATAGTCGCCGTGCAGCACCAGCAACGCCCCGCACAGCGCGGCAGCGGCCGTCAAACCCACCACGACGCGGCTGAAACGGGGATACAGGGCGGGCAGTTCCAGTTGCAATGTGGAAAAACGCGCGCCGACGGCGATGGACATCGCCATCGACACGCCCAGCATGGGATCGGACAGCCAGTTCGGCATGGTGAAGATTTGCTGGGGAATGGCGATCGTCAGCGCTTCCGTCGTGGCATTCGTCAGCACGTACAGCAGATACCAGCCGCTGTGGGCTTCGCGCGTCATGCGCCAGAAAAAGATATGGAACAGGATCAAGAGCAAATAACTGCCGAACTGCAAGCCGTAGTACAGGTATTCGCGGCGCGAAGCGTTGTCGAAGGCATCGCTGGGCAGCAAGGTCAGCTCCGTCGACATGGCCTTTTTGCTGTGCAGGCGCACCAGCCAGCGCTGCGGCGTATCGGCTTGCAGGCGCAGCGGAAACACCACCTGGCGCGCATCGATGGGCCAGTTGCCGCGCGCCACGTCGGCGCCCGCTTCCTGCAAGACCCAGTGGCCTGCCGCGTCCCAGCGGTACAGCCGCACGTCGTCGAGCACGGCGTTGCTGAAACGCACGACCCATTCATCGGGGGAGGCTGCCGCGCGCGTGACGTCCAGGCGCAGCCAGACGGCGTCCTGCGTGTAACCGGCGCTGACGGCGCCGGGCAAGGTGCGCCAGCCTGGCGCCGCCAGTGCCGCATCGGGCCCCAGCCGGCCCGTGGCATCGCGCAGCATCTGGAGGTGGCCGCTGGCGGACACGGGCTGCCCGCTGGCCGGCAGCAGCAGCGGCGCAGGCGCGGCAGCTGCAGGTGCAGCATGGGGGAACAGGGCGGTGAAGAACAGGCAAAGGGCGAGCAGGATTTTCATGGCGAGGCAGCTTACCACGGCCAGCATGGGAGTCAGAAAGACAACTTCCCGGCCCCACGGCGATCGGTTATCCTTGCGCCATGTTGAACCTCATCCTGCTTGAAGACGAAGCCGTGCTGCGCCACGAGTTGACCGAGTTTCTCGGTGATTGCGGCTACCGCGTCAGCGCCGTGGCCGACCTGGCCGCCTTCCACGCCTGCTACGCACCGGCCGTGCACCGCATTGCCATCATCGACCTGGGCTTGCCCGATGGCGAAGGCATGGTGCTGGTGCGCGCCTTGCGCGCGCAGGGGCAGCCCATCGGCATCGTCGTGTTTACGGCGCGCGGGGCCACGCAGGACAAGGTCAACGGACTGGGCGGTGGTGCCGACTATTACCTGCCGAAGAGCGCCGACCTCGATGAGCTGGCCGCCACCCTGGGCGCGCTGGCGCGGCGCCTGGGTGCGCCGCCTGCCGACGCGCCGCCGCCCGCCACGGCCTGGGTGCTGGAACTGGGACCGCGCCGCCTCTTGCCGCCCGGCTGCGGCGCTATTGCGCTGTCGCAACAGGACGTCACCGTGCTGCACGTGCTGATGGCCGAGCCGGAACGCATCGTCAGCCGCCAGCAGATCGTGCAATCGCTGGGCGAGGATTTTCTTACCTACGACCAGCGCCGCCTGGACACCCAGATCAGCCGCTTGCGCCGCAAGGCGGAACAGGCGGCGGGCCTGGCCTTGCCCATCAATACCGCCCGCAACGCCGGCTACCGCTTCTTTGCCGAAGCGGAAGTGCGCCCCTGAGTTTACCGTCTGCCGCCACGGACAGGCTGTGGATAAGCCTGTCGATAACTTGGCGAGTAACTTGTTGGCAAGCTGTGTGCAGCCGGTGCACAAGTCAAGCTGGCAGTAGCTTGTGTACTCTTTGCATGCCGGTGCGGCACCGTCGCGGGCCGCCTGACGCTGCTTCCCCGCGCATCCCTTGCTCTGTTGCCATGGCTTGATCGCGTCATGCTTGTGCATAAGCCTGTGGGCAAGTACGGCATAAGCGGTGGAAAAGCACCGTATAAGTGTGTGGGCAAGCGGTGTGCAAGCGGTGGATAAATGAAAGTCAAAGATCACACGGCGATGCGCGTCTCGAATTTGCTGCGGAACGTGGAAAAATAGCTTTTCACGTTGCGCACATTCGCGTGCGCGGCAAACAGGCGGTGCGCCAGCGCGTGATAGGCGGGCATGTCGGCCACCTGCACCATCAGCACGAAGTCGGGGCCGGGCGAGACGCGGTAGCATTGCAGCACGGCCGCTTCCTGCGCCACGAGCTGCTCGAATTCCGCCATGCGTTCCGCCGCCTGCACGTCGAGCGTGATTTCCACGATGGCCGTCAGACGCGCGCCCACCAGTTGCGGCGCGACGATGGCCACTTGCCGTTCGATGACGCCGCTTTCCCGCAAATGCTTGACCCGCCGCAAACAGGTGGGCGCCGAAACGTGCACCGAGCGCGCCAGCTCACTGTTGGTTTGCGATGCATCAATTTGCAAGGCGTTCAGGATGCGACGATCGATCTCGTCGAGGGTAATGTTGCTATCGCTCATGGTTTTGATGAATTGGAAAATAAATTGATTCTAAATGAAATAATATTTCATCACAAAATGAGTATGAAATATTCGGTCAAAAATGCACAGATTTAGAAAACATATTTCATTCACTCTGCATTAGCATGCTTGCATTGATTAAATTTTAGACAGAGGTTTCCATGTGCGGCATCGTCGGCGCGGTAGCGCAACGTAATATCACTCCCATCCTGCTCGAAGGCTTGAAGCGCCTGGAATACCGCGGCTACGATTCCTGCGGCATTGCCCTGCATGCGGATGGCCGCTTGCAGCGTTCGCGCTCCACCTCGCGCGTGGCGGAATTGGAAAAGCAGATCGCGGAAGAAGGCTTGAGCGGTTTCACGGGCATCGCCCACACGCGCTGGGCCACGCATGGCGCCCCTGTCTCCTTCAATGCCCACCCGCACTTCTCCCCGACGGAAGAGAACGCCCGCGTGGCGCTGGTGCACAACGGCATCATCGAAAACCACGACGAATTGCGCGCCGAACTGACGGCCTTGGGTTACGTCTTCCAGAGCCAGACGGACACGGAAGTGATCGCCCATCTGGTCGAGCACATGTACAACGGCGATTTATTTGAAACCGTGCAGCAGGCCGTGAAACGCCTGGACGGCGCGTATGCGATCGCCGTCTTTTGCCGCGACGAGCCGCACCGCGTGGTCGCCGCGCGCCAGGGCTCGCCCCTGATCGTCGGCCTGGGCAATGGTGAAAACTTTGTCGCGTCCGACGCCATGGCGCTGGCCGGCACGACGGACCAGATCATTTACCTGGAAGAAGGCGACGTGGTCGACCTGCAACTGTCACGTTGCTGGATCGTCGACGTGGATGGCAAGCCCGTCGAGCGCGAAGTGAAGACCGTGCACGCCCACACGGGCGCGGCCGAGCTGGGTCCGTACCGCCACTACATGCAAAAGGAAATTTTTGAACAGCCGCGCGCCATCGGCGACACGCTCGAAGGCGTGACGGGCATCATGCCGGAATTGTTCGGCGACAACGCCTATGCCATCTTCAAGCAGATCGACCGCGTGCTGATCCTCGCCTGCGGCACCAGCTCGTATGCGGGCATGACGGCCAAGTACTGGATCGAAGCCATCGCCAAGGTGCCCGTCAGCGTGGAAGTGGCCAGCGAATACCGCTACCGCGACAGCGTGCCGCACCCGAACACGCTGGTCGTCACCATTTCGCAAAGCGGCGAAACGGCCGACACCCTGGCCGCCCTGAAACATGCGCGCAGCCTGGGCATGCAGCACACCTTGACCATCTGCAACGTGGCCACCAGCGCCATGGTGCGCGAATGCGCCTTGGCCTACATCACGCGCGCCGGCGTGGAAGTGGGCGTGGCTTCCACCAAGGCGTTTACGACGCAGCTGGCCGGCCTGTTCCTGCTGACCCTGTGCCTGGCGCAAGTCAATGGCCGCTTGAGCGAAGAACAGGAAGCGGCGCACCTGAAAGCCATGCGTCACTTGCCCGTCGCCATCGCGTCCGTGCTGGCGCTGGAACCGCAAATCATCGCCTGGTCCGAAGAATTCGCCCGCAAGGAAAACGCCCTCTTCCTGGGCCGCGGCATGCACTACCCGATCGCCCTGGAAGGCGCCTTGAAGCTGAAGGAAATCTCGTACATCCACGCCGAAGCGTATCCGGCCGGCGAACTGAAGCACGGCCCGCTGGCCCTGGTGACGAATGAAATGCCGGTCGTCACCATCGCGCCGAACGACGCGCTGATCGAAAAGCTGAAGTCGAACATGCAGGAAGTGCGCGCCCGCGGCGGCCAGCTGTACGTCTTCGCCGACGTCGATTCCCGCATCAGCTCCGGCGAAGGCTTGCACGTGATCCGCCTGCCCGAGCACTACGGCGACCTGTCGCCGATCCTGCACGTGGTCGCGTTGCAATTGCTGGCGTATCACACGGCCCTGGCACGCGGCACGGATGTGGACAAGCCACGCAATCTGGCCAAGTCGGTGACGGTGGAGTAAGCAGGCTGGGTGTTGCCACGGGCTGATGTAGAAAAATAAAATAGTCTGACAAAAAGTAATATTGTCTGACAAGACACAGAGGTTAGCTCCCTCTGTGCATACGCATCTCTTAAGAGTATCTTCTGTTCACACACAGCTCCAAGACGACTGTTGACTTGAGAAAAGGGAATTTTTTAAAGTCCTCTTTGATCATGCAGTCGTCTGGCTGTTGTCGTCCGATCAAGGCCTCAGCAGCAAATTTTGCCGTGTATCCCGTGACAATCTGTGAATTTCTTCGTAGAACGGAGTGCTATTCTCGACTCTGTTGCAAATCGCCAATTCAACAGTATAATACTGTATAAATAAACAGGTGTTTGTGTGAGAACAATTGGAATTCGGGCCTCGCCAAGTGTGGTGACATTCGCTGTCTTTGACGATGCCAACGGTGAGATTATCAACGTTGAAGAAATCGTAATCCCCCTGGCGTTTTCGACCCCGGCGGCGCTGAAGTACGTTCGAAATAATCTCTTGGACGTGTTGCGGGAGTTTGAAGTCGAGAAGGCTGGCATTCGAGCCACAGAGTCGAACAGTCAAACATTGAACATTGCGCGAATCCAGCTCGAAGGTGTCATCCAAGAAGCGTTTGCAAGCAGCAATCTGGCGGCCTATTACATCGGGCAAATATCTTCGATTTCGGCTAGGATTGGTATCGAGCGAGCTGACTTCAAGCCGTACGTCGATGGAACAAAATTATGGGAAGTTGAAAACTGGACGCAGCTGAGTAAAGAACAACGCGAAGCCGTCTTGTGCGCAATTGGGGCCGTGAATGCTTAAGCCCTTCAGCAAAGCACAACTTGTATTTGATTTAATTACCGAAATCGGTCACGCCGGCGCTAATTCGAAAGCTTTCGTTGCGTACGATCACCAGCTCGGCGCAGAGATAGTGATTAAACAAATCGTAAAAGGCACCCTTGATCTAGGCATGTTTTATGAAGAGTCAAAAATCCTTTATCTGAGTGGCCATCCGAATGTGGTACAGATTTACTATGCATGTGAAGACGACGATAACGTATACCTAGCGATGCCCTATTACCGAGAAGGTTCGATAGGTAGTCTGATTGAATCAAGGTTTTTGACCGTTCGGGAAGTCGTGGCTCTTTCATGTCAGATTTGCAGTGGCCTTCACAACATCCATTCCAAAAAGCTCATTCATTTTGATGTAAAGCCATCGAATGTATTGATATCTGCGCGCGGTGAGGCTCTACTCTCGGATTTTGGGCAAGCAAAGAGACAGAACAATTCTGGCATCGCTGGGCAGGATCGACTTTATCAACGAATGAGGCCGCCAGAAGCCTTCAAGAGTGATGAGTTCGACGTAAGGTTTGACATTTACCAACTCGGTTTGACCATGTACAGAATGTGCAATGGGGACGAGCTTTTTGAAAAACAGTTTGCTAGGTATGGAACAAGGACGAGTTTCGACAGGGACGCGTTCAAGTTTGATGTGACCAATGGAAGATTTCCTGACCGTAGTGCCTTTGAAGAGCACATCCCTGCCAGATTGAAGCGGATCATCAAGAAATGCCTCGAAACAGATCCCGCTAATCGATATGCAGCAGTTATCGAGGTAGCGAACGACTTGGCAAAGGTGAATGCCGGTTTCGATTGGGAATTCACTACCGATGTGAAGTCGCGCACATGGATCCATACCCGCGACGGAAAGACTTACGAGCTTGCGGTAGATCAAAGCGGCGCTTCGACAGCGTATAAGACTGTAAATTCAGGGCGTCGGACGCGGGTTACTGGGTATTGCAAAGAACATATCACCAGCACGGAGATACGGCGATTCTTGCAGGAGAACGAAGAATGAATACCAAGATAAAGAATGATTCCTCCCGATACATTTCAAGGGCTTCGCTCGGGGGCATACGTACAGCGCATCGTGGAGTCCGCTCAATAAGTGAACAATCTCCCATCAACGAAGCCGAGCAGGAGCAGAAATTTCGTCAACGGGAGATGGATTCTGTAATCGACGATCGTTGGTACATCCAGTTCCCAGCTAGAAATAGTTGAGTAGATGGCAGGGCTTGCGGCTTCGATGCGGTCATCACGTGGTGTTGACCCTTAGCCTGGTGTCTTAGGATATGATGCTCAAGGGCCTAGGCCGTTGTGGGAACGGTACTGCTCTATCCACTTGACGGACTGCGCGATGCCGCCGAAGGGAAAGAAATGCAGGCTGACCTCGCCGTGTGCCGCTGTCAGCCCGGCGGCCAGGCGCTCGACAAACAGGTCCGGCCCCGCCGTGCCGAACAGCTTCCCGATTGAGACGCCGTACTTGGACCACATCGATGCGCAGGCGCTCACGCCGCACAATGCCGCATAGCGCGCCAGCACCGCGATGCTCGCGGGACCCGGCACGCCCACGCGCACGGGATGGTCAATGCCCCGCTCGCGCAGCGCTTTGAGCCACGTCAACACGATGTCGGCATCAAACGCAAACTGGGTGACGATCAAGGGCGTCATGCCGCGCTGCGCGATGCTGCGGCATTTGCGTTCGAGCACATCCCACTGCTCTGCCGTGCTCATGACCGGATGGCCTTCCGGATGACCACCCACGCCGATCACCTTCATGCCCGCGCGCTCGAACACGCCTGTGTCGATCAGCGCGGCACTGTCGGAAAACGGCCCCATCGCGGTGGATGGATCGCCGGCGATCACGAAGCAGCGCTCGACGCCCGCTTCGGCGACGGCGCGCTGGATGAATGACTCAAACTCGGCGAACGAGGCAATACGGCGCGCGGACAGGTGCGGCATGGGTTCGAAGCCGAGCGTGCGCACGGTGCGGGCCGCGGCCAGCCGCGCGGCGTTGTCCTCGCGCGGCAGGTAGGGAATGGCAATGGTGGATGCGGGCGCTATCCGCGGCGCCGCCGCGCTCAACGCCGGCATGTCCTTCGCACTGACTTCCAGGGAATAGGCGTGCGTGATGTGGCCGGCGGACCCGAGCTGAGCGGGATGCATCAAGAGATGACCCATGGCGTCGCTGCGGTCACTGCGCACTGGCGCTGGCAGGCTGGCGCGCCAGTGCGATGAAGGCGCGCACGTAGTCGATGGCGGTGTCCGTCTCGCGTGCTCCCAGGAAAATCTGCTTGGCGATGCCGCGCGCGCCCAGCCGCACAGGCACCACGTCCATCTTGGCTGCGTACTCCTCGACCAGCCAGCGCGGCAGGGCGGCCACGCCGCGGCCGCTGGCCACCATCTGCAGCATGATGTCGGTGGTCTCGATGGCTTTGTGGCGCTTGGGCGTGACACCAGCCGGCAAGAGGAATTGATTGTAAATATCCAGGCGCTCGATGTCCACGGGGTAGCTGATCAGCACTTCCTGCGTCAGTTGCTGGGGCTGCACATAGGCTGCCGCCGCCAGCGCATGGCCCTTGGCCACGACGAGTACCTGCTCATAGTCGAACACGGGTTCGAACGTCAGTCCCGGCTTGTACAGCGGGTCGGGTGTGACGAGCAAGTCGATCTCGTAGCCGAAGAGCGCGCCGATTCCGCCGAACTGGAACTTCTGCTTGACGTCCACATCCACGTCGGGCCATGCGGCCAGATACGGCGACACCACCTTCAGCAGCCACTGGTAGCAAGGGTGGCATTCCATGCCGATGCGCAGCGCGCCGCGCTCGCCCTGCGCGAACTGGCCCAGGCGCTCTTCGGCCAGGTCCAGTTGCGGCAGCACCCGGTTCGCCACCGCCAGCAGATACTGGCCGGCCTGCGTCAGGCGCAGGTTGCGCCCTTCGCGCAGCCAGACGTCGGTGCCCAGTTGCTGCTCCAGCTTCTTCATGCTGTGGCTCAGGGCCGACTGGGTCAGGTGCAGCACGCCTGCGGCGGCCGTCAGCGACCCTTGTTTCTCGACCTGCTGGACGATGCTGAGGTGGATGCGTTCAAGCATTGAGATGAGCTATGTTCATGGATGTATGAAATAAGACCATTATACTTCATCGATTCCCGCCGCTATCATCGATCCCCTTGTTGCCTGCACTTTTACGGCCCTGGCGCATCCATCCACATGAAAGCAAACATGACACGTCCACTTCGTTTAGTCGCGGTTTCCGGCGGGCTGCAACGCCCTTCCAAGGCGGCCGCCCTGGCAGAGCACCTGATGGACCTGATCGCCGAGGAAGTGCTGTGCGAACAACGCCTGGTCGAACTGGGCCAGCTCGCACCCCAGCTGGCCGGCGCGGTCTGGCGCTCCCACCTGCCCGAGACGGTGGAGCAGGACCTTGTTGCCGTCGAGCAAGCCGATATCCTGGTGGTGACAACGCCGGTCTACCGTGGCTCCTACACGGGACTGTTCAAGCATTTCTTCGACTTCATTCATCAGGATGCCCTGATCGACAAGCCCGTCCTGCTGGCGGCCACCGGCGGCAGCGAGCGCCATGCCCTGATGATCGACCACCAGTTGCGTCCGCTGTTCAGCTTTTTCCAGGCGCGCACATTGCCGCTGGGCGTGTATGCCACCGACAAGGATTTCGCCGACTACCGCGTGCAGGACGAGGCCCTGATCCAGCGGGCCGCGCTGGCCGTGCAACGGGCATTGCCATTGATCGCATTGACGCGCCATGCGAGTCCGGTCATCGCTGAAGAGGTGGTCGCAGCCTGATACGCATCGCCACGGTCACCAAGCAGTTACCCCATTCATCCTTTCGCAGAATTCAGGACACCAGATCACCATGAGCAAAGATTTTGCATTCAGCATCAAAAGCATTATTTTCGATGAAAACTATCATCCATCGGACAATACCCGCCTGACGACCAACTTTGCCAATTTGGCCAGGGGAACGAGCCGCCAGGAGAACTTGCGCAACACCCTGAAAATGATCGACAGCCGTTTCAACAGCCTGGCGCATTGGGATAACCCGAAGGCGGACCGCTACTCTGTCGAGCTTGAAATCATTTCCGTCGAATTGAATATTGATGTCAAAGGCGGCAATATCCCCTTGATCGAGATATTAAAGCCGACCATCATCGACAAAAAAACCGGCGAACGCATCGCCGGCATTGCAGGAAATAACTTTTCCTCTTACGTCCGCGATTACGACTTCAGCGTGTTGCTGCCAGAGCACAACAACAATCAATCTGCATTCAGCGCACCGGAGGATTTCGGCGATTTTCATGGCAAGCTGTTCAAGCACTTTGTCAGGTCAAATACTTACAAGGAACACTTCAACAAGGCGCCCGTTATCTGCATCAGCGCCTCGAGCAGCAAGACCTACCAGCGCACTGAAAATCAGCACCCCATCCTGGGCGTCGAGTATCAACAAAATGAATTTTCATCGACGGATGAATATTTCGAAAAAATGGGGATGCAAGTTCGCTATTTCATGCCGCCAAACAGTGCCGCCCCCCTGGCTTTTTATTTTATCGGCGACCTGCTGGGCGACTACAGCAATCTTGAGCTGATCGGCACCATCAGCACGATGGAAACGTTTCAAAAGATTTATCGGCCCGAAATCTACAATGCCAATTCAGCGGCGGGAAAAGTTTATCAGCCTAGCCTGAAGAATCAGGATTATTCGCTGACGCAAATTGTCTATGACCGGGAAGAGCGCAGCCAGCTGGCCGTCAAGCAGGGAAAATATACGGAAGAGCATTTCATCAAGCCGTACAAGCATATTCTGGAGCAATGGGCTGCCAATTACGCTCTCTGATTAATCAAATACACGACATCAATCATCATGAAAAAATTATTGCCTACTTCAACTGCCGGCAGCTTGCCGAAACCTTCCTGGCTGGCGCAGCCTGAAAAGCTGTGGTCGCCCTGGAAATTACAGGACGAGGAACTAATCGAAGGCAAACAGGATGCCTTGCGTTTGTCGCTGCAGGAGCAACAGCAGGCCGGCATCGATATCGTCAGTGATGGCGAGCAAACGCGTCAGCATTTCGTCACCACGTTTATCGAGCATCTGAGCGGCGTCGATTTTGACAAACGCGAGACCGTCAGAATCCGCGACCGCTACGATGCGAGCGTGCCGACCGTCGTTGGCGCCGTGAGCCGCCCGAAACCGGTGTTTGTCGACGACGCCAGGTTTTTACGCCAGCAAACCACGCAGCCGATCAAATGGGCGCTGCCAGGCCCGATGACGATGATCGATACGCTGTATGACAGCCACTACAAGAGCCGCGAAAAACTGGCCTGGGAATTTGCCAAGATCCTGAATCAGGAAGCCAGGGAACTGGAGGCGGCCGGCGTCGACATCATCCAGTTTGACGAACCGGCATTCAATGTTTTCTTTGATGAGGTCAATGACTGGGGGATTGCCACCCTGGAGCGGGCGATCGAAGGGCTCAAATGCGAAACGGCCGTGCATATTTGCTATGGTTACGGCATCAAGGCCAATACGGACTGGAAAAATACGCTGGGCTCCGAATGGCGTCAATATGAGGAATCGTTCCCCAAGCTGCAGCAATCGAATATCGACATCATCTCGCTGGAATGCCACAACTCGCGTGTGCCCATCGATCTGATTGAACTCATCCGCGGTAAAAAAGTGATGGTCGGGGCCATCGACGTGGCAAACAATGCCATTGAAACGCCGGAAGAAGTGGCCGACACCCTGCGCAAGGCGCTGCGGTTTGTCGATGCCGACAAACTCTACCCGAGCACCAACTGCGGCATGGCGCCCTTGTCGCGTCACGTAGCCAGAGGCAAGTTGCATGCGCTCAGTGCCGGCGCGGAGATCATCCGGAGAGAACTCTCGGCCTAGCCGTGCCGTGTCAAACTGGATTGTTGATTGACATGGATCAGGTCGCGTAACAGGAAGCAGCCCATGCTGCATGACGCCACAGGCGCCGAGAGGCACCTGTGGCGTTGCTGTCTTAGAACTCTTCCCAGTCGGATGACACCGTTGCTGCCGGTGCAGCTTTTTTGGCGGCCGGCATGCGCAGGGCGACGGCTTGCTGGCGCGGTACGGTTGTCGCGGCGATTGCCGGCTTGCTTGCCGGCGCGCCGGCTTCCAGCTTGAAGGCGCTCACCACCTGCGCCAGGGTGGCCGCCTGCTCCTGCATGGCCGCCGCCGCGGCCGCCGATTCTTCCACCAGGGCCGCGTTTTGCTGGGTGACGTTGTCCATCTCGCTGATGGCCTGGTTGATTTGCTCGATGCCGGCCGTCTGTTCCGCGCTGGCCGAGGTGATTTCTTCCATGATGTCGGTCACGCGGCGCACGCTGTCGACCAGGTCGCTCATGGTGTCGCCCGCTTGGTGCACGAGCTCGCTGCCGGCCGCCACGGTTTGGGTCGAATCGTCGATCAGGGTCTTGATTTCCTTGGCCGCGGCGGCCGAGCGGTGCGCCAGGCTGCGTACTTCCGTCGCCACGACGGCAAAGCCGCGGCCCTGTTCGCCCGCGCGCGCCGCTTCCACGGCCGCGTTCAAGGCCAGAATATTCGTCTGGAAGGCGATGCCGTCGATGACGCCGATGATGTCGGCGATCTTGTTCGACGAGGCGTCGATTTGCCGCATGGTCGCCACCACTTGCGCGATGACGGCGCCGCCGCGCTGCGCCACGCCGGAAGCCGTGTCGGCCAGCACGTGCGCCTGGCGCGCATTGTCGGCATTCTGCTTGACGGTCGACGTCAGTTCTTCCATGGAAGAGGCTGTCTCTTCCAGCGAACTGGCTTGCTGCTCCGTGCGCGCCGACAGGTCCAGGCTGCCCGCCGCCACCTCGGACGAGGCCGAGGCGATCGTTTCCGTGCCGGCGCGCACCGTGCCCACCGTTTGCGCCAGGTTGTCGTTCATGCGCTTGAGCGCCTGCAACAGTTGCCCCATTTCATCGCTCGATTGCACGGTGATCTGGCTGCGCAAATCGCCTGCGGCCACCGTGTTGGCCACCTGCAGCGCCGTGGTGACGGGGCCGGTGATCGAGCGCGTGATGCCATACGCCAACGCCGCCGCGATGGCCAGCGCCGCCAGCGACATGCCGATCAGCAAGGTACGCGTGTTGGCATAGGTGGCATTCGCGTTGTCGCCCGCCGTGTTGGCCAGGGTATTTTGCAAGCTGATCTGTTCAGCAATCAATTGTTTGTAGACGAGCAATACGGGGCGCAGCTGGCCGTACAGGTAGGCGCTGCTGTCGTCCGGCGTGCCGCTCCTGATCAGTTCAAGCAAGGCTTCCTGGCCCTGCGCGTAGCGCGTGTTGGCGTCGTTCATCTTGGCCAGCAAGGCGCGCTCACGGTCGGAATCGAGCATGCGGGCGAGCTTGCCGAGATTGCCGGCCGCCGCCTGGCGCGCGGCCAGGATGGCGTCCGTTTGCTTGCGCTGGTCGGCCGGATCGGCGCTGAGCATCATGTTGCGCAGCGCGATGGCGATGTCGTTGATGTTGGCCGACACGCTGTTGGCGAGCTCGATCTTCGGCATGCTGTCATGCACGATATGGCCGGTGCCCTGGTTGATCTTGCCCAGCATGGCGATGCCCAGGCAAGAGATGATGATCAGCATGGCGCCGATGGCGCCAAAGCCTGTGGCGAGGCGTGTGCCGATGGTCAGGTTGGATAAAAACTTCATGGCTGTCTCAATACGGAGGGAATGGTGAAAAGGTCGGCGGCGTGCAGATGGGTGCCGCGCCGCCAAGCGGACGACGATCCTAGACCTTTTTGAATGATATTTCCATAGGGCAATATGCCTAGTCGCGCCTGGAGGCACACGCCAGTTCCGCTGATCCTGTGGCTTGCCGGTGTTTTCAGCTATATTGACAGGCACCCGCCGGGCGGCACGCCATGACCGGCGCCGCCGCCAGTCCGGCAGTTTTTCTCATTTTCAGGCATAGGTCCGCATGACTTCTTTCCGTCTCCGTTTCTTCCCTTTCCTGCTGGCATTGTTGCTGGCGTGCTCGCTATCCGCGCCGCCCGCCTGGTCGCAGCCCGTCGATGACGCCGCCACTGCCGACCAGCGCCTCGACGGCTTGCGCAAGCAGATTACCGGCATCCAGAAGGCGCTCGATGGCGAGGCCGATCTGGATGACGCGACCCTGTCGCAGATGCGCGCCGATGCGCTGGCGGCCAGCACCGAAGCGGACAAGGTGGCCGACGCGCTCGCGCCGACATTGTCGAGCGTGCAGGCGCGGCTGGCCGAGCTGGGCAAGCCGGCGGCGGGGGTAAAAGATGCGCCCGACGTGGCAGCGCAGCGCAGCCAGCTGGACCGCACCAGCAGCGCGCTCGATGCGCAGGTGAAACTGGCGCGCCTGCTGGCCGTGGAAGCGACGCAGGCCTCGGAGCAAGTGTCGACGGTGCGCCGCGCGCAGTTGCAGGCGCGCCTGGGCGAACGCACGGCGTCGATTTTGGCTGGTTCTTTCTGGAAACAGCTGCATGCGGAATTGCCGCAGAACTTGCAGCGCCTGCGGGCGCTGGAGCTGGAGTTGGCGAACGCGGCCAGCGCCACGCCGTGGTCGGCCTGGGGCGGCTTGCTGGCCGCCATCGTGGCCGTGATCGGCGCCAGCGTCTGGGCTTCGCGCTACCTGCTGGTGGTCACGGCCACGCGCGTGCCGCATGGCCGCTTGCGCCGTTCCTTGCATGCGCTGGCCGTGCTGGTGCTGGCGCTGGCCACGCCGGGACTGGTGGCGGAATTGCTGGCCATGGGCTTGCGCTGGGAGGGTGGCCTGTCGGACAAAACCTCGACTTTCCTCAGCAGCTTGATCGGCATCATCTGTTTTGCCGGTTTTACGGCGGGACTGGGCCATGCGCTGCTGTCGCCACGGCGCGTGTCGTGGCGTTTGCTGCCCCTGCCCGACGCGCTGGCGCACCGCATGCGCAACTTCCCGTCGATGTTTTCCTTCATCGTCGTGCTCGTGTGGGCGACGGAACGGGTCACCATCGTCATCAATGCGGGCCTGTCGACGGCCGTGGCCGTCAACTGCATCGTCGCCCTGGTGATGAGCACGACCATCGCCTACGGCTTGATGCGCGCCGAGCGCTGCTGGCGCCAGTTGCGCGAAGCCGATCCCGCCACCCTGGTCACGCCGCTGTGGCTGCGCTGCGTCACGGTGCTGTTGTGGCTGGCGCTGGCGTCCAGCGTCATCAGCTTGCTGGTCGGCTATGTGGCGTTCGGCAGCTTTGTCGCCAAGCAAATCGCCTGGGTCATCGTGGTGCTGTGCAGCACCTATCTGCTGACGGTGCTGGTCGACGATATCTGCATGCTGCTGGCTTCCACCCCGCCGCCGCCGGATGTGGCCAACCCCGTGCTGGCCACGCCCAAGGCGCGCGACCAGGCGGCCGTGCTGCTATCGGGCATAGGCCGCGCCATCGTCGTGCTGCTGGCCCTGATGCTGCTGCTGGCGCCGTTCGGCGAAGGGCCGGGCGAGCTGTTCCAGCGGGTCGGCAAGCTGCAGGATGGCCTGGCCATCGGCGAGGTGGCGATCCGCCCTGCCGCGCTGATCCAGGCCCTGCTGGTGCTGCTCGCCGGTTTTGTTGCGCTGGGCTTGTTCAAGCGCTGGCTGCAAAACAGTTATTTGCCGACCACCAACCTTGATTCCGGCATGCAAGTGTCGTTCATCACGCTGTTTGGCTACATCGGCGGCGTGCTGGCCGTGGCGCTGGCCCTGTCGGCCGCCGGCATCGGCCTGGAACGCATCGCGTGGGTGGCGTCGGCCTTGTCGGTGGGTATCGGCTTCGGCTTGCAGGCGGTGGTGCAGAACTTCGTCTCCGGCCTGATTTTATTGGCCGAACGTCCGGTGAAAGTGGGCGACTGGGTGTCACTCGGCGGTGTGGAGGGCGACATTCGCCGCATCAACGTGCGCGCCACGGAAATTCAACTGAGCGACCGCTCGACGGTGATCGTGCCGAACTCGGAATTCATCACCAAGACGGTGCGCAACGTCACCCTGGCCAATCCGCTGGGCCTGGTGCAAGTCAAGCTGCCGTTGCCGCTGGGCACGGATGCGCAAGCGGCGCGCGCGCTGATCCTGTCCACCTTTGTCGACAATCCCGACGTGCTCGACACGCCGGCGCCCAGCGTACAGCTCGACGGCATCGACAATGGCTTGTTGCTGTTCAACGCCACCGGCTATGCCTCGTCGCCGCGTTTGACCTCGGGCATCCGCAGCGCGCTGCTGTTCGAACTGCTCAAGCGCCTGGACGCGGCGCATATCGCGATCGCCAAGCCCAGCACGATGGTGCTGAGCACGGTGCCGGCCCAGCCCGAGGCACCGGCCATGTCGGCGGTGGCAGCCGCGCCGGCACCCGCGCCCGTGCCGCCGCTGACGTCCTAGCGGACCGTCGACCACAGCAGCGCCGCCAGGTACAGGCCGATGCCGAACGCCGTGTGGGCCATCAGGCTGCGCAGGCGGGCGGCCGTCGGATGCGGCGTCTTGCTGGCGGCCAGGCCGGCGCCCATGCCCGGCTGCAAGATGCAAAACGGCGCGGCCACGCTCACCAGGCCCGCCAGCAGGGCCGGCGCGAAGGTCGGCCCTTGCACCCACCTCTCACCCACCAGCGCCAGCAGCACGGCCGCAAACAGCACGCCGATCGCATAGTGAGCCGTCCAGCCCAGGATGGCTTCATCGCGCACGGGCGCCGCCTGGGCGATGTTGACGTGGGTAAAAGTGCCGCGCGGCAGATGGCCCAGCCAGCGTCCCACCATCGCAAAGTTCAGCGAGGGGATGCACCAGAAGCGTTTTAACGCCACCGCCCACACATCCATCACCGCCGTCGCGCCCGCGCCGATCGCCAGCGCATCGAGCCAGAGTATTTGCATTGCTGCTCCTAACATTCAATTGATTGCTTGAATGTTATAAGGGTGCTAGCATCGTGTCAATGAAAAATGCCGATATCGAACTTCTCACCGGTTCCGCCGGGTTTGCCCATATTTTAGGCAGCGCGCCGCGCCTGCGCCTGCTCGAGCAGATCGTGCACGGCGAGTATGCGGTGGAGCAATTGGTGGAGTTGACGGGCCTGTCCGTGGCGAATACCTCGCAGCATTTACAGCAGTTGCGGCGCGCCGGTTTCGTGCTGGCGCGGCGCGACGGCAAGCGCGTGCTGTACCGGCTGGGCAGCGGCCCCATCGTGCAACTGCTGGCCGCGCTGGACGTGTATGCGCAGCACCAGCGCAGCGAATTGCAGGCGCTGGGCCGGGGTGACCACGTGGAAGCGATCACGGGCGACGAGTTGCAGGAACGCATGCGTGAAGCCAGCATCACCGTGCTCGACGTGCGGCCGGCGCAGGAATTCGCCGCTGGCCACTTGCCCGGTGCGGTCAATATTCCCTTTGATGACTTGCAGCGCCGCCTGGGCGAATTACCGGAGAATGCAGAAATCGCCGCGTATTGCCGCGGCCCGTATTGCGTGCTGTCCGTGCAGGCCGTGGCGGCCCTGCGCCAGCACGGCTTGCATGCGCGCCGTCTCGGCAGCGGCTACGACGATTGGCAGGCGGCCGGCTTGCCGGTGGTGAAGGCGGCCTGATGGCGATCCCGGACAGCAAGCAGGCACTGATAGCCGCCATCGACAGCACGTATGCGAAGTTGATGCAGGAACTGGCGCGCGTGCCGCCCACGCTGGCGCGGGAACCCGTGCTGGAAGGGCAAGTGGCGGGCACGCGCATGAGCGTGTGCGACTTGCTCGCCTACCTGGTCGGCTGGAACGAGCTGGTCTTGCACTGGCACGCGCAGTTGCGCGACGGCAAACGCATCGAGGACATCGCCTTTCCCGCCGAAGGTTTCACGTGGAACGCTCTGGGAAAACTGGCGCAGCGCTTCTATGCCGACTATGCTGACTTGAATATGGACGACTTGCTGCAGCGTCTGGCTCAGGCGAAAGACCAGCTGCTGGCGCTGATTGACAGCCACGACGATGGGCAATTGTATGGCCAGCCCTGGTACACGCATTACACGATGGGACGCATGATCCAGTTCAATACGGCGTCGCCCTATGCGAATGCGCGCACGCGCTTGCGGGCCTGGCTCAAGACCTTGTAGCACCCTGATCGGCAGGCTTGCACGATTGCATCAGTACGCTCAGAAAATTTTTCAGGCAGGATAGTGGTTTCAAGCGTAACCAATGAAGGATCGCCATGCTGACCATCGCCCTCGCCCAGATGAATCCCACCGTGGGCGACTTCGACGCCAATTGTGCCGCCATCATCGCGCGCATGGGCCGCGCCAGCAGCGATGGCGCCGACTTGCTCGTGTGCCCCGAGTTATCGCTGTGCGCGTACTATCCGGGCGACCTGTTCGAGGACGCCGCCTTCCTGCGCGACATGCAGCAGGCGCTGGATCAGCTGCTGGAAGCGTCCACGCGCTGGCCTGCGCTGGTCACCGTCATCGGCACGGCGCGGCCGAATCCCGGCGTCGGCAAGCCCCTGTACAACGCGCTGCTGGCGATGCGCGACGGACGCATCGTGGCCGAATACTACAAGCAGCTGTTGCCGACGTATGGCATCTTCGACGAGGGGCGCCATTTCGAGCCGGGTCCGCCCGGTGCCTGCACCCTCGATATCGCCGGCTGTAAAGTCGGTTTCATGATTTGCGAGGATGGCTGGAACGACGATGGCCGCGCCTACGCCGTCAACCCGTTCGACGCCCTGCACGCGGCGCGGCCCGACCTGGTCGTCAGCATCAACGCCAGCCCGTCCGACATCGGCAAGCGCGCGCAGCGCCATGCCGTGTTTGGCGCCGCCTGCGCACGCGTGAACTTGCCTTTGCTTTTCGTCAACCAGGTGGGTGGCCAGGATCAACTCGTGTTCGACGGCGCCTCGTTCGCCATGTCCCCCACCCTCGGCGTGCAATTCGAGGCGGCCCGCTTCGTCGAGGATGATCCATTGCTGCGCTTTGCCGACGGCGGTTTTACGCGACCTGATGGCGCGGCGTTTCCCGTGCCCGACCCGGACGGCATCCCGGCCGTGGAATTTGCGCGCCGTCAAATCGTGCTCGGTTTGCGCGACTATGCGCGCCGCTGCCGCTTTACGAAAGTCGTCGTCGGCTGCTCGGGCGGCATCGATTCGGCGCTGACCCTGGCCCTGGCCGTGGAAGCCCTGGGCGCCGACAACGTGGTGGGCATCACCATGCCGTCCGTGTTTTCCAGCGCCGGCTCCGTCACCGATTCCGTCGCCCTGTGCGCCAACCTGGGCATCGTCCTGCACACGCATGCCATCCGCGACATCGTGGCGCAATACGAAGCGGGCTATGCCCAAGCCTTCGACGGCAAGCTGCAGGGACTGCCGCTGGAAAACCTGCAGGCGCGGGTGCGCGGCACCATCCTGATGGAATACTCGAACGCCTTCGGCGCCCTGCTGCTCACCACCGGCAACAAGAGCGAAATCTCGGTGGGCTACTGCACCCTGTATGGCGACACGAACGGGGGACTGGGATTGATCGGCGACCTGTATAAAACGGAGGTATTCGCCCTGTCGCGCCACCTCAACGCCAGCGCCGGGCGCGAACTGATCCCCGTCGCCGTGCTCGACAAACCCCCGTCGGCGGAACTGGCGCCGGGCCAGCGCGACACCGACAGTTTGCCGCCCTATCCCGTGCTCGATGAAATCTTGAAATGGCATATCGAGGGACGCCGCCTGCCGGCGCAAGAAAGCGCGCAAGCCTTGACCCTGGTCGACCAGCTGCGCGAGACGGACGAGGGCCGCGCACTGGTGACGCGCATCCTCGGCATGGTCGCCCGCAATGAATACAAACGGCGCCAGGCGGCGCCCATCATCCGCGTGCGTTCGCGCGCCTTTGGCAGCGGGCGTCAATTGCCGATCGCCGCCCACTACCCCACCGGAGACGACGCATGAGCTCATCCTATCCTGCCGACGCGGCCATCCTGATCGGCCGCTTCCAGCCTTTTCACAATGGCCATGCGGGCTTGCTGCAAAAGGCGCTGGCCACCGCCGCCAGCGTCGTGGTGGTGCTCGGTTCCGCCTTCCATGCGCGCAGCCCGAAGAACCCGTTTACGTGGCAGGAGCGGGCCGCCATGATCGCCGCCACCCTGCCCGAGGCGCAGCGCGCGCGCGTGCATTACGTGGCCGTGCGCGATTACTACGACGATGGCCTGTGGGCCGATGCCGTGCGGCGCGCCGTGGCGGGCGCCGTGCCCGCGGTGCAGCGCGTCACCCTGGTGGCTTGTTTCAAGGACGCCACCAGTTATTACCTGCACCACTTCCCGCACTGGCAGTTGCTCAACCTGGAGATCGATCCCGGTGCGCCCATCGGCGCGACGGCGATCCGCAACGTGCTGTTCGAGGCGGAAGACGTGGACGTGTCGCTGAGCGCCGTGGCGCAGCTGCTGCCGGCGGCCATCGGCCAGTATCTGAAGGCGTGGACCTTGTTGCCGTGGTACGCGCCGCTGGTGCAGGAATACCGCGCCATCGAAGCGTACAAGGCGCGCTGGCGCACGGCGCCGTATGCGCCCATCTTTTGCACCGTGGATGCGTTGGTGCAGACGGGCGGCCACGTCTTGCTGGTGCGCCGCGGCGGCTATCCGGGCAAGGGCTTGTGGGCGCTGCCGGGCGGCTTCCTGGAGCCGCGCGAACGCCTGCTGCAGGGCGCCCTGCGCGAACTGGCGGAAGAAACTCAGCTGGGCGTGCTGGCGCCCACCCTGGTCGAGGCGCTGGTCGGCGTGGCCGTGTTCGACCATCCGGACCGCAGCCAGCGGGGGCGCACCATCACGCATGCGCATTATTTTGACTTGAAGACGCGCCAGCTGCCGGCCGTGACGGCGGCCGACGATGCGGCGCTGGCGCAGTGGGTGCCGGTGAGCGCCCTGCCGGCCATGGAAGAGCAGTTCTTCGAAGACCACTTCCACATCCTGAACCACTTCCTCAAGCTCACGCACGAGGGGCGCTGACAGAGCCATCCCCTCGCCGCGCGTCAGGACGTGATGCGCTCCCAGCCATGTTTGATGGCCGCCTTGAAGTTGTCCCACGCCGATTGCGGATACGTGTGCTCCCACGTGGAACGCAGCTCCGCTTCCACCTCATCCCACGGGCGGCCCCGGTAGCTGTCGCTGTTCGCCATCGAATGGCCATAGCGGTAGGCGGGATCGTAGTCCTCGAAGCGCGCGCCGGTGGCGACATAGGTGGCGCTCCAGTGGTTGCGGTAGTACTGTTCGTCGTTGTAGCTGGTGCCCGGCAGGTTGTCGGCGCTGGGGTAGCGGCGCGCGTTGGCGCCCGTGCCGGATGACGGCGGCGCCATGCCGCCCGCAAATTGCTGCGATGCTGCCGTCTCGTTCAGGTTGCCGGCCGACGCGCCCTGCTGCATGCTGGCGCCCTGGCGCCGCGCGCCGTCGTCTTGCGGCGCGCCCTGCCAGCCGCCGGTGCGCCAGTGCTCGGCGTGCGCATCGATGTCGAGCGGCGCATAGCGCTCGACGAGGTCGGTGGCGCGCTGGATATCGGCGTCGCTCGCCCCTTCCAGTGTCAGCACGACATGCCCGCGCCGCACGGCTTCCGCATAGATGTGGCGGTCGGCGTGGCTGCCGAACAGGTCCGTGAAGAAATGCTTGACGCTGTCGAGCAGGCTATCGCTGTCGTCGCGGCGGATGTTTTCCGTGGCGGAAAAGTCGTCACTGCCCGCATCGTGCAGGCGGATGTTGGCGCCGGGAAAGCCCGCCGTGATCAGGTCGTGCCGGGCGCGCTCGGCCATGTCGCGCACGGCGAAAACTGCTGCCAATGTATGTGCCATGATGGTCTCCAATCGGTGAACAACGTCCTTCCAGTGTAGGCCGTGAAAAGCGAAATGGGCGCTCGTTTGCCCTTTGGAAATCGTTGTATTCAACAAGTATTGACGACGTGACATGGGCGCCGTGGCGCCACGTGAAACCTCAGGCGGGCGTGCCCACGAACGCGCGCAAGAAGTCGATAAACGCGCGCACTTTTTCCGCAATATGCTGGGTGTTCGGATACACGGCATACACGCCCTGTTCCGGGAAGACGACGTCGGGCAGCAGGCGGCGCAAACGTCCCGCGCGCACGTCCCCTTCCACCTGCCATTGCGGCAGCAGGGCCACGCCGCAGCCGCCCAGGGCAAAGCCCAGCAGGGCCGAGGCGGAGTCGGAATGGATGGCGGCGTCGTCCTGCGCGACGAAGACGGCGGCACCGTCGGGCGTCTGCACGTCCCAGCGCAGGGGCGTAGCGAGGCGGCTGTGCGCCAGCCAGCGCGCGCGCTGCAAGTCGGGCAAGGTGGCGATGTCCCGGCCGGGCAGGCTGGCCAGGTAGGCGGGCGAGGCGACGGGCCAGATCGCATACGGCTCGATCAGCGCGGCGCGGTAGCTCGAATCGTTGAGGGAACCCATGCGGATGGCCAGGTCGTAGCCGCCCGAGATCAGGTCTTCATGCGAGGACGACGAGGAATGCTGGATCTGCAGCTGCGGATGGGCGGCGGCAAAGGCGATCAGCGCGGGGATCACCGTGCGGCTGCCGTATTCGACGGTGGTGGTCAGGCGCAGGGTGCCGCGCAAGCCCTGGTGCCCCTGGCGCGCCGTCTCGATGGCGCCCTGGGCTTCGCTCAGCACGCGCTGGCAATCCTCGTAAAAGCGCCGTCCCACGTCGGTCAGCGCCAGGCTGCGCGTGCTGCGCGTCAGCAGCGACACGCCCAGCTCCGCTTCCAGTTGCTTCAAGTTAAAACTGACGACGGCCTTGCTCTGGCCCAGCACGGCGGCGGCGGCCGTCAGCGAGCCGGCGTCGACGATGGCGATGAAAATACCCAAACGGTCAAGACTGATCATAAATAACTATGAGGATACATGCGGGTTGCGGGAGTTTGTCAAAATTTCTTTGACAGTGTAATCGGGGCTGGCCCGTTACGCAAATGGCGATGAAAGCTTAAGCTGGCCGTTTGCCATTCGGAGCACCATGGACTATCGCAAAAAGGTCGCGGCCATCTATCTGCTGGGGTTTTTCGTCGATCTGATCAACATGTTCATCACCAGCGTCGCCTATCCCGACATCGGCCATGCCCTGCACGCCTCGGTGGCGCAGCTGGCCTGGATCAGCACGGCCTACATCCTTGGCTTGACCATCGTCATCCCCGCCAGCGCCTGGCTGGCTGCCTATTATGGCAGCAAAACCGTGTTCATGGCATCGTTGCTAACTTTTTTATGCGCCAGCATCGGCGCCGGCCTGGCGCCCTCGATCGAGGCGCTGATCGCCTGGCGCTGTGTGCAGGGCCTGGGCGGCGGCTTGCTGATCCCGCTGGGGCAAAGCATGACTTACCAGCTGTATCAACCGGCCGAGCGTCCCGGCCTGTCGTCCGTCATCATGCTGGTGGGCTTGCTGGCGCCCGCCCTGTCGCCCGCCTTGGGCGGCGTCATCGTCGACAGCCTGTCGTGGCGGGCGATTTTTTATCTGAACGTGCCGTTTGCCGCGCTGGCGCTGCTGCTGGCCGCCTGCTGGCTGCGTCCCGACCCGCCGCGCGCGCAAGTGCCCCGCCTCGACACGGGCGGCCTTGTGGCGGGCAGCACAGCCATCCTTTTGCTGTTGCTGGGCTTGACCATGCTGGGCACGCCGGGCGAGCTGCTTGCCGGCGCCGGCGTGCTGGCGCTGGGCACCGCGTGCGCCTGGATCTACGTGCGCGGCGCGCTGCGCAAATCCACGCCGCTGCTCAACCTGCGCCTGGCCGCCGAACCGCTGCTGCGCATCGCCATGCTGATGTACCTGCTGGTGCCGGGCGTGTTCATGGGCGTGAGCCTGCTGGCCATGCTGTATTTGCAGGGCGTGCTGGGCATGTCGGCATCGACGGCGGGCGCGCTGATGCTGCCGTGGGCGCTGGCCTCGTTTGCGGCCATCTCGCTCACGGGAAAAAGCTATCGCCGCGTGGGGCCGCAACCCTTGTTCCTCGCTGGTGCGTTGCTGCAGGCGGCGGGCATGCTGATGCTGCTGCGCGTGGATGCGGCGGGCCAGTTGTTCTGGCTGGCCGGCGCGTATGCCGTGATGGGCTTTGGCGGCGGCTTGTGCAGCAGCACGGCGCAAAGCACGGCGTTCCTGCGCACGCCGGACGGGCAGCTGAGCCAGGCCAGCGCCGTGTGGAATATCAACCGTCAGCTGGGCTTTTGCCTGGGCGTGGCGCTGCTCAGCGTACTGCTGAATGGCTTGCTGGCGGCGCAGGGAATTACGTCGCTGGACGACCCCGCCCAGCACCTGCGCGCGGCGCAGGTTTTTCACTGGTGTTTTGCGCTGGCCGCCAGCGCGTGCGTGCTGCCTTTGGCGTTGTGCATGCGCATCGACAACCGCGCCGTTCTCGACCTTTTACATCACCATGGAGCAGCAAAAAAATGAAGACAACGAACCCCTGTTTTGACGACGTGTTATCCACGCATGTGCTGATCCGCGAATGGCTCTCCGGCGAATCCACGGCACCCGAACATTGCGCCGATTTGCTCGCGCGTTTCTCGCCCGGCTTCACGATGGTGTCACCGGGCGGCAAGCAGCTCGATCATGCCGGCTTGACGGCATTTTTCCAGGGCGCCGGCGGCAGCCGTCCGGGCCTCATCATGCGTATTTCCGACCTGGCATTGATCCAGGACAACGCGGCCGGCGCCAGCGTGACTTACCGCGAGCATCAATCGCTGCCGGGGGGAGAAAACACGGAGCGCCTGTCGACCGTCGTGTATGAGAAGACACCGGCTGGAACGCTGCTGTGGCGCCATTTGCACGAGACGTGGACCGCTTGATTTAACTCAAATCGTGCAAGTCTTTTTGCTGCGCCGGGCCGATGGAAAACCGGGAAAACACCACCTCCAGGCCAGCGCGTTCCGGCGTGCAGCACATGGGGCCGACGCGGTAGCTGCCGGCCTCGGGAAATGGCGCCAGGCGCAGCAGCGGCCAGCGCTGGCCATCGGTCGAATATTGCACGCGGATCGCGCCTTGCGCCACCGTCACGCGCAGCCAGAAACCGTCCGGCATGGCGGGAGCGCTGCTGACGGCCCAGTCGGATTTGTCCTGCGTCAATACCGTGCTCAATAAGAGCTGGCCGTCGGAAAATTCGACGCCGCACTTGATCCAGTTTTGCTCGTCGATGCGCACCATCATGCCGGCCTGGTCGTACAGCGCCGCGTACTGCGCCGCCACGTGCAGCTGCGCCGTGAAATCGCCGTCGATTTGCGTGCCGAAAAAATGGCCGCTGTCGCGGATAAAACCATAGTGAGTCTTGCGCCAGAAATCCGTATTTGCGTCCGTCGTCACGCGCAATTGCGCGCCGTCGGCGGACCAGTTTTCCGGTGGATTGAGCCAGCTGCCTTGCGTGAACATCGCGTGCCTTTCCGAGCTAAAAAGATCACATAGTGTGCCCCCATCCCAGCGCCTTGTACAGGGCAATCGCATCGATGTAGGACGCCGTTTCCGCCAGCAGCGCTTCGCGCCGGATATCGTACAAGGCGCGCTGGTTTTCCAGCACGGCCTGGTAGCTGCCGGCACCGCCCGCATAGCGCGTGCTGGCGATGCCGAGGGCCGCGTTGCCGTGGCGCGCCGATTCCAGCAGCGAGGCCAATCGCGTCTGGTTTTCCGCCAGTTGCGTGACGGCGTTTTCCACCTCTTCCTGCGCCAACAGCATCGTTTGCGTATAGCGCGCCTGCGCGCCTTGCGCTTCGGCCTGCGTGCCGCGCAAGCGCGCCTTGACGCTGCCCAGGCGGAAGGCCGGATAGCTGACGGAGGGCGCCACGTCGAAGGCGCGCGCGCCGCCGTCGAATACGCCGCTGCCGCGCAGCGCAAAGAAGCCCAAAAAGCCGCCCAGGCTCAGGCGCGGATACAGGTCCGCTGTTGCCGCCCCCACGTCTTCGCTGGAAGCGGCCAGCAGGCGCTCGGCGCGCACCACGTCGGGACGCTGCTTGATCAGGCGGTTCACGTCGCCCAGCGGCAACTGACCGGCCAGCGGCGCCTGCTGCCGCGGTGTGGTCGCCAGCGCGATGGCGCCCGGCGCTTGGCCGCTCAGCACATCGAGCCGGTACTGCGCCTGGCGCAAGCCGGCCTGCAACGGCGGCAAGGCCGCCTCGCTGCGCGCCAGGTTGGCCAGCGCGTTGTGGCGCTCTTCCGGCAAGCCGCCGCCGGCGCGGATGCGCGCATCGATCAGGGCGATGGTGTCGCGCCAGCTTTGCACTTGCGCCTGCGTCAGCGCCAGGTTTTGCTGGTAGCCCAGCGCCTCGTAGTAATTGCGCGCCACTTCGGCGGCGATCGTCAGCTGCACTTGGCGCAAATCGGCCTGCGCCGCGTCGGCGCGCGCCTGCGCCGAGCGGGTGATATGCGCCAGGCGGCCGAACAGGTCGATTTCCCATTGCGCATCGAACCCCACGCGCGTGCTCGTGCTGGCGGCGCGGCTGTCTGGCGCATCTTGCTGCACGCTGCGCTGCCAGCCCGCCTGGCCCGTGACGGCGGGCAGTTCGTCGAGGCGGCGCTCGTCGAAGGTGGCGCGCGCGGCCAGCAGATTGGCTTGCGCTTGCGCGATATCGAGGTTGTGCGTCAACGCGCTGGCGATCAGCCGCGACAGGCGCGCATCGTCGAAAAACGTCCACCAGGCGGCTTCGCTGGCAGCCGTTTGACCTGGCGCAAACTGCGCCTGCTGCGGACTGGCCAGGGCGATGGCGGGCGTGGCCGGCGTGACGTAGGCGGGGCTGACGGCGCAGCCGGCCAGCAGGGGGAAAAGGGAGACGAGATAGCGGTAATTTTTCATGGGGATTCCTTCAGCGCGTGCGACAAATCGCGCGCGCGCGGCGTGGCATGGTCGGCCGTGTGGCGGCGGGCCAGAAAGGTGTACACGGTGGGCAGCACGAACAGGGTAAAGAAGGTGCCGATCAACATGCCCGAAACGATCACCACGCCCAGGCCGAAACGGCTGTTGGCGCCGGCGCCCGAGGCGAACAGCAGCGGCACCAGGCCCACCACCATGGCCGCCGTCGTCATCAGAATCGGGCGCAAGCGGATTTGCGCCGCCTTGCGGATGGCGCTGAGGCGGTCCAGCCGTTCATGCACCTGCAATTCGTTGGCAAATTCCACCATCAAGATCCCGTGCTTGCTGATCAAGCCGATCAGGGTCACGAGGCCGATCTGCGTGTAGATGTTGACGGTGGCGTAGCCCAGCGCCAGCGGGATCAGCGCGCCGCAAATCGACAGCGGCACCGTGATCAGGATGATCAAAGGGTCCGTCAGGCTCTCATACTGCGCCGCCAGCACCAGGTAAATCACGACGACGGCCGCCAGGAAGGCCAGCAGCAGCGCATTGCCTTCCGTGGCGAATTGGCGCGCGTCCGATTGCCAGTCGTAGCTGAAGCCGGGCGGCAGGGTTTTCGCCACGCCGTCGAGGAAGGCGACGGCGTCGCCCAGGGTCACGCCCGGCGCCGGCACGCCCTGGAAGGTGGCCGCATTTTGCTGGTTGAACTGGGTCAGCATGTTCGGCTCGATCTGTTCCGTCACCGAGACGACGGCGGACAGGGGCAGCAGGCTGCCATCGTCGGCGCGCACGTACTGCTGCGTCAGGGCTTGCGCCGTCAATCGCTGCTCGCGCGGGCTTTGCGCGATGACGTCGTAGGCGCGGCCATCCATGCCGAAGCGGTTCAGGTAATTTTCGCCCACCAGCACGGCCAGCGATTCGCCGATGTCCTGCATGCGGATGCCCAGGCTGTTCGCCTTGGAGCGGTCCACGCGCACCTTGACGACGGGGTTGTTGTAATCGAGGTCGCTGTCGACGACGGCAAACAGGCCGCTGTCGCGCGCGCGCTGCTTGACGTCTTCCATGGTGCGGAACAGGGTGGCGTAATCCTGCGCGCTGCGCAGCACCATTTGCACGGGCAAGCCGCCGCTCGATCCGGGCAAGGGCGCCAGTTGGAAGGCGAAGATGCTGGTGCCTTCCACGTCGCCCACGGCGTGCTGCAATTCGGCCTGGATGACGGCCGCATTGCGCGAGCGTTCGGCCCACGGCGTCAGGTTGATGCCGCCGATGCTCGATGCCGGGCCTTCGCCGCCATTGATGATCCAGCGCGAGTCCGTTTCGGGGATATTTTTGTAGATCTCATCGAGCTTGTACGAAAAGCGTTCCACGTAATCGAGGTTGGCGTGCTGCGGCGCCTTGATCGCCGTCAAGACGCTGGCCTGGTCTTCCGCCGGCGCCAGTTCGCGCTGCGGCAGCAGGTACAAAAACGGCAGACTGAGCATCACCAGCGCGGCGAAACCGGCACTCCACCAGCGGTGGTGCAGCGAACGGTCCAGCAGGCGCGCGTAGCGGCTGGTGAGGCCTTCGAAGAAATGCTCGGCGGCGCGCGCCATGCGCCCTTCCGCTTGTTTCGGCTGCAGCAGCAGGGAGCTCATCACGGGCGATAAGGTCAGCGCCACTACGCCCGACACCACCACGGCGCCGGCCAAAGTCAGCGCGAATTCCTTGAACAGCGCCCCAGTCAATCCGCCCATCATGCCGATCGGCGCATACACGGCCGCCAGGGTGATCGTCATGGCGATGACGGGGCCGGCCACTTCGCGCGCGCCCACCAGGGCGGCCGCCACGGGCGTCTTGCCTTCCTCGATATGCCGGTGCACGTTTTCCACTACGACGATGGCGTCGTCGACCACCAGGCCCACGGCCAGCACCATCGCCAGCAGGGTCAGTAAATTGATGCTGAAGCCGAAGGCCAGCATCAGCGCCGCCGCACCCAGCATCGACAGCGGGATCGTCACGACGGGAATCAGCACGGAGCGCAGGGAACCCATGCAAAGGTAGATGACGATGACGACGATCAGCAGCGCTTCGAGCAGGGTGTGCGCCACTTCGTCGATGGACGACTGGATGAAGCGCGCGGTCTCGAACGCCAGCTCGACTTTCACGCCCGGCGGCAGGGTTTTCTGGATTTCCGGCAGCAGCTTCTTGATGCCGTCGACGATCACCAGCGGGTTGCCGCCGGGCGTGGGCGACAGGCCCAGATACACGGCCGGCACGCCGTCCATGATGCCGCTCGTCTCCGTGGCGGCCGCTCCCAGTTCCACCGTGCCCACGTCCTTCAAACGCACCAGGGCGGCGCTGTCTTTTTCATCGCCGCCCTTGCGGATGACCATGTCGCGAAATTGCTCCACGCTGGTCAGGTCCGTGTTGACGCTGATGTTCGCGACGACGAATTGTCCCTTCACCTTGCCGGGCGCCGCCTGGTAGTTATTGCGCCGCACGGCGTCGGCCACGTCGGCCGCCGTCAGCCCGCGCGCGGCCAGTTTCGCCGGGTCGATCCACAGGCGCATGGCCAGCTGCTGGCCGCCATACACGTCGACCTTCGCCACGCCGTCGATGGTGGCGAACATGGGCTGCACCACGCGCGCCAGGTAATCCGTCAGCGCGGGCGCGGACACGCTCTCGCTGGCAAAGCCGACATAGGCGACGGCCGAGGAATCGCCGGCCGCGCGCTCGATGACGGGGTCGAAAGCGCCTTCCGGTAATTTATAGCGTACCTGGTTGACCTTGGCCATGACTTCCGTCAACGCTTGCGTGGAATCGCGGTTCAATTCCATGCGCACGGTGACGGTGCTGCTGCCCTGCACCGACGACGACGTCAGGTAATCGATGCCTTCCACCGACGATACGGCTTGCGCGATGGGTTGCGTCACGAAACCCTGCATCAGTTCCGCCGAGGCGCCCGGATAGTTGGTCGTGACGGTGATGGTGGACGATTCGAGCATCGGGTATTGGCGGATCGGCAGCTGCAGGATGGCGATCACGCCCAGCATCAGAATCAAGGTGCTGATCACCAGCGCCAGCACGGGGCGGCGCACGAATAAATCGGTAAATTTCATGGTGCTGGCCCTTCCTCAAGAACCGGCCTTGGGCGCGGCGCGTTTCGCCTCGTCCAGGGTATTGGCCACGGCCTGCACGGCCATGCCGTCGGCCAGTTTCAGCTGGCCCGAAGCGACCACGCGCTGCCCTTCGCGCAAGCCGTCGAGAATGGCCACGCGGCCCCCGGCCCGCTCGCCCAGTTTGACGCCCACGCGCTTGACGGTGAGCGGCTGTTTTCCTTCCTGCTGCGCCACAAACACCGTATCGCCATACGCGCTGTAGGTCACGGCCGTTTCCGGTACCGTCAGCTGTTGGCCAGCCTCGCGGGCCACGCGCACGTTCGCATACATGCCCGCTTTCAGCGCACCGCGGGGATTGCTCAATGCCGCCTGCACCTGCACCATGCGCGAGCGGGCGACCAGCGGGTCGATGGCGTTGATCTTCGCCGTGAAGATTTCATTCGGATAGGCGTCCACCAGCACTTGCACGGCCTGTCCCGGCGCCAGATTCGCGCTGCTCTGTTCATCGAGGGCGAAGTTCACCAGCAAGGCCTTCGTGTCGATCAGGCTGGCCACCGTGTCGGCCGCGTTCAGGTACTGGCCCGCGTGCACCTTGCGGATGCCCAGCTGCCCGGCGAACGGCGCGCGGATGGTCTTTTGCGCGATCAGCGCTTCCGTCTGGCGCACGTCGCCCAGGGCCGCGTCGCGCGCGGCCAGCGCCGCATCGAGCTGCTCCTGCGTGGCGGCCTTTTCCCTGACCATCTGCACCGTGCGGGCATGGCTGCTTTCCGCGTTTTTCAGCTGTGCGCGCTGGCGCAGCAGCATTGCCTGTTCCTGGGCGTCATTGAGCTGTACCAGCACGGCGCCGGCCGCCACGCTCTGGCCCGATTCGAAGCGGATCTGCGTGACGCGCCCGCCCGTTTCGGCCGCCACCTGCACCTGGCGCGCCGCTTCCAGTTCGCCCACACCGGCAAAAAAGCGTTCCTGCGTGCCCAGCACGACGGGGACCAGCGCCACCTTGGTGGCGGGGTAGGCGGCGGCATCAGCCGCATGCGAGTTGGCGCGCGGATACAGCGCGGCGCCCGCGACGGCCAGGGCGATGGCCAGCGCGGAAGCGCCGACGAGTTTCGTATTCATGATGAAGTCCTTTACTGCATTGAAAGGGAGAAAGAAGAAGAGGCGCAGCGGAGGCTGGTCAGGTCCGCTGCGCGTTGAAGAGGAAGAACAAACCCAGGGTCCACAGCAGCAGCACCAGGTGCGTCGTCTGCAAGCTTTCCTGGGCGATCCAGTAGCCGAACCACAGGCCGCCCAGGTGCATCAGCAGCAGGAAGGCGGCCATGGCGCACAGGGCCAGGTTCAGCCAGGGCAACGCTTGCGTCAGGGATGCGCCGAGCAATAGCGCCACGCCCGTCCAGGCGGCGATGGCGGCCAGCAGTTGCAGCGCCAGCACCGTCAACAGGCTCAGGCGGTGCAAGACCAGGGACGTGAGCGCGCGGCGCAGCAGCGGCGTCTGGATGGTCGGGTCCTGGCGCAGCGGGTCCATGCGCATGGTGTTGCCGATGGCCCAGACGGCGCCGTGGAAGGCGTGCAGGTTGTTGAGGGCGGCCAGGGTGAGCCAGAGGGCCAGGCCGGTGGCGAGGATGGCGTGAAACAGCCAGATCGAGTGAGACAGTTGCATGGGAAAATCCTGTCAAAAGAGTACCTTGCCGGCATACGGACGTGGAAACTCCTCGACAGCGGGGAGCTACCGGCCTATTATGCAAGCAATTAGTTGGTTAACTGGCCCCATGATAGTTGAGTGAAATGAATTACACAAGTAAACGTTTGGATAATCAAGAGGCGCCGCAAACGACGGAGCGCATCCTGTATTTCATCAAGACCAAGGGACCCGTCTCCACGGCGACCCTGGCCAAGACCCTGGACATGACGGGCGAGGCGGCGCGTCAGCAAGTGCAAAAGCTGGTAGCGGCGGGCCTCATCGAGGGGCGCCAGGAAGCGCAGGCGGGCGCCGGGCGGCCGCGCCAGAACTGGGTCTTGACGGAGGCGGGCAATGCGCGCTTTCCCGACACGCATGCGCAGCTGACGATCAAGCTGATCGGTTCCGTGCGCCAGCTGTTCGGCGAAGCGGGGCTGGATAAACTGATCACGCAGCGCGAAGAGGAAAGCCGCAGCGCGTATGCGCTGGCGTGCTCGGCGCCGGACTTGCCTACGCGGCTGCAGCAACTGGCGGCCGTGCGCGATGAAGAGGGTTATATGGCGCGCGTGGAAGCGGATGGCGACGACTGGCTGCTGATCGAAGACCACTGCCCCATCTGCGCCGCCGCGCGCACTTGCCAGGGTTTTTGCCGCTCCGAATTGCAGCTGTTCCAGGAAGTGGTGGGACCGGGCGCCAGCATCGTGCGCGAGCAGCATGTGCTGACGAACGCGATGCGTTGCATCTACCGCATTTCGCCGCTGCCCGAGTTAAATTAAGCTTTCGGAAACAGGGGCCGCGTGGCCAGCGCCACCAGCCCCGCCAGCCACCACACGACGGGCCAGTTGCTGGCCGCCAGCAAGTGCGGGATGGCGATCGGTGTGAGGAACAGGCCCGCGTAGACGGCCGTGTTCGCCATGCCCAGGGCCGTGCCCGCGTTGGCGCCGCCCGCTTCCGTGGCCAGCTCCGTGTAGGCCACGCCATGCCAGGCGGACACGGCGATGCCGGCGGCCACCACGGCGGCCATCAGCAGCCAGCCCGGCGCCTGCAGCCAGGCGATGCATCCCAGCACAATGAACGACGCCAAGGCCACCAGGGCCGAGCCGCGCAGATAGGCGGGCCGGTTCGCGTGGCGGTCCGTGTGGCGTCCGCTCCAGATGCGCATCAACATGGCGCCCGCCTGCAGGGCCACCATCACGGCCGTGATGGCGGCCAGTCCCAGGCGGCCATGGTCGTGCAGGAAGACGGTGGCATAGCTGAGCACGGCAAACTGGGGCACGCACAGCAAGCCGATGGCGGCCACCATGCGCCACACTTTGCGGTTTTTGAGTGGACCTTGCAGCGGCGGAGGCGGCTTGATCCCCATCAGGCCCGTGGACGCGTTTTGCGGCCCCGTGGCGGCCTCGGCAGAGAAATCGGGCTCATGCATCCATCGCCACGTAAAAAACGCCGACAGGCCGCATACGAGGGCCAGGGCGCCAAACACGGGCATGAAGCCGTAACGTGACGCCAGGCTGGGCAGGACGAGGGCGCCGAGGCCGCCGCCGAGCGGTACGGCCGTCTGGCGGATGCTCATGGCGAAACCCCGTTCGCCGGCGCCGAACCAGCGCATCACGGCGCGCCCGCTGGCGCCATTCACGCTGCCGCCCAGCACGCCGACCAGGGCCAGCCCGGCCGCCAGCGCCCATAACGGCGGCACGGCGCCGTCAGCGGGTGTGATCCACAGCAGCAAGGTCAATAGGGCCAGCATGGTGCCCAGCAAGCCCGTCAGCAGCACGGGCCGGTCGCCCCAGCGGTCGGTGGCCATGCCCCATGGCAATTCTGTCAGGGCCACGCCCAGGCCCATGGCGCCCAGCGCCACCCCCAGTTGCGTATTGCTCAGGTGATAGCCGCTGCGCAGCCAGATGGCCGTCGTGGGCATGCCGTTGGCGGCAGCGGAAAAGCTGGCATTGGCCGCCACGCCGACGGCCAGCACCTTCCAGCGGTGGGTATCGCCCAGCGCGGGCGCGGTGGCGGGGACGGGAACAGGAACGGCTGGGCAGCTGGTGGTCATGGCAGGGAGGGGAAAGTGGTTGACCCTGACAGTGTTGCGCAGTACGATCGTTCTGAATATCAGATAATTTACCAGTCACCATCCCATAAAACAGGACGATTGTATTTGCGCCATGAGCTTGCTGAATTTTGACATCGCCTTCTTGCGCAGCTATGTGGCTGGCATCGAACTGGGCAGCTTTGCCCGCGCGGCCGACAAGGTGGGCCGCTCCACCTCGGCCGTCAGCGCGCAGCTGAAAAAACTCGAGGAGCAGGCGGGCATGCCCCTGTTCCGCAAGGATGGCCGGGGACTGGCGCTGACGCCGGCCGGCGAAGTGCTGCTCGGCTATGCACGCCGCTTGCTGGAACTCAACGACGAGGCGGCCGTCGCCTTGCGCGGCGCGGAACTGGAAGGCTGGATACGGCTCGGTTTGCAGGAGGATTTCGGCGAAGCCTTGCTGCCCGACGTGCTGGGACGCTTTGCCCGCGCGCATCCGAAAGTGCGCATCGAGGCGCACGTGGCGCGCAACACGGCCTTGATGCAAGGGCTGGCCATGGGCCAGCTGGACCTGGCCCTGCTGTGGGGCGGCGCCTGCATCGCCGACGTGGCCGAGTATCCGCTGCCGCAGCGCCAGCATATTGCCGAGCCGGCCATGCGCTGGATCGCCTCATCCAGCCTGGCCTGGCAGCCTGAATCGGGCGAGCCCTTGCCGCTCATTACCTTCGACCGCGACTGCCTGTTCCAGCGCTGCGCTACGCAGGCGCTGGACCATGCCGGCATCGCCTGGCGCACGGCGTTTACCAGTCCCAGTCTGGCGGGACTGTGGGCGGCGGCGGCCGCCGGGCTGGGCGTGACGGTGCGCACCAGCCTGGGCTTGCCGTCTTCCGTCTGCGCGCTCGACCACGTGGCGGCGGGCTTGCCCGCCCTGCCCCCGCTGTCGCTGGAACTGCTGCGCGCCTCCAGCGTGCCCAGGCCGCCCGTCGAGCGGCTGGCTGGCCTGATCATCGACGCGTTGCGGGACAGTCCCGCTTGATACCGGCGAGCAGGAACGGGCGCCGTGGGACAGCGGCATGCATCGGTCCCGGCGCGGGCCGCCGGCGCAGGTTTACCGAGGCCGTTCCCAGCTTGCTCGCCAATGGAAACAGATTCCATCTTGCATGATCTGCAAATCAGCTATGTTGCGCTGCATGCCGCTGTGCGTATCGAGTACGCAAAAATCGCATGACTGAATTTCCTGTTCCAATCGGTCTGCCTCGACGAAAAGCTGATCGTTGGCGGCTTGTTCCAGATTTTTGAACAAGGTCGCGTATGCGGCAAAGGCAGCCGTGGGAAGAAAAGTCCCGAGAACAAGCGCATTCTCTGACAGGACGACAATTTCTCCGAGGATCGTTCCAGAACGATCAGATAGTGTCAGGCTCATAGGGCGATGGACATCTTGGTGTTATCTCAGGTGCGTAATGCGGGGTTTGTCATGGTTCAGCGTTCAGCGCCATCGCTGCGCAGCCAGTATTCAACCACATGGGCGCAGCGCTTGCCATGCGATGCATCAAATGGCGCTTGCGGCAGCGCGCTGCGCGCGGGCGGATTCACGCTCCATCCTTGCGCGCAATCAACACTTGCACGGGCGCCATGGGGAAATCGCTGGCGCTGTATTGCTCCACTTGCCGCCAACCCGTGTCGCGCAGCACTTGCGCCAATTCTCCCTGCTGGGTTACCGTGCGGCCGAGCATGCGCATCGGCAAGTAATACGGCAGCACGCGCGCCGCGTCGCCGGCTGCCGGGGCGATTTCCGCTTGCACGCAAACGAAGACGCCACCGGGTGTCAATGCCGCATGGATCTTGCGCAAGGCCGCCGCCATGTCGGGCACGAAATGCAGCACGGACGAGCACCAGATGAGGTCGTAGCCGCTGCCGATATCGTCGCTGGCCAGGTCGCCGCCCACAGTCTCCAGGCGGTCAGACAGTTGCGCATGGGCGATGTTCGCGGCTGCCACGGCCACCGTTTCCGGCCAGTCGAAGACGCCGCCGTGCAAGCCCGCATGGGCTTGCGCCAGCGCAATGGCAACCCAGCCCGGTCCGCCGCCCAGGTCGAGCAGGCGCAGCGGCGTGTGGCCGTCTGCAAACGGGGCGATGCGCTGCATCACGGACAGGGCTGCGCGCATGGTGATGGCGCGTTGTTCCTGGCCAATCTGCTGCTGCGCGGCAATGGCCCAGTTGATGCCACTTGCCGTGCTGTAGGGCGCGGCCTTGTCGCCCTCGCGCACCAGCGTACTCAGCTGGGTGGCGAAATGGCGCAGCGCATGCAGCCGGTACAGCCAGGCGTCGCCGCAAAAGGCCACGGAGTCGCGGCAGAAATACTGCAAGGTGGCGGCCGTGCAGCGGTAGCGCTGCGCATCAGCATCGGCCGCATCGCGTTCCAGCACCTGCATGCTCCAGAGTAATTCCAGCAGCAGCGCCGTGTGTGGTGCGTGCAGCGACAGGGCGTCGGCCAGCTGCGCCGGCGTGTGCGGCGTGGCCAGCAGTTCGAAAATGCCCAGTTCCAGGGCGGCGGCCAGTCCATCGGCCTGGACGGGCGCGACGGCCAGGTCCCAATACGGTTGCAAGGCGTGTTGTGTTGTAAATGGCATGGTGCTTCCTTTCGGTGAGGTGGGCAAGAGCACCTATTTTATGCAACAATGAGAATAATTATCATTTGCATTTGTATGCGACACGGCGCATTTCGTATGCGCGACGGCGCGCGGGAAAACAGGGGGGAGCGATGAGGGAACAGGACAGGGAAGCGGCAGGCTGGACGCGGCGCCAGCTGGACCCCGGGATGGGCGAGTGCCGCGCTGACCAGCGCCAGGTCGACCAGGGCTTGCTGCTCGTGCATTCCGATTACCGTCCGCGCCTTGCGCTCGTCGAGCAATCGAAGCATGACGATGCGGGCGGCATGGTGATCACCATCGGCCTGGAAGGCGTGTCCGGCTACACCACGCGCGATGGCGAACAATTGCGTTTTCGGGCCGGCCATACGACGGTGACGGCGTTTCAGCACGTCAGCGGCGAGCGCCGTTTCGAGGCGAATCAGCGGGCGGCGCAATTGCGCGTGCTGGTGGACGAGGATGCGCTGGCGCGCTACTGGCCGCAAGGCCTGGCGTCATTGTTACCCCACGGTGGCGCGCGCCAGCTGGCGCATGCGGCCACCACGGCGGCGTCCGCCCTGCAGGCGCGGGCGCTGCTGCGTGCGACGGACCCGCTGGCCGTGCACATCGGCGTGCTCAGTGTCTTGGCGGAACAGTTGCGGGCGCTGCGGCCGGCGCCCGTGCCCGCTTCCATCCCGCGCTGGTCCGAGGCCGAGATGATCAAGCTGGAGCGCGTCCATGCGCTGATGCAGGAGCAGATGGCGCAAGACCTGACGCTCGATTACCTGTGCGCGCAGACGGGCCTGAGCTTGTTCAAGCTCAAGCAGGGATGGCGCTACCGCTACAACGACAGTCCGCAGCGCACCTTGCTGGCGCTGCGCATGCAGCGGGCAAAGTTACTGCTGGAAAATGGTTGCCAGGTGGCGCAGGCGGGCTGGCAAACCGGTTATCGCCATCCGTCCAATTTCAGCGCTGCGTTCAGCCGCTATTTTGGCTACGTGCCGAAGATCGTGGGACGCGCTGGCGCGTAAAAAGCCGGTGTAGAATCGGCGGGCAGCATTTTTCATCTCACCTGAAGGAGACATGATGGCCCGCAAAATATTTGTCAATCTGCCCGTCCAGTCGCTGGAACGCTCCGTGGCGTTTTTCACGGCGCTGGGCTTCAGTTTCAATGCCCATTTCACGGATGAAACGGCAACGTGCATGATCGTCGCCGACGATATCTTCGTGATGCTGTTGACGCACGACAAATTCAAGCAATTCACGCCCAAGCAGCTGTGCGATACCAAGGTGGCGACGGAAGTGCTCGTGTGCCTGTCGGCGGAGAGCCGTGGCGAAGTCGATGAGCTGGTGGCGAAGGCCGTCCAGGCGGGCGGCAGCATCTACAAGGAGCCGATGGATTTCGGCTTCATGTATGGCCACAGTTTCCAGGACCTGGATGGACATCAATGGGAGTTGATGTTTATGGAGCCGAACGCCGTACCTGGAAACGCCTGACCAAACCTACTGCGCGTCGCGCTTTGCGGCCGGCGATGCTCACCGTACTAGAGTACGGTTGCGCTTCTCGGCCACAAATCACTGCCGCTCGCTACGGTTTTGTCAGGCGTTGCAACAGCCAAGTCAAAACACTTGTTAAGCCCACGCCTTAGCTGGCCAGCGCCAGCAGATCGACCACGTCCAGGCCGGCCAGGTCTTGCGTCGTGTTGCCCGCAAACGCGGCGCGGCTCTGCTGGCCGTTTTTCAGCCAGGTGCGCGTGACTTCCTTGATCTGGCTCAGGGTGCAGGTCAATACGCCCGTGCGGAATTGCTGGCGCACGGCTTCCGTCGTGCCGCGCTGCTGCATGTTCCACGCCGTCAGCGCTTCCGCGTACGGCGAATGGGGCTTGTCGAGGCCCTTGATGACGCAGATGATGGCCTCTTCCACTTGTTCCTGCGAGAAATCGCCGTCGAGGATTTGATCCAGGGTCGTGCCGAAGTCGGCGTACGTGCCGGCCAGGCGCGGATCGCGGTAGGAACTGAGGGTAAACGTGCCGGCGCCGGCCGCATAGCTGGCGCTGCCGCCATACGCGCCGCCTTTTTCGCGCAGGGCCGTATGCAGCACCTGGTTGGTCATCAGTTCGGCGGCCACGGCCAGGGCGGACGCGTCCGGATTGTGTACGCCAGGCACGGCCCAGGAAACGAAGCAATGGTTGATCTGGCTCGTCGCATGCAGGGCCGTGTTGGCCAGCGGCAAGGCTGCCGGCGCTGGCGTTGCCGTCGCTACGGCCGCGTCCGTGTTGGCTGCCGGCAATTCCAGCAAGCGGGCCAGGGTGATGCCATCTTGCTCCAGGCCGGCGCACAGCACGGTTGGTTGCTGGGCGATGATGTGCGCGTGCAGGGTGTCGAGTTCGCGCGCGATTTCCTGCAAGCCTTCGGAGGTCTTGCTCAGCTGCTGCAAACGGCGGTAGAACGGCAAGGCCGCCGGGCCGCCGACGATGTCGTCGAAGCGGCGCGTGGGCGACAGCGGTGCCGCCGCGGCCAGCATGGCGTAGCGGTTGCCCGATTCGGACAGGCTGCTCAATTTGTCTTGCACCAGGCTTTCGATCAGGAAAGCCAGGCGCTCTTCTTCATCGAAGCGGGGCTTGGCGATCCAGGCCGACAGCACGGCGGCGATCGCCGCGTGTTCTTCGCGCAAGCCGCTGGCCGAGAACGACAATTCCACGCGCATCGCCTGTTGCGGGCGGGGAATGGCTTCCAGGCCGATGTGGAACGATGGCACCATGCTCTGGCGCCAGGCGCTGGCGTCGTCGAACGACATGTCGCCCACGCCCAGTTCCGGCGCCAGGTCCGTGTACAGACGCAGCCAGGGCCACGACGCTTCCGGCAAGCCCGACACGTCGTACAGCACGTTGGCATAGCTGATGCCATTCGAGGCAATGCTGAACGCCACGGCGCCGTCGACGGCGGCAGGAATCGGCAGTGCCGGGCGCGGCAGCGCGCTGACGTCGCCGGGGCGGATGCGCGGCAAGACTTCCGAATTCGACGGCAGTTGCTGATGCGCTTCCAGCGCGGCGGACTCGGCGATGATGTGTTCGCGCTCGGCGTCCGTCAGGCTGGCCTGCAGGGCCGCCAGCTTGGCGTCTTCCTGCGCGGCGCGGTCCGTGAAGTAGGCGCTGTCGGGCACCACGTGCGTCGTCAGACGGGTTGGATTGGCGATCAGCTCGCGCACCAGCTGCTTGAAGAATTCCGGGTCTTCGATTTGCTGTTCCAAGGTTTCCAGGATGTCCGCATTGTCGAAGGCATCCATGACGTTGCCGTCGTACATGGCCAGCGGCAAGGCGTGCAGCAGGCGGCCCAGGCCGTAAGGCATGCGGCCGCTGCTGATTTCGCGCTGGCTGTATTTGATATCGCGCAAGGCCGCGTGCAGCACGGCGGCGGGAATGCCCTCTTGCGCCGTCTCTTCCAGGGCCGTCCAGATGCGCTGGTGCGCATCGGCGATCTGTTCCTGCGTCAAGCCTTCCATGCCGATGTGGAACACCATCTGGCGGATGCCCGCGTCGCGGCCATTCATGTCCGATGGGCGGCCATAGCCGGCCGATTCCATGGCGCGCATGACGGGCGCCGACGATTCGCCCAGCAAGCCGTGCGACAGCAAATGCGCGTGGTAGTAGGCGATGGGGTCGCTCGACTCGCCCATCAGCCAGGCGAATTGCAGGCCGAATTCATCGTCGCGTGCTTCCTGCGATGGAATTTTCACCACGTTTTCCTGCGGCGCCGTCCACGCGGGCGCCAGTTGCGGCAGGCGGCGCGGGCTGAAGCCGCTGAGCTTGGACAGCACGCGTTCGGCCACCTGCTCTTGCACGGCCGACGCTTCGATATTGCCGGCGGTCATGATCACGGCTTGCGAAGGGTGATAGTGGCTGGCGTGGAATTCTTTCAGCATTTCATGCGTCAGCTCGGGGATCACCAGCGGATCGCCGCCCGATTCCACTTCATACGTCGTGCCCTTGAGCAAGGCGCTGGCGATGCCGCTGTCGAGCGCGCGCATGGGGCTGTTGAAAGCGCCCTTCATTTCATTGAAGACGATGCCCTGGTACACCAGCTTGTCGCCTTCGAACGCATGGCGCCAGCCTTCCTGGCGGAAATTCAGGTAATCGAGATTCGGGAAGAAGGCCGCGTCCAGGTAGACGTCGAGCAGGTTGAAGAAATCCTTGCGGTCGGTGCTGGCGAACGGGTACACGGTGCGGTCCGGGTAGGTCATCGCATTCATGAAGGTGGCCGTCGAGCGGCGCAGCATCGAGAAGAAGGGGTCGCGCACGGGGTAGCGGGCCGAGCCGCACAAGGCCAGGTGCTCGAGGATGTGGGCGCGCCCGTCGCTCACTTCCGGCACAGTGGGAAAGGCCACCAGGAACACCATCTCAGCCTGCTCGGTATGCATGTGGATATGGCGCATGCCCGTTGCTGGCTCGACATATTGCTCGATGGTTGCCTGCAAGACTGGAATGAAGTTGCTGCTGACTTTTTCAAATGTGCTCATGCGGTATGGGATCTCTGCGGTAGGTGATTCGGAGTGTCGGTGGGGCTGCATCACATGTGGGGGCAAAGTGGCGTAATGCCAGGGCCGGGGCCACTTTGATGCCTGTATGAAGCTTTTCTCTATTGTACTAGGAGTATCTGCGCGCCGCCGCCATGGCTTGCTTGCCGATCGCAAAAGCAACAACATTGTCAGATGGGCTATTTTTTGACAGGTGGCGCCTCGCGATGAACGCTTAGCGTACCATGCGCCTTTTGCACTCCAGACTGAACCGAAGGCGCCCATCTTGTCCCGACTTTCCTTTCGCCAACTGCTATTTGCCGCCTTCATTTTGACGACGGGCATTTTGACGGCCACCTCCGTGCAAGCCCTGCTGACCCTGGAACACCTGGCGCGGCTGGGGCGCGAGACGGCGGCGCAGGCGATTGCCTTGACGGAACAGTCGCAGCGCCTGTCCGAGCGCACGCTGGCCATGGAGCGCAGCGCACGGCAATTCCTCGTGCTCGACGATCCCGTCTTCCGCGAGCGCTACGCGGCGGCCCGCGACGAAGCGACGGCGGCGCTGCAAGTGCTGAACCGGGCCACGCCCGAGTTCGCCCCGCAACTGGCCGACGAATGGACGGTGCAGGCGCAAGCGGCGTGGGAAGTCTTGCAAGCGGGTAAGCGCCGCAAGCGCGATGGTCACGCCGTCGTGTACCGCGCGTTTGCCCGCATGACGCAGATCAATGACAGCCTGGCGCGCGAAAGCAAGACGGAAATCGGCAGCCGCAACGACGCCCTGCTGGCCGAGCTGGAACGCCAGCGCCGCTTGCTGGGCGTGCTGGTGGGGGGAGCCGTGCTGCTGGCGGCCGTGCTGGCCACCTGCTTCGGCTTTCTGTTGTCGCGCCCGCTGCGCCGCATCGAGACGGCCATCGAGCGCCTGGGCGACAAGCGCTACGACCAGCCCATCGTCGTCGGCGGCCCGGCCGACACGCGCCGCCTGGGCCAGCAGCTCGACTGGCTGCGCCAGCGCCTGGCCGATCTCGATGCCGACAAGGAACGTTTTCTGCGCCACATCTCGCATGAGCTGAAAACCCCGCTGGCGGCCCTGCGCGAAGGCGTGGCCTTGCTGGAAGACGAGGTGGCGGGCAAGCTCAGCGACGGCCAGCGCGAAATCGCCGGCATCCTGCAGCAAAACACGGCGTCCCTGCAAACCCAGATCGAAGACTTGCTGCGCTACAATACCGCCGCTTTTGACGCCCAGCATTTGGCGCGCAGCAAGGTGGACTTGCTGGTCTTGCTGCAAGATGTGGTGGCCGGGCAGCGCCTGCAATGGCTGGCGCGCCGTTTGACGGTCGAGGTGCAGGGCGCGTCGCTGATCGTGCAGGCCGACCGCGACAAGCTGGCCACGGCCCTGGCGAACCTGCTGTCGAATGCCGTGCGCTTCAGCCCGGAAGGCGGCACCGTGCGTTTCACCCTGTCTGGCGAAGGCGGCCGTGTGCGTATCGACTGCACCGACGAGGGCGCCGGCGTGGCGCCCGAGGATGCCGCGCGCATCTTCGAGCCGTTTTACCAGGGCGTGCGCCAGGCGGCCGGCGCGCGCAACGGCAATGGCATCGGCCTGTCCATCGTGCGTGAATATATCGCCGCCCACGATGGCAGCGTCACTCTTTTACCGCGCCCCGCCGGCGCGCATTTTCGGATAGAACTGCCCTTATGATGACGAGAATTCCCCTGGCCGGCATGGCCGTCTGCGCGCTGCTGTTGGGCGCTTGCGCCGCCAAGCCCCCCACCCAGACGCCCGTGCTGGTGCAGACGCCGCCGCGCGTGGTCGTGGTAGCCGATCCCCAGCTGACGGAATTGCTGGCGTATCAGGGCGCCTTGCGCCTGATGACGCCGTCGGAACTGGTGAAGGCGCAGCTGGACATGGCGAAGGCCGATCACGCGCCGCCCAACACCATCCGCCGCGCCATGCTGCAGGCGGCCTTGCGCGGCACGGGCGACCTGGCCCGCGCGCAGGCGCTGCTCGAGCCGTTGCTGACGGCCACGGGCAAGGACGCGCAACTGCTGGCGCCGCTGGCGCAATTGCTGGGCAGCCAATATGCGGAACTGCGCCGCCAGGACGAGGGCATCGACAAGCTCAACACGCAGCTGCGCGACGCCCAGCGCCGCATCGACCAGCTCAACGAAAAGCTCGAAGCGCTGAAAAACATCGAGCGCAGCCTGTCCGTGCGCCCCGCCGCGGGAGCGCCGAAATGAGCGAGCACGCCCACATCTTGCTGGTCGACGACGATCCCGACCTGTTGCGCTTGCTGACCATTCGCTTGAAGGCGGGCAACTATCGCGTGACGGCCGTGGGCAGCGCGGAAGCGGCGCTGGCGCGTCTGGCCGTGGAATTGCCCGCCCTGGTTATTACCGACGTGCAATTGCCGGGCCGCGACGGCCTGGCCCTGTTCGATGAAATCCGCCGCCAGCATGCGGCCCTGCCCGTCATTTTGCTGACGGCCCACGGCACCATTCCCGACGCCGTCGACGCGACGGCGCGCGGCGCGTTTGCCTACCTGACGAAACCGTTCGACGGCAAGCTGCTGATGGAAAAAGTGGCGTATGCCATCAACTTGTCCACCGTCATGCCGGCGCCCGCGTCCGGCGACGAGAGCTGGCGTGCCGAGCTGATCAGCCGCAGCGCGCAGATGGCCGAGGTGCTGGCCGAAGCCAAGCTGGTGGCCGGGTCCGATGCCAGCATCCTGATCCGCGGCCCCAGCGGCACGGGCAAGGAATTGCTGGCGCGCGCGCTGCACAACGCCAGCCGCCGCGCCAAGGCGCCGTTCATCGCCGTCAACTGCGGCGCCATTCCCGAGCAGCTGCTGGAATCGGAACTGTTCGGTCACGTCAAAGGCTCGTTTACGGGCGCCGTCGGCAACCGCGAAGGCTTGTTCCAGGCGGCCGATGGCGGCACCCTGTTCTTGGATGAGATCGGCGACATGCCCTTGCCGCTGCAGGTGAAACTGCTGCGGGTGCTGCAAGAGCGGGCCGTGCGCCCCGTGGGCGCCGACCAGACGCGTCCGGTGGACGTGCGATTGTTATCCGCCACGCACCGCGACCTGGACGTGGCGATGGCCGAGGGGCAATTCCGCGAAGACCTGTATTACCGCCTCAATGTCGTGACCTTGACCCTGCCGCCGCTGGCCGAGCGCCGCGAAGACATTTCTCTGCTGGCGAACCATTTCCTGCAGAAGCTGGCGGCCAAGTATGAGAAACCCCTGAACGGCTTTGCGCCCGACGCTTTGACGGCCCTGGTGGCGGCGCCTTGGCCCGGCAATGTGCGCCAGCTGGTCAATGTCGTCGAGCAAGTGTGCGCGCTGGCCACGGCGCCGCTGGTGCCCTTGAGCCTGGTGCAGCGGGCCTTGCGCGTGCCCTCGCTGGAAGCGCTCAGCTACAACGAAGCGAAGCAGCGCTTCGAGCGCGACTACCTGATACAACTGTTGCGCCTGACGGATGGCAACGTGGCCGACGCGGCCCGCCTGGCCGACCGCAACCGCACGGAGTTCTACCGTTTATTGCAGAAATACGAGCTGACGCCGGCCCTGTTCCGCGGCGAAGGCGACCCTGTCGCTGAATAGCGACAAAAATAAAGTATTAATAATCAATGACTTATTGTAAAACATTGATATTGTTGCCACAGGCTGTCGCTGGCAGACGACAAAAAGCCCGGATTTTCGGCCCGGAACGCCGCGAAACGGGCAGGAAAAATCGAGTCTAAAGCTAAGTCGTTGATTTTGAATGGAAATTAAAAGCTGGCACGGTGCTTGCTGTATGGGTAGATGTGACGCTTCAAAGTGTTGCTTTATCCAAGTAAGAAGCTTTTAACTTCATTGAGAGGAACTACCATGCAAACATCGAAACTGTTCAATACCCTGGTTGCCGCTATCGTACTGTCGGGCGCCTCGATCACCGCTTCGCATGCCGCTGACTCCGCACCAAAAGCACAAGCTCCTGCTGACACCGTCGTGGCCGCCAATGCCGCCGCAGCCGTCCCTGATGAAACCATTACTTCCTCGGCCAAGGCCGCCCTGAGCGCCGATGCGCAAGCCGCTGCCCTGCCCGTCAAGGTGGCAACCCAGCAAGGTGTGGTCGTCCTGTCGGGCGACGTGCCGAGCGCCGAAGCGGGCGACCGCGTCGTGCAGATCGTCGCTTCCGTGAGCGGCGTGAAAGAAATCAAGAACGAGCTGAAAGTCAAAGCCGCCGGCTAAGCCCTCGCGCTGTACTTTACTCCGGGTTGCCCTGTCTGCGGACAGGGCATTTTTTTGTCCGCACGGTTTTACCTGGCCAGCCATGCCGATGCCGCCAGGCAAGGAGCAGGGAAATACAAGTAGAATAGCCAGCACTGGCGCCGCTCCCGGCGCTGTTTGTCATCCCCGGCACAGCATTCTGTTGCAAGGCTGCGCCGTTACCAGGCTACCGCATGTCTTCTTTTTCTCCCGCTGCCCTGTTGCGCAATCTGAAACCCGATAACTTCACCATCGCCCTGCTCGTCACCGTGGCGCTGGCCACGTTTCTGCCCTGCACGGGCCAGACGGCCGTGGTCTTCGGCAATATCACCACCGTCGCCATCGGCGCCCTGTTCTTCTTGCACGGCGCCAAGCTGTCGCGCGAAGCCGTGGTGGCCGGCGCCATGCACTGGCGCCTGCACTTGCTGGTGCTGGCCAGCACCTTTGTCCTGTTTCCTCTGCTGGGCCTAGCATTGCGCCCGCTGGCGCTGACCTTCCTCACACCTGACCTGTACATGGGCATCTTGTTCCTGTGCGCCTTGCCGTCCACCGTGCAGTCCTCCATTGCCATGACCGCCATGGCGCGCGGCAACGTGCCGGCCGCCATCTGCAGCGCTTCGGCCTCGAACTTCATCGGCATTTTCCTCGCCCCCATCCTGGTGGGCTTGCTGGTGGCCAAGGGCGCGGAAAGCAAGTCGTCGGTGGACGCCGTGCTGTCCATCGTCCTGCAACTGCTGCTGCCCTTCCTGGCCGGCCAGTTCCTGCGCCGCTGGATCGGCCGCTGGGTCGACCGCCACAAGGCCACCCTGAAGTACGTCGACCAGGGTTCGATCTTGCTGGTGGTCTATACGGCCTTCAGCGAAGCCGTCAGCGAAGGCCTGTGGTATACGATTTCGGTGGAAACGCTGGTGGCCCTGGGCCTGATCAGCCTGCTGCTGCTGGCGCTGGTGCTGGGTATTTCGACCTTTGTCAGCCGCCGCCTGGGTTTTAACAAGGAAGATGAAATCGCCATCGTCTTTTGCGCCTCGAAGAAAAGCCTGGCCAGCGGCGTGCCCATGGCCAAGGTGCTGTTTTCCACGCGTTCGCTGGGCATGGTGATCTTGCCGCTGATGCTGTTCCACCAGATTCAGCTGATGATTTGCGCCGTGATCGCGCAAAAGTATGCGCGGCGCGACGAGGCGGCGGCGGTGCGCGTCTAGGGGATGGACGGGGCCTTGCTGCGCACCGGCCACGTCAGCGCGTCAAGCAAGGTGCCCGGCGCCTTGCCCGTGTCCAGCCCCGTCGGGGGATATTCTCCCGCGCGGGGAATATGGTGGGTGCCGAACAGCCAGTCGAAGACGGGGAACAGCCCCGCGAAATTGCAGTTGAAATGCTCGGCTTGCACCGAGTGATGAACGCGATGGTACTGCGGAGAATTGCACAGCATCCAGTAACGGCCAAAGCCGACCCGGACATTCATGTGTGGGAAAACATGATACAAGCTCAGTATCCCGTACATTCCCAGAATCACCATATTGGTCTTGAATAAGATCCCCGCCAGCAGATAGATACTGAGTGCCTTGATGCCCGCTTCGGCCCAATAGTGCCGCGTCGTTGTGCTGGCATTCATGGCCGTATCGCTGTGATGGAAGGAATGCATGGCCCACATGGCAGGTATGCGGTGTTGCACGCGATGAAAGACGTATTCCAGAAAATCCATGGTCAGGGCATACGCGAGGAAGGCCGGCGCCAGCATCCAGCCTGAAGAGGCTAGATTGATGAGCCCGCCGCCAGCCGCATTGACAAGCTGTACCGTGACGATGGCCGTGAGCGGGGCCAGCATGGCGCCGCTGGCGGCATAGATGAGCATATACGCAAGATTGAAGCGCGACGCCCCCGAAGGCTGTTGCTGCAGGGGATGCCGCCTCTCGATGAGCAATGCCAGAAGAATGACCGCCAGGAGCATCAGGGGGCCAAGCAGTAGCGCTGCGTATCCCATCGTTTACCCCTGGAAAGTAGTGGATAGTTGTCTCTTGTTAAAAATAGTCCGCCCATTCCCGCCTGTCAATGTCATTGGCATTGCCTTGACCCATGCAATGGCAGAACGCTATATATAAGTGTATATTACGCTCCTTGTTCACCGTTCACTTTACAAGGATACGATCATGCGCCTCACCTCCCTCGCCCGCCTGCTTGGCACCGCCCTGCTGGCCACCGCCGCCACCTCCGCCCTTGCCGGTGAAGTGGTGGTGTCGGCCGCGGCCAGCCTGACGAATGCGTTCAAGGATGCGGCGCAGAGCTACGAGGCGCAGTATCCGGGCAGCAAGGTGTCCCTGAACTTCGCCGCCTCGGGCGTGCTGCTGCAACAGATCGTCAAGGGCGCGCCCGTGGACGTGTTTGCCTCGGCGGACCAGGAAACCATGGATGCGGCGCAAAAGCAGGGCTTCGTCCTGCCGGCCGACCGCATGGATTTCGTCGGCAACAGCCTGGTGCTGATCGTGCCGCACGATAGCAAGCTGGGCATCAAGAACTTGAGCGACCTGACGCACAAGAGCGTGACCCGCGTGGCCATCGCCAATCCGGCCAGCGTGCCCGTCGGCCGTTACTCCGAAGGCGCGCTGAAGAAGGCGAAGCTGTGGGACGCCGTGCAGCCCAAGGCCATCGGCACGCAGAACGTGCGCCAGTCGCTCGACTACGTGGCGCGCGGCGAAGTCGATGCGGGCTTTGTCTACGCCACCGACGCGGCCATCATGAAAGACAAGGTGAACGTGGTGCTGGACGTGCCACTGGACGCGCCCGTGCTGTACCCGATCGCCACCATCAAGGACAGCGCCAACCAGGCTGAAGCGAAGCGCTTCGTCAGCTACCTGCAGACGGCGCCGGCGCAAGCCATCCTCGCCAAGTACGGTTTCAAGAAGCCATAAGGTAAACGAACGCGCATGGATATCGCCTGGACCGCGCTGGCCCTGTCGCTCAAGGTAGCGGCGTGGGCCACGGCGCTCAATTTGCTGCTCGGCATCGGTACGGGCTATGTGCTGGCGCGCACGCGTTTTCCCGGGCGCGAGCTGCTCGACGCCCTCATGACCCTGCCGATGGTGATGCCGCCCACCGTACTCGGCTATTACCTGCTGGTGCTGCTGGGCCGGCGCGGCACGATGGGCATCTGGCTGCAGGATAACTTCGGCATCAACCTCATCTTTACCTGGCAGGGTGCCGTGATCGCCTCCACGGTGGTCGCCTTTCCCCTCGTCTTCAAGCCCGCGCGCGCCGCCTTCGAAGCGGTCGACGGCCAGCTGGAGCAGGCGGCCCGCGTGCTGGGCATCTCGGAGCTGGCGATCTTTTTCCGCGTGACCTTGCCGCTGGCCTGGCGCGGCATCCTCGCCGGCGTGCTGCTGGGCTTTGTGCGTGCGCTGGGCGAGTTCGGCGCCACCCTGATGGTGGCCGGCAGCATCCCCGGCAAGACGCAGACCCTGTCGGTGGCCGTGTTTGAAGCCGTGCAGGCGGGCCAGGACGAGGTGGCCAATACGCTGGTCCTGATTATTTCCCTGGTCTGCATCGTGGTGCTGCTGTCGGCGGGCCGCCTGGCGCCCGGACGCATCGCGCACAAATGATGCAGATGATGACGCCTATGCAACTCGACCTCGACCTCCGCGCTACCTTGCGCTCCGGCAAACGCCGCTTCGACCTGCAGGTGCAATGCACTTCCAGCAGCCAGCGCATCGCCATGTATGGCCCGTCCGGCGCCGGCAAGAGCATGACCCTGAAAGCCATTGCCGGCCTCTTCACGCCGGAGGCGGGCCATATCCGCCTGAACGGGCGCACCCTGTTCGATTCCGCCGCCGGCATCAATTTGCCGCCGCAGCAGCGCAATGTCGCCTATCTGTTCCAGGATTATGCGCTGTTCCCGCACCTGACGGTGCGCCAGAACGTGGGCTTTGGCTTGCGCCGCGGCTGGTTCAATCCGCGCGCGCGCGAAAAATTGCAGAAGGTCGAGCATTGGCTCGACGCCTTCCACCTGCAGGAACTGGCGCACCAGTTTCCCGACGAGTTGTCCGGCGGCCAGCGCCAAAGGGTGGCGCTGGCGAGGGCGCTCGTGGCCGAACCGGCCGCGCTGCTGCTCGACGAGCCGTTTGCCGCCCTCGATCCGGCCCTGCGTGTCAAAATGCGCCTGGAGTTGAGCCAGTGGCAGCAGCGCCTGGACGTGCCCATGATCCTGATCACACATGATCCGGAAGATGCGCGCATTCTGGGTGAACATGTGCTTTACTTGCGTGACGGACAAATTGACAGCATGGAAGAAAATAAGGCATTGGGTGAACGCATTGGATAAATCAGCGGCAGCGGAAATCGGCCTGCAAGGCTCGGTATGGATGACGGTGGGCGGAGAACACCTGGGCGGCGCCGGCCGGGTGGAATTGCTGGGCGCCATCGCCGAATGCGGCTCCATCACGCAGGCGGCCAAGCTTGTGAAGATGAGCTACAAGGCGGCCTGGGACGCCATCGACGCGATGAACAACCTGGCTGGCGAACCGCTGGTCGAGCGCCTGACGGGCGGCAAGGGCGGCGGCGGCACGCGGCTGACGCCACGGGGGCGCCAGCTGGTCGACAATTTCCGTATCATCGAGCGCGAGCATGCCCGCTATCTGCGCCAGCTGGGCAGCCAGGCGGAAGGCATCGCCGACGATCTTTTACTCATACGGAGAATGGCCATGAAAACCACGGCACGCAATCAATTCCTGGGCAAGGTGGCCGAAATGAAACAGGGCGCCGTCAACGATGAAGTCACCCTGGAATTGCCCGGTGGCCAGCACATCGTGGCCATCGTCACGCAGGGCAGCAGCGCGAGCCTGGGCCTGGTGCCGGGCGCGGAAGCGTTTGCGCTGATCAAGGCGTCATCCATCATCCTCGTGACGGACAGCCAGGGCGCGCGTTTTTCCGCGCGCAACCAGCTGGCCGGAGTCGTGACGCGCGTGCAGACGGGCGCCGTCAACACGGAAGTGGTGCTGGACTTGCCGCGCGGCGGCACGATTGCCGCCATCATCACCAACCAGAGCAGCACCGACCTGGGCATCGAGCTTGGCAGCAACGTGACGGCCATCTTCAAGGCGTCCAGCGTGATTCTGGGCGTGCCCGCCTGATTTAATCCTGCAGGCGCGACAACCAATCCGCCGCCGCCGCCAGCGCCTGTTCCAGTTCCTGCGCCGTGTGCGCCAGCAGCGCCGGCACCTCGTCCAGGCGGCCCGCATCGATGGCTTCCTCGGTGGCGAACGCGGCGCGGATCAGGCGTTTCGTGCCCAGGGTGCCGACGGAGCCGCGCACGCTGTGCAGGATGCGCGCCACGTCGCTGTGGCGGCCCGCCTGCAACGCCGTTTCGGCGTCGCGCACGGGCGTCATGCCCTTGTTCAGCGCGTCTTCTACCATGCGCCGCAGCACGCCGCGCCCCTTCGCATCGCGTCCCATCACGCGCATCAGCGGCGCCATGGAAAACACTTCTTCATCGGCGATGCGTGCCGGCTCGGCCGTCTGTACTTGCGGGCGCTTGGGCAGGTGGCGCAGGATGACTTCCATCATTTCTTCCACCACTACGGGCTTGGCGATGAAATCGCTGATGCCGGCCGTCATGCAGCGCTCGCGCTCGGACGCCAGCACGCCCGCCGTCATGGCGATCACGGGCAGGTGCAAGCGCAGTTCCGTGCGGATGATGTGGGTGGCGCTGAAACCGTCCATGACGGGCATCTGCATGTCCATCAGCACGATGTCGTAGCGCAGCGCTTCCGTGCGCAGCCGTTCCACGGCTTGCAAGCCGTCGCCCACCACGTCCAGGGTGGCGCCCATGTGTTCGAGGATGCCGCGCGCCACGGCCTGGTTCAAATGATTGTCTTCCACCAGCAGGAAATGCACGCCGGCCAGTTCCGTGCCCAGCGGCTGGTGCAGCATGCGTTGCTCGCCGCCGTCGTCCTTGGCGATCAGCGCCTGGTGCAGGGCGTCGAACAGGCTCGATCCCGTGATCGGCTTCATCAGCACGACGTCGGCCTCGGCCGCGCTGGAGATTTCTTCCAGGTGGTTGCGGGCGAAGGCGTTGACCATCACCACGATGGGCTGGCGCTGGCCGCTGGCCGCCTGGCGGATGGCCTTGGCCGTGGCCAGACCGTCCATGACGGGCATGTGCCAGTCGGCCAGCACCACGTCGTACGGTTGCTGCTGCGCCAGGCGTTCGCGGTACAGCTCGATGGCGGCAAAGCCGGAGTCCACTTCGTCGGCCAGCCAGCCCCACGCCTCGATCAGCTTGACGATCAGTTCGCGCGTGGTGCGGTTGTCGTCGGCCACCAGCAGGCGCAGCTGGCCCAGCGCCGGCGTGCGCCGCGTTTCGGCCGGCTGCGCCAGCATTTCGAAGGGCACGCTGAACCAGAAGCGGCTGCCCTTGCCTTCGCTGCTGGCGACGGCGATGTCGCCGCCCATCATGTGGATCAGCTGCTTGCTGATGGCCAGGCCCAGGCCCGTGCCGCCGAAGCGCCGCGTGATGCTCTGGTCGCCCTGGGAAAACGCGGCAAACAGCTGCTGTTGCTGCAGTTCCGTCATGCCGATGCCCGTGTCGCGCACTTCGAAGCGCAGCCAGGCGCGGCCGTTTTCGTTCTCGGCCAGGCTGACGGCCACCACCACTTCGCCGCTCTCCGTGAACTTGATGGCGTTGCCGGCCAGGTTGACGAGGATTTGCTGCAGGCGCTGGGCGTCGCCCACGAGGCGCCGCGGCACGTCGGGCTCGACGGCGATGGCCAGTTCCAGCTCCTTTTCGCCCGCATTCATCGTCATCGTCGTGGCCAGGGTATTCATGACTTCATCGAGGTCGAATTCGACGGGCGACAACTCCATGCGCCGCGCCTCGATCTTCGAATAGTCGAGCACGTCATTGAGGATGCCCAGCAGCGACTGGCCCGCCACTCTGACCATGGTCAGATACTTGCGCTGTTCCGTGTCGAGCCTGGTATTGCCCAGCAAATACACCATGCCCAGTACGGCATTGAGGGGCGTGCGGATTTCATGGCTCATGTTGGCCACGAAATCGCTCTTCGCGCGGTTGGCCGCCTCAGCGCGGTCGCGTTCCTGTTCCAGCTCCGCCGCGCGCGATTCGAGTTCCTGCTGCAGGCGGTCGCGTTCGCTCATCAGGCCGTTGAACGCTTCCGTCAGTTCGCCGATCTCGTCGCGCTGCTGCACCGGCACGGGCGTGAAGCGGCTGCCGCTGGTGCGCAGGGCTTGCAGGGTGTCGCGCAGGCGCACCAGCGGCGACAGCAGGCGCACGGTGACCCAGCCCAGAACAAAGGCGGCCAGCAGCGAGGCGAGGATGCTCCACAGCACCAGCCGGTACAGCACGCCATCGAACGGTTCGAAGGCATCTTCGACGGGGAGCGAGGCGGCCAGCAGCCAGTTCACGGATTTCAGGCGCTTGAAGCTGTTGACGGCCGTGATGCCGCGGCTGTTGGTGCTGACCATGCTGCCTTCGCCATCTTCCTTCAGCAGCTGGGTCGTCGTCAGGTTGGCGTTCGGCTTGCGCGGTTGCAGCAAGCGGCTGGTATCGGGGTGCAGCACGTAGCGCGGCACGGCGCCGCGCGTGAGGATGAAGTAATAGCCGTTCTTGCCGATCTTTTCCGAGCGCAGGCGGCCCAGCAGGTTGTCCTTGTACAGGCGCAGCACGCCGATCACCACGCCGGCCACCTGGCCATCGGCGGCCAGCACGGGCGCCACCATCTGCACGATGGGCATGCCGCTCGACTTGCCCAGCATCGGTTCGGTGATCATGGGCTGGCGTGTGCGCAGGACGGTCTGGAAATACTCGCGCTCGGCGACGTTGATGCCGGCGCGCCCCGCTACCTCCGGCATGTCGGCCACGACGGCGCCATGCGCGTCGAGCACCAGCACGTCATCGAACAGCACCAGCATCGAGCGGCGCGAATAGTATTCGCGCAATTGGGCGGGCCGGGCGATCAATTCCGGCGGCTGCTGTCGGGCCGTCAGGGTGACGATCTGCAGCAGCATGCCCAGCTTGTCGTCGAGCTCGGCAGCGGTGCGGGTGATCAGGGACGATTGCTGGCTCAGCAGTACTCGGGTGAAGTCGTCGCGCATGTGCTGCACCTGGATCATGGTGACCAGCGCGATCATGGCGATCGAGGTCAGGCTGGTGGCCAGCGCGACTTTTGCTTTAATGCCGAGAGGCTTCATGATTTCCTTTTCAGTACCGGGCGGCACAGGCGGCAGATAATGCTGTCAGGAATTTTCCTATCAATGCCCCAGCTTGGCAAGCGGTGCCGCGCAAATTGCCCGTCCCGGATGGGCTTTTGACGATGTTGCCATATAATTAAAGGCTGGACGTCGTTTATTCGCCGAATTTACGGTGAAATTGGCATACGGCAACCCTGTATGCGGCTGTATGCAGTAAACTTGTTGTTGCATTTTCTAAAAGGTACCGACATGACTGAAGCGCTACTCACTCCAACCTTGCCCACCGTGAACGTGGAGGCGTTGCGTGCGCGATGCTCGACCTGCAGCATGCATCAATTGTGCCTGCCGATGGGCCTCGATGTGGGCGACATGGACAGGCTGGACCAGATCATAGGCCGCCGCCGCAAGATCGTGCGCGGCGCCTCGCTGTTCCGTATCGGCGACTCGTTCCAGAACCTGTATGCGATCCGCCTGGGGCATTTCAAGACGTACCAGATCAATCCGGGCGGCGAAGAGCAGGTGACGGGCTTCCAGATGGCGGGCGAACTGCTGGGCATGGACGCCATCAGCGCCGACCGCCACCACTGTAATGCGGTGGCGCTGGAAGACAGCGAAGTGTGTGAAATCCCGTTTTCCAGCCTGGAACAATTGCTGGGCAATATGCCGACCCTGCTGCGCCATTTCCACCGCATGATGAGCCAGGAAATCACGCGCGAGCAAAGCGTCATGCTGTTGCTGGGCAATATGCAGGCGACGCAGCGCTTTGCCGCCTTCATCGTCAACCTGGCGTCGCGCTATGAAGCGCGCGGCTATTCGGGCAGCAATTTCCAGCTGCGCATGTCGCGCGAGGAAATCGGCAACTACCTGGGCCTGACCATCGAGAGCGTCAGCCGCCTGCTGTCGAAGTTCAAGAAGGAAGGCTGGCTGCGCGTCTCGAACCGGGAAATTGAAATCCTGCAGCCGGCGAAACTGAAGGCGATTACGGCCGGCACGGACGTCTGCAAATAAGACTTACAGTTCCTCGTCCGCATGCAGCGCGATGCTGCGCTGCAGCGGCCAGGTCCAGATGCCGGACAGGCGCCACTCGCGTTTGTCGTTTTCCACCAGCACTTGCCAGCGGCTGCGCTCGAGCATCGGCAGCGCCACGGAAAAATTGCCGGCCGCATCGGGCTGTACCAGCACCTTGATATCCTTTTCCGGCAGGGTCGCATGCGCTAGGTGCAGCTGCAAAGGCGCCTGATAGGCCTTGCCGAAGCTGTGCACGGAACCGGTCAGGCGCGCTTGCGCCACGTCATACGACAGGCGCGTATCCATCGCCAGGTCGCTGGCGATCGTGTCGCGCTTCAAATCCTGGTTGATCGCCTTGCCCTGCTTGTAATAATCGCCCACCACCAGCGCATCGGGCTGCGTAAACGCGATATAGCCCATGAAGCTGCCGACGACCACGGACAGGCCGGGGCCGATCATCAGCAGCCATGGCCAGCGATGCTTGTACCACGGTGCAACGGGTGCTTGCAGTTTCAGACTGTCGGACATGATATTTCTCCTGTTTAATCAGCCAGTCCCCGCATGGGGACCGGCCTTCCTGCAACTTCGTGGCGGCGGCGAGGGCACCCGGTCCCCGTCCGCCTTTCCTTGTTAACGTGGCACGATGAATACCGCGCTTTCACGCACATGCAGCGATGGGTCGTCCAGCGATTGCAATTCGATCGCAATCTTGTTCGAGCCCTTCTCTCCCACGCCGTGCGGCACGCGCAGGCGGATCGGCCAACCCAGCGTTTCCGTCGGCTGCAAGGTCACTTCTTCGCGCGTCAGCAAGGTCAGGCCCGGCAAGCCGGAAGCGCTGATTTTGAAATGCTGGCTTTGCTCCGATGTGTTCATGATCTGCAGGCGGTAGACGTTTTCGATCATGCCGTCTTCCACTTCGCGTCCCATGGAACCGCGGTCGCGGATCACGTCCATTTTCAGGGGCGTGCGCAGGGCCAGCGAAGTACACACGGCGATGATGATCAGGGCCAGGATGGAAGTGTAGATCAAGACGCGCGGGCGCATGGCGCGCTGGCGTATCTGCTTCGAATTGAAGTTGTTTTCCATCGCATGGTCGGTACTGTAGCGTACCAGTCCCCGTGGCCGGTCGACCTTGTCCATCACGCTGTTGCAGGCATCGACGCAAGCGGCGCAACCGATGCATTCATACTGCAGGCCGTTACGGATATCGATGCCGGTCGGACACACCTGCACGCACAGGGTACAGTCGATGCAATCGCCCAGCTTGTCGTTGTTGCCGGCCTTCTTGCTCATGGCGCCACGTGGTTCGCCGCGCTTGGCATCGTAGGTGATGATCAAAGTGTCCTGGTCGAACATGGCGCTCTGGAAGCGCGCGTAGGGGCACATGTATTTGCACACCTGCTCGCGCAGCCAGCCCGCGTTGCCGTAGGTTGCCAGGCTGTAGAACAAGACCCAGAACCATTCCCAGGGACCGAAGTTCAGCGTGGTCACCGACTGCGCCAATTCCTTGATCGGCGTGAAGTAGCCGACAAAGGTAAAGCCCGTCCACAGGGCGATGGCGCCCCATACCAGGTGCTTGGCCGTCTTCTTGAACGCCTTGCGCACGGAGGGGCCCTGCTTGTCGAGGGCCATGCGCGCGCTGCGCGTGCCCTCGATGCGGCGTTCGACCCACAGGAAAATTTCCGTGTATACCGTTTGCGGGCAAGAGAACCCGCACCACACCCGCCCGGCAATGGCCGTGACGAGGAACAACAAATACGCACAGATGATCAGCAGGGCCGCCAGATAGATGAAATCCTGGGGCCACAGCACGACGCCGAAAATGTAGAACTTGCGCGTGGTCAAATCGAACAGCAGGGCTTGCCTGCCATTCCAGGTCAACCACGGCAAGCCGTAGAACGCGAGCTGGGTAAGCCATACGCATACCCATCGCCAGGTAGCGTAGCGTCCTTTGGCCTCGCGAGGGTAGATTTGCTCGCGGGCCGCATACATCTTGATGACTTGAGGTTCCATTTTTACTTTGCGGGTGCCTGCGGATTCGACAGGCTCCAGACATACGCCGACAGCACGTGTACCTTGGATTCGCCGAGGAAATCGCTGAAGGCCGGCATGGTGTTGCTGCGTCCCTTGCGTACGGTTTCCATGATGGTGTCGGCGCTGCCGCCGTACAGCCAGGTCTTGTCCGTCAGGTTTGGCGCGCCCAGCATCTGGTTACCCTTGGCATCGGCGCCATGACAGGCCATGCAGGCGCCGAACTTGGCCTTGCCCAGCACGGACTTGACGGGATCCGAGGTCGAGCCGGACAGGCTCAGCACATAATGGGCCACGTTCTCGACATCCTTTTCGGAGCCCAGGGCAGCGCCCATCGGTGGCATTTGCCCATTGCGGCCGTGCATGATGGTGGTCTTGATGATGTCGGGTTCGCCGCCATACAGCCAGTCCTTGTCCGTCAGGTTGGGGAAGCCCTTGTTGCCGCGCGCATCCGAACCGTGGCATTGCGCGCAGTAGGTCAGGAACAGGCGCTGGCCGATGGCTTGCGCCTGCGGATCGGCGGCCACCGTCTTCAAGTCCTGGCTCAGGTACTTGTTGAACAGGGGACCGTAGTCGGCTTCCGCCTTCTTCAGCTCTTCCTCGTACTGGCCCGTCGATTTCCAGCCCAGGCTGCCGGCATAGTTGCCCAGGCCCGGATACAGGAACAGGTAGGCCAGCGAGAAGACGATGGTGATGTAGAACAACCACATCCACCAGCGCGGCATCGGCGTATTGAGTTCCTTCAAGTCCTCGTCCCAGACGTGGCCCGTGGTGCCGTCAGCAGGGGCGCCCTCGACCACTTTGATTTTCGACTGCGAGTACAGCAGCACGCCGCAGCCGATGATGCCCAGCAGGGACAGCACGATGATGTAGATATTCCAGAAGCCATTGGTAAAGTCAGCCATGGTTGTGCTCCTTCGCCAGGGTCATCTCGGCCTCGGCCGGATAGTCGAGCGCGTCGTCGGCGAACGGCAGGCGTGCCGCCGCGTCGAAGTCGCTGTTGCTGCGGCTGAACGTCCACCACAGGATGCCCACGAACGTCGTAAAGGAAACCACCGTCATGACGCTGCTGGCGCTGTCAAACAGGTTTTCGATTGCCATGCTAATTCCTTGTTTTGATTAATGTACCGAGGCCTTGCAGATAGGCGACCAGGGCGTCTTCTTCCGTCTTGTCCTGCAGCTGCGCGGGGCCGGCGGCAATCTCTTCATCGCTGTACGGCTGGCCCAGGCGTTTCAGGGCGCGCATCTTCGGCATGATGTCGTCAGGCACCAGCTTGGTCTTCGCCAGCCAGGGGTAGGACGGCATGTTCGATTCGGGCACCACGTCGCGCGGGTTGTTCAAGTGCGTGCGGTGCCATTCGTCGCTGTAGCGCGCGCCCACGCGGGCCAGGTCGGGCCCCGTGCGCTTGGAACCCCACTGGAACGGACGGTCGTAGACGAATTCGCCAGCGACCGAATAGTGGCCATAGCGTTCCGTTTCCGCGCGCAGCGGACGCACCATCTGCGAGTGGCAGTTGTAGCAGCCTTCGCGCACGTAAATGTCGCGGCCCGCCAGGCGCAGCGGCGAGTACGGTTTCAGGCCGGCGACGGGTTCCGTCGTGCTCTTCTGGAAGAACAGGGGAACGATCTCGACGGCGCCGCCGATGCTGATCACCACCGTGACCAGGGCGATCAGCAGCCAGGGGTTTCTTTCAATCCATGCATGTGAAAATTTCATTTGCTTTCGCTCCTATCAGGCGTGCGCCGCGTTCAGTTCCGGAATGCGGGCGACGGGGAGTTTGCTGCCGCGCAGAGTCATCCAGGTGTTGTAGCCCATGATGCACATACCCGACAGGTACAGCAGGCCACCGGCCACGCGCACCACGTAGTACGGATACGTCGCTTTCACGCTCTCGACAAAGGTGTAGGTCAGGGTGCCGTCCGGATTGACCGCGCGCCACATCAGGCCCTGCATCACGCCGGCGATCCACATTGCCGCGATGTACAGGACGATGCCGATGGTGGCCACCCAGAAGTGCACGTCGACCAGGCGCGTGCTGTGCATCTGCGTGCGGCCCGCCAGGCGCGGCAGCAGGTAGTAGATCGAACCCATGGTGATGAAGCCCACCCAGCCCAGGGCGCCCGCATGCACGTGGGCAACGGTCCAGTCGGTGTAGTGCGACAGCGAGTTGATGGTCTTGATCGACATCATCGGACCTTCGAAGGTGGCGATGCCGTAGAACGACAGCGAAACGATCATGAATTTCAGGATCGGATCGGTACGCAGCTTGTGCCAGGCGCCCGACAGGGTCATGATGCCGTTGATCATGCCGCCCCAGCTTGGTGCCAGCAGGACCAGCGAGAAGACCATGCCGATCGATTGCGTCCAGTCAGGCAATGCCGTGTAGTGCAGGTGATGCGGGCCCGCCCACATGTAGGTGAAGATCAGCGCCCAGAAGTGGACGATCGACAAACGGTACGAGTACACGGGGCGCTCGGCCTGTTTCGGGATGAAGTAGTAGACCATGCCCAGGTAGCCGGCGGTCAGGATGAAACCCACCGCGTTATGGCCGTACCACCACTGGATCATGGCGTCCTGCACGCCCGCATACGCGGAATACGACTTGGTGAACGAGGCTGGCATGACGGCGCCATTGACCACGTGCAGAATCGTCACGGCCAGGATGTAGGCGCCGAAGAACCAGTTGGCCACGTAGATGTGCTTGACCTTGCGCTTGATCAAGGTGCCGAAGAAAACGATGGCGTAGGCGATCCAGACGACGGCGATGAGGATGGCGATAGGCCATTCCAGTTCCGCGTATTCCTTGCCGCGTGTCATGCCCAAGGGCAGGGTGACGACGGCGCACAGGATCACCGCTTGCCAGCCCCAGAACGTGAAGGCGGCCAGTTTGTCGGAAAACAGGCGCACCTGGCAGGTGCGTTGTACAACGTAGTACGAAGTAGCGAACAGGCCGCAGATGCCGAAGGCGAAAATCACCGCATTCGTGTGCAGCGGACGCAAGCGTCCGTATGTCAGCCATGGTATGTCGAGGTTCAGGGCAGGCCAGGCCAGCTGAGCGGCGATGATAACGCCAACCAGCATGCCGATGATGCCCCATACCACAGTAGCGACCGCGAATTGCTTCACGATCTTGTAGTTATAGTTCAGCGATTGATCCACAAAGACTCTCCCTGGAATTACTATTTATGATGGTGGCCAGAGAGTAAGTGTTTGACCGGGAAAAAACTTTGATGTGGATCAAAATTCCCCGGATGAAATAAGCGTAGCGAAGTGGCATCGAAATAAAGTGATATTTCGATCAAAAAAGCCATGCAAGATCCCTGCAAGCGCTGCTTGACCTGTGTCAAAAGACGCTTGCTGGCGCTGGCGGGCGTCAGCGTATTGCGTGGGAAAAAGTCAGGCCGGCGGTTCGCCGGGCGCGGGCTTGGCCGGCGTATCGTCGTCCTGCAGCACGCGCAGGCCCGGTCCGACGAGGTCGTCGAACTGGCCGCTGTCCGAGGCCGTGAAATACACCCACAGGGCGATGAAGACGACCACGACGCTTAAGGGGATGAGGAGGTAGAGAGCTTCCATTAGACTTTCCGCAGGCGCAGGGCGTTGGCGATGACGACGGCCGAGCTGGCAGCCATGCCGACACCGGACAGCCAGGGGTTGAGGAAACCCAGCGCGGCGGCCGGGATGGCCGTCAGATTGTACAGGGTTGCCCAGCCCAGGTTTTCGCGGATGATGCGCATGCTGCGCGCCGCCGTTTTCGCCGTGTCGAGCACGGAAACCAGTTGGCTCGACAGCAGCACCGTGTCCGCATGCGCCTGCGCCAGCGCGGCGCCGGAACCCATGGCGAAGGACACGTCGGCGCCGCTCAGCACGGCGGCGTCGTTGATGCCGTCGCCGACCATCGCCACCACGGCGCCCGTGGCCTGCAATTGCTGGACGAAATCGAGCTTTTCATCGGGCAGGCATTCGCCGCATGCCGTGTTGATGCCCAGTTCCGTCGCCACGCTTTGCGTCAGCGCTTCCTGGTCGCCGCTGAGCAGCACGACTTGCTTGCCGCGCCGGTGGAAATACGCGACGACGTCAGCCGCTTCCGGGCGCAACGCGTCGCTGAGTAAAAAGCGCGTCAGCCAGCGGCCTTGCGTGCCCAGGTACAGCGGCGTCATGCCCTGCATGCCGACGGCCGTGTCGCCCAGCGGCGGCCCGGCGAGGGCGGCGACAAAGGCCGCATTGCCCAGGCGGTAGCGCACGCCGTCGACGATGCCCTCCAGGCCCTGGCCTTGCACTTCTTGCAATTGTTCCGCATGCGCGCGCAGCAACTGTTTTGGCAACTCTTCTGCCGCTGCCAGGATGGCCTGCGCCAGCGGATGGGCGCTGCCCGCTTCCAGCGCGGCGGCCACCTGCAGGCAAGCGTCCTCGCCCATGCTGCCGAGCCCCTCGGTTTGCCGCAGCACGGGCCGGCCCAGGGTCAGGGTGCCCGTCTTGTCGAAGACGATGTGGGTGGCGCGGTGCAAGGTTTCCAGCACATGCGGCTGGACGATCAGCACGCCGCGCCGCAGCAGGCTGTCGGTGGCGGCCGCCAGCGCCGTCGGCGTGGCGAGAGACAGCGCGCAGGGGCAGGACACGACCAGCACGGCGATGGCCACGGGCCACGCTTGCGACGGGTCATGCCAGCTCCAGAAGGCGAACACGGCGATGGCAAACAGCAGCAAGCCCAGCACGAACCAGGCGGCGACCTTGTCGGCCCATTGGGCGATCTGCGGCTTGCCGCTGCCGGCCCGCTCGATCAGTTTCAACAGGTCGGACAGGGTGCTTTCGCGCGCCGGTTTGAGCACGCGCAAGATGAGCGCCGCGCTGGCGTTGATCGCCCCGCCCGGCACCCGTTCTCCCGTTTTTCTCCGTTGCGCCGCGCTCTCGCCCGTCAGCAGGGACAAATCGAGCGCGCTCGTGCCTTCGATGATGACGCTGTCGGCGGCGATCGCTTCGCCCGGTTTGACCAGAATCACGTCGCCGACGGCCAGGCTGCCGGCCGGCACCAGGGTGGTGGCGCGGTCGTCCGGGAAGCCCGCCATCAGCGACGCGGACGCGGGCAAGGCGTGCTGCAGGCGCTCCAGCGCCGAGGCGGCCTTGCGGCGCGCCTGCAGCTCGAAATAGCGGCTGCACAGCAGCAGGAAGATGAACATCGTGGCCGAGTCGTAATACACCTCGCCGCGGCCCGTGAAGGTCGCCACCACGCTGCCGAAGAAGGCCGCCAGGATGCCCAGCGCCACGGGCACGTCCATGCCCAGGGTGCGCGCGCGCAGGCTGGCCCAGGCGCCCTGGAAGAAGGGCATGGCCGAATAGCAGATGGCCGGCAAGGTCAGCAGCAAACTGGCCCAGCGCATCAGGCTGGCCATATTGTCATCCAGGGTGCCATCCTCGGCCAGGTAGGCGGGCGCCACGTACATCATCACCTGCATCATCGACAGGCCGGCGACGAACAGCTGGCGGCCCAGGGTCTTGCTGGCCTTTTGCAGGCGCTCGCCATGGCGCACGGCATCGTAGGGATAGGCCGTGTAGCCGACCTGGCGCACGGCTTGCAGGATGTCGCCCGGTTCGCATTCGGCGCGGCTCCAGCGCACGTACAGGCGCTCCGTGGCGACATTCAGGCTGGCCGCCTGCACGCCGGGCAAACGCGTCAGCTGGCGCTCGATCAGCCAGACGCAGGCGGCGCAGCGGATGCCTTCGACGGACAGGGTCGCTTCGCAACTGCTGGCGTCGCGCGCGAATTGCGCGTCGTCATTGCTGTACAGGCGCAGCTCGGGCGGCACCAGGGTGGCGTCGGCCGCGTTGACGGCATATTCGTCGCGGTCGCGGTAATACGCGCTCTGGCCGATGTCGACGATGGTTTGCGCCACCGCTTCGCAGCCGGGGCAGCACATGGCGCGCGGCACGTCGTCGATGGTGACGAGCCAGCTGGAGCCGACGGGGACGGGCAAGCCGCAATGGAAGCAGGCGGAGGGTTGTAACACAGCATTCATGGGTTTGTTTTCATGCGTCTTTTCATGGATGGCCCGTGACGCACAGGGCGTCGAGCCAGCCCAGCGACACGCCGTTGGCGGCGCGCAGCAGGCCCAGCACGCCAAAGCCCAGCACCAGCAAGCCGCTGGCGATGCGCACGGGACGGCGCTGCATCTGCGCGCGCAAGCGCGTGCCCAGCAAGCCCATGCCCAGCAGGGTGGGCAGGGTGCCCAGGCCGAAGGCGGCCATGGCGGCCGCGCCGTTCAGGGCCGAGCCTTGCATCATGGCCGTCAGCAGGGCGCTGTAGACCATGCCGCACGGCACCCAGCCCCACAGGCCGCCCACGGCCAGCGCCTTGAACGGCGTATCCATCGGCATCAGCGGCTTCAACAGGGGGCGCACGCGGCGCCAGATCACGTTGCCGGCCGCTTCCAGGTGCGCCAGGCCGCGCCAGGCATCCATCAGGTACAGGCCCAGGGCGACGAGCATCAGGTTGGCCAGCCAGTAGCCGGCCACTTGCAGGGATGCCAGGTGCAGCATGCCGGCGCCCGCCAGGCTGCCGGCCAGGGCGCCGGCCAGCATGTAGCTGACTATGCGCCCGCCGTTGTAGGCCAGCACGCGCAGCACGTTCTCCGGCAAGGTGGTCTGCAGCGCCGGGCGCGCCACGGCGATGGCAATCACGGGACGGCCGGGTGCGGGCGTGCCACCGCCCAGCGACAGGGCGCCGACGATGCCGCCGCACATGCCGATGCAGTGCACGCTGCCGGCCAGGCCGACCAGGAACATGGGCACGAGGCTCAGGGCATTCATCGGGCGGTATTACACCGTTTTCGAGTAGCGCAGCGGCTGCACGGCGTCCGGCGCCGTGTTGGCGCGCGCCAGGGTCAGGTAGCGGTCGAAGACCATGCAGATATTGCGGATCAACAAGCGCCCTTTCGGCGTCACCGTCAGCCAGTCCTCTTCGATGACGAGCAAGCCATCTCTCGCCAGTTCGCGCAGCTTGTCCAGCTCGGCGGCGAAATAGCTGCGGAATTTGACGGGGTGCGCTTGCTCGATGGTGGCGATCGACAGTTCGAAATTGCACATCAGCATCTGGATGATGATACGGCGCAACAAATCGTCTGTATCGAGCTTGATGCCGCGCGCGATCGGCAGCACGCCTTCGTCGAGTTTTTCGTAGTACGCGTCGAGAGTTTTTTCATTCTGGCTGTACACGGCGCCGACGGAACTGATGGCCGACACGCCGCAGGCGATCAGGTCCGCCTCCGCGCGCGTCGAATAGCCCTGGAAGTTGCGGTGCAAGCGGCCTTGGCGCTGCGCCACGGCCAGGTCGTCCGTTGGCTTGGCGAAATGGTCCATGCCGATGTACACGTAGCCGGCGGCCGTCAGGCGCGCGATGCACAGGCCCAGCATGGCCAGCTTGGTGGCGCTGTCGGGCATGTCCGCGTCGAGGATGCGGCGCTGCGGCTTGAACAGGTGCGGCATGTGCGCGTAGTGGTACAGGGCGATGCGGTCGGGGCTGGCGTTGATCACCTTGCGCAGGGTTTCCGTCATGGTGTCCAGGTTTTGCTTCGGCAAGCCATAGATCAGGTCGATGCTGATCGAGCGGAAACCGGCGTCGCGCGCCGCCTGCATGATGGCCACCGTTTCCGCTTCCGGCTGGATGCGGTTGACGGCTTTTTGCACGTCGGCGTCGAAATCCTGCACGCCCAGGCTGATGCGGTTGAAACCTTGCGCGCGCAGCGAAAACACGCGTTCGCGCGACACGGTGCGCGGGTCGATCTCGATCGAATATTCGCCGTCTTCATCGGAAGCGAATTCGAAATGCTGGCGCAAATGCGCCATCAGTTCATCCATCTGCTTTTCGCTCAGGTAGGTGGGCGTGCCGCCGCCGAAGTGTAATTGCTCGATCTGGTTCATGCCGGCAAACAGCTTGCCCTGCATGGCAATTTCCTGCTTTAAATAGCTGAGATAGGTGGCCGCCTTGCTGCGGTCTTTCGTGATGATCTTGTTGCAGGCGCAGTAGTAGCACAGGGTGTCGCAGAACGGCACGTGCACGTATAGCGACAGGGGACGGCGGCCGCCGCGCATGCGCAGGGCGGCCAGCGCTTCGAGGAAGTTGCCGTAGCCAAATTCCGCATTGAAACGGTCGGCGGTCGGGTAAGACGTGTAGCGCGGGCCGGACTGGCTCATCTTGCCGATGATGACCGGGTCGAATTCGACGACGGCGTCCAGGTCGGCGGAAGCACTGCTGAGTAGTGTAGGCATGATGTGTGTAAAGTCTTGAAAGGTTTAGGCGGCCAGGCGTTTCATGGCGGGCTTGCCGGCGTTCGCGGCGCCAGACTTGCCGCCAGGCATGGCGACGCGGCGCGGTGGCGGCATCTTGCCGAAATTGAACAGGCTCACGGCTTGCGACAGGCTGGCCGCTTCTTCCGCCAGGCGCGTGGCGGCCGCGGCGGCTTCTTCCACCAGGGCCGCGTTCTGCTGCGTCACCTGGTCCATATGGGCGATGGCCTGGTTGACCTGGTCGACGCCGATGCTCTGTTCGCGCGAGGCGATGGAAATTTCCTGCATGATGGCCGTCACCTGCTTGACGGAGCTGACCACCTGTTCCATGGTGGCGCCGGCGCGGTTGACCTGCAGCATGCCGGCGCCCACCTTGCCGACGGAAATTTCAATGAGTTGCTTGATATCCTTGGCTGCCACGGACGAGCGCTGCGCCAGGTTGCGCACTTCGCCCGCCACCACGGCGAAGCCCCTGCCCTGCTCGCCGGCGCGGGCCGCTTCCACGGCCGCGTTCAAGGCCAGGATGTTGGTCTGGAAGGCGATGCCTTCGATCAAGCCGATGATGTCGACGATTTTCTTCGACGAGGTGTTGATCTCGTCCATGGTGGTGATCACTTCGGAAACGATCTCGCCGCCCTGCACGGCCACTTTCGAGGCGGCCACGGCCAGTTCATTCGCCTGCACCGAGTTGTCCGCATTCTGTTTCACCGTCGACGAGAATTCCTCGATGCTCGAGGCCGTCTCTTCCAGGCTGGCCGCCTGCGATTCCGTGCGGCCGGACAAGTCCATATTGCCGACGGCGATTTGCTTGGTGGCCACGGCCATGGTTTCCACGTTGATGCGCACGTCGCGGATGGTGGCGATCAGGTTGCTGTTCATCTGTTGCAGCGCGCGCAGCAGTTGCCCCACTTCATCCGTGCTCTCCGTTTCAAAACTGCCCGACAGGTCGCCCGCGGCAATGGCCCGCGCGCCGTTCAGGGCCTTGCCCAGCGGCTTGAGCACGGACATGCGCAAGGTATACCAGAGGAAAACGTTGATCAGGAAACCGAACAGGGTGGCGCCGAAGATGGCGTAATTGGTGATCTGGCCGCCGCTGGCGAACAGGCTGATGACGCACACCAGCAGTTGCAGGCAGTTGACGATGGAGGTGGCGGCCCAGATGCGCAGGTTGAGCGACATGTGCGTCAGGCTGTGCAGCAGGTGCGCCAGGCCCGGACGCACGATTTGCCCGTTCTTGATGACGATGTTGCCGCCTTCCTTGTTGCGGATGGCCGCGTAGGCTTCTTCGGCGGCCTTGACCTGGTCCTTGTCCGCCTTGACGCGCACGGACATGTAGCCGATGGTCTTGCCTGCCTCGCGGATGGGGGTGACGTTGGCGCGCACCCAGTAGAAATCGCCGTTCTTGCAGCGGTTCTTGACCAGGCCCGTCCACGGCGTGCCGGCCTGGATCGAGGTCCACAGGTCGGCGAACGCTTCGGCCGGCATGTCCGGGTGGCGCACGATGTTCTGGGGCGAACCGAGCAGCTCGGCCTCGCTGAAGCCGCTGACCTGACTGAAGTAGGGGTTCACATATACGATATTGCCGTTCATATCCGTTTTCGACACGATGGCCTGATCGTCCAAGACGAGGACTTCACGGTTAGTCACTGGCAAATTTTGTCGCATGGTCGCGGCTTCCTGATCAGTTAAATAGGCAATTGGTGAGTAAGACTTGCACGATTGCAAGAATGGAGATCAGTGTAAGGAGTCGCCTGCGCAAATTTATTGATGTAGATCAAAATCCTCAAGATTGGTCGTGCTTGCACGCATTTAGCGATAGCAATGCGGCATTGTTTTAAAGATATTGGTTGCCGTCGGCGCTTAATCTGCGCCCGCCGTCAGCGGCCGCAGGCTGCCCACGGCGTAGCCTTGCGCGTAGTCGATGCCCAGTTCGCGGATGACGGCCAGGGTGGCCGCGTCTTCCACGTATTCGGCCACCGTTTCCAGTCCCATCACGTGGCCCACTTCATTGATGGCCTTGACCATGGCGCGGTTGATGGCATTGGTGGCGATGTCGCGCACGAAGACGCCGTCGATCTTCAAATAGTCGACGGGCAGGGCTTTCAGGTAGCCGAACGAGGAAAAGCCGCTGCCGAAGTCATCGAGCGAGAAGCGGCAGCCCAGGGCCTTGAGCTGGCGCATGAACACTTGCGCCTTGGGCAGGTTGGCGATGACGGCCGTTTCCGTGATTTCAAAGCAGATTTGCTCGGGCGCAATCGCGAATGCCACGAATTGCTCGGTGATGTAGTCGTGCAAGCCGGCATCGGCCAGCGACATGCCCGACAGGTTGACGGAATACAGGGCCGGTGCGCGGCGCCGGCTTTCGGCCAGCGCGGCCAACGGCGGCAGGCTGTCGCGCACGCTCTGGATATGCGCGCAGACGGCGCGGATGACCCAGCGGTCGATGGACAGCATCATGTCGTAGCGTTCGGCGGCCGGAATAAAGGCGCCCGGCAAGATCAGGTCGCCCTTGCTGTTGCGGATGCGGATCAGCACTTCGTCGTGGTGTTCCGGGCTGTCGCGCAGGTGCACGATGGGCATGGCGTACAGGCGGAAATAATCGTGGGCGAACGCTTCGTTCAGGCGCGAGATCCACAGCATTTCGCCATGCCGCTGCGCCAGCATGACGTCGGACTCCTGATAGATATGGATGCGGTTGCGGCCCTGCTCCTTGGCCAGGTAGCAAGCCTGGTCGGCCGCGCTCAGCAGCTCGCTCATGGACTTGCTGTCCTGGCTGATTTCCACGATGCCGATGCTCACGCCCAGCTCGAAGCTGCGTTCGTCCCAGGCGAAACGGAAATCGCGCACGGACTGGCGCAGCTGTTCGCCGATCAGGCGCGCATGTTCGAGCGGACAGTGCGGCAGCAGCACGCCCAGTTCGTCGCCGCCCAGGCGCGCCAGGATATCGCTGTCGCGCATCCGCCCCTGCAGCATCTTGGTCAGCAGCTGCAGCAGCACGTCGCCGGCGCCGTGGCCGCAGGTGTCGTTGATGACCTTGAACTGGTCCAGGTCCAGGTACAGCAGCGCATGCGCGTGGCCATCCTGCTTGGCCGTGCGCAGGGCGCCGGCCACCAGGTGCTCGAATTCGCGCCGGTTGATCAGGCCCGTCAGGGTATCGTGCGTGGCTTGCCACGACAGTTCCTGGCTCAGCTTGCGCTCGTGGCTGACGTCGCGGAACACGACGACGGCGCCGAGGATGTGGCCGTCGCGCGACCAGATAGGCGCGGCCGATTCCTCGACGGCGATGCGCCGCCCGTCGCGCGTGACCAGTTGCGAGCGGGGCGAAATGCCGATGGCCTGGCGCTGTTGCAGGCAGCGCATGGCCACGTGCTCGCGTGCCTCGCCCGTGCGTTCATCGGCCAGCGGCATGGTCAGGCCGATGTCCAGGCCCTGCGCCAGCTCGTTGCTCCAGCCCGTCAATTGCTCGGCCACCCGGTTCAGGTAACGCGTCTTGCCCTGCGGATCGGTGGTGATGACGCCGTCGCCGATGGAGCTGAGCGTCACTTCGGCCAGTTCCTTGCGCTCGGCGATCATCAGTTCGCGCGCCATGTGCTCGGTGATATCCCAGATGATGCCCAGGGTGCGGTCGGGTCGGCCGCCGGCATCCATGAAGATGTGCGCCTTGGCCGCCAGCCAGTGTTCGCTGCCGTCGGGCCAGACGACGCGGTATTGCAGGGCGTAGCCGCCGCGCCGGCGCACGCCGTCCTGCAGCACGTTGACCACCTTGTCGCGGTCGCCGGCGTGCACGCAGTCGAGAAAGCTGCGGAATGGCTGCGTCAGCGCCCGTTCTTCCAGGCCCAGCAAGGTGGCGCCCTTGGCCGACCAGCTGACCGTGCCGTCGATGACCTGGCCAGCGACGATGCGCGAATCCCAGATCGCCATGTGCGCCGCCTCCAGCGCCATTTGCAAACGTTTCTGCTGGTCGCCCATCATCCTCTCCCGACATGGATACAGGAATAGACGCGCCGCTGGTGTTTAAGTTCCCGGCAGCTCGGCGGGTGTGCTGGCCGAGGCGCGCGCCACGTCGCGCACATTCTTTTGCACGGCCACGGCAGCAAATAGGCTGAGCAAGAACGCCATGGCATAAAACCCTTTCTCGCTGTTTTGCAGGGTGGCGTTCCACAGGCCCACGGTCAATAACAGCAAGGCCAGCAGGACGGAAATCCAGCACAGGCCGAAATAGATGCCCGTCACGGCGATGCCTTCGCTGCGGTCGCGCACGGATTTTTGCAGCGAGATGGCGGCGAACAGGCCATACATGAGAATGGTGAAGTAATAGCCCTTCTCGTTGAGGGCCATCGTGGCGTTCCACAAGCCGGACAGATAGGTGACGATGCCGATCAGCAATGCCGCCCAGGAGGCGCCGATAAAGGCGCTGCTGGGGCGTGGGGCGGGGGAAGCATGCATAGGGTCTCCATGGGCAGCGGGCGCCGCCGGCATGGCCGGGGCGGCAGGCACGGATGCGCCTGCCGCTCCATCAGACCAGAAAGCTTATTTGCTTGGCTTGATCATGCGCAACAAAGCCGACACGGCCGTGACGCCGGCCAGCACCAGGCCGCCGGCGATGAGGCCGGCCACCGCGTTGATCAGGCTGGGCGTGACGGCCGCCAGCACGGGGCCGATGCCGGCCACGCCGCCGACGGCTTCCTCGACGTGGTGCAGCATGCCGCTGGCCCACGGCCAGCCGTGCGTCAAAATGCCGCCGCCGACCATGAACATGGCCAGGGTGCCCACCACGGAGAGAAATTTCATCAGTTTCGGCGCCGCCGAGACGAGCATGCGGCCAAAGCCGCGCACGCCGTCCATCAGCGCGCCCGCGCCCTTGCGCGCCGCCAGGTAGAAGCCCGCGTCGTCGAGCTTGACGATGCCGGCCACCAGGCCGTACACGCCCACCGTCATGATGAGGGCGATGCCGACGACGACGGCCACCTGCTCGGCGAAGGTGGCCGCGGCCACCGTGCCCAGGGCAATGACGATGATTTCCGCCGACAAAATGAAATCGGTGCGGATGGCGCCCTTGATCTTGTCCTTTTCCAGCGCCACCAGGTCGACTTGCGGGTCGCGCAGCGCCTGCGCCAGCTCGGCCTTGTGGCTGTCGTCCGGGTGCAGGTATTTGTGCGCGATCTTTTCGAAGCCCTCGAAGCACAGGTAGGCGCCGCCCACCATCAGCAGCGGCGTGATGGCCCATGGCGCGAACGCGCTGATGGCCAGCGCGGCGGGCACGAGGATGGCCTTGTTCTTCAGCGAACCGACGGCGACGGCCCAGACGACGGGCAGTTCGCGCTCGGCGCGCACGCCGGCCACTTGCTGCGCGTTCAGGGCCAGGTCGTCACCGAGCACGCCGGCCGTCTTCTTGGCGGCCACCTTGGTCATCAGGGAAACGTCGTCGAGGATGCTGGCGATGTCGTCGAGCAGGGCCAGCAGGCTGGAGCCGGCCATCTCAGCGGACTCCCACGGTGGTGGCAGGAAATTGTGGAGCGAGGAAAGTGTTGTTTTTCATGATGTTATTCTTGGTTGTACGGCAAGGAACGATGTGGCTAAGGCATGACCGCGATCTTACCTCAGGCGGGGCCGGCAAGGCCGCACGGGCCGGGTTAAAATTGCCTCTCATCACCATTTTTGGAAACCGCATGCCCTTTGCCACCTGGATCACCTTTGTCATCGCCGCCTCCATCATCGCCGTCTCGCCCGGCTCGGGCGCCGTGCTGTCGATGTCGCACGGCCTGTCCTACGGGGTGAAAAAGGCCAGCGCCACGATTCTTGGCCTGCAGCTGGGCCTGCTGGTGGTGCTGGGCATCGCGGGCGCCGGCGTCGGTTCCTTGCTGCTCGCTTCCGAAGTGGCGTTCAATATCGTCAAGACGGTGGGCGCCTTGTACCTGATCTACCTGGGCCTGTCGCAGTGGCGCGCCAAGGTGGCCGTGACGGGCGACCTGCATGCGGACGCCGTGGTGCCGTCCATGCGCCGGCGCGTGCTGACGGGTTTCCTGACCAACGTGACGAATCCGAAGGGCATCATCTTCATGGTGGCGGTGTTGCCGCAATTCATCAGCCCCACGTCGCCGCTGTTGCCGCAATTGCTGATCCTGGCCGTCACCATGTGCACGATCGACCAGATCGTCATGCACAGCTATGCTTTTTTAGCGTCCTCGATGCAGCGCTTCTTCCGCGACGCGCGCGCCGTGAAAAAGCAGAACCGCTTCTTTGGCGGCTTGCTGATGGCCGTCGGCGCCGCCCTGTTCTTCGTCAAGCGGGGCGGCCAGACGGCGTCCTGAGCCAGATCAAGATGCAAACATTTGTAAGCCCGCTTGCGATGCCCGCCCGATAGGACTGTAATCGGGGTGTTGTCTACCTTTCATCTCTGTCCGTCCTGCCTGGAGCGCTGCCATGCGTCCGACCCTGTCTTCCCCCTTCTTGAACACCGTGTGCGCCGTGCTGCTGTCGTCGGCGTGCTCCCTGGCCCTGGCGCAGGACCCGCCCGCCCGCGTGGGGCGCATTTCCACCGTCGAAGGGCAGGTGCTGGTGCGCGCCGGCGAGGGCGAGGCGCAAAATGCCCTGCTGAACTGGCCTGTCACGACGGACAACCGCTTGACCACGATGCGCGGCGCGCTGGCGGAATTGCGCGTGGGTGCGGCCGCCGTGCGCCTCGATGGCGATTCCGAGCTGGAAGTGAGCGAGCTCGATGACGACAGTTTCAAATTGCACCTCGGCTATGGCACGGTCAGCGTGCGCGTGCGCAATCCCGACGCGCTGCGCGGCTTCGAGCTGACCACGGCCCAGGCCCGCGTGGTCCTGACCCAGCCGGGCTGGGTGCGCATCGAGGCGGGGCGCCAGCCCGGCACCAGCATCGTCAGCGTGCTCGAAGGGGCGGCCGACGTGGATGGCGCGACGGGCAGCGTCACCTTGCGTGCAGGCAAGCGCGCCGAATTGACGGACGAAGAATTGCGCACGGGCGCCGTGCAGAGAATCGCCTTCGACAACTGGCCCGAAGCCTTGCCTGCCGCCGCGCCGGCCTTGCGCTATGTCACGGACGATACGACCGGCTATGAAGAGCTGGACCGCTATGGCGCCTGGCAGGACAACGCGGAATACGGCCCCCTGTGGCTGCCCAGCACGGTGCCGGCCGGCTGGGCGCCGTACAGCGACGGGCGCTGGACGTGGATCGCGCCGTGGGGCTGGACCTGGGTCGACAATGCGCCGTGGGGCTACGCGCCCTCGCATTACGGCCGCTGGGTGCTGCTGGGCCAGCGCTGGGGCTGGGCCCCGGGCCGCGAGCGCGGCCGCGTGCCCTGGGCGCCGGCCCTGGTGGGCTGGGTCGGCGGCAATCACGGGACCGGCCACGGCCAGCAGCCGGGCGTGGGCTGGTTTCCCCTGTCGCCGCACGAGCGCTACGTGCCTGGCTACCGCAGCAGTGCCGAGTATGAACGCCGCCTCAACCGCGTCGCCGACGGGCGCCGTTCCGTGATGGGCGAGCGCGAACGCCGTGAAGGCATGACGATGCTGCCGGGCGAGCGTTTTGGCGGCGCGCGCACGGTGGACGTGCCGCGCCGCAACCGCACCATCATGCCGGCGCCCGTGCTGCAAAGCATGCCCTTGAGCACGCCGCCTGCGCCGGCGGGCAACTGGCAGCGTCCCGCCGATGCGCCGCGCCAGCAAGATGGTTTCCGGCGCGACTGGGGCAACCGCCCTGGCCGTTTGCAGACGGACGATGGCCAGACGCACCTGGCGCCGCGTCCCATGCAGCCGAACCGGCCGCCCGTGCCGGCGCAGCCGCCGCAGCCGCAACAGCCGCCGATACCGGCCCAGCCCGTGATGCCGGCGGCGCCTTCCTTGCCGCCCGTGCAAGACCCGGTGGCGCACCCCGGCTGGCGTGGCGAACAGCGGCCGCAGCCGCGCCCCGTCATCGAGCGTCCTGCCGAGGTGCAGCGCCCGGACGGCAACCGCTGGGAGCGTGGCGGCCGCCGCGAAGTGCTGCAGACGGCGCCGCCGCCTGCCATGCCTGCGCCACCGCCCGTGGCCCAGCCGCGGCCCGCGCCGCCGCCGATGCCGGCTCCTGCGGCGCGTCCGGCACAGGAGGCGCGCGGGGGCGAACGCAGCGGGCCGCCACGCGAACGGAGCAATGACCGGAATATTGACCGGGGCAATGAGCGCGGCGGCCCCGGCCGTAATGGCCGGATGCAGGAAGCGGAGCGCTGAACTGGCCGCTGGCGCTGGCTGTCTGTCCGTCCGGTCATGGATTATCGACGTTCAAGCCGCCAAACCGACAGTTCGTCACATTTCAGCGGTCAAGCCGCGGTGTTTTGTCTACAGTGGAGTCATTGCAGCACAGCGCAATGCCTTCGCGGCTGACAGCACCGATTTTCCGGCTATTTTGTCCAAACGAAATAGTTTTCGCCAGCTTACAAAGCTGGCTTTTTTTTTCCGCGCCCCTGGCGCCATGGCGGCGGGCGCAGGCGCCGCCAAAGTTGGCTACAATACGCCTTTCTGCAGCCGCCGCGCGCCATGCGCCGCGCCGTCTGTTCTGACCGGCACTGATTGGATTTCCCATGCAAACCACCCCACCCACCGAAGTGACGATTCCTCCCAGCGAATCGCTGATCGAATACCCGAGCGACTTTCCCATCAAGATCATGGGCCCGACGCATGTCGATTTCGCGCCGACCATGCTGGAACTGGTGATCAGCCACGATCCGACCTTCCACGCAGGCCGCATGGAAGAGCGCCCATCGGGCAAGGGCAATTACACGGGCCTGACCGTTACCGTGCGCGCCATCAGCCGCGAGCAGCTCGACGCCCTGTACATGGCGCTGTCGGGCCACCCGATGGTCAAGATCGTCATGTAAGGCTGGCTGCCGCCACGCTGGCCCGGCTCTTCGTGAGCAGCCAGACGGCGGCAAAGGACGCGCTGGCCGCCGCCGTCACCCACAGCAGCGGTTGTGCGCTGCCGTCCGTGATGGCGGCGATGACGGCGCCGCAGGCGGCCGTGATGAGCATCTGCACGAAGAAGAACAGGCCCGAGGCGCTGCCCGCCTGGTCGCCGTACGGCTGCAGCACAGCCAGCTGGCAGGCGGGGATGGCCATGCCCACCGACACCATCACCAGCAGCATGGGCGCCACCAGCGACGCCACGTGCCACGGCGCCAAAGTCCCCGCCAGCAACAAGCTGGCCGCGCCCGCCACATTGATCAGCACCGCCACGCCCAGCATGGTATCGGCGCCCAGGCGCGGTCCCAGCGCGCGAAACAGGCTCGATCCCGCGATATAGCCGCTGACCGTCAGCGCGAACACCAGCGCGTACGCGTGCGGCGACAGGTGCATGTCCCTTTGCAACAGCACGGACGATTCCGCGATGAACGGGAAATACGTGCAATATACACAACCGATGGCCAGCGCATAGCGCAGGAAATACGCGTCGCCCAGCAGGCGGCGGTACAGCGCCAGGGTATTGCCCTGTGGCACGACGCTGGCCGGCCTGGTTTCCGGCACATACGCAGCGATCAGCCCCAGCGACAGCGCTCCCAGCAGGCACAGCACGCCAAACACGGCGCGCCAGCCGAACGCCGCGTCGAGCACGCTGCCGGCCAGCGGCGCCAGGATCGGCGACAAACCCATCACCATCGATATTTTGCCCAGCATGCGCGCCTGCGTGGCGGGATCGAAGCGGTCGCGCACCATGACCCGGCCGATGATGGTGCCGCTGCAGCCGCCGAACGCTTGCAGCACGCGCGCGGCGATCAGCACGTGCACGTCGGAAGTCACGGTGCAGACGATGCTGGCGAGCACAAAAATGCCCGTGCCGGCCAGCAGCACGGGACGGCGTCCGTAGCGGTCGGCCAGCGGCCCGCACGCGAGCATCGAAGCGGCTGAGCCAGCCATGAACAGGCTCAGGGTCAGTTGCAGCTGCGCGTCGCTGGCATGCAGGGCATCGGCCATGGCCGGCAGCGAAGGCAGATAGATGTCGATGCTGATGCGCGACAGGCAGACCAGCAGCAGCACGATGCCGCCCCAGGCCCATAAAGCGATTTGTTTCTGCATTGTTTTACACGATCCAGGCAAGCGTGCGCCCCGCTGGCGCACCGGAACGGTGAGAGTAGAATGTTTGTGGTGTAATGCGAAGTGCCAGTCATCAGAAAATTCATTGGACCACTTGGACGATTATTATGCCGCGAGGAAAATCACCGCACGCCCTGGACTTGCCTCGCCCCACCAGCTGGCTCGACAAGGCGGGCGTCAACAAGCAGGATGGCGCGTATGAAGCGCTGCGCTCGGCCATCCTGACGAAGATGTTGCCGGCGGGCAGCCGTTTGCCATCCAGCCGCACCCTGGCGGAACGGTGGGAGTTGTCGCGCGGCACCATCGAAACCGTGTTCGACCGCCTGCACGCGGAAGCGTACGTGACGCGCGTGCCCGGTTCCGGCACGCGCGTGTGCGCCGTCGTGCCGGAGCGCTTCCTGATGGCGGGCCTGGGCGACGCCGTTCCCGCCCCGCTGGCCGTGGCGCCCGCGCCTGCCTCGGATACGGGCGTGCGCGACGGCTTGCCCTTCGTGGCGCGGCGCGCCGACGCCAGCCTGTTCCCCATGGCCGCCTGGTCCAAGTGCGCCACGCGGGCGCTGGCCGCCGCCACGCCGGAGCAGCTGTGCAGCGCCGATCCCGCCGGCTTGCCCGAACTGCGCCAGCAGATCGCCGATTTCCTTGCCAAGTACCGCGGCGTGCGCTGCGACCCGCAAGACATCCTTGTCACGACCGGCATCCGCCACGCGATCGACTTGCTGGCGCGCAGCATCGTGCGTGAGGGCGACAAGGTGTGCCTGGAAGAACCGGGCTATCCGGCCGCGCGCGCCCTGTTCGCCCTCGCGGGCGCCGTGCCGGTGGACATAGCCGTCGACGCCGAGGGCATCGATGGCGCCGCCCTGGCCGCGCACGCGGATGCCCGCCTCGCCTACGTGACGCCGGCGCACCAGTCGCCGCTGGGCGTGACCATGTCCGTCACGCGCCGCCTGGCCTTGCTGGAATGGGCGAACGACCACGGCGCGTGGGTGCTGGAAGACGATTACGACAGCGAATTCAATTACCAGAGCGCGCCGCTGGCAGCCTTGAAGGCGCTGGACCAGTACCAGCGCGTGATTTACTGTGGCAGTTTTAACAAGACCCTGTTTGCCGGCCTGCGCGTGGGCTTCATGGTGCTGCCGCCCGCCTTGCGGCCGCAGTTGCTGCGCACCCTGCAGTTGACGGGCAGGTCCGTGGGCGTGACGGAGCAACTGGCGCTGTCCGCCTGGATGGAGGATGGCGCTTTCGTGCGCCATTTGCGCCAGGCGCGGCTGGCCTACAAGGAGCGGCGCGACCTGCTGGTGGCCTGCCTCGAGCAGATTGCCCCCGGGCGCTACGCCATTTCCGGCCAGCAAGCGGGTTTTCATTGCGTGCTGTGGTTGCCGCCGGGCAGCGATGAGCGGACGTTTTGCGCGCGCGCGGCGCACGAGGGGCTGGCGCTGCAGCCGCTCGGTGATTTTTGTCACAGCGCACAATTGGCGCCAGCCGTGCTGCTCGGCTACACGGCCTTGAATGGGCCCCAGATACGCCATGCTGCACAAAAATTGGGCAGATTGCTGCTGTTGCCGGAGTCTGCCCCGGAATGAAACGGCGGCCTGGCTTATAATCACGGCTTCGCCGCAGCGTCCGCAGGGCGCCGGCAGCTGATTACAGAATCCGTCATGACCACCACCCGAACCGAAACGGCGCTGATCCGCGAGCTGGGCCGCGTCGATTACGAGCCGACCTTTGCCGCCATGCGCGCCTTTACCGACGCGCGCACGACGGACACGCGCGACGAACTGTGGGTCGTCGAGCATCCGCCCGTATTCACCCTGGGCCTGGCGGCCGACCGCGGCCACCTGCTGGCCGGCGCGGAGAATGTGCCCGTGGTGCAGACGGACCGGGGCGGCGAAGTGACGTTCCACGGCCCCGGCCAGGTGGTGATTTACCTGCTGATGGACTTGCGCCGCAACAAGCCGGGCGGCAAGCTGTATGCGCGCCAGTTCGTGCATAAAATCGAGCAAGCCATCATCAACGTGCTGGCGGCGTATAATCTCGCTGGCGAGCGCATCGATGGCGCGCCTGGCATCTATATTGCCAGCGGGCCAGACAAGGGTGCGAAGATCGCCGCGCTGGGCTTGAAAGTGCGCGGCAACGGCTGCACCTACCATGGCGTGTCGCTCAACGTGGCGATGGACCTGGCACCGTTTTCCTGGATTAACCCTTGCGGCTATTCCGGCCTGAAGACGGTGGACATGCGCAGCATGGGCGTGTTGGCGCCGCTGGCCGACGTACAGCGGGCCCTGGCCCACGAATTGACCGTATTACTCGATGTAAGCGAAGTAAACAGCGCCGCAGGCGCGCCTCAGGCAGCGGATGCCTGAGCAAACAAACCAACATGCCCCTCAAGGGCTTGCAGCCATGACTTCTGAGACCATTTCCAGCACCGCCCCCGCCGCTCCCGCCGCCTACAACCCGAGCGAAAAGCAAAAAGGCGCCAGCAAGACTTCGCGCATCCCGATCAAGATCATTCCGATCGAGCAAGTCGAGCGCCTGAAAAAGCCGGACTGGATCCGCGTCAAGGCCGCGTCGGCATCGACCCGCTTCTATGAAATCAAGGACATCTTGCGCGAAAACAAACTCGTGACGGTGTGCGAGGAAGCCAGCTGCCCGAACATCGGCGAATGCTTCGGCAAGGGCACGGCCACCTTCATGATCATGGGCGACAAGTGCACGCGCCGCTGCCCGTTCTGCGACGTCGGCCATGGCCGCCCGGATCCGCTGGACAAGGAAGAGCCGGCCAACCTGTCGAAAACCATCGCCAAGCTGCGCCTGAACTACGTCGTCATCACCTCCGTCGACCGCGATGACTTGCGCGACGGCGGCGCCGGCCATTTCGTCGAGTGCATCCAGCAAACGCGCGCCCTGTCGCCGAACACCCGCATCGAAGTGCTGGTGCCCGACTTCCGCGGCCGCCTGGAAAAAGCCCTGAACCTGTTCAAGGATGGCTTGCCTGACGTCATGAACCACAACCTGGAAACGGCGCCGCGCCTGTACAAGGAAGCCCGTCCCGGTTCCGACTACATGCACTCGCTGAAGCTGCTGAAAGACTTCAAGGCCATGTACCCGGACGTGAAGACCAAGTCCGGCATCATGGTGGGCCTGGGCGAGACGGACGAGGAAATCCTGCAAGTCATGCGCGACATGCGCGAGCACGACATCGACATGCTGACCATCGGCCAATACCTGGCGCCATCGAACAGCCACTTGCCCGTGCGCCGCTACGTGCACCCGGACGTGTTCAAAATGTTCGAGGAAGAAGCGTATAAAATGGGCTTCACCCACGCCGCCGTGGGCGCCATGGTGCGCAGCTCGTACCATGCGGATGAACAGGCGCACAGCGCCGGCGTGGAATCGGCGCTGAATTTCTAAGCACCTTGCGCTGTATCAAAGCCGCCCGCTCGCGCTGGCGGCTTTTTTTTGCCTGTTCGAATCGTATGCGTCTCATCCGGCCGGGCGTTCTATACTATCGTGCTGAAAATGCATGGTTGACGAATAGGCTATGAGGTGAGGCATGGACGTACGCATCGACGCATCGTGGAAGGCGCGGCTGGAGGCTGATTTCGCCGAACCTTACTGGGAACGCCTGGCCGCCTTCGTGAAGGTGGAATATGCGGCGGGGCCGTGCTGTCCGCCCGGCAAAACCATCTTCCGGGCCTTCGACCTGACGCCGTTCGAGCAGGTGAAAGTCGTGATCCTGGGGCAAGACCCGTATCACACGCCGGGCGCGGCCATGGGACTGTGCTTTTCCATACCCGAAGGCACGCCGCCGCAGCCGAGCCTGCAGAATATCTTCAAGGAATTACAGAGCGACGCAGGCGTCGTGCGCACCCGGACGGATTTGTCCGACTGGGCGCAGCAAGGGGTATTTTTGCTCAACAGCGTGCTGACCGTGCGCGCGGGGGCGGCCGGTACGCATGCGGGCAAGGGGTGGGAAAAGCTGACGGACAGCGCCATCCGCCACCTGTCCGCCGAGCGCAGCAATCTCGTCTTCATCCTGTGGGGTGGCTACGCGCAAGCCAAGCGGTCCCTGATCGACCCCGGCAAGCACCTGGTGCTGACGGCTCCCCATCCATCTCCCTTGTCGGCGAATAAAGGTTTCTTTGGCAGCAAGCCGTTCAGCCTGGCGAATGCGTATTTGCAGGCGCACGGCCAGACGGCCATCGCCTGGGGATGAGACATGACACGGTACGGCAACCGACAGCGGCAGGCGTTGCTCCCTGCCGCTGTCTTCGCGCGTAACTCTTAGAAGCTTGTTGATAAACCCGCATAGATGCTGCGGCGGGCGCCGTACTGCGGCGCTCCCACGCCCACGCCGGAACCGTCGCGCAGCAGGTAGGACTTGTCGAACAGGTTGATCAGGGCCAAACGTCCTTCCACCTTGCCGACCGGCGTATTTTTCCACGTGTGCGTGAGCGCCGTGTTGACGGTGAAGTAACTCGGCAAATGGCCGGAATTCGGCGCGCCGCCATCCGGTGTCATGCGCAGACCGCTGCCATAGAGGAAGTCAGCGCTCACTTGCGAATCGCCGAAGTGATAATGGCCGCCACCGGACAGCGTGTATTTCTGGTCATGATCGAGATAGACATAGTGGCGGCTGATGTAGTTCAACTCATCGGCGCCAAACAGGGCCTGGCCCGAATTGATGTTGCGGCCCTGCGCCTTTTGCGTGCTGGCGTTGAGGAACAGGCCCCAGTTTTTCTCACTGTAGATGGCGGATAATTCCAGGCCCTTGGCGTAGCCATCCGCATAGTTGAACGGCGTCAAAATCAATGCCTGGCCGAACTGGCCTTCGTCGAGCAGGTTGCTGATCTTTTTATAGTACACATCGGCCGTCACGGTCAGTTTCGGACTCACCTGGTGGCTGATGCCCACGTCGTAATAATGCGTGCGTTCGGCCTTGACGTTGTCCGACTGGCTGATTTCCGGCGCATTCGTCGTGTTCGCATACAGGTCGATGCTGCCTTGCGCCGCCAGTTCCTGCGGCGGCGGCGTGAAGTAGCGCGAATAGCCCGCGTGCAGGGCCGTGCCCGGCGCCAGCTGGTAAGCCAGGTTCACGCGCGGACTCCATTGCTGCTCGCTCGTGTAGGCCGAGACCTTGTCGAAACGGGCACCATAGTTCAGGGTCAAGGGTTTGCTGATATGCCATTCATCCTGCAGGTAGAAACTGGCCAGGGTGCCCGTCTTGCCGCTGTTGTCGACGATGGAAATCGGCGTGGTGGCGCTTTGCGCACCGTCCAGCGCCGGGAACACGGCCACCGTGTTGTCGCTCGTCGTCTTCTGGCGCGTGTAGGCCAGGCCGGCGCGCACGGTATGGTCCTGGTGCAACTTGTAGCTGATATCGAACTGGGCACCCGAGGCGCTGTTCGCGCGGCGCGAATCCGACGCCACGCCGTTGTAGATCAGGTCGCCGATGGAGTCCGGCGTGAAGTGCAGTTCCGAATACTGGTGGAAGGCGGACACCTGGTAATTGACGTCGCCCAGGCTCTTTTGCAGCGACAGCACGAGGAAGCGGTTCACTTCGCGCTGGTTTTCATTCAGTTGCGACGACGGCAAGGTGGACGTGCCCGCCTGCGCATCGCTGTGACCGGCCAGCGAGAAGCCCGGCGCCTGGTCCGGATTGTTGGGGATCTGGAAGCGGCCGTTATACGTGCCGAACATGGCGCCCAGGCGCGTGTTGTCATCGAGGAAATACGACAGGCTGCCGAACGATTTGTTCTGGCGCGTCTTGTCGTGCAGGGCGCTGCGCGTGTCCTGCGGGTTTTCCACGCCCAGGGAATTGCCCAGGTAGCTGCCGGACAGGTAGTAATTGAACTTGCCCACGCTGCCGAAAAATTCGGCACTCGGCTCCACGTGGTCGTGGCTGCCGACCATGATGCCGATGCGCCCGCCCGGCGTCATGCCGCCCTCCTTCGTTTCGATGTCGACGATGCCGGCCGTGCGCAGGCCGAACTGGGCCGGCAAGGCGCCCGTCATGAAATCCGTCTTGTCGATCAGGCGCGTGTCGATCGACTGGCCAAAGCCGCTGATGCTTTCCGGCAATTGCACGCCGTTGATGCGGTATTGCACGTTGGCATGATCGTCGCGCACGTGCAGGGCGCCGGAACCCTTCGAATCCTGCGATACGCCCGGCAGGCGCAGCAGTACTTCGTTGAATGGTGTGTTGTCGCCCTGGCCCAGCATGTCGACCATGTGGCTGTCGATGCTGTAGATGGTGGTGCCGACTTTCGGCGACAGCTCGATGCGTGCGCTTTTCAAATGGGCGGACGTGACTTCCACTTTTTGCATCTCTTGCGGCGCAGCATCGGCGCCGGAAGTGGCCGGACTGGCATCCGCGGGCTCGGCGGCATGGGCGGAAAAGCTGAACAGGCTGGCAAGGGCGAGCGACAGCGCGCTCAAGCGTGGTGTGTGTTGCATGGTGAACCTCGAAAATAGTCTACGCCAGGCGGCCCGGCGCGCATGAGGGCGCGGCGGTGCAGCCTGAAAAAAGGATAAAAACAGCGTGGGAACTACAACGAGGCGGCAGGCGGACCGCGCACGGGCGGCAAGATGAGGGCGGCGGCGGGCGCCAGGGTGGCGGGCGCGATGGCCAGCAAGCGGTACGGCAATAACTGGGCGGGCGGCTCGGTAACGGCCGGCGGCACGGCGATATCGGCCACCTTGTCGATGACGGTGGCGCACAGCGCGCACTCTTCCGCGTCGAGGGTCGTCTTGTGCAGGTGCGACGCGGCCGTCGACAGCAGCAACACGAGGGCCAGCGCACTGAACAGCGCCACGCACAGCCGCCACGGCGTGCGCGCGAGGGCGGCGGCACCGTGATGAGCAAGCTTGCAGGTGGGCTGGCGGGAAGACATGGGCGCATAGTAGCAAGAAAATCGCCCCGCTGTCAGCGCTTGTTGCGTCATTTGCGCCGGAGCGAGCTTACAGGGTGGCGCGCAAGTCGCGCGGCGACAGGCCGTAATGCTGGCGAAAACGGGCCGCGAAGCGCGAGGGCGAGGCGTAGCCGCAGGCGGCGGCGATGTCGCCAATGGGTAAGATGCCAGATTGCAATTCTTGCAAGGCCAGGCCCAGGCGCACGTCTTCCAGGATGGCGCGGAAGTGACGTTGTTCCAGGGCCAGCTGGCGGCGCAGCGTGGACGCGCCCAGGTGCAGCTGGCTGGCGACCTTGGCCACGCTCCAGTCGGCGGCCGGGTCCAGCAGCAGCACTTGCTGCACGCGCGCGGCCAGCGGGTCGCGGCGGTCCAGCAGCAAGGGGCCGCAGTGGCCGCCCAGGGCCAGGGCCAGCAGCAAGCCTTCGGCCTGGTGCGCCAGCAGCGCGGGCGGGCTACCGGCAGCCAGGCTGGCCATCAGCTGGTCCCAGGCCAGCGCCGCGTGGTCATCGAGCGGCACGCACAAGCTGGCCGTGGCCGCCTGGCGCAGCTGGCCATCGACGAGGCTGCCATGGCGCGCGCGGAAACGGGCGATCAGGGCTGGCGAAAAACTCAGCACTTCGGCCCGGTAGCCTTGCGTGCCGGGCAGGTTGGCCACGCCCAATTCCTGGCCCGCCGGCATCAGCACCACGTCGTGCGTCCCGGCGCGCGCCTGGCGAGCGCCCCATTCCAGCAGTTTTACTCCCTGCCGCACGCGGCACAGGGCGCTCTGGAAGACGGGTACGCGGCGCAGGGTTTGCGCGCGGCGCGCCTCGATGGTGCCGTGGACGATGCGCAGTTCGCTCAGGGCCACCGCTTCCATCTTATCTTCCATACAGTCCCGTCAGCTGTGCCTTGCCCAGCGCGTTGGCGTTGAGCATGTAGCCGAGCATGGCGCCGCTGGCCTGTTGATCCAGGGGCAGCTTGTCCACGCCCAAGGCCCAGACCGTGATCTGATAGCGGTGCGCCTTGTCGCCGGGCGGTGGGCAGGCGCCGCCGTAGGCGCTGTCGCCGAAATCGTTGCGTCCTTGCATGGCGCCCGCTGGCAGGGTGCCGGCCGTGGCGCCGCCCGGCAAGGAAGTGGTGCCGGCGGGCAGATTGAATACGCTCCAGTGCCACCAGCCGCTGCCCGTCGGCGCGTCCGGGTCGTACAGGGTGACGGCGTAGCTTTTGGTGCCGGCTGGCGCGCCGTGCCACGACAGCTGCGGCGCCAGGTTGCCGCCCGTGCAGCCGAAGCCCTGGAACACTTGCGCAGGAGCCAGGGTCTGGCCAGGGGCGATGTCGGTGCTCGATACCGTGAAATCGGCCGCGTGGGCGCCCAGGTGCAGAGCGAGGCCCAAGGTGGCGGCGAAGAGGCGGGCAGTGGTCATGGTTTTCCTTTCGATGAAGTATAGGGGAAAGTGTATGCCTTGCAACATTCCTATGCGATGCCGATGCGCTCGCTGATGGTGCCGAAACGCTCGGTTTCCTCCAATTCGCGCGTTCTGATGAGCGTGTTGTATGGTTCTTCTCTTTCTTGCCGCACGTGATTTTCACTGCAGGGCTTTCATGCTATCGTTTCGCAGCCCAAAATTCCCAGAGTCCCCCTTCATGTCCAAGCGCCCGATTCCATGGCTGTTAGCCAAGCTGCACCTGTATGCGGGCCTGTGGTTCGGCGCCCTGTTCGTCCTGCTGGGCTTGACGGGGTCCGCCATCGCCTGGATGCCGGAACTCGATGCGTATCTGAATCCTAATTTGTTGCAGGCGAGCACGCCCGCGCCCGGCCAGGTGTTCCAGGTGACGCCGCGCACGCTGCAAGCGGTGGTGGACCAGCTGACTGCCGACCCTGCCTACGGCCAGCCTTCGCAGCTCAATCCGCCCGCCGATGCGCGCGACGTGTACGTGGCGTCGTACCGCCAGGCCAGCAAGCCATCGCCCTTCAGCCAGGCCATCGTGCGCCAGGTGATGGTCGATCCCTACACCCTGCAAGTCAAAGGCGAGCGCGACTGGGGCCGTTTCGGCCTCACGCGCCCGCTGTTGATGTCGGGCATGTTTCATTTGCACCGCTATCTGCTGTCGGGCGACGCGGGCAAGACGGTCACGGGGATTTCCGGCGTGATGCTGCTGCTGATGGCGCTCACCGGCATCTATCTGTGGTGGCCGCGCCTGCAGTGGACGGCGATCAAGCGCGCGCTGACGGTGTCGCATGGCGGTTCCTGGCCCCGTTTTCATTACACGTTTCACAAGGCGGCGGGCTTCTTTGCCGCGCCCGTGCTGGCTGTGCTCGCCTTTTCCGGCATCTATTTCAATTTGCCGCAATTGATCGTGCCGCTGGTGGAGCTGGTGTCGACGGTGCCGGATACGGCAAAATTGAAGAATGTGGCGCAGGACGGCGCCGTGCTCGATGCGGGCCAGGCCATGGCCGCCGCGCAGTTGCTGTATCCGCAGGCGCGCGTGTCGCGCATCGTGCTGCCGGCGAAAAAGGACCAGCCGTATGACGTGCGCGTGCGCCAGCCCGGCGAAATCGCCCACGGCGACGGCGCCACGCGCATCACCCTGGACGCGCGCAGCGGCTTGCCCCTGCGCATACGCGATCCCTTGCGGGCGCCGGCCGGCGATGTTTTCCTCGGCTGGCAATTCCCCCTGCATTCGGGCCAGGCGTTCGGCGTGGCCGGGCGCGCCTTCATTACCGTCTTCGGTTTGATGCCCTTGCTGTTCCTGCTGACGGGCAGTTTGGTGTGGTGGAAACGGCGGCGTGGCCGGAAATAGGCGGTTGCCAAACCGATGCGGGGAAAGTTGCTATCATCATAGTATTTTCCGGCAGATCCGCTGTCCGGATTCACCCGCACAAGGACCAGCATGAGCAATCCCGACATCACCGTAGCAATGTTGAATGAACGCGGCACCGGCCGCCTGCCCGGCCACCTGGGCATCGTCATCACGGCAGTGGGCGACGGCCAGCTGACGGCGGAATTGCCCGTGCTGCCGCACTTGCTGGCGCCGAACGGCTACCTGCATGCGGGCAGCGTGGTGACCCTGGCCGACACGGCTTCCGGCTATGGCTGCATCGTCAACTTGCCCGAAGGCGCGAGCAATTTTACGACCATCGAGTTGAAATCGAACCACCTGGGCACGGCCCGCGAAGGCACGCTCACCTGCACGGCGAAAGTCGAGCACAAGGGCCGCAACACGCAAGTGTGGGATGCCGTGGTGAAAAGCAAGGAAACGGGCAAGACGATTGCCCTGTTCCGCTGCACGCAGATGATTCTGTATCCTAAATAAGCTTAGATTTTCACCCAGTTACCCTTGTACAAGATTGGTCCCGTCGGTCCGTTCGGATCCGGCGAACCGCCTTTCGGCTCCAGGGTAACGGCCAGCAAGGCCACGTCGCTGCCGATGGCGCGCTGCGACAGGGCCAGTTTCACGTTGCCCTTGTCTGCCAGCAAGCCGAGCGAACGTGGGTTGCCGCTCTTCGGCACGGCCCACAGTTCCAGATCGCGATCAGCAGGCACGGGCGCGTTGCCCACCATGCGCACCTCGAGCGCGCCATGGCGGCTGTCGGCCGTCAGCAGCAGGGCTGTTTGCGCTTTCTCGTCCGTCAGGCTGGCCACATAGCTGATCTGCGGCGCATCCATCACGCGCGTGGCCACGACGATCACCAGCAGCGCGGCGATGGCGCTCGACGCCATGCCCAGGCCACGCCAGAACGCCAGCGAATCGTGCAGCCAGGACTTGCCGCCCTGCGGACGCAGGTGCAGGCGCTGCTCGATCTGTTGCCAGACGCGCTTGGGCGCCACCACGGGCGTGGCAAATTCGGCCATCGGTTCCAGGCGCTGGCGCCATTCGGCCGTGATATTGCGCAAGTCGGCGTCGTTGTGCAGCCAGCCTTCGAAACGCCGCCGCGCGCCCCCTTTCAGGGTGCCCAGCACGTATTCGGACGCCAGTTTCTGGCGCAGCACGTCATTGCCGCGGATATTCATGATGCCTCCCGTTTCGCCAGGCACGTGCGCAGCCGTTCCAGGCTGCGCCGTATCCAGGTCTTCACGGTGCCGATCGGCAGCGACATCTGCTGCGCCACTTCGCTATGCGACAGGTCGTGATAGAACGCCAGGGCGACCACCTGCCGGTGCAGCCCTTCCAGGGCGGACATGCAAAACGCCAGCGCCTTGGCGTCACCGCTCAGTTGCAGTGACTCGATCGGCGTGGCCTGGGGGTCTCGGAGTGCATTCATGACTTCGCTATCAAACTGTTCGGCATCGATTTCCACGGTATCGTCGCTGCGCCGCAGCACATCGAACGCCTTGTTGCGCACGATGGTGGCCATCCAGGTCATCGGCGCCGCCAGATGGCTCTGGTAAGCGGCGGCGTTGTTCCAGATGGCGACGAACCCCTCTTGCAAGGCTTCTTCAGCGAGCTCTTGCTTATGCAATATACGCAGCGCGAAGCCAAACAGTTTCGATGAGGTGGAGTTATATAGCTGGCGGAACGCGGTGGCGTCCTTGTTACCGGCGGCGAGCAGCCAGGTTTTCAGTTGCTGCGGGTCGAGCGATTGGGCGGCTGGGGACACGGCTGGCCTTCACAAGGTGAGTGGGATCACGCAAGGGAAGGTTATAACAGATTGGCAACACCTGGCAACAGGGTTTTGTATGGTGCTCCCCTCGTCTTCAACGCCTCACAGAAGCGTAGCGAGCGGAAGTGAGTTGCGGCAGAGAAGCGGAACTGTGCTTGAGCACAGTGAGCATCGCAGGCTGCAAATCGCGACGCGCAGTAGCTTATGTGAGACGTTTAGCCGGCGATGGCGGATTCGAGCAGCTTGTGCAGTTCAGCGAATTCCGGCTTGCCCACGTAGCGCTTGAGGATCTTGCCCTGTTTGTCCAGGACGAAGGTGGTGGGCGTGAGGGCCACGTCGCCGTAGGCCTTGGCCGCTTCGCCCGTCACGTCGAGCGCCACCTTGAACGGCAGCTGGCGCGTTTCGGCGAAGTTCAGCACGTAGTTGGCCGGATCGTATTTCATGGCCACGGCCACGAATTCCAGTCCCTGCCCCTTGTACTTGTTGTAGGTGTCGACCATTTCCGGCATTTCCGCCACGCAAGTCGTACACGAGGTGGCCCAGAAATTGACCATCACCACCTTGCCGCGCAGGCTGTTTGACGTGATTTTCTCGCCATGGATGCCGTGGAAGGTCACGTCCGGCGCGCTTTGCTTGTCGTTCAGCGACAGATAGCCGGCTGCTGCCACGCCCGCCACGAAGACGGCGATCAGGGCTGGCTTGATCCAGGACTTGCTTGCGGATGGCGAAGTTGACATGGTTTTCACTTGAAAAGCGGGGCGATGCGGCCACGATGCGACTATTATAGCCACCGCATCGTCGGCGCGCCCTAGGTCGGATGGCGGAGGCGCTTACTGCTGGACCGTATCGCTGACGGTGTTCGTCGTGCGCTGCTGCGGCGGGTCCGGCTGCAATTGCTTCAGTTCCGCTTCCGAGATGTAGTCGAACAGCTTGACCACTTTCTGCACGCCGCCCACGCCGCGCGCCACGTCGGCCGCGACCGTGCCTTCGCGCTGGGTCACGCGTCCCATCAGGAAGACGGTGGCGTTCTCGGTGACGACCTTGAACGAGGCCGCCGAGATGGTTTTCATGTCGACCAGGCTGGCCTTGACCTTGGTGGTGATCAGCGCATCGTTCGAGCGCGAGGTATAGCTGGCCGGGCCGGCGATGATCAATTCATTCGCCACCGATTCCACGCCCTCGATATTGCGCACTTCGCGCTCGACGGCATTTTTCATCGCCTCGTCGCGCACTTCGCCCGTCAGCAGGACGCGGCGGTTGAAGCTGGTGACGTTCACGTGGCCCACGTCGCCCACGATGGAGGGGATGCGCGACTCGCCTTTGAGGGCGATCGACTTGTCTTCGGTCTGCGCGCCCAGGGTGCGGCGGTCCGCTGCGGCCACGCCGCCCATCACCGCGCCGCCGACCATCAATTCGATGCAGCCGGTGAGCGAGGTAAGCATGGCGCCGCACAGCAGTGCGGTGGCCAGCGGGCGTTGTACGCGTTTCCAGCCTGGGCCAGTACCGAATTTAGTCATTCACGTCTCCTCCGAATAGGGCGACATCGATGCCGTCGCAGATGCAATGTATGGTGGTCAGATGGACTTCCTGGATGCGCGCCGTGCGCTCGGCCGGCACGCAGATATGCACGTCGGCGTCCGTCAGCATCTTGCCGATGGCGCCGCCGTCCTTGCCCGTCAGCGCCACGACGCGCATTTCGCGCTCGAGCGCCGCTTCCACGGCCGCCATCACGTTGGCCGAATTGCCCGACGTGGAGATGGCCAGCAGGATGTCGCCAGCCTGGCCGAATGCCTGCACCTGCTTCGAGAAGATCTCGCGGTAGCTGTAATCGTTCGCCACGGCCGTCAGGATGGACGTATCCGTCGTCAGCGCCAGGGCCGGCAGCGGAAAGCGTTCGCGTTCGAAGCGTCCGACCAGCTCTGCTGCGAAATGCTGGCAGTCGGCGGCGGAACCGCCGTTGCCGCAGGCGAGGATCTTGTTGCCGTTGGACAATGCATAAAACATCAGGTCGATCGCCTGCGCAATCGGTTGCGCCAGTACGGTGGCGGCCTGGATCTTGAGTTCGGCACTTTCGTGGAAGTGCGAGAGGATGCGTTGATTATTCATAGTCTGCCGATTATAGTGCAGGCGCGCGGCATGGCGGACAAGCACTGTTAAAAATGCTTACATATCGAGGATGTTCTTCAGCCAGCTGATGCGCCCGCCATCGATGGCCAGCGCGTCGAAGCGGCATGGCGGCAGCGTTTTTTGTCCCAGCAGCCAGGTTTGCGCGGCCAGCACCATGCGCCGCTGCTTGGCCGGCGTGATGCTGGCCAGGGCGCCGCCGTAGGCCGTACTGCTGCGCAGCCGCACTTCGACGAAAACGATGGCGGCGCCGTCGCGCATGATCAGGTCGAGTTCCCCGCCCTTGCACAGATAGTTGCGTTGCAGCAGCACCAAGCCTTGCAGCAGCAGATACGCGAGCGCATCGTCTTCTCCTTGCCGTCCCCGTTCCCGTTTGTTCCAGAAAGCGAAGGGCGGCATGGCGTGTCCTTATTGCGCTGCCGGGGCCGGCGGCCAGGTACCCAGCACGCCCTGCTGGTAGGTGGCGGCCTGTTCCGTGCGTTCGAACACGCTTTGATCACCGTCAAAGCGCACGGCCAGGCGGCCCGTCACGCCATCGAGGGTAAATGGCGCGTTCGGCCGCAGCGCCACTTCGCGCGCCACGCGGAAGGCATCGATGCCCAGCGCGTACAGGCGTTCCATGTCGGCCGTCAGCCGGCGTTCGGCGGGTTGCTCGGGCTGTGGATACACCATCACTTGCGGATGGTCGCGCTGCACTTGCCATGGCAAGTCCAGCAGGCGCGCGCCGTCGAGTTCCGGGCCGCTGGCGCCGCGTCCGGCGCCGGGATTCAAGGACGAGGTGCCATACAGCGGCAGATCGCTGCCGATGGCCACGCGCAGCTGGCGCGCCTGGTCGGCGTCGAGCGCGGCAAACAGCAGGCCCGGCGGCGTGGCGGCCAGGCGCGCGCGCAGCTGCACCAGCTCGGCATCGCTCAGGTAGCCATTCGTGGCCGTCAAGTCCATGGTTTCGATCTTGCCGCCCTGGCGCAGCCATTCCTGCTTGAAGGCGGCGCTGATGCGGCGCTGCGAGGGCGAACCGGCCGACAGGACCAGCGCGCTGGCGCCCGGCTGTTCGCTGGCGGCCCAGGCGGCGACCTGGCGCGCTTCCGCCTCGATCGACAAGCCCATCACCAGCAGCTTGGCCGGCAGGCGCGCGTCGCCGCGGTTGTCCGGGTGGTTCAGGGCGATCGTTGGTTTACGCACCAGGTCGCTGTTCGCCACGGCCGTGACGGCCGAACGCGACAAAGGCCCCACGACGATGTCCTGTTCTTCCTGCGCTTGCGCAAACTTGTTCAGGACGTCGCTGCTGCCATCGCCCGTATCGATCACCGTCACTTCAAAGCCGCTGCGGTCGCGTTCGTACGCAGCCATGAAGCCGGCGCGCAGCAATTCGGCGGCCGGGCCCAGGGAAGCCGAGCGCAGCGGCAGCAGCAGGCCGATGTGGTGGACATTGCCGTCGGACGGCGCCGGCGCCGTGGCGGCCGGCATGTCGAGTGGCGTGCCGGTGGCCGGTTTGTTCTTGATGGGTGTCAACGGCGCGCCGTTGCCGTCGTACGCGGTAATATCGGGCACGGCCACGGCGAAAGTGACGGGTTCGGGCGCGGGCGGCTTCGGCGGCAGGGGCAGCGGCTTCGGTGGCGGCAGCGCCCTTGTGTTAGATTCAATAGGCGCGCACAATTGCCCGGGCGCGTCGCAAGGCGTGCTGCAAGCGCTCAGCATGCCGGTCGCGGCACAAACAAGCAGTAACTTCACACTATTAGCAAGCATTTAACCTCCAAAATGACCGTACAAGAAATCAGTTCCATCGCCAGCCTGCCCATCATGACAGAGGCGGCGCACCAGGTCTATCCTATCGCAACATTGTATATAGTGGCCACGCCGATCGGCAATGTGACCGATATCAGCCTGCGCGCGCTGCATTTGCTGAGCCTTGCCGATGCCGTCGCCTGTGAAGATACGCGCAATACGGCGCACCTGCTGACGCGCTTTGGCTTGAACAAGCCGTTGATTGCGGCGCATCAACATAATGAACGCGAAGTGGCGCAAACTTTGATTGCCCGCCTGCACGCCGGCGAGCGCATCGCCCTCGTCTCCGACGCCGGCACGCCCGCCGTGTCCGACCCGGGCGCGCGCATCGTCGACGCCGTGCGTGCGGCCGGCTTGCGCGTGCTGCCCCTGCCCGGTCCATCGGCGGCGATCACGGCCATTTCCGCCAGCGGCTTGCTGAATGACCAGTTTTACTTTGTCGGCTTCCTGCCAGCCAAGGCCAAGCAGCGTGAAAACATGCTGCACAGCCTGCGCGGCGTGACGGCCACCATGGTGTTCTATGAGGCGCCGCACCGCATCCTCGATTGCGCCACGGCCCTGGCGGCGGCGTTCGAGCCGACGCGCCAGGTGGTGTTCGCGCGCGAACTGACGAAACTGTTCGAGGAAATCCACCGCTGCCCCCTGTCCGAGGCGGAGGCGTGGATACGCGCCGACGCGCACCGGGAAAAGGGAGAATTTGTCGTCTTGCTGGAAGGCGCCACGGAAGCGCAGGACGCGGAAGACGTGGAAGCGGAACGCATCCTGAATATTTTATTGGCCGAATGCAGCGTCAAGCAGGCGGCGAATTTGACGGCGCAGATCACGGGCCGCAAGAAAAACGCCCTGTATGAGCGGGCGCTGCAGTTGAAGGGGCAGGAATAATCTGATGGTGGCATACCCATGATGGGGTGTTGCTAAATAATCACCACTTGCAGCCGCTATCCTTCTTGTCGAGCAGCATCAGCACGGGCGCCAGCAAGCCCGCGCCAGAATAGGCGGTGCGGCAATCGCCGCGCTTGCCTTGTGCGATGTCGCGCGCCAGCTGGGTTTCCGTTTGCAGCGGCTTGTCGGGGATTTGCCCCACGGCCGTGCCCACCTTGGACGGATCGCGTTCGCCCGCCATCTTGCGCGCCGTCCGCCTGGCCGCGTCCATGTCGAATTTCGGTGTTTCCGGGGTTTCTTGCCTGAAGGTATCGGCACTGGCCGCCGGCGTGGCCGGTGCTGCCGGGACGACCGTGATGGCTTGCGGACCTGGCACGGGCGCCGTCGCCGCCGCCGGCGTTTCCCGGACCGTGGCGAGTTTCGGCTTGCTGATGGGCTTGGGTTCGCGTTTCGGCTTGACCACTTCGACGGGCGGCGGAGGCGGCTTGGCGGCCAGCGGACGTATCCACACGGCGATCGATTCCACGCGCGGGGCCGTGTCCATCCGCGCGGCCGGCTGCACATGGCGCCACAGAGTGATCAAGGCGCCATGCAGCAGCAGGGACACGGCGATGCCCAGCACGATGCCGCGGCGGTTCGGCAGGGGCCGGCCACCGTCGCTTCTTTCTATCCTGAACTCCATTGCCGTCGTCACCTTCATGTCTGATCGGGAAAACTTGCCAAGCCAGTGTCGCATACTTCAATCGTTTTGAAAAATACATGGGTTCCAGTGCCGCGCGTAAATAATTTACACAGAGTTTCACCTGACCCTTGACCGAAGTCGATACGGCCTGTATTATCTTGGTCTTCGGAGTGTGGCGCAGCCCGGTAGCGCACCTGGTTTGGGACCAGGGGGTCCAAGGTTCGAATCCTTGTACTCCGACCAAATTTGTAGAAAAAAACCCAAGAGTTTAGGCTCTTGGGTTTTTTTTCGTCTGTAGCGCCTGCGGCGCGAGGCCGGCAGCAAAAAGGGGCCGCAGCCCCTTTGCAATTACCCCAGGCGTTTCGCCGCAATGGCGTTTCCCGCCCGGCTCGATCCTTTGCGCCCCAGCTGCTGCGAGATGAACTGCCCCGCATCGACGACCAGGTCCAGGTCGATGCCGGTGGCAATGCCCAGCCCCTGCATCAGGTACAGCACGTCTTCGGTGGCCACGTTGCCGGTGGCGCCCTTGGCGTAGGGGCAGCCGCCCAGGCCGGAGACGGACGAGTGATAGATCGCGATGCCCGTTTCCAGGCTGGCGTAGATATTCGCCAGCGCCTGGCCATAGGTGTCGTGGAAGTGGCCGGACAGGCCTCCCACGTGGAAAGCCTGGATCGCGCGCTCCATTACCGCCTGCGTCTTGCGCGGCGTGGCCACGCCGATGGTGTCGGCGATGTCGATTTCGTCGCAGCCCAGGTCGCGCATGCGTTTCACCACGTCGGCCACGGCGTCGAGCGGCACGTCGCCCTGGTAGGGGCAGCCGAAGGCGCAGCTGATGCTGCCGCGCAGGCGCAGGCCGTGTTCCTTGGCCGCTTTCGCCACGCCTTCGAAGCGGGCGATCGATTCGGCGATGGAGCAGTTGATGTTCCTTTGCGAGAACGCCTCGGAAGCGGAGCCGAAGATCACCACTTCATCGGCCTGCGCCGCCAGCGCGGCATCGAAACCCTGCATGTTCGGTGTCAGCGCCGAGTAAATCGTGCCGGGGCGGCGTGCGATTTTCTCCATGACTTCCGCGCTGGTGGCCATCTGCGGCACCCATTTCGGCGAGACGAAGGACGCCGCCTCGATATTGGCGAAGCCGGCCAACGTCAGGCGGTCGACCAGTTCGATCTTGACGGCGGCGCTGATGGTTTCCTTCTCGTTTTGCAGGCCGTCGCGCGGACCCACTTCGACGATCTTGACCTGCTTGGGCAGACTGGTAGTAGGGTTCATCTCAATATCCTTGCAAACGGTTGACGATGCCGGCGACAGAGTCGCCGGCGTGCAGGCGGCGCATTTTGGCGGCGATTTGCGCCACGCTTTCGCGGCGCAGGGTGGCGGCCGAAATATGCGGCGTGATGGTGATGCGCGGTTCTTGCCAGAACGGGTGCTGCTGCGGCAGCGGCTCGTTGCGGAACACGTCCAAGGTCGCTCCGGCGATGTGCCCGGAGCGGATCAGGGTCAGCAAATCCGGTTCGGCGAGATGCGCACCGCGCGCCACGTTGATGACGTAGGCGCCCGGCAGCAGCATCGACAGGCGCGCGCGGTCGAGCAGGTTGTGCGTGTCCGGCGTGAGCGGCAGCATGCAGACCAGCACGCGCGTGCCGCGTAAAAAGGCTTCCAGCTCCTCTTCGCCCGCAAAGCACTGCACGCCATCGACGTGTTTCTGGCTGCGGCTCCAGCCGCGCAGGGGGAATTCGAACTGCGCCAGCGCTTGCAGCACGCGGGTGCCCAGCACGCCCATGCCAAGCACGCCGACGGGGAAATCCCCCTTGTCGAATGCGGGCAGCGGTTGCCAGATGCCGGCGCGGCCCTGCGCCTCGTAGTCGTCGAAACGGCGGAAGTGGCGCAGCACGGCGTGGCTCACATATTCGGCCATCTGCACGCCCATGCCTGCGTCATCGAGGCGCACCAGCGGCACGTGGGCCGGCAGCGCGTCGCCGAATTTCAGCAGCGCGTCGACGCCCGCGCCCGTGTTGAAGATGGCTTTGACTTCGCTCAATACGGGCAGCATGGCGGCGGGCGGCTGCCACACGACGGCATAGTCGTAGGGCGCGAACGACTCGCCCTCGCGCCAGAAGACAATCTCGGCTTCGGGCAGCAAGTCACGGAAGTCGCTGATCCACGCCGCTTCCTTGCCGTCCGCGCGCTGTAACAGGATGCGCATCGAGGTTTCCAAGAGCGCTCCTCAGGCGGCGGCCTTGAAGGCCAGCAGCGGCGCGCCATCGGCCACCTGGTCGCCGACCGCGTACAGCACCTCTTCCACCAGGCCGTCGTGCGGCGCGGCGATCGTGTGCTCCATCTTCATCGCTTCCATGATGACCAGCGGCTCGCCCTTCTTGACGTCCTGGCCTTGGTTGACCAGCACGGCGACGACCTTGCCCGGCATCGGCGCCGTCAGGCGGCCGCCTTCCGCTTCCGTTTCGCCCGCATGCGCCATCGGGTCGCTGTAGTGCAGGGTGTGGTGCAAGCCGCTGGTGAACACGTGGAATTGCTCGCCGTCGCGCAGCACGGTGCCATGCACGGCACGCTCGCCCAGCTTGATGTGCAGCTCGTTGCCTTTGCGCGCCGTCAATGTCAGGGGCTGGCCGTTGAACAGCCAGCCATCCGTCTGGTAGGCGATGCGCGCGGCATAGGCCTTGCTGTCGCCGGCCAGCGCGAATTCGTCGGCAAATGCCAGGCTGCGTCCCAGGGTGCTGTTCAAGCGCCAGCCCAGGGCATTGCCCCATGGGTCGGCGCGGTTGGCCGATTGCGCTTCGGCGGCCGCTTTTTCTTCCAGCAGCAGGGCCACGGACGCCAGCGCCAGGGCCGTGTCGGGCGCCGCCTGCAGGGCGGGGAACAGCGACTCTTGATTGCGCTCGATCAAACCCGTGTCCAGGTCCGCGCTGGAAAATGCCTGGCCTTCGACCAGGCGTTTCAGGAAGGCGATATTGCTGGCGAGGCCGACGATCTGGTATTCCGACAGCGCTTGCGCCATGCGCGCCAGCGCTTCGCGGCGGTCCGCGCCCCAGACGATCAGCTTGGCGATCATCGGGTCGTAGAATGGCGAAATGGCGTCGCCTTCGCGCACGCCCGAATCGATGCGCACGGACGCCGGCACGACCGTGCCACCCAGTTCGAACGTGACGGCCGATGGCGACTGCATGTGGCGCAGGGTGCCGATCGACGGCAGGAAGCCCTTCTCCGGATTTTCCGCGTAGATGCGCGCCTCGATGGCGTGGCCGTGGATCGCCAGTTCGCTCTGTTTTTTCGGCAGCGGCTCGCCAAAGGCGACGCGCAACTGCCATTCCACCAGGTCGGTGCCGGTGATCATTTCCGTCACCGGATGCTCGACCTGCAGGCGCGTGTTCATCTCCATGAAGTAGAACGAACCATCCTGGTTGGCGATGAATTCCACCGTGCCGGCGCCCACGTAGCCGACGGCCTTGGCGGCGGCGACGGCCGCTTCGCCCATGGCTGCGCGGCGCTCGGCCGGCATGCCCGGCGCCGGCGCTTCTTCCAGCACCTTTTGATGGCGGCGCTGCACCGAGCAATCGCGCTCGAACAGGTAGATGCAGTTGCCGAACGTGTCGGCGAACACCTGGATTTCGATATGCCGCGGGCGCGACAGGTATTTTTCGGCCAGCACCTTGTCGTCGCCGAAAGAGCTGATCGCTTCGCGCTTGCACGAGGCCAGCGCGGCCTTGAAGTCGGCGCTGTTGTCGATGACGCGCATGCCCTTGCCGCCGCCGCCGGCCGAAGCCTTCAGCAGGACGGGGTAGCCGATCTTGTCGGCTTGCGTGTGCAAAAAGTCCGCATCCTGTTCCTCGCCATGGTAGCCGGGCACCAGCGGTACATTCGCCTTTTCCATCAGCGACTTGGCGGCCGATTTGGAACCCATGGCGCGCATGGCGGACGCCGGCGGGCCGATGAAGACGAGGCCCGCCGCGTGGCAGGCGTCGGCGAAATCCGCGTTTTCGGACAGGAAGCCGTAGCCGGGATGGATCGCCTGCGCCCCTGTCGCCAGCGCCACGGCGATGATCTTGTCGCCGCACAGATAGCTTTCCTTGGCCGGCGCGGGGCCGATCAGGACGGCTTCGTCGCACACGGCGACGTGCTTGGCGTTGGCGTCCGCTTCCGAATACACGGCGACGGTCTGGATGCCCATGCGGCGCGCGGTAGCGGCGACACGGCAAGCGATTTCGCCGCGGTTGGCGATCAGGATTTTAGTGAACATGGTCTCTCTCTTTGCAGCTCGTGGCTGGAAGTTTTTTATCTGAGGTGTCGCGATGAAGGAATGCGCCCTGGTGGGGCGCATTCCGATGGCTGGATCAGCAGCCGCACTTCTCTTTCTGTACCGAGTCCAGCATGGCGCCGCGCGTTTGCAGGCCCAGCTTGTTCAACAGGACGCGGTCGTCTTCCGCTTCCGGGTTGTCGGTGGTGAGCAGCTTGTCGCCGTAGAAGATGGAATTGGCGCCAGCCAGGAAGCACATGGCTTGCACGGCTTCGCCCATCTGGCGGCGACCCGCCGACAGGCGCACGCGCGCCTTCGGCATGGTGATGCGGGCCACGGCGATGGTGCGCACGAATTCGAACGGATCGAGCGCTTCCATGCCGTACAGTGGCGTGCCTTCCACCTGCACCAGGTGGTTGACGGGCACCGATTCCGGATACGGATTCAGATTGGCCAGCTGGGCGATCAGGCCCGCGCGCTGCAAGCGCGTTTCACCCATGCCGACGATGCCGCCGCAGCATACTTTCAAGCCCGCTTCGCGCACGCGGCCCAGGGTGTCCAGGCGGTCCTGGTATTCGCGCGTCGAGATGACGTTGTCGTAGAACTCGGGCGCCGTATCGAGGTTGTGGTTGTAGAAGTCGAGGCCCGCGTTCTTCAGGCGGTCCGCTTGTCCTTCTTCCAGCATACCCAAAGTAGCGCATGTTTCCAGGCCCAGCGCCTTGACCTTGGTCACCATCTCTTCGACTTTTTCCATGTCGCGCTCTTTCGGGCTGCGCCAGGCGGCGCCCATGCAGAAGCGCGTGGCGCCGTTGGCTTTTGCCTGGCGCGCCGCGTCGAGCACCGTGTCGATGTCGAGGATTTTTTTCGCTTCCACACCCGTGTCGTAGCGGGCCGCCTGCGGGCAGTAGCCGCAGTCTTCCTCGCAGCCGCCCGTCTTGATCGACAACAGGGTCGCCAGTTCCACGTCGCCGTCGGGGAAGTTGACGCGGTGGGTTTGCTGGGCCTTGAACATCAGGTCATTGAATGGCAGGTCGAACAGGGCCAGCACGTCGGCGACGGGCCAGGTGGCCGCTTCCGGCACGGTGATGCGCGCCGCAGGGCGGTGCAGTTCGACGGTTTTTGCTGCTTCTTGGACTAAAGACATGGTGATTCCTTCGCTTCTATTTTTTAGCTACATTAAGTGTTGGGATGCTGCGCCGGCCAGTTGGGCAAGCCGGTGAAATCGAGATACGCCGCCGCCGCTTGCGCGCTCGGCTGCGCCAGGCGCGGCACCCTGCCCAGCAGCGGCGCCGGGATGCGCTCGATCAGCGCATCGATATTTTCGTCGAGGAAGCGCATTTCCACTTCCAGCGTGTTGGCGACCCAGCCGACGACCGTCAAGCCGCGCGCTTCGACGGCTTCCACCGTCAGCAAGGCCTGGCTGATGCAGCCCAGGCGCATGCCGACCACGAGGATCACGGGCAGGTCGAGTTGCTGCGCCAGGTCGGCCGAGTCGAAACCGGGCGACAGCGGCACGCGGAAACCGCCCACGCCTTCGACCACCACGGCGTCCGAGGCGGCGGCGATTTCCAGGTAGGCGGCCAGGATGGGCACCGATTCGATGCTGACGCCTTCCAGTGCGGCGGCGATATGCGGCGCGGCCGGTTCCTTCAGCATGTAGGGCGTCGTCAGGCTGCGCAGCATGGTGACGTTGCCGGCCGCGATCAGGCTGTCGGCGTCTTCATTATGCAGTTCGCCGTCGCGCATTTCGGCGCCGGCGGCGACCGGCTTCATGCCGCAGGCGCGCACGCCGCGCGCGACCAGTGCGTGCAGCAGGGCCGACGACGTCAATGTCTTGCCGATTTCCGTGTCGGTGCCGGTGACGAAACAGGCAAAGCGCGAGGGCAGGCCGGCAATGGCCGGAGCCGGCTGCACGGCCGGCGCCAGGTCCGCCAGCACTTCCGCCACGATAGGATCATCAAGGCTCATGGTGAGTCCTTTCCAGGGTGTTGACTGCGTTGATCAATTGCGCCACTTCCTGCGCCGTATGGCCGGCCGACAGGGTGACGCGCAGGCGCGCCGACCCCGCCGGCACGGTGGGCGGGCGGATGGCGCCGACCCACAGGCCCTGTTCATACAGGGTGGCGGCGATGTCCAGCATGTCCGCGTTCTCGCCGATGATGACGGGCTGGATGGCGGTCACCGAGGGCAAGGCTTGCCAGCGTTGCAGCTGCAGGCCGTCGTTCCATTGCGCCACCAGCGCCGCCAGGTGGGCGCGGCGTTGCCGGCCTTCCTCGCCGGCGATGATGTCCAGGCTGGCCAAGAGCGCATGCGCCAGCGCGGGCGCGGCCGCCGTAGTGAAGATGTACGGGCGCGCCTTTTGTATCAGGGTGTCGATCACGGCTTCGTGCGCGCACACAAAGGCGCCGCCCACGCCGGCCGACTTGCCCAGGGTGCCCACGTACACGAGGTAGGGCGAATGCAGGTCGAAGTGTTCGAGCGCGCCGCGGCCGTTGGCTCCCAGCGCGCCGAAACCGTGCGCGTCGTCGACCACCAGCCAGGCGCCGTATTGTTCGCACAGGGCCAGCAGCGCGGGCAGCGGCGCCAGGTCGCCATCCATGCTGAAGACGCTGTCGGTGACGACGATCTTGGTTTTCGCCGTGCTGGCCGCCAGCAGGGCCGCCAGGGCATCGAGGTCCGCGTGCGGATATACGCGCGTTTTCACGCGGGCCAGGCGCGTGCCGTCGATCAGCGAGGCGTGGTTCAGCGCTTCCGAGAAAATCTCCGCGTTCGCGTCGCCCGCCGACAGGGCCGTCAGCACGGCCAGATTAGCCATGTAGCCGGTGCAGAAATACAGGGCGCGGGCGTTTTCCAGGTTGGCGCCCACGAACGTCGCCAGGCGCTCTTCCAGCTGCGCGTGGGCGCGGCCATGGCCGCTGATCAGGTGCGACGCGCCGCTGCCGGCGCCATACAGGTCGGCGCCCTCTTTCAGCGCCGCGACGATGCGCGGATGCGACGCCAGGCCCAGGTAGTCATTGCTGCAAAAGGCCAGCATGTCGCGGCCGTCCACCGTCAGGCGCGGCGCGCACGGCGTGTCGACGGTGCGCCGGCGGCGGATCAGGCTGCGCTCTTCCAGCCCTTGCAGCTGCTGTTGTAATCGGGCGATCAGTTCCATCTCAGGCCCCGATCACATGATTGAAGACGGCCAGGGTCTGCTGGCCCAGGCCCGCGATCTCTGCGTCGTCGAGGATGTACGGCGGCATCAGGTAGACGGTGGAACCGATGGGGCGCATCAACAGTTCGTGTTCCAGCGCCGTGCTGAAGAAGCGGCGCGAGAAATCGGGCGCTGCATCGACGGCGTCAAACGCCCAGATCATGCCCTGCTGGCGGAAATTGTGTACTTTTTCATGCTGCGCCAGCGGCGCCAGCGCTTGCGTGATTTTTGCGGCGCGCACCCGGTTGGCCGTCAGCACATCGTCTTCCTCGAAGATGGACAGGGTCGCCAGCGCGGCGCGGCAAGCCAGCGGGTTGCCCGTGTACGAGTGCGAATGCAGGAAGCCGCGGCGCACGTCGGTGCTGTAGAAGGCCTGGTAGATGTCTTCGCGCGTCATCACCAGCGATAAAGGCAGATAGCCGCCGCTGATGCCTTTCGACAGGCAGACGAAATCGGGCCAGATGCCGGCCTGTTCGCATGCAAAGAAGGTGCCCGTGCGGCCGCAGCCGACGGCGATTTCATCGAGGATCAAATGGACTTGATAACGGTCGCACAGGGCGCGCACCAGCGACAGGTACAGCGGGTCGTGCATGGCCATGCCCGTGGCGCACTGCACCAGCGGTTCGATGATGATGGCGGCGATTTTTTCTGATTTCTGCTGGAACAGCTGTTCCACTTCAAAGGCGGCGCGGCGCGCCACGTCTTGGGCCGATTCGCCTTCGGCCGCCTGGCGAAAGTCGGGCGACATCACCGTCTGCGTTGCGCGCAGCAAAGGGCCGTAGGCATCCTTGAACAGGGCGACGTCCGTGACGGCCAGCGCGCCGATGGTTTCGCCGTGGTAGCTGCCTTTCAGGCAGACGAATTCCTGTTTTTCACTCTTGCCGCTGTTGCGCCAGGCGTGAAAACTCATTTTCAGGGCGATTTCCACGGCCGAGGCCCCGTCGGACGCGTAAAAGCTGTGGCCAAGCACGCCGCCCGTCAAGGCGGAGAGCTTTTCTGACAGCTCGATCACCGGTTCATGCGTAAAGCCGGCCAGCATCGCGTGTTCCAGGCGGTCCAGCTGGTCCTTCAGCTCCGCATTGATGCGCGGATTCGCGTGGCCGAACAGGTTCACCCACCAGGAGCTGATGGCGTCCAGGTAGCGTCGTCCTTCGTGATCATACAGCCAGGCGCCGCGGCCGTGGCTGACGGGGATCAATGGGACCGTCTCGTGGTGCTGCATTTGCGTGCACGGATGCCACACGCTGCGCAGACTGCGTTCGACCCAGCCCGATTGTTTTTCTGCTTTCAAAACTGCTCCAATGATATTGCTAGCCCATGAGCCAACTCGGCTTGCGCTTGTCGAGGAACGATTGCACGCCTTCGCGTCCCTGCTCCGAGGCGCGGATCTGCGCGATGCGCTCGGCGGTGTCCGCCAGCAGCGCGTCGTCGACGGGTTGGCCGACGATCTCGCGCACCAGCGTTTTCGCTTGCGCCACGGCGTGCGGGCTGTTGCCCGTCAGCGCTTTGAGCACCTCGGCCGTTTTCGCGTCCAGCGCGTCTGCCTCGACTACCTCGTGGGCAAAGCCGATGCGCAGCGCTTCCTGAGCGGAGAATCGCTCGGCGGTCAGGAAATAGCGGCGTGCCGCGTTTTCGCCCATGGCCTTGATGACATACGGTGAAATAGTGGCGGGAATCAGTCCCAGCCGCACTTCGCTCAGGCAGAAATGCACGTCTTCCGCAACCAGAATGATATCGCATGCGGCGACGAGGCCCATGCCGCCCGCATAGCAGTCGCCCTGGACCTTCGCCACCACGGGTTTCGGACACAGGTAAATCGTGCGCAGCATCTGCGCCAGCTGCAGCGCGTCGGACTGGTTTTCGGCATGCGTGTAGCCTGCCATCTTCTTCATCCAGTTCAAGTCCGCGCCGGCGCAAAAGGCCGCGCCATTCGCTGCCAGCACGATGGCGCGCACCATGTCGCTGCGTCCCAGGCCCTCGAAGGCGCGCGCTAGTTCGGCGATCGTCGTCTCGTTGAAGGCATTGCGCACGTCGGGGCGGTTCAGGGTCACGGTGGCGACATTGCCTTCGATGACCAGCTTTAAGGTTTCAAATTCCATTATCTTCTCCCTGAATGCCGCTTACATGCGGAATACGCCGAACTTCGTGTCCGGGATTTCCGCGTTCAAGGCGGCCGACAGGCCCAGGCCCAGCACCATGCGGGTGTCGGCCGGGTCGATCACGCCATCGTCCCACAGGCGCGCGGTGGCGTAGTACGGGTGGCCCTGGTGTTCGTATTGCTCCTTGATCGGCTGCTTGAAGGCCGCTTCCTCGTCCGCGCTCCACTGCCCGCCCTTGCCTTCGATACCGTCACGCTTGACGGTGGCCAGCACGGATGCGGCCTGGTCGCCGCCCATGACGGAAATGCGGGCATTCGGCCACATCCACATGAAGCGGGGCGAAAACGCGCGGCCGCACATGCCGTAATTGCCGGCGCCGAAGCTGCCGCCGATGATCACCGTGAACTTTGGCACGCTAGCCGTCGCGACGGCCGTCACCATCTTGGCGCCATTGCGGGCGATGCCCTCGTTTTCGTATTTGCGGCCCACCATGAAGCCCGTGATGTTTTGCAGGAAGACGAGCGGGATCTTTCGCTGGCAGCACAATTCGATGAAATGCGTGCCTTTCAGGGCCGATTCGGAGAACAAGATGCCGTTATTGGCGATGATGCCGACTTTTACGCCATAGATATGCGCGAAGCCGCAGATCAGGGTGGTGCCGTAGCGGGCCTTGAATTCGTCGAAATCGCTGCCGTCGACGATGCGCGCGATCACCTCGCGCACGTCGAACGGTTTGCGCGTGTCGACGGGGATCACGCCATACAGTTCCTGGGTCGGGTATTTCGGTTCGACGGAGTCGCGCAAGGCCATCTGCTGCGGTTTTTTACGGTTCAGGTTTGAGACGATGGTGCGCGCCAGCGACAGCGCGTGCAGGTCGTTCTGCGCCAGGTGGTCGACCACGCCGGACAAGCGCGTGTGCACGTCGCCGCCGCCCAGGTCTTCGGCCGTCACCACTTCACCCGTCGCCGCTTTCACGAGCGGCGGGCCGCCGAGGAAAATCGTGCCCTGCTCCTTGACGATGATCGATTCGTCGCTCATGGCAGGCACATACGCGCCGCCCGCCGTGCAAGAGCCCATCACCACGGCGATTTGCGGGATGCCCTTGGCCGACAAATTCGCTTGGTTGTAAAAGATGCGGCCGAAATGGTCGCGGTCGGGGAAGACGTCGTCCTGGTTCGGCAGGTTGGCGCCGCCCGAGTCGACCAGGTAGATGCAGGGCAGGTTGTTCTGGTCGGCGATTTCCTGGGCGCGCAAATGCTTTTTCACCGTCATCGGGTAATACGTGCCGCCCTTGACGGTGGCGTCGTTGCAGACGATGACGCATTCCTGGCCCGAGACCCTGCCGATGCCCGTGATGATGCCGGCGGCCGGCGCCGCATCGACGCCCTTGGCGTCCTGGTACATGGCGTAGGCCGCCATCTGGGAAAACTCGAGGAAGGGCGTGCCGGGATCGAGCAGCATCTGCACGCGGTCGCGCGGCAGCAGCTTGCCGCGCGCCAGGTGCTTGGCGGCCGCCGCCTCGCCGCCGCCGGCCGCGATTTTCTCGACCTTGTCGCGCAGATCGTCGACGATGGCTTGCATGGCCGCGGCATTGGCCTTGAAATCTTCACTGCGCGGATTGAGTTTGCTTTCGATGTGCGGCATTGCGGTTCCTTTTTATTATCGCCCGGTCTCTCGGGTCGCGCTATTCGGGAAAACTGCCGTCGAGATAAAACCAGCGCAGGGCGCCACCACTGCTATTGTCCGCCTCGCGCACGAAGCGGCTCACTTCATGCAGGCGGTGCGCGCGGCCGTTGACCTTGTAGCGGGCCACGAATTCCACGCTGTCGCGCTGTATCTCTTCGGCTTGATCTGCTGATTCTGCTTTACGTTGACGTAAACGTAAAGCAGATTTTACCTCAAGTCCCAGCCAGTGGACTTTTTCTTCTTCGGCGAATAAGGCGTCGGTGGGACAGGTGCTGGCGTGCCAGGTGGCGCGCAGATAGGGCTCGTCGCGCAAGGTGAAGGCAGTGTAGCGCGAGCGCATCAGGGCTTCGGCCGTGGGCGGCACGGCGTCGCCCGCGATATACGGGCCGCAGCAACTGGCGTAGGAGGCGCCGCCACAGGGGCAGGCGGCAGATGTCGAGGGTGTGGGCATGCGCTGGCAGACAGGGAACGGAAAAGTTCCGCAATTATCCGCCATAAAGGCAGCGGCGCGTGCGCGCCGCCTTGGGCAGCTATTTTTTCGGGCTGAGGAAGTCCAGCGCGAACGGCGGCGCCTTGCCCGCCATGAGGTCGGCCAGGATGCGCGCCGTGCCGGCGGCAAAGGTAAAGCCCAGTGGACCATGGCCCACGTTCAGCCACAGATTGCCGACTTTGCTGGCGCCCACCAGCGGTGCGCTGTTCGGCGTGGCGGGGCGCAGGCCGGCCCAGGCCGTGGCCTGGTCGTAGTCCGCGCCGTGCGGCATGGCTTCGCGCGCCAGCCGCGTCAGGCCGGCGATGCGGTTCCAGTCGATGCTGTTGTCGGCACCCACCATGTCGACCATGGCGGCCACGCGCAGGTCGCCGCCTATGCGCGCATACAGCACCTTGCGCTCGAAATCCGTGATGCTGATCTCGGGCGCCTGGTCCTGTGCGCGGATGGGCGCCGTCAGGCTGTAGCCTTTCAACGGGTACAGGGGCAGGTAGATGCCTGCCGTGGCGGCCAGGTCGCGGCTCTGGATGCCGGCCGCCAGCACATAGTGATCTGCCTGCAACAGGCCCAGGCTGGTGTCGACGCCCGTGACCTTGCCCTTGTGCGTGACGAGGCGGCGCGCCTCGCCTTTCAGCAGGAGGGAAAAGTTCGGGTGCTGCAGCAAACGCGCTTCCAGGGCCAGGCAAAAGGCGTGGCAATCGGCCACGGCTTCTCCTTCGGTAAAAATGCCGCCCGCCAGGGCACCCTGCAGGGCCGCCAGCGCCGGTTCGCGCTGTACGGCTTCAGACGGAGACAGCACGACGCGCGCCTCTTCCGACTCGGGCCGCGCCACGGCCCGTTGAAAGATGGCGGGCGTGCGGTAGACGATGAGTTTACCTGCATCGCGCCAGGCATACGCTTCCGGCGGCACCGTCAACTCCAGCTGCGCCATGCCGGCGCGGCTCCATTCGCCCAGTTGCAGCAGCTTGGCCGTCGTGCGGGCATTGTTGGCGCTGTTGCAATTGCGCAAGAAACTGGCCATCCAGCGCCATTGGCGCCAGTCCGCTTCGGGACGGAAGCGCAGCGGACCGTCTTTTTGCAGCAGCCACTGCAGGGCTTTGAAGGGCACGCCCGCGTCCGCCAAGGGCGCCACATAGCGATAGCTGAGCTGGCCGCCATTGCGGTAGCTGGCGGCGATCGCCACTTGTTCATTGCGTTCCAGTACAGTGACCCTGTAGCCGGCCTCGGCCAGCCACCAGGCCGATGTCAGACCGACGATGCCGCCGCCGATGATGATGACTTGTTGCTGCATGTTGCCTCGCTGCGTTGCGCTCCCATGGTGCGGGAGCATTCGGGAAGAGCTTAGAGGCTGGCCGGTCGGGGAGCCAATGAAACATCATGGTGCAGCCATAACTTTCAGGAATGCACTATTTCGGTGCAAATTATTCATGCTTGCCAATCGCACCACGGTATAGGGTGGTGAGTATCAATTCCTCGCTGCGACCCATGGCGGAATAGATGCCAGGATAGCGTTCGGGATCGCTGCCCGTGCCGCCCACCAGCATCACCATGCCGTTCCGGTTCTTGAAATCGAGCACGAAGGCGGACACCAGGCCATACGCGTCGCCCAAATGGCCCACGGCCGTGAAGCTGGCGCCCTCGACCAGGCCATTGCCCTGCCCCGCCACCGCGTCGAATTGCTGGTTGCCCAGCCCCCAAGCGCGGTACAGGCCCCGCTCGCTGTCGCCATTGCTGGCGTCTGGCGCCAATTGCCATTGCCGGCCAAACATCAGCGCGATGCTGGCCGGCTGCAATAGCTGCTGATCCTGGTAGCGGCCCCCGTCGAGCAGCATTTGCATGACCTTGCCCAGTCCCGCGGCGGAAATGCGCAAGCCGCCCGTGGGACTGAAGACGGTGGCGTTGCTACCGATCACATAGCTGGCCATGCCGGCCGGTGGGCGCTGGTAAAAATCGTCGGCCTGGGCGATCCATGGCCCGTGCGGCTGCCACACTTCCGTTTCCAGCGTGCGCTTGCGGTACAGGGTGGCCGTATTGGCGACCTCTTCCGGGGAAAAGGCGGCCGGGTTGTAGCCGCCGCGCACGTCGAGGGGATCGAGCAGCAGACGGCGCATCAGCAAGTCGAAGCGCTCGCCCGTGACCTTTTCCATCACCGTGCCGATCACGCCCCAGTTCAGGTTGCAATACGTAAAGTAGCGGCCCGGCGCTGCGGCGCGATCCCACATGCTGTCGCCGCCGGCCGTAAACACGTCGCGCAGGCTGCGTTCCGGCCCCCAGGCGTAGCCGCCCGCGTCGCGCAGCGAGGAAGTGTGGCTGAGCAAGCTGCGCAGGGTCAACGGTTGCTGGGGGAAATGCGGGTTGCGCAGGGAAAAGCCCAGATAAATGCCCACGTCCTGGTCCAGGCTCAGCTTGCCCTGCTCGACCAGCCGCATCAGGCCCAGCGTGGTCATCATCTTCGAGACGGAAGCGATGCGGAACAGGGTAGCGGGCGTCACGGGCAAGCTGTCCGCCGGCGTGGCGGCCATGTGCCGGTAGCCAAATTGTTGCTGATACGACACCTTGCCATGGCGGATGGCCAGCACGGACAGGCTGGCCAGCGGGTGGGCCGTATCGTCGACGATGGCGGCCAGCGTGGCATCGAGCGCGCGCGGCCCTACGTTTTGAGAGACCAAGTCGCTGCCGCTGCCGGGCGGGGCGGCCAGCGCGCTCCAGGTCGTGCCCAGCAGCAGCAAGCCCAGTAAACCCGTCATTTTATTGTGCATGTTTCCCTGTTGTCCGATGTGGTGGAGGCGTCACCAGCATAGGGCGCGATGGTTTACATGGCTAATGAAAATTGCTTATTTATCTATAATACAAAGCTATACGTACGGTAAAACATTGTTTTTTTAAGTGTATAACCGTTATTTATGGTCATTTTCCATTTATTCATGGGTGGACGGGCTACGCGCAGGCGCCATCGCTATTACACTAGGAGGACAAGGAGAACTGTATGAGCCAGACCAGCGTAGAACTCAAGGTCGATTTAAATGACAATTCGCCTTTATATATGCAGATCGCCCGCAAGCTGAGCGATGACGTACGCAACGGCCGCTACCAGGTAGACCAGGCCCTGCCATCCGAACGTACCCTGTCCGAACTGCTTGACGTATCGCGCGTGACTGCCCGCAAGGCCATCGACCAGCTCGTCGAGCAAGGTCTCGTCGTGCGCCGCCGCGGCTCGGGCAACTATATTGCCCCGCGCATCGAGCAGCCGCTGTCGAACCTGTCGAGCTTTTCCGAGCAACTGCAGCAGCGCGGCTACCGCCCCGGTTCGCGCTGGCTCAAGCGCGAAGTCGTCATCGCCAGCAGCGATGAACAGCTGAGCCTGGGCCTGGCGCAGAACACGAAAGTGGCGCGCCTGGAGCGCTTGCGCCTGGCCGACGATGTCGTGATGGCGTATGAAGTGAGCGTGCTGCCGTTCAGCGTGGTGCCGGACCCGGATACCATGGGCGACTCGCTGTATGAATACTTGAGCAGCATCAAGAAGGCCCCCGTGCGCGCCTTGCAGCACATCCGCGCCATGAATGCGACGGACGTGCTGGCCAAGCAACTGGGCATCCCCGATGGCCAGGCCGTGCTGTTCATCACGCGCATCGCCTACCTGGAGTCGGGCGAAGCGGTGGAACTCACGCATTCGTATTGCCGCAGCGATCATTACGATTTTGTGGCGGAAATGCGCCGCGCTCCGTAAATCTACTGCTCGATCAGGCGGATCATGGATTCTGCCACGTCGACGGACGACTCCCAGCTCATGCCCGTCACCAGCCGGCCGTCGACCTCGACGTGGCTCTTGCCGTTGGCGCCGTGCCTGAATATGCCGCCATGGCCCTTGATGCTGGCTTCTGCCGAAAAGGGATAGGCCTTGTATACCGGCGATTCCTTGTTGAGAAACGCATCGGGGAACGAGGTGAGCACCTTGCCCTGGATCAGGAAAGTACCGTCACGCAGCTTCAGATTCTTGATGCCCTCGGTGCCATGGCAGATGGCCGCGATCACCCCGCCCTGTTGTTCGTAGATACGCAAGGCGATGTCCTGCAGCGGCTTGTTGTCCGGGATGCCGACGATGGCCGCACCGCCGCCGACGAAAGCCATGCCCGCATAGTCGTCTGCCCTGACCTCGGCGACGGGCTTGGTATGGGCCAGTGCCCACATGAAATCACTGTCGTACAGATGCTTCTTGAGTAGTTCGTCCGACGTGACGATCATTTCCAGGGGAATGGCGCCCCCCTCGGGACTGACGAAATCGACGGCGTACCCTGCTTTGCGAAAGACATCATAGGTATACGCGATCTCCGGAAAATTATTGCCTGCGTTAACCTCTGTGCCGGGATATTGATGCACATTCGACACGACCAGCAGCACCTTGCGTGCCTGGCGCGGGGCTGCCGGCTCGCGATCTGCCGACTTGCTGATGATCTTCCAGTTGCCGGCGATCTTTTTCAACAGAAAGACATCCACATAGCGTACCCCTTGCTGGGGAATGTGGATCTCGGCCTTGGCGGTGGCCACCTTGCCGCTCACATCCACCTTGATCAATCGCCCGTGGCGCCCATTGAATTGCCCTATTTTCTCTTGGGAAAAGAGTTTGGCGTATTCCGGACCGCTCAATTCCCATTCCGCATCGTTTTTGCCGTCCAGATAAAGGCGGGCATTGGCATAAAAGGCCTGGTTGATCTCGCTCTGCACGTTAAAGCTGGTGCCATGCATATACAAGCGCACGGTTTCCCGGATGGCATTTTCGTCCTGGTCCGCGGTTGCGGCGGTGCCGACGGCGGTGATGCTTAACAAGCAACAGGCGAGTATCGTTCGCAATAAAAACTGAATCATGGATGTACCCTGCATGTAGAACTGCGTTTATCGGAGCAACGACTATTTCAGATCGCTGGTGGTCGATAATTTATCGAAATGCAGGGGAATTGATGTCGCCAAACATGATTTCAGACTCCGGAATGGCGATTCCGGAGTGGTTTTACGCGGAAATGGCCCTGGCCGCCTGGCTGGATTGGGCCCGGAAACTGGCGGGAGTCTGGCCAGCCACTTTCTTGAAGGTCGAGTAGAAGGTGGAACTGGAATTGAACCCGCAGCGCTCGGCGACGCTATCCATGTTCCATTGCGGCTCGTCGCTCAATACCTGTTTCGCTTCGGCGATACGGTATTCGTTGACGTAGGTAGTGAAGCTCTTGCCCAGCTTGTCATTCAATACCTGCGACACCTGCGCCTGCGTGCATCCCGCCCGCTTGGCGAGCTGGGCCAGGGTCAGGTTCGGATTCAGATAGGATTTCTGCCCGCTCATCTGTTGTTCCAGCGCGGCGAGCACGGCAAGCGTATCTTCGTGCGTCAGGCGGCTATTCCGGTACTTTTGCTGCGGGTCGGCAGGCGCCAGGATTTCCTTTCTCAGCAGAAAGACCATCACCGCCACATGCAGCGAGAAGGTGAACGACAAGGCGCCGACAATATAGGACGTGAACGGCGTGCTCGCGTATGCCGCCAACATGAGACAACTGCCTGCAAAGACGCTCAGCAGGAGTACGCTGCTGGTCGCCATCCGCTGTCCCTCGTTCCACCATGCGCGGCGGCTTTGCCACAGCAGCCTGGCGGTTGCCAGCAGGTAGCATAGCCAGAACACATGAATGGCATGGCTCGACTGGTTCCACACAGCACGATACTCGGAATACGGAAAGGCAACGCCAATGCCGATCAGCAGGAAGGACAAGCCCAGATGCCAGCGCCATTCTTGTCCGGCAGGCCGTTGCGCCAGCCCGGCGATGAAGGCGCGTACATAGAGATAGGTCAAGGGACCGATCAGCAGGCAGGCCGACAGGCCCAGCTGGCGGAATTCGATGGCGATCGCAGGATTGAAGTAGAGGAAAGCGGACTTGGCGGTGCGCACCCCGACGGCAAGCAGCAATGCCCCCAGCATGCAGTCGGCGAGGCAGCGTGGCCGGCGGCTGAAAAAATAGACGGCCAGGAAAATGCCGTTGATGGCGCCGAGGGCGCTAAACAGGAACAGCAATTGGCGAGCGATCATGGGGCGTGTCGTGGATGTTGGCGTCGAACTGAAGTATAGACATAAACGGGTCTGAAACTTGCCTCTGGGCCACTGAATGAACAAATTCAGCAACTGGTTTGCCGCCGTAGCGAAGTACGCCTAGTTGCACTGGCCATAAACTCCCGTTATGCCCGCCCGCCATCCTTTCATGGTTGATCCCGCTCGTTGGTATTAAACTGGTTTCACGGTCAACCATGTTCTGAAATCATGTTGAAAACTGAAACCCCGAGCCGGCGGCATCCGGACCTGGACCTGTATCCGGTGGAGCAACTGGTGGCGGCGCTGGTCGATGACCAGTTCTGGGCCGTCGAAGCCGTTCGGTTGGCGTCGCCCGGCATTGCTGCCGCCATCACGGCCGCCCTGCCCCGCATCGCGGCCGGCGGACGCCTGCTGTACGTGGGCGCGGGCACGTCGGGACGCCTGGGCGTGCTCGACAGCGTTGAACTCAATCCCACGTTTTCCTGGCCGCCCGAGCGGGCCGTCGCCATCCTGGCCGGCGGCGCGGGCGCCATGTTCACGGCCGTCGAAGGGGCGGAAGATGATTTACAGCAAGGCGAGGCGGACTTGCTGGCCCTGCAGCCGCAGAGCAATGATGTGGTGATCCTGCTGGCCGCGTCCGGCGCCACGCCGTATGTGCTGGGCGCGCTGCTGGCCGCGCGCAAGGCCGGCGCCTTGACGATCGGCATCGCCAACAATGTGGACGCCCCCGTGGCGCATGAGGCGCAATGCGGCATCGTGCTCGACACGGGCACGGAAGTCATTTCCGGCAGCACGCGCCTGAAAGCGGGTACGGCGCAAAAAATCACCTTGAACACGATTTCCAGCGCCCTGATGGTCGGTTTGCACAAAACTTACGGAAACTTGATGGTAGACTTGAAGCCGACCAACGCCAAGCTGATCTGGCGGGCCGTGCGTCTGACCATGCACGCCACCGGCGCCAGCGAAGTGCAGGCCAGAACCGTGCTGGAGCAATGCCACTATCACGTCAAGGTGGCGATTGTTGCCTTGATCAAAAAAATCAACACAAACCAGGCACAGGCATTGTTGGCCGGCGCGGACGGCAGTGTGCGGGCGGCACTGGCGGCGTGATCCGATGGCGCGGCATTCTTCTGTCTGGGAGACAAAGAAGGATGTATGGAGCTTGTGAAACAAACCGCCCCGGCGCGCGCGAATAAGCCGTGGCTGTGGATCCCCTCCCTGTATTTCGGCCAGGGCATCCCGTATGTTGTTGTCATGACACTGTCCGTGATCATGTACAAGAACTACGGTTTTTCCAATACGGATATCGCGCTGTATACGAGCTGGTTGTACTTGCCCTGGGTTATCAAGCCCCTGTGGTCGCCCTTCATCGATATGTACCGCACCAAGCGCTTCTGGATCGTCGGCTTGCAGCTGGTGATCGGCGCCGCGCTGGCGCTGGTGGCCTTGACGACGTCGCTGCCCCATTTTTTCCAGATCAGCCTGGCCATCTTCTGGCTGATGGCTTTCAGTTCCGCCACGCATGACATCGCCGCCGACGGCTTTTATATGCTGGGGCTGGAAGAGCACCAGCAGGCGGCCTTTGTGGGCGTGCGCAGCACGTTTTACCGCCTGGCCATGATCGCCGGCCAGGGCGGCCTCGTGTACCTGGCCGGCTACCTGACGCATGCGACGGGCAATGTGCAACTGGCCTGGTCCGTCGTGTTCGCCATCCTGGCGGGCTTGTTCATCGCCCTCTTCCTGTATCACTATTTCATTTTGCCCAAGCCTAAGGATGACCGGCCCAGCATCCAGGGTGTCGGTATTTCTCCTCTGCAAGAGTTCGTCGCCACCTTTGCCTCCTTCTTCAAGAAGAAGGATATTTTCGTCATCCTGGGATTTTTGCTGCTGTTCCGCCTGGGCGAAGCGCAACTGCTCAAATTGGCCGCACCCTTCCTGCTCGACCCCGTCGCGAAGGGCGGCCTGGGCCTCAGCACGGAACAGGTGGGCCTCGTCTACGGCACCATCGGCGTCATCGCCCTGACCCTGGGCGGCTTGCTGGGTGGATTCATCATTTCCCGCTTCGGCTTGAAACGTTGCCTGTGGATCATGGTGCTGTCCGTCCACTTGCCCGACCTGGTCTTCGTTTACCTGGCCACGGCCTTGCCCAGCAGCATTTATGTGATCGCCGGTGGTATTGCGTTGGAGCAATTTGGCTATGGCTTCGGTTTCGCGTCCTACATGCTGTACATGATCATGGTCTCCGATGGCGCGCATAAAACGGCCCATTACGCCATTTGCACGGGGTTCATGGCCCTGGGCATGATGTTGCCGGGCATGGCCAGCGGCTGGATACAGCAAATGCTCGGTTACCAGCATTTCTTCATCTGGGTGTGCATCGCCACCATTCCTGCTTTCATCATGGCCGCGCTGGTCAAGATCGATCCCGAATTCGGCAAGAAGGCCGAGGCCTGATTCTTTTGAACGGTGCGCCCGCAAGGATGGCGGGCGCACAGTAAAATGCCCCACCGATAGACCTGCGCTCCACCACTGCAAGGAATTGTTTTGTTGTCTACTTTTAAAAAACGCCTGGGCGCCAGCGCCGGCGTATTGGCCGCGCTGGCCACCGCCACATTGCTCAGCAGCTGTACCAGCACCAAGCTGCCTTCCGCAGTGACGCCGGGTGAAGCGGGTTTGCCGGCCGTGCCGCCCGTGCAGCACATCACGGGCGAAGTGCCGCCGCCGGCGCCGCGCGAGTTCCGCGCCGCCTGGGTGTCAACCGTGGCGAATATCGACTGGCCCAGCCGCAGCAATTTGCCGGTCGCCAAGCAGCAAGCGGAAGCGCTGGCCATCCTCGACCGCGCCAAGTCCTTGAATTTGAACGCGATTGTGCTGCAAGTGCGGCCCAGCGCCGACACGATATACCCGTCGCAGCTGGAGCCCTGGTCGGAATACCTGACGGGCAAGCAAGGCCAGCCGCCGTTGCCTTTGTATGACCCGCTGGCCTTCTGGGTGGCCCAGGCGCATGCGCGGGGACTGGAATTGCATGCCTGGTTCAATCCCTACCGTGCCCGCCACGCGACGGCCAAGTCGCCGCTGGCGCGCGACAGTTTCGCGTCCACCAACCCGGCGTCCGTCAAACAATACGGCCGCTACCTGTGGATGGACCCGGGCGACGCCGCCGCTTCCAGGCACACGACGGACGTGGTGCTCGACGTGGTGCGCCGCTACGATATCGATGGCGTGCACATCGACGATTACTTTTACCCGTATCCGATTGACGCGCCAGGCGCCGGCGCCGGCGCGGAAACAGCCGCGCTGGACGCGGGCAATGGCGGCGCCAAGCGCGAACTGCCGTTTCCCGATGAGCCTTCCTGGCAGCAATATCTGCTGGCTGGCGGTCAGCTGGATCGTCCGTCCTGGCGCCGCCAGAACGTCAACCAGTTGATCGAAGCGTTATATACAGGCATTCACCGCGAAAAGAGCTGGGTGCGCTTCGGCATCAGCCCGTTCGGCATCGGCCGCCCGGATCGCCGTCCTGCCGGCATCGTCGGCTTCAGCCAGTACGACAAATTGTATGCGGATGCGGAACTGTGGCTGGCCAAGGGCTGGCTCGATTACCTGTCGCCGCAGCTGTACTGGCCCGTGGCGCAGGCGCCGCAAGCGTTTGGCGTGCTGCTCGACTACTGGCTGGCGCAAAACCCGTATGGCCGCCACGTGTGGCCGGGTTTGTATACGAGTCGCATCGACAATTCCGCCAAGTCCTTCACGCCGCAAGAGATCATCAAGCAGATCGAAGTGACGCGCACGCGCCCCGGCGCGAATGGACAAGTGCATTTCAGCATGGTGCCCCTGATGCAAAACCGCAAGGGTGTCAGCGACCAGCTCAAGGCGAGTGTGTATCAAAGCCCTGCCCTGATTCCCGCCACGCCATGGCTGGGCAAGGAAGCGCCCGCTACGCCCGTGCTGGCCTTGCGCCGCGATTCCACCAGCCTGAACGTCAAATTGGCGGCGGGCGGCGGCAAACCCGTGGCGCAGTACGCCGTCTGGGCCCGCTATGGCGAAGACTGGCGCTTTACCGTGGTCACGGGCGTGCAGGGCGAACTGACCCTGGTCGACGATGCCACCGGCAAGGTCAATGCGGTGGTGGTCAGCGCCGTCGACCGCCTCGGCAATGAAAGCCCCCGCGTCACCGTGCGCGAACCGTTTGCGGCCCCCGCCAAGTAGTTGCTGAGCGTTTATCCGTAGTCCATAACCTGCAGGCATGAAACATGCGCAAGCTTTCATGCCTGCAAGCTCCGCTTGGCTTTACACTCATGCCATGATTTTCTCCCCTGCAACCCATATTGATACTGCCGTGCTCGGGCTGGGCATCGACGCGGGCGGCACGCAGACGCGCTGGGCCCTGGCCAACGGGGACGGCGCCATCGTGGCCGACGGCGTTGTGGAAGGCTTGTCTGCCTTGCAAATGAGCAGCGATGCGGGCCGCGCAGCCGTGCACGCCACGTTTACCCGGCTGTGCCAGGCCGTGCTGGCTGTCGGCCAGCCCCGCGCCGTGGTGGCAGGCTTGACGGGTTTTGGCAGTGACGATGCGGCGCTGGCGCCCATGCTGGCAGAGTTGCTGGCGCTGCACGCCGGTGACGTACGCTTGGGCAACGATATCGATATCGCTTATCGCGACAGTTTTGAACCCGGCGAAGGTTATCTGGTCTACGCTGGCACGGGCTCGATTGCCGCCTGGATCGATGCGGACGGCGGCTTTCACCGTGCAGGCGGGCGTGGCGTGCTGCTCGACGATGGCGGCGGCGGCTACTGGATCGCGCGCGAAGCCTTGCGCCACATCTGGCGCGGCGAAGACGAGGCGCCGGGCGGCTGGCAAGAGTCTCCCATGGCCCAGGCCGTGTTTGCGCAACTGGGCGGCAGCGACTGGTCGCTGTCGCGTGCCTTCATGTATGGCCAGGAGCGGGGCGCCATCGGCCGGCTGGCCCTGGCCGTGGCCGCCAGTGCGGACGCCGACCCGCTGGCGCTGGACATCTTGCAGCGCGCTGGACAGGAATTGGCGCGCCTGGCGCTGGCCCTGACGGCGCGCCATGGTACGCGTCCCGTCGTGCTGGCGGGCCGCGCGGCGCAGTTGCACCCGGCCATCGCGGCTGCCATGCGCGCCGCTTTGCCTGTATCGTTGACGCTGGAGCAGAAAGTTGCCCGTCCACATGAAGCGGCGGCCAGGATAGCCGTCAAGACGGCTGTCAAGACACAGGCCAGCACTGAACATTTTATTAACCCGAACACGGATCTTCCATGAAAAAAATCGCCCTCGCCCTGCTGGTGGCCCTGCTCTCCGCCTGTACCACGCCCGCGCCGCACCTCGACCACAGTTTGACGGCGCGCAGCCAGAGCCCGCGCGTAAAATTCATCGTCATCCATTACACGGTCAGCGACCTGCCCCGCTCGATCAAGATCCTGACGGAACAAGTGGTCAGCAGCCATTACTTGCTGACGGACACGGACAAGCCGAAGTTTTACGTGCTGGTCGACGAATCGCGCCAGGCCAATCACGCGGGTGTGAGTAACTGGAAGACTTATACACAGTTGAATGTCAGCTCGATCGGCATCGAGATCGTCAACCCAGGTTACAAAGATACGCCGGAAGGCCGCCTCTGGTATCCATTCCCGCAGGCACAGATCGATGAACTCATTCCCCTGTTGAAAGATATCCAGGCCCGCTACAACATCGCGCCGGAAAATATCCTCGGCCACAACGAGATCGCCCCCCAGCGCAAGCAGGATCCGGGCCCATTGTTCCCTTGGCGCCAGCTGGCCGATGCGGGCTTGATCGTGTGGCCCGATGCGAATCGTGTCGCTACGCAGCGCCTCATTTTTGAGCAGCAAGTGCCGGACGCCGTCTGGTTCCAGAAAAAGCTGGCCCAGCACGGTTATGCGACGCCGACTACGGGCGTGTTCGACGAAGCGACGCGCAATGTGCTGATCGCTTTCCAGATGAAATATCGCAACAAGCTGTTCGATGGCACGCCCGATGGCGAAACGGCGGCCCTGCTGGAAGTGCTGACGACGCCGGCCCCGGCTGTTGCAACAAAGTAGCATGACCGTTCCAGCCCATGACTTTTTCTTATATGCTGAACATTGACGGCCCTGGCGGCCACGGCAAGGTAAAGGAATAGCTCATGCGGTTGCGTCATATTGAAGTGTTTCACGCCATCATGCAAGTTGGCACCATCAGCGGCGCCGCCCAGGTGCTGCATATCTCGCAGCCGGCCGTCACCAAGGTCTTGCAACATTGCGAATTGCAACTGGGCATGCCGCTGTTCGAGCGCGTGCGGGGCAAGCTGTACCCGAAACCCGAGGCGCACCGGCTGTTTGTCGAGACGGAAAAGCTCAACCGCGATTTATTGGGCATCCGCCGCCTGGCGGCCAGCCTGAAGGGCCACGCGGTGGAAACCATCCGCCTGGTGTCCACGCCGACGATCGCCATCAGCGTCTTGCCGTTCGCCATGACGGAGTGGCGGCGCGACTTTCCCCACACGCGTTGCCAGCTGGCCACCCACCACACTGGCGAGATCGTCAACACCTTGCGCCTCGGTGAAGCGGACCTGGCCGTGTCCCTGCAAGACCCGCGCCATCCGGGCATCGTGGCCGAACCGCTCGCGCATGGCGTCATGACGGTGATCGCGCCCGCCGGCACCTGGCATGCGGCCGATTGCGGCACGCCCCTGACGGCGCATGGCCTGAATGGCGAGCTGATCGGCCATGCCGACAACGATCCGCTGGGCGAACTGGTGGTGGCCGCCTGCGAAGCGCAGGACATTCACCCCGTGTTTTCCACCGTGGTGCAGACCTATCAAATTGCCCGTTCCCTGGTGGAAGCGGGCGCCGGCATGGCCGTGGTCGACCCGTTTACGGCCGCCTCCGGCTCGCCCGAGCGCCTGCAGCGCCGTCCCTGGGCGCCGGCTATCCCCATCCAACTGTATTTATTGACGGCGAGCCATTCGCCGCTGTCGCATGGCGCGCGGCGCCTGGCCGACAGCATCGGCGTGGCGGCGCGCAACTGCCTGGAAAGAGGAGTCTGATGTCTGTTGCAAGTTTGCAATTAGAAGCGGTTGGCAACGATCCGCAATTTCGCCACCTGAGCAGCATCGCCGGCATCGCCGTCGACTTGCGCTATGCCACGCCCGACAATTTCGTCGGCCGCGACTTATACAGCCCCATCGATTGCGCCTGGCTGCACCGCGATGCGGCCGCCGCGCTGGAACGGGCCGTGGCCTGGCTGGCCGCGCGGCGCCCCGATCACCATTTATTGGTGCTCGACGCCTTGCGCCCGCAGCGGGTGCAGCAGCAATTGTGGGACGCGTTGCAGGGTACGGAGTTGCTCGGTTATATCGCGGAGCCGTCGCGCGGCTCGATCCACTCGTTCGGCATGGCACTCGACATCACCATCGTCGGTCCGGACGGAGAGGAATTGGATATGGGCACAGGCTTTGACGACCTGAGTGAGCGCTCGCACCCGGCGCTGGAGCTGGTTTTACTGGAAAAGGGAGAAATTACGCAGGAGCAGGTGGCACATCGCCGATTGTTGCGCGACGCCATGTTCCAGGCGGGCTTCTTCGGCATCAACAGCGAATGGTGGCATTTCGATTGCGGCGACCGGGTGCTAGTGCGCCAGACCTACACCCGGGTACTCTGATTAAAAGACCTTTAATCCCTTCAGCATCACGATCAGGATCAATACGGGCGAGACAAAGCGCAGCAGGAATAGCAACACATGCGCCAAGGTTTGATTCTGCAACTGGCCGTGATTGCTGATCGCATCAATGAAATGGTCCTTGCCCCAGGCCCAGCCTGTAAACAAGGCGATCGCGATGCCACCCACGGGCAGGAAGATATTCGATGAGACGAAGTCGAACAGATCAAACATATTCAAGTTAAATAGCTTGAAGTCTGCCAGGCTGCTGTTACTGAGGGCGCATACGGAGCCGAGCACGGCCAGCAGCAGCATGGTCACGATGGTGGACTTGGTGCGCGTCCAGCCGAAACGTTCATGGAAAATCACGACGGGCACTTCCATTAGCGACAGCATCGCCCCCGTGGCGGCCACGGCAGCCAGGATGAAGAACACCACCATCAGAGCTTGTCCCATCGGTATTTGCGAGAACACGGCGGGGATGGTGATGAACACCAGCGACGGTCCCGCGCTGGGGGCGAAGCCAAAGGTGAATACGGCGGGGAAGATGGCGATGCCGGCCAGCATGGATACGCCGAGGTCGGCCGCCATCACGCGCAAGGTAGTGATGGGGATATTCTGGTCGTCGCGGAAATAACTGCCGTACGTCATCATCGTACCCATACCGACGGACAATTTGAAGAAGGCCAGGCCCATGGCTGTCAGCACGACGGAAGCCGTCAGCTTGGAAAAATCAGGACGGAACAGGAACGCCAGGCCTTCGCCCGCCTTGTCGAGCGACAAGCTGACCGCGCAGAGCAGGAGCAACAGCAGGAACAGCAGTGGCATCAGTTTCTTGGCGATCGCCTCGATGCCCTTGGTCACGCCCAACATCAATATGCCGCCGATAAACACCAACACGCCCCATTGCCACAACAGCGATTGCAGGGGATTGCTGATCAGCGAAGCGAAGGCCGCTTCTGTCACCAGCTTGTCGCTGCTGAGGATGGAACCATCGATGGCCTTGGCGATATAGGCAAACACCCAGCCCACTACCTCCGAATAGAACGCCACGATCAGGAAGGCGGCGATCATGCCGATGACGCCGACCAGCCACCAGGGCTTGCCCTTGGGCGCCAACTGTTCCATGGTGGAGATCGGGTTGACCTTGGCGCGGCGCCCCAGGGTGATTTCCGCGATCATCACGGGCAACCCTACTAATAAGGTGGCGAGCAGATAGATGAGCAGGAAGCCGGCGCCGCCATTGGCGCCCGTCAGGTAGGGAAATTTCCAGATATTGCCGAGACCGACTGCGGAACCGAGGGTGGCGGCGAGCACGCCGAAGCCAGTGGTAAAGCCAGCCCGTTTCAGGGTCAGGCCTGATCCTTGAGCTTGTTGTTTCATGGTGAATCTTCTATGGTGGGACGCGAATGTGCGCTGAGGGGGCGAAATTGTAGCAGTTGGCCGCAAATACCCGGGAAAAGCCTTGCTTCCGCTGGGGCGCTTTGCTATAGTTCGCCTCCCCAATGAGACGCACTGGTTTGCGGCACAAAAGGGACAGCCTTCAGGGGCTGGGTAGTAGAAAAGAAGGTGTTGACGATTGTGCTGAAATGCTTCATACTCTTCCTTCTTCGCAGCTGACAAACACAACGCTTTGTCGATAGCGCGAAAGCAGTAACCGAATACAGTTCTTTAACAATTAACAGTCGATAAGTGTGGGCATTTGATGTAGTGCAGCAGCGATCTTCGGATTGCTGTAATACTTAAAATATCAAATGTTCACAAGAAATAATGAAATAGGATACTTCTTCGGAAGTAGCCTGTCAGTTTTTTGAGTGAGCGACCCGTCAGCAATGACGGTGCCGGTAAAACGGCAAAGTAACAGAGATTAAACTGAAGAGTTTGATCCTGGCTCAGATTGAACGCTGGCGGCATGCCTTACACATGCAAGTCGAACGGCAGCACGGAGCTTGCTCTGGTGGCGAGTGGCGAACGGGTGAGTAATATATCGGAACGTACCCTAGAGTGGGGGATAACGTAGCGAAAGTTACGCTAATACCGCATACGATCTAAGGATGAAAGTGGGGGATCGCAAGACCTCATGCTCGTGGAGCGGCCGATATCTGATTAGCTAGTTGGTAGGGTAAAAGCCTACCAAGGCATCGATCAGTAGCTGGTCTGAGAGGACGACCAGCCACACTGGAACTGAGACACGGTCCAGACTCCTACGGGAGGCAGCAGTGGGGAATTTTGGACAATGGGCGAAAGCCTGATCCAGCAATGCCGCGTGAGTGAAGAAGGCCTTCGGGTTGTAAAGCTCTTTTGTCAGGGAAGAAACGGTGAAGGCTAATATCCTTTGCTAATGACGGTACCTGAAGAATAAGCACCGGCTAACTACGTGCCAGCAGCCGCGGTAATACGTAGGGTGCAAGCGTTAATCGGAATTACTGGGCGTAAAGCGTGCGCAGGCGGTTTTGTA
>NZ_JAPWHZ010000003.1:716273-1187872 GCF_030587265.1 Janthinobacterium sp. SUN137 | reverse complement strand
ATGCCTGATGACCATAGCAAGTTGGTCCCACCCCTTCCCATCCCGAACAGGACCGTGAAACAACTTTGCGCCGATGATAGTGCTGCAACCAGTGTGAAAGTAGGTTATCGTCAGGCTTGTTATTCGAAAAAACCCCTTCCGGTGATCCGGTTGGGGTTTTTTTACGTCCAATGATTTTATGCATGGCATCGATCGCGTGCTAGCTTGAAAGGAATATCTTGTCTGCTGTGCATACACTGGAGCAATTACGCGCTGGCCAACTGGCCGGCCTGCGCCGTCTGACGCTGTCCTGCGGCTTGACGGCATTCCCTCGCGAAATCTTCGACCTCGCCGACAGCCTGGAAATCCTCGACCTGTCCGGCAATGCGCTTGCCACGCTTCCCGACGATTTGCCACGCCTGCACAAGCTGCGCATCATTTTTTGCTCGAACAACCTGTTCACCAGCTTGCCGGCCGTGCTCGGTTCCTGTCCTGCGCTGGAAATGATCGGTTTCAAGGCGAACCGGATACGCCACGTGCCGGCCACAGCCTTGCCATCCAGGCTGCGCTGGCTGACCCTGACCGACAATGCCATCGAAGCCTTGCCGGAGGAGCTGGGCAAGTGCGGACAATTGCAGAAACTCATGCTGGCGGGAAATTGCCTGGACAGCTTGCCCGCTTCGTTGGCGAACTGCCGCCGGCTGGAACTGGTGCGCATCGCCGCCAACCGTTTCACGGCGCTGCCCGACTGTCTGCTGTCCCTGCCACGCCTGGGCTGGCTGGCGTATGCGGGCAATCCCTTCACGGAAGCGCGGGAACTGGCGGCCCTGGCCGGTTCAGCCGCGGCGGGCGTAGCGTGGCAGCGCCTGGTATTGGCGCAGCAGCTGGGCGAGGGGGCATCGGGCGTGATTTACCGTGCCCGCCTGGATGGCGCCGATGAGGTCGCCGTCAAAGTGTTCAAGGGGGCCATGACCAGCGATGGCTTACCGCGCAGTGAAATGGCCGCATGCGTCGGCGCCGGTGCCCATCCGGGCCTGATTCCCATCCTCGGGACGCTCGATGCACATCCGCAAGGAGCGCTGGGACTCGTCATGCCGCTCGTTGACGCGGCCTTCCGCAACCTGGCCGGGCCGCCGAGCCTGGAATCGTGTACGCGCGATGTGTATGCCGATGGCGCGCGCTTTGATTTTCCGCAAACGCTGGCCATTGCGCATGGCATCGCCTCGGCCGTGCGGCAGTTGCATGCGCACGGTATCGTGCACGGCGACCTGTATGCCCACAATATCCTGCATGCGGATGCCGGCGCCTGCCTGCTGGGCGACTTTGGCGCGGCGTCCATGTTTGCGCCGGGCTCGCTGCACGGGGACGTGTTGCAGGGCATAGAGGCGCGCGCCTTTGGCGTGCTGCTGGGCGAACTGATCGCGCATTGTGCGACGCCTTTGCCGGCCCTGCACGTCATGATGGAAGATTGCCTGCAGGAAGAAGCATTGCAGCGGCCCAGCTTTGACGTGATCGAACGGGCCTTGCGGGACATGTTTCCCGCATAAAAAAATGGCGCAGCCTTCGCAGGCTGCGCCATTTTTATTTCAGGCTGGCAAGATTCAGCTTGCCACCAGGATTTCTTTTTCCGGCAGGGCGATCTGGTTGTCGACGCTGAACTGGTAATCCTTGAAGACGTGTTCGGCCGTCAGGATCTGGTATTCGCCGTTGTCGAGCTTATGCGTGGTGTCCTTCAGGCGATAGGTGTAGTGGCCGCAGGTCCAGCAGTTGAAGTTGCGCATGTGGGTGCACAGGCAAGTCTTGTCCATCACGACGACGGTTTTTTGCTCCGGATGGGCAGCCACTTCGCGGTTGTACGAGTTGATGTACGCGCAGTTGCCCGTCGCGTCGAGCAGGTAGCCATACGATTCGCAGCCTGGACGGATGCCGGCGCCGATGGCGGGCGTGTTCTTCAGCATGCGCATCGGGTAACCCGTCGGCGAGACGCCATTGACGATGATGTCTTCTTCCGAGGCCTTGTAGTATTCCTGCTTGACCTTGTTTGGCAAGCCGCATTCCTTGGTGACGGTAAAGCGCGTCGCCACTTGCACGCCAGCCGCGCCCGCTTCCAGGAAGGAAACGGCATCGCTGCCCGTGAAGATGCCGCCAGCGGCGATCAGCGGGATATCCAGCTGTTCGGCCTTCAGGTAGGCCAGCAGTTCCGCCGTGATCGTGTGCAGGTCGTAATTGGCCCAGTCCATGCCGAAGCCCAGATGGCCGCCGGCCAATGGTCCCTCGACGATGATGAAGTCGGGCAAACGGTCCAGCTTGGCGTTCTTGCGCAGGAAAATCTGCAAGGCGCGTACGGACGAGACGATGATGCCCAGCTTGGCATCACGGAAACGCGGATGGTCGGCCATCAAGGCGAACGAACCGAAGTGCAAGCCGGCCGACAGGGTGATGCCGTCGATACCCGCGTCCAGCGCCGCATTCAGTCGCACGCGCAAGGTTTCGCGGGGGCCGTTCATCGTCAGCTTTTCCATGCAATTGACGAAGATCAAGCCATCGCCTTTTTTCGCTTCCATGGTGCGGCCGATATGCAGGCGCTGCGCTTCCGCCAGGCGGCCCAGGTCGAACTGCACCACGGCCTTGTCGCTGTTATTGATGTTGAACTTGTACAGTTTCGTCTTGTCTTTGACGAAGGTGGTGTCGAAACGGCGATCCGACACGTCTTCCACCATGGCATCGGAGATATGCCCGATACCGTTCAGCCGGGCCGCTTCCAGGGCCAGCTCCGACGTGGAAATATCCACACCCATTCCGCCTATCATGATGGGCACATATTCTTTTTTGCCAAATCGCAGGCGGAAATCATCAACACGTTTCATTGCTATCCTTAGACTACCGTGGTTATCACTGAGCCAGATGTACGGTCAAGCCCGCTGCCGGTCAGGCGCGCGGGCGCATGTAGCTGTGCGCAGCTTCAATTCTACCCCAAGCGCGCAGGCGCTCCGAGGCAGCTTGCCGCCATGCCGGTGCAAGCGCAGGCCGCAGCGTGCGCATCATCGAAATTAATCGCGGAAATTGTTAAATTCCAGCGGCATGTCGGGTACATCCTTGCGCAGCATGGCCATGGCCGCCTGCAGGTCGTCGCGCTTGGCGCCCGTGACGCGCACGGCTTCGCCCTGGATGCTCGCTTGCACTTTCATCTTGCTGTCCTTGATGACGCGCACGATTTTCTTGGCATCATCCGATTCGATGCCATTCTTGATCTTGATGATCTGCTTGACCTTGTCGCCGCCGATCTTCTTGATGTCGCCTTCGTCGAGGAAGCGCACATCGACCTTGCGTTTGGTCAATTTGTTGGTCAGCACGTCGCGCACCTGGCTGAGCTGGAATTCCGAGTCCGCGAACGCGGTCAACTCGTTTTCCTTGTGTTCGACGCGGGCGTCGCTGCCCTTGAAGTCGAAGCGGGTCGTAATTTCCTTGTTGGATTGCTCGACTGCATTCTTGACTTCGATCATATCGGCTTCGGAGACTACATCAAATGACGGCATGGTCTGTTCCTTTTCTTGTTAAAGCGAGCGCACGCTCGGTGCGCTGGGCCTTGGCGGCTGATTCTGCGCCATGGGACGGCCCTGTTAAAGATGCGACATTTTAACGGACAACGGGCAAGTCGCCCTTGTCCTGAGGTGGTTTTTTGTCGCTTTCGCTCTATAATCGAGCAAAATTTCCCGATCCCATGTCTGTAGAGCTCACCATCGAACACAATTACTCCCTCCAGCGCCTGAATACCTTCGGCATCGCGGCCAATGCGGCCGCCTATGTACGCATCACCTCGCAGGCCGAATTGCACGCCGCGCTGCAAGATCCCGCCTTGTCCGCCATGCCGCGCCTGATACTGGGCGGCGGCAGCAACATCGTGCTGACGGGCGACTTTCCCGGCGCCGTGCTGCACATGGCCACGCGCGGCATGCGCCTGGCGCAGGCGGATTTCGAGACGATACTCGTCACTGCCGCAGCCGGCGAAAACTGGCACGATTTCGTGCAGTGGACCCTGGCGCAAGGCGTGGGCGGGCTGGAAAACCTGTCCCTGATTCCCGGCACGGTGGGCGCGGCGCCTATCCAGAATATTGGCGCGTATGGCGTTGAAATCAAGGATTATCTGCACAGCGTGAGCGTCATGCACAGTGGCAGCGGCATCGTCTTCGACATGGACCGCGATGCTTGCCGTTTCGCTTACCGCGACAGTATCTTCAAGCAGGCGGACGGCCGCGAACTGATCGTGCTGGAAGTCACGTTTGCCTTGCCGGCCGAGTGGCAGCCGAACTTGCGCTATGCGGAACTGGCGCAGGCCGTGGCCGAGCGCAATATTGCCGAGCCGACCCCCCAACAGGTGGCCGACACGGTGATGGCGATCCGCCGGAGAAAATTGCCGGATCCGGCCGTCATAGGTAATGCGGGCAGCTTCTTCAAGAATCCCGTGGTGTCACGAGAGCAATGTCTTGCCTTGTTGGAACGTTTCCCCACCTTGGTACACCATGCGCAGCCCGATGGCACGGAAAAGCTGGCGGCCGGCTGGCTGATCGATCAGTGCGGCTGGAAGGGGAAAAACCTGGGGCCCGCGGGAGTGTATCCCAAGCAGGCGCTGGTTCTGGTGAATAATGGCGGCGCTCGTGGCGCGGACATTACCCGGCTGGCGGCAGCGATACAGGATGATGTAGAGGCGAAATATGGCGTGCGCCTGTCGCCCGAGCCTGTGTTTGTCTAAATAGTCAATCCGCGCTTGAAAAAATGTTCAGGGCAACGCAGCCATGGACGTTTTTTCTGCATGGATCAGCCGAAGTGGCAGACGTAATCTACGGTTTCGACGGTTTCAATATCAAAATAGCTATTGCCCGGTACCTTGAATTGCGTGCCCGCGCCATAGCTGTTCCATTCCGTCGCGTCGGCCAGGCGTACCTTGCACAGGCCGCCGACGATTTCCATGATTTCCGGCGCGCCCGTGTTGAAGCGCAACGATGACGTGAAAATCACGCCCACGCTTTTCTTCGTGCCATCGGCCAGGATGACGTTGTGCGAGACGCATTTGCCGTCAAAGTAGATATTCGACTTCTTGACGACGCTGACATTGTCCAGTTGTGTGCTCATGCTTCACTTTCCTTGCTGTTAAAAATCAGTCCTGGACGTCAGCCGCGCTCAGCACGCTGTTGCGTCCGCCGCGCTTGGCCGCGTACAGGGCCTGGTCGGCGCGGTTGATCAATTGCTCGACCGTCGAGTCCGGCGAAGGCACGATGGTGGCCACGCCGATCGAGATGGTGACGATACCCGTGCTTGCCGCTGGATTCTCGATCTGCAAGCCTTCCAGGTGGCGCCGGCATGCTTCGGCGATCAGCAACGCGCCGGCCGCTTCCGTTTCCGGCAGGATCAGGGCGAACTCTTCGCCGCCGTAGCGGGCGGCCAGGTCTGCCGGGCGCTTCAAATGTTCCGTCAGCACGGCGGCGACTTTTTTCAGGCACAGGTCGCCCGCCAGGTGGCCGAAGTGGTCGTTATAGCTTTTAAAATGGTCGATATCACAAAACAGCAAGCTCAACGGCGTCTTGTCGCGCTGGCCCCGCTGCCATTCGAATTGCAAGGTTTCATCGAAGCGGCGGCGGTTGGCGATGCCCGTCAAGCCATCGAGGGCGGCCAGTTTCTGTAACTCGATATTGGCATCGGCCAGGTTCTTTTGACTTTCTCGCAGGAAACGAAAAGCCTGGTCGCGCTGCAGGCGGCTGATGTGGGCTGCCGAGTGGTAGCGTATGCGCGCCAGCAGCTCCAGGCGGTCCGGCAGTTTCACCACATAATCGTTGGCGCCGACGGAAAAGCTGTGCGCCTTCAGTTTCGGGTCATCCTTGGCCGACATCACGATCACCGGCACGTGCGCCAGCGCCGCGTTTTCGCGGTACAGCTGGATCAGGGCGAAGCCGTCGATGCCTGGCATTACCAGGTCTTGCAGGATGACGGTCGGTTGCAAACGCAGCGCCGTGTCCAGCGCCTGCGTGGCGTCGGTCACGTAATGAAATTCGATATCCTGCTGGTCGCTGAGCATGCGCCGTACTGCCTCGGCAATGATCAACTGGTCGTCCACCAGCAGCACGCTGACCTTGAATTCGGTCAATGCGGGCTCATGCTGGCTGAAACTGGAGGAGAATTCTGGCATTGCATTCTTTTCAGATGTTAGGGGAGGGCTCCCACCCATTGTTGAGTTTGGCGCCCAGGCGGCTGCGCAGGCTGGCGCCTATTCTATCCAGGGGCAGGATGTGCTGCGCCGCATCGAGTTCGGCCGCCGCGCGCGGCATGCCGTACACGGCACTGCTGGCCTGGTCTTGTGCGATGGTCGTCTTGCCGGCGCGGCGCATGGCCAGCAAGCCATCGCCGCCGTCACGCCCCATGCCTGTGAGCAATACACCGATGGCGTCGCCGCGCCAGTGCTGCGCCACGCAGTTGAAGAAGACATCGACGGACGGGCGGTAAACATACTCGCGTGGTGCTGCATCGTAACCCAAACGATAATTTTGATCTAGCAGCAAGTGATCATTGGTCTTGGCGATCAACACCGTGCCGGACACCAGTTCATCGCCTTCGACGATCACGCGCGCGGGCATGCTGAGCTGGTCATCGAGCCATTTGGCGAAGTGCGAGGCGAAGGTTTCATCGATATGCTGCACCACCACGATGGCGCAACCGGGCGGCGCCGTCCAGCCGGACAGCACCTTGGCCACGGCCGAAGGGCCGCCCGTCGAGGCGCCGATGGCCACCAGCGTGGTGACTTGCCCGTCGGCCCGTTCGCCGCCATTGCCGTTCGCCTGGCGCGGCGGCGGCGTTTCGGCGCTGTGGCGTATCAGCTTGCCGATGGTCTTGATCTTGGCCAGCAGTTCGCTGTCGCCGCCCACTTGTCCCTGCAGCACGGGGGTGGCCGTGACGTCGAGCGCGCCCGCGCCCAGCGCGCGGAAGACCTGGTTGACATTGTCTTGCGGACGTCCCGTGACCACCAGGATGGCGCACGGGCTTTGCTCCATGATCAGGCGCGTCGCCTCGACGCCATCCATCTCCGGCATGTTCAGGTCCATCAGGATCAGGTCGGGACGGTTGCCCTCGCACATGCGCACGGCTTCGAGCCCCGTGCGGGCGATCCACAGCACCTGGTGTTCCTGCGTGCTGGCCACCACGCGGCGCAGGGCCTCGGCGGCCATGGCGACATCGTTGGCAATGGCAATTTTCATGAAGTACAACTCATAAGCGGGCATCTCCTATCAGGTCGGCCACCGCGTCGAGCAAGGTCTCGTCGTGGAAGCTGCCTTTGGTCAGATAATAGTCGGCGCCGGCGGACAGGCCGCGCGCGCGGTCTTCCGGGCGGTCCTTGTACGAAACGATCATCACCGGCAGCTTGTGCAGGTGCAGGTCCTTCTTGATCAGCGAAACCAGTTCGATGCCATCCATGCGCGGCATGTCGACGTCGGTGATCACCAGGTCGTACTCGCCGCTGCGCACGACGTTCCAGCCGTCGATGCCGTCGATGGCCACGTCGACTTCGAAACCGCGCGCCAGCAGCAGCTTGCGCTCCATCTCGCGCACCGTCAGCGAATCGTCGACGACGAGGATGCGCTTGGCGCGGCGCTGCTGCGCATGGCCCGCCTGCGCCAGCTGGTGCAGGCCACCCTCGTGCAGCAGCTTGTCGATCGACAGCAGCAGGTCGGGCACGTCGAGGATCAGCACCGGCTCGCCGTCATCGAGCAGGGCGGCGGCGGAAATGTCGCGCATCTTGCCGAAGATCGGATCGATGGCCTGCACCGCCAGGCTTTGCTCGCCGCGGATGGCGTCGACCACCAGGGCATAGCTTTGCTTGCCGCGCCCGATCACCACCACCGGCAAGTCCTCGGCCTGGTTCGCCGCTTCGCCCAGTTCCAGCACCTGCGCCGCCGAGACCAGGCCCAGATGCTCGCCCTTGAGTTCGAAGAACTGCTTGTTTTCCAGGGTATGGATGGCCGCTTGCGGCACGCGCACCACGCTTTCCACCTTGACGATGGGGATGGCATAGGCTTCGCCCTGGATATCGATCACCAGCGCGCGCACGATCGATTGCGTCAGCGGCAGGGTGATGAGGGCGCGGAAACCCCGGCCCGGCTCCGATTCCAGGCGCACCGTGCCGTTTTGCTGGCGTATCGTCTCGTGCACGATGTCCAGGCCCACGCCGCGTCCGGACAATTGATTGGCCGTCGCCTTCAGGCTGAAGGCGGGCAGGAACAGAAATTCCAGCAGCTCGCCCGGCGACAGCGCGGCGGCCATGGCGGGGCTGGCCATCTTGCGCTCGATGACGGACTGGCGGATCTTTTCCAGGTCGACGCCGCGCCCGTCGTCGCTGATTTCGATGCTCAGCATGCCGGCGCGGTGGCGCGCTTCCATGCGTATCGTGCCCAGCGCTTCCTTGCCCGCGTCGATGCGCTCGTACGGGCCTTCCATGCCATGGTCGATGGCATTGCGCAGCATGTGGTTCAGCGGGCTTTCGATCTTCGCCAGGATGTCGCGGTCGACCAAGGTGTCTTCGCCTTCGATCTCCAGCTGCACTTCCTTGCCCAGGCTGCGCGCCAGGTCGCGCACCATGCGCGGGAAGGCGTGGATGCCGTCGCGGAAAGGGCGCATGCGCAGCGCCAGCACTTCGTCGACCATGCCTTGCGAGACGGCCAGCAGGCGCCGCTCATAGGTTTCGATGTCGGCGATGTGCTCGAGCATGAACTGCTTCAGGGGCTGCGTCTTTTGCAGCGCCAGCAGGGATTTTTCCATCAGGCCCGCGTCGCCCGAGCGGGCAATGGCTTCGTGCAAATGCTCGATGGCGGAAAACAGGCTGCTCTGGTTGCGCTTGAAGCGCTGCAAGGCACCGATGAACGGGTGCATCTGGTGCGCATTGATGCGCGATTCGCTGGCCAGCGACAGCAGCTTGTCGAAATTCTGCGCCTGGGCCTTGGCCGGTGCGGCACCTGTACGCGGCGCGGGCGCGGCAGCTTCTGTCGCTTCCGCTTCCGCGTCCTCTCCCGCCAGGCCGCTGGCCACGGGAGCCTGTGGCGCCACCGCTGCCGGCGCTGGCACGGGCGCCGGCGCCGGGGGCAGGGCCGGCAATTCGGGCAGGTCGGCGATGCCGGCGATGGCGTTCAGGGTCTGGTCGATCTGCGCCGCATTGGCGGCCAGCCACGCTTCGGCGCCTGCGTCGTCCAGGCGCGACAGCTGCACGATCAGGTCGACGCCCGACAGCAGCACGTCGACCCGCTCCGGCGTGAGTTTCAGGCGGCCGTGCTGGGCGGCGACAAAGCTGTCTTCCATGCCGTGCGCCAGCTGCACCACCACTTGCAGGCCGACGATGGCGGCGGCGCCCTTGATCGAGTGCGCCGCGCGCATCATCGCTTCGACGGCGGCCGCATCGCCCGCATGGCGCTCCATGGCCAGCAAGCCGTCGGTGAGAATCTGGGTCTGGCTGTCCGCCTCCATGCGGAACAGGTCCAGCATGGAAAAGGCACTCAGGTCGCCGTGCTGGTCCTGGCTCATCGTAATAGTCTCGCAAGTTGAAAGCCGATCAGCGCCGTGTCGAGGCAGCCGATGCGCATGTCGCCCTCGGTGATGACGCCGGACAGATAGCGCGACAGGCCCTTGTTGATGGTGGCCGCCGGCGCTTGCACGGTGCTCGACGCATAGCGCACGATGCCGTGCAGGTCGGCCACGGGCAGCGCGTAAGCCTGCTCTTCCCAGCGCATCAGCAGCAGGCGCGCAAAGGTGTGGCGGCCGCGGGCCGCCGGCGCGCCCTGTTCGTCGATGCCCAGCAAGTGTGCCAGCGACATGCACGGATACAGCTTGCCGCCGATATTGACGATGCCCGCCAGGCCGCGCCCGCCGCGGTGCGGCAGCACGTGCGGCTTGGCCTGCGGCGCCACGGAGTCGAACACGCGCGTGGGCAGCGCCAGCCATTCGCGGCCGATGCGAAATACCAGCGCCGAGCTGTCGCGCACTTCGCCGCCCGCATCGATCTGGCGGAAGTGGCTGGCCCAGTCGCGCTGGTAGTGTTCATCCACGGGCCGCTGCAGGTTGCGCTGGGCGGCGCCCGCATACACGTCGCAGTTACGGCAATGCACGTTGGCCGGCAGCCTGGGGCAGCTCTGGTCGCCGACTACGCCGATATGGTTCCAGCAGTCGTCGATGGCGTCGGGGGACTCGGTGGCGATGAGGTTGGTCATGCTTGCCCCTTAGTTGGACGCCTGGCGGCGCTGGTAGATGCGCGCCGCGCGCGCCTTCAGGGTGGCGGCAGCCGTGTGGTTGCCATTGCGTTCGGCCAGCAGCGACAGGTGGCACAGCGCCTCGTAATGGTCGGGCTGCAGGTAGATGCAGCGGCGCCAGTAATCGTCGGCCAGGTCCATCTTGCCGGCCAGTTCATTGATGATGCCCAGCATGAAATACGCTTCCGCCGCCTCGGGCACGCGCGCCAGGTGGGCGTGGCATTTTTCGCCCGCTTCGCGCAACTGGCCACGGTCGGCCAGCAGGCGCGCCTCGGCCAGCAAATCGGCTTGCGCGGTTGGCGCGGCCAGCGCCGGCGATGGCACGGACACGGGGCGCGTGCGCGGCGCTGTGCCGGCGGCAGGGGCGGCTGCGGCGGCGCGCCTTGGCGCGGGCGGCACGCTGCGCAGGGGGCGCGCGGCCGGCAGCGGCGCCACTTGCACGGGGCTGGCCGGCGCCGCCGTTTCCTTCTTCAGGGCGAAGGCCTGGCGGAACTGCAGCGGCGCAAAGCCGTTCTGGCAGAACGACGGCACTTCCGCATAGCCGGCCAGCAGCATGCCGTCGTCGGCCAGCAGGGCGGACAGGTTGTGGATGGCCGCGCGCGTGGTCGGCTTGTCGAAGTAAATCAAGAGGTTGCGGCAGAAGATGACGTCGTAATGGCGGCTGTAGGTGGCGGTGTCGAATTGCAGCAGATTGCCCTGCCTGAAGGTGACTTGCTCGCGCAAGGAGTCGATGATGCGGTAGGCGTCGTCGGCCACGTGCGTGAAATAGCGCTCGCGGAAGGCCACGTCCTGCGCGCGGAAGGCATTGCGGCCGTACACGCCGGCCTGTGCCCGCTCGATGCAGCCGGGGCTCAGGTCATACGCGTCGATGCTGAACGCCTGTTTCGGCACGCCGCCGTCGCGCAGCGCCATGGCCATCGAATACGGTTCCTCGCCGCCCGCGCACGGGATCGACAGGATGCGCGTGGCGCGCCCCCGCGCCCAGCGTTCCTGCACCAGTTCGACGGTGGCGTAGAACGCCTGCGGGTCGCGGAACAGCCACGATTCCGGCACCACCACCAGCTCGATCAATTGCGTCATTTCGGCCGGCGTGAGCGCTTGCAGGTAGGCTTCGCTATCGCTGAAGCCCGTTTGCTCCATGCGCTGGCCGACGGCCCGCTCGGCCACGGCTTTGGAGACGGACAGTCCGGTCGCGCGGCGCAGCAGGGCTTGGGCCGTCATGCCGCGCCCGCGTCTTGAAACAGCAGCGCGCGCACGTCCGGCGGCAGCAGGTGTTCGAGTTCCACCAGCTGCACGATGCCGTCGGTGTCGCTGGCCACCTGGCCCAGGAACGGCGCCGTGGCCACGCCGCTATCCTCGAGCTGGTCCGCCGCGATGTCGGCGATGCCGCGCACCTGCGTGGCCAGCAAGCCCAGCGCATGCGTGGCGCCGCCAGGCGCGCGGTAGTCGACGATGACGATGCGCGTGTCGAATTGCGCGGCGGCGGCAGGCAGCCCGGCCAGGCGCGACAGGTCGATCACGGGCACGGGCGTGCCGTGCAAGTCCATCAGGCCGGCCACGTAGTCTGGCGTGAGCGGCAACTGTTTCAGCTCCAGCAGCGGCAGGACGCGCACGATGCCGGCCAGGGGCAGGCCATAGCGGTCGCGTCCGATGTGAAAGAGCAGCACTTTCATGGGATCAGATGGTGACGGCGAAGGTCGACACGCTCGACTGCAGGTCGCCCGCCGCATATTGCAGCTGGTGCACCGCTTCGCTGGTGGCCTTCAGCGATTCCACCGTCTGTTGCGTGGCGTCGTTGAGCTGCATCATGGTGTCGGAAATTTGCGACGCGCCGATCGCCTGCGACTGCATGCCTTGCAGCACGGCATCAAATTGCGGCGTGAGTTTTTGCACTTGATCCATCACGGACGACAATTGTTCCGCCACTTGCCGCACTTCGCCCACGCTGCGGCGAATTTCTTCCGAGAATTTATCCATGCCCATCACGCTGGCGGACACGGCCGACTGCATTTCCTTGAGCATTTGCTCGATATCCCACGTGGAGACGGACGTCTGGTCGGCCAGGCGGCGGATTTCCGTCGCCACGACGGAAAAGCCGCGGCCCGCTTCGCCCGCTTTTTCCGCCTCGATGGCGGCGTTCAGCGACAGGATGTTGGTCTGGTCGGCCACTTTCGTGATGGTGATCAGTACGCTATTGATATTGCTGGCTTTTTCCGACAGGGCCGCCAGCTTGGCGTTGATGGAATCGGTGGCCGAGACCATGTGCTGCATGGTCGAATCCATGCGCTTGAGGTTGTTTTGCGCTTCGGCCGTGGCATTCGTCGTGTAGTCGGCCACGGCGGTGGCGTCTTCCATGGTTTTCAGCAACTGGCTCGTGTTGGCCGAGATTTCCTTGGTGGTGCTGAGAATTTCCACGCTGGTTTGCGCTTGCTCAATACCCGTGGCTTCCTGCTGGCGCGCCGAGGCGGCGATTTCCGTGGCGGAGGTCGTGACCTGGATGCCGGCCTTTTGCACATTGTTGAGCAGGCTGCGCAGGTTTTCAAACATCTTCGCCAGGCCGTTGCCCAGCTGGCCGATGGCGTCGTTGCCCGTGATGCCGACCTTGCCCGTCAGGTCGCCCGAGGCCGCCTTCGACACCACTTCCAGCAGGGAATCGACCTTGGCGCGCAGGCTATTCGTGGCGGCCAGTTCATTGGCCTGGTTGTCCTGGATGGTTTGCGCCATGCGGTTGAACTCTTCCGTCACCTTGCCCAGCTCGTCGCGCGAGATGATGGCGGCGCGTGCGCCTTGCTCGCCGCCGGCGATGCGCCCGACGGCGTCCGTCAGGCTGTTCAGCGGACCGAGGATGGCCTTGGCCAGGACGAAGGAAATGCCCAGCGCCAGCACCACGCACAGCACGCCGCCCAGCGCCAAGGTCAGCAGCATGGTTTCCTGCAGGCGACTTGACGTGGCCGTGCGCTCGGCCAGCAAGCGGTTTTCTTCGGCGGCGGCTTCGTCGAGCAGTTTGTTGGCCTGCACGATGCCGGGCGAGCCGGCCGGCGGAAGCAGGCGCGCCACCGTTTCCGTGGCGCCCGGCGCATTGCCCAGCGCGCGGCGTTTCTCGATCAGGGGGGTGATCCACTCCTTGACCCAGGTGCTGCTCAGCTGGTCGATCTTGCGGAAGCGTTCCGATTGCACCTTGTTGTCCACCGTCATGCTGATGGCTTTTTGCGTGTGCTGGCTCAGCACCCCTGTTTCATCGGTTTCCGGCGTCAGCGAAGCTTCGTTGCCGGTCAGGATGAAACCGCGCGCTTCCACCTGGATTTGCAGGATGGAATTGTGAATCTTGTCGATCTCGACCAGCACTTCCATCGTGTGCCGGTCCCATGCATTGGCTTCCGACAGCCGCGAAAAGCTGTTGTAGGCCACGCCCAGCAAGATCAGGATGATGGCCACGATGGAGCCGAAGCCCAGGTACAGTTTATTCTTGATACTCAGGTCTTTGAACATGGGAGGGCTCCGGAAGCGGGAAGGTCAGCACAATTGCACTGTAGCATTTTGCCATGAGGACAGCAAAATGGGGGCGATCTGGGTACGCGCGGGGTGGTAAATCGCTGCCGAGTGCGTTTCAAACGTAAAAAAGCCGCCCGGAGGCGGCTTTTGGCGGGCGCGGGAGGTAGTACCTCCCAGTAACTAATTACTTCTGGCCGCGCTTTTCGCGGGCGATGGCGGCGATGCGCATGCGCAAGGCGTTCAGCTTGATGAAGCCGCCGGCGTCGGCCTGGTTGTAGGCGCCGCCGTCTTCGTCGAAGGTGGCGATGTTCATGTCGAACAGCGAATCCGTTTTCGAATCGCGCGACACGACGATGACATTGCCCTTGTACAGCTTGATGCGTACCCAGCCGTTCACGGTTTCCTGCGTGTGGTCGATCAGGGTTTGCAGGGCAACGCGCTCGGGCGCCCACCAGTAGCCGTTGTAGATCATCGACGCGTAGCGCGGCATCAGGTCATCTTTCAGATGGGCAACTTCGCGGTCCAGCGTGATCGATTCGATGGCGCGGTGGGCTTTCAGCATGATAGTGCCGCCCGGGGTTTCATAGCAGCCGCGCGACTTCATGCCGACGTAGCGGTTTTCCACCAGGTCCAGGCGTCCCACGCCATGCTTGCCGCCAACCTTGTTCAGTTCGGCCAGCACGGTGGCAGGCGACATGCGCACGCCGTTGATGGCGACGATATCGCCTTTTTCGTATTCGATGTCCAGGTATTCCGCTTCGTCCGGCGCTTTTTCAGGGCTGACGGTCCAGCGCCACATGGTTTCTTCCGCTTCGGCGCTCGGGTTTTCCAGGTGGCGGCCTTCAAAGCTGATGTGCAGCAAGTTGGCATCCATCGAGTACGGCGCGCCGCCGTTCTTGTGCTTCATGTCGATTTCGATGCCGGCGTCTTCCGCGTACTTCAGCAGTTTTTCGCGCGACAGCAGATCCCACTCGCGCCATGGGGCGATGATTTTCACGCCTGGCTTCAGCGCGTAGGCGCCCAGCTCGAAACGCACCTGGTCGTTGCCCTTGCCGGTCGCGCCGTGCGAGATGGCGTCGGCGCCGGTGGCGTTGGCGATTTCGATCAGGCGCTTGGCGATCAGCGGACGGGCGATCGAGGTGCCCAGCAGGTATTCGCCTTCATACACGGTGTTGGCGCGGAACATCGGGAAGACGAAATCGCGCACGAATTCTTCGCGGACATCTTCGATATGGATGTTTTCCGGCTTGATGCCGAACTTGATGGCCTTGGCACGCGCCGGTTCCAGTTCTTCGCCCTGGCCCAGGTCGGCCGTGAAAGTGACGATTTCGCACTGGTAGTTATCTTGCAGCCATTTCAGGATGACGGAGGTGTCGAGTCCGCCGGAATAGGCCAGGACTACTTTTTTAATGTCGCTCATATTGCTTCCAGTTGTCGTTGTCGATGTATGTATTGCGATGCTGCCAGGAGCTATGCAGTGCCTGGCGAATTAGTTGATTTTACCGAGTAACAGGTATTCGATCAGCGCTTTTTGCACGTGCAAGCGGTTTTCCGCCTCGTCCCACACCACCGATTGCGGGCCGTCGATCACTTCGGCGGCCACTTCCTCGCCGCGGTGGGCGGGCAGGCAGTGCATGAACAGGGCGTCGGGCGCGGCGCGGGCCATCTTCGCGCCATCGACGATCCAGCCGTCGAAGGCGGCGATGCGGGCCGCGTTTTCCGCTTCGTAACCCATGCTGGTCCACACGTCCGTGTTGACCAGGTGCGCGCCTTCGCAGGCGTCCGATGGATTGGCGAAGAAGGTGTAGCGCTCGGTCTTGACTTGCGCCAGGTCAATGTCGTAACCCTTCGGCGTCGACACGTTCACATGGAAGCCGAACACTTCGGCCGCTTGCAGCCACGAGTACAGCATGTTGTTGGCGTCGCCGATCCAGGCGACCACCTTGCCGGCGATCGAGCCGCGGTGTTCGATGTAGGTGAAGATGTCGGCAAAGACCTGGCACGGGTGGTGTTCATTGGTCAGGCCATTGATCACCGGCACGCGCGAATTGCCGGCGAAGCGCTCGATGATTTCCTGGCCGAACGTGCGCACCATGATGATGTCGCACATGCGCGACATGACCTGGCCCGCGTCTTCCACCGGCTCGCCGCGGCCCAGCTGGGAATCGCGCGTGTTCAGGTAGATGGCGGCGCCGCCCAGCTGGTGCATGCCGGCTTCGAACGACAGGCGCGTGCGGGTCGAGTTCTTTTCAAAGACCATCACCAGGGTGCGGTCGATCAGTGGATGGTAGATTTCGTAGTTCTTGAACTTGCGCTTGATCAGATGGGCGCGTTCGATCACATATTCGTACTCTTCCAACGTGAAATCGGAGAACTGGAGGTAGTGCTTGATCGGTTTTTTTGTCGACATAATGACCACTTGAAGATGCGCAGGCCGCCGGCGGCGTGCCTTTCCCGCCGGGTTGCATCAGCGTACAACATCTCGTCTGATGACTGCCTCGCCCGGCGCGCTGCTGTGTTGATCGGTGCCAGCGCGACGCCTGTCGCGCGGTACGATGCGGTTTGCCAAGTTGAAAATAATGCAATGGCAAGTACTTCAGCCGTTCAATTATAAGGGTTTTGCTTTTAGATTGGAAAGACTGCCCGGGCGCGTACTTGTATAGGCAAGCCTGCGCCCGGGCAACGGGGCGGTGGATTAATAGATGCTGGCGGGCGCGGCGCCGTCCAGCTGGGGCGCCACCAGCGGCAAGTCCAGGGTGAAGCGCGTGCCGGCGGGACTGCTGGCCACCTGGATGGTACCGCCCAGCAGGGCCGTGACGATGTTGTAGCTGATCGACAAACCCAGGCCGCTGCCGCCCTGGCCCAGCTTGGTAGTAAAGAAGGGGTCGAAGATGCGCGACAAATGCTGTTCCGCGATGCCGCCGCCATTGTCTTCGAAGACGATCCGCACGCGCGTCGCGTCCGCCGTGGCGGACAGGCGCATGCAGCCCGTGCCGACGCCGCCATCGTTGGGCGCGGGGGCGAAGGCGTGCAGCAGGGCATTGTTGATCAGATTGGTGACCACCTGGCCGAACGGGCCGGGATAGCTGTCCATGGCGATGCCGAAGGCTATCTCCATTTCGATGCGGTGGCCCGAACTGCGGATGCGGTTCATGACGGTGGCGATGATTTCATTGCTGACTTGTTGCAAGTCAAAGCGGCGCCGCTGCTCGGTGGTGCGGTCGACGGCCACCTGCTTGAAGCTGTTGACCAGGTCGGCCGCGCTGCGCAAGCCGCGCATCACCAGCGCCGACGCCTTGCCCGCATCGTCGATGAAGGCAGCCAGGTCAGAGCGGCGCAGGCCGGGACCGTTCATCAGGCGTTCCACGTCTTCCGTCTTTTGCTGCATGGTGCTGGCGATCAACAGACTGTTGCCGATCGGGGTATTCAGTTCATGCGCCACGCCGGCCATCAGCGAACCGAGGGCGGCCAGTTTTTCCTGCGATACCAGTTGCGCCTGTGCATCTTGCAATTGCCGGTAGGCGCTGGCGTTGTCGAGCGCGATGGCGCCATACGCGCACAGGGTGCGGAAGATCAGCCGCTCGCGTTCGCCATATGCGTTGGCGTGGCAGGCCTGCACCGTCATCACGCCGAGCACGCGCTCGCCCACCATCAGCGGCACGTACAGCACGCTCTGGTTATGCAGGGTGCCGGGCACGGTGTAGGCGTGGCGGCGCGGCGGCACCTGGTCGATATACACTTCGCGCCGGCCCAGCAGGCAGCGCACGGAGTAGGCGCGTGGATTGCTCAGTGGAATGGCGTTGTCGGACAGGGGCCGGCCCGCTTCCATGCCATGCGCGCGGCGCAGCGCCGTGCCTGCGGCGTCGAGCATGTAGACGGCGAAGGTGTTGACTGGCAGCAAGGCATGCACGTGGCGGTCGAGCACCTGGAACACGGCGCTGGCGTCGAGGTGGGTGGTGATTTCCTGGCCGATGGCCGACAGCCTTTCCAGGGTGTCGCTGGTCTGTTGCAGCACTTCGGCGCGGCGCGCTTCGGAAGCGGCCAGTTCGCGGTGGTGATAGCCTTCCGAGCGCGCATGTTCCGTCTGGTGGTAGACCTGCATGGCGGTGGCGCGGTTGCTCGCTTGCTGGGTGTGGCTTTTTTCGCGCGCCATGCCCGCATCGAGGGCGATATCGTAGGCGCGCGCATAGTCGCCCGCATGCGCGTATTCGCGCGCCAGCGCATCGAGCAGCTCGCCGGGCGGCGAATAGCCTTCGATGGAAGCGGCCACCTGCAGCGCCTGGTGCAGGAAATGCAGGGCGGGATTGCGTTCCAGCATGTCTGCGGGCGTCGGCAACTCATGGCGCGCATGCAACATCGACAAGACGCGCAGCGCCGCCACCTGGTGCATGGCGTCGCCCTGCGCGGTGGCCAGCTGGCAAGCCCGCTCGGCCGCCTGCAGCGCCTCGTCCGGGCGGTCCAGGTAGGATAGCGCGTGGGCGCTGCCGCGCTGCGCCATGCTGCGGAAATCGGCCTGGCCCAGCGCTTCGGCGCGCTGCGCTAGCCGGCTGAAGGCGTCGAGCGCCGTGTCGTAGTCGCCCTTGTCCAGGCTCAGTTCGCCCAGGTGGAACAGGGCGTTGGCATAGGTGCGCGCGCCAGCCACGGGGGCCAGGATGAGCAGCGCCTGGCGCAGCAAGTCTTCTGCCGCGGCCAGGCGGCCCAGCTTGCGCATGGTTTCGGCCGTATGCGTCTGGCAGGCGCCGATGCTGCGCGGCCAGCCGGTGGGGCGCGCCAGGTCCAGCGCGCACTGCATCCACTCCAGGGCCGATTCGTTGTCGTTGAGGCTGGCGAAACAGTCGCCGATATTGATGGCGGCCGTGATGGCGCCGCGCAACTGGCCGCTTTCCAGCGCCGCCTCGTAGCTTTGCATGTAGTGGCCGGCGGCCGCGCCCAGGTCGCGCGAGGTGTGCGCCAACAAGCCGCGGAAGTCATGCACCCAGGCGGCCAGCGGCGCGGGCAGCTTGCCGCTGGCGCTGTCGGCCTGGAAATGGCTGCCCCAGCGCGCCTGTGCGGCTGGCGCATCGCGCAGCACGGCCCAGCGCGCCGTGGCCGCGTCGGCCAGGCTGGCGCGCATCGCATCGCCGGCGCCGCGCGCTTGTTCGGCCGCGGCCAGCAGTTCCGCATCGCAGCGGGCATGGTCGCCCCGGTCGACGGCAATCGAGGACAACAGCCAGTGGGCGTCGGCGCAGGCGGCGCCGTCGCCATGCGCGCACAGGATAGCGTGCGCGGCCATGGCCAGGCTTTCCGCCGTATCGAGCGCACCTTGCAGCCATGCAACCTCTGCCTGCACCAGTTGCAGGCGCGCCTGCGCCTGGTCCAGTGCGGCCGGTTCCAGGCCCGCCAGCGGCAGCAGCAGATAAGCTTCCTCGCTCAGCTGAGTTGCTCGAAGGCAATCGCGCTGGCGCAAATGCCAGGACAGCAACAACAGCAGCGGTACGCGCCCGGCGCCGCGCAACGGCAGCAATGCGTTTTCCCACTGCGCTACGTCATGTTCGAGCGCGAACATTTCCATTCAAGCATTCTCCCCGCAAACAGTGGCGCCAACCTGCGACCGCACAGGCCATCTTGATGGCATTGTAAGCTGCATTGCGGGGAATTGTTCAGTGCGCCAGCCAGAATTATTCATCGTGCATGGCGGCATAGGCGGGGGCGATTTGCCCTCGGCGTTCGATGGGGGGGGGGCAGGCGCCTAGCGCGACACCACGCGGATGCCGCCGTTGCTGGCGCTGCGCATGTCGGCGCTCACATGCAAGCCGGGCAGGAGCTGGGCGTCATCGATCGTCACATGCTCGCGCTCGCCATCGTTGCTGAAGACGAAGGTCGCGCCCTTTTTGCTGACAAACTGGCCGGGACCGGTGGGATAGATTTGCACGCTGGCCTTTTTCTGCCATTCGCGGTCATCGATCAGGCGGCCAAAGAAATGGTTTTCCTGCTGGTGGATTTCCAGGCGTTGCCCGTTTGACAGGCGGTATTGCTGTTCGATGGCAAAGGCTTCCTGGGCCGTGACGTGATAGGCGGCGCCGGAGGTGACACGCACGCTGTCGGTGCTTTGCGGGGCAATGGCCGTCTGGGCCTGGGCGGTGCCGCCGGCCAGGGCGAAGAGGGCGGCGAGAAGGGGGAGGACGCGTTTGGTATGCATGACATTCACCTTCGATCAGGATGGCTGGTTTGATTGGAGTTAGATCGTGTGGTCGCTGGCAGGTTTCCGGCAGGGACTGGTGTCAAGTTAACAAACGCGGCCTTGCATCGCCAGCGGCAAGCGATGGAAGGCCGCTTTTACGCGCTGAAATGCATAAAACGGCGGATGAACAGTTTTGGGATTAAACGTGGAAAGCGAACTCGGCGGCAAAATTAAATTTTGCCAGCCCAGGTTTTCTGTCTCTATTTTTGCGTTGCGGCGGGCGTTTAATACAGCGTTTGCGCCGATTCGTGCAGCAGCTGGCCGTACAGGGTATGGCGCATCTTGGCGATCTTGCCTTCAGACAAGGCTTGCAGGATGGCGCATTGCGGTTCGATCAGGTGGCGGCAGTTATAGAACTTGCAACCGCCCAGGTAGGGCTGGAATTCGCGGAAGGCCCGCTCCAGCATGCCCTCGGACAAGTGGTACAGGCCGAATTCCTGGAAGCCGGGCGAATCGATGATGGAACTGTTTGCGCCCAGCTCGTCGAGCTTGTACAGGCGCGTAAAGGTCGTCGTGTGCTTGCCCGTGTCGAGCGCGGCCGAGATTTCGCGCACGGCGATGTCCGCGTCCGGCACCAGCAGGTTGATCAATGACGACTTGCCCATGCCCGACTGGCCGATGAGGATCGACGACTGCCCCGCCAGCAGGGGCGCCAGGGTGGCCACTGCGTGCTCCGGTTCGGCGCGCGCCGACACTTCATCGACGGGATAGCCCATCGAGGAATACGGCAGCAGGCGTTCGCGGGCGCGCTCCAGCGAGGCGGTCACGTCCGTCTTGTTGAGGATGATGCGCGCCTCGATGCCGGCCGCGTCGGCCGCCACCAGCGAGCGCGAGATCAGGTCGTCGGCAAAGCCCGGTTCCGTCGCCACGACGATGAACAGCTGCGTCAGGTTGGCGGCCAGCAACTTCGATTTGTACTGGTCCGAGCGGTACAGCAGGGTCTTGCGTTCCTCGATGCGGTCGATGACGGCCTGGTCGTTGGAGGTGCGCGTCAGGTGCACGATGTCGCCCACGGCCACATTGGTTTTCTTGCCGCGCGTTACGCATTGCAGCTTGGCGCCGTCCACGTCGGCCAGGTAATGGCGGCCGTGGGCGGCGATGATGATGCCCGTCAACTTGCTTTCGCTCATGGGGCCACCTGGCTGCTCTGGTAGATGAGGTCGGCCTTGGCGGCGCAGATGAAGTCGTTTTCGGACAGGCCGCCGGCGCCATGGTTGACCGAGTGCGTGTCGTAGCGCACGGCGCAGGTTTTGTAAGTAATGATGAGCTCCGGATGGTGGTCTTGCGTATGGGTCATATAGGCCAGGGCGTTCACGAACGCCAGGGTCTGGTAGTAATTCTTGAAGCCGAAGTCGCGGCACAGCTTGCCATTTTGCAAGCTCCATTGCGGCAGCAGGGCGTGCAGGGTAGCAATGTCCGTGTCGCCCAGCGCCTGCTGGCGCGGCGCGCAGGACAGTTGGGCCAGGTCTTGCGAAGTCGATGGCGTATTCATGTCGTAGCCCCTTTCAGGTGGCGGATGCGCACGCTGGCCGGCGGGTGGCTATCGTAGAAGGCCGAGTGCAGCGGGTCGGGCGTCAGGGTCGACGCATTGTCTTCATACATTTTCACGAGCGCCGAGACCAGGTCGTCCGCCTGCGTGTGCGTGGCGGCAAAGGCGTCCGCTTCGAATTCATGCTTGCGCGAGCTGAGCGAGGTCAACGGTCCCAGCAGGAAAGTGAAGACGGGCAAGGCCAGCATGAACAGCAGCAGCGCCAGCGCATCCGTCGGCTGGCCCGTCAGGGCCAGCGCGACCGGGTCGACGCCCAGGCCCGCGTAAAACCATGGCTGCGTCTTGAGGAAGCCCAGCAGCGCCAAAAAGCCCAGCGAAATGACGAACATCATGGCGATGCGCTTGACGATGTGCTTGAGCTTGAAGTGGCCCAGTTCATGCGCCAGCACGGCTTCGATTTCCTGCGGCGCCAGGCGCGACAGCAAGGTATCGAAGAAAACGATGCGCTTGTTGGCGCCAAAGCCCGAGAAATACGCATTGCCGTGGGCGCTGCGCTTCGAGCCATCCATGACGAACAAGCCTTTCGAGGCGAAGCCGACGCGCTGCATCAAGCCTTCAATGCGGCTTTTCAGCGCTTCGTCGGCCAGCGGCGTGAATTTGTTGAACAGGGGCGCGATGACGGTGGGAAACAGCACCATCATCAGCAACTGGAAGCCGCTCCAGACGAACCACGCGTACAGCCACCACAGGCCACCCGACTTGGCCATCAGGGTCAGCACGACCCAGATCAGCGGCAGGCCGATGACGGCGCCCAGGCCCACGCCCTTGAGCATGTCCGTGAAGAACAGCTTGCGCGCCATGGTGTTGAAGCCGAAACGTTGTTCCAGCACAAACTGGCGGTAATAATCGAAGGGCAGGTCGATCAAGCCGGAAATGGCGGCAAAGGCGGCGATCAGGCCGATCTGGTACAGCATGGGCGAGCCAGAGCCCATCCATTCATTCAGGTGCAGCGCCAGCCATTGCAGGCCGCCCAGCAAGGTAAAACCGATCAGCACGGCATAGTTGACCAGCAAGGTCAGCAAGCCGAACTTGGTCTTCGCCACCGTGTAGTCGGCCGCCTTCTGGTGCGCGGCCAGCGGGATCTTTTCCGCAAATTCGGCGGGCACGGCGGCGCGGTGGGCCAGCACGTGGCGAATCTGCCGCGAAGCGAGCCAGAAGCGCACGGCCAGGGTCAAAACGAGGACGGATACAAACAAAATCGAAAACGCGAGTGAATACATTCTGTGCCTGTGAGAAAATGGCTGATTATTTAGTTTGATTAGGCCAAGAGAGAATTATGTCACAAGCGACCGACTTAACTGCATCCACCCCCGCACCGATTGTTCCGGCACGTCCCAATGAGATGAATCTGGTCTGGGTCGACATGGAAATGACGGGCCTGGAGCCCGATACCGACCGCATCATCGAGGTGGCGGTGGTGGTGACGGACATGCACTTGAACCTGCTGGCCGAAGGCCCCGTGTTTGTGATTCATCAATCGGATGAAACCCTGAACAAGATGGATGCCTGGAACAAGGGCACGCACGGCCGCTCGGGCCTGATCGACAAGGTCAAGGCGTCGACCGTGACGGAAGCGCAGGCGGAAGCGGAATTGATCGCGTTCCTGAAAAAATACGTGCCAGCTGGCAAGTCGCCCATGTGCGGCAACACCATCGGCCAGGACCGCCGCTTCATGGTGCGCGGCATGCCGAAGCTGGAAGCGTTCTTCCACTATCGCAATGTTGACGTATCGACATTGAAAGAGCTGTGCAAGCGCTGGAAGCCGGAAATCGCCACCGGTTTCAAGAAGCACCAGAAGCACACGGCACTGGCCGATATCCTCGAGTCGATCGAAGAGCTGAAGTACTACCGCGAAAATTTCATCAAGTTATAACTTTTCGCATGTTCCAAAGGCGAGGGCGGACCAAGCGCCATCCTCGCCTTGCCATTCCAGCGCAAACGGTCCCGTTTGCCGCAAGCCCGTGATCCACACTGTCTCGCCAGGTTCGCGGAAATATGCCGCGCACTGGCCGAACGGCTGCTCCAGCCGGCACAGCACCAATCCTTCGCCCGCCACGGCGCACCATTGCTCATTGATGTCGATCAAGGCCACGGCCGGGTCGCCATAGAACTCGCCCAGGCTGGCTTGTCGGCCATCGGCCGCCGTCACCTTGGCGTGTTCATATTCATGCTGGACAATAAATCGGGCGCTGCGCGCCAGTTCCGTGCTCGTCATGCTGTCTCCACTGTGGGCCAGACGGTTTCCTGGTCGGCGCGCGCCTCGGCGATCAGCCATTCGCAGAACGCGTGCACGAGGGGCCGCGTTTCCGCCTGGGGCGAGCGCAGCAGGTAATAGCAGTGGGGGCCGCGCACGGCGTGCTCGAACACGCGCACCAGGCGGCCCGAGCGCAAATCGTCGCCGATCAGGGGGCTGGCGGCGATGGCCACGCCCTGGCCGCTGGCGGCCGCGTCCAGGCATAGATACGTGTGCGAAAAGCGCGCGCCGCTGTTGCCGCTATTGCCGCTGTAATGCACGCCGCAGCTGTGCAGCCAGCGCGTCCAGTCGATTTCGCCGGGCAGGTGCACTTCCGGTTCGTCGTGCAGCAGCGGGTAGCGCAACAGGTCGGCGGGCTGGCGCAAGCTGGCCGCGTTGGCGCGGAAATCGGGGCTGCAGACGGCGGAAAACCATTCTTCCATCAATAAATCCACTTTCAGGCCCGGATAGCGGCCCGGACCCAGGCGGATGGCCACGTCCACGCCATCGCGCGCCAGGTCGACCGGGTGCATCGAGGCCAGCACGCGCAGTTCGATCTGCGGATAGCGGTCGCGCAGGCGGCCCAGGCGCGGCATCAGCCAGCGCGAGACGAGCGAACTGGTGGCCGTCACCGTCACCACCTTGTCGTCGCCCTGGCGCCGCGCCTGCTCGGAGACGTCGGCCAGCTGGTTGAGGATCGGCCCCAGCGAAGCCGCATAGCGCTGCCCGGCGCTGGTGAGCACCACGCCGCGCGGCATGCGCTGGAACAGCACGATGCCCAGCCACGCTTCCAGCTGTTTTACGTGGTGGCCGATGGCGCCGGCCGAGACGTGCAATTCTTCGCCCGCGCGTTGGAAGCCTTCATGGCGGGCAGCCGCCTCGAAGGCGTGCAGGGCGGCGAGCGGGGGCAAGGGACGTGACATGGCACTCTTCAAGTGAATTGAGCCTCAGTAATATTCGGCCTATCCGTGAAGAATATTGGTTTGTTTCATTTTGCGCAAGCGAATATGATGCCGTCTATGCGTGAAGTGACCCGCAATAGGATTCACGCATGCATTTCACGCACGCATCACCTTCCAGCCTTGCTTGGCATTAATATTTACAACGCCTGGGAAAACCGTCGCGAGCGGCAGTGATTTGTGGCTGAGAAGCGCAACCGTACTTCAGTACGGTGAGCATCGCAGGCCGCAAAGCGCGACGCGCAGCAGGTTTGCCCTGGCGTACTCAAAGAGGTTTAGTCATGTCTGATCGCCGCGCTGTTGCGCTGGTGTTGCTGTCGGCCGCCGGTTTCGGCAGTTCCGCAGTGTTTGCCAAGGCGGCGTATGCGTCCGGGGTCAACCCGTCGACCATGCTGGCCTTGCGTTTCGTTATCGCCGCCATGCTGTTGCTGCCGCTCGTGTGGCTGGGCGGCTGGCGCTTGCCGCGCGGCCGCCTGCTGGCCGGCTACATGCTGATGGGCTTGATGTACACGGCCCAGTCGCAAGGCTATTTCAATGCCCTCATGTATGCCAGCAGCGGCCTGTGCGGCATGTTGCTGTATGTGTATCCCGTGCTGGTGACGATCCTGGCGCTGGCGCTGGGCTGGGAAAAGCTGGACCGCCGCATGCTGGTGCTGATGGCGCTGGCGATTGCCGGCATGGCCATCACCCTGGGCGGCAAGCTGCAGGGCCAGCCCATCGGCATCGCCCTGGCCTTGATGGCCGCCGGCGTGTACGCCGTGTACATTCTGTTTGGCAACAGCCTGTCGAAAAGCCGCGAGAATATCCACCCATTGGCCGCTTGCGTGGTGATCCTGGGAACGGCGGGCCTGTCGAACAGCGCGATTGCCTTGTGGCAAGGCGTGTCCTTGCCGGGCACGGCGACGGGCTGGCTGGCCGTCAGCGCCATCGCCCTGTTCTCGACGGCCATCGCGATTGCCGCCTTCTTTGCCGGCGTGGCGCAAATCGGCGCGGCCAAGGCATCCATCATTTCCACGTTCGAACCCGTCATCACGATGGCGTTCGGCGTGACCCTGCTGAAGGAATCCGTCAGCGGCACGCAATTGCTGGGCGGCGCCATGGTGCTGGCCGCCGTGGTATTGCTGGCGCAGCGCCCGGCGGCGAAACCGGCATCCATGCCGGCGGTACAGGCCAGCGCCTGAGTTCAACGCTGATATTTTCTCAACACTGATCAGTCGTATCGATCGGTCTCCTTTGCGCTGCGACGGGTTTCCTGTCGCGGCGCTTTTTTTTGCGCGTAATTTTTTTCACATAAATAAGCCTTGATTGCGAATGATTCTCATTTATAATTAACTTCAAGATTCCCCCACCACCAGCCAGCCCATGCCAGCCAGTGTTCGCCTTGAAAGGAGACACCGTGACGAGCATGCCCCCTATTTGCAACACCGAGCTGGTCGCCAGCGAATTTGCCCGCCTGCGCCGCGAGAAAAAAGCCCGCCACCGCGACATCGCCGAGGAACTGGCCATTTCCGAAGGCGAGTTGATCGCCGCGCATGCCGGCTTGTCGCTGGCCGATGGCGCCTTGCTGGGCGCCGAGCGCCTGCAGGCCGACTGGCCCGCCATCATCGCCGCGCTGGAACCGCTGGGCGAAGTCATGGCGCTGACGCGCAACGCTTCGTGCGTGCATGAAAAGACGGGTGTCTATCGAAAAGCCAGTCACAACAACCACGTGGGCCTGGTGCTCGGTGGCGACATCGATTTGCGCGTGTTTTACCGCCAGTGGGCGCATGGCTTTGCCGTGCGCGAGGTGAGCGAAAAAGGGGGCGGGAAGGAAGTGCAGCGCAGCCTGCAATTTTTCGATGCTGCCGGCCATGCCGTGCACAAGATTTTCATGAAGCCGCAAAGCGACCTGGCCGCCTACGACGCGCTGGTAGCGCATTTTGCCGACGCGGACCAGGCGGCAGGCATCGCCGTGACGGCGCCGGCTGCGCCGCCGGCCGAACTGCCCGACGCGCAGGTCGACGTGGCCGGCTTTCGCGCCGCCTGGGCCGATTTGCGCGACACGCATGAATTTTTCACCCTGCTGAAAAAATATTCGGTCTCGCGCCTGCAGGGCCTGCGCCTGGCCGAGGCGCGCTTCGTGCAGCAGCTCGACAAATCCTGCGTGCTCGACCTGCTCAACAGCGCCGCCCTCGAAAAAGTCGCCATCATGGCCTTCGTCGGCAATGCGGGCATGATCCAGATCCATTCGGGGCCCGTGCACAAGATCGCCGTGATGGGGCCGTGGATCAATGTCCTCGATGCGCGCTTCAACCTGCATTTGCGCGAAGACCATATCGCCAGCGCCTGGGTGGTCAAAAAGCCCACGGTCGACGGGCTGGTGACGTCGGTGGAACTGTTCGACGCCAAGGGCGACACCATCGTCATGTTCTTCGGCGAACGCAAGCCGGGCGTGCATGAACTGTGCGAATGGCGCAACGTCGTCGAGCGCGTGCTGCAGGAGGGCGAACTATGCGCCGCATGATCGCCGCCAGCGTGGCGCGCCGCATCGCGCTGAAAAAAATGGGGGCGGGAGCCCTGGCCCTGGCCGCGCCGATGCAGGTGCTGGCGGCCGTCAGCGACGCGGGCAAGCCGCTTGTCAAGGCGCGGCGTATCGTCAGCGTGGGCGGCGCCCTGACGGAAATCGTCTACGCGCTCGAGGCGCAGGGCGAACTGGTGGGCGTCGATACCACTTCGCTGTATCCGGCCGTGGCGCAGCAGCTGCCGCAGGTCGGTTATGCGCGCACCTTGTCGGCCGAGGGCGTGCTGTCGCTGGCGCCCACGCAGCTGATCGCCACCGAAGAGGCGGGGCCGCAAACGGTGCTGCGCCAGGTGCGCGACGCGGGCGTGCCGGTGGCGGTACTGAATGCGAATAACAGATTCGAAGGCTTGCTCGAACGGGTAAAACAGGTGGGCCAGATCACGGGACGCGCCGACCCCGCCGCGCGCCTGGCGCAAGCCTTGCAACAGCAGTGGGATGGCGTCCTGGGCAAGGTGCGCCAGCGCAGCCAATCACCGGTACAATCAGCGGTGCGCGTGCTGTTCATCCTCGCCCATGCGCCGAACCAGGTGATGGTGGGCGGGCGCGAGACGGGCGCCGACGCCATGCTGGCGTATGCGGGCGCCGTCAACGTGATGGGCGGGCAGGGCGGATTTGCCGGCTACAAGCCGCTCACGCCGGAAGCCGTGATCGCCGCGCGGCCCGACCTGGTGCTCGTCACGGACCAGGGCTTGAAGGCCTCGGGTGGCGTGGACGGCATCTTGAAACTGCCAGGGCTGGCGCAGACGCCGGCCGGGCGCAAGCACCGCATCGTCTCGCTGGAAGCCATGCTGCTGCTGGGCTTTGGCCCGCGCATGCCGCAGGCGCTGGCCGAACTCGATGCAGCGTTTGCCAAAGCCATGGCCGCATGAACGTGGCCTCCCTGGCCTCCGTCGCTCCCTGGCGCTGGCCGCGCTGGGGCGCTGGCGGGCTGCTGGCCGCCGCCCTGGCGTGCGGCTTGCTCATCGCCGTGCAGGCGGGCGCCGTGCCGGTGGCGCTGGCCGACTGGCTCGCGCCCTTGCAGGCTGGCGATGAGGCGCTGTCCGGCGGCGCGTATGTACTGTGGCATATCCGCCTGCCGCGGGCCCTGTTTGCCATACTGATCGGCGCCGCGCTGGCGCTGGCCGGCGGCTTGACGCAAGGGCTGTTCCGCAATCCGCTGGCCGATCCGGGCCTGCTGGGCGTGAGCAGCGGCGCCGCCTGCGCGGGCGCGGCCACCATCGTCTTTGCCGCCAGCCTGCACGTGGCGCCCGAGCTGCGCGTGTGGCTGCTGCCGGCCGCCGCGTTCTCGGGCGCCATGCTCATTTGCGTGCTGCTCGACCGGGTCGCCCGCTGGGCCACGCCCGGCTCCATCGTCGGCCTGCTGCTGACGGGCGTGGCGCTGAACGCCATCACGGTGGCCGTCATGGGCCTGTGCATCTACCTGGCCAGCGACGACCAGCTGCGCACTCTGACTTTCTGGACATTGGGCTCGCTGTCGGCCGGCAGCTGGCGCCAGGTGGCGGCCTTGCTGGTGGTGCTGGCCGGCGCGCTGTGGGCCACGCGCTTCCTGATGCGCTCATTGAATGCGCTGGCGCTGGGCGAGGCGCAGGCCCTGCACGTGGGCATCGACGTGGGCCGGCTGCGCACGCAGGTGATCGTGCTGGTGGCCGTGCTGACGGGCTTTGCCGTCGCCTGGTGCGGCGGGATCGGCTTCATCGGCCTGATCGCGCCGCACCTGGTGCGCACTTGGCTGGGCGCCGACCAGCGCAAGGTATTGCCGCTGGCGATGCTGATGGGCGGCTTGCTGCTGCTGTTGGCCGACACCCTGGCGCGCACGGTGGCCATTCCGGCGGAAGTCCCCGTCGGCATTTTCACGGCCTTGCTGGGTGGGCCATTTTTCCTGATGCTGTTGCGGCGCTTCCGCCACGGCACCGCCTGAAAGGATGCGCATGACGCCCCTGCTGGAACTCTCCTTCGCCACCACGCAACTGGGCCAGCAGTATTTCGGCCCCTTCAATCTGCAGGTAGCGCCGGGTGAGCGCATCGCCATCCTCGGCCCCAGCGGCGCGGGCAAGTCGACCCTGCTCAAACTGATGGCGCGCGAACTGCATCCGCAGGCGGGCCAGGTGGCGTTCGCGGGCCGGCCGCTGGCGCAGTGGCCGCTGGCCGAACTGGCTCGGCGACGCGCCGTCCTGCCGCAAGGCTCGAACGTGGCGTTCGGACTGCAGTGCGAGCTGGTGATCGGCCTGGGGCGGGTGGCGCGCCTGGTCGACCCGCAATTGGGGCAGATCGTGCAGGACGCGGCCGCCCTGGCGCACGCCGCGCATTTGCTGGGGCGCCGCCTGGACACCCTGTCCGGCGGCGAGCAGGCGCGGGTGCAGCTGGCGCGCATCTTTGCGCAGATGTGGGATGTACACGATGGCTTGATACTCGTCGACGAACCGCTGGCGGCGCTCGATCCCGGCCTGCAGTTTGATTTGCTCGACAGCCTGCAGCAGTTTTGCGCCGCGCGCGGCCACGCCGTCGTCGCCATCCTGCACGACATCAATCACGCCTTGCTGGGCTTCGAGCGCCTGCTGCTGGTGCGTTCGGGGCAGCTGGTCGCCGATATCGCCAGCGATGCCGGCGCCGTGCCCGCCCTGGCCGCGCTGTACGGCATCGCCCTGACGACGGCGACCAGCAGCGATGGCGACGTGTGCGTCATCCCTGCCAGAAGCGCCGTGCGCAGGGCCGCCTGAGCGACTTACTCACTTACTCACTGAATCAATTCGTCACCACACATCCGTCGTGCGCGGCCGCGCCATCTGGCCGCTGCCCAGCAGCCACACCATCAGCGCATCGGCCTGTTCGCGCGTGGCCGCCACCTCCTGCAGGATGCCGAACGCCTTCATGGCGCCAGCCGCCATCGCCTGCAGGCGCGCGCGCTGTTGCGCGTCCGCCTCGACCGACACCAGGCCCCGGCACAGGGCGGCCAGCGCTGCCTTGTTGTGCTTGAGCCACAGGCCGCGCCGCTTGCGGTCGATGTGCGCTTCATCGCCGCGTTCCTCTTCGAACAGCATGACGAACGGTTCGCCATGGCGCAGCAGGGCGTCCATGTCGTTTTCCCACAGCGGGGCATAGCCGGTGACGGCCGTTTCGGGGCGAAAGCGCACGACGGGAAAATCGCTGACGTCGTGGATGGAGAAATGTGCGGGATTCGGTTTCATGGCGTGCTTCCTTGCGAGGTGGTTGAAAATGCCTGCCAGCCGCCGCCCAGCGCCTTGTAGACCTGGACCAGCGACAGCGAAGCGGTGGCGCGGCTGTCGACCAGCGCCGCTTCGTTGTTCAACAGCGTGTTTTGCACATGCAGCACGTTGATCAGGTCCGTGCCGCCCTGGCGGTACTGCAGTTCCGCGCTGGCCAGCGCCCGGCGTCCCTGTTTGACAGCTTCGTCGAGGCTGGCCTGGCGGCGGGCGTTGGCCTGGTAGCCAGATAGCGCGTCTTCCACCTCGTGCCAGGCGGCCAGCACCGTCTGGCGGTAGGCGATGGCCGCTTCCTGCTGCTGCGCTTCGCGCAATTGCAGCTTGCCGCGCAGGCGGCCGCCATCGAACAGGGGTACGCTGAAGCCGGGGCCGAAGGCAAAGCGCTTGGAGTCCCAGCCGATGTCGGACAGCTGCATCGCCTGCAGGCCGACGCTGCCCGACAAGGTGATGCGCGGATAAAAGTCGCCTTGCGCGACGCCGATGCTGGCCGTGGCCGCGTGCAGCTGCGCTTCGGCGCGGCGGATGTCGGGACGCCGCTCGGCCAGGCTGCTCGGCACGCCCAGCTGCACCTGCAGGGCCACGGCCGGAATGTCCTTGCCCGCCGCCAGTTCCGCCTGCAAGGCTTGCGGCGGCAGCGCCAGCAAGAGGGCGAGGGCATTGCCCAGGCGCGCTTCGCGCTGCTGCAGCGGCGGCAGGCGCGCTTCGATGGTGGCCACGTGGGCCGCCGCCTCGGCCTCGTCGAGTTGCGTCGCCGCGCCTTCGCGCAGGCGGATGCGCGTCAGGTCCAGGGTATGGCGGGCGATATCGAGCAGTTGCTGCGTGATGGTCAGGGTCTGCTGCGCGCCGCGCAACTCGATGTAGTCCCGCGCCGTTTCGGCCAGCACGGCCAGCAGCACGCCGCGCTGCGTTTCCACGGCCACGTCGACGCGCGCGTCGGCCGCTTCCACTTCGCGCCGCACGCGGCCCCACAAGTCCAGCTCCCAGGCCGCATCGAGATTGCCTTGCCACAGGCTGTAGGCGGACTGGCCGTTGTGGCGGGACGGGTCGCTCAAGCCTTGTTCGCTGTTGCGCGCGCGGCCATAGCTGCCATTCGCGCCCAGGGACGGGCCTTGCGCGGCGCCGGCCACGCCGCGCGCGGCGCGGCTCTGTTCCAGGCGGCTGCCTGCCGCCAGCACGTCGAGGTTGGCGCCGGCGGCGCGCTGCAGCAGGGAAGACAGGGTGGCGTCGCCAAAGCTGTCCCACCAGCGCTGTTCGATGGCGCCATCCAGGCTGGCGGCGAAACGGGCATCTTCCGCCTGGCGCCATTGCTGTCCCAAGTCGTTGCGCGGGCGCTGGAAGTCGCTGCCGACGCTGCCGCAGCCGGCCAGGCCAAGGGCCGTGAAGAGTATCAGTGCTTTCATCGCGCGCTCACCTGTTGCAGCTGTGGACGGCGCATGGCCGTATCGATGCGCACTTCGGCCGACATGCCCACGCGCAGGCGGGCGTCGCCATCCTGGCCGGGATCGAGCGCGATCCTGACGGGAATGCGCTGCACTACCTTGGTGAAGTTGCCGGTGGCGTTTTCCGGCGCGATGGCGGCGAACGTGACGCCCGTGGCGGGCGCGATGCTGTGCACCGTGCCGCGCAGGAGCATGCCCGGATAGGCATCGACGGCGATGCTGGCGCGCTGGCCCTGCCGCACGTGGGTCAGCTGGGTTTCCTGCAGGTTGGCGACGACGAAGCTGCGGTTCAATGGCACCACGGCCATCAGGCTGGCGCCAGGAGCCACCAGGGCGCCGACGCGCACGGCGCGGCGTCCGACGATGCCGTCGATGGGGGCGCGCAGCTGCGTATGCGACAGATCAAGTTCGGCCCGTTGCAGGCTGGCGCGGGCGCGCAGCAGGGCCGCTTCGGCCGCGCCTTGCTGCGCCTGCAGAATGTCCGTCTGCTTGCGGGTGGAGACGAGGGCGGCGCGGTTTTGCGCCAGGCGCGCGCGGCTCACGTCGAAGCGCGATTGCGCCTGTTGCGCATTCTGCACGCTGCCCGCGCCCTGGCTGGCCAGGTGCTGCGAGCGGGCCAGCTCCTGCTGCGCCAGTTTGTCTTCCGCCTGGTTGGCGTCGACCAGGGTCGTGGCTTGCTCGATCACCGATTGCTGGCGCTGCAGGGTGGCGCGGGCATAGTCCAGCTGCGCCTCGGCGCCGGCTACTTCGGCGCGGGCCGAGGAGGCGGCGGCCTGGTAGTCGCGGTCGTCGATGCGCGCCAGCAGCTGACCCGCCTTGACAGTCTGGTTGTCTTCCACCAGCACTTCCCGCACGATGCCGCCCACCTTGGGGGAAAGCACGGTGTAGTCGGCGCTGACGAAGGCGTCGTCGGTGGCTTGTTCGTCGCCACGGGCGAACAGCAGGTGCCAGGCGCAAAAGGCGAGGGCGCAGGCCAGCAAGGCCAGGCCGAGAAGAAATGCGCGTGAGCGCAGTATGGGTGTTTGCATGGTGAAGCTCTTTCGTAACAATGGAAATCAGGCTGCGCGCGGCGGATAGACGCGCGTCGGCAGGATGGGAATGATCAGGATCATGGCCAGCGCAATGGCGGCGACAATGAGGTACAGGTCGGACGAGGTCAGGGTGACGACTTGCGCATGCATGCGCGCACCCAGGCCCGCCACGTCCACGCCGGTCGGCAGGTTGCCCAGGCGTTCGCTGAGCACCGTCGAATGAAAGTGGTTGCGGCGCGTGATCAGCGCATCGAGCACGCCGGTGGCGACGACGGCCGACATGCCCTTGATGGTGTTGAACCAGGCGGAGGCGAAAGGACCATCCTGCGGCGCCAGGCCCGTCGTGGCCAGCAGCAGCAAGGGAATCACGGCCATCGGTTGCGCAAAGATCTGCACCGCCTGCAGCAGGTAGAAATGCGTGCGGATCCAGTCCGGTGACATGCGCGCGCCGAGCACGCAGGACAGGGCCAGCAGGGCCAGGCCGATGGCCAGCACCCAGCGGCAGTCGACGGCGCGGATATTGCACAGGGCAGCCACGAGCGGCAGGGCGATCAATTGCGGCAGCGCCACCATCAGCATCACGGGCGCCGTTTGCAGCGGACGGTAGGCGTGCACCTGCGCCAGGTAGGACGAGGGAATCAGGATCACGGCCAGCAGCACGAACAGCACGCCGCCCAGGGTCAGCAGGGCGTGGCTGAGGTTGCGCCGTGACAGCAGCTGCAGCTTGAAAAACGGCAGCGGATGCGACCATTCGTTGATGAAGAACAAGACGAGCAGCAGCAGGCCGCCGCCCAGCAGCACGCAGATCAGCGGCGAGGCGAACCACGCGAGGCGCTCGCCCTGCAGCAATCCCACCACCAGCATGCTGATGGCGGGCAAGCCCAGCAGCAGGCCGCGCCAGTCGAACTGGCGCAAGCGCTCCAGGCGCAGCGGGTCTTGCGGCAAGCCCCAGGACACCATCAGCAGGGCGACGATGCTGCCCGGGACGATTTGCCAGAACGCCCATTGCCAGCCCAGGTATTCCGTCCAGAAGGCGGCCAGCGGCGTGCCCAGGCTGGGACCGAAGGTGGCGCTCAGCGCATAGCCGCCCAGTCCATACAGCTTGATGTTCGGCGGCAGGAAGCGCAGCGCCACTGTCATCAGCATGGGCGGCAGGGCGCCGCCGGCCGCGCCCTGCACCACGCGCAGGAACATCAATACGGACAGGTTCGGCGCGAACGGACAGAGCACGCCGGCGGCCATGCAGACGAGGATGGCGGCGGCCGTCAGCCGGCGCAGCGAAAAGGTGACGGAGCACCACGGCGCGAACGCCATGGCCGATACCGAGGCGGCCGCATACAGGGCGACGAGCCAACTGGCGTCGTCGCGCGCGATGCCCATGGCGCCGCGGATGTCGGCCAGCGCGACCTTGGTGATGTTTTCATTCAGGCCGGACACCAGTACGGCCAGCAGCACGCCGGCCAGGCCCGTGGCCAGGCGCAGGCCAAAAACGGGGGGCGCGGGCGGTGAAGGGGGAGGCGGCGGCGTCGGGACGGCGCCGGGTAGCAGTACAGCGGACACAGGGAACTCCGTGGATGAGAATCAGTCCACGCAGTATAGGTAGCCGTTAATCTTGTGAAAATTGATAATTAATGAAGTCTGAATTGCGTCTGACGCAATGATTCAGGTGCCCGGCGGCGCGCTGCCGCACAGCTCCTTGATCATGCGGCGCAGCCAGCGGTGCGCATGGTCGTGGTCGAGGCGCGGGTGCCAGGCCTGGAAGACGTCCACGCTGTCGACGGGGATGGGCAGCTGGAAGGTGCGCAGCCTCAAGCCCAGGCGCTCGACGATGGCCAGCAGGGGCGTGGGCATCAGCGGCAGCAGCAGGCGCGAATCGGCCACGGCGAAGATGGCGGACTGGAAGTTGGGGCTGATCAGCGACACCCGGCGCATGTAGCCCCGCTCGGCCAGGGCCGTGTCGAAGGGGCCGCGCGCCAGGCCGCGCCGCGAGACGCTGATATGTTCGTATTCGGTAAAGCTGTCCAGGTTGACGGGGCCGTCGAAGATCGGGTGGTCGCTGCGGGCGATGCCGACAAAGCCGGTGGTAAACAGCTGCTGCAGCTTGATGTCGGGTGCAAAGGCGCGCCGCGCGCTGATGTACAGGTCGACGCGGCCCGCGTGCAGGGCGTCGTTTTCCGTGGCGCCGTCGCCTTCTGGCACGAAGCGCAACACCGTGTGCGGCGCATGGCTGGCCAGCAGGTCGCGCAGCTTGCCGCCGTAGGCGCCGACAAACACGTCGTTGGCGCACAGGCTGAAGGTGCGTTCCAGGGTGCGCAAGTCCACTTCGCGGCCGGACGTGAAGATGGCGTGCGCCTGCTCCACCACGCCGCGCACCTGTTCGCGCAATTCCAGCGCGCGCGGGGTGGGCGCCAGGCCGCGCCCGGAGCGCACGAAGACAGGGTCACCGATGGCGTCGCGGATGCGCGCCAGGGTGCGGCTCATGGCCGGCGCGCTCAAATTCATGCGCCGCGCCGCGGCCACGGCGCTGCCTTCCTCGAGCAGGATGTCGAGGGCGACGAGCAGGTTCAGGTCGGGGAGTTTCATGCGGCGATTATAGCCCGGGGGCCAACGTCGGCGCTGCGCCGGCAGGACGCCGGCGCATCAGGGGATGCTACTGCGGGATTACTCGGCTGCCGGCTCGGCGCCGCAGCATTTCTTGAACTTCTTGCCGCTGCCGCAAGGGCAGTCGTCGTTGCGGCCCACTTTCGGCTCTTCGCGCTTCATGGTTTGCACGGGGGCCTTGCGGCGGGGTACCCAGAAACGGTGGATGGCCGGCAGGTTCGCTTCCAGTTCCTGCGCCAGCTTGTGCGCCTTGACCGGGTCTTCCACCAGTTTCAGCTCTTCTTCCTTGATTTCGTCGGCGCCCAGCAGGTAGATCGGCTGCATCAGCTCGGCCACTTCGGAATCCCAGATCTCGTTCCACGAGCCAGGACGCAGTTCCATGCCGTCCCAGAAGCCCCAGCACCAGGCTTCGGCATCGATCAGGGTCTGGCCTTCGTAGTCGTGTTCGACGAACAGGGCTTCGAACTCCTTCGGCGCCACTTCAAACGTCACCAGCACTTCGTTCATGAAGCGCATGATCAGGTTGACGATGCGCTCTTCTTCCTTGCTGTTCTTGAATTTCGGCGCATCTTCGGCATCTTCGCCCCACACGCGCGGCAACCATTCGGCCGGCATGATCGGTTCCGGGCCGATGGCGACGGCAGTCAGATAGCCGTGCAGCATATCCATGGTCATCGCGTCTTCGGAGCAGCGCTCCGACAACAGGAATTGGTCTAATTCGTCGAATTCTTTTTCTGATAATGGCTGTTCGAGTTGCATGGCTTGCTCTTTGTATTGAATATAAGCCGCCAGTATACGCCTTGCGGCGCTTCATCACCGAAGTGTTTGCACCGGCGGCCCGCGCGCGCCTTACAATGTCGCTTATGCACAATGAAAACCAGCCGCACGAGGACGACCGGCCCGTCCATCCTTTTTCCGCCCTGAGCCCCGATTGCGTGCTCGACGCCCTCGACAGCGTGGGCTTGCGCGGCGATGGCCGTCTGCTGGCGCTGAACAGCTATGAAAACCGCGTCTACCAGGTCGGCATCGAAGACAGTGCCCCCCTGGTGGCCAAGTTTTACCGCCCCGCGCGCTGGAGCGATACGGCCATCCTGGAGGAGCACGCGTTCGTGTCCGAGCTGGTCGAGCGCGAAATCCAGGTAGTGCCGGCGCTGGAAATCAACGGCAGCACCCTGCACCAGTACCAGGGTTTCCGCTTTGCCGTCTTCCCCCGCCACGGCGGCCGCGCACCCGAGCTGGGCGACCCGGCGACCCTGGAATGGATAGGGCGCTTCATCGGCCGCATCCACGCCGTCGGCGCGCTGTCCACCTACAAGGAGCGGCCGGCGCTCGACCACCAGACGTTCGGCGTCGAGCCGCGCGAATTCTTGCTGGAAGGTAATTTCTTGCCGCCCGAATTACTGGCCGCGTATTCCAGCGTGGCGCAGCAGGCGCTCGACGGCGTCAAGCGCTGCTATGACCGCGCGGGCGACGTGGCCGTGCTGCGCACGCATGGCGATTGCCATGGCGGCAACGTGCTGTGGACGGATGCCGGCCCCCATTTCGTCGATTTCGACGACAGCCGCATGGGCCCGGCCATCCAGGACCTGTGGATGATGCTGTCGGGCGAGCGGGGCGACCAGGTGCGCCAGATGAGCGACATCCTGGCCGGTTACGAGGATTTTTGCGATTTCGACCCGCGCCAGCTGTACCTGGTCGAAGCGCTGCGCACCCTGCGCCTGATCCATTATTCGGCCTGGCTGGCGCGCCGTTGGGACGATCCCGCCTTCCCCGTCGCCTTCCCGTGGTTTAACACGCAGCGCTACTGGCAGGACCGTATCCTGGAACTCAGGGAGCAGGTTGCCTTGATGGATGAAGCGCCATTGTGGCCTGTGTGACCCTAAACGCGGGAAAAGGGCGGTAAACGCCCCTCTTCTTGCCGCGCTGATTTGTGCATGCCTGTTCGATAATGGTGGTAATAAATTCCCATAAGCAACGGAATTCACCCGAATAAGCGAGAAATCATGCAAGCACAGCAAAATCAGCGCCAGGCCGCCTCCCTCACCGTCGCGTATTCCGCAGACGACGAGTTCGACCAGGACAGCATGGTCTCGCTGCATGATTTCAAGGACCTGGAACGCAAGACCGAGGCGCCCGTGCCTGCTGCGCCAGTCGCCGCTGAGTTCCCTGCGCCCCAGCCGCCAGCCGAACCGGTAGCGGAAAACGACGCCAGGGCGCCCGCCGCCGAACGCCAGAAAATGGAATTGAAAGCCATCCACGAGGCGATTGCCCGCGTGGAAGCGGAAGCGAAGGCCACCTGCGCCGCCGAAAGCCGCGCGCTGGCCGAGGCGCGCGTGCGCTCGCTGGCCGAGGACCGCGCCGCCATCGACGCGGCCGCCGCCGCCGCCGCGCAGCAAAATGCGCAGGCGGCCGAAGAGGCGATTGCCGCCAACCGCGAACGTCTCGACACCATGCGCGCCGCCGCGCAAGCCAGCGTGGCCCGCCTGGAAGCCGTCAAGCAGGAAACGGCCGAATTGCGCGCCCGCGTGGAATCCGACAATGAAATCCGCCTGGCCGCCGAACAGCGTGCGCGCGCGGAACAGGAAAGCCGCTTGCGCGCCAGCGAGCAAGTGGCCGTGCAGTCGGAACTGGCCGAACAGGCCGCCCGCGCCGCCGAGGAATTGCAAGTGCAGACGGAGCAGGCGCGCCTGCAGGCCGTCGAGCGCGTCGCCGCCGTGCAGGCGGCCAAGGAAGAAATGGTGGGCATCGCCTCGGCCGACGCCAGAGTCGCCGTGCTGGCCCGCGAGCGCGAACGCCATGCGCACGGCGCGCGCCAGACGGCGCAGATGCTGGCCGAAGCGGAAAGCGAAGCGCTGGACTTGACGGTGCAGCGCGAGCGCGCCGACCAGATCGCGCTGGAATCGGCCTTCAACCGCGCCGCCGCCGAAGTGCGCGCCCTGGAAGAAGCGCGCGCGCTGGCGCACCTGGAGCAGGAACGCGAAGCCATCGCGCTGGCGCAGGCGGAATCGGAACGCCACGCGGCGCAATCCCTGCGTTTGCGCCTGCAGACAGAAAAGGAATTGCGCGACGCGGCCATCCACCGCGAGCGCCTGGAAATGGTCGCCGTGGCCAGCGCGCAGGCGCGCCGCGATGCCGACGTGCGCATCCTGGCCGCCACCGAGGCGCGCATCGAGGTGGACCGCCAGCTGCGCGCCGTGGCGCTGGCCCGCGTCACCGCCGAACAGGATGCGGAAATCGCCGGCCACGCCAAGCTGGAGGCGGAAACGGCCGCACTGGAACAGACCAAGGCACGCGAAGCGGCCGAGCAGGCAGCTGCCGTCGCGGCGGCCCGCGAACTGGAAGAACAGCAGCGCGCCGCCAGCCTGGCGCATGAGCGGGCCGAACTGGCGCGCCAGGCGGCGGAACTGGCCGCCAGCCGGAACGACGCCGAGCAGGCCGAGGTCGATGCTGGAAAAGCAACTTTAGCCGCGCAGGAACAGGCAGCGCAACTGGCGCAGGAAAAAGCCTTGCAGGCCGAGCAGCTGCTGCAGGCGGAACAGGAACGCCTGGCCGCCGAACAAGCCGCCATCGCGGCCTTGAAAGAAAAACTGGAAGCGGAAGCGCTGGCGTGCAACGCGGCGCAGGAACGCATCGCCGCCGAAGGCGCGCAAGCGGAACTGCTGCGCGGCCAACATGCGGCCGAACAGTCCTTGCAGGAAGCGGCGCAGAAGGAAGCCGACGCGATCCGCATCCTGATGGACCAGGCGCTGGTCGAAGGCGAGCAGAAAGCCGCCGCCGCGCAAGCCGTGCAGGCACAGGCGCGCCTGGCCGTGGAACTGGGGCAGGTGCACAGCGAGCGCGCCCGCGTGGAAGAAGACAAGGCGCAAGCCGCCGAAGCGCTGCTGGCGTCCGAGCGCGATTTCGTCGCGGCCGAACGCGAGTCGCTGGCGCTGATCGCGCAAAAACTGGTGCAGCAGCGCCAGACCAGCAGCGCCGAAGAGCGCGCCTCGCAAGCGATTGCCGGCCGCCTGGAAGCGGAAAAGCAGGCGACGGCGGCAGCCGACGCGCGCGCCGCGATGGAGCAGCAGGCGCTCGACGCCATGCGCCAGCGCGAGCAGCTGGAACTGGCCGCGCAGCAGGCCGCCAGCGAGAAGCTTGCCGCACAGCAAGCCTTGCTGGCCAGCGCCCAGGCCCACGCCGCCCTGCAGCGTAAGGCAGCCGAGACGACGCGCGCGATGGCCGAGGCCAAGCAGCAATTGCTGGAGATGGAAACGGCGCGCGCGCAGCAGCAGGAGCGCGAACTGGCCGCCCTGCGCGCCAGCCTGGAGCAGCCGCAAAGCGCGTTTTCCAGCTCCTTGAGCGCCGCCCGCGCGAAAGCCGAACAAGTCAGCTCGGCCAGCTTGACGCGCGAAGTGATCGAGCGCCTGACGCAGCCGAATGACGCGGGAGCCGTCTGGCGCTCACGTTGAAGGCCTGAAAACCCGATAACACCCGGGGTCGGACCTTAAGGTCCGACCCCAGTCCCAGGTTTGGGTTACGTCTGCATCTCGCTCAAAACTTCCGTCCCACCCCCACCAGCAGCACATCCGCATCGCGGTGGTAATCCGTCACCACCCGGTTCCACGCCACTTGCGCCACCCAGCGGCGGTTGACGTGGTAGCGGGCCACGGCCGACAGCAAGCCTGTCAGGCGCGTGCCGTGGCCCTGGCTGTCGCGCCCGTCCCACGCCACGTACGGACCGCCGCCCATGCCGAATTCCACCTTTTCATTGAGCGAGCGGATCAGCCACAGCTGGGCGGCCGCGCCGCGCCGGTGCGCCAGGTCGGTGTTGCCTTCATCGAGGGCGGTGACGGTCCAGTCCACGTATTTTCCCGCCGCGCGCCGGTATTCCAGGGTGAAGGGGCGCGAGGACTCGGAGCGCAGGCTGTTGACGATGGTGTGGCCTGTCGATAGGGTCAAGGTGTCGTCGTACGCCCAGTTCTGCAAGTGCAGCTTGGCGCCGGGCACGCCGTCATAGCGGTAGCCGGCGCCGATCAGCAGGTGCGTGGTGTTGTCCTTGCCGTCGGGTTTGATGCGGTTGAGCTGCGCTTGCGCATACCAGCGGTTGTCGAATTGCCAGCGCGCCTGCAGGCTGACGATGGAGCCCCAGCCGTGGTCATTGTCGAAGTTATGCAGGCCGTCGTCGGTCCTGGCCGTGTCGAAGAAGAAGTAGCGGCCCACGCCGGCCCCCAGCATCAGGCCTTGCTCCACTTTTTTCGTGCGCAGCCAGGCCTGGCCCGCCATGCCGTCGCGGTGATGGTCTTGCGGATGGCCCTCGTTGATGTAGGACAGGCTGACGGCATTGTAGTTGCCCACCGGCTGCGTGTAGCTGACGGCGGCCACAAAGGTGCGTTCACTGGTCGAGCTGACTTTCAGGGCGCCGGCCATGCCGGACAAGTCCTGTGCCTGGGCGGACAGGGGGTGCGAGGCGGCCAGCAGCGCCAGGGCGATGAATGGTATGCGCATGACGTTTCCAGTGACGGATGAATACACGCTAACGATCGGCTGGCGGAGCGACATGCGATGGCACAAGAATCTTGCACATTGACTACATTTGTAAACTGTTCAGCCAGAAATTGTCACAAGTGTACAAGAAAGTGGGATGTGTGAGGCGCCGGCCTGGTAAGGCTGGCCGGCGCGGGACTGCGAAATTACGGTATTACTGGCTCAATACGACTTTATCGGCAAAATATTCCGTCTCGCCGAAGCATTGCGTGGGCACGCCCTTGTGCTGGCTGTAGGTGACGAGGATGCGCTTGCCGGCCGCGGCCGTCAATTGCTTCGCCACTTCTTCATCGCGCACGCTGAACTGGAATTTTTCCGGGATGGTGCCCGGCAGCGCCGTCAGCAGCAATTCACCTTCCCATGTCTTGCAGATCCAGCCCCGCTTGGAGAACTTTTGCAGGTAGCCCGCCCGTTCGCCTTCCGAGTACGAGAAGCTGAGGGCCATCCACGTGTAGGCTGCCAGCAGCAGGAAGCCGGCCACGAGGAAGATGGCGAAGGCGAAGGTGACTTTTTTGGTCGTTGGGGTCATGTTGGGAGGTGAATTGTTTAATTGGAGAAAGAATTAATCTTTCCGTCCGGCTTTCCAGTTGAGACCAAAGTTGTAGCGCTCGTCCATCGCCTGGTGCGCCGTGATTTTACCTTGGCCGCCGAAGTATTCCACCAATTTTGTCACCTGCAGGTTGCCGCCGTGGTTTTCCAGCATGGCGATGGCGCACATGGCGTGCTGGCTGTCGCTGTCGAGGCGCACTTCCACGGTCGGCTGGCCGGGAATTTCGATCGTCACGACGCCATCCGTGGCGGCCCAGTTCGGCACGCCTTCGTAGATGAACGCGTACACGAGCACGCGCTTGATCTGGTCGAAATGGGTGCCGTTGATGAAGATGTTTTCGCCGCTGCTGACGCTGCCCGTGCGGTCGTCGCCTTCCAGGTGGATGTACGGCGGACGGTCGTATGCGCCCCAGCTGTTGCCCAGCGCCTGCACGGCGCTCTTGGCGCCGCCGCTCATTTCGAACAGGCAGCCGATGTCGAGGTCGATGCCGCCCGCACGGCCAGCCGGCTTGTTGAACAGCTTGCCGAGGAAGCCCGTGTCCAGTTTCGAGGTGGGCGCCTGGCCTTGCGACGCGTTCTGGTTCCAGTTCAGGTTGACGCGGATGCGGCCATAGCCGCCGCTGTCGCGCTTGTCGAGCGAAATCTTGTCGCCGCGCTTTTCCAGGCGGATCTTCGACAGCGAGATTTTATTCGCCGCCGGCGGGGCTGCCGGCGTGGGCACGGGAACGGGAGCCGGTGCCGGGGACGATTGCGCCGCCTCGCTGCCGCCGAAGTGCTTCAGCAGCGCCGCCAGGCCGCCCGCGAAACCCTGGCCCACGGCGCCGAAGCGCCAGCTGCCGTCGCGGCGATACAGTTCGCCGATGATGACGGCTTTCTCGTCCTGGAAGTCATTGCCCGTGAAGGCAAACGTGGCTGCCTGGCCCAGCGCCATGCTGGAATTGCCCAGCGCGCGCATGCTGCCCTGTTCCGTCGCCGCCGTGAAGACCAGCTTGTCGATCGAGGCAGGCAGGCGGGAAAGGTCGACCTGGAAGGTGGAGCGGGGGCCGTTCAGCTCCACCGTGATGGCGTTGTCCGGCGCGCTTTTCTGATTGAAGAACACCATGTAGCGGTCGTCCGACAGCTTGCCGGCCGCATCGACGCCGAAGCAGCTGACGTCCACTTCCATCGAACCCGATACGATATCGAGCGTGACGGCAAAGGGACCATTCAAGCCCAGGTCAGCCAGTTTGCCTTTTTGTCCGCGTGTGAAATTGGTCATGGTCGTGCAATCCCTTCGTCGCTTGAGAGTTGAGTCAATGAGGTAGTCGGTACGTGCGCCGGCGCCGTGTCGGCCGCGTGGCGGATGCCGAACAGGCGCGCCTGCTCGATGATGCGTTGCGCCCAGCTGCTGTGCGTGGCCACTTCGCACATCGATTCCTGCATGCGGAACACGGCCGGGCTGTCCGGATCGATGATGCGCAGCGCCAGTTCGATGTCCGACTGCGCCACCTGGTAGTGGCGTTCGATTTGCGGCACCTGGTCCGGGTGGATGGCCGTCTTGGCGATCATGCCGTGCGCCATGTCCTGCGCCACTTCCGCATCGAGCCAGCTGCCTTGCGACAGGTGCTCGAAGACGGGCGCCGTCAGCTGGAAGCCGTGCGGCTTGAAGATGGTCACCAGGCGGCCGATGACCTGTCCCAGCGGGGTTGAATAGATGGTGCCGCTGGTAGGGCGGCGCAGGCCCAGCAGGGCCAGCAGGTCGTTGCCGCCGATGCGCAGGGCCAGGATGCGGCGGCGCACTTCCGGCGCCGACAGGAGGAGGCGGAACTGCTTCATTTCCTCGTCGTCGAACACTTCCGCCGTTTCCAGGGTCGGCATCAGCAAATGGTGCGTGTGGCGCACCAGCTCGAAGTAGGCGGCGAAGTTGTGGCGCGTGGACTTGGGCAGCACGAAGCCGCTCAATTTGTCGGCGCCGGGCATGGACAGCACGCGCGCCAGCACTTCGAGATTACGCACGCGCACGAAGCGCAAGGTATCCGATTCGGCGCCCATGTTTTGCAGCGCCAGCGACAAATTGAACAGTGCGTAACTGAGGTCGCGTTCCGCGATGGCGTCTTCGGTGCAAAGTATGACCGAACGCAAATGGCTGAATTTGTCGCCATTGGCGATCGCCAGCAAATCCTTGTGCGTGGTCGGCACATACATGGAGGCGCCCAGCGCCGCCTTATGTTCGCTTTGCGGGTGTAGGGAGTTGTTATCCATCGACTGCGCTCCTGATAAGGGCGACCGCCTGGTAAGGCAGCGCCGGTTCTACTGTGACGGGTATGGCTTTTTCCTGCGCCAGAAGCAGCAAATGTGCCACGTCCGGCGCATTCGTGTCGCGCACGATCAGGCGCTCGGGCACGCGGCGCAGCAGCACGCGGGTCGCTTCTCCGATGCCTGGCTTGATCAGGTTGATGTCGCTGATGCCGTATTCCTGCTGCGCCGCGGCCATGTAGGCTTGCGAGCGGGCCGCCATGGCTGGCGCATCGCTCGCTTCGGCCAGCGGGATGCCGCTGCAGGCGGCAATCGCCATGGCGTCGGCCACGAGGCCGTCGGCGAAAGCGCGCGACTGGTCGTGCTGTTCGAACTGCGCGTAATACACGCAGCCGTGGAAGTCGTCCGGGCCGATGGCTTCATTCAACACGGAGCGACTGACCAGGCCCGAGACGGTGGCGTTCAGGATGCTCGACGGGATCAGGTAGTCGCTGGCCGAGGCGGCGCAGGCGGCCGTGCCTGCCAGGTCGGACAGCACGAACAGGCCGCCGTCGATCGCCGTGCCATGCGCCGCGTTGAAATCGTTGACCGTCTGGCGCAGTTCGCGCGAAATCACGCCCTTGCCCGTCCAGCCATCGACGAAGACGAGGGAGGCGTCACCATGGCCTTGCGCCAGGATGTGCTGCAAGGCTTTCGCATCGATGCCGCGGTCGCGGATGATGGAGACGGAATAGTGGCTGCATGCGCGCTGGAACACCTGGCGCAGCAAATGGCCCAGGATGACGCCCACGGGCGTGCCGGCGCGCGCCAGCGACACCAGCGTGACGGGCCCCGTGCGGCGCGCCGCGATCAGGGCCGCCAGGCGCAGGCAGTCGCGCGCCATCTGCAGGCGGTTGGCCGCAAATGCGCTCTGGAACAGGGCCAGGTAGGCGGGCGAGGGCAGGGATTCCGGCGACAGCATTTCGCTGTAATGGCGCTGGCCCGACTGGATCAGCCGCTCTTTTTCGGCCAGGTCGAGGATGGGTTCGAGCGCCATGGGCGTGAGCAGGAACTCCACGTCTTCCTGCCGGTAGCTGCCGCTGAAATGCTGCCTGGTCATAGTGCCGCCACCGTAAGTGCCGCCAGCTGGGTGCCGTTGGGGATGATGGCGTAGTCGCAGGCGGCCATGAAGCGGGCGTCCGAACGGCTGTCGCCCATGCCGAAGCTGACGATGGGGCCGTGTTCGGCTTCCAGTTCCGCGCGCAGGTAAGCCACGGCGCGCGCCTTGTTCAAGGTCTTCGGCAGCACGGCCAGGTTATTGCCGTTGCGGTGGATGAAGTAGTCGCTGCCTTCCGTGGCGATCCACTGCGCCAGCACCTGCTCTTCGATGTCGGCCAGGCGTTCGCCGCGCGCTTCATGGTCCTTGACGACGATATAGAACGGCGTGTTGTAGTCTTCGATCAGACGCGCGCGCGAGGGCATGCCCGTTTTGGCCTGGAAATCGTCGATGATGCGCATGGCGTCCCGCAGGCCGGGCAAGGCCGTCTGCATGTCGTCCTGCATCAGGGACAGCCAGCCCGCGTCGAGCGCGCCGCCCGGCTGCAGCACGATGCCGCCGTAATCGAGCACGCTGTAGCTGGTAAACGGCAGGTCGACCCGGCGGAAGGCGTCGCCATTTCTCGCCGTGGCGGGAATCAGGGTCATGCCGCTTTGCGCAAAGTCAAAGAAGGCGCGCTGACGCGCCGTCGTAAACGAGCAGGCGTCGCCATTTTTCAGATAGGCGGCTGGCTGCAGGTCGGTCTCGCCGGGGCATTTTTTCGGGGTCTGGAACAGTGTGTCGTCCAGATCAACAAACAGGAATTTCTTCAATTTTGGTCTCTGACTGAAAGTGGAACAGGCGGCCATTGAGCTGGCCGGCGAGTTGCATGAGGGCCGGGCTGGCCGGGGTTTCATGGCAGATGAAAACGTGCTGGTACTGGCCGGGCGCCACGTTGTACAGGTAATTGGCGATGCCTTCGCCGTAATTGTCGTCGCAGCGGACGATGTGGCCGACGGAACCCCACGACAGGATGGGGGAGCGCGTGGTCGATTGCACCACCACGTTCTTGCCCAGGCTTTCCAATTCGCGCGCGAGCAGGAACGATGGATGCATGAATTCGCCCGTGCCCAGCACCAGCACGGAGTCGCCGGCGCCGATTTCCTGCGCCAGCTGCACCGCCAGGCCTTGCGGCGGATTCAAGGCGCGTCCCACGCCGATGCGGCCGAACGCGGGGCTGGCGCCCCGTTCCGCATTCGCCTCGAAGCGCTGCGCGCTGGCCGCCACGGGTGCCGGCGCATCGCCTGCCTGGAATGCGTACTGGCCGGACAAGGCTGCGCTTATGCTGGTGGGCAGGCCGAAACGCTCACTCAAGCCCGCGTTGGCTGCCTGGCCCATGAAATTGGTGATCACCCCCAGGTGCAGTTTTTCCAGCTGCGGATAGCGCGCGCGGCACACTTGCACCAGGTTGGCGAAGGTGTTGCCGGTCGACGCTTCATCGTCGATCAGCACCAGGCTGCGCGCCGTGGAAAACAGGGCGCTGGCCGCGTCCGACAGGTGCAGGAACTGGCGCGGCGCGTGGCTGTGCGATTCCTCGAATTCGAAGAAGGGCACGCTGCCCACGCGGTAGCGCGAGCTGTGCAAGAACAGGGCCTTGCCATTCGGATTGGCGCGCAGCCACGCCTCGAACACGCCCTGGCCCAGGCCGACGGCCGTTTCCGCCATGGCGATGAAGACCACGGGGCCGGGCAGGCTGGGAGGAATCTGCGCGGCCAGGTCGTCGTGGATGGCTTCCATGGCGCGCGGCGTGACGGGCCAGTGCTTGCCCAGCACCTTGGACAGGAATAAAAAGCCCCGCTTGGCGTTGGCGCGCGCGGCAAAGCCGATCAGCCAGTCCAGCGGAAAGCGCGCCTCGTCCACCTCCAGGGTCAGTTCGCCCGTGGGCATCTGTTTCTTGACGAGGTTCATGGCAGCTCCACGGCGTACGCGGCTTCGCCCACGCGCATGCCTTCCTGGATGGCGGGCACGGTGAGCTTGTCGTAGCCCTGGTCGAAACCGGCCAGCGCCAGATAGGGCAGGTTCGGGCCTGCCGCGCAGGCCATGCCGATGCCGCCCGACATGCGCGGGTTGATTTCCAGCAGCGCCAGGCCATTCGCGCCTTCGCGGAACTGGATGTTGAACACGCCATTCAGGCGGTAGTCGCGCGCCAGTTTGTCGCAGGCCGCCAGCAAGTCGGCGCGCAGCTCGATCAGCTGGCCGCTGCCGCCCCCGTGCAGCTTCTTGCGCGGCACGGCGCAAATGAGCTTGCCCTGGTCGGCGACGCAGTCGGCGCTGTATTCGTGGCCATCGAGGTATTCCATCAGCAGCAGGGTCTTGAACGTTTCCATCTGCGCCAGGCCGTTGCGCAGCTCTTGCGCATTGATCTGGTAGGCGGCGCCGGCCAGCAACAGCTGGGCGCTGGTGCGCTCTTCATCGAGAATGGCAAAGCCCAGGGCATACACGGATTCGGACGGCTTGATGCACAGCTTGCGGTGCAGCGGGCGCAGTTCGGCGCAGGCGGCGTCGTATTCGGCGATGTTTGTGACGGCGCGGTAGTCGGCCGGGCGCGCCATGGGCAGATCGAGGCCGTCGCAGAAGCGCGCCTTGTCATGCATCAGGGTCAAGGTCTCTTCGCTGGCCACGCTGAGCACGCGCGTGCCGATGGCGGCGAAGCGCGCGCTGGCGCTGCCGATCAGGCCTGCTTCCTTGCCGGGCCAGAAAATCGTGATGCCCCGGTCGCGGCAAAATTCCAGGCACCACGCGACATAATCGAGACCCGTGAGGCCGGACGGTTCGACCGCGTATTCGTGGGCCGCCAGGAAGGCGGCCGCGTGCGCGTTCGTATTGCTGCATACGAGGTGATAGCGGGGCGCACCGTTTGTCGCGGCCATATCGGCCTCGCGGATCAGGCGCATGGCCGTGCCGACGGAGGAAAATGTTTTGTTGAACCAGACTCTTTGCATGTACGGGGACCGGGTGGAAATAGGGGGAAGCCGCGCGCAGGTGCGCGCGCGGGGATTCTAAGCGGCCAGACTTAACCTGGCCTTATAGAGGAGGGGGAATCAGCCGGCTTTGCCGCTGGCCGTCCACTTCAGGAAGGCGTCGCGGTTGCGCGAGCAGATGAACACCTTGCCCGAGCCGGAAAAGCGCAGCACGATGCCTTCGCCGCTGGTCACGCTGTTGACGATATTGCCGAGGAAGCCGCCGATGCCGCCGCCGCTGGCGCCGCCGCCCGTGGTCACGGAAATCTCGTATTTCAGGCTATTGTCCCAGCACACGACGTGGGAATTGTCGATCACGACATCCTTGCCCGGCTCGACGTCGAGCTGGAACATGGAGCCGAAGCCCGACACCACCACTTGCCCCGTGCCGGCCGTCTCCATGACGAAGAAGCCGCCCGACTGGGCGAACAATGCGTTGCCGATGCTTTGCGTGCGCACCTTCATTTCCGTGCCCGAGGTGGCGGCGACAAAGGCGCCGTCGTTGAGCAGGTACTGGCGCGCGCCCACGTCGACCACTTCGATGGCGCCCGGCAGGGTGGGCGAGAGCAGGCAATCGCCGCTGCCGCGCACCGCTTCGATGTGCTGCTGGAAGAACGATTCGCCGTTGGCGAAGCGGCGCATGATGGCGCTGCCCAGGCCGCCCGTCATCTTGCCTTTCAAGTCCAGCGCCGTCTCCATCATCACCATCGCATCGGATTCGCAATAGATGGTTTCGCCCTGTTTCATGCTGACGTGGAGGAAAGGATCGACGTCGCCCGTGACACTAAATACTGGCATGATAAATCTCCAAAAAAAAAGCCGCCTGAACTGTGCAGGCGGCAGTAATGATATGACACTAGTCCAATTCATCGCAGAAAGCCAGGCAGGCTTTCTGCGTGTGAATTTTAGGCATTGACGCCGAACGAGCGGGCCAGTGGGCCCAGGCCGCCGTTGAAGCCCTGGCCGATGGCCTTGAACTTCCATTCGCCGTTGTAGCGGTAGATTTCGCCAAAGATCATCGCCGTTTCCGTCGAGCTGTCTTCGGACAGGTCGTAGCGGGCGATTTCTTTTTCGCCTTCCGCGTTCAGGCAGCGGATGAAGGCTTTCGAGACCATGCCGAAGTTCTGGCGGCGCGCGTCGGCGTCGTGAATGGTGACGGTGATGCTGATGCGGTCGATGTCGTTTGGCACGCGGGTCAGGTCGATTTCGATGCGCTCATCGTCGCCTTCGCCTTCGCCCGTCTGGTTGTCGCCCGTGTGGACGACGGAACCGTCGGTCGACTTCAGGTTGTTGTAGAAAATGAAGTCAGAGTCGCCACGGACTTTGCCGTCGCTTTTCAGGAGGAAAGCGCTACCGTCAAGGTCGAAGGTGGCGCCGTCCGTCGAACGAGGATCCCAGCCGAGGCCGACGATGATCTTCTTCAGGTTCGGTGCTTCCTTGCTCAGGTTGACGTTGCCGCCTTTTTGCAAACTGATTGCCATGTGGTGCTCCTTTTCAGTAATTAACTCAAAACGCCAATCAAAACCTACTGCGCGTCGTAATTTGCGGCCTGCGATGCTCACTGTACCTTCGTACAGTTGCGCTTCTCTGCCACAACTTCCTTCCGCTCGCTACGGTTTTGTCAGGCGTTGTTAGACATGCCTTCATGGGATGAGCGCAAGGCGCTCGTGCCATTACTCTCTCAATTGGGGGCGGAACCCCCGATTTCAAGCTTGTGCCGCGTGCCGTTTGCGATAACGCAAGGATGACCACAGCGAGACCAGGATGAAGGCCACGCCCGACAGGCCCGTGAACCACTCCGGAATATGGTACTTGACGGACGCCAGCATGATCAAGGCAAGGATGCCGATCGCATAGTGGGCGCCGTGCTCCAGGTAGACGAATTCGTCCAGCGTGCCCTTGTGCACCAGGTATACCGTCATCGAGCGCACGAACATGGCGCCGATGGCCAGGCCCAGCATGATGATGACGACGTCGTTGGTGATGGCGAACGCGCCGATCACGCCGTCAAAGCTGAACGAGGCGTCCAGCACTTCCAGGTACAGGAAGCCGCCGATGCTGCCGCGCGCCACGGTTTTTACCAGGTCGCCATTGCCGTTCCTGGCCGGCGCGGCGCTTTCTTCTGCGTCATCCTGCAAGTCCGGTTCGCCTTCTTCCAGCAAGCCGCTGATCCAGTTCACGCCGATGTAGACGGCGATGCCGACGATGCCCGACGCGAGCACGCTGTATTTTTGTTCCACGGGGCCCATCGCCACGCAGGCAGCCACGGCGCCCATGGTGATCAGCACGGCCAGGCTTTCGGTGCCCAGCGCGTTGACTTTTTCCTCGGCCCAGCCCAGCCAGTGCAATTCCTTCTCGTCGTCGAACAGGAAGTTCAGGAACACCAGCAGCAGGAAGGCGCCGCCGAAGGCCGCCACTTGCGCATGGTTGTCCGTCAGGTGCTTGGCGTACACATCGGGCGTCGTGGTGGCCATGGTCCATACGTCGACGAGGCCCAGGCCCGTGGCGACGGAAACGATGACCAATGGAAACAGCAGCCGCATGCCGAAGACGGCCACGAGGATACCTACCGTCAAGAACAGTTTTTGCCAGAATTCATTCCAGTGACGCAAGACCGAGGCATTCACCACCGCATTGTCGAACGACAGCGACACTTCCATGATGCCCAGCACGCCCGTGATCCACAGCGCCTGGATCAGGCCCGGCATGCCACTATGGCTGTAACCCCACCAGCCTGATACTGCCATCAGGATAAAAGTGACTAAAAAGGAAATTCTGAAATGCCGCATGAGTACCCCGTTGCAAATATGAAGACGTTTGATTATCCGCGCCGCTGTACGCGCCGCACTCGGTGTTGATATACGTCAATTGTTGTATATGCCATGATTTTATATTAGTTGCCGCCGGGGGCGGCGTTTTATAGGCCGACGGAAGACAGTTCTGCTGGCGCGGATGTTCTGCGATAATTGCGGCGCGCCTGTCTCCCCTGACGCACCCTATACATATATAAGAAGGAATACCCCGTGGATATCGCTTACCTCGTCACGCCCCTGATCACCTGGATCCTGGTCGGACCGATCAAATTCCTGATCAACAGTGTCCGCACGCGGCAATGGGCGTTCGGCCTGGTCGGCAATGGCGGCTTTCCCAGCAACCATAGCGCTGTCGTGTCCAGCATGGCGACCCTGATCGCCTTGCGCGAAGGCATCGGCCATCCCGCCTTCGGCGTGGCAGTGACCTTGGCTTTCATCGTCATCATCGACGCCAACAGCCTGCGCCAGCACGTGGGCAAGCAGGCGGCCGCCATCAACCGCCTGGCCAAGGAAGCGGCCAGCCCCGCGCATACCTGGTTGCGCGAGCGCATGGGCCATACCCTGGTGGAAATCGCCGGCGGCCTGTGCACGGGCGTGGCCATCGGTTTCCTGATTAACACCATTTTCGGCCGCTAAGTTCGCTTCCCCTGAAACGCAAAACCCCGCTTCAAGGCGGGGTTTTGCGTTTCAGCGCGTAAAAACTACGTTTCATCCATTGATTAAAGCATTACAGGAAACCGCCGATTGACATGCCCGGATGCGCTCATGGATACTTTGGCGCTTGTGGTTTTAATAAAAATATTATGCTTGCTATCGCTCGCAGCCCTATCCGGGCCGCGGGAACGGTAGTGGTGCTATCTATCCGGAGAATTACCCATGTTGCGCAAAACCCTGTTTGTTCTGGCAATCGCTTCTGCCCTGGCCGCCTGCGGCAAAGAGTCCAAAGATCCCGGCAAGGGCGGCAAGAATGCCAAGGAACAGGCGGGCGCTGCCGCCAATTTGCTCGTGTCCCCGGAAGACTTGCTGACCATCCAGAGCAATGCGCTGGCGTCGGGGCCGGTCATCACCGGTTCCGTGCAGCCCGAGCGCAACGCGGACTTGCGCGCCGAAGTGTCGGCCGTGGTGATCCAGGTCATGAAGGAAAATGGTGAAATCGTCAAGCGGGGCGACGTGTTGGTGCGCCTGGACGAAACGTCCATCCGCGACGGCCTCAATTCGGCCGAGGAAGCCAGCCGCGCCGCCGGCCAGGTGCTGGAGCAGTCCGAACGCATGTTCCAGCGCATGAAAACCCTGCGCGCTTCGGGCATGACGTCGACGCAGGCGCTGGAAGACGCGGAAATCCGCCGCAACAATGCGCAAAGCGATCTGTCCGCCGCGAAAAGCCGCGCCGTGCAAGCGCGCCAGCAGTTGCAGCGCACCCTCGTGCGTGCGCCGTTCGACGGCATCGTGAGCGAGCGCAAGGTATCGAATGGCGATACGGCACAAATCGGCAAGGAATTGATCAAGGTCATCGATCCAACCAGCATGCGCCTGGAAGGCCTGGTGTCGGCCGACAAGATCGGCGTCGTCAAGGTGGGCCAGCCCGTATTGTTCCGCATCAATGGTTATCCAGGCCAGGATTTCGCGGGCAAGGTGCGACGCGTCGATCCGGCGGCCAACGCCGTCACGCGCCAGGTGGCCGTGCTGGTCGATTTCAATGACAAGGAACAACCGCGCGTGGCCGGCCTGTATGCGGAAGGCCGCATCGAGACGGAAACCGTCAGCGCGCTGATGATCCCCGACTCGGCCCTGGTGAAGGCGGGCGACGTCACGTACACGTGGAAAGTCAAGGACAAGGCTTTGCATAAAGTTAACTTGCGTATCGGCGCGCGCGACGTGCGCACGGGCCAGTGGGAAGTGCAAAGCGGCCTGGCCAGCGGCGACACCGTGCTGCGCACGCCGGGCTCGACCTTCAAGGATGGGCAGAAAGTGGAATTGACGGCCGCCAAGGCCGTGCCAGCCGCCGCCGTGGCCAGCAGCAGCACCGCCGTTGCCGGTAAAGGAAACTAAGCCATGTTCCTTTCTGATTTCAGTATCAAGCGGCCCACCGCCACCATCGTCCTGATCCTGGCCATGATGTGCGTCGGCTTGCTGGCGCTCAAGAAATTGCGCGTCAACCAGAACCCGGACGTCGAGGTACCGTTCATCGTCGTCAGCATTCCTTACCCTGGCGCGTCGCCCGACACGGTCGAGCGCGAAGTGGTGAACCGCCTGGAAAAGTCCTTGCAAAGCATTTCCGGCGTGACCGAAGTCAACAGCGATTCGAATGAAGGTTCGGCCAGCATCTTCCTGAAGTTTTCCTTCAATACCAATTTGATCGAAGCGTCCGACAATATCCGCAATGCGATTGCCGCCGTGCGCTACAAGTTGCCGACGGAAATGCGCGAACCTATCTTGCAGCGCATCGATCCGGCTGCCGAGCCCATCATGCAACTGGCCCTGTCGTCGAATACGCAAAGCCATGCGGAAATTTCGCGCCTGGCCGAGGACGTGCTGTCGGACCGCTTCCGCACCGTCGATGGCGTGGCGCTGGTCAACGTGGGCGGTTCGCTCAAGCGCGAACTGTCCGTGCTGCTGCGGGCTGAAAAGTTGCGTGAATACAATGTTTCCGTCAGCGACGTCGTCACCGCCTTGCGCAACCAGAACACGAATGCGCCCGTGGGCAAGGTGCGCGGCACCCTGGACGAGAAAAGCATCCGCCTCGTGGGCCGCATCGAGTCGCCAAGCGACTTCGAGAAAGTGGTGATCAAGCGCCGCGGCGAGGAAATCGTGCGCCTGGCGCAAGTGGCCACCATCGAAGATGGCTTTGCCGAAGTCAACAGCCTGAGCATGCGCAGCGGCAAGCCCAACGTGGGCATTTCGATCACCCGCGTGCGCGACGCTTCCACCGTCAGCGTGGCCAACAAGATCCGCGACATGGTGGCGGAAATCAACAAGACCTTGCCGAAAGGCACGATCCTGCAAGTGACGCGCGACGGCGGCGAAAACGCCCAGCATAGCTTGAACAATGTGATCGAATCGCTGGTACTGGGCGCCGTGCTGACGATTTTCGTCGTCTACGCCTTCCTGAACTCGTGGCGTTCGACCCTGATCACGGCGCTGAGCTTGCCCACATCCGTGATTGCCGCTTTCATTGCCGTGTGGCTGTGCGGCTTTACCCTGAACTTCATGACCTTGCTGGGCTTGTCGCTGGCCATTGGCGTGCTGATCGATGATGCCATCGTGGTGCGTGAAAACATCGTGCGCCACATGCAGATGGGCAAGGACCGCCGCACGGCCGCGCTGGAAGGTACGGCCGAGATCGGCATGGCCGTGGCCGCCACGACCTTCTCCATCATCGCCGTCTTCATTCCCGTTGCGTTCATGCCCGGCATTTCCGGCGAATGGTTCCGTCCGTTTGCCTTGACGGTGACGTGCTCGGTGCTCGTCAGCCTGGGCATCTCGTTTACGCTCGACCCGATGTTGTCGGCTTACTGGGGTGACCCGGTCGAGGAACATTCGGCGCCGAAAAAAGGCATCGGCCGCGTACTGGAAAAATTCAACCACTGGTTCGACCACCAGGCCGACCGCTACGGCCGCGTGATCGCCTGGGCACTGCATCACCGCCGCTGGATGGCCGTGATCGCCTTCGGCAGCCTGGTGGGCGCCATCGCCCTGCACGCTACCCATGGCGGCACGAGTTTCCTGCCAGCATCCGATTCGGGCAACTTGATGATCAATGTGCGCACGCCATCGTCGAGCAGCATCGAGTATTCGCGTTTGAAACTGGAAGCGGCGGCCGTGCTGGCGCGTACCTTGCCTGAAACCAAGGATACCAACAGTTCCATCAATGCTGGCGGCGGACGAGTGTATGTCGACATCGGCAAGCGCAATACCCGCAAGCGTTCGGCCAAGGAAATCGCCGTCGAGCTGCGCGAAAAGATGTCGCGCCTGGTGGGTGCCGAATACGTGGTGCAGGATGACTTGAGCAACGGTTCGCAAAAACCGATCCAGGTGGAATTCACGGGCCCGGATTCGCGTAAATTGATGGAAATCACGAATGCCTACATGGACAAGCTGCGCGCCATTCCTGGCGCCGTCGACGTGGGCCTGTCCGAGCAAGACCCGAAGAACGAGCTGCAGATCGAGCTCAACCGTGGCTTGGCCAACTCGATGGGCATTTCCGTCAATGATGCAGCGCAATCGTTGCGCGTGGCCTTTGCCGGCGTGGAAGTGGGCGACTGGGTCGATCCGACGGGTGAAACGCGCGACGTGGCCGTGCGCCTGCATCCCGATGACCGCGTGGCGTCGGAAAACATCGAGCGCCTGCCGATCAGCGTGACGGGGACTTCGCAAATGGTCCCGCTCGACCAGATCGCCACCATCACCATGGGCAAGGGCCCGTCCGGCATCGAGCACAAGAATGGCAAGCGCACGATTACCGTGTCGGCCAATGCGCAAGGCCGCTCGAACGGCGAAGTGACGAGCGACGCCATGAAGCTGGCCAATTCCATCGACTTCCCGCCCGGCTATGGCCTGGCGCTCGGTGGCGCCGGCCAGGACCAGCAAGAGCTGTTCACGGAAATGCTGATCGCGCTGGTGATGGGTATCGGCCTGATGTATTTGATCCTGGTCATGCAGTTTGGTTCATTTACCGCGCCGGTGGCCGTGATGATGTCCTTGCCACTCAGTCTGATCGGTGTGGTGGTGGCGCTGGTGATCACGAATAACACCCTCAACCTGATGAGCTTTATCGGCATCATCATGCTGATGGGGCTGGTCGCCAAGAACGCCATCCTGCTGCTGGACGCGGCGCGCAAGCGCGAGGAAGAGGGCCATGGCCGCGAGGACGCGCTGATGTACGCGGGCCGCATGCGTCTGCGTCCCATCCTGATGACGACGTTTGCGCTGATCGCCGGCATGTTCCCCGTGGCGCTGGGCCTGGGCGAGGGCGGCGAGTTCTACCGTCCATTGGCGATCGCCATCATCGGCGGCACCATCACCTCGACGATTCTGACCCTGCTGGTCGTGCCGACCTTCTACGACAGCATCGAAATCGCCCGCGATGGCGCCGTGGCCAAGTTCCACCGCCGCGCCGCGCGCATGCCCGTGGCCGTGGCCATGATCTTGACCTTGATCGAGTGCGTGCTGACCCTGCTGCTGGTGCGCTTCGCTTACCGCATGCTGAAAAAGGCCGTGCTGTTCCTGATGGGACGCCGCACGCCGAAGGCGGCGTCGGTCAGCCTGCAAAAGTAAAACCGGGCCAAGGCCAGCTTGCGCTGCGCCGTGGTATTTCAAGAGTCTTCCGCGGAAGGCTCTTTTTTTGCCTGCCCGTTGGCCAGGGCGCTAGCTGTTGCGCGGTGGCGGCGTGGTTCCTGTTCCCGTGCCTGTGCCGTTGCCAGGCGGCGTGGCGGAGGGCGGGGTGGTCGTGCCATCGGGGGTGGTGGTGGTGCCCGGTGCCATGCCAGGCGTGGCTGGCGTGGTGGCGTCCGGATTGGTCGTGCCCGTGGTGCCGGACGTGCCGCTGGTGGCGGGCGGCGTTGCCGGAGCGGTGGCGGCGGGCGTGGTGGTGGTGCTGGTATCGTTGCGCTTGTTGCAACCGCCCAGCAGCGCACAGACGATGGCGCTGCCGAGGACGAGCTTGCTGGTGGTCAGGAGTGGAGCCGTCATGATTGTTCCTTTTCAGTGAAAGACTGTCGTGGAAACGCATGCCTCGCCAGATTGCGTATCTGGAACAAGGCTGGCATCGCTTGCAAGGTTTAGAGTAGGCGGGCCGGTACTGGTTCACCGGACTTGCACAGGCGCGGTGCTGGTGGAGACGGGGAGCGCGCTGCGTTTGACGCAGCGCAAATCCGCAAGGGATACAGGGTGGGCCAGGACGGGACGTCCTGGCCGCGCAAGACGATTTATTTGGCGGCAGGAGCCTTGCTCACTTCCACTTCCCAATCCACGCCCGACTCGACGTGGTGCTTGGCTGCAAAGTCGCCCTGGCTGATGGCGACGGCCACGTCCAGCAGGCTGTTCAGGTAGACGAGGGGCTTGCCTTTGGCGACGCCGCCAAACGTGTGCTCGAACGGCGCCGTGACCTTGGCCACTTGCTTGCCCTTGTGCAAGATGCGTACTTGCAGCGGGTCGTGCAGTTTTACCTGCAACTCGTCGAGCAGGGATTTCGGAATGTTTGTCCAGACATTGCCGTACTTGACGTCGAGCACGGGCACGATGCCGCGAATCGTGTTGCCGTCGCGTACAGGCTTTTGATACGCGATCTTCACCACGGATTCGCTCGGCAATTGAGGACCCACCTGTTCATAGCTGATGGCGCCCGACGCCAGGCGCGCACCCACGTACGCGTACACGTCGCGGCCATGGAAGGTGTACGACTCGGCGGAGCCCGCCAAGCGGTTGACCTTTTCATCGATTTCGCGCAGTTCGGCCACGCCGTCGCGCTCGGCGATCAGGGTGAACAGGCCATTGTCCGGCCCCACGAAGTAGCGCCCGCCCTTGGTTTTCAGCACTACCGACTTGCGCGCCGTGCCCACGCCCGGATCGATGACGGAAACGAATACCGTGCCTTGCGGCCAGTAATTGGCCGTCTGGTACAAGCGGTAGGCGCCCAGCCAGATATCGTAGTCGGGAATCTGGTGCGTCAGGTCCGAAATGGTCAGCTGCGGATCGACGCCGTAGGCGACGCCATGCATGGCCGACACGGCGCCATCTGCCGTGCCGAAGTCCGTCATCAGCACCAGCGGCGCGCCGGCCTGGGCGGACGACAGCAGGAGGGCGCTCAGGCAGGTGCCGGCGACGAGGTGGGAGAGGCGTTTGATGATCATGATTTCCTTTGTATCCAGTGTCAGAATGTGTAGCTTAATTTAGCGTAAAAGTACGCGCCATTTACGCCGATGGGGTTGATGAAATTGTAGGGCAGGGCGCCGCCATACGTGGCGTTGTTCGTTTCCCGCACGCGCTGCGGATAGCGGTCGAGGATGTTGTTGCCGCCCACGCTCAAGGTCAGTTGTTTGCTCAGTTTCAATTGGCCTTCCAGGTCCAGCGACCAGACGGCGCCGAAGCGCTGGGCGGGGATGCCGTCGATCAAGGGGGCATCGCTGTCGTACGAAAAATCTTTCAGCTCGCCAAAGCGCGTGGCGCGCGCCTGCACGCCCCAGCCGGCCGCCTGCCAGTCGGCGCCGAGGATTAATTTGCTGGACGGTGACGCATGTTTGATGCGGAACAAACTCGTCTCCGTCAGCAGGGTCAGACTGGGATCGATGTTGGCCAGCGCAGCGGAACTCTGGTGTACCTTGTCGAGGCTGGTCTTGTTCAGGTTCAGCGCCGCATTCAGGTTCAGCTTGCCTGAGGTGAACGCCAGGTCGTGGTTTAGCACCACGTCCAGGCCCTTGGTTCGGGTGTCGAGCAGGTTGGCCAGGTAGGCGACGGACTGGATGTCGCTGCGGTCATTCGCGGCCAGGTAGGCCGTGACGGCGTCGCTTTGCAAGTCGCTCGAACGCGTGATGCGGTCGCGGATGCGGATCACGTAGGCGTCTACCGTTACGCTGGTGGCGGCGGCCGGTTTCCAGGCCAGGCCCAGCGAGACGTTGGTCGATTTTTCAGGTTTCAGCTGTTGCGCGCCGAAGCTGCGTGCCAGCGGGTCGCTGGCCGGCAGCAGGGCCGCCGTTTGCAGAGCCGTGCCATCGGCATTGAAGTTCAGGGTGGCGAAGCGGAAACCCGTCTGCACGAGGGCCGGCGCGCGGAAGCTGTTCGACAGCGAACCGCGCAGGAGGAAATTGTCCGTCACTTTATAGCGCGTCGACAGCTTGCCCGTGCTGGCGCTGCCGAAGTCGCTGTAATCGGAATAGCGGGCGGCGGCGCCTACCAGCAGGCGCGGCGTGAGGTCGCTTTCCACGTCCGCATACACGGAGCGGATTTGCCGGCTGCCGTCGTAGGCGTCCGATGGGCGCAAGCCTGGTCCTGCCTGCGCTCCCGGCGGCGCATCGGTAAAGCTGCCGGCCGCATACGAGGCAGGGTCGCCAGCCGAGCTGGTGTAGGTTTCGCGCATCCATTCGGCGCCCACCGCCAGGTTCAAGGGGGCGGGCAAGCCGATGTCGATGCTGCGCGTGGCATCGAGATTCAAGGCCTTCTGGCGGAAGTCGAAGCCGGCCAGGTTGAAACGCGTGGGGCTGGCCGCGCCCAGCGAGGCGTTGACGGAGTGGCTCACGCCGTAGTCAAAGCGGTCGCTGCCGTGGCGCGCGCTGGCGTCCCAGTTCCACTCGCCCCAGCTGCCGCGCACGCCGGCCACGATGCTGAGGTCGCGCTTGTCGCCATTGGTGACGGGACGGTAGCCGTTCGGATACAGGGCCAGTACATTCGACGGGTCGCCCGGATAGCGGAAGTAGGCGCTGCCGTCCGATGTGCGCTCGTTGAGGGTGGTAAACGAATACAGGTCCAGGCCGTTATCCAGGGTGAGCTGGGTGTTGTAGAACAGATAGTTGTTGCGCTGGCGCGAGTCGCCCGACTTGAACACCACCTTGCCGTCGAGGGCCTGGTCGGCGGGCGTGAAGTTGTAGGAAGTCCAGCCCGCGTCGCTGGGGCCGGCACGTTCCGTGGGCGAGCGGCGCCGCGTTTCCGCGCCGAAGCGGAAGTAGCCTGCCTCGCCCAGCGGCACGCCATAGTCGGCGTTGACGATGACGGTCTGGCCATCCGTCAGGGTTTGATCGGTCGGGTCGAAATGCGTGTGGTTGGCGCCATAGCTGATGGACGCGGCGCCGCCCGTACGGGCCTTCTTCAGCACGATGTTGATCACGCCCGCCACGGCATCGCTGCCGTACTGGGCGCCGGCGCCGTCGCGCAGGATTTCGATATGGTCGATGGCGTTCGGCGGAATGGCGTTGATGTCCACCGGCACGGTGCCGGCAAAGCTGCTTTCCGTGTCGAGCACGGCGCTCGTGTGGCGGCGCTTGCCGTTGATCAGCACCAGCACCTGGTCGGGCGCCAGTCCCCGCAACTGGATGCCGCGCACGGAGTCCGACGCGCCGCTCGACTCGATGCGGGGGAAGTTGATCGAGGGCGACAGGTTTTGCAGGGCCGCGCCCACGTCGCCCGTCGCCAGCGCATTGCTCACTTCGCGCGCGCCGAAACGGTCGATGGGCACGCTGCTGTCGAACACCGTGCGGTTGCGCGCGCGCGAGCCGACGACCGTGACCTGGTCGATGCCGGCGCCGGCCGTGTCAGCGGCAGCGCCTGTGTCGGCGGTGGCTTGCGCGTCCTGGGCCCAGGCGGACGGTGCGGCCAGCATGGCGCAGGCCAGCACGATGGCGCGCAGCGGCGTGGCGGGAAGGGAGGCGGGGGCGGATGAATGGCGCGGATGCAAGGCGGTGTCCTTTGGGCTCGATTAGTGTCGGTGTGGAAACAGTTGCCATGAGCTTAAGGGAGGCGCCCGCCGGCGCTAACGATTCTTTCTGGATATGCTTATGCTGTTGTTTTTATGCCGTTATGACCCTCCGCTCAGGATTTCGGCGCGGCCGGCATGTCGGGCTGGGCCGTGACGGATGTGCCTGCCGCCTCCAGCGGTCGAGGATGCCGAACTCTTTTCACGCAGGCGCTCGTCGGCTACCACGCAGGGGAGGCTTTCCGCACCGATGCGCGCCAGCACGGCTTGTGCTGTCCGCCGGGCCCGCATGTAGGGCGAGTACAGCACGACGGTTGCCTGTTGTTTAGGGGGAGAGGGGCGAACCAGTCGCCCAGGGCTTGCGCCTGGCGCGCGCCCAGTTGGGCGAGGGGGGGATCGACATCGCGCTCGGCGATGGCGATCGACAGCTGTTTTTCCGCTTCAGCGGCATCGCGCGCCACGTCACCGGCACTTTGGCCGTGACGCACGATCCAGATGTGCTGCGGCCCTTTCTGTTTCATCGTCTTGCGCCTTCCTCCATGTTTATTGTCAATCAATAAGAGGGAAGCGGTAAGGCGCGGCGCGCCGCTGGTGTGGCTGGACGCGCTTAAGAACGCCTAACAAAACCGTAGCGAGCGGAAGCGAGGCTCGGCGCCCCCGTTGGCTTGAGAAGCGGAACTGTGCGAATGTACGGGGGCGCCGAGCCAGTGAGCATCGGAAACCGCGACCCGCGACGCGCAGTAGGTTTGGTTATGCGTTCTAGGCGGCGTGTTCCGCTTCGTCCAAGTCGGGCGCGTCGTCGCTGTTGTAGACGGCCAGGTCGGTTTGTCCCATGACCCGGCTGGTGACGGTGCCCGCCGTGATCGAACCGCTCACGTTCAGGGCCGTGCGGCCCATGTCGATCAGCGGTTCGACGGAGATCAGCAAGCCGGCCAGCGCGACGGGCAAGTCCATCGCCGACAGCACGATCAGGGCGGCAAACGTGGCGCCGCCGCCCACGCCGGCCACGCCGACGGAACCGATGGTGATGATGGCCAGCAATGGCAGCAGGAAGCTGATCGTAAACGGATCGACGCCGACGGTGGGGGCGATCATGACGGCCAGCATGGCGGGATAGATGCCGGCGCAGCCGTTCTGGCCGATGGTGGAGCCGAACGAGGCGGCGAAGTTGGCGATGCCTTCCGGTGTGCCCAGGCGCTGGGTTTGCGTCTGCACGCTCATCGGGATCGAACCGGCGCTGGTGCGCGAGGTGAACGCGAAGGCCAGCACGGGGAAGACTTTTTTCACGAAGCGCAGCGGGTTCAGGCCCACGCCGGCGATGATGGCCAGGTGCACGAGGAACATCAAGATCAGCGCGCTGTACGAGGCGACGACGAAGTTGATCAATTTCAAGATGTCCGTGTAGCTCGACGAGGCCACCACTTCAAACATCAGCGCGAACACGCCGTACGGCGTCAGGCGCAGCACCAGGGTGACCATGCGCATGACGATGGCGTGCGCCACTTTCATGAAGTTTTCGAAGGATGCGAAAATTTCCGGCTTCTTGGCGGCAATGCCCGTGGCCGAGATGCCGATGAAGATGGAAAACACGACCACGGCGATGGTCGACGTCTTGCGCGCGCCCGTCATGTCGAGGAAGGGGTTGGTCGGCACGAAGCTGACCAGCAGTTTCGGCAGCGACAGGGCCTTCGCCGTTTCCAGCGAGCCTTGCAGCTGCACGCCGCGCGCCACTTCGGCGGCGCTCGACGTCAGGCCGACAGCCGTCAGGCCGAACAGCTTGGCCATCAAAATGCCCAACGCGGCGGCGACCGTGGTGGTGATGAGCAGGGTGCCGATGGTCAGCGCGCTGATCTTGCCCAGGGAACTCGCGTCCTTGAGTTTCAATATGGCTGAGATGATGGACACCATGATCAGCGGCATGATGATCATTTGCAGCAATTTCACATAGCCGCTGCCGACGATGTCGATGTATTCATTGGTGCCGGCGATGATGGGCGAGCCGGCGCCGTACAGCCACTGCACGGCCGCACCGAGCAGCACGCCCAGGCCCAGGCCCGTGAAGACGCGCACGGTAAACGTCGCATGTTTGCGTTGCTGGTGGAACATGAAGGCGAAGACGATCAGCGCAACGAGCAGGTTCAGAATGATGTTAATTGCCATAAGTGGGCCTTATCTTGGTTTTATTCGAGACTGCGGAGAGCACGTGGAACTTTGCTACCAGTAACTTTCGCTCTTGCCCCGGGCGAAAGGGCAAGCACTGTACAGTACTATGGTGGCGTTTTGCGCAATACCGCTGCGAATATTACGCTATATGAATATGCTCTACAGGCATAAGTCTTCCGGCGGATTGTGAAAAACACGATTTCATGCCAGCATGGTTTGCCTATTTATTAATATCGTGCCAATTATTTCAAGGAAAAAGATGAATGCTTTAACGGAAGTGCAGGTACTCGATGCGGAAGAACGCTTGCGCCTGGCCATGATGGCCTCCGACGTGACTGTACTGAAAGATTTGCTGGCCGATGACTTGTTGTTTACCAATCACCTGGGGCATCTGTTGAGCAAGCATGCGGACCTGGCCGCGCACGAGCAGCGCTTGCTGACCATCACCGACTTGCGCGCCTCCGAGCGTCACGTGCGCGTCAACGGCCACGTGGCCGTGGTTTCCGTGCGCATGCAACTGACGGGCAGCTATCACGACGTGGAAACGTATGGCGACTTCCGTTTTACGCGCGTCTGGGCGCAGGATGCGGCCGGCGCGCTGCAAGTGATCGCCGCCCATTCCGGCGTCGTGGCTTGAGGAGCAAGATTTAGTGGATCATCGTTCCAAAGGACAGCTGTTTGAAGCTGTCATCGCCGCCGGCCCGGCCACCCTGGCCATCACGGCCGGCTATCCCGTGCTGCTGTACAACCTGGTGCGCACCTGGTCCGACGCCCCCGGCGCCAATGCGCTGGCCGCGTTGCTGCTGACGGGCGGCCTGTGGGCCTTGCTGGAATTCTGGCGCATCGCCCTGGCGACGGTGGCGCGCAAGGCGTATGCGTTCAACTGGCGCTTCTGGCTGGCCATCGCCAGTTTTCTCGCCTGCTTCGTGCGTTTCGTGCCGGACATGCCGGCCGGACTGATGTTGTTGCTGATGGTGCTGCCGGCGCTGGCGTGGACGCATTTCATCTTGTTGCAGATCAAGCGCCCGCGCAAGGCTTGATTGCCGGAAGTGTCGTAGCGGGAGCGATATAGCATGAGTGAAATCCAAAAACTGGGCGAGCAATTCCACGCGATAGCGTCGAAATCCGATTTTTTCATGGCGACGTATGTGGATGCCGTCAAACTGCGCGTGGCGCGAACGCAGATCAGCAAAGGGCCGTTATGTAACGTCAGGCCATTCGAAGCCCAAAGGGCCGGCTTCAAGCCGGGAAAGGAGCTGAAGTCGCTGCCCGTGACGCTGAAAGATACCCATGTCTACCATTTCGATGGGGAAGGCAGGGTCATCCTGGTGGAAAGCTATGGCGGATCTGCTGCCGTCATCAACAGGAGCTTCTATTTTCATGAGCGCGGCGAACTGAAAAGCGTGCATTTCAATGCGGGAGGGAGCTTGAGGAATGTCATGCTCAGTTTTCTTGACGGGGCACGCATCGCGCAGGACATCAATTTCGGGAAATTTGGCGAAGGGAGTTACGATTACCGGTATGAGGATGATCGCCTCCATTCCATCATGGTCCGGCAGAGAGAGCATGGCCAGGAAAACCATACCGGATATCAGATCCTGTTCGGCTATGTGGACGGACAGCTGGAGAATATTCTTCACGTGTTTGCGAATGGATATCAGGAGCAGCGCTATCCATGACGATGGTGGTTTTCAAGGCAAGGCCATGAAAAAACACATGTGGCATCTGTATTATTCTGGGACAGATGTGGTGGACGTCAATGAAGCGTGGGCGAGCGGGCATGCCGGTGCGGGCATCTGTACAGACTGCGGAAATTACATGTCCGGGAATGAAGGCGATTTCGCCGTGGTGGTGGATCAGCGTATTCCTGCACAAGCGGATATGTTTTCCATGGGGCGCTTGTCGCCGTCCATCATGTCCGCCAGGATGCACCAGTTGATTATGGCTGATCCTCGCCATCCTGCGCGTCCAGCCACTGTATCCGTCCATTCCCCGCCTCCAGCAGGTGGGCGAGCAGGGCGGTGGCCGCCGTTTCAGGCAGGCTGAAGTCGAACAGTACGTCTGCGCCATGTTCCACGTTCAGCAGGGTGGCACCGGCGCCGTCGAGTTCGCGGCGCAGCATGCCTTCCATCGCGTACGGCACCGTGCAGCGCAGGCTGCGCTGGCGCACGATGGCCGTCTTTTCCGCCTGCAACAACGCTTGCGCGACGCTGTCCGTGTAGGCGCGCACGAGGCCGCCCGCGCCCAGCTTGATCCCGCCAAAGTAGCGCACGACGGTCGCCAGCACGCCTTCCAGGTCCTGGTGGCGCAGCACGTCGAGCATGGGCCGCCCCGCGGTGCCGCTCGGCTCGCCATCGTCGACGGCCGCCGATTGCCCGCCCGCCAGCAGCGCCCAGCACACATGGCAGGCGCCCGGATGCTGCGCTTTTAAATCGTTGACCACCTGCTGCGCGCTGGCGCGGTCCGTCATCGGCTGCACGCAACCGATGAAACGGCTTTTCTTGATGATCAGTTCGCTGTGGACGGGGGCGGCAATGGTAAACGGCATGGCGGGTGCGAAGGCGGGCAAAGCAGCATGATAGAGGAAATGCGCGCCCGCGACGAGCCAGTGCCGCCTACGTGGCCGATGGCGATACCAGTTCGCGCAGCGCGGCATCGCGCACTTGCACGATGTCGAACAGCCCCAGCGCGTGCAGGGCGGGGAGGGCGTCGAGGATGTCGCGTTCAGCGATGCTGCGCTCGGCGCTGCTGCTGGCGTCGTCCAGCCATAGCCTGGCATTCGCCAGGAAGGCCCCTACCGTGCCCTTGCGCACGGTGACGCCATTGAACTGGCCCTGGTTTTGTTGATCGGGTAATACGTCTTCTGCTCGCATGCTGCACTCCTGAATATCGAAAGACTCCACTGTATGATGGCGGAATTGTCTTGCCTGCGTTGTTTATGACTATCGATACGTCAAATCCGCCAATCTTGCCGCCGACGCTGCTGGCGCCGCTGCGCGCCATGCGCATGTCCCAGCCGCAGGAACGGGTGACGGCGGCGCACCGCCATGCCAGCGGTCAGCTGTTCGGCGCCGAGCGGGGCCTGCTCTCAGTGGCTGCCGACCGCGGGCAGTGGGTGGTGCCCGCCAGCCATTGCGTGTGGATGCCGCCCCATCACGTCCATGCGCTGCGTTCGCATGGTCCGTTTGCGGGCTGGAGCGTGTATGTGGACGAGGCCAGTTGCGGCGGTCTGCCCGCCGCGCCGTGCGTGATGCGCGTCTCGGGCTTGCTGCGCGAAGCGGTGGATCGCGCCAGCAGCTGGGGCGATGGCGTACTCGATGCGCGGCAGGCCCGGGTGGCGGGCGTGATCCTCGACGAGATCGCCGCGGCGCCGCACGAGCCGTTCGGTTTGCCGCTACCCACGGACCCGCGCCTGGTGCGCGTGGCGCGCGCCGTGCTCGATGACCTGGCCGACGAGCGGGGCGTGGAAGTGCTGGCCGCCTGGGCCGGCGTCTCGCCGCGCACCCTGGCGCGCCGATTCACGATCGAGACGGGCTTTACGCCCTCCGCCTGGCGCCAGCGCGCCCGCATCCTGCGCGCCCTGGAACTGCTGGCCGCCGGCCAGCCCGTCACGACGATTGCGCTGGACCTGGGCTATGACACCGTCAGCGCCTTCATCGCCATGTTCAGGCGCGTGATGGGCGTGACGCCGGGCAGGTATGGGGCCATGGCCGGGTGAAGGGCGGCGCGCCAGCGTGTTGAAGACTGCAAGCATGCAATCGGCGTAAAATCGCTGAATTCATTCTCTGGATTCCACAATATATGCACAACGACGACCGCTTCGATGGCATCAACGATTTCGTCATGACCGTCAAGCTGGGCAGTTTTGCCGCCGCCGCCGCCGCACAAGGTGTGACGGCGTCGGGCGTGGGCAAGAGCGTGTCGCGGCTGGAAGCGCGCCTGGGCACCAAGCTGCTGCACCGTACCACGCGCCGCTTGACCCTCACGCCGGAAGGGCGCACGTATTACGACATGTGCGTGCAGATGCTGGAAGACCTGGAGGCGACGGAGCATGGCCTGATCGTCGGCCAGCAAGTGCCCACGGGACGCCTGCGCGTCGATGTGCCGGCCGCGTTCGGCCGCCGCCACATCCTGCCCACCCTACTGGCACTGGCCGAACAGCACACTGGCATCGAACTGGCCGTGACGTTTACGGACCGCACCGTCAACCTGGTCGAGGAGGGCATCGACCTGGCCGTGCGCATCGGTGCATTGAACAACGATGCGGACCTGGTGGCGCGCCAGCTGGGCACGCAGCGGCTGCTGATCTGCGCCGCCCCGTCCTACCTGGCGCGCCACGGCACGCCGCAGGTGCGTGATGACCTGGCCCGGCACGACTGTATCGTGGGCTGGCGCCGGCAAGGGCCTGCAGTCTGGCTGCTGCGCGAAGCCGAAGGCACCTCCACCGAGCAGGCGATCCGCGTGCGCCATGCCTTGCGCGACGGCGAGGCGATGCTGGCGGCGACCCTGGCGGGCGCCGGCCTGTGCCAGCTGCCCACCTGGCTGATCGATGCGGACCTGGCGTCGGGCCGGCTGGTGCCCGTGCTGGAGCAGCATGCGGGCGGCGAAATGCCGATTCACGCCGTGTGGCCGGCGACGCGCTATGTGAAGCCGCGCCTGCGCGCAGCCATCGATGCGCTGGTGGCGCTGGCGGCCGCACCGAATCCCGTGTTTCACCCCGCCGATTGAGCGGCCTCAGTCCGCGTGAAACAGGGGCAGCACATGCTCGGCCATCTCCGCGATGACTTCTTCGGCCGGGCGTTGCGACGGCTTCATGTTGAGCGCCACGTGGCGCACGCCCAGTTCGCGCTGCGCCTGCCAGTGTTCGATCAGGGCATGGCGGCCGATGCGCACCACATTGTAGTAGCGCCGGGGCGGCGCGTCCTGGTCCTTGTCCAGGTCGAAGAAGGTGGCGTAGCCATACGCGGGCGGCGGCTGCTCGCCCGCATGGTGGCGCAGGCTGGCCAGGATGTCCTGGATCGCTTGATCATCGTCGACGGACCAGATCCACGCATCGACATTGCGCGCCAGCCAGTCGATGGGCTGGCGCGAGCGGCCGATCGCCAGCATGGGCAGGTGCCGGCGCACGGGCTTGGGCAGCAGGTCCAGGGTGCCGTCCAGGGTGCCGTAATGCTGCGTCGTGGCGGCGGGGAAGTCTTGTTCGCTCAGCTGGCGCAGCAGCGCGAAGGCTTCGCGGTAGCGTTCGTCGCGATTGTCGAAATCGGCGCCGAAGGCCGGATATTCGGCCGGGCGGTCGCCCGTCGACAGGCCAAGCAGGAAGCGTCCGCCGCTCAATTGATCCACCGAGGCCGCCTGCTTGGCGACGATGACGGGATCGCGCAAGGGCAGCACGATGCCGGCCGTGCCGATGCTGATGCGTTTGGTGACCGAGGCCAGGAAGCCTGCATACACGAAGGGATCGAATACCTGCCCCGCGTCGCCGAAGGCCGGGTCGAGGAAGGGTACGTCGCGCAGCCAGATGCTGGCAAAGCCCGCATCGTCGACCAGCCTGGCCATGCGTTCATGGTCCTGCAGCGTGGGCACGGGCGTGCCGGGATACGCTTCCAGCGGCGCGATCAGGCCGAAGCTCAGCTTGCCCGGACTGAACACGCGCCGGAATGGGGCGTGCTGCGCCAGGTCCATGTTCGTTCCGGCCGCCGTCATGCGCCCTCCCGTGCGGGCAGTTCCAGATCGTCGCCGGGATGGCCGCCGCCGCCATTGCGCGCGGGCCAGAAGATGTCGAGCTGCGAGCGGCTGATCTGCCAGCGGCCGTCGATGCGGCGGTATTCGTCCGCATACGCACCCAGCAAAATCCACGGGTCGCGCTGCTCCGGCTGGCGCGTGTGCAGGTCGATCAGGTAGCAGCGCCCCTGCGCCGTGTCGGCGTCGAGCAGTTCCACCCAGTGGTTCGTCACGGCGTGCAGGAAAGGGTAGCTGCCGTGGCGCTCCTTGTCGTAGTCGTCGAAGGCCCGCTGCAGGCCGGCGCGGATGGCGTCGCGGCCCCGCCATGCGCCCAGTCCCGCGTTGCAGACGGCGTCCGGCGCGAACAGTTCGGCCGCCTGTGCGATGCGGTTGCCGTCCAATAAATGGCTGTAGCGGATGCGCAGGTTTTTGATGGCTTCCAGGTCCAGCAGTGTTTGCACGTTCATCGTGTGTCCTTTTATTTATTGCGCCGCAAAGGCGGGGTAGTCCGTATAGCCGTTCGCGCCGTGCGGGCCGTAGAAGGTGGCGCGCTCGGCCTGCGCCAGCGGCCAGCCATGGCGCAGGCGCTCGACCAGGTCGGGGTTGGCGATGAACGGGCGGCCAAAGGCGGCCAGGTCGATGCGGCCCTCCTGCAATGCCGCTTCCGCGCTGTCGCCGTCGAAGCCGCCCGCCGAGATCAGCGTGCCTCGGTAGGCGCGGCGGAAGTCGGCCGCGAAGCCAGCGGGAATCGGCGTCTGCCCCAGGGTCAGCTGGTCGCTCGTGTGCACGTAGGCGAGGCCGCGCGCGTTGAGCGCTTCGGCCAGGGCCAGCCAGGTGGCCGCCTCGTCGTCGAACGGCTGCATGTCGTACAGGCGGCCGAATGGCGAGATGCGCACGCCGACGCGCTGCGCGCCCACTTCCGCACTCAGGGCGTCGATGGTGTCGAGGATCAAACGCAGGCGCTTGGAAATCGTGCCGCCATACGCGTCGTCGCGCGTGTTGAGGGCGCCGTTGATGAATTGTTCGAACAGGTAGCCGTTCGCGCCATGCAGTTCGATGCCATCGAAACCGGCGGCCATGGCGCGCCGCGCGGCCAGCACGAAATCGTTGACGATGCGGGGGATGTCGGCGGCGTCCAGGGCGCGCGGCGCGCTGGCGGGGACTTGTCCAGCCACGCCAGGCGACGCCCAGGCAAACGCGGGCGAGTTGTCCGCGCGGCGCGCAACGGACGACACGGGCGCCGCGCCACCGGCTTGCAGCGACGTATGCGACAGGCGGCCCACATGCCACAGCTGGGCGAAGATGCGCCCGCCCCGTGCGTGCACGGCGTCGCACACCTGGCGCCAGCCGGCTTCCTGGGCATCCGTGTACAGGCCGGGCACGAACAGAAAGCCCGTGCCTTCGCGGCTGACGGGGATGCCTTCGCTGATGATCAGGCCAGCCGACGCGCGCTGGGCGTAGTACAGCGCCGTTTGTTCATCGGGCACGCCATCCCTGGCGCGCGAGCGCGTCATGGGCGCCATGACGATGCGGTTGGGCAGGGTCAGTCCTGCGAGGTCATACGGAGTGAAGAGTTTTTTCATGGCCAGTCCTTTCGGTCAAATACGATGCGGTGATACGGGCGCAGGCATTGCCTGTGCCGCCATGCCGTCCATTGTATTTATGAACTGGAAAAAGATAATCTTGGTTTGATTCCATGGACTCGATCCTGTTAGGATTGAATCAGGGAGCGATGGGAGGGGAGGGCTGGAAAACAAAAAAGCCAACCGCGAACGGTTGGCTTCTCTGAAGTATTTGGTAGGCCGTGCGGGATTCGAACCTGCGACCAACGGATTAAAAGTCCGCTGCTCTACCAGCTGAGCTAACGACCCAAAAACTTTGACTACTTACTGCGGTAACGCTGTGCCGTATCAACATGCTTGCCATGCTGACGACTGAATCTTGGTAGGCCGTGCGGGATTCGAACCTGCGACCAACGGATTAAAAGTCCGCTGCTCTACCAGCTGAGCTAACGACCCAAGGGCGGCTATTATGACGGCCAACGGCGGTTTTGGGAAGGGCGGGGGTGGAAAAAACCTTGCGCAGCGCTCGAGGGCGGACTAATATGAGTAGATAGCCTACCTACTTATATATTTCCATGTCCACTACCGAAGACCTTCCTATCCCCGAACGCGCGCTGGCGCTGTCCGATGAATTGCGCACGGCGTTCAAGCGCCTGCTGCGCTCCATGCAGCGCGAAGGGGGCGAGCTGGAAGGCGGCGTGTCGATGATGCAGTACATGCTGCTGGCGCTGATCCACGAGCAGCCCGGCATCGGCGTGGCCGCGCTGGCGCGCCTGCAGAACGTGCGCGGGCCGACCGTCAGCGCGCAGGTCAAGTCGCTGGAAGAGGCGGGTCTCGTCGAGCGCAGCGCGCCCGATCCGCAGGACCGGCGCCGTTCCGGTCTGCACGTGTCCGCGCATGGCCTGGCCATCCTCGACACCTTGCGCGCGCGCCGCCGCGATGCGCTGGCGCGGCGCATCGCCCGCCTGACGCCGCAGCAGGTCGATGCGCTGGCCGCCGCCATGCAGCCGCTGCTCGAGATAGGCCAGGCATGAGCGGCCTTGGCATACCCGCACGCGCAGAGGCGCCATTGACGGAGCGCGAAGTGCGCGCCACCTACCTGGGCCTGATGGCCGTGCTGGGCCTGGGCGCGCTGGACCAGAGCATCGTCGCCACGGCCTTGCCGCGCATCGTCGATGACCTGGGCGGCATGGCGCACCTGTCGTGGGTGGTGACGGCGTATGTGCTGGCCTCGACGGCCACCATGCCCCTGTACGGCAAGCTGGCCGACCAGTACGGCCGCCGCCCCATGATCTTCACGGCCTTGTTGACTTTCCTGCTCGGTTCCGTGCTGTGCGGGCTGGCGCAGAACATGACGGAACTGATCATCTTCCGCGCCATCCAGGGCCTGGGCGCGGGCGGCTTCATGCCGCTGGCGCAGATCATCATCGGCGACATCGTGCCGCCCGCCGAGCGGGGCAAGCGGCAAGGCATGGTGCCCATCGTGTTTGCCGTCACCAGCGTGCTGGGGCCCGTGCTGGGCGGCGTGATCACGGACGCCTTGTCGTGGCACTGGATTTTCTTTGTCAACCTGCCCGTCGGCGCGGCTGCCTTCGTCATCATCGCGCGCGCCATGCGCAAACCCGCGCCCGCGCATGCGCACAAGATCGACTATCTTGGCTCCGCCTTGCTGACGGGCGCCGTCACGGCGGCGCTGCTGGTGCTGGCATTGGGCGGCACCGAGTGGCCATGGGATGCGCTGGCGATCAAGGTGTGCGGCGGCGTCGCCGTGCTACTGGGGATCTGGCTGGCCTTCCACGTGGGACGGGTGGATGAACCCGTGCTGCCGCCCGACCTGTTCGAGAACCGCACCTTCAATATCGCCAGCCTGGTGATGGCCATGACGTTCATGGGCCTGATGGGCGCCAGCGTCTTCTTTCCCCTGTTCTTCCAGCTGGTGATGGGTACCAGTCCCGCCGAATCGGGCGTGATGACGGTGGCGATGATGGTGGGGCTGGTGGCGTCGTCGATGTTCAACGGCCGGGTGCTGTCGCGTTCGGGCAAGTACAAGATGGTGCAGGTGGCGGGTCTGGCCGTGGCGGTCGTGGCGTTTGCCGTGCTGGCCTGGGCCATGGAAACGTCGCGCGGTTACTGGATCATCGAGCCGGCCATCTTCTTCCTCGGCACGGGGCTGGGACTGGTGATGCCGAACATGACGATCGCCGTGCAAAATGCCTTGCCGCTGGCGCGCCGCGGCGTGGGCACGGCCATGCTGGCCTTTTTCCGCTCGCTGGGCGGCTTGCTGGGCGTGACGGCGTCCGGCGCCATCCTCGCCCGCCAGCTGCACCAGCATGGCGTGGAAGCCGTCTCGGCGCTGGGTGCGCAGGCGGCAGTGCAGACGGTGGAGGTGTACCGGCATGCGATCGCCAGCGTGTTTGGCGCCGGCGCCGTGCTGCTGCTGGTGGGACTGGTCTTCCTGCTGTTCCTGCCGGAACTGCCCCTGGAGGGGCATCCGGCGACGGTGAAGGATGATCAGTAGCGTTCCAGCCAGTGCGCGTAGGGCGCCGGCAGGGTCCACGAGGCGCGTTCCACGCCGAGTTCCTTGGCGGCAAAATATGCCCAGTGCGGGTTGGCCAGGTGCGCCTTGCCGACCATCACCACGTCCAGCTGCTCTTCCTTGACGACACGCTCGGCGATGGCCGGCGTGCCGAAGCCCCAGGCGGACGAGACGGGCACGCCCGCTTCGCGGCGCACGCGCTCGGCGATCGGGCCCATGAAGGCCGGACCCCACGGAATCGCCACGTCGGGAATGGTGAAGCCCATGCTGACGCTGAGCATATCCATGCCGGCATCCTTGAACTGGCGCACGAGGGCCATCGATTCGAGCAGGGTTTGCTCGTCGCGGCCGTCGAATTCCAGCACGCCGAAGCGGATGGTCAGCGGCAGGTGCTCGGGCCACACTTCACGCACGGCTTTCAAGGTTTCCAGCAGGAAGCGGCTGCGGTTTTCCAGGCTGCCGCCATAGATATCGTCGCGCCGGTTCGAGTGGGCGGAAAAGAAGCTTTGCGCCAGGTAGCCGTGGGCGAAGTGCAGCTCCAGCCATTCGAAGCCCACTTCGCGGGCGCGCACGGCCGCGTCGACGAAGTTCTGTTTCACGCGGGCAATATCGTCGAGGTCCATGGCGCGCGGCACTTTCGGCAGGCCGCCGCCAAAGGCGATGGCGGACGGGGCGATGGTTTGCCAGCCGCGCGAGTCTCCTTCGGCAATATGGTCGTCGCCTTCCCAGGGACGGTTGGCGCTGGCCTTGCGGCCCGCGTGGGCGATCTGGATGCCGGGAACGGAGCCGGCCGCCTTGATGGCTTTCACGACGGGCACGAAGGCTTGCGCCAGGTCATCGTTCCAGATGCCCGTGCAGCCGGGCGTGATGCGGCCTTCGGGCGCCACGGCCGTCGCTTCGACGATCACCAGGCCCGCGCCGCCACGCGCCATGCCCGCGTAATGCGACAGATGCCAGTCGTTGGCCTGGCCATCGACGGCCATGTACTGGCACATGGGCGGCACGGCGATACGGTTGCGCAGGGTGATGCCTTTGAGGGTGTAGGGCTGGAAGAGGGCGGACATGGTGGCCTTTGTGTTTGTTGGTAGAAATGTCAGGGAATTCTGATTCGGTAGTTCGTAAATATTCGAATAATGGAATTAGTATAGCGCATGCTGTATGATTCTGCTCATGCGCCCACACAAACATCCTCCCGCCAGCGAATTCGTCCTCGAGCGCGTGCTGTACGCCTTGAGCGATAGCATCCGCCTCGACATCGTGCGCCACCTGGCCAGAGTCGACGCGGCCGCTTGCGGCGACCTCGACGGCGGACGGCCGAAATCGACCGTTTCCCACCATTTCAAGGTCTTGCGCGAAGCGGGCCTCGTCTACACGGAAAACGCGGGCACGACGCACATGAACACCTTGCGCCGCGCCGATATCGAGAGCCGCTTCCCCGGCTTGCTGGACGCGATCCTGGCGCAGCAGCCCTTGGTGTCCGAGCCGCCGCAGGCGGAAAAGCCGACAGTTTAGCCGCCTGCCGTACCCCGCCATTTTCCAGGCTCGGCTATCATATCGGCCTTTCGGTAAATCCTCAGCCGTGCGCCTGTTGCGCGATGGGCTGGCGACACTGCCTGGCATGGCAAGGGATGGGAATGACGGCAGCAGCAGTGGTATCACAGGCGGACCTGGCACATCGTCCGCAGTTTGGCTGGATCAATGGTTTGAAGGCAGGCGCGGCGCAGTTGATCGTGTTGCATCACCTGGCGTTTTACGGCCCCATGTCCGACTACGTGCAACCCCTGTTGCCCGAGCTGCTAGGCTGGCTGGGCGGCAGCGCGCGCATCGCCGTGCAAGTGTTTCTCGTCATCGGCGGCTTTCTCGTCGCCAAATCCCTGTCGCCCGCCGGCCGCCCCGGCATTGCCGCGCCGCTGCAGGCGATCTGGCGCCGCTACGCCAAGCTGGCGCCGCCTTTCCTGGCCGCCACCTTGCTCGCGGCCATCGTCACGCCCGTGGCCGGCATCTGGATGCTGCACGATTCCATGTCGGCCGCTGTCACCCTGGGCCAGCTGAGCGCCCATGCCTTGCTGCTGCACGGCGTGCTCGGCTATGAGTCGCTGTCGGCCGGCGCCTGGTACGTGGCCATCGATTTCCAGCTGTACTTGCTGACGGTAGCGTTGCTGTGGCTGGGCGGCCGCCTGGCGGGCCAGCGGCGCGGGCATTGGCTGATGCCGCTGGCCGTCACTGCGGGCATCACTTTTTCCTTGCTGTATTTCAATCTCGACGCGGGCTGGGACAATTGGGCGCCGTATTTCTTCGGCAGCTACGGTCTCGGCATGCTGGCCTGGTGGGCCAGCGATCCGGCCCGCAAACCCGGCGCCATGACCGCGCTCATGGCCATGGCCGCCGTGCCCGTCCTGCTGGCCCTGGCCGTCGACTACCGCAGCCGCATCGCCCTGGCGCTGATCGTCGCCTGCGCCCTGTTCCTGTTCGGCCGCGCCCGCACGCCGTCCCAGGGCGGCGCCTGGAATGTCATCAACGCCCTCGGACGCATCTCGTATGCCGTGTTTCTCGTCCACTTTCCCGTCAGCCTGCTGGTCAATGCGCTGTTTATCAGCTATGTCCCGCTTGAGCCGGAGTGGCAGGCGCTGGGCATGCTGACGGCCTGGGGCGCCAGCCTGGCGGCCGGCGCCGCGTTTTACCGCTGGGTGGAGGTGCCGCTGGGGCGGGCGATGGGCAGCGTGGTGGCGCATCTGGCCGGGAGGCCGGCGCTGGTGTCGCGTTAAGGGTGGTGATGTAGCCGTCCCGATGGCGCCCTTGTTCGCGAAACAGGGCTGGCTGTTTCTATTATTTGTTACTACAATAAATAATGAGAATCACTTTTGATGCTGTCAAGCGTGAAAGGGCGCTCAGGGAGTGTGGTCTCGACCTTGCGCGTGCGCGTGTAGTGTTTGACGGCCTCACCATTACGCTGCCGGACCAGCGCCAGGACTACGGCGAACCCCGCTTCATCACTGCAGGTTGGCTTGACGAGCGCCTGGTTGTACTGGTCTGGACGCCGCGTGGCCGGGCGCGCAGAATCATCAGCATGAGGAAGGCAAATGAACGCGAAATCGACAAATACAAGCAAAGCCTGGGCTGATCCGGACGATGCGCCTGAATTGACGGACGGTTTTTTCGAGCAGGGTGTCTGGCAAGTGGGCGATAAGCCCGTTTCCCGTCCCGAGGCGCAGCAGGAGGCGGTACGCCGCCGCGGCAGACCCGCTGGCACCGGTGGCAAGGTCAGCACGACCATACGCTTCGATGCCGACATCCTCGAAGCCTTCAAGGCCACCGGCGATGGGTGGCAAACACGCATGAATGATGCGTTGAAGGAGTGGCTGCGATCCAGGTAAGCCTAGAAAATAAAAAAGCCAACCGCGAACGGTTGGCTTCTTCATAGTATTTGGTAGGCCGTGCGGGATTCGAACCTGCGACCAACGGATTAAAAGTCCGCTGCTCTACCAGCTGAGCTAACGACCCAAAAACTTTTTACAACAACTTCGGTAACACTGTGCCGTAAAAAAATGCTTGCTATAACAACTCGCAAGCAGATCAGTACTGCGTATTCGTGGTAGGCCGTGCGGGATTCGAACCTGCGACCAACGGATTAAAAGTCCGCTGCTCTACCAGCTGAGCTAACGACCCGAAGAAGAAAGATTATAGGGGGTGCCCGGGATTCTGTCAAACCTAACGGGCAACTTTTTCCCCGCTTTTACTTTTTGCCGCCCCGTTCCTTGGCCGCCTGGGCCGCGCTGGAGTCCGGGTAGCGCGAGATCAGGGCGTTCAGCGTCTTGGTCGCGTTCGGCTTGTCTTTCAGCTCCGTGTAGCAGCTGGCGATGTTGAGCATGGCGTCGGGCGCTTTCGGGCTGTCCGGGTAGTGTTTCAGCACGGCCTGCTGGGCCGTGATGGCGCTCTTGCAGTCGCGCTGGGCGTAATAGGCGTTGCCCAGCCAGTATTGCGCGTTGGCCGCATAGGCCGATTCCGGATAGCGTTTCACGAAGCCGTCCAGGGCCGTCACGGCGCCCTTGTAATCGCCCGACTTGAACAGGCCGAACGCGGATTCGTACGCGCTTTGCTCGGACACGCCCACGGCCGCTTCCTGGCCGTCGATGGTGACCTGGCGCGGTTCGAGCTTGCGCAGGCGCGCGTCGATATCGGTGTAGAAATCCTTCTGGCGCTTTTGCGTGTTTGCCAGGTCGTTGCCCAGCACTTCGATCTGGCCGCGCAGGCGGGCGATCTCCTGCATGGTCTGGTCGTGCTGGTTGAGCAGGCTCAAGGTGCTGGTCTTGTCCGCCTTGGCGTCGATGCGGCTGTTCAGGTCGCGCGCCATGGCGTCGACCTTGGCGCGCAGCTCGAGGATGGCCTTGCGTGCTTCGTCGTCATCGAACAGGGCGGCGTTGGCGTGCAGGGGCAGGTAGGCAAACGCGGCCATCAAGGCGGCGGCGACGCCGGCTTTCGAGAATGTCATCATGAGTCGGGCTTTCAAAAGTTACGCAAACATGCAAACGGGGCGCCGGGCGGTGAATCACCGCGCTGCGCCCCATTATTATGCCTATGACTGGCCAGTTAGGTAAGCGTCAATGCTGCCGCGCTCACCCCTGAACATCAATAAACGATGTCAGCGCGGCGGTTTTCTGCCCATGCTGCTTCGTTGCTGCCTTGAGCTTTAGGCTTTTCTTTGCCCAGCGACACGGCTTCCATTTGGCCTTCTGGCACGCCCAGGGCTGCCATCGACTTGCGCACGGCTTCAGCACGTTTCTGGCCCAGGGCCAGGTTGTACTCAGCGCCACCGCGTTCATCGGTGTTACCTTGGATCAGGATCTTGCGGCTAGGCGTTTTCACCAGGTAGCCAGCGTGGTTTTGCACGACTGGGGTGTCCGCTTCGCGCACGACGTATTTGTCGAAGTCGAAGTAGATGCTGCGGTTAGCCAGCACGCCTTTTGGATCGTCCAGTGGATCGACCGATGCGGTCGTTACTGGCTGAACTTGACGGGTGTCAACTGGAGCGACGACTTTTTCAGGAGCGCGCTCAACCACTGGGGTCTCTGCGACTTTGACTGGGGTGCTGCAGGCGGACAGCAGGGCTGCGGTAGCGGCGATGAAAGCCAAACTTTTAAAGTTACTCATTTTTATTCTCCGGGTCATGGTTAAAGGTGAAACTGTACAGCATTTACTTCATAAAAGGACCCCAGGTGGGCTCCTTGATATTGCCAGCTTGCGTAGTCAAACGCTGTTTGACGCGGCCATCCACCGATACCACTGCCAGCGACTTGCGTCGTCCGGATTCGGTCGCGTACATGATATATTTCCCGTTGGGCGAAAAGCTCGGTGATTCGTCGTTGGCGGTGTCCGACAGGCGCAGTTCCTGGCCACTAGCCAGGTCGAGCGCGTAGAGCTGGAAATTGCCGTCGCGACGGGAAATATAAGCGAGTGTCTTCCCGTCGGACGAAATCCGCGGGCTGATGTTGTAGGAGCCGCCAAACGTCACGCGCTTGGCTTCGCCACCGCTGGTCGACATGCGGTAGATTTGTGGTCCGCCGCTACGATCGCTGGTGAAATAAATGCTTTGGCCATCGGCCGAGAATTGGGGTTCCGTATCGATGCCGCTGCTGGTGCTGACGCGGCGCAAGCCGCTGCCGTCGGCATTGACGGTGTAGACCTGGGTATGGCCGTCGCGCGACAGGGCCACGGCCAGGCGCGAGCCGTCCGGGCTCCAGCTCGGCGCCGAGTTGCTGCCTTTTTCATTCGACACGATGGTGCGCTGGCGCGTCACCAGGTTTTGCACGTAGACGATGGGCTTTTTCTTTTCGAACGACACATACGCGACCTTGGTGCCGTCCGGCGACCACGACGGCGAAATGATCGGCTCGTTCGAACGCAGGGCGACCTGGATGCCTTCGCCATCGGCGTCGGCCACTTCCAGGCGGTATTCGCGGCCCGATTGCGTGACGTAGGCGATGCGCGTGGCGAACGCGCCTTTGACGCCCGTCAACTTTTCATAGATGTCGTCGGCGATCTTGTGCGCCAGCAAGCGGTTGAATTGCGGCGCGGCCGCATTGTTCATGCTGGAGATCTGGGCGCCCTTGATGGTATCGAACAGCTTGTAGCGCACGTCCAGGCGGCCATCGGCCATGCTTTGCACGGTGCCGGCCGCCAGGGCGTCGGCGCCGCGCGATTTCCACTGCTCGTAGCTGACGGGCGCCGTTTCCGATACGGGCGCATCGGCGTCGATCAGCTTGAACACGCCGCTGCGCGCCAGGTCGGCCTTGATAATGCCCGACAGCGACTGCGGCGCCGCCGATTCATTGACGAAGCTGGCGACAGCCACCGGGATCTGGTTGCTGCCGATCCCCGTAATCTCCACGCGCAGCTGCGCCTGGGCGCCGGAGGCTCCCAGCATCAGGCCGGCGCAGAGCACGACATAGCTCATTTTTTTCATGGTCATCATTTAGGCAAATCCTTCATCTCGAATATGAGTTCAATCTCGCGTTCCACGGTGCCGTCTTTTTTCTTCGGCAGTGGCGACGATTTATTAATGGCGTTTTCCACCGAGCTGTCATACGCCGGCAGGCCGCTACTTTTAATCTTTCGGACCGAAATAATTTCCCCAGTTGGCAGTTGCTCGATCTTGAACACGGCGCGCGGGTTGCCCGGCACGTCCGTGCTACCGCTGTACGCGATATTGCTCTTGATCTTGCTCGTCAGGGCAGCGACATAGCCGCTGTCCTTGCGTGGCGCGGTCGCTTTCGCGGCCGTACCTGTTGTGCCATTGCCTGCCTGCGCCATCATCCGCTTCATGTCATCGGCACGCAATTTGTCGGCTGCCGCTTTTTCAGCAGCCGCTTTTTTCGCCTTGGCCGCTTTTTCCGCTGCCGCTTTTTTATCGGACAGTTCTTTCTCGGCTTTTTCTTCCGCCGCTTTTTCTTTCTCTTTGGCTTGCTTGGCTTTCTCCAGCTTGTCGGCCTTTTCTTTTTCCAGCTTTTCAGCCTTGTCTTTTTCTTTTTGCTTCTGTTTTTCCAGTTCGCGCTTTTCTTCCTCGCGTTCCTTCAATTCCTGCTTGCGGCGTTCTTCCGCTGCCGCTTTCTCTTTTTCTTCTTTCAGCTTGGCCTTCTTGCGTTCGAGGGCGATCTCCGCCTCGCGCAGGTCGACCTTCGGCTCGGGCGCTGCCACGGGCGGCGGTGGCGGCGGGGCCGGCTGTTCCACTTGCGGTTCCGGCGGCGGCGCCGGTGTCGGCTCCGGTTCCGTCGCCACTTCGGGCGGCGGCGCGGCCGTCTGCACTTTCAGGTCCCACACTTCCGCTTCGACAGCGACAGGTTCCGTATTTTGCCAGTGTACGCCCACCCACAGGAAAAACAGCAGGCCAAGGTGCATCGCCAGCGCCAGGCCCAGCGAGGGCCAGCGGCTGCGTTCGCGCGGCACGCTGTAGGGCTTGCCGAGTACATGGTCGATTTGTTTGGTCTGCAAAGTCTAGTCTATCTAAAAACGGTCAAGTCTGGAAACAGGGTGCTGCGCTTACTTGGTGGCCAGGCCGACGCGGGTAATGCCCATTTTTTTTGCTTCCGAAATGAGCTGGATCACATCGTCGTACTTGCTTTCCTTGTCGCCCGCGATCATCACGGGATAGTCGGGATTGCTTTCGTGCAAACCGCGCAGCTTGCGCAGCAGGGCGTCGCGGTTCGGTTCCGTTTCCGGCGACAGCTGTTCCTTGCCGATGACGCCGATCGACAGCGAACCATTCGGCTTCAGCACGATCTGAATATAGTCATCGGGCGGTTTCGCCGACTTTTCCGCGTTGGGCAAGTTCACCACGCTGGGATTGTTCGACGACGGCATCACCATGAAAATGATCAGCAGCACCAGCATCACGTCGATATACGGCACGACGTTGATCTCGGACTTGAACTTGCGGCCACGACCACCGCGCATGCCGCCACTATTAAAGGAGGAACCCATGGACCTTGCTCCCTCTTAGCGCGACTGGCGCTGCAAGATGTTGGAGAATTCCTCGACGAAGCTCTCGAAGCGGATCGCCAGGCGGTCGATGTCATGCGAAAAACGGTTGTAGGCGACGACGGCGGGAATGGCCGCGAACAGGCCGATGGCGGTGGCGATCAGCGCTTCGGCAATGCCGGGCGCGACGGCGGCCAGGGTGGCTTGCTGCACGTTGGCCAGGCCGCGGAAGGCATTCATGATGCCCCAGACGGTACCGAGCAGGCCGATGTACGGCGAGACGGAGCCGACGGACGCGAGGAAGGCCAGGTGCGATTCGAGCACGTCCATTTCACGCTGGAAGGCGGCACGCATGGCGCGGCGTGCGCCGTCGAGCACGGCGCCGACGTCCAGCGCTTCGCGCGAGCCGTAGGAAGCCTTGCCCTTGATGAATTCGCCCATGCCGGCGTCGAAGATGCGGGCCAGCGCGCCGCTCTGGTCGCGGTTGCCGCTGGCGTTCTGGTGCAGCGCATGCAGGTTGCCGCCGGCCCAGAAGCTGCGTTCGAATTCGATGGTTTGCTTGCGCGCCTGGCGCACGGCAAACATCTTGCGGAAAATGTAGGTCCAGCTGGTCAGGGAAATCAGCAGCAGCAGGGCCATGATCAGTTGCACGATCAAATGGGCATTGGAGATGAGCGCGAGGAAAGAAAGATCTTGTGTAACGTTCATTGGCTGGCAGTCTGTTGGGTGAATTGTCCGGAGGTGGCGGGTAGGGCTCAGGCGGCGCGCATGCGGGCCGCGACTGCATCAGGCACGGCGCGCGGGCGCAGTGCCGAATCGACGCAGCCGATCTTGACGCGGGCCGTGTTGAGCAGGCGGTCGCCGCACCAGGCTTGTTGCAGGAAGACGATGGAGGCACGCCCCATTTTTTCTATGCTTAAGGTTAATCTTACCGTGTCATCGAGCCTGGCTGGCGCATGATAGTCGGCGTTGACGCTTTTGACAACGAACATCGCGTCATGCTGTTCCAGCAATGCCTGCTGGCCCACGTCGATGGCGCGCAGCCATTCGGTGCGCGCGCGCTCGAAGAATTTCAGGTAGTTAGCGTAATAGACGATGCCGCCGGCGTCGGTGTCTTCATAGTAGACACGTACGTTCCAGGTAAAGACTGAAGGCATGTTTATTGCGCCAGTAGTGAGATTGAGCAACATTTTACGCGATTTTTCTTCTTGTGACTGTGGGCGCTTGCTGGAAAGCCATGCAAAAGCTGCATATAAGTTGCACCGCAGCATTGTAAATCCGGCGTGTGCAATGGCAAGCTTCGTAACATACGCTTACATGCCATGGTCAGGTTTAAGCCCAGCTTAAAAGCGGCGGCCATCCCCGGGGCTGCCTGTGGCCGCGCCCGGGCTGCGATAGCGCGCGGCGATTATAGCCGCACGGTTGCATTCCTTGCTCAATTTGGGTACTTAACTTACAATTTGACTTCCATTACGTCTCACGTGACTGGCGAAAAGTCGGGCGATCTCCATGAATGGCGGTCGGCAAACCGGCGAAAGGTGGGCACCCACCGGGAAACGTGAGATTTTTCATCAGCCGTTCGCCTGGGTAGCCACTATGGAAAAGCACGAAGAGGCTGCCTGTCCAATGTTGTTATTCACTTAACGCCGGCTCCCCTCATTCGATCCAACCTGCCAGTACAAGCACCCTCATACTTGGAGTTTTTACATGTTTGCAAAAGATCACAACCTCGCCAACGTCGATCCTGAATTGTTCGCCGTCATTCAAAAAGAGAACACGCGCCAGCACGACCACATCGAACTGATCGCGTCGGAAAACTACACGTCGCCAGCCGTAATGGAAGCGCAAGGCTCGCAGCTGACGAACAAGTACGCCGAAGGCTATCCAGGCAAGCGCTACTACGGCGGCTGCGAATACGTCGACGTGGCCGAGCAACTGGCCATCGACCGCGTGAAACAGCTGTTTGGCGCCGAATGCGCAAACGTGCAGCCGAATTCCGGCTCGCAGGCGAACCAGGGCGTGTTCTTCGCCATGTTGAAACCAGGCGACCTGATCATGGGTATGTCGCTGGCCGAAGGCGGTCACCTGACCCACGGCATGCCGCTGAACATGTCCGGCAAATGGTTTGACGTCGTTTCCTACGGCTTGACGGCGGAAGAAGACATCGACTACGAGGCAATGGAACGCCTGGCCCGCGAACGCAAGCCCAAGCTGATCATCGCCGGCGCGTCGGCATTCTCGAAAAAGATCGACTTCGAACGCTTCAGCAAGATCGCCAAGGAAGTGGGCGCCTACTTCATGGTCGACATGGCCCACTACGCCGGCTTGATCGCCGCCGGCCTGTACCCGAACCCGGTGCCGTTCGCCGACTTCGTCACCTCGACCACGCACAAATCGTTGCGCGGCCCGCGCGGCGGCATCATCCTGATGAAGGCCGAACACGAAAAAGCCATCAACTCGGCCATCTTCCCTGGCATCCAGGGCGGCCCGCTGATGCACGTGATCGCCGGCAAGGCCGTCGCCTTCAAGGAAGCGCTGAGCCCTGAATTCGTCGAATACCAGAAGCAAGTGATCAAGAACGCCGACGTGCTGGCGAAAACCCTGATCAAGCGCGGCCTGCGCATCGTGTCCGGCGGCACCGAATCGCACGTCATGCTGGTCGACCTGCGCGCCAAGAACCTGACGGGCAAGGAAGCCGAAGCCATCCTCGGTTCCGCGCACATCACCTGCAACAAGAACGGCATCCCGAACGACCCGCAAAAACCGTTCGTCACCTCGGGCATCCGCCTGGGCAGCCCGGCGATGACGACGCGCGGTTTCAAGGAAGCGCAAGCGGAAGAAGTGGGCAACCTGATCGCCGACGTGCTGGACAATCCGCATGACGCCGCCACCATCGAGCGCGTGAAAGCGGCCGTGAAAGTACTGGCCGACGCGCACCCTGTGTACGCAGCTTAAGAGCCTGTTCCGGTGAAGGAATACATCTACAGCAGACAGCCCCTCGGAAGCGGGTACTGCGTTGCTCGTCGTAGCATGGCTAGCCATGCGTCCTCCTCGCGCCTTGTCCGCGCGACCGATGAGCAATCTGCTGCAGACGCTCCTTACCGGAATAGTCGCTAATTATTTGTCCAGAATGTGTCATACGGAGTAAGATTCTGTATGACACATTCCAGTCGTGCCCAAGGGCGCCCGGAGTGATTCGGGCGCCCTTTGTACAAGGGCGGCGATTTCCCGTAATTATTACTATAAAGTTGTAGCCAGCCCATGAAATGTCCATTTTGCCAGCACGGCGACACCCAGGTTCTCGATACGCGCGTATCGGAGGAAGGGGATGCCATTCGGCGCCGCCGCCGCTGCGGCAAATGCGACAAGCGTTTTACCACGTACGAACGCATTGAACTTATCATGCCGGCCGTCGTCAAAAAGAATGGCAGCCGGACGGAGTTCGCTGCGGATAAGTTGCGCGGCAGTTTGATGCTGGCCTTGCGTAAGCGTCCCGTCGCGGCCGCCTCTGTGGATACGGCCATCGCGTCCATCCAGGAAAAGCTGCTCACCAGCGGCTTGCGCGAAGTCGAATCCGGCTATATCGGCGAACTCGTCATGCAGGAACTCAAGCGCCTGGACAAGATCGCCTACATCCGCTTTGCCTCCGTCTACAAGAATTTCGAAGACCTGGCCGAGTTCCAGGACGCGATCGCCGAAGTGGGCCAGGCGCGCAAGCCCTGACGCTTACCCGGACATTCACTTTGCCGACAATGGGGCCGCTCCTGCGCCCCGTGTTCACCATGCCAGCGCTTGCCTGGCAAGCGGTCTGATCAATCCCACCGCCGTTCTTCTCGACTTATCATCGTCCTGTTTGCGCTAGCGCAGACGCGGGTTTTTGCGCGCGCCTATCTTGTAGCTGGGCCGCCTGTTCCTGCGGCTCTTTCTGCGGAAGGGAGTAGCGCATGCGCAAGGGCGGTCGCACTATGTTTTCTGCGGGTGGCAGCAGCCTCGTCGAAGTGCTGGTGTCGCTGCTGCTGTTGGCGCTGGGCCTGCTGGGCGCCAGCATCCTGCAATTGAACGCCCTGCGCGCGCGCCACGAGTCGGCGCTGCTGTCGGCGGGCGTGCAACTGGCCGCCGGCATGGCCGAGCGCATGCGCGCGAACAACGTGCTCATGAATGGCCCCGATGCGGGCAATCCCTACCTGAACGTGGCATATGCGGCGGCGGACGGCGCCGAAGCTGGCGGCGGCGCGCCGGACTGTCTTGGCGTTGCCGCCTGCAGCGCGGCCGAGCTGGCGCAATTCGACATCGCCGAATGGAAGCAGGGGCTGCATGCGGCCTTGCCCGGCGCGCGCCTGCGCATCTGCCGCGACCTTGCCGCGTGGGATGCCGCCGCCCAGGGCTTGCAGTGGGCGTGCAGCGGCGGCAAGGGGGCGCCCATCGTCATCAAGCTGGGCTGGCGCGGCCGCCTGCCCGATGGCTCGCCCGCCGTGAATGCGGCAGGCGAGTCGCTGCCCAGGCTGGCTTTCCAGCTGGGCGGGGGCGGCGCATGAACGGCGGGCATCGTGGCATGAGCCTGGTCGAATTGCTGGTGGCCCTGTCGCTCGGTGCGCTGTTGATGCTGGCCGCCAGTAGCGTGCTGCTGGCGGCCAGCGGCAGCTATGGCGACCAGTCCGCCAGCGCACGCCTGGATGACAACGCCCGCTATGCGCTCGATGCCATCGCCCGCGCCGTGCGCCAGACGGCGTATGTGAATTGGGACAGCGGCGCCGCGCCCGTTGCCCATGCGGATTACGACAGCGCGAATATCGCCGGGCTTGACGCGCGCAGCCTGGGCAAGAACAGCGACGGCATCAGCGGCGCGCTGCCCGGCGCCCTGCATGGCAGCGACGTGCTGGCCCTGCGCTATTACGGCGCCGGCAAGGAAGAGGGCGGCGACGGTTCCGTCCTCAATTGCGCCGGCTTTGGCGTGGGCGCCGCGCAAACGGAGGCGCAGCGGGGCTGGAGCATCTTCTACGTGGCGCAGGGCGCCGATGGCGAAGGCGAGCTGCGCTGCAAATACCGGGGTGCGAACGGCTGGGGCGCGGACGCCGTCATCCGTGGCGTCGATGCTTTCCAGGTGCTGTATGGCCTCGACACGGATACGCCGCCTGACGGCGTGGCGAACCGCTATGTCAACGCCAGCACGCTCGACGCCTACGATGCGGCGCTGCTGCTGGAGGGGGCGGACGCGGCTGCGCGCCAGCGCGATTTTCAACGGCGCACGCACTGGAAACGCGTGGCCAGCGTGCGCGTGGCGCTGTTGCTGCATGGCGAGGCGGGACAGGCCGACAAGATGGCGGAACTGGGGCCGGCGCAGTTCGACCTGTTCGGCAAGGCGTATGCCGAGGCGCATGGCGCCGGCGACACGGGCGTGCGCATCGCGCGCGCGTCCTTGCCTGCCGCGACGCGTTCGCGGCTGCGGCAACTGGTGCAGACGAGCATCATGCTGCGCAACGGGCCGGCCTAGGCGGGCGGCGCGATGGCTGGCGCGGGCGTCCGCTGTCGCGTGCCTTGGCGCCCACCTTGTGCGCGATGCGGCGGCGCCACCCTCGTGTATGTGCTGTGCCTGCTGGTGATCATCTTGTTGCTGGGCATATCGGCGGCGCAGATGGCCTTGCAGGGAGAAAAGGCGGCGCGCGGCGAGCGCGACCGGCAGATCGCGTTTCAGGCGGCGGAGGAGGCTCTGGTGGATGCGCAGAACGATATCGAAGGCTTTCCCGGCGCGCCGGGACGCAGCAGCCTATTCGCACCAGGCAGTGCGGCCGGGTTCGCGGACGGCTGCGGCGAGGGAGGCGCACTGGGTCTGTGCCTGCCCGCGGCCCCGGAGGCGCCGGCCCTCTGGTTGAGCATGGACCTCGATGGCGCCGAAGGAAGCAGCCGCGCCGTGCCGTATGGCCAGTTTACGGGCGCCGTCATGCAGACGGGGCAGGGTTTCCTGCCGTCGCGCCGGCCCCGCTACCTTATCGAATTGCTGCCGTTTCACCCGCCCGGCGCACAGGCCACGGCAGTAACTGGCGGCCTGGCCACGGAAAGCTATGTGTACCGCATCACGGCCATCGGTTTTGGCGCGCAGGAAAGCACGCAAGTCGTGTTGCAAACTTATTACCGCAAGCAGGCGGCTGGAGCGGGGCCATGAGGGCGTCGTGGTTCATCTTGCCGCCCACTTTGCCGTCCACTTTGTGGCTTGCTTTGCGGTTTGCCCGGCAGCATGCCGGCTGCGTCTGGCTGATGCTGTTGGCCTGTCTGGCCAGCCTCTGTTGCGGCGGCGCCCTTGCCGCCGCCGTCCCGCCGGTGACGCTGGCACGGGCCGACGCGGGCTTGCACGGCGCCAGGGTGCCGCCGAATCTGTTGCTCAACCTGTCCTTCACGCATGCGGCAGCCGCTGCCGCGTATGGCGGCGACTATGCGCCGCAGCGCGAGTACGCAGGGTACTTCCATACGCGCATGTGCTACAGCTATCCGTATCGCAGCAAGGATGGCCTCATGCTGCCGGACTTGCGCGTAGCGACCGCTTACTTCTCCGTGCTGAAACCGGCCGATGCGCTGCACGGTTGCGGCGGCGATAGTTTCAGCGGCAACTTTCTCAACTGGGCCAGCACCAGCATGCTCGACCTCGTCCGCTACGCCCTGACGGGCGGCGACCGCGTCATCGACGAAGTGCGCAAGACGGTGCTGCAGCGCGCCTACCTGCCTGACGCCGACAGCCCCATCGACTTTTTTGCCCACCCCGTCTTTTTCCCGCGCAAGGTCTTGCAGGCCGGCGTGGCGGCGGCGACGCCATTTGCGTTGGCGCAACTGGCCATCGTTTCCTGCCGCAACCGCCTGCTGTTCGGCGACGCCAGCCTTGGCCAGTCTGCGGGCGGCACTTGCGATGCGCCTGGCCTTGCTGCCACGCACGGGGTGTTCCTCGCGCGCGTGCGCGTGTGCGACGCTGACGAGGGGCCGCTGCGCGACGACTTGTGCCTGGCGTATGGCAAGAACTACAAGCCGGTGGGCGCCGTGCAGCGCCATGGCGGCAGGGTGCGCGTGGGCGTGTTTGGTCATTTGAACGGCATGCCCGCCAGCGCCGGCCCCGTGTATGGCGGTGTGCTGCGCGCGCCGCTGGCCCACGTGGGCAGGCAGCGCTGGACGGCGCCCGACTATTTGCCGCAAGACAATGCCGGCGCCGAGTGGAATCCCGCCACCGGCGTATATGTGGCCGAAGCTGCGGCCCAGGGCGCGGGCCTTGGCGGCGGGGTGACCGCTTACATCAATGGCCTGGGCCGCGGCAATGCGGGGCATCCTGGCGCGTACGCCAGGGCGGCGCCGCTGGCCGAATTGCTGTACGAATCGCTGCGCTACCTGCAGGGACGGCAAGCGAGCGCCCCGGTGCCGCCTGCCACGGCCCCGCCTGCCATCGACGACGGCTTGCTGGTCGTGACCCAATGGAGCGACCCGCAAACGGCCAGTTGCCAGCGGCATATCGTCGTCAGCCTCGGCGATGCGGGCATGGCGGGCGACCGTTACGTGCCCGGCAATGTCCCGGTCACTCCCGCCGCATCCGGCGACCGCGCCCGCGCGCCGGACGGTTTTGCGCCGCCGCCGTTCGATGCGATGGCCTGGACGCATGCGGTGGGCAGCCTGGAAAGCGGCGGCACGCCCGGCAATCCCGCACCACGGCCGGAGCTGGCGGCGCTGGAATTGCTGGCCGACGGGGCGGGCGGCGCCAGCTACCATGCGGCGGGCCTGGCCTACTGGTCGCACGTGCAGGCCCTGCGTCCCGGCGGCAAGAACGACGGCGGTGCAAAGGTCGAGCATTATGCGGGCGACTTGCGCCAGGGCGACCCGGCCGGCGAATCTGCCGCCACTCCTGCCTCTACCCCCTTGCTGCTGGCGTCCAAGTATGGCGGCTTTCTCGATGCGAATGGCGACGCCAACCCCTTCAAGAGCGCGACGGGCGGCGCGCTGGATGAATGGAGCCTCGATGGCCGCTGGCCCGGCCATTACTTGCCCGGCAGCGATCCTGCCGCCCTGATCGCGGGACTGCGCGCAGCCTTCGCGGCAGCCGATAAGGGCACCTTGCCGGCGGCGCTCGCAGGACCGGCCCTGATGGCGCTGGCCACCGGCACGGAAGAGGCATACTGGTTCCAGACGCAGCTGCGCCTGGCCGATGGCGGCATGACCTTGTCGCGCACCGCGTTTGCCGTGGGGGCCGATGGCGCATTGCTTCCCGGCAAGCCATGGTGGATTGCCGGTGGACAGGATAAGCCCGTGCCGGATGGCGCGCCTGCGTCCTTGCGTCCCGTCTACACGCTAGACGCCCAGGGCAGCCTGACGCCGCTGGCCTGGAACCGCCTTGATGCAGCGCAGCGCGGCGCATTCGACAGTGGCGATGGCCGGGGCGAGGCGCGCCTGGCGTACCTGTTGGGCCAGCGCACGCACGAGGTGGGCCAGCCAGGCGGCTTCCTGCGGCGCAGGCCAGGCAGCTTGGGCGCGGCGCCATACGGCAATCTGCTGTACGTGGGCGCGCCCGGGCTGGGCATGCCGGGCGCCGGCTATGGCTTGCACCGCCAGGCGCTGCTGCAGCGGCGCAAAATGCTGTACCTGGGCGCCAGCGATGGCTTGCTGCATGCCTTCGATGCGCGCACGGGCAGCGAATTGTTTGCCTATCTGCCGCAAGCGCTGCTGCACCTTGCGCCAGCCGCTGCGAGCACTCACTACAGCTCCGGTCCGCTGCTCGACGGCGCGGCGGCCACGGCGGAAGTGCTGGCGCTGGGACATTGGAAGACGGTGCTGGTGTCGGGCATGGGCGGCGGGGCGCAGGGCGTGTTTGCGCTCGATATCACCGACCCGGCCCGCTTCGCGCAAGACGGGGCGCTGTGGGAATTTACGGACCGCGACGACAGGCTGATGGGCAATGTGCGCGCGCCGCCCGCCTTCGCCCGCATCAATATGGGTGGCAAGGAGGGCGCGCCGGCCTACCGCGACTTTGCCATCGTCGCCAGCGGCTACAACAACCATGTGAACGATGGCAAGGACACGACGGCGCCCGCGTCGGCCGCCGCAATCTTCCTGCTGGCGCTGGACAAGGCCGCCGGCACGCCATGGGTGTTGGGAAGTAATTACTTCCGCCTCAAGGTGCCCGTGGCGAATGGCGGCGGCCACGACGCTGATGCGGGCGCGAACGCGGATGTGGACGCCATGCCCCAGGCGCTGGGTCCGCCCGCCGTGGTGCCGGGCAGCGACGGCGCGCTGGCGTATATGTATGCGGGTGATTTGCAGGGCAATATCTGGCGCCTCGACATGGCTGGCGGGCCGCCGTGGAAGGAGGGGCAGGGACGCAAGCTCGTCTTTGTCGCGCGCGATGCACAGGGCCGGCGCCAGCCCGTGACGCAGCAACTGAGCGTGGCTTACGCGCCCGGCGGCGGCTATGTGCTGCTGTTCGGCACGGGCAAGCTGGTCGAAGCGGCCGATACCTGGCCTTCCGCCTTCCTGTCGCAATCGTTTTATGCCGTGCACGACGATGTGCGCGAGTCATCTTCCACGCGCAGCCGGGCCGACCTGGAGCAGCGCAGCCTGGGCGAGGCGGCGGGCGGCGTGCGCGTCGACGGCGCCGAATTGCGCTACACGGGCAGTGACGCCATGCGCGGCTGGTACCTCGATTTCCTCAATACCGGGCAAACGGGCGAACGCAGCGTCAGCAGTCCCGTGCTGGCCGCCGGCAAGGTGCTGTTCAACACTGTCTTGCCGGGGCGCGATCCTTGCTCCAAGCCGGCCACGCGCCTGTACGTGCTCGATGTGCTGAGCGGTTTTGCCGCCGATGGCGCCGGTGTCGTGCAGGTGGGCGCGCAGACGGGGCGTTTGTTCGATGGCCTGGTGCGCGCGCCGCCGCTGGCGCTCGAACTGAACAGCACGGTGGGCGCCCCGACGGCGGCAGGGCGGGCCGAGGGGCGCAAGGAACTGGCCGTGCTGCAACCGGGCTTGCCCGGCGCGTCCAGCGGGGCGGCGCTCAAGGTCGTCAGCGCGCCGCTGCCGGCCCGGCGCCTCAGCTGGCGGGAAGTGGCGAACTGGCGCGAATTGCACGAGGCGGCCAAGAAAAAATAGCCATGGGCAAGGCCGGTGCAGCGTATCGGCTGGCGCTTTTTGGAAAGGGGGAAATCGCATGGGGACGTTGGCAAGGCGGAACTGGTGCACTGCAAACGGAGGCGCTCCTGCTGCCAACCCGCCGGGCTTCAGCCTGATCGAACTGCTGGCCGTGCTGGCGATCGTGAGCCTGCTGCTGGCGCTGGCCGCGCCCGCTTATCACGGCCATGTCGTGCGCGCCAAGCGGGTGCAGGGGCAGGCGGCCCTGCTGCGCCTGATGCAGCAACAGGAGCGCTATTATTCGCAAAACAATCACTATCTGGCCTTTTCCTCGGCGTCGCCCGCGCCGCAGGCGCAGCAGTTTCCCTGGTGGTCCGGCGAAGGACCGGCTGCCGGCAGCGCGTATGAAATCGAGGCGCTGGCCTGTCCCGGCGCGACTATCGGGCAATGCGTGCTGTTGCGGGCCATGCCGGGCACGGCCAAGGTCGATGCGCAATTCCAGGATACCGATTGCGGCATCCTGTCCCTGAACAGCACGGGCCAGCGCGGCAGCAGCGGCCCAGCCAGCCATTGCTGGCCCTAGGTCATGGTTGCGCTGGCGCGGGCACGAGGCAGCGGGGATTTTCTCTCATGCCGCCTTTCGCCTTCCTGCGGCCGGCCCTGGTTTGCCCGTTCGCGCAAGCAGCCACGCCGGGCGGGGCATACCTTGCTCGAATTGCTGGCGGTGCTGGCGATTGCCGCGCTGCTGGCGGCCGCCGCCATGCCCAGTCTGCAGCAGGTGCTGGCGCGCCAGCAGGTGCGGGCGGCGGCCATGGACTTGTTCTCGGCCATCGAATTGACGCGGGCGCAGGCGATGGCGCGGGGGCAGCGCGTGCTGCTGATGCCGGCCGGACCCGGTGGCATGGATTGGCGCATGGGCTGGCTGGCATTCATCGACCGCAATGCCAACCTGGCGTTCGATGGCGATGACGAATTGCTGTTCCGCCAGGGGCCGCTGCCGGAGGGCATCACGGCCCAGTTCGCGTTTTCGTCGGCCACGGCGCCGTTTTATATCGCCTACAATGGCGCAGGCCGCAGTTGCAGCGCGACCAATAGCCTGGCGGCGCGCTGGGGGACCTTGTCCCTGGCTTTGGGAAAGCAGCTGCGCCATATTAAAATCAATATGCTGGGCAGGGTGCGCGTGTGCGACCCGCAGCAGCAAGCGGCCAATTGCAGCGGCGTGGCCGACAGTTCGTAATCCGACTCATTTAATCCGACTCACCTATCACTCACTATCAAAGAAGCCCGTGGAAATACTCAACGATATCGATGGCATGCGCCTGGCGCTGGAATGGGCGGCGCGCGGTTTGTACACGACCTCGCCCAATCCCCGTATCGGCTGCGTGATCGTCAGGGATGGCCAGGTGATCGGTGCCGGCGTGACGCAGGCGGCCGGGCAGGATCATGCCGAGGTGCAAGCCTTGGCCAACGCGGCGGCGCGTGGCAACGACGTGCGCGGCGCCACGGCCTATGTCACCCTGGAACCGTGCAACCACCATGGCCGCACGCCGCCATGCTCCGATGCGCTCGTGCGCGCGGGGCTGGGCCGCGTCGTGGCCGCCATGACGGATCCGAATCCGCTGGTGGCGGGGCAGGGGCTGGCCAAGCTGGAAGCGGCCGGCATCGCCGTCACGACGGATGTGCTGGCCGACGAGGCGCATGAAATGAATATCGGTTTCTTTTCGCGCATGCAGCGCGGCAAGCCGTGGGTGCGCCTGAAAACGGCGGCCAGCCTGGACGGCATGACGGCCTTGCACAATGGGCAAAGCCAGTGGATCACGGGGCCGGCAGCGCGCGCCGACGGCCACGCCTGGCGCGCGCGCGCCTGCGCCATCCTGACGGGCATCGGCACGGTCAAGGCGGACGACCCGCAACTGAACGTGCGCGCCGTCGAGACGCCGCGCCAGCCGCGCCGCATCGTCGTCGACAGCCGGCTCGACATCAGCCTCGACGCGCGCATCCTGCAGGGCGGCGGCACGTGGATCGTGGCGGCCGTCGCCAATCCGGAGAAACAGGCGCAACTGCAGGCGCTGGGTGCTGAAGTCATCCTGTTGCCGAACGCGGCTGGCAAGGTCGACCTGGCCGCGCTGATGCTGGAACTGGGACGCCGGCAAATCAATGAAGTCCACGTCGAGGCAGGCGCCAAACTGAACGGTTCGCTGATCCGCGAAGGCTGCGTCGACGAGTTGCTGGTCTACCTGGCGCCCACCTTGCTGGGCGATGCGCAAGGCATGTTTGCCTTGCCCGCCTTGACGGATATCAAGCAGCAGCGCACTTTGCAATTTCACCAGGTTCAGCAAGTGGGCGAAGATGTGCGTATCCTTGCAAGATTCGCCCAGCGTACTTAATAGATTTACACTTTTTATAAGGTTAGCTCCATGTTTACAGGAATTGTTGCCGCCATCGGCAAGATTGAAACCGTGCAACCGCTCGACGGCGGCCTTGATGCAGGCGTGCGCCTGAATATCCATGCGGGCGGTTTGCCGCTGGCCGATGTGGCCCTGGGCGATTCGATCGCCATCAATGGCGCCTGCATGACGGTGGTGGAAAAGTCGGACACGGGTTTTGCCATCGATGTCTCGCGTGAAAGCCTCAATTGCACCGTGGGCCTCGATACCACCACGGAAGTGAACCTGGAAAAAGCCCTGACCCTGGCCGAGCGCCTGGGCGGCCACCTGGTGTCCGGCCACGTCGACGGCCTGGGCATCGTGCGCAAGTTCGAAGCCGTGGGCGAATCGTGGGAACTGGTGATCGAAGCGCCGCACGAACTGGCGAAGTACCTGGCCTTCAAGGGTTCCGTGGTCGTCAACGGCGTGTCGCTGACCGTCAACCGCGTGGAAGACCTGGGCGCGGGCGCCGTCAACGGCTGCCGCTTCTCGATCAACCTGATCCCGCACACGATCGCCATGACGACCTTGAAACATTTGACGGTCGATGGCAAGGTCAACCTGGAAATCGACCTGATCGCCCGCTATGTCGAGCGCATGCTGTCGCTGGACAAGGCCGCCGCCTGATATAAGAAATGAACAGGGCAACACAGCCGCCTTGCCAGGCGTGTGTTGCTTTTCTTGCAGACGCGCATACTATGAAGCTTTCCGCAGTGGAGGCTAGCCATGGACCCGATTTCGCGCGCAACCGTGCCCAACACCATCCCGGCCACGTCCCGCGTGGGCGCAACGGCAGCTCTGGCGCCGGCGCAGCTCGTGCCGGCATCTGGCGCGGCGGCTGCCCTTGCAATACTTTCCTCGACGCAGGTAGACATCTCCCCGCTGGGCCAGTTCCTGTCCGGCGTGGCCTTGTCGCGCCGGCAACTGCTGGCCTTGCAGGGCGCCACGGAAGAGGCCAGGGCGGCAAATACCCCCGTGAATGTCAATGACGACTTGCTGGCGCTGGCGCGGCAACTGACGGAATCGTTTGCCCAGCTGCAAACGAGCGGCATCGACGCCAGCCAGCTGGCGACGGCCGGCGACACGCCGGGCAGCCTGGCGCAGCGCTACGATTTATTGTCGGGCGACGGCACGACGGATGCGGCCACGGCGCTGGCGCAGGACGGCAGCTTGCTTACGCAAGCACAACTGGCCCGCATCGGCATCGACTTGCGCAATGAAGATGTCGATGCGGCAACGTTGCAAGCCGCGTATGCGGCCGACAGCAATGCCACCCTGGACGCCTTGCAACAGGGAACGGAGGTGCTGGCGCAAGTGGGCGCCGTGCTGGCCCGGCAGCAGGGCGCGCCGCTGGCGGCCGGTGTCGAAGCGGATTTGACGGGAGAAACACTGCCGTCCGGCGTCGTACAGGCGTGGCAGGCCGCGCTGCAGCCCATCGACGTGGCGCCGCCGCAGACGGCCGCCATTGTGCAGCGGCAACTGGAACTGCAGCAGCAACTGGAAGCGGAAGAACTGAACCTGGACTTGCAGGAACTGCGGCCCCAGCCGCCAGCGCAACAGGCCGACAATGCAGCGGACTTGCTGCAGACGCAGCGGGCCGATAGCCAGCGCGTCGATGCCCAGCGCCTGGATGCCGAACGCATGAATGCCGATCAACAGGCGCAGCAACAGGACGCTGCGCGCGTGGACGAGCTGCGCCAGGGGCAAGTACGGCAGCAGGGCTTGCAACAGCAGACGCAAGCGGCGGCGGACGATGCGGTACGGGCGCAGCTGGCTGCCAGCGACGCGCAGATGACGGCCCAGGCGGCATCCGACCGGGCGCAGTCGCTGGCGCGCGCAGCGCAGGGGCAAGCCGACGCGGGTCTGGCGACGGCGCAAGCCCAGCTGGCCCAGCAAAATGCGCAGGCGCAAGAGCTGGCCGCGCAAGCCGCGGGCATGGCCGTGCCGCCGCCGTCGTCGCAAGACCCGTCCGTGGCGGCGGCCATTGCCGCGTATAACCTGAACAATGCAGCCTTGAATCCCGGCTTGATGAACCGGCCATTGCCGGCCAGCGACTCGCGCCTGCCGCTGGTGGCGCCCGTCGCTGCCGTGGAGCCCGTCAAGCCCGTGACGAAAATCTAGGGCAGCAGGGTGGCGTCCAGCGTGATAGTGGCTTTGAGCAGCTTCGACACGGGGCAGCCGGCCTTTGCCTTGGCCGTCAATTCCTCGAATTGAGCCTGGCTGGCGCCGGGTATTTTCGCTTTCAGGATCAAATGGACGGCCGTGATGGCAAAGCCGTCGTCCACCTTGTCGAGGGTCACTTCGGCCGTCGTTTCCATCTTTTCCGCCGTCAGGCCCGCTTCGCCGAGGATCAGCGACAGGGCCATGGTGAAGCAACCCGCGTGGGCGGCGCCGATCAGTTCCTCGGGATTCGTGCCCGGCTTGCCTTCGAAGCGGCTGGCAAAGCCATAGGGGTATTCCTGCAAGGCGCCGCTGCGCGTGCTGATGGCGCCCTTGCCATCCTTGATGCCGCCTGACCAGATGGCCGATCCGTTGGTTTTCATAGTGCCGCTCCTGTGTGGGGTGTCGCTGCGAATGGGGTGTCAGCGCCGTGGCGGTGACGGGTTGATCTTATGCTCTTTGCAAGGCCGGCGGCGCGCGTCTTGCCGCCGCCGTGTGCGCTGGATCAGGGAATTGGCGCTTTGCGGGGCAGGCGGTGGCATCCGTGCCGCAAAGCTGTCTTATTTCAGGTCTGCAAGCGCTAAATCCTTTAAAATAGCAGGTTATAAGAAAATTCCCGGAAATTCGCGGAAGATTCGCACTCGATGTTTCAGTTCGGTTTCAGTTTTTAGTTTCACTAACAACGCCTGGCAAAATCGACGCGCAGCAGGTTTTGCCAGGCGTCATACGAGGATGAACAATGTCTATATCCAGCACCGAAGAGATCGTCGCTGAATTGCGCGCCGGCCGCATGGTGATACTGGTCGATGAAGAAGACCGGGAAAATGAAGGCGATCTGGTGCTTGCCGCCGATTTCGTGACGCCTGAAGCCATCAATTTCATGATCACGCATGCGCGTGGCCTGGTCTGCCTGACCCTGACGGAAGAGCGTTGCGACGAGCTGAACCTGTCGATGATGACATCGCGCAACGGCACCGCCTACGGCACCAATTTTACCGTGTCCATCGAAGCGGCCGAAGGCGTGACGACAGGCATTTCCGCCGCCGACCGCGCCAAGACCATCCAGGTCGCGGTTGCCAAGGGCACGCAGCCCAGCGATATCGTCCAGCCTGGCCATATCTTCCCGCTGAAAGCGCAAAAAGGCGGCGTGCTGATGCGCGCAGGCCATACGGAAGCCGGTTGCGACCTGACGGCCATGGCCGGCTTGACGCCAGCGTCCGTGATTTGCGAAATCATGAAGGACGACGGCACCATGGCGCGTTTGCCGGACTTGCTGTTGTTTGCCGAGCAACATGGCTTGAAAATCGGCACGATTGCCGACCTGATCCATTACCGCAGCCAGACGGAGTCCCTGGTCGAGCGCGTTGCCGAGCGCACCCTGCACACGGCGCACGGCGAATTCCGTTTGATCGCCTTCCGCGATAAACCGAGCGCGTCGGCCCATTTGGCCCTCGTGCATGGCGACCTGGCGCCCGGCCTGGAAGCGCTGGTGCGCGTGCACCAGCCCGTTTCCCTGTTGGACGTGCTGGAAAGCGAAGCGACTACCCACTCGTGGACGGTGGCCGCCTCGATGGCCGCCATCAAGCAGGCCGAGCGGGGCGTGATGGTCTTGCTGAATTGCGGCGAGACGTCGGGCGAGCTGTTTGCCCAGTTCGCCGCGCTCGATACGCCGCAAGCCAAGCCGAAAGGCCGCGCCGCCAGCATGGACTTGCGCAGCTATGGTATCGGCGCGCAAATCCTGCGCGACTTGGGCGTGAGCAAGATGCAATTGCTGGCCAGCCCCCGCAAGATGCCGTCGATGGTCGGTTTCGACCTGGAAGTAACAGGTTTTCAGTGCCACCCAGGCCAGGATGCCTGACTAAATCTACTGCGCGTCGCGATTTGCGGCCTGTGATGCTCACTGTACCTTCGTACAGTTGCGCTTCTCGACCACAACTCGCTGCCGCTCGCTACGATTTTGTCAGGCGTCGATGTAGAGTAAACGATGGCGACATGTGCATGTCGCCCTGAACCACCAGATTAAAGAGGCATATGATGACCGTAGGAGCATACGAAACTAATTTTGCCGGCGAAGGTTTGCGCGTCGGTATCGTCCAGGCACGATTCAATGAAATCGTCGGTGGTGGCTTGCTGTCGGCATGCCTGGAAGAGTTGAGCAAGCTGGGCGTGGCCGATGAAGATATCCTGCACGTGACCGTGCCGGGCGCCCTGGAAATCCCACTGATTCTGCAAAAAATGGCGGAAACCGAGCAATTCGACGCCCTGATCGCACTGGGCGCCGTGATTCGCGGTGAAACCTACCACTTCGAGCTGGTATCGAACGAATCGGGCGCGGGCATCACGCGCGTCGGTCTCGATTACGGCATCCCCATCGCCAACGCAGTGTTGACGACCGAAAACGACGAGCAAGCGGAAGTGCGCATGCTGGTCAAGGGAGCAGAAGCGGCACGCGTGGCAGTGGAAATGGCCAATCTGGCGCAAGCGCTGGAAGAGTTGCAGGACACCGACGAAGACTAAGCGCGTGTGACAAGAATGCCATGGCTGCGTTGCAAGGCCTCGCCGTACTTTCGTACTGTCTTCGGCCTCGCGCCTTGCCCTGACATCCTTCTCACGCACGCTTGAGCCGCGGCTGCGCTGCCTAAAAGCGCGCCGTAGTGTCTCGCCGGAATTTGTAGTGAACACGTACTTAAGAACAGGTAACAATCATGACTGAGAAAAATTTGCTCGCCAATCCCAGCAAAAACCGCACGCCGCGTCACCGCGCGCGCGAGTTTGCGCTGCAGGGCTTGTACCAGTGGCTGCTGAACAATGAAGACGCGACTACCGTCGTGAACAATATTCGCGCCGCGCATGGTTTCGACAAGGCCGATGGCGATCATTTCACGGTGTTGCTGTACGGCGCCATCAAGGATTCGCTGGCGCTGCGCGAAAGCATGGCACCCTTGATCGACCGCAATATCGCGGAACTGTCGCCCATCGAACACGGCATCCTGCTGATCGGCGCTTTCGAGCTGAAGAACAACATGGAAATCCCGTACCGCGTCGTCATCAACGAAGCGGTTGAGCTGGCCAAGTCGTTTGGCGGTATCGATGGCCACAAGTATGTGAACGGCGTGCTGGATAAATTGGCAGTGAAATTCCGCGAGGAAGAAGTCAACGCCAACAAGCGCAAGTAATATAGAGAGCAGTCCCTGCGGCCAGTGCCGCAGGGCAATAAAAAAGCCACCGGCACTTGCGTGCGGTGGCTTTTTTACTGGGTGCTGCTTTTTGGATGCCCCTGTGAGGGCTTTTAAAGGGTCACAGGCCGGCGATCTCGTTGTGGGGCAGTACTTTGATGGTGATGCCGCTTTCCGCTGCCGGCGCCTTGGCTGGCGCTGGCGTGTTCGATGCCATCACCGGCGTCGTCGTCGGCACGCGCTGGCCGGCCGACACTTGCTTCAGGCGGCGGTATTCGGCCAGCACGCGCGAGCCGTAGCCCGAGTCGGTGGCGAAGTTGGCGGCGCCCACGTAGGTTTTGAGGCCCGCTTCGACGGAACCGCCACGCGTGACGTAATCCTTCAGGATCAGCGAGCCGACGCGGATGTTGGCGACCGGGTTCAGCGCCGCTTGCACGCCGCCCATTTCCTGGAAGCGCTCGTGGTGCACTTTCGACATGACTTGCATCAAGCCTTGCGCGCCGACGGGGCTTTCCGCGAACGGGTTCAAGCCCGATTCGATGGCCATCACGGCCAGGATCAGCAGCGGGTCCAGCTTGATTTCACGGGCCGTCAGGTACGCCGTCGAGACGAGCATATTGGTCGCGTCGTTGGCCACGCGGTAGCGCTTGGAGAGCCAGTTGGTAACCCATTGCTGCTGCTTTTGCGTGCCCAGCAAGGCTTTTTCTTCCTTGGTCAGCGGGGTATCGCTGGCGGCGGCCGTCTGCACGGAAGCAGGTGCTTCCATCAGTGCGGACAGGGCCGGTGCTTCAACGGCTTGCGCCTCTGCCATCGGCAGCGGGAACAGGCTGTGCGTCAGTTGCTTGCCCAGGTCAGGGCGGAACATCAGCAGGGCGATCAGTGCCAGGGCGGAAATGCCGAAGACTGTCAGTGTGTGTTGTGCCGTGGTCAAAACGCCACGTGCCGAAATGGCCTGTGCGCGGGCGCGCAAACGCGCCAACGCTGGCTGGCCAGCCACGGTTGAAGCAGGCAATGCTGCTTCAGTGCTACGATGAGTCATAGAGTTCCCCGAAATGTCGCGTCAACAGGCAGTCCCTCCGCGGTCTCGCGGTGTTGTGGGTACTGCCAATGCCGTGCATCAGAAATATCATCGTTTCCGCCGCGTATGGATGCGTGCGAGAAACGCCGTCATTGCTTGCTTGAGCTGATCGGTCCCGTTTTTGGTATTGGATCAGTCGCAATACAACTTTTACCGGGGGTAAGGCAGACGCCTTTTGAAAACACTCCTTAAAATGTCATGTGGAGCCCCGACTCCGTGAATGAAAGAGAAACGCTAAAATCAAGCTCTGGGCCGGCGTGCTCTTTCAAGTTGGGCGAATTGTAGAAGCCGTTTTATATCAAGTCAATACTAACGAATCGTTTCTTTATTACTTTTATGTCTTACTTTTTGACTTGCATTGTGCCAAAAGCCAATAAAATCAATTACTTGGCATAGATCCTTCAGCAACGGCGTCCGACGTCAAAAAAAATTAAAAACACATGAAATATTCAGATTTGCGAGATTTTATTTCTCAACTGCAACAAATGGGTGAACTTAAGCCCATTTCGACCCCCATTTCACCGATTTTGGAGATGACGGAAGTTTGCGACCGCACCTTGCGCGCAGGCGGACCGGCCTTGCTGTTCAATAACCCGACGGGATACGACATGCCGGTGCTGGGCAATCTGTTCGGCACCACGCGCCGCGTGGCGCTGGGCATGGGCGCGGAAGACGTCAGCGAGTTGCGCAAGATCGGCCATGTGCTGGCGCGGCTGAAGGAGCCGGAACCGCCGAAGGATTTCAAGGACTTGCTGGGCCTCGGTTCCCTGGTGAAATCCGTGTGGGACATGTCGCCGAAGGAGTTGCGCGGCGCGAAGTGCCAGGAAATCGTCTGGGAAGGCAACGACGTCGACCTGGCGCGCCTGCCGATCCAGCATTGCTGGCCCGGCGACGTCGCTCCCCTGATCACGTGGGGCCTGGTGATCACCAAGGGCCCCAACAAGAAGCGGCAAAACCTGGGCATTTACCGCCAGCAAGTGCTGGGGCGTAATAAAGTCATCATGCGCTGGCTGGCGCACCGGGGCGGGGCGCTGGACTTCCGCGAGCACGCGATCCAGAGCAAGGGCAAGCCGTATCCGATCGCCGTCGCGCTGGGCGCCGATCCCGCTACTATATTAGGGGCCGTCACGCCGGTGCCGGACAGTCTGTCCGAATACCAGTTCGCCGGCTTGCTGCGCGGCAGCCGCACGGAACTCGTGAAAGCCATCGGCAGCGAGCTGCGCGTGCCAGCTTCCGCCGAAATCGTGCTCGAAGGCCATATCTACCCGGATGAAAACCATCCGAGCGGCTACGAGCACGCGCTTGAAGGGCCGTATGGCGACCACACGGGCTACTATAATGAGCAGGACAGTTTCCCCGTGTTTACCATCGACCGCATCACCATGCGCCGCGACCCGATCTACCACTCCACGTATACAGGCAAACCGCCGGACGAGCCGGCCGTGCTGGGTCTGGCCCTGAATGAAGTGTTCGTGCCCCTGCTGCAAAAGCAGTTCAGCGAAATCACCGACTTCTATCTGCCGCCCGAAGGCTGCAGCTACCGCATGGCCGTGGTGCAGATCAAGAAACAGTACGCGGGCCACGCCAAGCGCGTGATGTTCGGCGTGTGGAGCTTCCTGCGCCAGTTCATGTATACCAAGTTCATCGTCGTGGTCGATGAAGACGTGAATATCCGCGACTGGAAAGAGGTCATCTGGGCCATCACGACGCGGGTCGACCCCATCCGCGACACGACCCTGGTCGACAACACGCCCATCGATTACCTGGACTTCGCCTCGCCGGTCAGCGGCCTGGGCAGCAAGATGGGCATCGATGCGACGAATAAATGGCCGGGTGAAACGACGCGCGAGTGGGGCACGACGATCGCCATGACGCCGGAAGTGAAGGCGAAGGTGGATGGCATCTGGCAAGAGCTGGGCTTGTAATACGCTTAGCCGCTTGCTTGCGGGGAAGGGCGGTTTGTGCCTCAACTTCCCCATTCCCCGCAGACCGGTTATAATTGTCCCCGGCGGGCCCCTGCGCATCGTGGCATGGCTAACCTGGTCAGGTCGGGAACGAAGCAGCCACGGCTATTAACCATGAGTGCCGCAGATCAGGCTCGCCTCCTTCGGGAATGTTTTATCAGGATCGACAATCAAGCTGCCATGGGCAGCTTTTTTGCTTTTACGGCGCCATTTTCTTGCCGATCCGCAGCATTGCCGGGCTTGCCGTGTTTTCCATATTTCCAGCTGGCCATGTTATACAATTGCTGCTTTGCCGCGTTTGCCATTTTGAATGGCCCGGCCATGAGGCTTGCGCCCGCCGCGCAGGATCACCCGCAAAATCGCATGGTAAAATCTCAGCATGTCCTATCAAGTCCTCGCCCGTAAATACCGCCCCAAGAATTTCGAGACGCTCGTCGGCCAGGAGCACGTCGTGCGCGCGCTCACGCATGCCTTGCACAGCGGCCGATTGCATCACGCCTACCTGTTCACGGGCACGCGCGGCGTCGGCAAGACGACCCTGTCGCGCATCCTGGCCAAGTCGCTCAATTGCATCGGCCCCGATGGCACGGGCGGCATCACGGCCCAGCCGTGCGGCGTGTGCGAAGCGTGCACGGCGATCGACGCGGGACGCTTTGTCGACTATATAGAGATGGATGCGGCGTCGAACCGCGGCGTCGATGAAATGGCGCAGCTGCTCGAGCAAGCCGTGTATGCGCCAAGCAATGCCCGCTTCAAGGTCTATATGATCGATGAGGTGCACATGCTGACGAACCACGCGTTCAATTCCATGCTGAAGACGCTGGAAGAGCCGCCCGAGCACGTCAAGTTCATCCTGGCCACGACGGACCCGCAAAAGATACCCGTGACCGTGCTGTCGCGCTGCCTGCAGTTCAATCTCAAGCAGATGCCGCCCGGCCACATCATCAGCCACCTGGACAATATCCTGGGACAGGAAGGCATCGCCTTCGAACAGCCGGCCTTGCGCCTGCTGGCCCAGGGCGCCCACGGTTCCATGCGCGACGCGCTGTCGCTGACGGACCAGGCCATCGCCTATGCGGCCGGCGAAGTCACGTTAGATGCCGTGCAAGGCATGCTGGGCGCGCTCGACCAGTCGTACCTGGTGCGCCTGCTCGACGCGCTGGCGCAGCAGGATGGTGCCGATTTGCTGGCCGTGGCCGACGAAATGGCGTCGCGCAGCCTGTCGTATAACGGCGCCCTGCAAGATTTGGGCACTTTATTGCACCGCATTGCGCTGGCGCAAACCGTGCCCGCCGCCTTGCCGCAGGATTTGCCAGAATACGCGGATATCGTGCGTCTGGCTGGCGCATTTGACGCGGAAGAAGTGCAGCTGTTTTACCAGATCGCCGTGCATGGCCGCAATGAACTGGGCCTGGCGCCCGATGAATACGCGGGCTTTACCATGACCTTGCTGCGCATGCTGGCCTTTCGGCCCGGCATAGGCGGCGCCGATGGCGTGCCAGCCGCCGCACCAGCGGCCGCTCCGGGCAACCGTCCCGCCGCCGTGGCCGCCGCGCGCGCCGCCGCTGGCGCATCCGCCCCGGCAGCCCGCGCCGCCACGAACAGCGTGGCCAGCCATGCCGCCGTGACCCCGCCCGCCGTCGTGGCCGCCGCTGCCGCCAGCATGGCGCGCAGCGAAGCGCCGCCGCCGCGCGCGGCTGCTCCGGCACCGGCGCCTGTCGCCGCCCCGGCGCCGCCACCAGCGGCTGCTCCTGCCGCAGCCGCCCCGGCAGCATCGGGCGCCCCGATCAGTTCCGCCCGCGCCGCCATCAATGCGGCGCTGGAAGCGGCCCGCGCCGCCTCGAAAGGCCGTCCCGGCAGCGCGCCGTCGGCGCCATCGTCGGCGCCCAAGCCGGCTGCACCCGCGCCGGAGCCGGTCGCCGCGGCGCCAGCCCCGGCCGCACCCGTCCAGGCCGCGCCATCGCCACCGCCCGCCGTCGCGAAAGCGCCTGCGCCGTGGGACGATGCGCCGCCAGTTGCCGTGATGGAAGCACCGGCGGCCGCTGCGGCGCCCGTGCAGCAGGCGCGTCCTGCCGCGCCGCCGCCGGCGCAGCCGGATGACGACTTGCCGCCGTGGGTCACCGAATTTTCCGACGACAGCGCGTCCGCCGCCGTGTCGGCGCCCGCCGCGCCGAGCAGCGAGCAGCCGGCCGTCGTCATGCCGCAGCGTGCCGCCAAGCAAGCCGCGCCCAGCGGGCCGTATGTGATCACGCCCGTGCCGGGCCTGGACTGGGACGGCAACTGGCCGGCCGTCGCCGCCGTGCTGCCCTTGCGCGGCGTGGCCCAGCAGCTGGCCGTGCAGGCCGAGCTGATCGAATGCCTGCACGATGGCCACAGCACCACGTTCCGCCTGCGCGTGCCCATCGACACGTGGCGCAGTCCTGCCAACGTGGAAAAACTGGCGGCCGCGCTCACCGAACGCTTCGGCCGCAAGGTCGCGGTCGACACGGAACTGGGCGCCGTCTGGTACACGGCCAGCGCGGAAGCGCAGGCCCATCGCGAGGCGTGCCAGCTGCAAGCGGAAGCGACCATCGCCAGCGATCCCTTCGTGCTCGACATGAAGCGTGTATTCGACGCTTTTGTTGTGCCGGGAACGATTACCCCTGCACCGGCCGGCTCCGCCGCGCCGACCCTGCATTGATGATTAACACACTCACAAACTGAATTGAACGGAGCATTCTCATGATGAAAAATCAACTGGCTGGCCTGATGAAGCAGGCGCAAGCAATGCAAGACAACATGAAAAAGGCCCAGGAACAACTGGCGCTGGTGGAAGTGGAAGGCCTGTCCGGCGCCGGCCTCGTGAAAATCGTCATGACGTGCAAGAACGACGTCAAGCGCGTGTCCATCGACCCGTCGCTGCTGGCCGACGACAAGGACATGCTGGAAGACCTGGTGGCCGCCGCCTTCAACGACGCCGTGCGCAAGGCGGAAGCGACGTCTGCGGAAAAAATGGCAGGCTTGACTGGCGGCATGAACTTGCCAGCCGGCTTCAAAATGCCATTCTGATGCACTGCCGCATGCGCTCGATCCATGGCGCGGGGCAAGGTTGATCCATGTCCAAGTCGCTTGAATTCCTGACCGAGGCGCTGCGGCGCCTGCCCGGCGTCGGCCCCAAGTCGGCGCAGCGGATGGCATTTCATTTGTTGCAGCACGATAGGGAAGGCGCGGCCATGCTGTCGCGCGCCCTGTTCCAGGCCGTCGATGCCGTGCATCACTGCGGCCTGTGCAACACCTTTACCGAACACGAAGTGTGCGAGACCTGTCTCGACGAAGAGCGCGACAAGCGCTTGCTGTGCGTGGTGGAAACGCCCGCCGACCAGCTGATGATCGAGCAAACGCTCACCTACAAGGGCCTGTATTTCGTCCTCATGGGGAGATTGTCTCCGCTGGACGGCATCGGCCCGAAAGACATCCACCTGGAAAAATTGCTGAACCGCGCCAACGATGGCGTGGTCGGCGAAGTGGTGCTGGCCACCAATTTCACGAATGAAGGCGAAGCGACGGCCCACTACATCAGCGAAATGCTGAAGGCGCGGGGCTTGCGCGTGAGCCGTCTGGCCCGCGGCGTGCCCGTGGGCGGCGAACTGGAATACGTCGACGCGGGCACGATTGCCCGCGCGATGCTCGACCGCAGGGCAACCTGACTACAACATGACAGACGCTTCCGCATCTTCCGGCCCCCTCCAGGGCATCAAAGTCCTGGAACTGGGCACCCTGATCGCGGGGCCGTTCTGCGCCCGCATGCTGGCCGAATTCGGCGCCGACGTGATCAAGATCGAGTCCCCCGATGGCGGCGACCCCATCCGTACCTGGAGAGTGCTGAAAGACGGCACCTCGCTGTGGTGGTCGGTGCAGGCGCGCAACAAGAAAAGTTTAACGCTGAACCTGAAAACGCCCGAGGGCCGCGCCATCGCGCGCCAGCTGGCCCTGGAAGCGGACATCATCATCGAGAATTACCGCCCCGGCGTGCTGGAAAAGTGGGATCTCGGCTACGAGCAGCTCAAGAAAGAGAAACCGTCCCTCATCATGGTGCGCCTGTCCGGCTTTGGCCAGACGGGGCCGATGAAGGACTTGCCCGGTTTCGGCGCCATCGGCGAATCCATGGGCGGCTTGCGCTATGTATCCGGCTTTGCCGACCGTCCGCCCGTGCGCGTGGGCGTGTCCATCGGCGACTCCGTGGCGGCCCTGCACGGCGTGATCGGCGCCATGATGGCTTTGCGCCACCGCGACGTGACGGGTGGCCGGGATGGCGGCGAAGGGCAGATGGTCGACGTGGCCCTGTACGAATCCGTGTTCAACCTGATGGAGTCGCTGGTGCCCGAATACGACCAGGCGGGCGTGGTGCGCGAGCGCACGGGCGGTTCCTTGCCCGGCATCGTGCCCTCGAATACCTACACGACGGGCGACGGCGAAAACATCGTCATCGCAGGCAATGGCGACGCCATCTTCAAGCGTCTGATGCTGGCCATGGGCCGCATCGACATGGCGGGCGACCCGCAACTGGCGCGCAACGACGGCAGGGTGGCGCGCACGCAGGAAATCGACGACGCCATCGGCGCCTGGTGCGCCACGCACACGATAGACAGCGCGCTGGCCGTGTTGAAGGCGGCCGACGTGCCCGCCGGGAAGATTTACTCCGTGCGCGACATGCTGAGCGACCCGCAATTCCTCGCCCGCGACATGTTCGAACAACACCATTTCGCCGACGGCACGCCCGTCAAATTGCCCGCCATCAGCCCGAAACTGTCCGCCACGCCGGGCAAGACGCAGTGGCTGGGGCCCACCCTGGGCCAGCACAACGACGAGGTGCTGGCGTCGCTCGGCTATGATGCGGCCGCCATCGCGCGGCTCAAGACCGATGGCGTGGTGTAAGCCACGCTCCCGCTGACTCCTTTGATACCGATCATGCCTCAATTGTTCCGCAGCGCGCGCACCGCGCTTGCCCTGGCGTCCGCCGCCGTTCTTCTCTCCGCTTGCGCCAGCTTCTCCCACGACGCACCGATCGCGGGCTTGCGCCTGATTGGCGAACAGCGCATCGCCTTGAAATACCCGTTCGAGGGCACGACGGTGGGCGGCCTGTCCGGCATCGATTACGATGCGGCCAATAACAGCTGGGTGATGGAAAGCGATGACCGCTCGGAAATCAATCCGGCCCGCTTCTACCGCGCCGCGCTCGACTACGACAGCCGCGCATTTGCCGGCGTGACCTTCAACAGCGTGCATTTCTTCACGCAGCCCGACGGCAGCCGCTATCCTAACCTGGCCCATGCAAGGCTGGAGCAGGGCGACCAGGTGCCCGACATCGAAACCATCCGCGTCGACCCCCAGGACGGCAGCCTGTGGTACGGCAGCGAAGGCAACCGCAAGGTGGGTTTGCACCCGTTCGTGCGCCACGCCGATAGCGGCGGCCACTACCTGGCCACCTTGCCCACGCCCGCCATGTTCAAGGTGGCGAAGGATGAAACGGGATCGCGCAACAACATGAGCTTTGAAGCGCTGTCGTTTGCCAGCGATGGCAAGAGCCTGTGGCTGGGCATGGAAGCGGCGCTGTACCAGGATGGCCCGCTGGCCACGCCCGATAACGGCTCCGTGGTGCGCATCACGCGCCTGGACCGCGCGGGCACCGTGCTGGGCCAGTACGCGTATCCGATCGAGCCGGTGGCATCGCGGCCTGCGCCAGGGAAGGAAGCGGACAATGGCGTGTCGGAAATCCTCGCCGTCAACGATCACCAGGTGCTGGTGGTGGAGCGGGCCGGCGTGGAACACGCTGACGGCATCTACACGAATCACGTGCGCATCTACGAAATGGATACGCAGGGCGCCACCGATATCCAGGCCATCCCGGCGCTGGCCGGCGCAAGCTACGTGCCGGCGCGCAAACGCCTGCTGCTGGACCTGGAAAAGATCGGTTTGCCGCGGGTCGACAATATCGAAGGCATCAGCTGGGGTCCGCGCCTGGAAAACGGCCGCCGCAGCCTGGTGATGATTTCCGACGATAATTTCAACGCCCAGCAAGTCACGCAAATCCTTGCCTTCGAAGTGCTCTAGTTTCCACGCTGGCCAACTGGCCCCTCTGCCTGGCCAGCATGGCCGTGATCGTGTCGTGCGGCGACGGGTGGCCTAAAAAATATCCCTGCGCCATGTCGCAGCCGTATTCTTCCAGCATCAGCAGCTGCTCGTCCGTTTCCACGCCCTCGGCCACCACCACCATTTTCAAGCCATGCGCCATGGCGATGATGGCGCGTGTGATGGCCGCGTTTTCCGTATCCTGCGGCAAGCCGGCGATAAAACTCTTGTCGATTTTCAAGGCCCGCACGTCGAAGCGTTTCAGGTAATTCATGGACGAATAGCCCGTGCCGAAGTCGTCGATGGACAGGTACACGCCGATGCCGCGCAATTGCTCCAGTGTCACCATGGTGGCGCGCGCATCGTCCATCAACGTTCCCTCCGTCAATTCCAGCTCCAGCAGGCGCGCATCGAGGCCCGTGTCGGCCAGGACCGACAGCACGATCTGCATCAGGTTTTCATCCTTGAATTGCTTGGCCGACAGGTTGACGGCCATGCGGATGGCGCGCCCGCCGTCGCTTTGCCACGCCTTGGCCTGGTTGCACGCCGTGCGCAGTACCCATTCGCCGATGGGCACGATCAACCCCGTCTCTTCGGCCAGCGGGATGAATTCCGTGGGCGAGATGATGCCCCGTTCGGGATGGCGCCAGCGCACCAGCGCTTCCACGCCGACGATCTGCGTGCTGGGCACGTCGATCTGCGGCTGGTACAGCAGGTACAGCTCGTTGTTTTGCAAGGCTTTCCTCAAGCCTACTTCCATCTTGACGTGGCTCATGATTTCCATCGTCAGCGAAGAGCTGTACAGCTTGGCGTTGTTCTTGCCGCAGTTCTTCGCGTGGTACATGGCCGTGTCCGCATATTTGAGCAGCGAATTGCAATCCTCGCCATCTTCCGGATACAGCGAAATGCCGATGCTGGCCGTGACAAAAATCTCGTGTCCTTCGATCATGAAGGGCCGGCGCATGGCTTCCTTGACGCGATGCGCCACGTTGAGCGCGTCTTCTACCCGTTCCAGGTCGGGAATCAGGATCGTGAATTCATCGCCGCCCAGGCGCGCCAGGTTGCTGCCGCCGAAGGTGGTTTCAAACTCGTGTTCGGCGCGCAGCACCAGGTCGCTGGGGCGGATGGTTTCGCGCAGGCGCTCGGACACCACCTTGAGCAAATGGTCGCCCACGTCGTGGCCCAGGGTGTCGTTGATGCGCTTGAACGCGTCTAGGTCCATGAACAGCACGGCGAATTTCTTGTCGTGCTCTTTCGAGCGCAGCAGTTCGCGCTCCAGGGTTTCCAGGAACGCTTGCCGGTTGGGGATGCCCGTCAGGCTGTCGCAATACGCGAGGCGGCGGATCTGTTCTTCCGTGCGCTTGCGTTCGCTGATGTCGCGCACCAGGCCCAGCACCTCGTCGGCCCCCGTCGCCACCAGGCGCGCCTCGAAATGGCGCGTGCTGTCTTCGTGCGTGAGCGTGTAGTCGACCGAGCCGATATGCTGCGTGGCCAGCACGGCGTGCGCCTTGTCGAGCAGGCGCGCGGCGATCTCGGGCGGCAGCACGTCGCGGATATGGCTGCCCACGCAGTCGCTGAGGGAAAATCCCGCGCTGGCGTCGTGGCCCTGTTCGTAGTCGAGATAAAAGCCTTCGCGGTTCAGGCGAAAGAAGGTGTCGGGGATGGCGGCCAGCACGGCGCGGTTGTGCGCGTCGGCGATGCGCAGGCGGGCGATGGCGTCGCTGGCGCGCAGCACGTACAGCACGCGGTGGCCGAGGATGGGCCAGTTGATGGGCTTGGAAATGAAGTCGGTGGCGCCCACCTCGTACGCGCGCGTGACGGCTTCCAGCTCGTCGCCGCCCGTGACCATGATGATGGGCACCGTGCCGCCCACTTCCTGGTGGCGGATTTCGCGGCACACGGCAAAGCCGTCCATGGCCGGCATGTCGACGTCGAGCATGACCAGGTCCGGCCCGCTGTGCTTGTAGCTGGCCAGCGCCTGCACGCCGTCCTCGGCCTCGATCACGTCCAGGCCCACCTGCGTGAGCATTTGCCGCATCAGCAAGCGCATCACGGGATCGTCGTCGGCCACCAGCACCAGGCCGCGGGGAGGGGAGAGGGGCGCTGTCATGTCAGTGTTCCTTCACGAGGATGGCGTTCAGCGATTCGCGTACGGCCAGGAAGGCTTGCTGCATCTGCTGCAGAAGGGGAGCCGCGCCCTCGGTGCTGCCGGCGCGGCCCAGTTTTTCCATTTCCTTGCACAGCTGCGCCAGGCCGTCGGCGCCCACGTTGGCGCTGCCCGACTTGAGGCTGTGCGCCACCTTGCGCAACGCTTCCGCATCCGCTTTCGCGATGGCTTCGCGTATGGCGCCCAGCTGGTGCGGCGTCTCGCCGGTAAACGCGAGGATGACGCGTTCGAGCAGCGCATCGCCATCCGTGCCGGACAGCGCGCGGATGTTTTCCAGCGCCTGCCGGTTCAGCGGCGGGGCCGATGCCGGGGATGCAGGCGCCGGCGGCGTTGCCACGGGCGGCGGCTCGGCAGGCGCCTCCTGCGGCGCTTCGCTGTGGTGCACGGTGGCCGCGCGCGGCAGGGTGATCCAACGGGCGATCGTGTGGCCGAGGTCTTGCTGCGTAAAAGGTTTACTCAGGTAATCGTCCATGCCGGCCGCCAGGCACGCTTCGCGGTCGCCCTGCAGCGCATTGGCCGTGATGGCGACGATGGGCAGCACGCGCGCGTGGCCGCAGTGCTGTTCATGGCGGCGTATTTCCGCCGTGGCGGCAAAGCCATCCATCACGGGCATCTGGCAATCCATCAGGATCAGATCGAAATCCTCGGCTTGCGCCGCCTGCAAGGCTTCTTCGCCGTTGCGCGCGCAGACGACATCGAGGCCCAGGCTGTCGAGCATGGCCAGCGCCACTTCCACGTTGACGGGATTGTCCTCGGCCAGCAGCACGCGGCGGCGCTGGCGCCGGCCCACCTGGCGCGCCGTGTGCGGCGGATGGATGCGCAGGCTGTCGCTGGCGCGCGGCGGCGTGACGATGCAGTCGAACAGGTCGCATTCGCGGGCCGGCTTGATCAGCTGGTAGGCCACGCCCGCCTCGCGCCGCTGCACGGGGTCGGCCGCCGCCTGTTCCGTGCTCAGCAGCAAAAGCTTGAGGTCGGCCAGCAGCGGGTCGCTCTTGATGTTGGCGGCCAGGGCCAGGCCGCTGGTGCGCGGCAATTCCATGTCGAGCAGGGCCACGGCATACGGCGTGCCCGCCTGGGCGGCCGCGCGCAGCTTGCCCAGGCAGTCGCTGGCCGTGCCGGCGCTGTCGCTGACGATGTGCCAGCTGGCCAGTTGCCGCTCCAGCACGGCGCGCGTGGCGGATGTGTGGTCGACGATCAAGGCGCGTAACCCTCGCGTGGTTTTCAGGTTGAAGGACGGGTCGTCGCTGTCGACCCGCCGCTTATCGAAATTTACTTCGAACCAGAAGATCGAGCCTTGCGTTAAAGCATTATCAACGCCGATAGTGCCGCCCATCAGCTCCACCAGCTGTTTCGAGATCGTCAGGCCCAGGCCCGTGCCGCCGTGCTTGCGCGTGGTCGAGCCGTCCGCCTGCGAAAACGATTCGAAGATGCGCGTCTGCGCCTCGTTCGAGACGCCGATGCCCGTGTCGTGCACCTCGAAGCGCAAGCCCACGCTGGGCGCGTCTTCGCTGCACACGGTCACTTTCACCGTGACCTTGCCCGTTTCCGTGAACTTGATGGCGTTGCCCAGCAGGTTGACGATGATCTGGCGCAAACGGTTCGGGTCGCCGCAGATGGCGATCGGGATGTCGTAGGCGATGTCGAATTCCAGGCTGATGTTTTTCGCTTCCGCCTGCGGCGCGAACACGTGTTCTATATCGTCGAGCAATTCGCGGAAATTGAAGCGGATGTATTCGACGCTCAGCTTGCCCGCCTCGATCTTGGAAAAGTCGAGGATGTCGTTGATGATCACCAGCAAATTCTGTCCCGAGCGCTGCACCATGCTCGTGTAGTGGCGCTGTTGCGGACTCAAAGGGCTGGCCAGCAGCAGTTCCGTCATGCCCAGCACGCCATTCATCGGCGTGCGGATTTCATGGCTCATGGTGGCGAGGAAGGCGCTCTTCGCCTGGCTGGCCGCCTCGGCCGCATCCTTGGCCTTTTCCAGCTGCGCCGTGCGCACGCCCACCTGGCGTTCCAGCTGGTCGCGGTAATTGGCCAGGGTGCTGTCGCGGCTGTCGATCTGCGCCAGCATGTCGTTGAAACTGTCGATCAGCACGCCCAGCTCGTCGCTGCGCTGGTGCGCGATGCGGTGGCTGTAGGTCTGGCTGCTCGACACTTTCTGCGCCGTATCGATCAGCTTGGTGATCGGTTCGGCGATCACGCTCTTGAAGCGCCGCGCGAGGAATACGGCGACCAGGAAGGACAGCACGGTGGCGCCGCCGATGGCGCTCACGTGGCGGCCGATGTCGCGCCACATGTGGTTCAGGTCCGCCTCGATCAGCACGGCGCCGATGATCTGTTGCGGCTCGCCGGGCCGGTAGACGGGGCGGTACAGGCGCATGGCGGGCGCCAGGGTCGTGCCCGAGCCTTGCGTGACGGGCTGCACGGCCATGTCGGCCAGCAAGGCCGGGTCCATGTCTTCCGGCGCCGGCAGGCCGTCCGCATGCTGCGGCGCGCGGTACAGGGCGAACAGGCGCCCGCCCTTGTCGAACAGGGCCGCCTGGGCCACCTCGTTGCGCGCGGACAAGGCCGCCAGCACCTGTTCCGCCTGCCCCTGCGCCGATTTTCCCGCCAGCAAAGGCACGGCGCCGGCCGCGCCGATCACGCCCGCCAGCGACAGCAGTTGCTTGCCTTCATCATTTTTGTGGCTGAGCACGGACGTCAGCGCAAACGCCACGAACACCAGCAGCAGCGCGCAGCCCGACGACAGTACCGAGATCATGGTCAGCTTCTGGCTGATGCTGGAGCGTTGGAAATTGAACATGCGTCGCTGCTTCCCCGGTCGCCCGTTGACTGTTATTTAATTCCTATTGGAAAAATATAGACGCGAAGACACACCCTGATATTGATGTGGGTCTAATGGAAGAAAGGGGAGGGGAACTTATAAGAGAGGAAATGAAAAGGGCAGTCTCACAAGACCGCCCTCAAATTATTGCTGAGCAACAACACCTGACTCAGCCGTAGCGAGCGGAAGGGAGAGGTGGCCGAGAAGCGCAACCGTACTTTGTACGGGGCCGCCGAGGCGGTGAGCATCGCAAGCCGCCTATGCCGACGCGCAGTAGGCTGGGTCAGGTGTCCGCTAACAGCAACCGCCACGCTTGCCGGCGCCGCCGTAGCGGGCTTCCTGCCGTTCGCGGAAAAACTCTTCATACGTCATCATCGGCTCGCCGGGATGGGTCACTTCCCGGTGCGCCACGTAGGTGTCGTACTCGGGCAAGCCGCACATGAGCCGCATGCTTTGCCCCAGATACCGTCCAGCCTTGATGATTTCGTCGATCATCATTGCACCGTGGGCATGGCCTGGAACGGCGTTTCCTTGGTGCTCGGGCGGCTGTCGGCGCGCGCCTTCAGGATCGTGCGGATGCCGAAGAACAGCACGCTGACGACGACGATGACGAAGAAGGCGGCCAGGCCGGCGTCCAGGTAATCGTTGAAGATGATCTGTTGCATCTGCGCCACCGACTTGGCCGGTGCGAGCAGGGTGCCTTCATCCAGGGCCGCCGAGTATTTCTTGGCGTGCGCGAGGAAGCCGACGCGCGGGTTGGCGTCGAAGATCTTTTGCCAGCCCGCCGTCAGGGTGCACAGCAGCAGCCAGATGGTCGGCGTGATCGTCACCCATGCATACTGGCCACGTTTCATCTTGAACAGCACGCAAGTGCCGAGGATCAGCGCGATGGCGGCCAGCATCTGGTTGGCGATGCCGAACAGCGGCCACAGGGTGTTGATGCCGCCCAATGGGTCGACCACGCCCTGGTACAGGAAGTAGCCCCAGGCCGCCACGCACAGGCCCGTGGCCAGCAGGTTGGCGATGACGTTTTCCGTCTTTTTCAAGCTTGGGACGAAGCTGCCCAGCAAGTCTTGCAGCATGAAGCGGCCGGCACGCGTGCCCGCATCGACGGCCGTCAGGATGAACAGCGCTTCGAACAGGATGGCGAAGTGGTACCAGAAGGCCATCATGGCCTTGCCGCCGATGGCGCCGGAGAGGATCTGCGCCATGCCGACGGCCAGGGTCGGTGCGCCGCCGGCGCGCGAGATGATGCTGTGCTCGCCAACGTCCTTGGCCGTCTGCGTCAGCATGTCCGGCGTGACATAGAAGCCCCATTGCGAGATCGCCTGTGCGGCGGACTCTGCCGTGGTGCCGATCAGGGCGGCCGGGCTGTTCATGGCGAAATAGATGCCTGGCTCGATGGTCGAGGCGGCCACCAGGGCCATGATGGCAACGAACGATTCCATCAGCATGGCGCCATAGCCGATGAAGCGGGCGTGGCTTTCGTTTTCAATCATCTTCGGCGTGGTGCCCGAGGAAATCAGGGCGTGGAAGCCGGACACGGCGCCGCAAGCGATGGTGATGAACAGGAAGGGGAACAGATTGCCCGACCAGACGGGGCCGGAGCCGTCGATGAACTTGGTCATGGCCGGCATTTTCAGGTAAGGCGCGACGACGATGATGCCGATGGCCAGGCCCAGGATGGTGCCGATTTTCAGGAAAGTCGACAGGTAGTCGCGCGGCGCCAGCAGCAGCCACACGGGCAGCACGGAAGCGATGAAGCCGTAGCCGATCAGCATCCACGTCAATTCCGTGCCCGTGAACGTGAACATCGGACCCAGCACCGCGTGTTCCTGCACGTACTGGCCGCCGATGATGGCCAGCATCAGCAGCACGAAGCCGATGATGGAGATTTCTCCGATGCGGCCCACGCGGATGAAGCGCGAATACACGCCCATGAACAGGGCGATGGGAATCGTCGCCATCACGGTGAAGCTGCCCCATGGGGAGCCCGTCAGCGCCTTGACGACGATCAAGGCCAGCACGGCCAGGATGATGACCATGATCATGAAGCAGCCCAGGAGCGCAATCATGCCGGGAATTTCGCCCAGTTCAGCCTTGATCAGGTCGCCCAGGGAGCGGCCGTCGCGGCGCATGGAAATGAACAGCACGATGAAATCCTGCACGGCGCCCGCAAACACGACGCCCGCCAAGATCCACAGCATGCCGGGCAGATAGCCCATCTGTGCGGCCAGCACGGGGCCGACCAGAGGGCCGGCGCCGGCGATCGCCGCGAAATGGTGGCCGAACAGCACATATTTATTCGTCGGCACGTGGTCGAGGCCATCGTTGTGCTTGAAGGCGGGCGTCATGCGGCGGGCATCGAGGCCCAGCACCTTGTCGGCGATGAACAGGCTGTAGAAACGGTAGGCGATCAGGTAGACGCAGACGGCGGCGATGACGATCCAGATTGCGCTGATCGGTTCGCCGCGTTGCAGGGCGACGACGCCCAGGGACCCGGCGCCTGCCAGCGCAAGCGCTGCCCAGCCGAGCTGTTTGAAAATGCGGTTCATGCTTCCTCCAGAGATTGACGGGCGCTGTGCCGTGCGATGATGTGTGCTGCCGAGCCTGGTCGTTGCCAGTTTGGTATGAATTGGTGTATCTGCAGCTTATGGCGAGTATTCAGGAATCGTATAATTGCCGCAAGCGCACGACTACGCAGTAACGCTCAGTATTACTACGCAGACCGATCGCGTCGCCGCGACGTAAAATCACGCATTCCCACCAGCATCGACGCCGCCGGAGCGCCAGGCCATGAAACTCAGACAGAAAGTCATCTTCCTGGCCCTCACGCCGCTGATCCTCGCCCTGTGCGCCATCGCATTTGCCGTGCGGCACCAGGCCATCACCCTGGCCGAGCAGCAGCGCGCCACCATCCAGCAGGCGTACCTGGCCAGCAAGGAAGCCGAACTCAAGCATTACGTGACCCTGGCCAGCCATTCCATCGCTTCCCTGTACCAGTCGGGGCGCAAGGATGCCGCCACGCAAGAGGAAGCCAAGCGCATCCTGTCCGCCCTCAGCTATGGCGACGATGGCTATTTCTTCATCTATGATTTGCAGGGCAAGTCGCTGATGCATCCGCGCCAGCCCGAACTGGTGGGGCAGAATCTGTGGCAGTTGCGCGACGCCGAGGGTAATCTGACCATCCAGCGCCTGATGCAGCGGGCGAAGGGTGGCGGCGGTTTCGAGCGCTACAACTGGATCAAGCCGTCGAGCAACAAGTCCGCGCCCAAGCTCGGCTATGTGATCCTGATGCCGGAATGGGGCTGGATGATGGGCACGGGCATCTATATGGATGACGTGGACCAGGCGCTGGCCAAGGTCGACGCCCAGCAGTCGCGCAATATCCGCTCGACCATGGAATTGATCGCTGCCATCGCCATCCTCGGTTCCCTGCTGGTGGCCGCCTGCGGCCTGGTGCTGAACTTGCGCGAATTGCGCGTGGCCGACGCCAAGCTGAAAGTGCTGGCGCAGCGCGTGGTCGAGTCGCAGGAAGAGGAGCGGGCGCGGCTGTCGCGCGACTTGCATGACGGCATCAGCCAGTGGTTGGTGTCCATCAAACTGCAGATCGAGGCGGGCATCGCGCGCCTGGCCGGCAATGCCGAACAGAAAGACAAGGCGCCCGCCACGTTCGAGCGGGCCGCCGAGCAGCTGAACAAGGTGCTGGGCGAGGTGCGGCGCATTTCGCACAACCTGCGCCCGGCCATCCTCGACGACCTGGGCCTGGCCGCCGCGCTCGACCACCTGGTGCATGAATTTAACGACAGCAGCAGCGCGCAAGCCAGTTTCACGGCCAGCCCGGCGGCGGCGGGCGAGGGCTTGCCCGACATGGTCAATACCGTGTTGTTCCGCATCGCCCAGGAAGCGCTGACCAATTGCGAGCGCCATGCGCACGCCAGCGGCGTGGAAGTGAGCCTGCACGAGGCGGGCAAGGCGGTGGAATTGCGCATCCAGGATAATGGCGGCGGCTTCGACTTCGACGGCATCGCCCTGCATCCGCAGCGCGGCATCGGCTTGCGCAACATGACGGAGCGCATGGAAGCCATCGGCGGCAGCCTGCACATCACCTCGTCCCCGGCCGGCACCCTGGTGCTGGCGCGGCTCGGCCTTCCATCCACACACTAAATAGATACGCAACCATGACCGAGAAGATCAACATCCTGCTGGTGGACGACCACCCCCTCGTGCGCGACGGCTTGCGCGCGCGCCTGGAAGCGGTGGCGCATTTCGACGTGGTGGCCGAGGCGGGCGGCGCCGACGAGGCGTTGAGCCAGGCGCGCGCGCACCAGGTGGATCTCGTGTTGATGGATATCAATATGCGCGGCACGAATGGCATCGAGGCGACGGCGCTGTTCAAGCAGGCGTTCCCGCAGATTGCCGTGCTGATCCTGTCCATGCACGACAAGCTCGAATACGTGTCGCAAGCGATCGCCGCCGGCGCGCGCGGCTATGTGCTCAAAGATGCTCCTGGGAAAGATATCGTCTTCGCCATCGAGACGGTGATGTCCGGCGGCATCTATTACAGCGCGGCGCTGGCGCGGCAGCTGTCGCGCCCGCAAGTGCATGATTCCTTCCTCACCACGCGCGAGCAGCAGGTGCTGCAGCACATCGCGGCGGGCCAGTCGAACAAGCAGATCGCCCGCGACCTCGACCTGAGCGTGCGCACGGTGGAGACGCACCGGCTGAACATCAAGCGCAAGCTCGGTATCGAAGGGCAGGCCGAATTGATCAAATATGCGGTCGAGCACGCGCATGGCGGCAGCGCCTGAGCAGGCGCACGCGGTGCCGTGGTTTTGTCAAACCCGCATGACAGGCGGGTCTCCCGGTGGAATGTTTTTTTTGAATATTTATTGCCAAAATTAAACTGTTTCGTGGGTGAGATTCGGATAGAATGATTCTCGCTGTCGAAATGGCATCCCTGTCGGGCCAGGGTTGCCAATGCTGGTCAGTTTATTTACTATGGCGCCCTACCCACACTGAGATACCGATGTCAGCGTCTGAATCAAACCTGTTTCCGTTGGTGGGATTACAAGCAGTTGCCAATGCTCATAACGAGTGGGTCGCTGTCACCTTGCATGTACCGCAGGCCTCGACGGCGCCGCTGCTGGCAGCGCTGGCCGCCGCCGATGCGTATGCCTTCCTGGCGCCGCTCGATTGCATCATTCCCTTGGCCGACCCGCATGACGTGGACGAGGCCGTGCTGGCGCAACTGGCGCCGCAACGCACCATCTTCCGTTTGCCGGCCCATCTTGCCGGCGACAAGCACATCCAGAAAAAATGCCAGCAATGGCGCGACGCCGGCTATCGCCTGATTCTCGATGGCGCCGAAGCCGGTCCCGTGACGGCGGCGCAAGTCGAGGCGCGCGCGCTGAGCTTTGACGCGTCCGGCGCCCGTCCGGCCCTGCACCAGTTGCTGCCCTTGGCGGGACCGCACCTGGCCTACAACATCGCCGACGCGGGGCAGTTTGCCGCCTTGCAAGAACTCGGCGTCAGCTGGTTTGCCGGCGATTACGCCCTGCACCATGCGCGCCAGCAAAGCGAGCCGGAAGACGCCACGTCGCGGCGCCGCCTGCTGGCGCTGCTGGGCTTGCTGGCCCGCGATGCCGACGCGCACGAGCTGGAAGTGCCGCTCAAGCAAGATCCATCGCTCAGCTATCATTTGTTGAAACTGGTCAATTCAGCCGCTTTCGGTTTCACGGCGCCGATTACCAGCTTCAGCCAGGCCATCACGTTGCTGGGCCGGCGCCAGCTGCAGCGCTGGCTGCAACTGCTGCTGTATGCGCGGCAACAGGACGATGGCAAGATCCACGCGCTGTTGCCGCTGGCTGCTGTGCGCGCGGCGCAGATGGAAGCGCTGTGCCAGCTGCGCGGCGGCGACCGCGACGCGCAAGACCTGGCCTTCATGGCGGGCGTGTTCTCGCTGCTCGACGTGCTGCTGGGCATGCCGATGGAAGAGATCATCGCCACCCTGAACCTGGCGCCGGAAGTGAGCGTCGCTTTGCTCGAACGCAATGGCGAGCTGGGCACCTTGCTGGCGCTCGTCGAAAGCGCCGCGCCGCCGCCCGAGGGCTTGCGCCGCGCCGGCATCGATGGAGAAACCTATTGGCGCAGCCTGCTGCAGGCCTACCAATGGGCCATCCAGGTCAGCCGGAACCTCTAGCATGACCCTGTTTCCGGTGTCGGATTTCCTCGGTGACAGCGCCGCCCTGTGCGACGCCGTCGTGCGTTTGCGCGGCCCCGCGCTGGTCGCTGAGCTGGGCCGCATCGCCAGCGCCGTGATGGCCAGCCCGCACGGCCAGTTCCTGCCCGCGGCCAGCCTGGACGCCGCTGCGCCGCCCGCGCCGTTTCCCCGCGATACGCCGGCCTTGCTGCAGGAAATCAGTTTTGATGGCCACTGTTTCGGCCATTACAGCGTGGCCGGACGCAGCCTGTACAGCGACGCCGACCGCCGCCACCTGGCCAGCCTGGCATCCTTGACGGCGGGCGTCTTGCAAGTGCATTCGCTGGCGCAACGTTCCACGCACGCCTACGCGCAAGTCGAAGCCTTGCTGGCGCAGCAGACGCAAATCCTCGACCAGTTGCACGAATCCGTGCTGACGATGGACTTGACGGGCTACATCACCAGCTGGAACAAGGGCGCCGAGCGCCTGTTCGGCTACACCTCGGTGGAAGCCGTGGGCCGCAACATCCTGTTCCTGTACGACGATGAAGACACGGGTTTCCACGACGCCTTCCTGGAGCAGGGAGGACGCCTGATGGAGGTGCGCCGCCGAAAGAAGTCAGGCGAGATCTTCTGGGCCAGCCTGTCCTTGTCGCCGCTGCAAGACCTGGACGACAAGCCCATCGGACTCATCGCCTACTTGACGGATATCACGGAGCGCAAGCTGGCCGAAGAGCGCTTGCACCACCTGGCGTATTACGACCCGCTGACCAGCCTGCCTAACCGCACCTTGCTGGCCAAGCTGGTCGACCAGGCCCTCTCCGTGGCGCAGCGCAGCAAGATGCTCGGCTGCGTGCTGTTCATCGACCTGAACCGTTTTAAACTGATCAACGACACCCTGGGCCGGCGCATCGGCGACGAACTGCTGCGGCAAGTCTCGCTGCGTTTCCGCCATGCCTTGCGCGACCAGGACCTGGTGGCGCGCCTGGGCGGCGACGAGTTCGCCGTCGGCCTGTTCGACATCGGCCAGCATTTCGAGGCCAGCATGGTGGCGCAAAAGCTGCTCGCTTCCTTGGTGGAACCGTTCCTGATCGAAGGCCACGACCTGCGCGTGGGCGCCAGCATCGGCATCAGCGTCTACCCGCAGGACGGGCAGGACGCGGAAACCCTGCTGCGCCTGGCCGATATCGCCATGTACCGCGCCAAGCAGGACAGCGGCGGCGAAGGGGAAAGCGTGGCTTTCTACAGCCAGGACATGAACCTGGGCATGCAGGCGCGCATGCGCCTGGAAACAGGCTTGCGCCAGGCTTTGTCCGAGCAGCAATTGTTGCTGCACTACCAGCCGAAATACGCGCTGGGCAGCGGCCGCATCATCGGCGCCGAAGCCCTGGTGCGCTGGCACCACCCGCAGCACGGCATGATCCCGCCGGCCGAATTCATCCCCCTGGCCGAATCGACGGGCCTGGTCGTGCAAGTGGGCGAATGGGTGCTGGAAGCGGCCTGCGCCCAGGCGCAGGCGTGGAAACTGGCCGGCCTGCCGCCGATCCGCCTGGCCGTGAACGTCTCCGCCCGCGAATTCACGGCAGCCTTGCCCGCCAGGGTGGCGGCGACCCTGGCCCGCTACGGCCTGGAAGCGGCCTGGCTGGAGCTGGAAATCACGGAAAGCACCCTGATGCACAACATCGAGCGCGTGATCGGCATCATGGACCGCATCACGGCCCTGGGCGTGGCCCTGTCGCTGGACGACTTCGGCACCGGCTATTCAAGCTTGTCCTATTTGAAACGTTTCCCCATCGACACCCTGAAGATCGACCGGTCTTTTACCACCGGCATCCCCACCGACGCCAGCGACTGCGCCATCGCCAGCACCATCATCAGCATCGCCCAGCAGCTGCACCACAAGGTGATCGCGGAAGGCGTGGAAACGACGGAACAGCTGGCCTTCCTGAAGAGTTCTGGCTGCGACGAAGTGCAGGGCTACCTGTTCTCGCGGCCATTGCCGGCGGGGGAGTTCGAGAAGGCGCTACGGGAAAACTGGGGCGTGTAGGCTTTCCGTTGGCATACCGGCGCAGCTCACTGACCCCAGAGGTCGCTTTGGGGCTTAAATGCGCGCCACCGACTACTCGCCATTGGTAAGCCACTGACCTTTATGTATAATGCTGCCATCTGGAAGCGTGGCCGAGTGGTTGAAGGCACCAGTCTTGAAAACTGGCGACGGGTTACACTGTTCGTGAGTTCGAATCTCACCGCTTCCGCCAAGTACATAAAAAATTCGTGAGTATACTCAACCTATATTCCACCGAATTTCATTGAAAATCAACGACTTAGCTTGATTTTTAGCCTTCCGAATCGCAGATTCGGTGGTATCCAAAAACGCTCTCGCAGAATGATGCGTAGGTTAAATTGTAGGTATGATGCGGTTTTTCTCAAAACCGTACCTACAGGATATCGCATGGCCATCAATACCCTTACCGACGCAGACTGCCGCCGCGCAACGCCGAATGACGGCAAGCTGCGCAAGCTCTTCGATGGCCACGGCCTGATGCTGGCAGTCCTGCCAAGCGGAAACAAGGTTTGGCGCATGGCCTATCGCAACGACGAGGGCAAGCAGCAAACTGCCGTGATCGGCCCGTATCCCCTGATCGGCCTCAAGGAAGCCCGCGAGCGCCGGGACGTTTTGCGGTTGAAACTGATCGACGGGGAAGACCTCAAGCCCAAGCGCAAGACAAGCACCCCATCCATTGCCCTTGATGCCGCCATCGATACCTACTGGGCGGGGCGCACGGACATCAGCGCCGGCTACAAGGCCAATGCACTGCGCGCGCTGGCCATGTACGTCTCGCCGACGCTGGGCGCGAAAACGGTGCGTGAAATTACCAAGGAAGACTTAATGGCGGCGCTGCGCCCGATGGATGCCGCCGGCCTGTCCGTGTACGTCCGGCGCGTGCGCATGTGGGTGGGCCAGGTGCTCGACTGGTCCATTCAGCACGGCCACTGCGAAGAGAACCCCGCGTCGAACATCAATTCGAAGGTCGCGTTTTCCCGCAAGCCGCGCGAAGGGTTCGCCGCCCTGGCATTGGCCGAGGTGCATCCGTTCATGGAACGCCTGGACCTGGAAGATGAAATTCAGTCTGTACTGGCCTGCAAGCTGCTGGCGTTGACGTGGACGCGCACGGACGAGTTGCGGCGCATGACCTGGGCGGAAGTGGAGGGCGATGTCTGGCGGATACCGGGCAAGCGCATGAAGAAGGGCCGCGAGCACTTGGTGCCGCTGTCTTCCCAGGCGCTGGACCTGCTGGCGGAAATGAAGCTGCGTTCGCGGGGCAGCAACTACGTTTTCCCGAACGACCGGGGCGGTAGCCGCCCCATGAGTGAAAACGCGATTCTTTACCTCATTCACCGTATCGGCTTCAAGGGCAAGATGACGGGCCACGGTTGGCGCAAGGTCGGTTCCACCTGGGCCAACGAGCACGAATACAACTCGGACCACGTCGAGGTGCAGCTCGCGCACAAGGACGGCGGCGTGCGCGGGGTCTACAACTCCGCGGAGTACCTGAAACAGCGCCGGGTGATGCTTCAGGCCTTCGCTGACTGGCTGTTAAAGCAGCCTGATCCCAGCGGCTTGGAGCGTTGAAAGGCGCCATCCCAGCGTGCGCTGGGTGATGGCAACGTCCGCTGGCGGCAGTTTGTTCTCCTTCACCCATCTGCGTAGCGTCTCCGAAGTGACGCCCAGCATTTTGTATAAGTCCTGGCGGTAAATAATTCGGTCTGCGTTCATTACTTGATTCCTTTCGTGGAGGGGTTTTTCTTGCGCTGGGCTGGTTCTGTATGGCCGCCTTTGTTTTGCACCGCCAAGGCGAATGCTTCGGCCTCGGTGTGGTGCGGTACTTCGACGCCAGGCTTGCGGTAGTCGCGCAGCAGGCAGAATTCTTTGTATTGGTCCATTTTTATGTTTTTTGGTTTTCGTTGAGGGTTAGCCATTTGGCTAGTGCTATCGGCGCTTTTATTTGCCATAGTGATAGTCATGGTGTCTCCATTACAGATTCAATGAAGATGCGCGCTTGCTCCGCGTTGATCGCGTTGCCATAGGCGCGCAGGCGTCCCACTCGGGAGGTAGCCCCATGAGCCAGCGGGAATGTGCCGGGTTCAACTGGCCGCCACTTTCCATCTGAGCAGCCGAGCCAGTCTGCATCTCGCCAGTAGCCGTTAGTCGGCCCGGGCCGGTCATCTTCGCTAGTTCTGACATGGTGTAGCCCGCCTTGGACAAAGCTTCCGCAGTGCGATTCCCCGTCCTCCCGTTGCCGCCCTTGTAGTCGCTTGCCTTCGGCGTTGGCCAACACGCCAGCATCGCAAAATCGTTCAAGTTCGATCCGTGGCGTGTTTCGCCCATTGCTCGCTTCGCCTGGCCGCCTCCGCTGCTGTCGGCTGTTGTCGGGGTGTGCCAGCCCGCGAACGTCGCGGCATGGTTCAGCGTGATGTTCGACGTCGTGAAATGCTGGGACGGGCTTCGAATTGCATCCGTGCGGGTAGGCGTTGGCCATCCACACAATGGCGCCACCCTGGGCAAGTCTCGATTTGCATGGCGAGATACGTTTATGGGCCTTCCGCCGGAGGCTTTGTGGTCGAGAACGGTTGGTGTTGGCCACCCAGTAGGTGCGGTCCCTGATATGCGGAGCACCGACGCCCGCAGACGGGAACGCAACCGCCCCGAAGGCATAGCCCAGTCCTTCCAGGTCAGTTTGTACAAGGTCGAGCCAAGAATCTGCGTCTTTGCTTGCAACTTGCTCACCAAGGACGATTGCAGGGCTGCACTCTTTGATGAGGTGTTGGAAAGCTGGCCACAAGTGCCGCTGGTCATCAAACCCAGTTCCTTTGCCTGCCGAGCTGAAAGGCTGGCACGGGCAACTACCTGTCCAGACTGGTCGCGTGTCGTCCCATCCTGCGCGACGAAGAGCATAGGACCAAACTCCAACGCCAGCGAAAAAGTGGCATTGCGTGTAGCCGACGAGCTCGTCGGGACAAATATCTTCGATCGATCGTTCATCCACAATTCCCGGCGCTATGTGGCCGGCCTCTATCAGGTTGCGCAGCCAAGCGGCTGCGTATGGGTCAATTTCGTTGTAAAAAGCGCTCACCGGGATAGCCTCAGATTGCGAGTTCCGCACCCGGCGCGGCAGCGCTTGCAGACTGCAGCGCGCCCAGCGGTACGGCTCGAAACATGCCGGCCCACTGGTGGTCCAGTTCGACCCAGGCATGCAGCTCCCCATTGCCCACGTCGCGGCGCAGATCGTTGACGGTGCCGGCCTGGTAGCCTTCATCGGTATCGAAGGTCACGCGGTCGCCCAGGGCGATTTGCCGCGGTGAATCGGTCAGGGTGGTCAGCATTGCGGTGCTCCTTTCAGTTTGGCGGTAACGCCGCACACGCCGTAGCGGTCGATGGCGGCGTCGATCACGTCGCCGCTGGATGCGGCAACCTCAAAAAATTCAAAGCGTTCGGTTTGCGTGCGAACGGTCACGGAAAAGATGCTCATGTGCCATTTCCTTCCTGCGGTGGGATGTCGGGAACGATCAGCCGGGGATATGGACAGGCATCGACTGCCGCCCAGGCGTTGATAATTTCGGTTTTTGCCCAGTCGGGCAGGTTAGGGATCGCCAGCGCCTGTAGCGTTTCTGGCGTGACTTGAACGGTCTGCGTACAGTTATTTACACGAGTCCGAGGAACAGCAACCCCAACAGCCACCCCGCGCCCGCCTGTGGCCTGTACCGGCGTCCACGTATGGCGCACGGACTTGAAGACCACGCCGATTAGGTCGCTGCAGCGCACGCCGTAGGGTGTGGTGCGCAGCGTTTCGCCATAGCGGCCGATGACGGTTTTTTCGTCCTTGGCCAGGGTGACGACCAATTCCTTGCGCGGCACCAAAGCGCCGCCCTGGGCGCGCAGGTATTCGGCCCAGCAGGCGCGCTTTTCGCCGTCGATCTTTTGCACGGCGTCCCAGGCGCGGCGCATGGCGGCCGGGGCTTCGTTGAGCATGCTTTCCTCGATGCGGCGCAGTTCGCGCCAGACGGTGACGGGCGCACCGCCCCATTGCTGGAATTGACGGATGCCCCAGCACGCGGCCCAGGACTCGACGCGCGCCGATGGCGTCAGCTCGACATCGCCTTCGGTGTCGGCCGTGACGACATAACCTTCTTTCGTCCTGTGCTCGGCCACGCCGTCGATGTTCTTGGCCACGTACTTGGCGATGTAGCCGGCCGCGCTGCCCTTGGCCCAGTCGATGCGTTTCACGTCCAGGCGGCGCGCGAAGGCGCCTGGTTCGCCACGGTCCACGCGCCAGGCGTAGCGCTTCATGATGCGGATGGCACGGCCGGCCACGTCCTGCAGGTGGGCCGTCTTGTATTTCGCCGTGGGGCGCACGAACAGCAGCAGATGCCAGTGCGGACAGCCATCGTGATGCGGCTCGGCGATGCGGAAGCCGTACAGGCCGATGCCACGGCGCGCCAGCGCGGAGCGGCACAGCGAGGTCATCTTGCCCAGGTAGGCATTGGCCTCGCGCGGCGTGGAGCCGTCGAACTTGTCGTTGGGCTTGCCGCTGTGCTGCATGGCGTGGAAGCGCGATGGGCACGTCCAGGTGATGAAAATGCCCTGGTCGCCGCACTCGCGGGCGATCTGCTCAAAGCCGTTGATGCGCAACATTAGCTCGCCGCGCCGGATGGCTTTATTCGCAGTCGTTTTCTCGGCCAGCTCGGCGATGCTGAATTGCTGGCCGTGCTCGTTCTGCACCAGGGTGGCGGCCAGCGCCGCCGCATTGCGGCGGTTCTGCGCCAGGCGCGATAGCACGGCGTCGTTGCTGGCGTAGGGTTCGCCGCGATAGTTCACGTAGCCCAGGCGGATATTGCCGGCTTCAAAGGCGCGCTTGACGCGCTTGCGCAGTTGGCGGCGCCACCAGCGGGCATCCACCAGGCGGGCGATGGTGTCGGTCATCGTGTCGAACTCGGGCAGCTCGATGCCGTACGAGGCGCATTCGTCTTCCATGATCTGCAGGGCGTGCGTGTCCGACACGGCCATCCACAGCATTTTGGTGACGCCGGCCGCCGCGCGCTCTGCGGTGGCCACGATGTCGGCGTCGCTTTGCGACAGATCGACGCCGGCCGGCACGTACTGTTCGGCGAACTCGCGCACAAAACTGGTGGCGACGGACTCATAGACTTTGTACCAGGACGACCAGGCCATTTTTGCCATGGCGGCCGTGATGACGCGGTTGCGCCATTTGTAGGGAATGCGGGCCAGCTCGGGCGCGAACTGGGCGGATCGCAAAAAGGCTTCGTGACGCTGCGGGGCCGGCAGCAGGATTTGTTTAGATTGCATTCAACAGTCTTTCGTACACACGGATAGCGGCAGAGGTGGCGGCGCGCAGCTCGATGCGCTCTTCCTCGGTAAATGAATGGATGGGCGATTCCCAGCGGTCGGCGTCCAGGCCGGCGGCGATCAGCACGGAACGGCGCGCGCCACGCGGCGACAGTCCCCATGCCTGGGCCATGAAGGGAGCCAGGTTGCGCGGCTTGATGCTGCGCAGCTGGGCCTTGGCTTCGGCGATGGCGGCCAGCGCATGCCCGGCGCCCGGGGGCGTAGGCATGTCCTTGTCGCGCGCGGCCAGAATTTCGGCGGCAGGCTGGAAGGACAGGTGATTGTCGATAAGGGACGCCGGCATGGTTCAGTCCTTGATGGCGCCGATGGCCCGCAGCACGTCGGGGGCAATGACAATCAGGAGCGTCAGCAGCCAGATGCCGCAGGTTTTGGCCAGGCGCAGCATCAGCGTGCCCCTGGCTTGAGAAATTGCTCTGCCCAGTACGGGAGCGTGTGCGATGCGCCGCAGCAGTGCCGGGAACCCGCTTCATTGGCGAAAATGTAGTTCAACTCGATGGGCAGCTTGCCGACCAGGGCGCGTTGTTTGGCTGGCGCGAAAAAGCCGTCACGCTCCAGTGCCTGCACATCGCTGACGATGAAGGTCAGATTGGCCGCGCCGTAGGCGTGATAGGTCTTGGCAATCTCATGGATGTGGGCGGTCAGCGCCGCGATGCCGATGCCCGCGCTGGCTTGCAGCAGAAAACACGTCGGCGCCACGGGAACAATACAATTTTGCAAGGTCGGGCGGATCGTGCTTGATGCCATGGATTTGTCGGCATGACGGGTGGCGTGCAGCGTGTTTTCCATCGGTTTTCCTTATTTCAGGTTGAACGAATCCCGCACGCTCAAAAGGGAGCGCAGCAGGTCACAGCAAAAGAGGGGGAGTTACGGCGGCCGGGCTACGGCGGCGCGAGGATCGGGATAGCCATCAGCAGCCCGCAGTCAGGTCCAGGGCCAGCTGGCTGGTGGCCGCCGCGCGCGCATGCTGGGACATCGGGATGCGGATATCCGGCTTGGGTATGGCGGACAGCGAGAGGGTGCGCAGTACTTCCAGGCCTGCCACGAAGACGTGCCCACAGTCCGGGTTCTGACACATATAGGTGATTTCCTTGAACATGGCGGACATCATGCGGCTTTTGACGGCGCGAACGGTGTAGGTGCAATGCGGGCAGGGCAGGCCGATGACTCTCATTTCAGCTTTCTTTCCACTTGGTACAGGGCGCGACCGCGACCCGTCATGTTTTTCGACTGTATGCGTAAGCGCGACTTGACGAGCCATTCGGCCGCCTGATCGATACTTGCCAGCCCCTGGCGTTGGCGCACGAGTTCTAGTACCGCGCGCTCTTCGTCATTGAGGTTAATTTGATGGTCTGGCATTTTCTGTAACTTTAGAGTTGCTCAAAAGTGACTCGGTTTAAACGCTGCGACGCTGTACGCTGTCGATAGTGGCGTCATCCAAGGCGATCACGGCCAGGGCTTCACGCATCACGATCTGGCGCACCAGCACCGCAAGCTCTTCGCCTTGGTAGTTGGCGATCGAGGAAACGAGCTGGTGCTCATAGTCATCGAGGCGCAGCATGACGCGGTGGCTGCGGATACGTTTTGCATCGGGGTACATGACGTTGTCCTTAGTGGGTGGGTTTGGGGGCGAGTTCGCGCTTGTAGTCGGCGAGGCCGCGCAGGATCAGGAGGCGCAAGAACCATGCACGGGATCGTTGTTGGTCGGCGGCAAGAGTCTCAATTTCTTTTACCTCGTCAGGAGCCAGACGAACGCCAAGCGGCTGGGAGGTGACGCCTTTTGTAATGCGTCCGACTTTTGACAAGTTTTTCATAATGTTATGATGTGTAATCGCTACAGGATGGCGTAACTATAGCTCTCAAATGGGAGCATTGTAAAGATAAATTTGAGCACAAATGAGACCAATTGGTGAAATACTAAAAGAAGAACGCCAACGGCTAGGCATGAATCAGGATGATTTTGCTGCGGTGGGCGGACTAAAGCGGCGTGCCCAGACGCTCTATGAACAGAATGAGCGGGCGCCAGATGCTCTTTACTTGCGGGCACTGGCAGCAATAGGAGTTGATGTAAATTACATACTGACAGGCGAAAAGACGCTTTCTGCTCTGACCATGGAAGAGAAGGAATTGCTCACGGGCTTTCGTGGCCTGGATAGTCGCGGGAAAGCGGGAGTATTGGGGATGATTGGCGGAATGGCCTCAACCCAGAGCGGGGCGCCGCTGAGTCGGAGCATTTCGAGCGAGCCGTCGAAGTACGCAATTAATCCTGTGTTCCACGGTGATGTTGGTCAGACGATTTACGGAGATGTGACATCTCCGAATACAGTCAATATGCCAAAGAAAGACAAAAAGAAGTAGTTTATGAGAATGTGGTTTCAATGCTTTTTTGCCTTGGCGCTGCTCAGCCCTGCATCAATCGTTCTTGCTGATGTTGACACCTGCAACAGATCGAAATGCGAAGGTGGAACAGCACTTGTCTATTCGCCGACTGATGAGCCGGCAATAGCATGTGATGATCTCAGCGTGTGCTCATACGTCAGCTTTTACTTGCTTGTCGATTCTATGGTCAAGGCTGGCGAGGCAAACGAGAACGACCCGCAGAATATGCTGGTGCTTGAGCGAAAAATGCGAAGAGCCGGACTTGCGAACTTTCAAGATGCCGCCAATAGCTATCGTTGGGCAACGCATCGGCAGCGAGTGAAAATCAATATCATGAATTTCAAGGAGGAATTGGCATATGTAGAGCCAGTTCAAGGTGGTAAAGGGTATTGGATAAGCTTTGACAGCTTGACGCCAATTGCGCGAACTGCCAACGAATATCCCTTTGCTGGAAAAATCACTCGGGCATCCGCAATTATGGCGTCACTGGTCAATGCGGGCACTGGAGTTTACGGAGCCAAGTCCATCGCACGCGAAATTGATGCTGTACTACCGCAAAGTTTCGACGAGCGTATATCGTTTTCGCTTGAAGGGTATGCATCAGGAGGCGGACAAATTTTTATTTGTTCCTCCAAGAAATTTTGCGACTCGATACACGGCTATTTTACTTTACTGACTTCTTTAGCAGGCCCGTACTTGTTTCGATCAAAGGATGGAAAGATCGTTGCTCAACTTAATAGCAGTTTGCCACCTGATGCGGCACTTCTTTTTGAGGCCGCATTGTTGCGAATTAAGTAATAAATGTAGATGGTGGAATAAAGGTGTAGTTTGAATGTCAAGTAAGAATGAATTTTCTGGTGATGTAGGCCAGGCTATTTTTGGTAATTTGAATGAATCGCCAAGGTTGAGCAACGTAGTCACCCTTCATGTGGGCGAGAAGGAAAAGCCTGTCAATCTGATTACGCCGTATCAACGCTCAAGCATCAAGTTACTTGTTGATGAGCTTGCCATGTTAAGCGGTGATGAAGACATGAAGATTTATCGGGGACTTATCACCGACTATGGACTTAATCGATTCAAGGAATTGCCGCGAAGTAAATACCAAGAGGTCAAGGCGATTTTAGAACAGCGGATCGCTCAAGCAAGCAAACCGCCCGCCGAACCAATTTACCCGATTGCAGCACCCGGAGCTGCACCGATGGCCGCCTCACATCCTCACGCTGCATTACCTTGCATGGCGTGCGCCGAAAAAACGATCAGTTTTACACGGCTGCAACGCACCGCACACCTTCAACTTGGTGCGCTGATTGCTTGCCTGGTCACTTGTGGCTGGCTGCTTTACAAAATACAGGCCCCCGCCGATCATGATTCCAGCGTGGGAAAAGACGAAAAATGCTACATCGCCGGAAAGGCATACTCTATCGGCCACGTCGAACGCTCACGCGGTAGAGCCATGGAATGTGTCGGACCAATGGGCGATATGCCGGCAATGTGGCTGGATGCGAATCGTGGACGCTAGGTAAAAAATATGAGATTCTTAATCAAGAAATTATCTTTTTTTGCATACTTCTTGGTGTGCGTTTCGGCGGTCGCTGGCAATACGCCGTGCTCTGGCAGCAAGGGTGGTATTTCGAACTGCGATGGCGCGACATTCGTCTGCAATGATGGCTCAATCAGCGCATCGAAAAAAATCTGCTCTACCACTGGCAAGTCAGCAAAGGCGCCGTTGGCCGACGCTTCAGGCTGTACCTGCCGCAGCGGCAACTACTGCACCGGGCCGCGCGGCGGGGAATACTGCTTGAGCGACAGCGGTGCCAAGAGTTACCGGCGCCGCTGATACCCACTCACACACCTCTAGAACTTTCCCTTACTCCGGCTTATCGCCAGAATTGGCATCGTCTTGCTCTGGCTTCCATGGCTCGTCGCTGTTTTCCCTGATGATGTCGCGCACTTCCTTGATGTGGTTCCATGCAGTTTTTGCCGCTCGCTTGGCAGCGCTCTTGCTCTTGTAAAGGTGCTCCAGGGTTTTGAGCTTGCTTTTTGAGCCTGCTTGCTCTTGGCCCGCTTTTTTCTTCTTCGCCGCCACGTCCTTCCACTTGGCCACCACGCCTGTGATGCCTTCGTCCGGGTCTTTCTCGTCCTCTCTCTCGGCCTCGACCGCTTCCGTCTTCGTTTCAAATTCCACCCGCGTGGTAAAACCGTTGCCGCCCAGGTTGTGCGTGACCTTGACCGATAGCCACTCGGTGGCGTCGATCTCGGGCTTGAAGCCTTGCACGGTCACAGGCGATTGCGGGAACACGGCCGGGTTGCCCAGGGCCAGGCTCATTTCAAAGGTGGCCAGGCCGCGCAGGATGCGCTGCCATTCGGCGACGGCCGCCGCGCGCGCGTCCGTTTCATTGGCGAAAGTGGTGCGAAGGCGCTTGCTGTTGCCGGGCACGCCCGCCACCACGCTGCGGCGGCGCGCGTAGCGCTCGTCGTGCCAGAAGGCGCGCACGCCCGTGTAGGCGTCGCTTTCGGCGCTGTGATAGCGGTGGCCGTCGCCCAGGGCGCGCGTGATGGGGATGACGGGCAGCGCCTTGCCGCTGGCGGTGCGGCTCTGGTTGATGGGGATGAAGAGCAAGGTGTCGTTCTTGACGGTGGCCACCGCGTCGTATTTCCTGCCCAGCCGGCGCAGGAAGGCCGCATCGCTTTCGTGGGTCTGGTCGATGTGCTCGATGGCGGTGTCGCGCAGGCGCGCCGACACTCCCGACGAAAGCTCGTTGCGGAAAGCGATGACCTCAATGATGGCGCCCAGGGTGGTCTTGTGAAAGCTGTGCTCCTGCTGCTGTTTAAACGTGTCGATCAGGTTGGCCGACCTGGCGCGCAGGGTGATGGTGTCGGGCGCGCCGCTGTGCTCCACCTCGTCCACCGTGAACTTGCCCATATCCACCAGGCCGGTGGCTTGCCAGCCCAGCGCCAGGGCGATCTGCGCGCCGCGCGGCGGCAGGGCCAGCTTGCCGTCGCTGTCGTCCAGGGAAATGTCGAGCTGGTCGCTCTCGTCGCCACGGCACAGGGTCAACGTCAGATTAATCAGCCGCGGCGAGACGATGGCCGTCAAATCTTTGTCTTCGATGCTGATCTTGAAGGCGGGGATATGCTCGCTCATTTGAACTTGTCCGCCGCGCTGCCGATGGCGCCGCTGATGCTGCCGCCGATCTTGTCTTTCATTTCGCTGACGACGCCGCCGTATTTCGACGTGATGCCACCGACCACATTGCCCACCACGCTGCCCACGGCATTCTTGGCCGCGCCGGCAATGCTGCTGGTCATGCCGTCGATGCTGAGCATGTTTTTCAGGTCGCCGATGTCGCCCAGGCCGACCATGGCCAGCACGCCGTCATCGTCGCGCTTGAGCGCAATCGAGAACTCGACGCGCCGCGCGCCGCCGCTGCCGTCGAGGATGGTGCGCCCCTCCGTCATGCTGGTGATGCGGTAGGAGCCGAGAATGCGGCCCGTGCCCTGGATCAGTATCCACGACTTGCCCGTGTCGGCCATCATGCGCAGCGCATCGAGCGAATACAGGGAGCCGGTCAGTTCCGGCGCCACCCAGCCCGACAGGGTGATGGTGTCGTCACCTGGCCCCACGTACTGGTGCGCGTCGCGCAGGCCCACGCGCGCCGTGCTGGCGTGCTTCCATTCGGTTTGCCGCTGCAGCTCGTGATACGCCAGAGTCGGCAGGCTGAACACGAACATTCCTAAAATCATCATCATGGTGCTGTCTTTTCTTAATCGTGGTCGCGCAGGGACGAGCGGATGCGTGCGGCCTTTTCGCGGTCGCGCTGTTCCATGGCCGCATACACGGCGCGGGCGATGGCCTGGGGATCGGAACCGGCTTGCGCCTGGATGGTGATTTCGATCCTGTCGCCCTGAATGGTCATGCCGGCGCCGAACCCGCCTTGTGCCAGCGGCGCGCGCGTGTCGAAGGCGCTGGCGGGTAATGCCGTGGCCGTGCCGATGGCGATGCCGGCGCCCAATTTCGTCAGGCGCTGCGCCAGGCCGGAAACCTTGGCAATCGGCGCGCCCTCGCTGCGGTCCAGGCCCACGGCCAGGCCCTGCATGGTGTAGTCGCCGAGCTGGGCAAACACGCGGCTCGGGCTGTGGATACCCAGCTTTTCCTTGAACCAGGCAATGGTGCTGGAACCGGCATTGCTGATGGCGTCCTTGACGGCGCCCATGGAGCCGGTGATGCCGTTGACCAGGCCACGCAGGATGTTGGCGCCGAACTCGGTGAACTGGGCCGGCAGCTTGATGCCGAACCAGCTCATGACGCCCGCGAAGGCCTGGTAAAACACGCCGACCGGTGACCAGTTGATAATCAGGGCCGTGATGCTGCCCATGCCGCCGGCGCAGACCGTGCGCAGGCGTGCCCAGATATCGGCAATGAAGCCAGCGATAGGCGCCCAGGATGCGGTAATGCGCTGCAGGATGCTGGCGCCGAAGTCGGTGAACTTGGCCGGCAGCGCAATGCCGAACCAGCCCAGCACGCCCGCAAAGGCGCGATAGAACAGACCCAGCGGCGACCAGTTGACGATCAGGGCGCTGACGCCGCCAATGCCGCCAGCAAAGGCGGTCTTGATATGCGACCAGATGCCGCTAAAGAAACCCTTGATCGGCTCCCAATATTTATAGATCAGGTAGGCGGCGCCGGCGATGGCCGTCACGGCCAAGCCAATCGGGTTGAGCATGAAGGCACGCCCCAGCCATAGCACGGCACGGCCCGCCCACATGAAGGCACCGCCCAGGCCGCGCAGGATGGGCGTGAGCACGCCGCCCGTCACGCCCATCTTGGCGAACATGACGTGCAGCATGGCATACGGGCCGATCAGGGCGGCAATGCCCAGCATCAGCGGGCCGAGCACCAGCAGCAGGCCGGCCAGCACGGCAAAGGCGGTAATCATGATCTTGGCCAAGGTCGGGTTGCGTTCCATGAAGCCGTTCAGGCGCGTGATGGCGCTGATGGCCATTTCCAGACCTTGGGCATAAAGCGGCAGGATTTTTTCGCCCATGGTCAGTTTCAGGTTGGCCAGCTTGGCCGTCGCTTCCAGTTCGGCGCCGCCGGCCTGCTGCTTGCCCAGGTCATAAATCTGCTCGATGTCATACGCGCCTGCGTTCAGCTTGGCGTTCTTGTGCATCTGGATGCGTTGCTTGAACATATCCAGAAACTGATTGCCGGCCGTGCGCGTCGAAAACAGGCTGCCGATGGTGTCCTCAATTTTCTTGGGATCCGTGATGCCTTTCTTTTCCAGTTGTGGCAACAGCACTTGCTCCAGCCACTCAAATTGGCTGCGCCGGAAAATGTCACTGCCAAGCAGGGCGCCAGGGCCAAGCGTAGAGACTTGACCGACTTTATCGTGCTTCACTTTACTGTGGTCACCGATCAGTCCCAGGTTTTCCAGATTGGTCACGGCGCGCTTGGTGGTGCGCCCCTGATACAGGTTCGAATAGCCGGACATCAGGGCCGTGCCGGCACGGTGGCCGCCGACTTCCTGCACCAGCGGTTCCATCTGGTAATAGAACTGCTTGTCGTCCATGATCTTGGCGGCAATGCCGCCCGTCTTGATGAAGTTCAGCCATTCCGTCGGCCCCACGCGTCCACCCGTGGCCGTGATGACCTTTTGCATCATGTTGGCCTGGTCGTGGAATTTCTCCGAACTGGCCGTGCCGCCGCGTTGCTCGATGACTTTGAGCAAGTCCATGAAGATGCGCTCGTTCTCTTCGCCAGACTCGGCGCCGAAGAATGCCTTGTTGGCAAACTTCATCTTGGCCAGGGTGGGCGCGACCATTTCCGCATGGTGCAAGTCGCCAAAGATCGACATCGCGTCGCGCACCAGTTCCAGGTTCTCGTTCTGGCTGGTGCCGTAGGTCTTCATGTTCTTGGCGAAGGTGATCGCCTGCTGGCTGGTTTCCGGCCCCAGGCCCAGGGCATTCACGCGGGCCTTTTCCAGCTGGTAGTGCTTCGCCTCGTGCAGCCCCTTGGCGATGGGCATAGCCATGACCGCGCCGGCCGCTGTCGCGCCCGCGCCGGCCATGGCAATACTGCCCGCCTTGCTGCGCAGCTTGTCCGCATGCTGGGTGGCGTTGGTGACGCGCTGCTGCTTGGTGGCTGACGCGGCCAGGCGCTTTTGTTGCGACGCCAGCTCAACGTTGGTCAACTGAATACTGTTCTTAAGCCACTCCTGGGCCTTGCCCAGTTGGCGCGTGTCGATGCCGGCCTCCTTGAGGCTGGTGCGCAGGACGCGGAATTGCTGGCTCTGTTCGCGGCCTTTCAGCGTCAAGGCCTGCGTGACCTTCGTCGCCGCCTTCAAATCACGCGTCATGGCGCGTGTAGGAGACTCGGTCTGTTTTATGCTTGCGGCCAGCTCTTTTACTTTTTTTTGAGCTTCTTTCAGCTCAACCCCCGTTGTTCGAATACCGCTATGCAGTTCGCGGAATTTCCCCAGGTTTCTCTGCTGGGTGTTCAGTTCGCGCAAACGGTCGCTGGTCGCTTTCAGCGCCTTGGCCGTGTCGCTGGAACCGCCCATGATTTTTTTCAGCGGGCCGGTGATCTTGTCCAGCGCTGCAAACACTACCTGTAACCTCAAATCCCGACCAGCCATTTATTCCGCTCCGCTTCGCTGCCGGGCGCGTTCGCGCCAGGCCATCAGTTCATCAATCGTAAAGCCGTCCATCGCTGCCGGCGTCCAGTGGAAGACGCCGGCAATGTCGGCCATGGCGTCTTCTACTTCGCCGGGGATACCGAAAGGCGATCTGCTTTGCTCACCAAAAAAGCGCCCACCTCCGCGCCTACGCTCAGCAGGTCGGCCGGGTCCATGTTGGCGATGTCGTGCGCGGTCAGGGTTGGCTCGGTGATACGCGGCAGCACCACCTGCAGTGCGGTGACGCTCAGGTTGGCCAGATCGATCAGGGACACGCCGCGCAGGGCGCCCGCTTTGGGCTTGCGCACAGTCAGCGAGGTGATGAAGGTATCGCCGCGCTTGATCGGCTCGTCCAGTTCGATGACGGCCTGGTTTTGGGTGTCGTTGTTCATGCTGTGTTCCTTGTGGTGTGGTGGTAAATAAAAGGGGGGATTACAGGCCGATGGCCTTGCGGATGGCGGCGTTGGTGTCGCCGCCGCCAAAGTTCTCGGTGCCGCTCATGAAGTCCAGTTCGATGATGGTGGCGCCGTCGATCAGCAGCTTGTAATAGCTGCTGGCCATGGTGTATTTGTGCGTGGTGTCGTCACCCATCTTGGCGCCGCCCATATCGATTTCCTTGTAACGGCCGCGCACGACGACCTCGACGGCGGCCACCGTGCCGTCATCGTCTTCCTGATAGGCGCCGGCAAAGCGCAGTTGCACGGCGCCGTGCGTGTGCGCGCCGTACTGTTTCAGGGCTTCGGCGATCAGGCCGCCGGCGCTCCATTCCAGCGACAGCGCCTCATTGCCGAAGTCGACGGACACGGGGCCGCTCATGCCGCCGGCGCGGTACTCTTCCATTTTGCGGCTAAGTTTCGGCAAGGTGACTTCCGGCACCATGCCCATGAAGGACACGCCGTTCTGGAACAGGTTGAAGTTTTTCAGTTTGCGGGGCAGGCCCATAATTTCTCCAGTATTTCAATGCGCCCGCGCTGGCGCGGGCAGGGTGGTGATGGCGATTACGCGGCGATGCGCGAGGCGAAGTCGGCCAGATAGCGGTCGGTGATGCGCTGCTGGAATTTCAGGTTCTCCAGCGGCGGCACGGGCGTGTAGTCGTAATCGATGGCCAGCTTGCCGTCTTTCAGCGCTTCCTTGCCGTTGTATTGCTCGTCATACCAGGCGTGGCCGTCGATGATGTAGCCCTGCAGTTTCAAGTCGCGGAACTTGGCGTTGATGCTTTCCAGCAGGTCGCGCACCAGGGACGGATGCAGGGGCAGGTCGACAAAGGCGAAATGCGCTTCGGCGATGGTGTCGGCCAGCACCTGGGCCGTGCGCGTGTAGCTCTCGAAATAGAAGAAGCCGCCCGGCGCCTCGCAGGTGCGGGAACCCCAGAAGCGGTAGCCGTCCATGTTAATCAGGGTGGTTACTTCCTTGGCGTTGAGCACGCCGGCATCGGTGGCCGGGTCTTGCAAGTCGAAAAACACGTCCTTGTTGATGCCGGTCGGGCCGTTGACGACCACGTTGGACAGCGTCTTGTGCCAGCCCGTTCCTTCGTCGATCTTGGCGCGCAGGCCCATGGCGTAGGCGACGGCGGAAATACTCGCTTCCTCGTCGGTGGCGGTATTCCAGTGGACAAAATCCGGCCAAATCATCATGACCTCGCGCTGGCCGAACTGGCCGCGATAGGCGGTGGCCGCGGTAACGGTGGCGCAGCCATAAGCCGACGCATACACGAAGCCGCGCAGGCGCTGCGCCACGCTGGCCAGGGCATTGGTAACGGCCTGGGTATCCAGCCCCGGCGCGCCCAGGATGCGGGGTTTTACGCCCAGCTTGCTTTGCGCGGCCAGCAGCGCCTGGGCGCCCAAGTATTTGCCATCGGGCGACACGCCGCCCACGGCGTTGCTGGTGGTTTCCGCTTCCGTTTCGCCTTCGGCCACGCGTACAACGATGGTCAGGGGTTTGGTCTGCGCGGCGATGGCCTGCAGGCTGCGGTACAAGGTGCCCGTCTTGCCGGCCTTGCCCATGGCGGCCAGGACATTGGTGACGAGCACGGGCGTGTCGAGCGGGAAGGATACGGGGTCGGCATCGTCGGCCGTGGCGATCAGGCCCAGCACAGCGGTGGACACGGTGCGGATGGGGCGCGAACCCTCGTTGATTTCAATGACGCGCACGCCATGGTGGTAGTCGGTGGCCATGTTGCTCTCCTGGTAGGTGGTAAATGTCGGGGGTGTTACTGGGGGCTGCCTGCATCATCGAAGGCGCGCCGGGCCTCTTGCGGCAAGGCGTCGGCGATGCGCTGGAATTCGGCGCTGACGGCCGCTTGCAGGGCGTCCATATCCTGTGCTGCGGCGACCGTCGGGCAGATGGTGATGTCGAGCAGGCAGGTGCGCGCCGTGGTGATGGCTTGCGCGGTTTCCGCGTCGCCGCTGGCCATGGCGGCAAAGCCGATACCGGCCAGGCGGTTGAGGATGCCGTCACGGCGCGCGCGAACGGTGTTGAGGTAGACGGCGCATACCTGGCCATAGGGAATGGGGGCCGGTGGTGTGATGCGCAGCGTCCCTTTGACAAATTTGAACGATCCGCCGGATGCGCGGGCGGTATGGGCGGCCAAGTGGTCCGCCTCGGATACCTCAAACACATCGGATGGGATGTCCTGGTACTCGATGCAGGTAGGGTAAAAGAATCCGGTGCTCGGTGAATATCTGACGGCCATGATTATTTTCCAATCGCAAAATAGGATGGGGTGATGCCGCCCGAAAGCGCATTTCCGTTGTAGGTGTACAGGCGGCAGCCTGTTTTTGTCTTCATACCGGCGTTGACGTTGCTGGGCGCGACGGATCCGCTTCCGCCTTGCCCTTCATATCCAGTGAAGACGTGAAAACACTCGTTCGGAAACGGAATCGGGAAGATCACGTCGACATAGCCAGATTCCGGTGTCTGCGCTCCGCCGCCGACCTGCTGAATCATGCCGCTGGGTAATCTCTGGTAGCCGCTCGAAGACACCATTGCCGCAAAGTCGGCATTGCGCCACAGCTCGGCGGTCGAGTCGATGACCTGCCATACAACATCGGACGCTGCAGTGAGCGTGAGGTATTGCCCCGTTTTCAATTCGATGAAAGGGACGCCTCCTACAATGAAGCTGATATTGGCACCCGCTCCTGGGACGATTTTTGCCGTATTGCCACCAAAGCCAAAGAAGTGAATGCACTTGCCTGAATTTGTTGATAAACCAAGATCGCGAGGCTTAGGCAATGTGAAAATCACGTTTGGCGCCGAAAAGTACAGCGCTTTGCCGATATCATCAGGGGTCAGGCTGCGGTCCATTCCCACCGCATCATGCCCAATAATATTGCCTTGCGATTGCTGCACAAACTCGGCATTGGCCAGTTTTTTAGACGCGTCAAACTTCGGCAGTGTCGCCACTTCCTTCATGCTGTATTGCGGATGCGGATCGGCCGCCGCTGCGTGCTTGGCCAGCTGCTGTTCACCGTAGGCAACGATACTGCTGTCCTGTTGATCCACATGGCTACGCTGGGCCAGCTGCGGATGGGGGTCGTCAGCGCTCAGGTGCTTTCCCAGCTGCTGATCGCCATAGGCGCGTGCGCTGGTGTCCTGTTGATCGACATAGGCGACCTTGGCCAGCAGCGGGTGCGGATCGGCGGCAGCCTGGTGCTTGGCCAGTTGCTGGTCGCCATAGGCGCGTGCACTGGTGTCTTGCTGATCGACATAAGCGACCTTGGCCAGCAGCGGGTGCGGGTCAGCAGCGGCCAGGTGCTTGGCCAGTTGCGCATCGCTGTAGGCGCGCACGGTAATGATCTGTTCATCGACATACTGGCGCGTGGCCAGGATGATGGACGGGTCGATTTTCAGTTCGATGGCGGCCGTGCTGGCGACGATCAGCACAATGCGCACCACTTGCGTGCGGCCGCTGCCCTCGGTCATCAGCGGCTTGTAGCTGGGCGGGCAGTTGGCCACCGCGCACAGGTCGCCGGCTTCGTCGTAGATGCCAAGTTCTCGCATCCACCATCCGCCCACGTTCTCGGGCAATACTTGTTCGGCAATGATCTGGCTGGTGTTGTCCGGGTCTTTGTCCAACTTGTTCAGGTCGGCGCGGTGCACCTCGCGCACCAGCGCCTTTTGTCCTCGGTCGGGAGTCGGCAGGGTGCCGTTGCCGTCGCCCACGGCCATTTTTTTCAGTTTCAGGGTTTGCCCCAGGGCGATGGCGTTGGCCAGCTTGGCCTCGCCCACTTGCGTCAGGATAGCGAAATATGTGCTCATGGATAGATGGTCAGGGTGTCGATGGTATGGGATGCGCCGGCCTGCAACAGTGTGCCGCGCACTTCGATGGTTTCCGCAATCCAGGGATAGACGGTCATAACGTCGCCGTGGTACGCGGCAATGCCGGTGTAAACCGTGCCGCGACTTTCCAGATAAAGCGCCAAGCCCGTCATGTGACGGCTGACGGGCTTGGCGTCGGCAATCAGGCGTTCCATTTCCTGAAACATGGCGTCCGTGATACCCGTGTCCAGCACGCCGACGTCGAGGCGGAAGGTGCCCGGCACGCCCGGTGGCGTGGTTTGCCACCATTCGGTGATGCGGATCAGATAGCCCAGCGATTCCACCACGCGGCGCACGGCGGCAATCGTGCCCTTGTGCTTGTGGATGAAATAGGCCGCCTTGATGGCGCCGCGCTTGGTCGATTCGGGCCAGGCGTCGTCCCAGCGGTCGACGGAACAGGCCCAGGCCAGAAACGGCAGCAGGGCGACGGGGCAGCGGTCGGCGCTCCACAGCTCGCGCAGCGGCACGGGCACGTTGACCAGCTCGGCGCAGGCCACGGCAATGGCGCGCTCCAGCGCCGTGGTGTTGGGCGGCAGGGTGGCCACGTGCTTATTCATCGAGCACCACCACATTCAACTTGATGGCGGTGCAGCGGGCGGCCTGGGTGGCGTTCAGCTCGATGTCGGCGGCCGGGCTGTTCAAGACGACCTTGCGCACGCCTTCGACGTGGACGGCGGCGCTGCAGGCGGACCGGTAGATGCTGTGGCCCAGCGGGCGGCGCGGCTGCGACACGCGCACGGCGTTGGCGCGCGCGGCATCGAGCAGGATCGGCACCTCCGGGCCGACGCCGATAAACAAGGTGGCCTCGATCTGGTAATCGATGACCTGGGCGGCCTGTACCGTCAGGCGGTCGCCCAGGGGGCGCACTTCCTCGGCGTTGAGCGCGCGCGCCACGGTAGCCAGCAGCGCGGCGTCGGCGATGCCGGTGTCGTTGTTGGCCAGCACGGTGACGATGACATGCGCCGGGGCGGGGCTGGTGGCGCTCGCGTCCTTGACCTGGCCGTCGGCGCTGCGGGCGTGGAATTCGTAGGACGCTTTCGGGCCGGCCACGGACAGGCCGTCCGGCGCTTCCTGGATGCGCAGGCGGTAGGCGTCGTTGTCTTCCATGACAGCGGCCACGGGCGGCAGGGCGTTCGGATTGGCCGGCGTGATGACCAGGCGCGCCACGTTGACGTTGGCGCCCAGCTGGTCCAGGTCGCCGTCCAGCGCAAACGCCAGCATGACGGCCTTGCCCGCCTCGTTGACGCGGTTGCGCAAGATGGTTTCCTGATACGCGTTTTCTTCCAGCAGCTTGGTGGCCGGTTCCGATTCCAGCTCCAGCAGGGTCGTGACGGCCGCGCGCTCGGCTTCCGGCAGCAGGCTGACCAGATGCGTTTTGCGGCTGGCGAGGATGGCTTCGAAGTCCAGCACCTCGACGACGCTGGGCGCGGGCAATTGGGTCAGGTCGATAGGCGTGCTCATACGCTGCCGCCTTGCTTGACGGGCACGGACAGGGTGATGCCCTGGCCATTGGCCGTGCCATCGAGCAGCAGCGCGATGGCGCCGTCCGTGTCGCGCGTGAGCTGCACGCTGGCGAGCTGCAGACGAGGCTCCCAGCGGCGCAGGGCAAAGGCGGTGGCGGCATAGATGCGCAACTGCGTGGCGCTGTTCAGGGGCTGGTCGATCAGCTCGGGCACTTCGGAACCATAGCGGCGGCGCTGGATGCGCGAGCCGATGGGCGTGGTGAGAATGTCGGCGACCGACTGGCGCAAGTGGCCCAGGCCCGTCAGGCTGCGCCCGGTGGTGGCGTGCATGCCCATCATGGCAGTGGCCCGTCTGACTGGTCGCCGCCTTGCTTGACGCCACCGTGCGGATGTTTGAGCAGGCTGATGGCACCGGCCAGCACGTCGTCGGTCGCCTGGATTGTCCCTTGCACGGCCATGGTCACGCCGCCGGCGGCGCCGGCCTTGGCGTTCACGCCGCCATTCAGCGCGGTGGCGCCGTTGACGGTTGCCGATTGCTCGACAAGCAGATTGCCCATGACGGTCAGGTCGCCTGTGCAAATGGTGCTGGGCGCGTTCGATGTCACCTTGTCGGCGGTGATGGTGGCCGTGCCGCCTGGCAGGGTGGCCGTCAGGGCATGGGCCGCGTGGTCGTACTGCACCACGGCGCCGTCAGGGTAGTGCGTGGTGTGGATGCTGTCGCTGGTTTCGGGCGCGTCAAACGCCTGTGAGTACAGAGCGGGCAGGATGATGCCGCGCCTCAGGTCGCCGCCAGGAGAAAAGACGATCACCTGTTCGCCGATGGTGGGCGCCGACCAGGTGCGCGTGCTGCCGGCGCGCCGTGTTGCCCAGTTCAGCCATTCGGTGGTGAGTGTCGGCCCGAGCCGGACGCGTGCCTTGGCCCCTTTGACCTCGGCGATGGTGCCCAGGCGGATCAGGTTTTGCAGCAAGCGGAGGAGGTCGGACAGGTCGGCGTTCATGCAGTACATGTTGCCGAAGTCCGCGCGCGGATGCACGCGGGGGCGGGTTGATATTCCGCTTATTAACTATGGGGGGGGCTGAGTATGCGGGTTTCGGAAAGATAGAAAACCATTGTTTTTATTTAATTTTAAGTTTTCAGAAAATGATAAAATTATTTTTTCAGCCAATGGTCAAGGCCAAGAGGCATTACTTCTTCTTTCATTATTTTATCGCTAAGTAATTGTATTTTCTTTAAAACAACTTCCCTCATGCTTTCAACCACTTCCTTGAAGTCTATGCCGCCTTCTTTTGTAATAAATAGATCTGGTTGATATAATTCTCTATATAGTTGAGGATAAGTTTCCCCTTTTTTTACCCTAGGTAAGACGACCGCAATTCCTACACTTTCAAGATTTTTTGCCCCACTATGGGCAGCAAAATTATTTCGATAATTTAATAAGTCATCGTGTTTTAATCGGTATTTTTCTTCAACTTGCTTCCTTTCTAATTTAACTGGTCTACCTTCGCACCTAGTGAAACATTTACCATAAAATGTTAATGCGGCGACAAATAGTCCTTTGATAACATTATACATTTTTCTATCTTTTGCTAAGATATGGCCCTTAATCTCTATTTCGTTCGCACGCAAAGAATCGATCTCGGCTAACCAAACTCCAACGCTGCGAAGGTCTTTCTCAATCAATGCATATCCTGCAAGTTGTCGACTCAGCCTTGTATCAATCGGAACACGTTTGCAAGGTTTTCGATTATATGTATAAAAACGGTGTACTTTTCCAGATTCTGGCTCTACAACTTCTTGTACTTGAATGGTATTTTTCACTACTTTTCCCTTGGAAACCCTGAAATAGGTAGTATCGTTTTATGTTAAATAATAGTCAATGATGTACTTTGAAAGTAAGTGATTTCTATTTTCATAATTCTGACATGTGGAGCAACAATGATTCTCTTATTAGTGTTTTGTCAAGAATATTCATGCCTAACAACTGTCGTGCAGGATATGTATAACTCGTACCCCTCTTCGTGACTTTATCCGTCAGGCCATCTTGATGCACCCGCGCCACGCGCGCCACCCAGCCAAAGAAACCGACCTCAATCTGGTTGCCTGTCGCCTTTGCTTTCAGGTGCTTGGCGCTACGAATCTTGGCGAACATGGCCGCCTTTTGCCGCTTGATCCGCCCATTCTTCCCCTTGAATTCTTTGCGCCGCTTGCGCGCCGGGTAGGCCGTGCCATCCGGTCCCTGCTGCGCCTTGATCCGCTGCGCCTGGCTGCGGCGCAGGTCGATGGCCACCTTGTGATTGATGGCGCGGCGCTGGGCTGGCTGCAGCTTGGCCAGTAGGGCGCCGGCCCATGTTTCCAGCGCGTGCAGGTCGTCGCTCATGGCGTGGCCTCGGGCGTGCGCCATTCGGCCAGCAGGGTCTCGCCGGCATACAGCTTCCAGAACTCGTCCGCGTAGGCCGGCATGTGCTGTATCTCGGCCAGGTGCTTGATGTCGAGGCGCCCGGCCTCGCCGGTCTTGACGGCCACGCGCTCGGTCAAGTCGAGCTTGATCGAAATATCCACCGTTTCATGGTTATTGAAGTCCACCTCGAAGGCAATGCCGTGCTTGCGTGTTTCCTCGTTGGCCATCAGGTCGAGCTGGTGGACTTTGAGCCAGGCGATCAGGGCCACCATGATGGCATCCGCGTCGCCCGCGTAGTCGGTGACGATCAGGTTGAGCTTGAAGCGGTATTCGAAGGAGAGGGAGGAGGTGGCCGATGCCACCACGTTGCCCTCGTCGGCGAAGACCAGCAGGCGGTCGGGGTCGCGCTGCAGGTCGGGGATGGCGGCGGCCAGGTGCTGGCGCAGGCTATTCGGTTTGTACATGGTAGGTGTCTCGTACTAGGTTGTAGGCGTCGATGCAGGCGTTCAGTTGGCGGGCGGTGTCGTCGCCGTCGCCGGCAATGGCGTCAAGAGCTGCCGCAGTCGCTGGGTCAAGTTCGGCGCGCGCTTCAATCCGATGGCCTGCGGCAGCGGTGGTATCTGCAGTTGCGGCGCACTGGCCGCTGGCGACGGGGATTGACAGGCGCACAGCGCCGCTGCGCACGTCAGCGTTAAAACGGTCACGCTCGGTTTTCGCATGGGTTTGCTCCTGGGTGAGGTGGTCGGCGCGCTGTACCAGGGCGGCGCCGGCGGCGCGCTCCAGCGTCAGCACGCGGGCAGTGGCCTGGGCCAGTGCGCTGGCGGCGGTGCTTTTGTTGGTGGCGGCCGCGCGCTGTAATTCGGCGATGTTGGCGTCCTTGCGCCATCCCTGCGCTGTCCAGCCCGCGATGGCGCCGCATAGCAGGCAGGCGGCCAGCGGGCGCCAGGTGGTCGTGCTCACATGGCCACCCGATCCTTGATCCAGCCGAACAGAAAACGGCGCTGGGTCTTGTTGGCCTCGGTGATGTCCAGGTAGCGTGCCGCCTGCAAGCCGTTCAAGGCGCGCAGCAGCACGGTGGCGCCATCCTGGCCGCGCCATGTCAGGAAGGATGCAAGCGCTCCCAGCGACTGCGCGCCCAGGCGACCGTCGACAAACAGGGCGGGGTAGCGGGCGCCCGTGTCGTTGAAACCGTTCAGCCAGCGCTGCAGGAACTCGGCCGCGCGGTGCGGCCCCATGTTCACGCCCGTGTCGATCACTTCGGCGCCGATGCCGGCATGCAGGGCCAGCACCTGGTCGAACTTGGGTTCCGTGATGTAGCGCGCCGTGTAGATAGCGCGCGCCATCGTAACGGGCAAATCTCGCATTGGCCCCGTGTAGTCGTTGGCGCGCGCCACGGCCACCGTGATGCCGTAATTGGTTTCGCCGCCCTTGTCTTGCGGGTCGTTCACGTAGCCGCCTTCGGCGTGCAGGATGGCGTCGATGACGCGCGCAATCAGGGGATTTTCCATGGTGGCCATCAATGCTCCTTCGCGTCTTTGACCAGCTCGGCGATGTCCTTGTCGCTGCGGCGCTGGAACCACAGGGCCACTGCGCGCGATACCCACCAGCCGGGCGCGCCGACGATCAGGTCGATGGCGCTGGCGTTGACCATGGCGCCGATGGCGGGGAGCTGGGCGCACAGCAGCTGGTATGCGGTGCCGCCCAGCAGGCACGAGAACACGCCTGCGCAGGCCAGGCGGGCGACAAACTCGCCCTTGTTGAAGGTGCCGTCGCTGTTCAGCGGCGGCAGTACGATGTACAACATGGCGGCGCCGACCATGCCCAGCGCCGCCTTGAAGCCGTACAGTTTGACCAGGGTGGCGAAACCACCAAACGATTCTGCGGACATTGCTTGATTCTCCGGTGAGAGGGGTGATAGATTTTTCATGATGGATAAAAGGGGTAGTGCGACGGTTAATCCCATAGCTGCACAAGATCGACTGCGGGCACCTGGCCCGTGCCGGGCGCCGGCTCGGGCAGGGTGACGACCAGGCCGGCAGGTAGCACAGCGCCGTGGCGTGCCAGCGCGGGATTCATTTCCAGGGTTTGCTCGACGTATCCCGCGCCGTCGCCCAGGTAGCGCCACACCAGGGCGTCTACGGTGTCATGTTGCTGCGTGCGTACCTGCATCAGATCAATTCCACGGTCAGGTGCGTGCGGCCGACGATATCGGCGATGGCCCACTGCGCATTGCGCCGCTGCGCGCCGGGTGCCTCGTCCAGCCATTCCATGCTTTTCTTGTCGCTGACGGACGTGGCCGTGCTGTCGTAATCGCGGTAACGCTCGATCAGGTCCGCTTTCGCCGTGCTGTAGACAGCGCGCCGGTACTGCGCCAGCAAACGGGACTCGCGGTTGATGCGCGCGGCCGGCACGTCCACCAGGGCGGCAATACCGGCTTGGGCATGCGTGGCCTGCCAGTCGGCCAGCTCGCGGTTGACGTGCAGGATGGCGTCCACCACGGCTTGCACCAGGCGCGCGTCGGTGACGGTGCCGTCCAGGCGCATGGCGTCGCGCATATCGGCCAGCGCAATATCGGGAAACCAGCCGTCGTTCTCGATGATGCCGATGGCCGGCGCTAGCGGCGCCGGGGAGGCGCCGTGCGGGATGGACGGGGGCAGGGCCATGAAGGACATACGGGACGCTTTCAAAAGGGGGCGGTGGACGGGGTTCATCAGGTCAATATCGTTGACGATGCGTGGCCAGAATCCCCCCGTGCCGCCGTGCTGCGGGGGATGCTCTTACGCGGAACCGGCCGCGCGCTTGAGGCGCCGTTCCAGCCGTTCCATATCTTTCTTGACGCCGCACGACTCGGACAGGGCGCGCGCGCGTTTCAGCTGGGTCATGGCCGTTTCCGCCTGCGCCACCAGCGCCGGGGCGATGTCCGTGTCGTCGGCCTGATCGAGCACGGCGATCATGGCGAGGCCAATGGCCTTGTGCAGCTTGGCGCGCGCCTGGTCGGGCGCATCGCTGGCGGCCGTCATGGCTTCGACGGCGCTCAGCACGGCCACGGCATGCTGGGGATCGTCTCCCAGCTTGCCCTGTAGGTAGGCTGCGGCGAATTCGTCCAGCATCATGGTCGGAATGTCGCGGCTGTAGGTTTCCGGCAGGGTGAAGCGATGTTCCATGCAGTAGGCGGCCATGACCAGGGCGCGGTCATATTCGCCCGTGTCGATGTGCCATACCAGCAAGGTGGCAAAGACGTCATCCTGGGCGCCCTTGCCGCCGGCCAACACGCCGTCGATCCACTGCGCATAGGTCGCCAGCATGGTGGCCTTGACCTCGATCTTGCGTTGGACCGACTGGATGGATTTCAGCTGGCGTCGATCATCGGACAGCTTATAGAGCATCAGCTCATAGGCACTGCCGGTGGTCACGCCCTGCGGCGCAGCGGCGCCGGCCGTGCGCTCGGCCAGCATGCGCGCGCGGTGGCGCAGGGCGGGGGATTGGTTGGCCATCACTTGTCTTTCAGCTCGATGTTTTCCACCAGCGCGGCCAGGCCCAGGTCTTCGATCACGTAGGCATCGTTCGACGATTCGTAATTTTCGATGCGGTCGCGCTTGGGCACGTCTTCGACGCGGCGGCGGCGCGCGCCTTCCTGGAAGTAGATCGACAGATTGTCGAAACGCGTAATCAGGATGGCGTTGTCCGGGAAGTAGGGCACGCGCGCCGCCGGCAAGCCGCCGATGCGCTTCTGGCTGATGATGATGTCGGCCGCCAGGGTTTCCGTCGGTGCCTGCTTGGTGTTGACCAATGGAAAATACTTGTCGTTCAGCAGCTTGCGCCCGACGATGGCCACCAGATTGGTATCTTCCTGATACCAGGGATCGAGCAGGTTGACGGCATCCGTCACGGCCGCGTCGAGGTTGGCATACTCGGCGCCGTCCACGTCGCCGATGACGACCTTGCCCGGCATGCCGTTGGCCACCAGGCCCAGCACGCGCTCGGGTGCCAGTTCGCGCAGGTGCTGCAGCCAGCCCTTGTTCACATCCTGCAACAGCGGGTTGGCGTCCAGATCGGTGTCGGCCATGGCTTTCACGCCATTGAAGCCGATGACGATGCGGTCGAGCGCCTGGCGGGTCAAGATGGCATTAGCCACGCGCGACTGGAAGTCGGCGAACTTGGCCCAGGCGTCCAGCTTGGCATAGTTCAAATGCGTGTCGAAGTTCGTTTGCTCGCAGCGGTATTTGGTGCCGTCCAGGGTGGACAGGTCGCGCGTCTTGCGTTCCTTGTCCTTGGTGTTGGTGCGGCCGGCAATCGGGCCGGACACGCCCAGGCCCAGCTTTTCGCCTTCCTGCTCGGTCACGCCGATGATGTTCACTTTCGACAGGAATTCGCTCGATTCCTGCATTTTCGTTTCCAGCTTTTGCTGCACGCTGGGGGTGACGCTGAACGTCTTGGCCACGTTGTCCGTGTCGTTCAGTTGGCCCAGGCGGGTTTCATACTGGCCAAAGACGTGGCGCGTTTGCTTTTTCATGAATCAGTGCTCCGTTGTTGAATGGGGTGTTGGTGGATGGCGCGCGCTTAAAACTCGGTCTGCACGGCGCCGTCGTTGCCGGTGGCGGCCGGACGGCGCGGGCCGTTGCCGGGCGCTTCGTCCATTTGCGCCTTGAAGGCGGCCAGCTCGTCCTGCGTCGCTTTCTGCGCCTTTTCCGCGGCATCGAGGCGCTTGAGGGCATCGGCATAGTTGTCGTTGGCGGTGACGACGTGGCCGGCCAGTTCCTGCACGGCTTCGCTGATGTCGGCGAACTGCGCGGCGTCGGCGCCGGATTTGTTCGAAAAGCGCGACAGCAGGTTTTTCACGGCGTCGGCCAGCTTGATGCCCTGCGGCTCGTCAAATTCCAGCGTGACCTCGACGGCCGACGTAAACAGGTTGGTGCTTTGCTGCTTGCGGCTGGCTGAGAATTGCAGCGCCTCGGTGCCCAGGCTGGCCGGGCTGTCGGTGACGCCCAGGCCGACCAGGTAGGGCTGCGACGAGTCGGCAAAGTCGGGCTGGATTTCCAGGCTGGTGTACAGCTTTTGCTTTGCCTTGTTGATGGCGATCAGCTCCGGCGTGGGTTCGATTTGCGCGAACAGGGCCAGTTTCTTGCCGCTGTCGGTGTCCACCTCTTCGGCTTTCACGGCGATCACGTCGCCGTAGGCTTTAAACGGGCCGTCGGGCAGGATGCCCCGGATGTGTTCCAGCCAGATGCGCGCGCCGTAGGTCTTCGGGTTGTAGGTGGCGGCGATTTGCTCGATGGTGGCGCGGTCGATATTGCGGCCGTCCGTGGTGGCGCCTTCGGTCGCGACGCGGAAAAACTTAGATGGCTTTGTCGATGGTTTGGACATGGTGGATGTTCTCGGTTGATCGGATAACGCCATGGTCAACGTCTTGGCGCCGCGATTCAATGCGGTGCGGGTTGCTATGGGTCATAGCGACTTTTGCCTTTCCCCGCTCCGCGCGCGCGCGGCCTACGCTGGCGGCATGCTGACAATTGAGAAAACAAGCGAACAAACCCCCGACGAGAAAATCGCCGAATTGGCCGTGCCCGAATCCGAGCCGCGCCGAGCCGCGCGCGCCCTGTACTGGAAGGGCTGGCGCATTTCGTCCATCGCCCGCCACCTCGGAATTAAGCGCAGCACCATCAATAGCTGGAAAGAGCGCGACGAGTGGGACAAGGCGCAGGCCATCGAGCACGTGGAAGCGTCGGCCGAGCTGCGCCTGGTGAAACTGATCGAAAAAGAGGTCAAGAGCGGCAGCGACTACAAGGAAATTGACTTGCTGGCGCGCACCATCGTGCAGATGGCGCGCGTGCGCCGCTATGAGCAGCCGGGCGGCAACGAGGTCGATCTCAACCCCAAGCTGGCGAACCGCAATGCGGGTCCGAAGAAGAAACCGACGCGCAACGATTTCAGCGAAGAACAGAAAATCCAGCTGCTCGACGCCTTCCAGGATTCGCTGTTCGACTATCAAAAAGTCTGGTATCGCAACGGCGACCAGCGCACGCGCGCCATTTTGAAGTCGCGCCAGATCGGCGCCACCTGGTACTTCGCGCGCGAGGCGCTGGCCGACGCGATGGAAACCGGGCGGAACCAGATTTTCCTGTCCGCATCGAAGTCGCAGGCGCACGTCTTCAAGCAATACATCGTGCAATTCGCGCGCGAAGCGGCCGGCATCGAGCTGACGGGGGATCCCATCGTGCTGCCGAACGGCGCGCACCTGTACTTCCTGGGCACGAACGCGCGCACGGCGCAGGGCTACCACGGTAATTTCTACTTCGATGAATTTTTCTGGACGCAGAATTTCCAGGAGTTGAACAAGGTGGCCTCGGGCATGGCCATCCACAAGAAATGGCGCAAGACCTACTTTTCAACGCCATCCTCGACCACGCACCAGGCTTACCCGTTCTGGACGGGCGAGCTGTTCAACAAGCGCCGCGCCAAGGCCGACCAGGTGAACATTGATGTGAGCCATGGCCGCCTGTCGTCGGGATTCACGGGCGAGGACAAAATCTGGCGCCAGATCGTCACCATCCTTGACGCCGAGCGCGGCGGCTGCAACCTGTTCGACATCGACGAACTGCGCAACTTCGAATACAGCCCCGACCAGTTCGACAACCTGCTGATGTGCAATTTTATTGACGACTCGGCCAGTGTCTTCCCGCTGGCCGAGCTGCAGCGCTGCATGGTCGATTCCTGGGTCGAATGGGATGACTACAAGCCCTTGCTGGGCCTGCGCCCGTTCGGTAACCGGCCCGTGTGGATTGGCTACGACCCGGCCTTGAACGGCGACAGCGCCGGCTGCGTCGTGCTGGCGCCGCCCATGACGGCCGGCGGCAAGTTCCGCATCCTGGAGCGCCACCAGTGGCGCGGGCAGAGCTTTGAAGACCACGCCGATGCCATCCGCCAGATGACCCAGCGCTACAACGTCGAATACATCGGCATCGACACGACCGGCATGGGTATCGGCGTGCTGCCCATCGTGCGTGGCTTCTTCCCGGCCGTCACGCCGCTGAACTACTCGCCCGAAGTCAAGACCCGCATGGTCTTGAAGGCCAAAAACATCATCAGCAAGGGCCGGCTGGAGTTTGACGCCGGCTGGACGGACATCGCGCAGTCCTTCATGGCCATCCACAAGACCCTGACCCCCAGCGGGCGGCACGTGACCTATGTCGCCGGCCGCAGCGACGAAACCGGCCACGCCGATCTGGCGTGGGCCTGCATGCACGCCCTCGATCACGAGCCGTTCGAAGGCACCACCGACAACCATCACTCTTTCATGGAGATTTATTCTTGAGAAAAGCACGACACTTGCGCGCGCGCGGCCAGCAGGCCCAGGGCGCCCCATCAACAGCGGCCACGGCGCCGGCCGCCGCCGGCATCGAGGCGTTTTCCTTCGGCGACCCCACGCCCGTGCTCGAGCACGCCGATATCCTCGATTGCTTCGAATGCTGGAAGAACGGCCACTGGTATGAGCCGCCCGTCAACCTGGCGGGCCTGGCCAAGTCCTTCAATGCCGGCGTGCACCACAGCAGCGCGATCCACTTCAAGGCCAACGTGCTGGCGTCCACCCTGATTCCCAGCAAGTACCTGTCGCGCGACGCTTTTAAACGCATGGCCCTGGACTTCCTGACGTTTGGCAACGCCTACCTGGAAGACCGGCCCAGCCGCAGCGGCAAGGCGCTGGCGTACCAGCACGCGCTGGCCAAGTACATGCGGCGCGGCGTCGATCTGGACACGTATTTCTTCGTCAACGGCTACCAAGCCGTGCACCAGTTCGACAAGGGCCGCGTCTTTCACCTGATGGAGCCGGACGTGAACCAGGAGTTGTATGGCGTGCCGCAGTACCTGAGCGCGCTGCAGTCGGCCTGGCTCAACGAGGCGGCCACCCTGTTCCGTCGCAAGTATTACAAGAACGGCTCACACGCCGGCTTCGTGTTCTACATGACGGACGCGGCCGCCAACACCCAGGACGTGGACAACCTGCGCCAGGCCATGCGCGACAGCAAGGGGCCGGGTAACTTCCGCAACCTGTTCATGTACGCGCCGAACGGCAAGAAGGACGGCATCCAGATTCTGCCGGTGTCGGACGTGGCCGCCAAGGACGAGTTTTTCAACATCAAGAGCGTCACGCGCGACGACCAGCTGGCTGCGCACCGCGTGCCGCCCCAGCTGATGGGCATCCTGCCGAACAATGCCGGCGGCTTCGGCGCCGTCGAACCGGCCGCGCGTGTCTTCGCGCGTAACGAGCTGGTGCCGCTGCAGGCGCAGTTCATGGCGATCAACGAGTGGGCCGGCGTGGAAGTGGTGAAGTTCGCCCCGTATGACCTGGCCACGGGCGGGGAGGGCGCGGCATGAGCGATCACATCGACAACACGGACAAGATCATCTTCGCCGAGGTGGCGCGCGGCCTGGCCGCCGTGCGCCGCCGGCCTGGCTTGGCGCCGCATGGCTGCTGCCACTACTGCGACGAGGCGCTGGCGCCCGCGCTGCTGTTCTGCGATGTGGACTGCCGCGACGACTACGACAAGGAACAGGCGGCGATGATCCGCGCCGGCCGCCCAGGATGACCGCCACGCCGCGATAGCCGGCAGGGTGGAGCCGCGACAGCCCAGCCGCGCCGGAACGCCCCAGCGACCGCACAAGCCGCCCACGAGGCGGCTTTTTCACGTCTTGATGATTGATGTTGCTCCAGATGCAAGAAAAAGTCCCATTTCGGCCCGGCGCGCGCAGTTGTCCCCCCTCCACACCTGCCCGCTAGTTAGGGGTCTTTTGACTCAAATTTGCGCCATGGCCGAAGGCGCATGAGGACTGGCGCGGCGGGGCGAAGAGGGATCATGCGATTTGACGCATTTTGACGCAGTTTTTCGCCAATTTGAGTTTGTGCGCGGAATGTTCTCCCGTTTGTGGCCAGATTGCCCTGCAACCCAATTTTTACAAAAAATGTGGACTGTTCGACATCCATTCGAGATTGTGAGGTGGTAGTGTTGTTTTTAACTTTTTTACATCTTATTTGTTACGATGTGTGAGTATTTGGAGCGCTATTTGGCGCACAATCTTTTCCACATGTAAATGGGAGTTGTTCCATGGCCGATTCAAATAGCTTGCCGGCGCGGATGATGGGCTCGGGCTTCAAGCGCTTTTCCTTGTTACCGGTGGCGATCACATTTGTTGTCGTGGTTTGTATGTCACTTCTTGCAATTCAGGTCTGGATGGCATGGCGTGCAAGAGACGTGCAGCTAAGCGAAGCCGCCCGGGAAAGTGCTAATCTGGCGCAGTCGGTAGCCCAGCATGCCTATGACACGATCAAAGAAACTGATACCGCATTGATTGGGTTGGTAGAGCGTATAGAGAAGGATGGAACCTCTGACCTTGAACTGACCCGTATTCATGATCTACTGGTTATGCGCGTGGCGGAGTTACCCCAGTTGCATGGAGTGTTCGTTTATGCCAAAGATGGTAGCTGGCTGGTCAATTCTCAGAAAGTGTTGCTAAAGAATTTGAATAATGCTGATCGAGAGTATTTTAAGTACCATAGAAATAATACCGAACGTGGCCCGTATATCGGTCCGCCTGTACGCAGCAAGTCGACTGGCGATTGGATTATTACTGTATCGCGTCGCATTAATCTTCCTGATGGAAGTTTCGGCGGTGTTGCCCTTGCTACAATTGATATGAAATATTTCAAAGTATTTTATGATAAATTTTCGATAGGTAAGCGAGGAGCAATTTTTATCGCAAGTGGAAAAGGCATACTTTTATTGAGAAGGCCATTTGATGAAAAAATGCTTGGACAAGATATATCGCAGTTCCCATTGTTTAAGGATTATCTTTCAAAAGGGCCGATAGGCACGGCATCCATAAAATCGAGATTGGACGGGGTTACACGAATCAATAGCTATAGAAGGGTTGAGGAATACCCTTTGGCCGTCTCCGCTGCATTGTCGCAAGATGAAGTGTTGGCGAATTGGCGCAGTGATGTTTATCTTCAGTTTTTGGTTGGCGGGATTTTGGTATTGCTCATTTCCTACCTTGGTTATCGTATGGCGAAGCAAATAAATCTGCGTTCAAAAACTGAGCAAAAGTTAATGTTGGCTGGAATTGAGTTGGAATTGATTAATGAAACTTTGTCTCGGCTTGCTAATCAGGATGGGTTGACGGGACTAGCAAATCGGCGTCATTTTGACGAGTCGTTAATGGGAGAGTTTAATCGTGCGCAGCGTGGGGAAAGTTCGCTTGGATTAATTATGATCGATGTTGATTTCTTTAAAAGATACAACGATATTTATGGTCATGTGGCCGGCGATGAGTGTTTAAGAAAAATTGGCAAGGTGCTGGCTTATAGTATGCGCCGACCAGGTGATCTTGCCGCCCGCTATGGTGGTGAGGAGATGGTCGTGTTGCTACCCGGAAGCGACCTCGCCGGAACATTGGCAGTTGCCGAGAGTATTCGTGGCGCTGTTCAATCGATGGAAATTGCACATACTGGAAATCCGCTTGGGATTGTGACCGTGAGTATCGGTGTGGAGGCTTTTTCTCCGATTTATTTAGAAAACCAGCCTATTGAGTTGGTCGAGGCCGCCGACAAGGCATTGTATAAAGCGAAAGAATCGGGGAGAAATCAGGTTCGTTGTGCGCCTTCTCGCCGGGGGCACGCAACGGGAGAAAATCTCTCGGCTTTTAGTTGATAGCTTTGCTTTTCAAATTTGATAGGAGTGTGGGAGTGCTCGCGGATAATAATGGACGACAGCAATTCTTGCATCTTAATTTGGTTGCTCAGTAGGACTGGTTTTGGGCTGTGTCTTCCATCTGTGCATCCAGAAGTGGCCCAAGCGCGTCGCTCTGCATCAGCTCCTGAACATAGGCTAGAGCCTCGATTTTTATCGCTTGGATTGATTTTAGCGCCCCTGGCGTCTCGATACACAATGCTGGGTCAAGTACAGCTCCGTTGTCACCTCGCTGTGAAATCCAAATCAGTCCCCGATAGCGCCCATCAACCGAGAGGGCGGTGGAGATGACGAAAGTATAACCATTAAGTTGATGCTTATTGTTGAGGTGCATAGCATGGACTCCCACCTTCCGATTGAGGTTCCATTCTACAAGTTGATCTTGGTTGATGATTGACGAAGGTTTGATTTACATCAGCAAAATGTAGTCTTTTAAGTGGCAACGTGGAATGTTGTTGAGCTGTGTCCTTTTGCTCTATGCTTATCGCCCCCCCTCTGATTCCATGTGTTATATGGCTGCGAGAGTTAGTTGCCTACATACTTGAGCATCCGACTATGTGCTGATCCAGCTCCAGCAGCGTGATATTTTTCGCTAAGTATTTTTTTTGCCGATATTCGTTCGTAGGTATTTCTGTAGGTACAGTTTTTGAGTGTTGACTGAAGAGTCTTATGATTCCTAGCTATTCGCATTACACCGCTTCCGCCAGGAAATAAAGAAACCGCCTTCGGGCGGTTTTTTATTGCCTGGCGGAAGCGAGCAGGGCGCCTTCGCGCCCTGCGTGTGAGATTCGAAGGGCAGGGCCTACCGGCCCAGCCCGCCCCGAATCCTCCACCCGCTGCCGCTGCGCGGCAGCCCCGCGCGCCGAGGGCGCGCGTTCGTGGTTCCAATTAGCTTTTCGACTGAGCTAGCTTTCACAGCACCGACCGCATCAGCCCGTGTCTTAATGGCGGACCTGACCCTAGTGGCCACGGCTTTAAATCTGGCATGTGCTTGTTGCAAGAGGCACAAGCAGAATACGATCAGTTTTTTAATAGAGAAGGTGAGTTTTTATACCCTTTTCAAGAAAAAATTTTCGTTGACATGGGGAAGCAGGCCCTGGCCCAATCAATAATCGTAGACAGAAACAAACCGGCCGCATTAACGTATTACTTCCAAACCGCGATGGCTTGCAGATATATGAAGCCAAAGTTACTCAGTTTGGGAATATCCGTCCTTCACATTCCATAATATTATGACCATAATAAAAGCCGCATTCAAAAAACTGACACCCGGCACATCGTTAGCCTTCCGGTCCAATGTCGAACAGATTGGGCCTATCGTCCGATTTCTGCAAAAAACTGATCCCCTGGGAAAACAGTGGTTCCTGATGGGGGATACCGAAGAGGAGTCGCTTCGATACCCAGCTTTCGACGCCCTGGGAGAACTCACCCCTGCAGCCGAGGCGGTACTCGAAACAGAGTTTAAAGGCGACAATATTCGTTATTTTTCTGCATGGAATGGAGAACTTAAGCAAGGCGATGGAGCGACTATTACTTTTCAGTTTCACGATGAGGACTGGCCTGCCTGGAGCCTTGAGATTAATTATCAAGGCGAAGGTATTCAACGTCTTGGGGGGCTTGATGGCGTGATAGAGCTTCTCTCAATGATTGCCGGTAGTCTTCAACCTAGCATCATCAATGTCGCACGCTATCAGTATTTTGAGAAGCAGGTATTCCAGGATCGGCCTGGCGTAGGCTGGATGCTCTACCTTCCGCGCGTGCTGGCGGTCCAGCAAGTGCCAGAGGCCCGCGCGCTGGTGCCTGTGATGATCACGGACGAGAAGGATAACGATAAACAAATCGGCACCATCATTGTCAGTGTCACCGACGTGCCGTTCTCGGACGAGAACCCTGAGCACGTCAAGATAGCCAACGCCATCGAAATCCGTTTGGTCGATCAAGACTTACTACCTCCTTTCGCGGACCACTAAGCGCTGGCTGTACAGACCACACTTGCACAAAAAAACGTTTCCGCATCGTCCGTGTGGGGCGGTGAAAACAGTGCGTTGCAAGGTGGTGGAAAAACATTGCGTGCGGAACAAAATTACGCGTAAGCATTTGAACTGTATGAAGTATTTTGAAGACTTGAAAACTGGCGACGGGTTAAACTGTTCGTGACGCTCGAAGGGATGGGCCTACCGGCCCAGCCCGCCCCGATTCCTTAAACTGCGGCTACGCGGCAGCCTCGAGCGCCGCATACGCGCGGTCTTGGTCCTAGTTTGCTTTCCGACTGAGCCAGCTTCTACGCCCCCGCGCGTCAGCCCGTGTCTGGATGGCGGATATTCCCCTCGCGTCGCATTGACAATTTCTGATTGTTAGTCTCACTCGCATGTTGCCATTTGGATAATTTGGTTTCCGGGGAGGAGCAAGCTATGCATCAAGATTTATCCTTAGTGTGTGCCGCACTCGACCAGTTCGCTGATGAAATAGTGAGTTCATTTTCCCATAATACGGACCAGATTTTCAGTGATCACTGGGGATGGCCAGCTCCAGCTTTAAACCGGCAAGATTTCTCTTGGATCGCTCGCAGTATCTCCGATGACCTACGCACCGTGAACGCCGAACAATACCCCGAAGAGATGAAACCATGGGTATTGCATTTGCCACATCGTATTTCTGTGATGCAGACCCAGACGCTGCCAAACACCTACACCGGGAACGTGCAGGGGTTCCCCGCCATGCTTGAGACTTTACAATTTATACGTAATAAATTGCTACCTTCGACAGGATGGATGGCCGTACCAAATGCTGCTTTGCCAGCCCAGCTTGCCAGACGCTCGGTTGCCGCACAACGCCGCGTGGAAGACATTGAGGCGGCTATTCCGGACCTTACCAGCAAAGTTACCGCAATCAATGCCGCGCATCATGTTGCAGAAAATCTTGAGTTGGATTTGCAAGCTTTGAGGGAGGCGCGGGAGGCAGTCGAGCAGACCGCTCAAGAAACCGACAGAAATGCGTCCAAAAGCGCCGAGTCAGCAACAAAGGCGGCGGTAGTACTTGATTCTATAGAGAGTCGAGCCAGTACTGTCTGGGGCGAGGTTCAGGTGAAAACCGAGAATGCATTGGATGACATGCAGAAGAAGATCCAGGCTACTTTGGATAGCATGAAAAAAAATGAAGACATAGCTGAAAAACTCATCGCAAAGTGTGAAGAGGCCTACCACATCACAACGACCAAAGGACTAGCAGGAGCATTCGATCAAAAAGCTGCCTCGCTGGGTAGTTCTATGCAGTTATGGGTCGGGGGCTTGGTCGCAGCCTTGATCGCCGGCTCTGTAATTGGAATCATCCGTTTGTCTTCATTGGCCGCGGAGCTGCGAGCAGACAATCCAAACTGGCCTGCCATAGTTGCTCAGATACTCCTTGCCTTCTTAGGAATAGGCGCCCCCCTATGGTTTTCTTGGTTAGCCACCAAACAGATTGGACAGCGATTCCGCTTGTCGGAGGACTATGCCTTCAAAGCATCGGTTGCCAAAGCCTATGAAGGTTACCGGAAAGAGGCTGCTGTTCTAGATCCTGAGTTTCAGGCGACGCTTTTCCGCTCCGCATTGACGCGCTTGGATGAAGCACCGTTGAGGTTGGTGGAGGCGGAACAGCATGGTTCTCCTTGGTCAGAATTGCTCAATTCGGACACGGTAAAAGATGCGATAAAAGTGGCGCCCGATCTACCAGCGAAAATAATGGCGATGGTCAGCGAAAGCCTTCAGCAAGCAAAGAGTGCGAAGGCTGAAGCTGTGAAGGTTGTCGAAGCCGCGAAGTTGATCGTTGCATCGGATGAACCCAAGAAAGAAAATTGATCCGGTCAACAATGCTTCTGGCAATATTGCTTTCGGTCGTGGACTCTAATAAGAGCGATGTGATGCTGTCGGGTAGCGTGGCGTTGTAGGCATTTTTGTAGGCATAAGATTGTGAATCAGCTTGCAAGCCGCATCAATTCTTGATGTGTGCAACTCACCGCGTCCGCTAGGCAATAAAAAACCACCCGAAGGCGGTTTTTATTGCCTATCTGAAACGAGCAGCTCCCCTTCGCGCCCTGCGTGCGAGATTCGAAGGGCCGGGCCTACCGGTCCAGCCCGCCCCGAATGCCGTTGCGCGGCAGCCCCGCGCGCTGCGGGCGCGCGTTCGTGGTTCTAATCAGGCTTCGACTGAGTTAGCTTTTACAGCACCCAACGCATCAGTCCGTATTCGAATAGCAGACCTGACCCTCGTACTGCTAATGCACGCTCTTCATCAACACCAGCACGAGGAACAGGCAAAACACGATGTTGGCCACTACCAGCAGCATGCAGGTGCGCCACAGCGCGCCCCATTTGCCCAGGTTGTAGGTGCCGCGTAGCTGCAGAAACATGTGCAGGGGCGGCGCCACGCACACCAGCAATCCGATGAGCCAGCCCTGGTTGAGTATCGATAGCGGTATCAGCACGGTCAACAGCAAGGACATGAAGCACAGCGAGTACAGCACGAACACCGCATGCTCGTACATGGTCACGCCAGGCTTCCAGAAAAACATCAGCCACATGAAGGGCAGCGAGATCGGGATCAGCAGGAACGAGAACTTGTAGATCGTGTTTTTGAGCTTGTAAAAGGCCAACTCGGGATTCTCTGCGGCGTGATGAAAGCTTTTTTCCAGCTCAGGAAAAGTGGCGTCGGGATTGGGCGGGCTGGACGCGATCCTGGAGACAGTCTTGTCGAACCAACCGGGCTCTCTCAGCTCAACTGCCTCCTCACTGTTCACTTTTTCGGGTGATGCGACGTACAGCAGGCGTTGCTCGGCTTCGTGTTGCAGCTTGCGCGAAACGGCCAGCGCCTTCTCGACACCGGCGACCCCGGTATTGGCCTTGCGGGCCTCCTCCAGCGCCTGCTCATTGCGCTCGACCCGGAGCTTGGCGGACGCGGCGTGGTTGGTCAGCGAGGCGATATTGGCGTCGCGGCTGAGAAGCTGGCCGCTGCCGAACGAGGTGACGAAGAAGGTCAGGAAGACCATGAACAGGAACAGCGCCAGCGGCGAAACATAGTTCTTGCGCTGGCCGTCGATGTAGCGGCGCGTCAGGCGGCCCGGAAAGGCCACCAGCAGCGGGAGCGTCTTCCAAGCCTTGGCGTCGAAGTGCAGGATGCCGTGCACGACTTCTTCGGCCAGGTGCAGCAGAGAATGGTGGATGTGGGCCGGCTGGCCGCAGGCCTGGCAAAACGCGCCGCCCAGCGGCGCCTGGCAGTTGGCGCAGTTCGCCAAGGGCGCGGCACTGGCGGGCTGCGGCGTTTGATCGCCCGCGATCTCGCTGGCCGTCACATCTGCCATCGTCAGGGCGCCGGCCGCTTTCTGGTCACTCATCGTGCATCTCCCACCAGGAAAATGGCTGATTGTGCAACAAGGCGACTGTATGTTCAAGTAAATACTGGCAAAAACGGCAATCCGTTCGACCAGCCCGGTGCGTGCTAAAAAAACGACGTTTTTCTTCCGCTTGTCCGCCGAAAACGCAGTTTGTCGCAAGCCGCTGGTTCTTTGCCGTCATCCTCTTTATCTTCCTTACTGAGCTGGCGCGAACGGTCGCGCTGCCGAGCCACTTTCAACGGGATATCCATATGTCGAAACTTTACTCGCGTCGCCTCGCCTCACCGCTGCTGCTGACACTGCTTTTGGTGCTGCAAGCTCCCGCCAGCCACGCTGACTCCGCCTCCACCACCACGGTTGCTCCTGCAAGCGTCACTGGGGCCAGCGAAGAAGTGGCGCTGGCCGCACGTATCGACAGCGAGATCGCGCCCCTGTTCAAGGCAAACGAGCCTGGCGCCACTGTCATTGTCACGCAGGCTGGCCTTACCGTGTTTCGCAAGGCGTATGGCATGGCCGACGTGGCCAAGGGCCTGCCCATGACCCCGGACACGGTGATGCGCATCGCCTCTATCAGCAAACAGTTCACCGCCACCGGCATCCTGATGCTGGCGGATGAAGGCAAGCTGGCTTTGGGCGACGACATCCGGAAGTTCCTTCCCGACTACCCCAGCGGAGGCAAGCGCATTACGATCGAACATCTGCTGACGCATACCTCGGGCATCGCAAACTTTACCAACAAGCCGACCTTTGAGGCGGGAATGAATACGGATCAGACGGTGAGTCAGATGATAGACAGCTTCAAGAACGATGCGCTCCAGTTCGAGCCAGGCACGCGCTATGCGTACAGTAATTCGGGTTACTTCTTGCTGGGTGCAATTATTGAAAAGGTCTCAGGCCTGTCGTATGCCAAATTCGTCGAGCAGCGCATCTTCGTGCCGCTCGGTATGCACGACAGCGCGTACGAAGGCCATGAGCGTGGCAGTGCGATGCGCGCCAAGGGCTATACGCGCAGCAGTGCCGGCTCCGGCTTCGAACCAGGCAAGGCGGTCAGCATGACGCTGCCGTATGCGGCCGGAGCGCTCGTGTCCACGGTGGACGACCTGGCGCGCTGGGATGCCGCCGTCAGCGCCGGCACACTGCTTAAGCCTTCCAGCCAGCAGAAAGCGTTTACCGCCCATGTCCTGGCCGACGGCAAAAGTGTTCCCTATGGCTACGGATGGAGCGTGCGCAAGATGCGCGGCATGCCAATGCAGTCACATGGCGGCGGCATTCCCGGCTTTTCCACCTACGCTTTGCGTCTGCCCGAGAAACAGCTGTATGTGGCGGTGCTGACCAATGCTGACAGGGGCCTCCCGGGGGCCGAAATGATTGCGGTGAAGGCGGCGACTATTGCAGTTGGCAATGGTTTTCCCGAGTAATTCGAGGGGGACGCACACGTGCCGCCAGCCGGCGCTGCAGAGGCAGGCGGTCACCGGGTGTCAGCGATCCGTCTGCCACCGCCGCCTGCAACGCCTCCGCAAGCTGCAAAAAACGTGGCCCATTATTCCCGGCCAGGCGCGGCAAGCAGATGGTCAGGTTTCAATCTTGTATGGTTTGCAACTGGGACATTTTGTCTCAATGTATGGATATTGTTTTAAAGTAGTATGTGTCAGAACCTGCAGCAACACCATCCTTGCATGGCCGTCGCTGACGTTTTCACCTCGCTCATCCGCATTCGGCAAATCACGGCGCTCGGTGCTCTTGATATTTCATAGCTGGCTATAATGAAAGAGTCACGCAGGATGCCCTGGGGGATGGTTTGAACCGTAGTTGCGGAAGCAGCGTTTTGGGGAAGTGCTCCTCACGATAGACAGTATCAAGTAATAAAACCTGGAAATACTCAAAATGATGGATTGGACCCCTATAGTCTTCGTTACGTTCAAGGCTCTCGTGCTTTGCACGGGCATGTTCTTCGCCATCAAGTGGCATTACGATCAAGGGAAGAAGGGGAAAGAGCAAGAGGCGCGCGCGGTGCTGCGCGCGGGCGGCAAGGTGGCCGCACTCTTCGTGCTAACGCTCCTGGGCCTGGGGCTCGTCACCTTCTTCTTCGTCAAGATGGTCGGTTTGGAGATGATCTGGCCCTGATGGCCAAGAATAGTCTGCCGATATCCGGTGATGCGGCAGCAATTCCCCGCTGCGCGGCAGCCCCGCGCGCACGGAGCTTTCTGAATCATGTGCGCCTTGTCTTTTTGTAAATACTGTGTAAAAATACAGTGTCAACTTTCAAAAAGGACTCCTCATGATCAAAGGCAGTTGCTGCTGTGGCTCGGTAAAGTTTGAATTGGCATCCCCTCCGGCAATGATGGGCATGTGTCACTGTTCCCGTTGTCGGAAGGCTGGAGCGAGCGCCCTGGCCTTCGTTGATAAAAATTCATTTACCTTGCTGGCGGGACGGGAATTCATTCAACGCTATGAGCCGGAGCCTCCGTTTACATATGCAAGAACTTTTTGCAAAAAATGCGGAACTTCTTTAGGGGAAATTGGCTCAGAGAATGATTCATTTCCAATCTCAGTCAATTGCTTGGATGATGACCCTGAGGCAAGAATACAATTCCATGTGCATGTCGGCTCCAAGCCTGCATGGTATGAGATTTGTGATAGTGCAAAACAGTTTCAGGAAAGTCCGACATAATAAGAAAAGCCAGTCATTTGACTGGCTTTTTTATCGCATGTTGTCAGGTCAGGTGCGGGAGGATTGCTTTTATTCGTCCATGGCCCAATTGCCTTGATATCTATTTCGTGGCTTGCGTTTCAATTGAGCCGGCATCCACGACGTCCAACGCCTTTGTCCATGCGCCAATGGCGGAACTGGCCTTTGCGCCCATTCGATCTTGGCTTCCCAAGCGATCATTTATGCGCGATGCCCCCTTTAACGGCTAACTGGCACAAACACTTCCCATTTATGCTGTATCGCGGGATTGTCGGTCTTGGCGCAACTCACGGCAACATTCGGCCCAGACAGGCCGTGGCTTTTCGGAACCCATGCGGCACGCAAAGGCGCTGCGCATTTGGTAACCAGAATCTTCCGGTTCGGCTGCATGACTTGCCATCTTGTTCCATTTTTGAGATTTTCTGCTGCAATAAACTTGACGGCAGCATCCCTTATCTCAAACAAGCCATGTATGTCGCCTCGTGTCCGATCCTCGTCTATTGTGGTCGCGAGTGCCGGTGAAATACCGGCAACAAGAAAAAAAGAAACGACAAGGGGGGCGTACACGCGTTCTTTCAATTGTGAGGGTAGCAATATATTTACATCCTTGCCAAGTCTATTCGATATTGGATAGGAAGGGGCATCGCCAGGCATGTGCGCGTTGGCGAATTTTCAGCGTGACGCAGTCAGGCTTCTTCGCCCCGTCGATAGGTGAATTGTTGACGGCTAACCCCTTGGGTGACAAAGTCCGCATCCGGCGGTATCGTTTCCCAGAAAAATTCCCGCTGAAAGATCGGAATATTGTTGAATTTTCGCGAACGAAATATCCATCTGTTTTTCGTGAAATCGCTGTAGCGGTCGCCTTTGAACTGCTTGTGTACAGCTGTGAAAGGAAGCAAATTTTCCGCGATATCCGGGAAAGCCAGGCTCAGGTTGTCGTCCTTGAATTTCTCAAAAATGCCAAACTGATCTCTGCAGATGACTTGAATGGCAGTCTCTGGAAAACGATGGCGTGGAGACCATAGGACGTTCCAGCCTGATTCTATTTCATTGATGAAATTTGCCAGGTGCGGCGACATAATATAGGCGTCCGACTCGATGTGGATGATTTTATCGACGCCTAATTCATTTGCCACATTGATGGAGTGGAGAAAGCTCCGCCACCAGCCAGGATAATCAATCCCGCTTTGTCGCCCCAGATTGTTATCGAAGCGAATGATGAGATTTTTCTCGTCATTTGAAATCAGCGTATCTTTATGGGAAACCGTCTTGATGATTTCGGCAGGTGGAAGAAATGGCGAACCATCGTCAATCATTATTTTTTTTATTGCATTGATTGGTATGTTTTCGTAGTAATCGAGCCACCGTTGATACCGGCTTTCCCAGGATGGCGCATCTTTTATGAAACTGGTGCAGAATATAATGGCTTTCATTGGCTAAGCACATTCCTTGTATCTGAAAAATCCGGGTTATTTACGGTTTTATTTATTGAAATTTGCATATATTTTAACAGGTCGGAGGCGCTTGAATCAACGTACGGCAGGCCGGCGAGGGAGTTGGCGGCCACCCGGTGGCATCATGGCTTCTGGCGCGCTCCGGCGCTGTCACGCCATGAACCGGCAGATCCCGCTGCCTCCGCCCGCTTGGGGCGTATCGTCCACAGGCATGGATGACCGCTGGTTATACTATTGCATACAAGAGGTTTCTTCCCGTGCCCGCAATGGCAATATTTTGAATGCAAACGCGCCATGCGCGAACTCTTTACACCCGTGAACCAATGAAAAACATCACCGTCGAATATCGCCATAACTTCCCCCTCGATCCGCTCGATGTCATCCGTGTCTTCGATCAATCCGGCATCAAGCGCCCGACCGCCAATCTCCCGAGAATCGCGCGCATGTTCGCCGCGCCTTGCCTCTCGCTGTCGGCTTGGGTGGATAATGAGCTGGTGGGGGTGGCCCGCTCGCTGACCGATTATGCGTATTGCTGCTATCTGTCGGACCTGGCCGTCGACCAGCGGTACCAGGGGCTGGGTATCGGCAAGGAACTTGTCAAGCGTACCCAGGCCATCATCGGCGACGACGTGTCCTTGATACTGCTCTCCGCCCCGGACGCCATGTCCTACTATCCGACGCTCGGTTTCGAGCCTGCCGGCAACGCCTACGTCATCCGGCGCAAACATTGAGCGACCGTTTTAACAATTCCTGCACCTGATGAAACCCGTCTATACCCTCGCCGAAGCCCTGGCAAAAGATCCCGGCCGCGTCGCCAAAACCCAGGCCCTCACCCTCGACAGTGCCAGGCCCCACATGGGCCTGAAGGGCAGGCATGGCTTGTTCGCTTCTGATGTCTGGTGGGAAAGCATCGAGGCTAAGCGCCTCCCGACGCAAACCTTGACGGGCATCATTGAACGCACGTATTTCGCGGGCCAGGACAGCCGCCGTGGCGATCAGGTCAACAGCTTCACCTTGCGCATGGCGGATGGCTCGGCAGTGGACGAAAGCATCTACATAAACCACAAGCAAGACATCAGGCTGTTCGTGCCTGGCGCGATGGTGACGATGGTCTACGCGCAAGATGAGCTGAAGGCACAGCCGGCCGCCGACGGCGGTGTCAATGTGGCGCGTATCGTGCTGGAAGTGGCCGTTTCTACGCGATAAGGCGATTATATGCAGTTGATACGGCTACCCCAAGCCTCCTGTTTCCTGTCAAAGCTATCTCTTTAATTTTGCATTAAATTAAGGATACTTTATGGCGGAGGCGAGATGGATGACGAACTCAGCGGTGAAAAATGAGGACGAAAATTTCCAGGCAGTACTAACACGAGGGATTTATCAGGAAATTTTCGTCTGGCCGTAGAAGACTTTCTGCATGCAATGAAAGAGGCGGGGATCAGGGTTGCAATCAATGCCACTTATAGACCACCGCAACGCTCTTACCTGATGCATTATGCCTGGAGACTCGCAAGAAAACAGCTGGATCCCCAACACATCCCCAAAATGGCGGGGGTGAATATCGAGTGGGATCATGGTGAAATGGACGCATCTGTCAAGGCTGCCAAGGCGATGTTGATTGTCTTGCAGATTAATCATTTGCCCATCAAGCCTGCACTACGCTCGCAACACAATTCTGGCCTTGCGATTGATATGGATGTGATGTGGAGCGGAACGGTGGAGGTGAAAGATGCGAGCGGTAATCTGGTGAAGATTGCCACTTTGCCGAGAACCGGCATGAACAGGCAACTTATCGCGGTCGCTGCGACATATGGGGTCAAGAAATACAACGGGCCTGGAAGCGACCGGCCACACTGGTCTAATAACGGCTATTAAAGGAAAATTATGCGCGATTTTTTCCTGATAGTGCCAGTTTATTTTGTTCTCTCTTTCGCTTTTTCAGCCGAGCCACTCCCCAAGGATGTCAGCAGGTTTATCTATAACGCAGAAGCATGCGCGCACCTGGCGGGAGAGTTTGATGGGGAGCTACCCAAGCGGCAGCAGGATGACATTCTCAAGAGCATGCACCAATACTGCAAGGCGGCGAAAAATCAGCTGAGAATTCTCAAGATGAAATATCGGGGCAATGCCAGGATGATGAAGGTCATCGAGAGTAATGCGAATGATGCGGTGACCAGTTATGAAAGGGAATGATGGTTATCTTTGGATGGCATAGTCTGGTCTTTGGGTGAACGTCAGGCGCAAGCTACCGCCACAGCAATCTTCGCAAATTTGACTTGAGCAAATTTCTAGCTGAAATTGGTTTGACCTCCCCCCGCGCCAGGTCTAGAGTCGACAAGGAACCCTCAACGGAACACGATCGCCTCCCATGGCCAAGCCCTTTCCCTTAAACCCGAAGAACCCCGAACGCATTTGCTGGGGTTGCGACAAGTATTGTCCGCCGGATGCCATGCGCTGCGGCAATGGTTCCGAACGCACGCAGCATCCGATCGAGCTGTTTGGCGAAGGCTGGAATGACTGGGGGCTGGCGGCGGCCGACAAGGACGACAAGGACGAGAACCCGCCTTGACGGCAAGCGCAGCACGCGGCGCGCCGCTACAATCTCTTTATCGCGTCCGCGCTGAGGATTCTCCATGCAAGAAACCCTGTCACGCTGGCTGGCAAGCAGCGCCGGCGATGTCCGGTTCGTCAAGCATCCGCTGCGCAACACGGCCACGGTGGCGCTGCCGCATGCCACCCTGGTCCGTTTCCTCGCGCAGACGGGACATGTGCCGCGCATCATGAGTGTCTCTGCGGCTCCCTGATGCTCAATGCCCGGCCACGGGCGCGCCGCCGCTGCGCCGTCCCGGCCGGAAGCCGTGCGCGCGGGCCGACCAGGCGATCGCAAAGGCCAGCACCAGCAAGCTGACCATGGCCCACGGGAAGGCGCCCGCGCCCCAGGTTTCCAGCAAGGCGCCGCCTGCCACGCCCGCTGCAGCGATGGCCCCATTCCACGCCACCACGTTCATCGACAAGGCCACGTCGGCGCCGCTGCCGGCCGTGTCGGCCAGCGCCGTCTGCAACAGCGTTGCCGCGCCGCCAAAGGACAAGCCCCAGACGGCCATGCCCAGGTAAATGACAATGGGAAACTGTGACGCGATGCCCAGCACGAGGGCCGTGGCGCCGAACACGGCCAGACTGGCCAGCACGGCGGCGCGCAGGTGGCGCTCGACCAGCTTGCCCGTGATCCAGATGCCGGCCATGGCGGCGACGCCGAAGACGAGCAGGACCAGGTCGACCCGCTCCGTCAATCCGGCCGGCGCCACGAACGGGGCGATGTAGGTGTAGAGGATATTGTGCGCCAGCATCCAGGCGATGACGACGGCCAGCACGGGGCGCACGCCCGGCGTCGTGAAGACGCGGCGCAGGGGCAGGCGTTCATGGATGGACTGGCCCGGGTAGTCCGGCACCTTCGCCAGCACCCAGGCGATCAGGATCAATGTCAGGGCGGAAATGATCCAGAATGCGGCGCGCCAGCCCACCAGGGAGCCGAGCAGGGTGCCCAGCGGCACGCCCAGGGACAGGGCGACGGGCGCGCCCACCATGGCCAGCGCCAGGGCGCGGCCTTGCTGATGCGGCGCCACCATGCGCCGCGCGTAGCCGGCCAGCAAGCTCCACGCCAGTCCGGCCGCCATGCCGGCAAAGAAGCGGGCCGCCAGGGTCAGCCAGTAGTGGGACGACAGCGCCGTGACGGTATTGAACACGAGAAAGCCGATGATGGTCAGCAACAGCACGTTGCGGCGGCGCCAGCCGCGCGTGGCGATGGTGAGCGGAATGGCTGCCAGCAGGGAGCCGAGGGCATAGGCCGTGACCATTTGTCCGGCCAGCGCGGCGCTGATGCCGAGTCCCGTACTGATCTGCGGCAACAAGCCGGCGGGCAAGGTTTCCGTGACGATGCAGATAAAACCCGTCATGGCCAGGGCCAGCAAGCCGGCGACGGGGAGGCGGTCGGCCGGCGCAGGGCTGCCTCCGGTAGTGATAGTGGCGTGATTCACGGCAAACATCCTTGTCAAGTGATCAGGCGCAGGAGTACCCCTGACCGTCATTGCGGTACATATGTATCGATCGGTATAAATATAGGCGATGGCGCACCGCGTTGTCAACGACTTCTGTATCGAGTAGTATGTAAGTAGCATATGGGTAGATGAGAAGGAGCGATGGATGGCGCAAATGGGACGGCCGCGCACGTTCGACCGGCAGGCAGCGGTCGAGCAGGCCATGTTTTTATTCTGGCAGCAGGGGTATGAATCGACGTCCTTGAGCCAGCTCAAGGCGAGCCTGGGCGGCGGCATTTCCGCGCCCAGCTTTTATGCGGCGTTCGGCTCGAAGGAAGCGTTGTTCCGCGAAGCGGCGCAATGCTATCTGGACACGTTTGCACGCGTGACAGAATGCCTGTGGGACGATGGCCTGGCGCCGCGCGCAGCCATCGAGCTGGCCTTGCGCCAGTCGGCCAGCATGCAGTCCGATGCGGGCCACCCGCCCGGCTGCATGGTGGCGCTCGGTTGCATGAGCGCGCCGACGGCCGAGCATGCGGCCGTGGCTGCACCGCTGACGGCTTCGCGCAGTCGCACCCGCGCCGGCTTCGTGCGCTGCGTCGAGCGGGGCATGGCCAGCGGCGAATTGCCTGGTGATATGGATGCCGTGGCGCTGGCGTCCGTCTTCGACAGCTTTCTGTCGGGCGTGGCTATCCAGACCCGCGATGGCGTGGGCTACGCCGTGCTGGACGGTGCCATTACGCAGATCCTGCGCGTGTGGGATGCCAGCCGCGTGCCGGGCTAGACGCTAGGCCGTAAAGCGAAACTCCAGCACCTCGTCGCCGTATTTGTCCGTCTCGCCCGTCGAGGTCCAGCCCAGGTAGCGGTAAAAGCCGTAGGAACGCGAAGCGGGGTCGTCGGAGCAGCCGAGGAACAGCCGTTGATGACCGTGCTCGCGCAGTTCCGTCATCACCAGTTCCAGCAAGGTTTTGCCGATACCGAGCCCTTCGAATTCCGGCAGCAGCGCCAGGACGATGATTTCGCCCGTGTCGCGCTCGCCAAAGCAGTAGCCGGCCAGCTGGCCGTCATGATGGCAGACGTGGCCAGGCAGGCTGCCCGAACGCATCATTTCCGCCCAGGTGCCGGCCGTGATGCCCACTTCCGCCAGGCGTTCCGCGGACACGGCGTTTTGCCGCGTCCTGCCCCGCAAGTCGATATAGGCCGGGGTGTCTTCCGCCTTGGCGGGATGGAAGGTAATGGAAGCTGGATGTGTCGTCATGTCATTACTCGCTGGTGTCGTGTCTGTGGCGGCAATGAGGCTGGATAAACCTCATTCCCAAGGTTTGCGCATGGTTTGCGCATGGCGCTGCCAGTCAAAGATTTTGCTATTCTCGATTGCCTGCTGGCCGGGATTGCCGCTATCGATGATTTCATCCTTGACGATAATCAAGTCGTTTTTGTCATTCAAGCGGTATTCCCGATAGCGTTCGCAATCCTGTTCGCGCCGGGCGATGGTAATTAATTTGCTGGCTTGCCACGCATAGCTGTCTTCATAAAAGCATTGCGCCGCGCAGCCGCAATTGGGTATGCCCCCTTCGATTCTTTGCTCGGCCATGTTGATGTTCAGATTCGGAATGGCTGACAAGGGTTGATTGAAACGGTATTGCTGCGCTGGCGCATCCCATAACCATACATCGGAACAGCGGATGCGTCCCTGGCTATCCGTGTATCCGGTGACCCACAGGTCGGCATGGCCGTCGAAATTCATGTCCAGCAGCAGCGCGTGCAAATTGCCCGTGCCGCTGCTGCTGCAACTGCCATGCATCCACTGCTTTCCGATTTTCAGCCGATACGTCTGTTTTTCATCGTGATTCGTATAGCGGATATCGGCGGCTTGCCGCACTTTGCCTGTCGCGGCTTTATCCAGATGCAAGGTACCAGCATAGACCGAGGTGGAAATCAGGGATAAAAGCAGAGCGATCAGTTTCATGGCGATATTTATGGTCGGGCACGAGTGCACAATGCGTGGATTGCATCAGGCGGAGAATGATCATACTGCATGAATCCGGCAATGCGCCACACGATTTCCTATCGTGCATTCTGCGCGGAACAGTGCTGTGTACAATGCCAAAAAATCCCCGAATAAGGAATCTTTATGAGCTCCTCTCCTGAATCTTTGAATGAAGCGGGCATCCTCGCCTATAACGACGGTCATTATGCCGAGGCCTTCAAGCAATTCGATGCGGCGGCGCGCACGGGCGATCCGGCCGGCCAGCATTTATTGGCCAGCCTGTATTACCAGGGCCATGGCGTGACGCAGGATTTGCCGAAAGCGGTGGAATTGTTCACGGCAGCCGCGCAGGCGGGTTTCCCGCCGTCGCTGGCGAATCTTGCCCTGATGTATGCGGGCGGCGATGGCGTCGCGCAAGACATGGCGCAATCGCTCGCGTATGGCCGCCAGGCGGCCGAGGCGGGCGATGGCCAGTCGCAATTCAACCTGGCGCAGGCTTACCGCAAGGGGATTGATGTACCGCAAGACTATGCCGAGGCGGCGTTCTGGTACAAGCAGGCGGCCGAAGCCGGCTCCCTGTCGGCGCAGAACGAGTACGGCTTGCTGTACGCGCAGGGGCAGGGCGTGGAACTCGATTACGTGCAGGCGTATGCGTGGATCGCCATGCCGGCCGAGGCGGGCAGCGCACAATCGATCAAGAACCGCGACCAGTTGCTGGAAATTCTCACGCCGTCACAGCAGCAGGCGGCGCACGTGCTGGCCGCGGAGTATGCGGCGCAGTATGGCGTCAATCCCCACTAAAGTAACACCTAACAAAACCTACTGCGCGTCGTAATTTGCGGTCTGCGATGCTCACTGTACCTTCGTACAGTTGCGCTTCTCAACCACAACTTACTTCCGCTCGCTACGGTTTTGTTAGGTGTTGTTATTGGGATTTCCCAGGTAGTTTTTTCAGCACGCCGGCCGCGTCGAGTTCATAGCTGTCGAAATCGCGCGCGAGGAACAGTTCACCCGAGTAATGCAGCCGCGCTTCCGCTTCCAGTTCGGCCATGCCTTCCGCATGGTGATAGCGGGCGCTGAAGTGGGTGAGGATCAGGTTCGGCAAGCGGACCGCTTCGGCGAACTGCGCCACGCGCTGCACGGAACTGTGCGTGGGGCCGAGCCCCACCTTTTGCAGCATGGCTTCCGTGTACGTGGCTTCATGCACGAGCAGTTGCGCATCCGCGCAAGCGTCGGCCAGCAAGGCCGGCGTATCGTTGTCGCCGCCGACCACCACCGTGGCGCGCTGCGTTTCCGTCTGGCGGAAAGCGGCGGCACTCAAGACCGTGCCATCGTCGAACAGCGCATCCTGGCCAGCCTGCAAGAGTCCCCAGGCGGGACCAGGAGGCACGCCCGCCGCCTGCAGGGCCGCCTTGTCCAGCTTCCATCTGCTCGTTTCCAGCGCGAAACGATAACCGACGCTCGGTGCGCGGTGCGACAGCGCGTGGCGCGAGACGGTCAAGCCCGCTTCCTCGTACACCACTGGCGCGCTGTCCACGTCGATGTGGATCAGCGGATACGTCAGGAACAGTTCCGTGTGCAGCAGGGTCGCGTCGATCCAGGCCTTGATGGCGGCCGGGGCGATCAGCAGCAAGGGCTTCTTGCGCCCCGTCATCGAGGCGCTGGCCAGCAAGCCCGGCAGTCCATAGCTGTGGTCGCCATGCACGTGGGTGATGCAGATGCCCACCAGGTCGTGCACAGACAGGGGCAGGCGCTGCAGCCGGTGCTGCGTGGCTTCGCCGCAATCGATCATCCACCAGTCGCGGTTGTGCGTCGTTTGCAGGGCCAGCGACGTGACGTTGCGGTAGCGCGTGGGCACGCCGGAAGACGTGCCGAGAAAAGTCAGTTTGAACATGGGCGCATTATGCGGCAAGCCAACGCCGTTGCCAACGCGCCCGCCTTCAGCTTGCCAATGGCGCGCGCAATTTGTCCTTGTAGATGCGGCCGTTCTTCATGATCAGCAGCAGGTTTTCTTCCGGCTGGGCGAGGAAATCGAGGTTTTTCGCAGGGTCGCCATCGGCCACCAGCAAGTCGGCCAGCGCGCCCGCGGCCAGCTTGCCCAAGGTGCCAGGGTAGGGCGAGCGCTGGCCGGACAGGGCCAGCAGTTCGCCATTTTGCCCCGTCGCCTGCGCCAGCAAGGTCAATGGGTCGTAAAAGCGCGTGAGTTTCGCCAGCTGGCGGCCTTGCGTGGGCGTGTTTTTCGCGTTGAACAGGATATCCGTGCCCCAGCCCGTCTTGATGCCGTACTTTTGCGCCAGAGCATACGCCCTCACCGTTCCTTCGGATACGATCCTCTGGCTGGCCTTGCGCGCTGCATCGGGATACACATTGCTGTCTTCATCCTGCAGGAACGGTTGCAGGCTCCACCACGTGCCCGTGTCGCGCATCAGGCGCGCGGAGTCGTCGTCCGCCAGCTGGCCGTGCTCGATGCTGCGCACGCCTGCGCGGATGGCCCGCTGTATGCCTTTCGGCGTGTAGACGTGGGTCATCACATACGTGCCCCAGTCGGCGGCCGCTTCCACGCCGGCGCGCAGTTCGCGCTCCGAATACTGCGTGCTGTCGAGCGGGTCGTACATGGAGGCGACGCCGCCGCCCGCCATCATCTTGATTTGCGTCGCGCCCAGCATCAGCTGCTCGCGCACGCGGCGCAGCACTTCCGCCTCGCCATCGGCGATCATGGCCATGCCCGCCGTTTCCGCCATGCCCAGCGGCGCATTCGCCGCACGGGGGATGTCGGAGCGCAAACGGAAGTCGCCATGGCCCGACGTTTGCGAAATCATGGCGCCGGACGGAAAGATGCGGGGGCCGTCGACGATGCCTTCATCGATGGCGCGCTGTAATGCAAACGCGGGGCCGCCCGGATCGCGCACGGACGTAAATCCCCGCAGCAGGGTGCGCTGCGCTTCCTGTGCCGCCACCAGGTACAGATAGCCGATATCGGACGTCATGGCCGTCACCTGGTTGATGGCGGCCAGCATGGTGTGCCAGTGGGCGTCGATCAAGCCCGGCATCGCCAGCTTGCCCTGGCAATCGATCACTTGCGCGCCGTCCACCTTTTCGCCGGCCGGCAACAGGGCGGTAATGGTCGGGCCCGTCACTAGCACGTGGATGCCGGAGCGGGGCGCCTTGCCCGTGCCGTCGAACAGGCGCAGATTGGTCAGCAGCAGTGGGCGCTGGGGCGTTTGCGGCTGCTGGGCGATGGCGTTGCTGGTGGACAAGCCGATGAAGGGCGCCAGCATGGCGGCCGCGCCGCCGAGAAATTGCCGGCGCCGCATGTCCGCCATCACCCGCTGGTGCAGGATGGTGAAGACGGTGCCGCCGCAGTCGCAGGCGCGCGGCTTCAAGCCGCCCGTTTGCCATGTATCCATCAGATGCTGCTCCTGTGCCAGGGCCATTGCGGTCATCCTTTCATCGCTGCCGCGCCGTGTGCTGGCACGCGGACAAAGTTAATTAATGGAAACAATGACCATTGAAAGCCCGCAGCGATGGCAAGTCAAGCGTGCACTTGCTTTACAGCAAAGAATGCAGCATTTGCCGTTCAAGGTGCATGCTAAGGTGCATGCTGGCCGCTATCTTTGCCCGCCGTGTAGTCGACAAAGCCGTCGCGGCGGCAAAAGCTGGCCAGCTGCATGCCGGCCTGGCGCGCGATGCGGATGGCCAGCGAGGTGGGCGCCGAGATGGTGGCGACGAGCCCGATATGCATGCGCGCCGACTTGCGCACCAGTTCATAGCTGGCGCGGCTGGACAGAAAGACGAAGCCGTCGTGCATGGCGATGCGGTGCAGGGCCAGGTAGCCGATCAGCTTGTCGAGGCCGTTATGCCGGCCCACGTCCTCGAACACTTTCACGATGGCGCCCTCGGCCGTGCACCAGGCGGCCGCATGTACGCCGCCCGTCTTGTGCATCAGCTCCTGGTAAGGCAGCAGTTCGCGCGCGGCGCGGCCGAGGATGGCGCTGCTGGCCACCAGCGGCGGCAGGGGACGCGTGATCTTTTCCGGCACCAGGTCCAGCAGGGCCAGGCTTTCGATGCCGCACACGCCGCAGCCCGTGCGCCCGGTCAGCGCGCGGCGGCGGGCCTTGAGCTTGATCAAATCCGGCTGCGCGATGGTCAGCCGCACTTCCGCGCTATCCTCGCCGCAGCACACGTCGAGGTCGTAGATGTCGCGCACGCTGCCGACGATGCCTTCGGTCAAGGTAAAGCCGACGGCGAATTCCTCCAGGTCGCGCGGCGTGGCCATCATCACGGCGTGGGCGATGCCGTTGTAGACGAGGGCCACGGGATACTCCTCGGCCACCATGTCGCGGCCCGCCGTGGCCACGCCCCCCTGGTGGCGCACCATGGGAACGTCCAGGTAGCCGTCGCGTTCGATGGTGGTGATGTCGCATTCCATGATAGGTATCCTCCAGTTAATTGATCTGATAGCGCGGGCAGGGCCGTATCGACGGCGGCAGCGGGTCGCCATGCAATTCCAGCAGCGAGCGTTCCGTTTCCCGCGTCATGGCATTGAGGGCCAGGCAGTTGGGCGCCAGGCCGAACGGTTCGGCGATCTGTTGCGCGATGGCTTCCAGCGCAAACAGGGTGTAGGCGACGAAGACGGAAATGAGGGGCGTGGCCACACCGATGGCGTCCACCAGGCCCAGCGGCAACAGGAAGCAATACATGTAGACGGTGCGGTGCACCAGCACGCCGTACGGATACGGGATCGGCGTGTTCTTGATGCGCTCGCAGCCGGCCACGGTGGCGGCCAGGTCGTTGAGCTGGGTGTCGAGCATCCACAGCAGCTGCGTCTGGCTCCCCTGGCGCTGCACGGCGTCGTGCAGCATGGCGCGCACCGCATGCAGGATGGCGACGGGCTTGAAGTTGACGCCCTGCAAGCGCTGCACGTCCTCGGCCGGCAGGTAGCGCAGCAGGTCTTCCTGCGGGTCCGTCTGGCGCAGCTGGTGCTTGAGCGCGTAGACGAAGGCGACCAGGCGGCGCAGCAGCAACTCGTGGTCCAGGCCGCTCGTTTCCTGCGGCAGATACGTGAGCGCCTGCGAAGCGAGGGCCCGCGCGGCGATCAGCAATTGCCCCCAGATATGCCGCGCCTCGACGAAACGCGCATAGCTGGCGTTATTGCGAAAGCCGAGAAAGATCGCCAGGCTGATGCCGACCATGGGAAACGGCGCCGTATCGAGCGGAATCTTGACGCCGAAGATACGGCCATCCGTCAGCAAGGCCAGCGAACTGACGACCAGCATCAGCAGCAATTGCGGGATGATGGCTTGCAGCACCGAGCCATCCCAGACAAACAGCATGCGGAACCAGTTGGTGGTGGGGCGAATGATCATGATGGAAGACGCATGCTGTGATGTGAATCAATGTTTCCGGGGCACGACTTTGCCCTCGAAGACGTAATATTGGAACAGGTTGTAGCCGATCATGATCGGCAGCATCGTGCCCATGCCGATCAGCATGAAGATCAGGGTCGGCTCATCGGACGCGGCCGCCGCGATGCTCAGCTTGCCCGGCACCAGGTCCGGGAAGAAGCTGATGGCCAGGCCCGCGAACGACGCCAGGAACAGCACGATGGCGCCGCGGAAGGGGCCGCGCACGCCGTTCACGTGCACGGCCCACAGGATGTAGATGAGGGCGCTGGCGGCGATGGCGGCCAGGGCCAGCAGCACGCCGAACACGCCCGGCTGCGCCCAGCGGTCGTGGCCGATGGCGCTGAAGACCATGGTGCCGGCCGACAGCACGATGGCGGCCGCGACCGTTGCCAGCACGCTGGTGGTCGCGTAGCGGCGCGCCGCCGCTTCCAGCAGGCCGCCCGTCTTCTTGATCAGATACGTGCTGCCCAGCAAGCAATAGCCGGCCACCACGCCCAGCGCCGTGCAGGCCGTGAAGACCGCACTCAGCGGGCCCGGCTGCAAGCCCGTGATGACCTCGCCCAGCACCACGCCTTGCGCCACGGCGGCCAGCAGGCTGCCCACGCCGAAGACCACGTCCCACAGGCGCTTGTTGCCGGCCGCATGGCGGAACTCGATCGAGGCGCCGCGCATGATCAGGCTGGCGATCAGCAGCATGATGGGAATGTACAGCTGTTCCAGCAAGGTGGCGTAAGCGCTGGGAAAGGCGCCGAACAGGGCGCCGCCCACCACCACCAGCCAGGTTTCGTTGGCGTCCCACACGTGGGCGATCGATTGGAAGATCAGGTTGCGTTCCTGCTCGCGGCGGGTGAACAGGCTGAGGATGCCCACGCCCAGGTCGAAGCCGTCCGTGACGACGTAAAAGATCAGCATCAGGCCGATCAAGCCGAACCAGGCATTGCCCAGCATGGCATGCGAATTCATATCCATTACACACTCCTAGTCAGATGGCGGCGCATTTCAATACCCCGCGGCATGGGCGGCGTCCGGCAGCGGCAGCGCCACGTCCGGGCCTTGTTGCAGCCATTTCTTGGCAAACACAAAGAAGGTGAGGAACAGCACGACGTAAAACACGGCAAACATCAGCATGCTGCCGGCCACGGCATGGGCCGCCACGTCGGAGACGGCGTCGCGCGTGCGCAGCAAGCCGTACACGACCCACGGCTGGCGTCCCACTTCGCGCACGATCCAGCCGCACTCGACGGCGATGTAGGGCAGCGGAATCGTCAGCACCCAGGCCAGCAGCAGCTTGCGGTTGCGCACGAACTCCTGCACCCGTCCACCCACCTTGCGCCAAGCCACGAAGGTCCAGAACGACAGCAGCACGAACCACATGCCGATGCCGGCCATGGCGCGAAACGCGTAGTACAGCAGCGGCAGCATGGGCGGCTGGTCTGCGCGGGCGATGTCGGCCAGGCCCGTGATCTTGCCCGTGGCGCTATGCGTGGCGATCACGCTGAGCATGCCGGGCACTTCGACGGACCAGTCATTCTTTTGCTCCGCCTGGTTGGGCCAGGCCAGCAAGGACCAGGCTGCGCCCTCGCCATCGCGGTTCGTGTGCCAGTGGCCTTCGATGGCCGCGCCCTTGGCGGGCTGGGTCTTGAAGACGTCGACGCCGCTGGAATCGCCGAGCCACACTTGCAACGGTGCGATGACCAGCAGCAACATCAGCGCCAGCTTGAACGAGCGGGCGAAGAAGGCCGGTTCGCGGCGCTTGAACATATACCAGGCGGAAATGCCGGCGATGACGAACAAGCCCGTTTCCACGGCGGCCACCCACATGTGGCCCACGGCCCAGGCCATGTCGGGATTGAAGATGGCGGCCACGTAATCGGTGACGATGATCTTGCCGTCCGCCACGCGCACGCCGGCCGGCGTCTGCATCCAGGAATTGGCGACCATGATCCAGAACGAGGAAATGCTGGACCCCAGCGCCACCATGCCGGTGGCAAACAGGTGCACGCCCTTCGGTACGCGGCCCCAGCCGAACATCATGACGCCGATGAAGCCCGCTTCCAGCATGAAGGCCATGGCGCCTTCGAAGCCGAGGATGTTGCCGATGAGCTGGCCGGAATGGTGCGAAAACGGCGCCCAGTTGGTGCCGAACTGGAATTCCAGGGGAATCCCGCTGACGACGCCGACGGCGAAGTTGAGCACCAGCAACTTGCTCCAGAAGCGCGCGTGGCGGTAGTAGACGGGGTCGCTGGTGCGCAGCCACAGCGCCTCGACGACGAACAGGAATAGCGACAGGCTGATCGTCAAGATGGGCCACAGGATGTGGAAGATGGCCGTCATCGCGAATTGCGCGCGCGACAGGTCCAGGGTATCGAAACCGAACATGGCGTTCTCCTGTTCAGCTGACTGCGGCCGAAGGCGACAGCAGCACGGGGATGGATTTGAAGGTCGGCGTGCGCGAACCGTGGCCGACGCTGTCGAGCGGCACCAGCGGATTGGTTTCCGGGTAGTAGGCGCCGATGCAGCCGCGGGGAATGTCGTACTCGACCAGCAGGAAGCGGTCGGCGCGGCGTGCTATGCCGTCGTGCCACACGCCGATCAGGTCGACCCAGTCGCCGGCCGCAAAGCCCAGCATGGCCAGGTCGTCCTTGTTGATGAAGACGACGCGGCGCTGGCCGAAGACGCCACGGTAGCGGTCGTCCATGGCGTAGATGGTCGTGTTGTACTGGTCGTGCGAACGCGTCGTCATCAGCACCATCAGGCGCTCGCCATATTGCTGGCGCGCACGGTGGATCGGCGTGTCCAGTTCCACGGCGTTGACGAGGAACTGCGCCTTGCCGCTTTCCGTCTTCCATACCCGTTCGCGCGAGGCGATTTCCAGATGGAAACCACCCGGCTTGGCCACGCGCAAGTTGTAGTCGAAAAAGTCGTCGAACACTTGCTCGATGGAATCGCGCAGCAAGGCATAGTTGCCGGAATAGCGCAGCCAGTCGATCTTCTCGCTGCCCAGGGTCGATTGCGCCATGCCGGCCACGATGGCGATTTCCGAACGCAGATTGGGCGAGGCGGGCTGGTTCATGCCGAACGAGATATGCACCATGCTCATCGAGTCTTCCACCGTCACGCCTTGCGCCACGCCCGACTGCACGTCGATTTCCGTGCGGCCCAGGGTGGGCAGGATCAGCGAATCCTTGCCGTGCACGAGGTGGCTGCGGTTGAGCTTGGTGGCGATGTGCACGGTCAGGTCGCACGAGCGCAGCGCGTCCCAGGTGCGCGGCGTGTCCGGCGTGGCCATGGAGAAATTGCCGCCCAGGGCGACGAACACTTTCACCTTCTTCTCCAGCATGGCTTCGATGGTGCCGACGGCGTCGTAGCCGTGGTGGCGCGGCGGCTCGAAGTTGAAGACGAGGCCCAGGCGGTCGAGGAATTCCTTGGTCGGCTGTTCCTCGATGCCCATGGTGCGGTCGCCCTGCACGTTCGAGTGGCCGCGCACGGGGCACAGTCCCGCGCCGCGCTTGCCGATATTGCCGCGCATCATCATCAAGTTCGACAGGATTTGCACGGTGGCCAGCGAATTCTTGTGCTGCGTCACGCCCATGCCCCAGGTCGAAATGACGGCCTTGCCCTTGACATAGATCTGCGTCAATTCTTCGATCTTGTCGCGCGCCACGCCCGATTCGGCCAGCAGCAAGTCCCAGCTTTCCGCGCGCAGGTCGGCGGCGAAGGCGTCGAAGCCGCTCGTGTGTTCGGCGATGAAATCGCAGTCGAGCACGCGCTCCTGGCCATGGGCGATGGCCTCATCATCGAGTTCGACGACGCGCTTGGCCATGGCCTTGATCAGCGCGAAGTCGCCGCCCAATGTCGGGCAGATGAACAGCGAACAGATGTTCGTGCTGCCGCCCGTCAGCATTTCCAGCGGATGCTGGGGGCTGGTGAAGCGCTCCAGGCCCCGTTCGTGCAGCGGGTTGATGGAAACGATGGTGGCGCCGCGGCGCGACGCTTCGCGCAATTCGCCCAGCATGCGCGGGTGGTTGGTGGCCGGGTTCTGGCCGAACAGCAGCAGGGTGTCCGCATGCTCGAAGTCGTCCAGCAGCACCGTGCCCTTGCCGATGCCCACCGTTTCCGGCAAGCCGCGGCTCGTCGCCTCGTGGCACAGGTTGGAGCAGTCGGGGAAGTTGTTCGTGCCGTAGGCGCGCACGAACAGTTGATACAGGAAAGCCGCTTCATTGCTGGCGCGGCCCGACGTGTAGAAGGCGGCCTGGTTCGGGTCGTCCAGCGCGTGCAGGTGGTGCGCCACGAGGGCGAAGGCATCGTCCCAGGAAATGGCCTGGTATTTGTCGCTGGCCGCGTCGTACACCATGGGGTCCGTCAAGCGGCCATGTTGTTCCAGATCATAGTCCGACTGTTCCATCAATGCGGTGACCGTGTGCTCCTCGAAAAATTCCGGGCGCACGCGCTTGCTCGTCGATTCGGCGGCCACGGCCTTGACGCCGTTTTCGCAGAATTCGAAGGTCGACGCGTGTTCGCGGTCGGGCCAGGCGCAGCCGGGACAGTCGAAGCCGTCGGGCTGGTTTTGCTCGAACAGCGAGCGGTAATTGCCCGCGCTCACTTTTTCCTTGAACAGGTTGATGGCCACGTACTTGAGGGCACCCCAACCGGCCGCGGCATGGGTGTAGGGCGCGATGCGCGCGTCGGACTTTGGCTTGCTCATGATGACTCTCCTGGTGATATGCGATGGGACAATCACATGGTAGGGGCGGCGGCTTGCCCCGTAGGCGCACAGTTCCGGACAAAAAAACAGAGTACAGATGGCAAGATGACGATGCCGGTCGCGCCGGCGCCGGCCGTGATCTATGATGTGGAGAAGGAGAAAAAACATGCACAAGGAAGACAAGGACGACGGCATCGACGCGGCACTGATAGCGCTGCTGGCGCTGCTGTGGGAAGCGCGGCAGGAGGCGCCGGAGAAGCCGTGGTCGCTGGCCAAGCTGGCCAAGCGGGCGGGAGTACAGATGAGCACTTTGTTGCGCCAGCTCAATGCGCTGTCCAGCGCGGGACTGGTGAACGTGACGACGGCAGAGAGCGGCGGCGGCAGCGCGCTGCTCAGCGCGGCGGGCGCGGAACTGTGCGCCACGGTGTTTGCCGCACCGCCTCCGCCAGCGCCGTAGGAGCACAGTCCCGCGCGTCTGTACTCTATCGGCCGGAGCCGGACTGTACCTCTTTGCCTGCCCCCATTCGTCCTATGCTACTTCCAGACGAATGCCTATCGAGGGGAAGCACCATGAACACCATCCTGTATCCGCAGCCGGCGCTCCGGCAGCCAGACCATATCGAACCGTGCGTGGACATGCTGGGCCGCCCCCTGACGGATTTGCGCATTTCCGTCATCGACCAGTGCAACTTCCGTTGCACCTATTGCATGCCGGCCGAGCTGTACCCCAGCGATTACCCGTTTCTTCCATCGAGCGAACGCCTGTCCTTCGCGCAGATCGAGACGATGGCGCGCGCCTTCGTGCGCCTCGGCGTCGACAAGATCCGCATCACGGGCGGCGAGCCGCTGCTGCGCAAGAACCTGGAACAGCTGATCGAAGCGCTGGCGAAACTGACCACGCCGGACGGGCGCGCCGTGAGCATCGCGCTGACGACGAATGGCAGCTTGCTGGCGGCCAAGGCGCGTTCGCTCAAGGATGCGGGCCTGGAGCGGGTCACCGTGAGTCTCGACAGCCTCGATAACGGCATTTTCCAGCGCATGAATGGCGTCGATTTTCCCGTCGAGAAAGTGCTGCACGGCATTGAGGTAGCGCAAGCCGTGGGCTTGACGCCCGTGAAAGTCAACATGGTGGTGCAGAAAGGCGTCAACGACAGCCAGATCGTGCCGCTGGCGCGCCATTTCCGCCACACGGGCGTGGTGCTGCGCCTGATCGAATTCATGGACGTGGGCGGCATTGGCGCCTGGTCGCGCACGCATGTCGTCACGTCCGAGGCGGCGCGCGCGCTGATCGCCGCCGAGTTCCCCCTCGTGTCGCTGGGCGAAGGCAAGCCCCTCTCGCACGAAACGGCCAGCCGCTACCGTTATCTGGATGGCGGCGGCGAAGTGGGCTTCATTTCCAGCGTGTCGCAGCCGTTCTGCGGCGACTGCAGCCGCGTGCGCGTGTCGTCGGACGGCAAGCTGTTTACGTGCTTGTTCGCCCAGGACGGCCTCGACCTGCGGTCCCGGCTTGATTCCGCGCAAGGTCTGGAAAGCCTGCTGCGCCAGCACTGGCAGCGCCGTGGCGACCGCTATTCGGAAGTGCGCGGCGCACTGGCCCAGCTGGGCGGGCGCAAGCAGTATCCCACCGTGCGCATGTCGCTGGTGGGCGGGTGACGGGACTGCGTGAAATGTCTACAGGAATTCGGTGATGAGCTTACCGAGAAGAATAATGGCTTGCTCGACGCCCGCGCTCCACGGATAGCTGTAGTTGAGGCGGATGCAATGCTTGTAAGCCTGGCTGACGGAAAACATGCGTCCCGGACCCACCGTGATCTTGCATTCCAGCGCGCGCCGGTACAGCTGCATGGAGTCTATGTCGCCAGGCAATTCCACCCACAGCACGTAGCCGCCCTGCGGGTGCGAGATTTTCGTGCCAGCAGGAAAGAAACGCTGCACGGCGGCCGCCATGATGCGCGCCTGCTGGGCATACGCCTTGCGGGTACGGCGCAGATGCTGTTCGTAGCCATCGTTTTGCAGGTATTCGGCGATGGCCAGCTGGGGAAACGAGGACGTGGCCAGGGTGTTGAGGAATTTGAGTTCCTCCACCTTGCCCCGGTAGCGTCCGGCCAGGGCCCAGCCCACGCGCTGCGCGGAACTGAGGCTCTTGGAAAACGACGAGCAATGCAGCACCAGGCCCTTGCGGTCGTAGGACTTGAGCGAGGTTGGGTGGGCGTCGCCGTAATACAGCTCGTTGTAGACGCCGTTTTCGATGGCGGGCACGTCGTGCTGCTCCAGCAGCTGGTACAAGGCCCGCTTGCGCTGGTCGGACATCTGGAATCCCAGCGGATTCTGGAAGTTCGGCATCACCATGACGGCGGCGATCGGCTGCCGGGCCATGATGTCGGCCAGCGCCTCGATGCTGATGCCTTCATACGGGTCGGTGGACACTTCCACCACCTTCATGCCCAGCCGTTCGACGGCCATCAGCATGGCGTAGAAGGTGGGCGACTCGACGGCGATGGTGTCGCCCGGCTTGGCCACCGCTTGCAGGCACAGGTTGATGGCTTCCGTGGCGCCCACGGTGACGATGATTTCGTCGGGATCGACGGCCAGGCCGTTTTCCATGTAGCGGCGGGCGATTTCGCGGATCAGTTGCGGGTTGCCCGGCGGCAGGTCGTCCGTCACGTTCCACGCGCGGTTGCGGCGCGCCACCGCGCCCGCATACTGGTTGATGCGTTCCCAGGGAAACAGCGACGGGTCGGGGTAGGGTGAGCCCAGCGGGATGGCGTCGTGCAAGCCGATCGAGCGCAGGGTCGACAGCACCAGGCGGCTCACGTGCACTTCCGCCGGCACGGGGCTGGGGTGCGACGCCTGCATGCAGATGGACGGCGCGGCTGTGTCGCCGGCCCGCTGGCGCACGAAGTAGCCGGACTGGGGCCGGCTTTCGATCACGCCCATGCCTTCCAGCTTGACGTAGGCGCGCAGCACCGTGGTGATGCTCAGCTTGTGCTGCTGGCTGGTCTGGCGCACGGAGGGAATGCGTTCGCCGGGCAAGAGCACGCCCTTGGCCACCAGTTGCTCGATGTCGCTGACGAGCTTTTCATACAATTTCATGCAATGGTATCCATTCTTATTCTTGCTCTACGTCATTGCATTATCGTCCAATTCATGACGACCTATAGTTACAGTTATCGCATGTTGCCAAAATGAAACTGCCATCCGGCACTTCTGGTTTAAGATCCACATAGAAACGAAAAAGAGGAACAACTGTCATGGCAATTCCACAAAGCATGCTGTCTGTCGTCGCGCGCGACGAAGTGCATTTGCAGTTCAAGGTGAAGGCCGGCGTCGACATGCGGCAGCTGTTTCAGCGGCTGGGCAAGCTGTGGGAATCCGAAGTCACGGGCATCCTGGACCCCACCCTGAACCGCCACCATCAGTTGACGGGCGGCACGGCCAATGTGGTGCTGGGATTCAAGCCCGAACTGTGGCGCGCCGCGTGCCCCGGCTGCGTGCCGGACAATATGGCATCGTTCGCGCACGACCTGGTGGGCGCCAACGGCAAGACGGCGCCGGCCACCCAGCACGATTTCTGGGTCTGGATCACGCAGTCGAACGCGGCCACCCTGTACGACAGCATGCGCACGACGCTCACCTTGCTGAGTCCTTTTGCCGAGCTGGCCAGCGAACAGGTGTGTTTTCCGTATCACAATAACGTGACCTTTGACGGCTTTGCCGACGGCGTCGCCAACCCGAATCCGTTCCGCGCCAACGGCGTGGCCATCATTCCGGACGGCGAAGCGGGCGCGGGCGGCTCCACCGTGCTGCTGCAGAAATGGCGCATGGACGTGGAGCGCCTGCGCGCCTTGCCCGTGCACGCGGCGGAGCAGGTGTGGGGCCGCACCAAGGCCGGCAGCCATGAATTGTCGCCGCTGCCCGTCGATTCCCACGTGGGCCGCAACCAATTCATCCGCGATGGCGAGGAAGTCGATATCGTGCGCCGCAACGCCAATTACGCCAATGCCACCGAGGCGGGCGTCATGTTTGTCGGTTTTTGCAAGGACATCACCGTGACCATGGGCATGCTGCGGCAAATGTACGGCGTAGGCTATGATGGCGTCACCAAGACGGACCGGCTGCTGGATTTTTCCACTGCGCTGTCGTCGGCGATCTATTTCGTGCCCAGCATCGATGCCTTGCTGGCCGCGGGCATTTCGCCGGCGGATCCCGGCTGAGGGCCGCCCCGGCGGTCCCTATTTTTACTTTAAAGGAGTTTTCCATGCGTATACGTCCCGCCACACTGCTGTCCGCCCTGATCTTCGGCAGCGTCGTCTTCAGCGCTTCCGCTTCCGCCGTCGGCCTGGGTTTCCTGGCCGATACGCCGATGGCTTACCTGAACAAGAACGACAAGCCCGTCTTCGTCAAGGCCGTCACCGACGTGCTCAATGACAAGAAAGATGGCGAAACCGTGCAATGGAGCAATGAAGGCTTGCGCAATTCCGTGCGCATCGCCGCCGACATCACGGCCAGCGACACGCAAAAGACGGATGAGCAAACTTGCCGCAAGGTACAGGTGGGCTTGAACGCCAAGGGCCAGGAACAGACCCTCAAGCTGACGGTCTGCAAGGCCGGCACGGCCGCCTGGAAAGTGAAAAAACAATAAGCATCGGCCGCCGCCCTGCCTTGCCGGGAGGGCGGCGTCGCGATGACCGCCCGCAGCGTGCGCTGCGGCTGCCTAGTCGTGGTTGATGGCTGCCACCTGGTGCAAGCATGCCTCGTCGGTGAGCAAGGTGACCACCGCATTGGTTCTGGCATGGACGCGCACGCCCTTGAGCCAGTCCGGCAGGGCAAGGACGGCGCCCGCCACGATGGGCAGGATGACCTGGATCACGGGCTCGCTGCCCCTGGGCGGCGTCGCCTCGAAGTCCAGGTCCTGGATGCCGTCCTGCGGCGGCTTGAGGTAGACGCGCGGTGCGAGTGGGACCGCCTGCCAGCCGCCGGAGCTGACTTCGCCGATCGCGCTCACATGCAAATGCGGGGGAAGGCTCTTGTCGATGGCGAGGTGCACGGCCTTTACTTTGTAGATGGGAACGCTCATGGTATCTCCAGGAAGGATGGGGTGCGCCGCCAGGCCCGCGGCGTGTAGGGCCAGTCCCGATGTCTCGGCATCGTTAAGCTAGCTCAGCAAGTGTAGGTCGTATTTTCACCATCACCATCTCCAATTGTCACCATGGCCAGGCGCGCAAGCCATGCTGCTCTACTTTCTTGGGGGAAAGCCACCCGCAACGGTTAGAATCACGTTTTACCTTCTTTTTCCCATCTGCATGCAGCAAAGTCGCCTCCTGTTCTTCCGCCTGGCCGGCCAGTTTCGCCGCTATGGCGCCATCGTCGCCGCCACCTTGCTGGCCGTGGGCGTGGCGTCCGCCACCGATGTATTGTTAATCAGGCAATTGCAAAACGTCGTCGACGCCATGCGCGCGACGGCCAGCACGCAGGCCGCGCCCGCGTCCGGCGTGATGGGCATGCTGCAGGGCTGGGTCGACCGTTTCTTGCCGGCACAGGCGGGGCAGGTGGACTTGTGGGTGATTCCCGCCACCATCCTGGGCCTGGCCGTGTTGCGCATGGTGTCGAGCTTTGCCGGCGATTACGGTTCCGTCTGGCTATCGAGCCGGGTGCAGGCGGATTTGCGCGAAAAGATGTTCGCCACCATCATGCGCCTGCCCAGCCGCTTTTTCGACACCACCACCACCAGCCTGACGCAGTCGCGCGTGGCCTTCGACGCCAGCCAGGTGTCGCAGGCGGGCTTGAACGTGCTCAACGTGATGGTGCGCGATTCCGTCGCCACCGTCGGCTACCTGATTTTATTGTTCAGCATTGACGTGAAACTGGCCCTGTTCTGCATGGCGTCGATGCCCATCGTGGCCATCGTCGTGACCCTGGCGGGCCGCCGCATGCGCCACCTGAGCAAGAGTTCGCAGCAAGCCGTGGGCGAGCTGACGTCCGTGCTGGACGAAAGCATCGGCGGCCAGCGCGTGGTGAAAATCTTTGGCGGCCAGGATTATGAACAGGCGCGCTTCGTCAACGTCGTCAAGCGCAACCGCCAGCTGGCCGTCAAGCATGCCGCCACCTCGGCCATGAATTCCGGCTTCATCATGATGCTCGTCGGCATTACCCTGTCGTCCGTGATCTATTTCGCCATGCTGCGCGCGCAAAGCGGCGCCATCACGCCTGGCGCCTTCGTCGCCTTCATGGGCGCGCTGATGGCGATGCAGTCGCCGATCAAGAATTTGACCAAGATCAATGAGCCGTTGCAGCGGGGCCTGGCGGCGGCCGAGTCCGTCTTCGGCTTGATCGACACGCCGCTGGAACCGGACCCGGGCACCATCGCGCCGGTCACGGTGCAGGGTAATCTGTCCTTGCAGAACGTCAACTTCCGCTACAACAGCGACGATCCCGATGCGCCCACGGCCTTGAGCGATATCACGCTCGACATCCGCGCCGGCGAAACGGTGGCCCTGGTGGGCGGCTCCGGCGGCGGCAAGACGACCTTGCTGGGCTTGCTGCCGCGCTTCTACGACGTCAGCGGCGGCCAGATCCTGCTCGATGGCGTCGACCTGCGCGATTACGCCTTGCTGGCCCTGCGGCGCCAGTTCGCCCTCGTCAGCCAGGATGTGATTTTGTTCAACGACACGATGGCGGCGAATATCGCGTATGGCGACCCGGCCCCGGACCAGGCCCGCATCGAAGCGTCGGCGCGCGCCGCGTATGCGCACGACTTCATCATGCAGTTACCGCAAGGCTACGAAACCCAGGCGGGGCAGAACGGTTCGCGCCTGTCGGGCGGGCAACGCCAGCGCCTGGCCATCGCGCGCGCCCTGTACAAGGACGCGCCGATTCTCTTGCTGGACGAAGCGACCAGTGCACTGGACACGGAGTCGGAACGTTCCGTGCAGGCGGCGCTGGAAGTGCTGATGCGCAACCGCACCACCATCGTCATCGCCCACAGGCTGTCGACCATCGAAAGCGCCGACCGCATCGTCGTCATGCAGGGCGGGCGCCTGGTGGAATCGGGCAGCCACGCCACCTTGCTGCAGCAGGGCGGCGCGTATGCGCGCCTGCATGCGAGCCAGTTGTCGCCCGTCAAGGATGGCGCGGCCTAGAACCTTAGAACACGTGAATTTCCTGTAATACCAGCGTGGCGCCCAGCGCCGTGCCCTCCACGCGGAACGTGGCGGTCAGGTCCGACCAGGCGCCGTTCAGTGGCAGGGCGTGGCGCGCTTCGGCGATCGCCACGCCGCCGTCCTCGCTTGCCGGGCGCTCGACGCAGCGTTCGTGCGGCGCGCCGCTGGCTTGCGCCGCCGGCGTGACGCGATACACCGTGCCATCCGCATACGGCTGCGGCGAACCATAACCCTCGATCACGGCGCGCAGCAGCGCCGGCGTCCAGCCGTAATACGCGTCGTGCGCCGTGCGCGCATGGGCGCACGCGTAATCGCCGCGTGCCAGGTCGGCGATCCAGGCGTCGATGATGTCCAATATCTGTGTGTCGCTGGGGGCGGTGGGCAAGTGCATGGATTTCTTTCGTGACGGGGAAAAACGTTGCTTTCCATTATGATGGCCGCCGCACGATAACATTGCAACGGAACACAATGCACACACGACAGAAGACACGCGTGGCCCTGGCCGCTTTGCTGGGCATGGTCTTGGCCTCGCCGCTGGCGGCACAGGCACAGCCCGCAGGGCAAACGCCGACGCCAACGCTACAGGAGGAAGACCGGACCATGTATTTGGATGAAAATTTCATGCCCAGCAATCAGCGTGGCGCCGTGTATGCGCTGCGCACGCCGCCCGTGCGCGACGAGGCGCTGGGCGCCTGGCATGTGCGGCTGGAATTTCCCGACACGCCGGGCGTGCCGGCCTTTGAAACCTATGCCACGGACCTGGACTTGAGCCAGGTCAAGTTCGTGAAGTTTCGCAAGTATTACCATGAAAATGGCCAGCTGCTGCGCGAAACCTACTTCGATGCCCAGGGCGAGGAACTGCTTGGCGGCAGCGTGTACTTCGAGAATGGCCAGGTCCAGCAGCGGGTGACCGCGTTGCCGAACGGGCGCGACAGCATTTCGGAGACGTATCACCAGAATGGCCAGCTGATGAGTCGCACGCTGTATCACGGCGACGAGATGGCCGATGGCGAGCAAGTGTCGTATGGCGCGAACGGGGCCGTCAGCAACCGCTCGTATCGACGCCATGGCCAGATGGATGGCGTGGAGGAATCGTTTTATGCGGATGGCAAGCTGTTCCGGAAGGGGCGGTACGTCGATGGCCAGCGCGAGGGCGAGTTCGTCATGTACGCGCAGGATGGCAAGGTGCTGGCCAGCACCGTGTGGGTGCACGGCCAACCCGACGGCTGGTCGTTTGAAAGCCATGGCAATGGCGTCGTGTCGAACAAGACGCTGTACCGGAAAGGTGCCGTGCTCAGCTTGCAAACGTGGGCCCCGAATGGCCGGCCCGTGTTTGCCTGGCAGAAAGACGCGCAGGGGCGCGACCACGGCGACACGACGGATTGGCATGCCAACGGCGCGCGCGCCAGCGTGACCCCGTTTGTCGAAGGCCAGCGCCACGGCTTGCTGCAGACGTGGTACGACGACGGCAGCCTGCGCCAGATCGTGCCGTACGAACACGGCAAGAAGCACGGCATCGAGCGCCACTGGGACCAGGCCGGCAAGCTGGTGCTGGAGCAGGCGTGGCAAGCCGGAGAGCCAGTTTCCATGCGCTAGGAGTCGCCCGCCTTTGCAGGTATCATGCAGGGATTCCGGCCCGCCAGCAGGCGCGAAGCCGGCAGGATAACTGGAGGCAATGGTGGTGGAAGCGGAAGTTTCGGCGATGGCCAGGGCGCAAGGCATGGCCTTGCAAAACATGCGCGTCGTCATGCGCGCGGCGCAGCGCCACTCGGCGCAAATCGAAAAGCAATGCGGCGTGTCGGGCGCGCAATTGTGGGTGATGCAGGAATTGCTGGAACGGCCGGGCTTGCGCATGGGCGAGCTGGCCAGCAAGATGTCGATCCACCAGACGACGGCCAGCAACCTGGTCGAGGCGCTGGTCAAAAAAACCTATGTGCGCAAGGCGCGCGACCAGCCAGACCAGCGCGTCGTCACCCTGACCCTGACGGCGGAAGGGCAAGCCGTCATCGCCGGCGCGCCGCAGCCGGCGCGCGGCTTGCTGCCCAGTGCGCTGGCCCAGCTGGACCCCGACAGCCTGGCGCACCTGAACCAGGGCTTGAACGCCTTGCTGGCCGTCGTCGCTCCAGACGACAGGCAGGCGGGTATGCAGCCGTTTCCGTTCACCATGTAGTCACGCGCAAGCGTGTGGCGCACCGCCCCGCTTGCCCGTATCATCGGCGCCGTCGCACCGTTGATGAAAGCATGCATTGAAGATATACACTTCCGTTTTGCTGGCCGCTGTCCTGGCCGTTTCCCCGCCCGTTTCCATGGCCCACGCCCTGGCCACCCAGGCCTTGCCTGCCGAACCGTCGCCGGCCTCCCTGTATTTTGACGGGGATTACCAGCCCGTGGCGCCCGCCGCGGCCGTGTACGAGCAGCGCGCGCCGCTGCGCCACGATGCGGCCCGCCAGGCATGGCATTGGCAGCTGCATTTCGCGCAGCCGCCGGGCAAGCTGCACATGGATGCCTGGCTGCTCGGCACCGACGTGGCGTCGCCGCGCTACACCGGCCAGCGCAGCGTGTATTTTGCCGATGGCCAGCTGGGCCTGCTGGAAGAGCGCAACGGGGAGGGCGATTTCAATGGCGTGAACGTGGAATACTATGCGGACGGGACGGTGAAGAGCCGCAAGGCGTACCGCGACGGCGAGTACGACGGCTTGCACAGCCACTTTCATGCGAATGGCCAGCTGAGGCATGCCTTGCTGTACCAGGCGGGCCAGCCCGCCGATGGCGAATTCCTGAGCTTTGACGAGCACGGCCAGGTCAGCAACCGAGCGCATTTCGCCGATGGCGTGCTGACCGGTGAAGTGACGGCGTTTCATGCGGATGGCCGGCTGGCCGAGCGGGGACCGTATCTCGATGGCCAGCGCAACGGCTTGCACCAGGCCTGGTGGCCGGACGGCCGTGAAATGTCGCGCCTCAATTTCCTGCATGGCAAGCCGCAGGGCTGGTCGCTGCTGTATTTCGCGAATGGCCAGCTGGACCAGAAAAACCTGTTCGAGGATGGCGTCATGCTGAGCACGCAAAGCTGGCGCGACGATGGCACGCCGCTGCGCCAGCGCCAGCAGGATGAACAGGGCCGCGCGCAGGGCGAGGATAGGCAGTGGCATGCGAACGGTACGCTGGCCCGGCTCGCTTCCTACCGCGATGGCGAGCCGCATGGCGCGTGGCGCGAATGGCATGCGGACGGCTCGCCCCGCCACGCCGTGGACTATGCGCGCGGGCGCAAGCAGGGCCTGGAGCGGGCCTGGGCCTGCGACGGCACGCGCACCGTCTGCGAGTGGCAGGATGGCCGCCTGTTGCGCGCCTGCCGCAATTTCTAGTGCGGTGGCGCGGGCAGCCGTTGCAGCTGCAACTGCGCCAGCGCCCCGTACAGCGGTTCGCTGAGCACGCGCGACACCGTGCTGGCCACGACGGCGCAAGCCATCAGGCTGAGCACCATGCCGTGGCCGTCGACCATTTCCATGACAATAATGAAAGCCGTCAGCGGCGCCTGCGTGGCGGCGGCCAGGAAACCCACCATGCCCAGCGCGATCAGGGCCGGCGCGTGCGGGTAGTGCAGCAGTTGCGCAATGTCATGCCCGATGCCGGCGCCGATGGCCAGGGAGGGCGCGAAGATGCCGGCCGGCACGCCCGACCACACGGTCAGCCACGTCGCCACATATTTGAAGGCAACGAAGGCGGGCGCCACGTCGGACGAGCCTTCCAGCATGGCGCGCGTGGCCACGGTGCCGCTGCCGAACGTGGCGCCATGGCTGGCGATGCCGATGGCCGCCACCAGCACACCACAGACGGCGGCGAACAGCACGGGCCGGCCTTTTCTCCACGCGGATAATTTTCCCAGCGGATTGCCGCGGGCGGACGCCAGCAGCAGCCGCGCAAACAGGCCGCCGGCCACGCCCGCGACCAGGGTCACCAGCAGACCCGGCAAGGCCAGCGCCAGGCCGATGGGGCCGGGGTGGATGATGCCGAAGTGGGTGGCGTTGCCGTGGATGGACACGGCCATCATGCCGGCCAGCACGATGCCAGCGACGATGAGGCCGCTGTTGCGCTGCTCGGGCGAGCGCGACAGTTCCTCGATGGCAAACATGACGCCCGCCAGCGGCGTATTGAAGGCGGCCGCGATGCCGGCCGCGCCGCCCGCCACCAGCAGGGAATGGGCGCTCACCTGCGAGTGGCGGGGCAGCCAGCGGCGCGCGGCCAGCATCACGCCGGCCGCGATTTGCACGGACGGTCCTTCGCGTCCCAGCGAGAGTCCTCCCAGCAAGCCGCCCGCCGTCAGGCCGATCTTCGCGGCGCTGAGTTTCAACGAGACAAACAAGGAGCGCTGTTCGGGCGCCACGGCCGGGTCCAGTGTCGCCATCACTTGCGGGATGCCGGAGCCGGCCGCGCCCATGGCGTAGCGGCGCGTCAGCCAGACGAGCAGGGCGGCGCAGGCGGGCGTCCACAGCAGGGCGAACCACCAGGCCTTGCCGTTAAAAAACAGGAACAGGTCCAGCGCTTCCTCGGCCAGCCACGTAAAGCCCACGACTACGAGACCCGCGATGGCGGCCATGCCGACGACGACGGCGCGCGACCACCACAGGCGCGGGTTGGCAAATTCATGCTTGAAGGCAGAGGGAATATCGTGCAAGTGCTTCATTGCGGCAAGTCCAGGAAGGGGCGCGCAGGGCGTCGGGAAGACTTGCCATTATAAAGATATATTTGTCCGAATGTTTTTCCTCTGCCTTATTTGTGGGCAATTGACGACAACAGCTGCGCCTCGGCCAGGAAATCGACGAGCGCCCGCACTTTCGGCGCCAGGTGCGGCCCGGACGGCCACAGCAGCCAGCAACCGTGGGCCGGATGGCCGCTGATGGCGTAATCCATCAGCACCTCGATGAGGCTGCCGTCATCGAGTGCCGGGCGGACATAAAAGTCGGGCAGCCAGGCGATGCCCAGGCCTTGCCGGGCAAAGTGCAGCCGCGCTTCCACATTGTTGCAGATCATGGATAAAGGCAAGTCCGGCGCAGCCTCGCCTTCGTCCTGGCGCAAGCGCCACTGCTCCACCTTGCCGCTGTGGCGGAAGCGGTACTGCAGGCAAGCATGTTGTTGCAGCTCAAGGGGATGCTGCGGCGTGCCGTGGCGCGCCAGGTAGGCGGGGGAAGCCACGAGGCAGGAGCGGAACTGGCCCAGCTTGCGCGCGGCCAGGCGCGAATCGCGTGGTGCGCCGATGCGGATGACGGCGTCGAAGCCATCGCCGACGACGTCGGCCAGCGCGTCGGAAAAGTCCAGCTCCAGCGCGATGGCGGGGTGCTGCGCGGCAAAATCGGCCAGTGCGGGCAGGAACACGCCGCCCAGTTCCGGCAAGCCCAGGCGCAGGCGTCCCTGCGGCGCGCGCGCTCCCGCCAGTTCTTCCTGCGCCGCCTGCATTTCCGCCAGGATGCGTTCGCTGCGCGTCAAAAACAGCTGCCCCTCGGCTGTCAGGCTCAGCTGGCGCGTGCTGCGCTGGAACAGGCGCGCGCCCAGCCGCTGCTCGAGCCGGGCCAGGCTCTTGCTGACGGCCGACGGTGAAATGCCGGCCTGGCGCGCGGCGGCGACAAAGCTGCCCGCCTGGGCCAGTTGCACGAACAGGGCCACGCCGGAGAGATTATCTGTTTCCTGGTTTTGCATGATTCATGACAGTTTGGTCAGTAGTGAAACGCATTGAAGCATATTTTTCTTTGTTGCATGGCTGCTTACCATGGGCTTTTATTTGCGGGGGGTGGCAATGAAGACGATCGGTTTCAACAAGGGCAGCGGCGTGGGCGACGAGCATGGCTTGTTCGACGTGGAGGGGCCGATGCCCGTGCCCGGCCCACGCGACGTGCTGGTGCGGGTGCGCGCCGTGGGCGTCAACCCGCTCGACACCAAGGTGCGCGCCGGGCTGGTAGAAGTGCCTGAGCGTGTCGTGACCCTGGGCTGGGACGCGGCCGGCACCGTGCATGCGGTGGGCAGCGAAGTCATCCTGTTTGCGCCGGGTCAAGCCGTGTATTACGCGGGTTCGTTCGACCGCGCGGGCGCCAATGCCGAATATCACCTGGTCGACGAGCGCATCGCGGGGGCCATGCCGGCATCGCTGGACTTTGCGCAGGCGGCCAGCGTGCCATTGGCGGCGCTGACGGCGTGGCAATTGTTGTTCGAGCGCTTTGCCATCGCGCCCGGCGATACGCAGCCGCGGGGCAGCCTGCTGGTGCTGGGCGGTGCGGGCGGCGTCGGTTCCATGCTGATCCAGCTGGCGCGCCAGCTGACGGGTTTTACGGTGATCGCCACGGCGTCGCGCGGCGACAGCATGGCGTGGTGCCGCGCCATGGGCGCCCATCACGTGATCGATCATACCTTGCCCCTGCCGGTGCAGGTGGCGGCCTTGCACGTGGCGCCCGTGCGCCACGTCGCCGCCCTGTCGCACACGGCGCAGCATGCCGCGGCGCTGGTGGCGCTGATCGCGCCGCACGGCAAGCTGGCCGTCATCGACGACCACGATGTTTTCGACGCGGCGCCGCTGAAGGGCAAGAGCATCTCGCTGCACTGGGAAATGGTGTTTACGCGGCCGTTGTTTGCTACCGACGATATGCTGGAGCAGCACCGCATTTTGCAGCGCGTGGCGCGGCTGCTGGACGACGGCGTGCTGCGCCACACGGTGCGGCAGCGCCTGTCGCCCATGGATGCGGCCACCTTGCGGCGCGCCCACGCGCTGCTGGAGCGGGGCGGGCAGCCTGGCAAGATCGTCGTCGGCGACTGAACCGGCTTGCACGCCAGGCTTACACGAACAGCTCGCGCCGCGCGCTCTGGCTGATGGCGATGGTGGCCGGGTGGCTCAGGCGCCGTTCCGTGGTGATCGCATACACTTGCTCGACGAGGCTGTCGACCCGGCCCAGCGCCACCACGGCGTATTGCTCGCAGACCTGGGGCGCGATGACGGTGGGCGCGAAGAACAGGCCGGCACCGGACTGGCCGAAGGCCTTCATCATGGCGCTGTCGTCGAACTCGCCGACGATGCGCGGGTGCAGCTTGTTGTCGCCCAGCCACTGCAGCAAGCGCCCGTAGATGGCGAAGTCTTCGCCGGGCAGCAGCAGCGGCGCGCCATCGAGGCATTGCGGAAAGCCGCCCGACAGGGTGGCGGCCAGCGCCGGCGTGCCGAACAGGGTCATGCCGCTTTCGCCCAGCAAGTGGTTAAAGCCGCGCACGCTCAAGTGGGCCGGCATGGGACGGTCCGCCATGATCAGGTCCAGCCGGTGCACGGCCAGGTCCGCCAGCAGGCTGGCCAGCCGGCCTTCGCGGCAAATGATGCGCAGCGGCTCGGCCAGTCCCAGCGCCGGCGCGACGAGGCGGCAAGCGATCAGTTTCGACACAGAATCGGCGCAGCCCACGCGGAAGGTCGTCGTCGTGGTGCGCGACTGGTCGCGCACGATTTCCAGCAATTCATCGCCCGTGCTGAAGATGCTTTCGGCATGGCTGAGGATACGCCGGCCCGTGTCCGTCAATTCCAGCTGGCGCCCGCTGCGGCGGAACAGTTCCACGCCCAGGGTGTCGGCAAACTCGCTGAGCTGGCCGGAAATCGATTGCGGCGTCAGGTGCAGCTGCTCGGCCGCGCGCGCGATGCTGCCCGTCTTGGCCACCATCCAGAAATAGCGCAAGTGCTTGAAGTTGAGTGTGGACATGGTGTTTCCCGGAAAATAAATACATCGAATTTTTCGATGTATTCTTAAATTATATTCGATTTGTTCGATGTTTATAAGAAGGCTATGATGGCTGCTCAATTCATGCAAGGAGAGTGCCATGGACTTCAGAATACAAACAGAGCATTGCGGAGGCCGCCGATGAACGGCCTGGAAAGTATTGCAACGGCACCCATGTGGGCCGGTTTCATCGCCTTTGTCCTGGTGATGCTGGCGCTGGACTTGTTCGTCTTCGGCGGCAACAAGGCGCACAAGGTGGGCGTCAAGGAAGCGGCGACGTGGTCGCTCGTGTGGGTCAGCCTGGCCCTGCTGTTCAACGGCGGACTGTGGTGGTATCTGAACGGCACGGCCGGTCCCGAGATCGCCAACCAGAAGGCGCTGGAATTTTTCTCCGGCTACCTGATCGAAAAAGCCTTGTCGGTCGATAACGTGTTCGTCTTCCTGCTGATCTTCAGCGCCTTCCAGGTGCCGATCCAGTACCAGCGCCGCGTGTTGATCTATGGCGTGCTGGGCGCGATCGTCATGCGCGCCGTGATGATCATGGCCGGTGCGTGGGTGGTGAGCGAGTTCAGCTGGGTGCTGTACCTGTTCGGCGCCTTCCTGTTGATTACAGGCATGCGCATGCTGGTGGCGGCCGATGCGGAGCCGGACGTGGCGAACAACCCCGTGCTGCGCTTTGCCCGCCGCCACTTGCGGGTGGCCGACGGCGACCACGGCGAACGTTTCTTCGTGGCAAAGGGCGGTTTGCGCTATGTCACGCCGCTGTTCCTCGTGCTGATCCTGATCGAGGTGACGGACCTGGTGTTCGCGGTCGATTCGATCCCGGCGATCTTCGCCATCACGACGGACCCGTTCATCGTCTTCACGTCGAACCTGTTCGCCATCATGGGCTTGCGCGCCCTGTACTTCCTGCTGGTGGACGTGGCTGACCGCTTCCACATGCTCAAGTATGGCCTGGCGATGGTGCTGGTGTTCATCGGCGCCAAGATGCTGATCATGCCGTGGTACCACGTGCCGGTGGAAGCGTCCCTGCTGGTGGTGGCGGTACTGATCGTGTCGAGCTGCGTAGCCAGCGTGTTCATCACCCGCAGCGACAAGAAGTAAATGTTGTACGGCGCGCCCCGCCTGGCGGTGGCGTGCCTTTTAATTGACTAATAGAAAGAGTAGAAAATCATGCGTACCTATGAAGCAAACAGTCCCCAGGCAGCGGGACGTATCCTGGCCCTGATGATGGTGGTCGACGGCAACCTGGCCAGCGCCGAGCTGCAAGCCATGCATCGCAGCAAGATCCTCGAGCATATCGACCTGGAACCGGCAGCCTTCCAGCAACTGCTGCAAGACTTGTGCGACGACATGCTGACGTCGACCGTGCATGGTGCCGTGCAGCTGGCCCATGGCGTGATCGACAGCTTGCTCGATGAAATCACGGACCCGGACTTGCGCCGCAAGCTGCTGCAAGCCATGTGGAAGATCGCCGATGCGGACGACTGGCTGGCCGATGGCGAAGCCGTCTTGCTGGCCCGCGCCAGCGCGGCATGGTCGGCGGAAACAAACTTCCGCGCGCATGCCGCTTGAGGAAAATCAAGCCGCCTTGTGCCCCATGGCAATGACGGCGGCGCCGGCCAGGGCCAGGCCCACGCCGGCGATGTCGGTCCAGGCGGGCGTGACGCCGTCCACCAGCCACAGCCAGCCCAGCGCCGTGGCGATATAGATGGCGCCATACGTGGCATACACGCGGCCGCTGGCGGCCGGATGCAGGGTCAGCAGCCAGACGAAGATCAGCAGGCTGACGGCGGCCGGCAACAGCAGCCAGGCGCTGCCCTTGTTGCTCAGCCATAGCATGGGCAGGTAGCAGCCCAGCAGTTCGGCCACGGCCGTGACGGTAAACAGCCCGAAAGTGCGGGCAAGGCTGGTCCATTCGAAGGCGTCGTTCATGCTGTTCCTGTTGTGCGGTCAGCCGCCATTGTAGACGGGCCTGCGTCAATTCAGTTGCAGCGCGACATACAGCAGCAGGCGGTCATCCGTGTCGTCCAGGTCCAGCCCCGTCAGTTCGGCGATCTTTTGCAGCCGGTAATCGAGCGTGTTGCGGTGGATGTGCAGGGCCCTGGCCGTGGCCATCGGGTGGCTGTGGTGGCGGAACCAGGCGGCCAGGGTGCGCATCAGGGTGCCCGACTTGCGGTCGTGCGCCTGCAGGCGGGCCAGGGTCTGGCGCAATTGCTCCGCCTGCCAACCGGCTTGCAGGCCTGACAGCAGCACGGGCAGGCTCAGTTCCAGGTAGGAAAAAGTAGCTTGCCCGGCATCGCGGGCGCGTCCCACGCGCGCCGTCTGCTTCGCCGATTCATACGACGCCGTGGCGCCATCGAGGCCCGGCAAGGCCACGCCCATGGACAGGGTGGCGGGCGGCGTGAGCGCCTGCTGCGCCACCTGGTGCAGTTCGAGCAGGCGCTGCCTTGCCTGCGCCGCGCGCGCCTGCTGCGGGCCGCTGGCGGGAAAGGCGTCGAGCAGCACCAGTTCGCCCGGCGAGACGACGGCCATCAGCAGGGCGGGCCAGCGCGCCGACAGGTCGGACTGCACTTGCTGCAGCTGCGTCAGCACCTGGTCCAGCCGCTCGCCCGGACCTTCTCCCGCATCGGGTATTTCCAGCACGAACATGGCGCGCGGCACGCGCAAGTCCAGCGCCAGGCGCGCCGCCCACGCGTGCATGCTGGCATCGGAAATGCCCGTGCGGTACACGAGCTGGAACACGAATTCCTCGCGGTAGCGCTTTTCGTGCTGCAACTCGCTGACCAGCCGCGCCTGCTCCAGCATCATTTCCGCCATGGCCCGCACCAGTTCGCCGAACTGGCGCACGGCGTCCGGCTCGCCCGTCAGTCCCAGCACGCCGCAAATCTCGCCGCGCACCGTCAGGGGCAGGTTGATGCCGGCCCGCGTGCCCGGCAGCCTGGCCATGTCGGCCGCGCCGATTTCCACGCTGGCGTGCCGGGCCAGCGCCAGTTGCGCGCCCGGATGCAGGTCGCCCACGCGCTGCGGGTCGCCGCTGGCCAGGATCACGCCGCGCGCATCGATCACGTTGACGCTGAAGGGAATGATGTGCATGGTGCGCCGGACGATGTCCTGCGCCAGGGGGGGATCGATGCTCGGCATGGTGTTCACCTTCTGGTTTTGTGCATTTGCATGGAATCATCGGATTCAACACTATGTTTCTTCATGCATCCGCACGATGACTGTTTCTGTGGGCGATTGTACGATGGGCTGGTCGCATCCCATAAAAAAATAGTCAGGAGACACCCATGACCACCCATCCAGGCGCCAGCCTGTCCGCCGGCGTGTCCGCGCAGGACCGCGTGCGCGAAGGCGCCTACCGCAAGGTCACCTTGCATCTGATCCCCTTCATCTTCATCTGCTATCTGTTCAATTACCTGGACCGTGTCAATGTCGGCTTTGCCAAGCTGCAAATGCTCGATGCGCTGCAATGGAGCGAAAGCGTGTACGGCCTGGGCGCCGGCATTTTCTTCATCGGCTACGTGGCCAGCGGCGTGCCCAGCAACCTGCTGCTGCACCGCCTGGGCGCGCGCAAGGTCATCGGCACCCTGATGATCGCCTGGGGCATCGCCTCGGCCTGCCTGATGTTCGTCACCACGCCGGCCGCGTTCTACTCGCTGCGCTTCATCACGGGCGTGTTCGAGGCGGGCTTCTTCCCCGGCATCGTGCTGTACTTTACGAACTGGTATCCCGCTTCGCGCCGGGGCCGCATCATGGGCCTGTTCATGTCGGCCATTCCCATTTCCGGCTTGCTGGGCAGCCCCCTGTCGGGCTGGATGATGCAATCGTTCGCGGGCCACGGCGGTCTGGCCGGCTGGCAATGGATGTTCTTGCTGCAAGGCATTCCCACCGTGCTGCTGGGCTTTCTCGTGTATGTGCTGCTGAACGACGGCATCGCCCAGGCGAAGTGGCTCAATACGGAAGAAAAGCAGCTGCTGCGCGCCGACCTCGACGAGGACGAACGCCAGCGCCGCAACAGCGCGAATACGGCCGACACCTTCGCCAGCGTGCTGCGCAACAAGCACGTGTGGATGCTGGGCCTCGTGTATTTCTGCATCCAGATGGGCGTGTACGCGATCAATTTCTGGCTGCCCACCATCGTCAAGTCGCTGGGTTTCGCCAGCCCCGTGGCCGTAGGCTGGGTCAGCGCCATTCCCTACCTGTGCGCCAGCATCTTCATGATCTGGGTGGGCCGTTCGGCCGACAAGCACAAGGAACGCCGCTGGCACTTGAGCGGCCCCCTGCTGATGGCGCTGTGCGGCTTGCTGCTGGCCACCCAGGCGCACGGCAACGTGGTCGTCGCCCTCATCGGCCTGTCGCTGGCGACCATGGGCGCGCTGTCCGGCCTGCCCATGTTCTGGCCCTTGCCGACGGCGTTTCTCGGCAGCGCGGCGGCGGCCGGCGGCCTGGCGCTGATCAATTCGCTGGGCCAGGTGGCGGGCTTCGTCAGCCCCTTCCTCGTCGGCTGGATCAAGGATGCGACGGGCGGCACCGACGTGGCTCTGTATATTCTTTCCGCAGTCATGCTGCTGGGCGCCATACTGGTGCTGCGCGTTCCCGCGCGCATCGTGAACCGTTGAACGAAGCTGCAATCGAACCGGAGGAATTGACCATGACGACCACCCCGGCGCCGCGCGCCTTGCTGCAAGCTATGTTCCAGGCCGCCATCGAAGCGGCCCAGCCATCGCACTGCATACCGCCGCATCTGCCGCCGGCGCCCAAGGGCCGTTTGATCGTCATCGGCGCCGGCAAGGCGTCGGCCGCCATGGCGCACGCCGTGGAGCAGCATTGGCCGGGGCCGCTGTCCGGGCTGGTCGTCACGCGCTACGGCTATGCCGTGCCCTGCGAACGCATCGAAATCGTGGAAGCGTCGCACCCTGTGCCGGACCAGGCCGGCATGGATGCGGCGCGCCGCATGCTCGAACTGGTCGGCAACCTGCAGGCGGACGATACGGTGCTGTGCCTGATTTCGGGCGGCGGCTCGTCCCTGCTGGCCTTGCCGCTCGATGGCATCACTTTGGCCGACAAGCAAGCCTTGAACCGCGCGCTGCTGGCGTCCGGCGCCACCATCGGCGAAATGAATTGCGTGCGCCGCCATTTGTCCGCCATCAAGGGCGGGCGCCTGGCAGCCGCCTGCCATCCGGCGCAGGTCATTACTTTGGCGATTTCCGACGTGCCTGGCGACAAGCTGGGCGACATCGCGTCCGGCCCCACGGTGGGCGACGCGACGACGTGCGAGGATGCGCTGGCCATCGTGCGCCGCTATGGCATGGACTTGCCGGACAGCATACGCGCCACCTTGGAAAGCGGGCGCGGCGAATCCGTGAAACCCGATGATCCCCGCCTGGCGCGCACGCAAACCACCCTGATCGCCACGCCGCAGATGGCGCTGGAAGCGGCGGCACAGGTGGCGCGCGCGGCCGGCGTCACCCCATATATATTAGGCGACAGCCTGGAAGGCGAGGCGAGGGACGTGGGCAAGGTGATGGCCGGCATCGCGCTGCAAACGGTGCAGCGGGGCCAGCCGTTTCCCGCCCCGTGCGTGCTGCTGTCGGGCGGCGAAACGACGGTCACCGTGCGCGGCAACGGGCGCGGCGGGCGCAACGTGGAATTCCTGCTGGCGCTGGGCATCGCGCTCGATGGACGCGAGGGCATCCACGCGCTGGCCGGCGACACGGATGGCGTCGACGGCCAGGAAGACATCGCCGGCGCGGTTCTGGCGCCCGACACCCTGCAACGGGCCTGGGCGCTGGGCATCAAGCCCCGCGACAGCCTGGACAACAACGATGGCCACGGCTTCTTCCAGGCGCTGGGAGACAGCGTGGTCACGGGCCCGACATTGACGAACGTCAATGATTTCCGGGCCATCCTGATTACCTGATTACTGGAAACTTGCCAGCACGATCTTTCCTTTTGCTGTGTTGCTTTCCAGCAGGGCATGCGCGCGTTTCAGGTTTTGCGCGTTGATCGTGCCGAAGCGCTCGGCCAGGGTCGTCCTGATGACGCCGGCGTCCACCAGTTGCGCCAGCTCTTCCAGTAGTTCATGCTGTTTGACCATGTCGGCCGTCTGGAACAGCGAACGGGTAAACATCAGTTCCCAGTGCAGCGACACGCTCTTGCCCTTGAACTTGCGCACGTCGATGTGCTCGGGGTCGTCGATCAGGGCAAACTTGCCTTGCGGCGCGATCAATTCCACGATCTGGTCGAAATGCCGGTCGGTCTGGTTCAGGCTGATCACATAGTCGACGGGCGGCAAACCCAGGCGCGTGATTTCCTGCGCCAGCGGCAGGCTGTGGTCGATCACGTGGTGCGCGCCCAGTTCCTTCACCCAGTCCGCCGTTTCCGCGCGCGAGGCCGTGCCGATGATGGTGACCCCCGTCAATTGCCGCGCCAGTTGCACCAGCACGGAGCCGACGCCGCCGGCCGCGCCGATCACCAGCAGCGACTTGCCCGTCAGGCTCTTGTCGCGGCTGATCTGCAGGCGGTCGAACAGCAATTCCCAGGCCGTAATGGCCGTCAGCGGCAGGGCGGCGGCCGGAGCGAAATCGAGGCTGGCCGGCATGTGGCCGACGATGCGCTCGTCGACCAGCTGGAATTCGCTGTTGCTGCCGGGGCGGTTGATGGCGCCCGCGTACCAGACCTTGTCGCCCACCTGGAACAGGGTGACGTCGGGGCCGACGGCCGTGACGACGCCGGCCGCATCCCAGCCCAGCACTTCCGGCTGGCCCTCTTTCGGCGCGCGGTTCTTGCGCACCTTGGTGTCGACGGGATTGACGGAAATGGCCTTGACGGCGACGAGCAGGTCGCGCCCCGTGGCGACGGGCACGGGCAGCTCGATGTCGAGCAGGGCGTCGGCATCCGTGATGGGCAGGCTGTGGTGGTAGGCGATGGCTTTCATGTGCTTCCTCGTTGAGTGGATACCGTATGATGGTGGCAATGCCGCCCTGGAAACAGGGGGCGCGTACCGAAACACTTTCAAAGGAATGCTGAAAATTGCTGCGACTCGATGACTTGCAGGTGTTTGTGCGCACGGCCGACCGGGGCAGTTTGTCGGCGGCCGCGCGCGAGATCGGCATCTCGCCCGCGCTGGCCAGCGCCGCCGTCAAGCGCCTGGAAGGCGTGTTGGGATTGCGCCTGCTGGCCCGCACGACGCGCTCGCTGAGCCTGACGCCGGAAGGCACGCAATACCTGGAACATGCGCGGGAAGCCTTGCGCCTGCTGCGCGCAGGCCACGATGCCCTGCTGGCCGGCAAGGACAGTTTCGGCGGAACCTTGAAAATTGCCATGCCCTCCGACCTGGGCCGCAATCTGATGCTGGGCTGGCTGGACGAGTTCCAGCTGCGCCATCCGACACTGCATTACCAGCTCAGCGTCAGCGACCGGGTGGCCGACATGGTGCGCCAGCAAGTCGACGTGGCCATCCGCTATGGCCAGCAAGACGATTCGAGCATGATCGCCATGCCCATCGCGCCCGCCAACGACCGGGTGCTGGTGGCGTCGCCCGCCTACCTGCGCGAATACGGCCCTTTGCTGGCGCTGGAAGAGTTGTCGCAGCGCAATTGCCTGCGCTTCGCGCTGGAAGACGGCTTGCACGACCGCTGGACTTTTTACCGCCTGCCCCAGCGCGAGCAAGTGACGGTGTCCGTGAGCGGCAACCGCAGCGCCGACGACGCCGACCTGGTGCGCCGCTGGGCCGTGGCGGGACTGGGCATCGCCTATAAGTCGCGGCTCGACGTGGCGGGCGACCTGGACGCCGGCCGCCTGCAAGCGCTGTTGCCCGACGTGGCGGGCGAGGCCACGCCCTTGCACCTGGTCTGCACGCACCGGGCGCAGGTGACGCCGCTGGTGCTGCAGTTGCGCGATTTCCTGCGCGATAAATGTGCGCAGTTATTAAAACAGCAGAATTGACCGGGGAGCGTTGCTGCGCGACGTGTTCGCCGCGTATTTCAATATCAGCGATTTTTTAAAATCACATCGCTCATGTATTGATTCAAATCGCGAAAGTCTTTTACCCGCCAGGCATATGGCGCAATCTTGACGCCATTCTCTTTCAAGGTCTTGGGAATCAGATCGCCATTCGGACGAAGGATGACCGACGATACGATCACGCCCGGATAATCCTTCAGGCGTTTTTTGAAGGCGGCGGTGGTCAGATCGGGCGTAGGCGGATTGCTTTTATTCGCCAACGGCCCCGTTCCCTTGATCTCCGCACCGTGGCACACGGCACAGCGCTGTACATACAGGGTTTTTCCATTCAGATTCTCCGCCAAGGCTGATGGCGCTTGAATGAGCGATAACGTTCCTAATGCAACGATAAATAATATTTTCATTTCTTTTTAATGTGGACGTATTGTATGGATAATGTCTGGGTCGAGAGAAAATACGCAGCTGCCATTGCAATACGCCATTCTCCCGATAACATTTTATCCGAGATGATTCATCATAATATGCCTATGCCGGCGAGAGCCTGGCTGGCAAACCATCGTGCTTGATTACAACTCGTTGCAAATGGCAATCATGCGCGGGTCAACCTGGGCGTACCCTCAAGCATTCTGCATGAAACCGCTTGAAGGACCGCCATGACCCCGCACCGACTATTGCCGACGACCTTGATTTCCCTGCTTCTGCTGGCCGGCTGCGCCGCGACCGGGCCAGGACCGGCCGCCCAGGCCGATCATCGCGCGCAGAGCAGTCCCGCGCAGACCAGTTCCGCGCAGGACGTCGCCATGCTGGAGCGGGTCAGCTGGGGCGTGAGCGGGGGCAGCGTGCGCCAGGTGCAGGACAAAGGCTGGAACGCCTGGCTGCGGACGCAGTTGCATCCAGGAAAAGCGGCCTTGCCGCCTGCCATCGCCGCGCAAATCGACGCCATGACCATCAGCCAGGTGCCGCTGGAGCAATTGGTGATTTCTATGGAGCAAAAGCGCAAGGAATCGGCCGGCGTCATGGATGACATGGCGAAGCAGCAGGCGCAAAAGGATTACCAGCAAGAACTTAACCGCCTGGCGCGCGAAGCGGCCACGCGCTCGCTGTTGCTGGACGTGTATTCGCCGAACCAGTTGCAGCAGCAGCTGAGCTGGTTTTGGCTCAACCATTTCAGCGTGCACCAGGGCAAGCACAACTTGCGCGCCATGGTGGGCGATTACGAGGCGAACGCCATCGCGCCACATGCTCTGGGGAAATTCCGTGACTTGCTGGGCGCCACCGTCCACCATCCGGCCATGCTGCGCTACCTGGACAATGAAGCCAACGCCGCCAAGCGCATCAATGAAAACTATGCGCGCGAGCTGATGGAACTGCATACGCTGGGCGTGAACGGCGGCTATAGCCAGATGGACGTGCAGGAACTGGCGCGCATCCTGACGGGCGTGGGCGTGAACCTGGGCGCGGACACACCGAAGGTGAAGCCGGCGCTGCAGTCGCAATACGTGCGCCGGGGCTTGTTCGAGTTCAACCCCAACCGCCACGATTACGGCGACAAGCAATTCCTCGGGCAAACGGTGAAGGGCAGGGGTCTGGCCGAGCTCGATGAAGCGCTGGACCGCCTGAGCCGCAGTCCCGCCACCGCGCACTTTATCAGCGGCAAGCTGGCCCAGTATTTCGTCGGCGACAACCCGCCCGCACCGCTGGTGGCGCGCATGGCGGCCACCTTCCAGCGCAGCGACGGCTTGATCGCCGACGTGCTGCAAACCATGTTCGACAGCCCCGAATTCAGGCAATCGCTGGGCAAGAAATTCAAGGACCCCATGCATTATGTCGTGTCGGCCGTGCGCCTCAGCTATGACGACAAGCCCATCCTGAATGCGGGACCCATGCTGAACTGGCTGTCGCGCATGGGCCAGCCCCTGTACGGACGCCAGACGCCCGATGGCTATCCGCTGACGGACGCTTCCTGGGCCAGTCCGGGGCAAATGACGACGCGCTTCGATATCGCCCGCACCATCGGCTCGGGCAGCGCCGGCCTGTTCAAGACGGATGGCCCGCAGCCGCAGGAAAAAGTAGCGTTCCCGCAACTGGCCAGCGCCCTGTATTACCAGTCGCTGCAGCCAGGCTTGAGCCCGGCCACGCGCCAGGCACTGGATCAGGCCGCTTCGCCGCAGGAGTGGAATACTTTTCTTCTTTCCTCGCCGGAAATGATGCACCGTTAAGTTGAAATCGGAGGATTGCCATGAATCGTCGTGACCTGTTGAAAGCCCTGGCCGCCGCACCCTTGTTCACTCACGCGGGCAGCCTGCTGGCCGCACCCGCCACGGATGCGAAGCTGCTGTTCATCTTCCTGCGCGGCGGCTATGACGCGAATAACTTGCTGGTGCCGGTCGGCAGCGATTTTTACTACGCGGCGCGGCCGAATATCGCCATCGCGAAACCGGGCGAGGAAAACGGCGCGCTGGCCTTGAACGCCGACTGGGCCTTGCATCCGGCCTTGCGCGAGAGCATTTATCCCATGTTCACGGGCGGCGAGGCGGCCTTCATCCCGTTCGCGGGCACGACGGATTTGACGCGCAGCCATTTCGAGACGCAGGATACCATCGAGCTGGGACAAGAGATCAACACGCGGCGCGACTTCCGTTCGGGTTTCCTGAACCGCCTCGTGCAGACCTTGAATGGCAGCAAGGCCGGCCCCGCCATCGCTTTCACCGACCAGCTGCCGCTGATCTTCCAGGGCGGCGTGCAAGTGCCGAACATGGCGCTGCGCTCCGTGGGCAAGTCCGGCATTGATGCGCGTCAAAGCCAGATCATCGCCGCCATGTACCGGGGCACGCCCCTGCAGCAACCCGTCAGCGCGGGCTTTGTCGTGCGCGACGACGTGACGAAGGAATTGACGGGGGAAATGCAGGCGGCCAACCGCAACGCCATCAGTACCAAGGGCTTTGAACTGGAAGCGCAGCGCATCGCCCGCTTGATGAAGGACAAGTACAACCTCGGCTTCGTCGACGTGGGCGGCTGGGATACGCACGTGGGGCAGGGCGGCGCCAGCGGCTACCTGGCGGGGCGCTTCGATGAACTGGGGCGGGGACTGGCCGCGTTTTCGCAGGAAATGGGCAGCGCCTGGCGCAATACCGTCGTCGTCGTCGTCAGCGAATTTGGCCGCACCTTCCGCGAAAACGGCAACCGCGGCACGGATCACGGCCACGGCAGCGTGTTCTGGGTGCTGGGCGGCGGGATCAAGGGCAAGCAGGTGGCGGGCGAACAAGTGGCGATTGCGCAGGCAAACCTGTTCCAGAACCGCGACATGCCCGTGCTGAATGAATACCGGGCCGTGCTGGGCGGCTTGCTGCGCCGCACCTTCGGCTTGACGCCGGCGCAACTCGACCACGTGTTTGCCGGCGTGAAACCGGCGGAACTGGGCCTCGTGTAAATCGGCGAATCTCCGTGTTACGCTACGCCTGCGCATGTGGCGCATAGCGAATACTGGCGGCCCATGGCGCCGGGCACGAATGGAGCAGCATGAACGATACCCAGCGCGACATTGTCAGCGCAGGCTTTTCCCTGGCCCTGATCGCCGTGACGGCCTTCGTCATGCAGCGTTTCTTTTTACCGCTCGTGTGGGCCGGCATCCTGTGCGTGGCCACCTGGCCTTTGTATGTGCGCGTGCGCGCGGCGCTGGGCCAGCGCACCATCGTCGCGGCAGCCGTGCTGACCCTGGCGTTTGCCTGCATCTTCATCATTCCCGTGCTGTTCGGCGTGGCGCAGGCGGCGCGCGAAGTGCCCGTGCTGGCCAATTTCGTCGTGCATGCGAATGCCGACGGCTTGCCCGTGCCGGACTGGGTGGCGCATGTCCCGCTGGCCGGCAGCGCCATTGGCGACTGGTGGCAAGCCACCCTGAGCCAGCCCCATGGCCTGGGCCACTTCTTTGCGGGCAGCGCCGTGGGCGGCTTTCATTCCGCGCGCGACATGCTCAAGGTGCTGGGCGCGGACGTGTTCCACCGCCTGGTCGATTTCGGCCTGGCGTTTTTATGCCTGTTTTTCTTTTACAAGGATGGCGAAGCGCTGACGCGCCAGATCACGGCCGTCGGCAGCCATTTTTTGCGTCCCGAACGGTGGGGCCGCTATGCGCAAAAGATCCCCACGGCCATCCGCGCCACCGTCAATGGCCTGGTGCTGGTGGGCCTGGCAGAAGGCGTGCTGATCGGTATCGCCTACGCCATCGCCGGCTTGCCGTCACCGGCCCTGTGGGCGTTTGCCACGGGCATCCTGGCCATCATCCCGTTTGGCGCGCCGCTCGCGTATGGCTGCGCGGCCGCCTTGCTGGTGTTTCAGGGCAATGTGGGCGCCGCCGTCGGCGTGGCCGCCTGGGGCACCGTGGTGCTGTTCGTTGCCGACCACTTCGTGCGCCCTGGCATGATCGGCAACGCCACCCGCTTGCCTTTTCTTGCCGTGCTGTTCGGCATCCTGGGCGGCGTGGAAACCCTGGGCCTCGTGGGCTTGTTCATCGGCCCTGTCGTGATGGTGCTGTTTGTTACCTTGTGGTACGAAGCGAATGCGACTGACCGCGTACCGCCGGCCACCATGCCTTCCAGCACAGCTGCCGATGCAGGTGCCGACGCACTTGCCGGTACAGTTGCCGAAACACCTGCCAGCCCGGCCGCGCCGGAACGCACACAGTAGTGAGGGGTCGGTCAGCGTGCTGCTGGCCGGTACTGAGGCGTTCCCGGCGTGGCCGGACGGAGCTGACTTGATAACAGGGTGCGAACACCTTGTTTTAAAGTCATTCTTAATGTGCCTTGGATAGAATAAGCAACCAACGGCGCATCAGCAGCACTTCAACATAGCCCGGCTCGATGCCCGTACCGCACTCGATCAAGGGATTGACGGTGTAGTAGCGCTTGCGGAAGTCGCGGCAGACGAGGATTTCGCGCTTGCCCATGCGGACGAGGAAAGAGCTTGGGGCGTATTCCAGGCCGAACCGTGAGCCAAAACCGCTATTCAATGTTGCCATGACAATTCCTTTGAGGGAGATGTGTTGAACGAGTCATCAGAATAGCATAACTACTGTATGAATACACAGCTACTGTATGAATAAACAGTATTTTTTTACTGGTGTGGTTTTTTTGATCAGTACCGGGAACATGAAAGAGAGATGAGTTTGCAAGAGAAAAATGACATGGGCATGACTACGGGCTGGACCACGAGACTGCGCCGCTTCGTCGAGGCGCGCCTGTCGCCCGAAGGCGAACTGGGCCTGCATATGACGGTGGGCGTGGCCCTGATGCTCGTCGCCATCGTGGTCTTCCATGAGATCGCCGAAGCCGTCATGGGCATGCAGCAAATTACCGTGATCGACTTGCAGGTGGCGCAGTGGTTCAACCAGCATGCCGTGCCGTGGATCACCAGTTGCCTGCTGGTCGTCACGCACATGCATGGCGTGATCGGCGCCATCACCCTGGCTGTCTTGCTGGGCTGGTATCTGCACCGCAAGGGCGCCAGCTACTGGCTGTTTACCCTGGTCATTACCATGCCGGGCGTCATGTTTTTGAACCTGCTGCTAAAGTACATTTTTGTGCGCGCGCGGCCCAGCTTTGACGAGCCCATCCTGCAGACGCCCCTGAGCACGTACAGCTTTCCCAGTGGTCATACGGCCACCTCGACGGCCCTGTACGGCTTGCTGGCCGCCTACCTGATTTGCCAGGCGGCGCCGGGTGCGTGGGGCAAGCGCATCGCCATCGCGCTGGGCGCCTTCCTGATGGCCTCACTCGTGGGTTTCAGCCGCATTTACCTGGGCGCGCATTACCTGAGCGATGTGCTGGCGGCCATGGCGGAAAGCTATGGCTGGCTGGCCATCTGCATCGCCGGCGTGTCGACCCTGCGCCGCCGCCGGCATATCCGGCAAACCAGATAAGGGGAAACCATCCTGAGCAAGATTGCAGTCATCATCAATGCGGGCGCCGGTTGCGGCTATGCGCCCGACTGGGCGCAGCAGCTCGAAGCGAAATTCGCCGCCGTGGGGCTCGACGCCGCCATCACCCTGGCGGCCAGCGGCGCCGACATGATCGCCACGGCCGGGCAGGCGCTGCGCGATGGCGCGCCCATCGTCGTGGCCGGTGGCGGCGACGGCACCATCAATGCCGTCGCGTCCGTCGTTGTCGGCAGCGGCACGCCGTTTGGTGTCTTGCCGCTGGGTACCCTGAACCATTTCGCCAAGGATTTGAACATTCCGCTCGAACTCGATGCGGCGATTGCCAACGTGGCGCAGGGCGTGCCGCACCAGGTCGACGTGGGTGAAGTCAATGGCCGCATCTTCCTGAACAATTCCAGCCTGGGCCTGTATCCCGACATCGTGCGCGACCGCGAAAAGCAGCAGCGCCGGCTGGGACGGGGCAAGTGGCTGGCGTTCAGCTGGGCGCTGGTGGCGGCCTTGCGCCGCTATCCCTTCCTCAGTGTGCAATTGAAACTGAAGGACGCCGTGCATGCGCGGCGCACGCCGTTTGTCTTCATCGGTAACAATGAATACCTGATGGAAGGCTTGAATATCGGCGAGCGCGAACGGCTCGATGGCGGCCAGTTGAGCCTGTACGTGGCGCAGCGTCCGGGCCGCCTGGGCTTGCTCAAGCTGGCCTTGCACGCGCTGTTCGGCAAGTTGTCGCAGGCCAAGGATTTCGACGTGCTGACGGCGACCGACCTGGAAATCGCCACGAAGCACCGGCGCCTGCGCGTGGCCACGGATGGCGAAGTGACCGTCATGAATACGCCGCTGCAGTACCGCATCCGCCCCGCCGCGCTGACGGTGCTGGTGCCTGCGCCGGCACCTTCCGGGGAGTAAGGCCATGCGTACCATCGTGCATTTGTCCGACTTGCATTTTGGCAAGGTCGACGCGGACTTGCTGGCGCCCTTGCGCGCGCTCGTCGAGCGCCTGGAGCCGGACGTGGTGGTAGTGTCGGGCGATTTGACGCAACGGGCCCGCAGCGCCCAGTTCCAGCAAGCGCGGCAGTTTCTCGACAGCTTGCCGGGGCCGCAGATCGTCGTGCCGGGCAACCATGACGTGCCTCTGTATAACGTCTTTTCCCGCTTCCTGACGCCGCTGGTGAAATACCGGCGCCATGTGACGGACGATTTGTCACCCGAATATGTGGACGAGGAAATCGCCGTGCTGGGCATCAATACGGCCCGCTCGCTGACCTTCAAGGATGGCCGCATCAGCCACGAGCAGATCGATTTCCTGCGCGAACGCCTGGGCCGTTTGCCGCCCGGTTTGACGCGCATCATCGTCACGCATCATCCATTTGACTTGCCCGAGCACTTCGACGACGATGATCTGGTCGACCGTGCGCCGCTGGCGCTGCAAATGTTTTCCGAATGCGGCGTGGATCTATTGCTGGCCGGGCACTTGCATGCGAGCGTGGCGGGCAACACGGCCGAGCGCTACAAGATCGCCGGCTACGCTGCCCTGATGGTGCAGGCGGGCACGGCCACGTCTACGCGGGGCAGGGGCGAATCGAATTCCTTCAACGTGCTGCGCGTGGAAAACAGTTGTATCCGCGTCGAGCGCTACAGCTGGAATGACGACAGCGCCGACTTTGAAAAAGTCAGCACGGAAGCGTTCGCGCGCCAGGGCGGCGTGTGGGCCAGCTTGCGGCCGCTGTAGCCAGAATTAATGGGGTAGGCGGCAACCGACATCAGGAGTGGCCGGCAAAATGGCCAGGGCTAGGCGCGTTGCCGAAGACAGTACGAATAGTACGGCGAGGCAATGCAACAACGCCCTGGACTTTTTGATGGCTACTCCGCTACAGCCAGTAATTCATGAAGCGGGCCGCCCATTCCTTCATGCGGTCGGCAATCGGCCGGGTTTCCCATTTCGCCCTGGTGATCTCTTCCGAGTCGCGCAAGTCTTCCTGGAAGGCGTTTTCCATTTCGCGGCCGAAGCTGTCGCCCAGCACGATCACGTTCAGTTCGCTGTTATGCAGGAAGCTGCGCATGTCGATGTTGGTCGAGCCGACCGTCGACCAGGCGCCGTCGATGACGGCCGTCTTGGCGTGCAGCACGGCCAGTTTCAAGTGGAAGATGCGGATGCCGCCGGCCAGCAGCTTGTCGTACAGCGCGTGTCCCGCATGGAACACGAGGCCGCTGTCGGACACGCCGGGCAGCACCACGGTCACGTCCACGCCCCGTTTCGCGGCAGCCACCAGCGCGTCGACCGTCTGCTGGTCGGGCACGAAATAGGCGGACGTGATGTGGATGGATTTTTTTGCTTCCTGGATGGCCAGGATATACGCCTTGTAGATTTCGAAGCCGCCGTCCGGCTCGCTGGCCACGACGCGCACCAGCTTGTCGCCCACTTCCGACAGGGTGGGGAAGTAATTCGCGTCCGGCAAGTCGGCCTGGTCTTGCTGGGCCCAGGTGCGGATGAACAGCCACTGGAAGGCGGCCACGGCCGGGCCTTCCACTTTCACGTGGGTATCGCGCCAGCCCACGTCGCTCTTGTCGGCGGACTTGTTCTTGGAGCGGAACAGCGAGCTTTTCGCATAGGTGTCGCTGATGTTGACGCCGCCCGTAAACGCCGTCTTGCCGTCGACGATCAGCACCTTGCGGTGGTCGCGGTTGTTGATCTTCCAGTCGTCGCCCTTGAGCTTGGCGGGATTGACGGGGTTGAAGGCCACCAGGTGCACGCCGGCCGCGCGCATGCGCTCGAAGAACGCCTGCGGCACGCCGAGGGTGCCCACGCTGTCGTAGATGACGTTGACCGTCACGCCCGCCTGCTGCTTTTCGATGAGCATGTCGGCAAACTTCAGGCCCAGCGGGTCCTGGTCGAAGATATACGTTTCCAGGTTGATGCTGTTCTTCGCTTCGCTGATGGCCTGGAACATGGCTTCCATCGTTTGCGGGCCGTCAAACAGCAGGGTCACCTTGTTGCCCTTGATCAAAGGCACGCCCGTGGCCGCCTCTTCCAGCGCGGCCTGGGCTTTCAAGTCCATGCCGGACTTCGCCCAGCGCTTGTTGAGCAGGGCGGCGCGGCTGTTGACGTTCAGCACGGCCCCCTTGCCCGTGATGACCTTGGGTTTGGCCACCGGTTCCAGGGTGGTGTTGAGGTTCTTGACATTGGGCAGCGAGGCGCATGCAGCCAGGGTCCAGCACAGCAGTAGGGCGGTGAGGCAGGGTTGCATGCGCCTGGCGGTCATTTTTGAGCCTTGGTCGTGGGTGACAGGTTTGCCGAGTCATCGGCCAATGCCAAAGGTGGCGGGTTTTTCGAGCCGAAGAAGAAGACGATGGGCGAGCGCAGGAAGCGCTTGCCCAGGATCTTCAGCAATTGCATGCCGTGCTTGAAGCGCACCTGGCGCGAACGCAGGGCCACCCACAGGGCCAGGCCGAAGCTCACCAGCAGGTTGGCCGTGCCGATGGCGAAGATGCCCGACAGCGACTTGACGGCCAGTTGCCAGCTCATGTTGTGGTCCAGGCCCACCAGCGCGGTGGCGAAGTTGGCGGCCGAGAAGGTGATGTGGCGGATATCGATCGGCAAGCCGATCAGGAAACCCAGGGTGCCGATGGAACCGAGCAGGATACCGAAATAGAAGTTACCCATCAGCCCGCCCAGGTTGTTTTCCAGGTACAAACCCAGCCGCTGCAGGCGTTCCTGGCCGATGACGCGGCCCAGGCCGCGCAATTGCGCGATGCGCTGCGCCCAGCGCGTGTACAGGGCCTGGTTGTCGTAGTAGCCGGAAATCAGGCCGGCGACGAACAGGCACACGCCGGCGATCATGGCGTAGAAGATCGCGGGGCTGCCGATGGGGTCGATATCGTGCAGCAAGCGCATGGCCTTCTCGGGCGTCACCAGGTTGTGCCCGGTGATCGCCTTGTAGCCGAGCGCGATCAGCCACGCCGTGGGGATGGCCGTGGCCAGGTTGCCCAGCACGGCCATGTTTTGCGTGCGGAACACCTTGTTGATCAATTCCGCCATGCTGTCGAGGTCGATATTCCGCCCATCCTTGCTGTGCAGGCCGGCGGCGATGCGCGACGCCGTCATGGCCGGCTGCTTGGTGGCCACCGTGAAATGCAGCAAGTGGATGAACATGAAGCCGATCGAGTAATTCATGCTGAACATGAACGCTTCGACCAGCGGCGCCGAGCGCAGGTAGGACATCAATATCTTGAACAGGGCCATGAAGCCGATGATCACGCCCGCGCCCGCGGACGAGAGGAACATGGCGCCCATCTCGCGGCGGTTTTCCGCGATGTAATGCTCGCCCGTGCGGCTGGCGTTTTCCGTCACATTGCGCGCCAGCAAGTTGATATTGTCGGAAAACAGGTCGCTGACCTTGTATTTGTGGTTATGCGCGCGTATCAGTTCCAGCGCCAGCCCGACGGCGCCCGCGCGGCGGCGGCTGACGGGTTGCGGGTGCAGCAAGTCTTGCGTGGCGTCCACCGTGATGGCGGCGATGTCCACGTTGTTCGAGGCCGGCAATTCGCCGCTCGTGTCGACGAGGAACAGCAGCTTGCGCAAGCGCTCGATGCTTTGCGCCAGCGCCACCAATAAATACGTAAGGGGAATGCTGGTGCCCTGGTACAGCGCCTTCTTGCGGATCTTGGCGATGACGGCGTCGCACTGGTCCAGCATCACCAGCAAATGGCGCGCATCCTCGATGTGCTCGAGATCGCCGTGCAGCAGATTCGTGTAGGCGTCCAGGTAGGCGTTCACTTCCGTGTTCTGCACCATGAACGGCGACTGGAACACTTCAATTTCGCTATGGAAACGCGTCAATTCCGGTTCCAGGCCCATGGCGCAGACGCGGTAGGACAGGGTGCGGATGGCGTCGAGCATGCCCGGCAACATGATATTGCCATCGCCGACGGCCAGTTCGATGTCGTCGCTGGTGAGCACGTCGAACAGTTCCAGCCAGTCCGTGGCGGGCACGTTGCTGATCCACAAATAATCGGTCTTCAGGTACAGCACCTGGTCGAGCGCGTCGTTCAGGTATTCGTCGCCGAGGGCGGGCGGCAGCATGCGGTAGGCGATGCGGCGTTTCAATTCCGTGAAAAAGCCGCTGTTCGACAGCACGCCGATATCCGTGTACAGGCTGGCGTGGCGGCGCGCGGCCAGCACGCGCAGCACGTATTCGTGCAGGGCGCGCGCTTGCGCGGGGTTACCTTTGAGAAGCTGGCGCAGGGTGCGCACGTTGGCAATCGCGGTAGCGCTGTCGTGGGGGCGCTTGGGACGCAGTGAGTTGAATAGTTCCACCAGCAAGTCGATATTGCTGGAGTTGGGGTCAATGCGTTCGAGGATAGCTAGCATGCAGAAAAAACGGGCGAGCCGCTGTCGGTAAAACCAGTAGTGTACCGCCTGCGTCAATTCTCGCAACGTTCGCCACCGAACATTGCTTTACGGCAGGGCCTGCATTTAACGCCATTTTGCCGCAAATTGCCATAATCATGGTCACTCTTGCGTGTTGTCAGTACGCGACGCGGTTTCATGGCCTAAGCTGAAGTTTCTGTTGTACAACGCACGGATGGCTGGACAAAAAGCGAGGATAAGGTAACACTAAGATCAGACACACAGCGCATGTCCTGATCAATACCGGGAAGTTTCAATTCACGTTACCGAGATATTTATCATGCAGACCTCGTATTTTGCGCTTGCTGTGATAGGGATGGGGCCGTGGATGCTTTTTGCACCGGCCCAGGCTGCCGATGGCGCAGGCAGTGCCGCATCCACTAACGTTGCCGTGTACGGCGTGCTTGACGCGGGCATCGTGGCCGAGCGGGGCTGCGCCGCCAATTGCGCCAACACCAAGGTATCCGGCGGCGTGGCGTCCGGTTCGCGCCTGGGCGTGCAGGGCCGCGAAGCGCTGGGTAATGACGTGTCCGCCGTATTTACCCTGGAAGCGGGCGTGCAGAACGACACGGGCCAGTCGGAAGAGGGCCGTTTGTTCGGCCGCCAGGCCTACGTGGGCCTCGACAGCCGCCTGGGCGCGCTGACCCTGGGGCGCCAGTACAATCCGCACTACCTGGCCCTGACCGACGTGGCCGACCCGTTCAAGGGCGGCATGGCCGGCAGCGCCGGCAACCTGGCCGGCTACAGCGTGAAACGCTACGACAATACCGTCAAGTACGTGACGCCCGCCTTGCGCGGCGTGACTGCCAGCGCCATCTACAGCTTTGGCGAGTCGCCGTACAGCAACGCCAGCAACCGCGCGTATGGCGCCACGCTCGGCTATTCGGCCGGCGCCGTGAATGTCAGCGTGTCGCACCAGCGCAAGAATAACCTCATCCTCGCTTCCGGCACCTTGCCCGCCATCGACATGTCGGCCCGCAACACCCTGATCGCGGCGAATGTCGACCTGAAAGTGGCCACCGTCTTTGCCGCCGTGGGCGTGAACAAGGGCTATGGCAGCTCGCCGTGGGACCCGAACAACGCCTACAGCGCGCTGGCCCTGTCGATGTCGTCGTCGGACAGCCGCGACACCTTGCTGGGCGTGTCCGTGCCCGTGGGAGGCTTCAAGCTGCTGGCGTCCTGGGTGCGCAAGGATGACCGCGACCTGGCCAACCGCGACGCCAGCCAGATGGCCGTCGGCCTCACGTATTCCCTGTCAAAGCGCAGCGATTTCTACGCGTCCTACGCGAAGATCCACAACAAGAACGGCGCCCGCTACACGGTGGGCAATGCCAGCGACAGCGGCCGCGGTGATGCAGCGTTCAACCTGGGTTTTCGTCACGGCTTTTGAGCTGCCGTCGTGGCCGGAGCAGGGCAGCTGGCGCCCAGCCACTTGCCGCTGCTCGTCACATTCACCTGTTCCGGCGCGCCGCGCGCGCTGGTCGTCACGGCCAGCTGCATGCTGAAAGCCTGGTCGCCCGTGAACATGACCTTGCCTTCGCCGCTCGATTTCGGGTTGGCGCAGTTGAACGATACCTGCATGCCGCCCGCGATGTCCGTGTTTTTCGACTTGCAATCGCCGGGCTGGCCCGTGGGAATCTGCTTGCGCGCCGCCATGTCCGGCGTCACGCACGCCGTCACGCGCACGGCGCCGTCGGCGCCCACGGTGGGCATGGCCATGCCGCGGCTGGCCGCCATGCTTTCCAGCTGCTTGCGTTGATCGGGAGGAAGGTTGCCCAGTTGTTGCAGCACCATGGACATGGCGTTGTCGGTGGCGGCGTCCGGCGACGCCATCTTGCTGTCGACTTGCCACAGGCCCGGCTTGATGGTGGGCGATGGCGCGGCGGCCTGGGCGCCGGCGTGGCTGCCTAAGGCGGCGCAAGCCAGCAGGGTCAGGCGTAGCAGGGATTTTTTCATCGTGGGGTCTCCGGTATGGGCAGACCCCAGCATACGGCATGGCAAGCGGGGCACGCTTGCCATTGTGTTACAAACTGTGATCGGGCTCGATGCGCCGCACGTCCACGCAGGCGATGCGGCGCTCGTCGGCTTCGACGATTTCATAACGCAAATCATCGAGTTCCAGCACTTCGCCCACGGCCGGCATGTTTTCGAAATGCGCCAGCAGGAAGCCGGCCAGCGAGTTGTATTCGCCATCTTCGCTGACCAGGGTTTCCGTCTCGAACACTTGCTCCAGGTAATGCAGGTCCGTCGCGCCATCGATGCGCCAGTGGCCGGGGCCCAGCACTTCCACGTCCGGCTGCTCGTCCTCGTCGGGGAATTCGCCGGCGATGGCTTCCAGGATGTCGATGGGCGTGAGCACGCCCTGCACGGTGCCGAACTCGTCGACCACCAGCACCAGCTGGCCGCGCGAGCGCTTTAACGTTTCCATGGCTTTCAGCACGCCGGCCGCTTCCGGCACGACGACGGCTTCGCGCATGCTGTCCGGGTCGATCTTGCCGCGCGACACCAGATCCTCGATCAGGTCCTTGCTGCGCGCGATGCCGACCACGTTGTCCAGGTCGTCATTGCAGACAGGAATCATGCTGTGCGGCGTTTCGCGCAGCAATTGCAGCATTTTCTCGCTGCTGTCGTTCAGGTTGACCCACGACACGTCGCCGCGCGGCGTCATGACGGAGCGGATCGAGCGTTCGGCCAGGGTCAGCACGCCGCTGACCATGTTGCGCTCTTCCACGCCGAAGGCGGAAACGTCGGGCAGTTCCTTGACTTCGTGCTCTTCCACGGCTTCGCGGCCCTTGCGTCCGCCCAGCAGGCTCAACACGGCTTGCGCCGTGCGGTCGCGCAGCGGGGCGTTCGACTGCAGCTTGAGGAAGTTGCGGCGCGCCAGCTGATTGAAGAATTCGATGACAATCGAGAAACCGATAGCGGCGTACAAATACCCTTTCGGAATGTGGAAGCCCAGGCCTTCGGCCACCAGCGACAGGCCGATCATCAGCAGGAAGCTCAGGCACAGCACGACGACGGTGGGGTGGGCGTTGACGAAGCGCGTCAGCACTTTCGACGCCAGCATCATGACGACGATGGAAATGACGACGGCCGCCATCATCACGTACAGGTTTTCCACCATGCCGACGGCCGTGATGACGGCGTCGAGCGAAAAGACGGCGTCGAGCACGACGATCTGCGCCACCACGAGGCCGAAGCCGGCGTAGACTTTCGGGCCCGTCTGGGCGTGCGTGACCCCTTCGAGGCGCTCGTGCAGCTCGCTGGTGGCCTTGAACAGCAGGAACAGGCCGCCGACGAGCAGGATCAGGTCGCGTCCCGAAAACGAGAATGTCAGTATGGAAAATAATGGCGTGGTCAGGGTGACCAGCCAGGAAATCAGCGAGAGCAGGCCCAGGCGCATGACGAGGGCCAGGGTCAGGCCCAGCACCCTGGCCTTGTCGCGCTGGTGCGGCGGCAATTTCTCGGCCAGGATGGCGATGAAAATCAGGTTGTCGATCCCCAGTACGATTTCCAGTACGACCAGCGTCAGCAGGCCGACCCAGATTGTCGGGTCAAATAACCATTCCATGTGTATAACCTTGTAAAGTCGATCAGTGTAAAGCGTGCCTGGTGGCTAAAGCCCCGGGCGCGTGGGTGCTGCATGCATGTCTTCAGGGGCGGACGCGCGGCGGCCGGGTGGCCAGCCGCACGTCCGCTTCGGCAAGTGCGCCCGGTCCCGCTTGCCAAATGATGGCGCAAAACGGCGCCCCCTGGCGCGAGCTCGGGTACAGCGTGATGGGGTCGTTGTCGCATTCTTCAGTATCGCAGCTGTCGCCAGGCAGGTCCGCATGGAGGCTGGCGTCAGCACAATCGATGTCGAAGGCGGGCGTGGCGGCAGCGCCGGCCGCGATTGCATGCTGGAATGGGGAAGGACTGGCGTAGGCCATGCTGGCGAACGCCTGGGGTAACGCGATGAAAACAAAAAGGCAGAGCAGGACGAGAGCTCGTCTCATATACAGGCAGATAGTTCTGGAACCATGGAGTATAACACGGGCACATAACAGCTCGATGACAGGACTTGCGTAAGTGATAAGTATGCCGTAAATTGCGAGAGCAATGATTTCCCTGGGCGGCGAAGACGCAGCGCGGGTCCATGGCAATTCTTGCGTTTGTATTCCATGGCGCCGCTTTTGCGCTTGTCTAAAACGTAGTGTTACCAGGACTCTGCCTTGAAACCCATTACCGCCCTCCTGCTTGCCGCCGGCATCCTCTCGCCTTCGTTCATCCTTGCCGCCACCCCGGTGGAAGCGGCGCCGACCCAGAAAGCCGGCAAAGCTGCGCCCAGCCGCGCCGCCGTCAAAGTCACGTCCGTCGAAGGCATCACGGAATACCGCCTGGCCAACGGCTTGCGCGTGCTGCTGTTCCCCGACGCCAGCAAGCCCACTTTGACCACCAACATCGTCTACCTGGTCGGTTCGCGCCATGAAAACTATGGCGAGACGGGCATGGCCCACTTGCTCGAGCACTTGCTGTTCAAGCCCAGCGCCAATTTCGGCGTCAAGAAGGGAACCAAGACCCCCGTCGAGATCCTGAACTCGACGGGCGCCCAGTTCAACGGCACCACCTGGTACGACCGCACCAATTACTACGCCACCTTCCCCGCCAACGACGACAACCTGCGCCAGATGCTGGCCATGGAAGCGGACCGCATGGTGAACGCGGCCATCGACCAGAACGACCTGTGGAATCCGAAGACGCAGAAGGGCGAAATGACCGTCGTGCGCAATGAGTTCGAAATGGGCGAAAGCGACCCGATCGGCGTGACGAGCGAACGCATCCAGGCCGTCGCCTACGACTGGCACAACTATGGCAAATCGACCATCGGCGCCCGTTCCGACATCGAACAGGTGAACATTCCCCGCCTGCGCGCGTTTTACCATAAATATTATCAGCCGGATAACGCCGTGCTGATGGTGGCGGGCCGCTTCGACGAAGCCAAGGTCTTGAAGCAGATCAATGAGCTGTTCGGCAAGATCCCGAAACCGACGCGCGTGATCGAGCCGACCTACACGGCCGAACCCGTGCAGGATGGCGAGCGCGCCGTGACGGTGCGCCGCAGCGGCGGCACGCAGTTCGTCGGCGCCGGCTACCACGTGGCGCCGTCCGGCAACCCGGACGCCGTCGCCATCGAGGTGCTGGGCCATGTGCTGACGGACGCGCCTGCCGGCCGCCTGCACAAGGCGCTGGTGGAAACCAAGCTGGCCAGCAAGATCGAATACAACTCCGTGAGCAACCTGGAGCCCGGTTACAACCTGTTCGGCGCGCTGGTGCCCGTCGATGGCAACCTTGATGCGGCGCAAGCTGCCATGCTGAAGGTGCTGGAAGACTTGAAATCGCAGCCGGTCACGGACGCGGAAGTGGCGCGCGTGAAACAGCAGCTGAATAAGCAGATCGAACTGGCCACCTCGAACACGGCGAGCCTGACGATCGCCCTGACGGAATCGCTGGCGGCCGGCGACTGGCGCCTGTTCTTCCTGCAGCGCGACCAGCTCGACAAGCTGACGACGGCGCAAGTGCAGGCGGCGGCCGAGAAATACCTGAAGAGCTCGAACCGCACCCTGGGCCGCTTCATCCCGACCGATGCGCCGGACCGCACCGTCGTGCCGGCCTACGCCGACGTGGCGCCGCAACTGGCCGGCTACACGGGCCGCGCCGTCGTGGCGCAGGGCGAGGCGTTCGACCCCAGCCCCGACAATATCGAAGCGCGCACCACGCGCTTCACCTTGCCGAACGGCTTGAAGGGCGCCTTGCTGCCGAAGAAAACCAAGGGCAGCACCGTCAGCGTCGTGTTGAAACTGCGGATCGGCAGCGAAGAGAGCTTGCGCGGCAAGGGGCAAGTGGGCAGTTACACGGCGAATCTGTTGTCGCGCGGCACGGACAAACTGTCGCGCCAGGAAGTGAAGGACAAGTTCGACCAGCTGGGCATGCAGGTTGCCATCACGGGCGGCGCCGAGGGCGTCACCGCCATGCTGACGGGCAAGCGCGAAAACTTGCCGGCTGCCATGGACTTGCTGGCGCAAGTGCTGCAAAAGCCGGCCTTGAACGAGACGGAATTCCTGGAATTGCAGCGCGAGCGCGTCGGCCGCGCGGAGCAGGAATTGCCTGAACCGCAACCGCTGGCCGTGAACGCCTTCCGCCGCCTGCTCGACGCCACGCCGGAAGGCCATGTGCGCCACGTGGCCACCTTGCCGGCCGAGCTGGCGCAATGGAAAGCCATCCAGGTGGCCGACGTGAAAGCCTTCCATGGCGCCTACTATGGCGCGTCGAACGCGACTTTCGCTGCCGTGGGCGACTTCGACCCGGCCGCGCTGAAGGCGCAAGTGGCCAGCCTGTACGGCAGCTGGAAGGCGCAGCAGCCGTATGTGCGCATTCTTGACACCGTCAAGCCCGTCAGCGGCGAGAAAGTCACATTGGAAACGCCGGACAAGGCGAACAGCGTGCTGTTCGCCATCCAGCCGATCCCCCTCAAGGATGATGCCGCCAGCTATCCCGCCTTGCTGATCGCCAATCACATGCTCGGCGGCGGCGCCTTGCGCAGCCGCCTGGCCGACCGCATCCGCCAGAAGGAAGGCCTGTCGTACGGCGTCGGCTCGCAAGTGAGCATTCCGTCGCGCGAACCGGCCGGTTACTGGATGGCGTATGCCATCAGTGCGCCGCAAAACACGGTCAAGGTGGAAGCGGCCCTGCGCGAGGAAATCGCCAAGGTGCTGGCCGACGGTTTCACGCAAGACGAATTGACGGAAGCGAAAAAGGGCTGGCTGCAATCGGAAGAAGTGGAGCGCACGCAGGATGCGGGCCTGGCGCGCGAACTGGCCGGCTATCTGGCGCAAGACCGCACCATGGCGTACAACAAGGACCTGGAAGCCAAAGTGGCCGCCTTGACCCTGGCGCAAGTGAACCAGGGCTTGCGCGACTACCTGAAGCCTTCGGCCGTGTCGATCGTGACGGCGGGCGACTTCGCCAAGGTGGCGAAAGAGGGTGAAAGCGGCGCCAAGGCAACGACGTCGAAATAAGCTGCTTCAAAATAAGCTGCCTTAAAAGGAAAAAACCCGTTGGCAAGTGACCTTGCCAGCGGGTTTTTTTACGATCTTGATTTTGATGTCAACATCCCGACACCGAACAAAACCGTAGCGAGCGGAAGGGAGAGGTGGCCGAGAAGCGCAACCGTACTAAAGTACGGTGAGCATCGCAAGCCGCCTATACCGACGCGCAGTAGGTTTGGTTCGGTGTTACCCCCGTGGCGCCATCTCGGCTACGTAGATTTCCACGCGGCGATTGCGTGCGCGTCCCGAGGCATCCGCATTCGAGGCGATCGGCTCGCGGGCGCCGCGGCCTTCCGTGACGACGCGGGTCGGCGAGACGCCGCGCATGGACAGGTAGTCGCGCGTGTGGGCCGCGCGTTCCACCGACAGCGGTTCATTGATGGAATCGCTGCCCGTGCTGTCCGTATGGCCGATGATGCTGACCGTCGTGTTCGGGTTTTCATTCAGGGTGGCGGCAAAGCGGTCGAGAATCGGGCGGAAGTTGCCCTTGATGTCGGCGCGGTTGGTGTCGAAGGAAATGTCGCTTGGAATTTCCATTTTCAGGCGGTTATCGGCCGTCTGCGACACTTGCACACCAGTACCCTGTGTCGCTTGTTCCATCGCGCGCTTCTGGTTTTCCATGCGGTTCGACCAGATATTGCCGACCACGGCGCCAGCTGCCGCACCCAGCAGGGCGCCGCCGGCCGTGCGGCCGCTGCTGCCGCCACCGGTGGTGCCGCCGATCAAGGCGCCCAGGCCCGCGCCGATGCCGGCGCCCGTGGCCGTGCCACGTTGCGTCGAGGACATGTCCGCGCAGCCGGTGGCGGCCAATGCGATCACCAGCATGCCGATCAGGGATTTGGCGCCAGGGCCTTTTTTGAATGTTTCTTTCATGGATTTTCTCCTTGTTTTGTTATGGGGACATACCCAAGACTACCCGTACACGTTACTGCAAAACGACGCCGCTTGCCAGTGCGCGCACACCGTACGAAAAATACGGCAAAAGGCGGCGCCCGTTTGCACGCGCGCCGCTCTTGTCAGACCCGGCCAAGGGCCTGGGCTATAAGCCGCGCCCGCTGATCAGGCGCAGCAGCACCATGATCACGGCGACCACCAGCAGGATGTGGATGAAGCCGCCAATGGTATAGGAAGTTACCAGGCCCAGCAGCCAAAGAATGATGAGTACGACGGCGATTGTATACAGCATGATGTGTCCTCCGAGAGTAATGTGTGGATGACGGCGACTGCCGTGGCCTTGCAGGCGCTGGCGCGTGGCGCCGTCATCGGTTCTTGTCATTGCGCGGCGACCGGGTCGCTGAACGCTGATGCCATGACTAAGTGTCTACTTTGTTTCCCATGCGTTCTGTACGCTGTCGTACACAAGGCTCAACTATCGGGGGCGGTCCGCGTGTTCGTCGGCCATGCCCGGCACCCACGCCAGCATGCCGGCCATGCCGACTGCGCCCGCCAGGCAGCTGACCATGCCGCCCGTGAGCAGCAGCATGACGCCGAATACGGGGCTGCCCGCCGGCGGCGCCAGGTCCAGCGCGCAAAAGCCCAGCGCGGTGGCCAGCAAGCCGCCGCCAATAAAGCCCAGCCAGATCCTGTTGCTGCCTGTCTTGTCGTCTTCCATGGCGTCTCCTTTGAAATTCCGTTGAACTTTCCTGAATGCATCATCTCGCAGGACGGCAAGCTCATCTGTACGCCAGCGAACATTGCCAAAAAGAAAACGCCCGGACTAGCCGGGCGTGTGTTTAATTTGCAACTAATCGCGGCAGCGGCGCCGCCGCGGTTCGCTTAGCCCATGGCGCGCAAGCCGCCGTTGACGACGCGCACGCGGTCGCCCTGGCGCCAGTTCGGCGCGGCGCTCTGGTGCACGGTGCGCGTCTTGCCGTTATCGAGGCGCACGACGATGTTGTAGCTGCGCGTGGCGCGCACGCTGCCTTCGATCTGGTTGCCGGCCACGGCGCCGCCAACGGCGCCCAGCACGGTGGCCAATTGCCTGCCGTGGCCGCCGCCCACCTGGTTGCCCAGCAAGCCGCCGACGACGGCGCCGCCGGCCGCACCCACGCCGCTGCCTTCGGCGCGCGTATTGACTTCATGGATGGCTTCGATCACGCCGCAATTGGCGCACACCTGCGGCGCCGGGGCGGCCGCGTATTGCGGCTGCGGCTGCGGCTGGCGCACGGGTTGCTGCTGTGGCTGCTGCTGCTGCTGCTGCTGCTGCTGCTGCTGCTGCTGCTGCGGTGGCAGGGCGGCCAGCGGCAAGGCGCCGGCAGGCTGCAGGTTCGCTGGCGGCTGGTTCGCCTGCAGGTTGGCCATCTGCTCGGCCGAGGTGCTGGCCGCCAGCGGCTGGGTATCGCCCTGGGAGGAGGGCAACCAGCCCATCAGGGCAGCCGTGCCCACGCCGCAAAACAGCAGGACGGCGACGGCGGCGGCAAGCACCAGCGGATGGAGGGATTTGGTGGTGGTAGTCATGGAAGGCTCCTTGGTTTTTTTAAAATAGTAAAAAGGGTAGTGCGTGTTCTGCGTGTTATGTGCGTCTGTTGCCAGTGTGCTGTGCCGCTTGCTTCGCTTCCGTGCGTCACCGTACATACAGGGCCGGTACTGCACCGTAGGCTAGGTAAAAATTATGTCGAGTTGTAACGACGCCGAGGAAAAGCAATGCCACCAACGACTGCCAGCATGACCCTGCCCCGCGATGCAGGCCGATCCGGCCTGGGTTCGCCCGTGGGTGCGCCAGACGCCGGCAACCGCTTGCTGGCCAGCCTGCCCGAGCACGACTTGCGGCACCTGACGGCGCTGTTCGATACCGTCACGGTCGAGGTGGGCGAGGTGCTGTACGAACCGGGCCAGCCTATCGGCCACATCTATTTCCCCGGCGATTGCCTGATCTCGCTGCTGGCCGTGGCGGAAGGGCGGATGACCCTGGAAGTGGGCTCCGTCGGTCGCGAAGGCGTGCTGGGCGCGTCCGTCGCGCTCGGTCATGATCTGGCGCAAGTACGTGCCGTGGTGCAACGTTCCGGTACGGCCAGCCGCATCGCGCGCGCGGAGTTCTGCGCCGAGTTCGCCCAGCTCGAATCCCTGCAGCGTTTGCTGTACCGCTACACGGACACCTTGCTGGCGCAAGCCATCCAGATTGCCGTGTGCAGCCGCTTCCACGTGCTCGAGGCGCGCCTGGCCCGTTCGCTGCTGATCACGCGCGACCGCCTGCAGTCGGAAAAATTTCACCTCACGCATGAATTTCTTGCCCACACCCTGGGCGTGCGGCGGGTCGGCGTGACCAAGGCGGCCAGCGCGCTGCAACAGCAAAAACTCATCACCTACAGCCGCGGCAATATCGAGATCCTCGATTCGGCGGGCCTGGAAGCCGTTTCCTGCCGCTGCTACGAGCTGGTCAAGGATAGCGGCGCCATCGGCATGGCCAACGTCTTCGTCTAATTTCCTTAGGGCAACTTTTCAATTTCATCAACGGAAGCCGGACGCAAAAAAGCGGGGCGGGCGCCTGGGCACCCACCCCGCTTTTTTGATCAACGATTACTTCGGCTTGACCTGGTTGCCGATCACGCCGCCGACGGCGGCGCCGCCGACTGCGCCGACAGCGCTGCCGCCCGTCAGCACGGAGCCGGCAACGGCGCCGATGCCGGCGCCGATGGCCGTGTTCTTATCCTGGCCGGACATGTTGGCGCAAGCCGTCAGGCTCAGCAGCAGGGCGGCAACGGAAGTGGTGGCGGCGATTTTTTTAATGATTTGCATGATAGTTCTCCTATGAATTCGGACCTCGTGGCGCCGGCATGGTATGGGCCGGTGGGATTTCGTATCGCCACGTCTTGGGTGTTTCAGGCACGATCACAGAATAGATTTGCGGCAAGGCAGGGTCTGTTCGGCAACGCACATAGGGGTGTAACAATTGTAAAAGCACACACGCCGCGCTTAACGGGCCTTGCGCACGGGCTTGCCCGGCTTGGGCGCCACCGGTTTCACGCGCGCCTGGGCCAGCAAGGCCGCGCATTCGCTATCCTCGACGGGGCCGGTGTTGACCAGCGGCAGCAGCGCCGCCACGGGCGCCACCACGGCCAGCGCCAGGGCGCCGCCAGCGCGCAGGGCCAGCACGCCCTTGTCGACGCTCACGTCGGGCTTGCTGAAAGTGCCATGCACATACAGGGGCGAGCGCAGCGAAAAGATGCGTAAGCCCTTGCTGTCCGGCCGCAGGGTGAGGTCCAGCCGTTCATCGGCCAGGTTCACCGTGCCATCGATATGCAGGATGGCGTCATCCGTGTCGACGATGAACTGGCGCGTGCGCATCAGCCCCTTGCTGACGGCGAAGTCGGCCGCCATGCAGTTCAGCTTGACCTGCTTGTCGCCTGCCAGCTTGGCCAGCACGATACTGCCGATATTCAAGCCCATTTCTTCCAGCAGCAGCTTGCTGATGCTACCCCGGTTGATCAGCGCGCGCACTTCGCCGTTCGAGCTGCCCAGCAGGGTGGCGACGGAATTGCCCGTGGCCGACAGCGACGCATCGCCATTGATTTCGCCCACGCTCGCTTGCAGGGCCGGCAGGCGGGGGAACAGTTGCTGGATGTGCAGATGGCGGGCGCTGGCCTTGAGTTCGGCCGCGATGCCGTTGGCGATGACCTTGCCGCTGCCGTCGAGCTTGATCTGCGACGTCAGGGTGCCGCCCGCCACGTTGAAGTTGAGCGGCGTCAAGGACAGCACGCCATCCGTCAGCACGACATGCGTGTCGAGCTTGCTGATCGGCAACTCGGCATCGCGCGTGATCTTCTCGGCCGTGTAGCGCACGTCGGCGTCCAGGCTGGTCCAGCGCTCCGTCTTGAAGGTTTCCACCGGCAAGACCCGGCCGGCCGGCTGCGTCGATGGCACGCCCCGTTCCTTCTTGCTGGCGCTAGAATCGGCGCCCACCAGCGGACCCAGGTCGGAAAATTGCAGCAGGCGCGAGTGGACTTCACCCGTCAGGCGCTTGCGCGGCGTGCTGGCGGAAAAGGCCAGCTTGCCGCTGATGTCGCTCGATCCCACCTTGCCGCTGAACTGGTCGTACACCCATTCGCCGCCGCGCGGCGCCAGGGTGCCCGTCAAATGGCCTTCCGTGCTGAAGTGCGGCGTTTCCGGCAGCAGCACGCCCGTCAACGGATACAGGCGCGCCATGCTGGGTCCGGATAGCTTCAGGCGCACGTCGAGCGCGGCCAAGTCCGTCGGGCGGGTCAGTGTGCCTTCGATGGCCACGCTGCTGCCGCTGGCGCGCATGTCGGCCTGGATGGGGAAAGGCGTGCCTTGCCGCTGCAGCGACAGCACGCCGCCCGCCTTGCCGCCGCCCTTGACGGTTTCGCCGCGGTAGGTGCCGGACAGTGTCCACGCGATGCCGTAGCGCGCATCGTCCGCGATGGTGTCGACATCGGCGCGCATCGCCGTCTTGCTGACGCCATCGTCCAAGGTCACGGTGCCCTTGCTGAAGACCACGCTTTGCAATTCCAGCTGCCATGGCGATGGCTGGTCCTGCTTGTCGAAGGTCCAGTTGTTCTTGCCGTCCTTGCTGCGCAGCAAGCGCACTTGCGGCATGTCAAAGCGCAATTGCGGGATGATGATTTTCTTGTCCAGCAGGGCCAGCGGATTGAGCGAGAACGCCAGCTGGCTCACGGTGGCCAGTTGCGCCTTCTCACCCGTGTCCGCCATGGCGCTCGGGTTGCCCAGGCGCACGTCCTTTGCCTGCAGGTGCGGCCAGGGCAGATAGTCGCGCCAGGTTTTTTGCCCCGTGGTGGCTGGCTGCTGCCACGTCAGCGCCAGGTCGCCCTCGATGGCGAACGGCCGCCCGAGCGCGTCGCTGGCGCGCGCATTGAGCCAGGGCTTGGCGCGGTTCCAATCCATGTTCAGCAGGACGACGGCGGCCGTGACGGGCAGGGCGATCAGCACGGCGGTACTGGCGAGGGCGATTTTTTGACGGCGGGAGAGCGGCATGAGCTGATTCTTTCTGGACAAGTAGTCACGATGCTACAGGAATCGCTCCAAAGCCGGGCCTGTTTCAGGTTTTGCTGGCGGACACGTGCGCTGGCGCACGTTGCCCATGCAAGTATTGTCGATTTCCTACCCTATGTGCGGCACCGAACGGATATGCGGGGATGCGGGGCCTATAACGTCATACATCAAACGCAGTTCCTGATTCGTTCCATGTATGACTTATATCGTTACCTCACTCTCCAGGAGAAGAAAAATGACAAACCGAGATTCCATCAAAACCCCCTTGACCGCCTTGGCTGCCTGTATCACCGCCGTCGTCCTGATGACGGGCTGTTCCAGCCTGAAAACGCCCGCCACGGCCGATGTCGCCGTGTCGCGCGCCGCCGTCGATAACGCCGCCAGCGCCGGCGCCGCCGACCTGGCTCCCGATGAAATGCGTTCGGCCCGCGAAAAAATGCGCATGGCTAACCAGGCCTTGAAAGACCGCGACTACAAGACGGCGCGCGACCTGGCCGACCAGGCGCAAGCGGACGCCAAGCTGGCGCAAAGCAAGGCCAACTCGGCCAAGGCGACATCGGCCGCCGATGAAATCAACGAGAACATCCGCGTCATGCGCGAAGAGCTCGACCGCGCCAATCAGCAAGCCCCAAAACAATAAGCAACAACAATAACAGGAACCCATCATGAAAAAAGCTACCTACACCACCATTCCCGGCCTGCTGGCCATGGCCGCCCTGGTTGCCGCCTGCAGCTCCGCACCGACCACCACCAGCCTGCTCGACCAGACGCGCGGCGACTACATGGCGGCGCAATCGAATCCGATCGTGTCGACCTATGCGCCACGCGAATTCCGCGAAGCGAGCGCGGCCCTGGAAGCGGCGAACGCGGCCGCCACGCGCCAGGAAGACAGCGAAAAAGTCGACAAGCTGGCCTACCTGGCCAAGCAAAAGATAGCCACGGCGCAAGAAGTTGCCAAGCAAAAGGCAGCGGAAGCCGATATCGCCAACGCCGGCAAGCAGCGCGACCAGTTGCGCCTCGATGCGCGCACGCAGCAGGCTGACCAGGCCACGGCCCGCGCCCAGTCGGCGCAAGCGGATGCGGAAGCGGCCAAGGCCCAGGCACAAGCGGCTGAAGCGTCGGCCCGCGATGCGCAAGCCCGCGCCGCCGGTCTGGAAGCGCAGCTGGCCGACCTGGCAGCCAAGAAAACGGAACGGGGCATGGTCATCACCCTGGGCGACGTGCTGTTTGGCACGGACAAGGCGAACTTGACGGCCGATGGCGCGAATACGGCGCGCAAGCTGGCCGACGTGCTGAAAAACAACCCGCAACGCACCGTGCTGATCGAAGGCTTTACGGATAGCACGGGCGGTTCCGCGCACAACCTGGAATTGTCGCAACGCCGCGCCGAGTCCGTGCGCAATGCGCTGCTGGAGCAAGGCATCAGCCGCGACCGCATCGCCACGAAAGGCTATGGCGCCGCTTACCCGGCCGCCGGCAACGATACGGCGGCGAACCGCCAGCTGAATCGCCGGGTGGAAATTGTCCTGTCTGAGGACAACACGGCCATTCCCGCCCGCCGCTAAAACACCAGGCCAAACCTGCTGCGCGTCGCGACTTGCGGCCTCCGATGCTCACTGTGCTATAGCACAGCTCCGCTTCTCGGCCACAATTCACTGCCGCTCGCTACGGTTTTGCCAGGTGTTTGATTTGTTAGTAGGCAGCACCGGCTGAACCTTGGCCGGTGGATACCCATGCAAGACTTGAAAGGAAACATCATGACCCAAACATCTGTTGAGATTCCAGCTGGCATCGATACGGCCGCCATCCGCGCCGCCGCGAAAAACCTGGACGATGGCGCCGTGACGGCCGGCTATCAGGGCGACCGCCAGGAGTTGATCACCCTGTTGAATGGGGCGCTGGCCACCGAACTGGTGTGTATTGCGCGCTATAAACGCCATTACTACACGGTGAGCGGACGCGACAACGGCACCATCAAGGCCGAGTTCCTGGAACATGCGCAGCAGGAGCAGGAACACGCCGACTGGCTGGCCGAGCGCATCGTGCAATTGAATGGCAAGCCAGATTTTAATCCTGCAACATTGCTTGCGCGTAGCCATGCCGAGTATGATGACTCCGAAGACGTGCAAAGCATGGTGCGTGCCAATCTGATCGCGGAACGGGTGGCGATCGAGTCGTATCGCCAGATGATCGTGAAAATCGGCGACAAAGACCCGACCACACGCCATTTGTTGATCAAAATCATGGCTGTCGAGGAAGAGCACGCCGATGATATGCGCGATCTAATGGAATAGTGTTTTTGAGTAAAGTAGGTATAGTAACTACATTCATCCACAGCTAAGGAGCTAAACCATGTTGGAAAACAATATCACCACCGTCAATAACGATGTCAAAACCCTGGTCAAGGACGCCCAGGCCCTGTTCAGCGCCGCTGCCGCCCTGACCGGCGAAAAAGCCGATGAAGTGCGCGTCAAGGGCATGAAAACCCTGGATGCTGCGCTGGCCAAAGCGCATGAAGCGCAAGCGTCGGCCATCGTTGCCACCAAGCAGATGGCTGCCCAGGCAGACGGTTATGTCAAGGAAAACCCATGGCGGACCGTGGCCGTCGCCGCTGGCGTCGGTGTGCTGGTTGGCTTCATCCTGGGCCGCAAGTAATCCACTGTCAGGAGCGATATGGACAAGTCTGCTTCGTCTCACCAGGGGCCGGGATTGATCGGCTCGGTCGCCGGCCTGGCCAAAAACGCCGTCGGACTGATGTTGTCGCGGCTGGAGCTGGCCACCATCGAACTGTCGGAAGTACGCAATCACATGCTGCAGCTGATTGTCATTTTCGCGTTGGCGACCGTGGCGGGCTTGTTTGCCATCGCTTACGGCAGCGTGCTGATCGTCTTCCTGGCCTGGGATAGCCTGGGCTGGAAGATCCTGGCGATCATGACGGTCGTGTTCGTACTGCTGGCGATCGCCCTGGTCATGTATGCGCGCGCCATGTTGCGTCAAGGAAAGCTGTCCATGCCGGCCACCATGGCGGAATTGAAGGCCGACCGCGACATGCTGATGTAAGCGGCCTTACGAGGAGAATTCATGTCGGAAAACGACAAACTGGCGGCGCAAGCCGCCCGCAAGCGCCTGCTGATCGCCCAGGGTGAAATGTACCGCGTGGGCATCGTGCATGCGCGCGCCAACGTGGGCTACGCATTGCGTCCCGAATCGATGCTGCAGGGCGTGGTCGAAACGGCCGTCGGCTTTGCCGGCCACCGCGTCGAGTCCCTGCTGGCGCCGGGCGGCATGCGTTTGCAAGGCGCCATGCCTTACGTGCTGACGGCGCTGTCCTTTATCGGACGCAAGAAGCTGGTGAAGCCGGCCCTGGTCCTCGTGGCCGTGGCCGCCGTTGCCGCCAGCTGGCTGCGCCGCAAGCGCTGAACGCCAGCCGTGTTGCACAGGAACGCCGTCATCGACGGCGTTTTTTTTTTGCCCGTACCCAACGTCCGGCACGTGCAGGCGCAATCCCTTACAATGATTCACGCCGCACCCGCGCGGCGGACAGAGGGCCATCTCGATGACGAATTCAAAGACACCGATCAATCAGTTAAATCCCTCGCGCCTGCGCATCGTGCTGGTGCTGCAAGGCGGCGGCGCACTGGGCGCCTACCAGGCTGGCGTCTACCACGCGCTGCACGAACATGGCCTGGCGCCCGACTGGGTGGTGGGCACTTCGATCGGCGCCATCAATGCCGCCATTCTTGCCGGCAACAAGCACGAAGACCGGCTCGTGCGCTTGAAACAGTTCTGGCAGCGCGTGGCGCACCGCGACAGCATCGACATGAACCTGGTATCGGACCAGCAGCGCCGCTCGAACATCTGGCTGGCCACGCTCGATACGGTGTTGCGGGGCGTGCCCGGCTTCTTCAAGCCGCGTTCGTTCAGCATGTTTCCGGCAGGAATCGCCGTCAAGCCGGAAGAGGCCAGCTTCTATGACACCAGCGAACTGGCCGGCACCCTCGAGGATCTGGTCGATTTCGATTACCTGAACCAGCCTGGCGGCATGCGCCTGACGGTCAACGCCCTGCGCGTCAAATGCGGCAGCCTCACCAGTTTCGACAGCCAGCAGCAACCCCTGACGGCGGATCATATCCGCGCCAGCGGCGCCTTGCCGCCCGGCTTTGCCGGCGTGCGCGTCGATGGCGATCTGTATTGGGATGGCGGCCTGTATTCGAACACGCCGCTGGAGACCGTGCTCGACGATACCCCCCACGTCGACACCCTCGTCTTCATGGTTGACCTGTGGAGCTCGGAAGGACCGGAACCGACCACCCTCGATGAAGTACAGACGCGGCAAAAGGATGTCACCTTCGCGTCGCGCTCGAAGCGGCATATCGCCGATTATGTCAATACGCATACCTTGCAGCGCAAATTGCGCGAACTGTACGCCGGGCTGCCCGATACCAAGCACAACCGCCAGCAGACGGAAGAGCTGGTCGCGCTCGGCTGCGACAGCACCATGCACATCGTGCGCCTGCCGTACGCAGGACGCGACTGGCACATGGCGGCCAAGGACATCAATTTTTCCAAGGGCTCCATCGAGTGGCGCTGGGAGCAGGGCTACCAGGATGGCTTGCGCGCGATCAAGGCGGCCGGCTGGCTCGCCTATGTCACGGAAGACACGCCGCTCGTGGTGCACGAACTGCCCCCTTACGAGCGCGACGCCGCCTGATCAGGCCGAGTCGCAAGAGTACGCTTCACTATTGCGGATGGGCTGCTTCGCGCAGTTTTTCCGCGTTCGCCATGTCTTGCCGGTAAGTGTCTTGCGCCTCCTTCAGGCAGGTGGCGCGCGCGGCGGACGGTTCCGAACGGCAGGCTTTCTTGGCTTCGGCCAGGGCGGCGGCGATTTCCTTGCGCAGGGTGCGCAGCTGGGCTTGCGCCGTGCTGTCTTCCTGGTACCAGCGTTGCGGGTCGCCCGGCTGCGGCGCGGCCGTCTGGGCCAGTGCCAGCGGCGCCAGGCTGCAGGCGAACAGGGTGGCCAACAGTGTGTTGTGGATAGTCATGATATTTCCTCCTTGAAATAAAAAAGGCGCCGTAGCGCCTTTTTTTACAACCTGCCCGTCAGTAATAGCAGGATCAGTATCACTACGACGAGGCCGGCGATGCCGCTGGGGCCGTAACCCCAGTTGCGGCTGTGCGGCCAGGTAGGCAGGACGCCGACCAGGGCCAGGATCAAGATGATCAGAATGATGGTGCCCATGGTATCTCCTAGTTGGTGCATGGTCCGGCGCAGGCTTGCGGGCAAGCCTGGCCAGCGGATTAATAGCGGTAGACGCGGCCGTCAACGATGCGCACGCGATTGCCGGGGCGCAAGTCATTCGCGTTGTCCTGCACCACGGTGCGGTATTCGCCGTTATCGAGGCGCACGCTGATCTGGTAGCCCTGCGCTTGCTGCCTGCGGCCTTCCACCTGGTTGCCCACGACGCCGCCGGCGACGGCGCCCGCCACGGTGGCGGCCGTGCGTCCGCCGCCCGAGCCGATGGTGTTGCCCAGCAGGGCGCCCGCGATGCCGCCCACGACGGCGCCGGCGCCGCTGGTTTGTCCGCCGCCCTGCACAAGCTGGATGGAATCGACGGTGCCGTACATGGCGGACTCAGGCTGGTTGGCTGGATAGTATGGTTGTTGTGACTGGTAAGAAGGGCCGGTGGCGCAACCGCTCAGTACGGCGGTGGCGGCGAGCATCAGTGCAGCCATGGTGGCGTTGGTTTTCATTTTATTCTCCTGACGAGGTGAGGGTGTAGTGCCATCTTAGTCATGCCCCCGTCCCCGGTCTGTACGCTGCCGCACGTACTTATTTCATGTCGAAATGGTATTTTTTGCCACGGCGATCCCGCAAAACGTTGTTATTTCTCCCTGTCTGCCTCCCGCTTTCAAAATAAATTACTTGTGTACGGCAGCGTACAGAAGAGAGGCGGCGATCCACGTAAAACGGTAGTCATGCCAAGCAGACATGCTTGCTACCACCAGGGAGAAATACATGAACAAGAATAAGCTTTTCACCGCCATCGTCGTCAGCCTGGCGTGCGCCGCCTGGGGCGGCCAGGCAGCGGCTGCCACGCCGGAAGCGAAAGCAGCTTACAAGGCGGCCAACGAGCAGGCGGGCCTCAATTACAAGCTGGCGCATGCCGAATGCGAAAAAATCACGGGCAACCCGAAGGATGTCTGCATCGCCGAAGCGAAGGCCGTGCGTGCTTATGATGAAGCCGTGGCCCAGGCGCAATACACGAATACCCTGCGTGCCTACACCAAGGCGCGCATCAAGATTGCCGATGCCAACTACGACGTCGACCTGGCGCGCTGCAATGCGCTGACGGGCAACGACAAGGATGTCTGCGTCAAGCTGGCCAAGTCCACCAAGGTGGCGGCCCTGGCCGACGCCAAGGCGGACAAGAAAGTGATCGAAGCGCGCAGCGATGCGCGCGAAGCAAAAAGAAAAGCCGAGTACAAGGTCGCGACAGAAAAATGCGATGCATTAGCCGGCGCAGCCAAGGATGACTGTATCAAGGCTGCAAAAACCCAGTTCGGTTACTGAGCTCCCTCCGGCGCGCAGTCACCAGACTGGTATAAGAAGCTCATTGTGAGCACATTGATTGACCACTCCTAAGGAAACCACCATGAAATTCACTAAATCTATCGCTACTGGCCTTTTCGTCGCTTCCCTGTTCGCCGTTGCAGGCTGCGCTTCGACCCCAACCAAGGAAGGCACGGGCGAGTACATCGACGACGCGGCCATCACCACCAAGGTGAAAGCCAGCATCTTCAACGAGCCTACCCTGAAATCGACGGAAATCAACGTTGAAACCTTCAAGGGCGTGGTTCAGCTGAGCGGCTTCGTGGCCCAGCCGTCGGATGCCGCCAAAGCAGGCGAAGTCGCCCGTGGCGTCAAGGGCGTGAAGTCGGTGAAAAACGACATCCGCGTCAAGTAATGGCCTGACCTGCCGCAGCGGCCCGCCTCACGGCTGGCCCTGCGGCCCACCACCGACCGTCGCGGGAATCGCATGCATATCCAGCCTACAGATACCCCGCCCGAGCCGGTGGCGGCCGCCTCCACCGAGCCTGCCGGGCCACTTCCCGGCGCGCCCGTGGAGAATCCGGACGCATCCCTGCGTTTGCCGCTGCATGTCAATGCGCGCGGCATGGCGCTGGGCATCATCGCCACCGTCAGCTTCATTTATGCGCTGCAGTGGGCACAGAAATTCCTCATTCCCGTCATCTTCGGCATTTTCATTGCCTACACCCTCAATCCCGTCGTTGCCTGGCTGGAAAAGCTGCGCCTGCCGCGCGCCATCGCCGCCACTGCCGTGACGGCCCTGATCCTGTTCGGCTCCATCGTCGTCGTCGAGCGCGTGCAGGGCGAATTCGAATCCATCGTGGAAGAATTGCCGGCCGCCACGCATAAACTGTCGCGCCTGATCGCCGCCAATACGGGCGGCAAGAACAGCACCTTCCAGAAGATGCAGGCCGTGGCCAATGAAATCGAGCAAGTGGCCGCCGGCGCCGAAGCGCGCCGCAACAACCGCCGCGCCGCTGCGGCCGAGGCGCCCAACTTCAAGATCATGGACTGGGTCTGGGCCGGCTCGCTGGGCCTGGTGGGCTTCCTCAGCCAGGCCACCATGGTCATCTTCCTCGTGTTTTTCCTGCTGCTGTCGGGCGATACCTTCAAGCGCAAGCTCGTCAAGCTGACGGGGCCGTCGCTGAGCCGCAAGAAAGTCACCGTGCACATCCTGGAAGACATCAATACCTCGATCCAGAACTATATGTTCATGCTGCTCGTCACGAATGGCTTGTTGGCCGTCCTGATGTGGATCGCCCTGCGCGTGATCGGCCTGGAAAACGCGGGCGCCTGGGCCATCGTGGCCGGCTTGCTGCACATCATGCCGTATTTCGGCCCCTTGCTCATCACCATCGCCACGGGCCTGGTGGCCTTTTTGCAGTTCGAATCGCTGGAAATGGTCTTGCTGGTGACGGGCACGTCGATGGCGATTGCCACCCTGGTGGGCACCTTTGTCACCACCTGGATGACGGGGCGCATCGCCCGCATGAATCCCACGGCCGTGTTCATCAGCCTGCTGTTCTGGGGCTGGCTGTGGGGCGTCTGGGGCTTGCTGCTGGGCGTGCCCATCATCGTCATCGTGAAAGTCGTGGCCGAGCGCGTGCAGGGCATGGAAGTGGTGGCCGAGCTGCTGGGTGAATAGCTTGCGGTAGCTCAAGAAAAACGGCGCCCGCGGGCGCCGTTTTGACTTGCCGCAGCCGGCTCAGGATTGGTGGCGTTTCAATATCTTGACTTGCACGTCGCCATCGTCCGTCTTCGGCATATCCTTCATGCTGCCCAGCTGCAGGGCGAACTGGCGCGTGAATTCGGCGCCCAGGAAGAAGATTTGCGCCGAGTAATATACCCACAGCAGCAGGGCCACGAGCGAACCGGCCGCGCCATAGCTGCTGGCCACGCCGCTATTGCCGATATACACGCCAATTGCATATTTCCCCAGGGAAAACATGAAGGCCGTGCCCACGGCGCCGATCACCACGTCGCGCCAGGACAGGCGCACGCGCGGCAGCATTTTATAGATGACGGCAAACAGGCTGGCGATGACGGCAAAGCCGATCAGGTTCGACAGGATGGTAAACAGCACGGCCGTGTCTTTCCACACGCCTTCCCAGAAATTGGCGAGGATGGCCATGGCCGCATTGACCACCAGCGACACCATCAGCAGGAAGGCCAGCACCAGCACCAGGCCGAAGGACAGCAAGCGCGTGCGCAGCATGTCCCAGGCGCCCGCTTCCTTCAACGGCGGCACTTGCCAGATTTCATCCAGGCTGGCTTTCAGTTCGGCAAACACGCTGGTGGCGCCGAACAGCAGCAGGGCGCTGGCGATGAGGGTGGCGATGCGGCCCTGCTCATGATTCTTCGCGCCGGCCAGCACCAGCTGGATGGCTTCGGCGCCCTGCGTGCCCAGCAAGCCCTGCAATTGCCCCATCAGCTCGCCGCGCGCGGCGGCCGGGCCATAGAAAAAGCCCGCGATGGCGATCACCAGCACAAGGATGGGGGCGATGGAAAACAGGGTGTAATAGGCGAGGGCGGCGCCCTTGCTCGAGGCGCGGTGTTCCAGCCATTCGGTGACGGAACAGACGATGACGCTGCGCATCTGCTTGCTGAACGGCGCCAGGCCGGCCAGTCTGGGATAGCGGGGGGAAATATTCATGATGGCTTTCAATGCAAAAAAGGGGCGCGAGCCCCTTTTTCTATTCACGAGTGGCGTACCACTGTTGAGCTTACTGCACGCGGCGTTCGATGGTGATCTGTTCCACTTCAACGCGGCGGTTTGGTTCCAGGCACTTGATCAGGTCGGCACGCTTCTTGTTATCGCAGGTGACGACAGGATTGGTGGAGCCCTTGCCTTCGGCCGTCAGGCGGTTGGCGGCGACACCGTGAGCGACCAGGTATTCCTTGACTGCATCAGCGCGCTGCTGCGACAGTTTCAGGTTGTACTTGGGCGAGCCGATGCGGTCGGCATAACCGCTGATGACGACGTTGTTGACGTCCGGCGCTGCGTTCAGCACGCGGGCGATTTCGTCGAGCTTGGTCTGTGTCGGACCCAGCTTGGCGCTGTCGAACGCGAACAGTTCCGTTGCCGCCATCGTCACTTTTTCAAAGCGTGGCGGCGGTGGTGGTGGCGGTGGCGGCACGACCACGACGACTTCTTCACGCACTGGCGGCGGTGGCGGTGGTGGCGGCGGTGCAGGCGGTTTGTCGAACGCGTAGTTCAGGCCCACGGTGACGTAGTAGTTGTTGGACTTGCTGCTCGGGTCGAAGGTGTTGCCACGCAGGAAGCCGTGCACATTGCGTACGTCAGCCTGGAGGGACAACTGGTCCGTGATGCTGGACTGGAAACCCAGGCCCACGCTGGCGTACGGCGAGCTCTTGCTGCGTTCGCCGAAGGCGAAGCTGGTGTCCTTGTCGCGCTGCATGCCGGCACCGACCAGCAGGAAGGGGCGGAAGGCTTTGCGCGAGAACATGTACAGGCCGTCTACGCCCAGCGTATTTTGCTGGTAGCGCTGACCGCCATCCTTGGAGCGGGCATACGTGGTGCCCAGCTGGATATCCCAGTCCGGCGAAACGGGTTTACCGAAACGCAAGCCCGCGCCATAGCCGGTTTTATCCGTGGCGAAGTCGGAATCTGGCTTGAGTGCGTTGATGCTAGGTTGAATGTACCAGGAGGGATTGATTTCCTGGGCCTGTGCGCCGAGGGCGGAGCACAGTACTGCGGCGGCGACGGCGATTTTTTTTAGATTATTCACAAGTAACTCCCAACGTTGATAAGAGATTTTCTCTACTGCATCAATGCGACAACTGCCAGACATGCTATTGCTAGAGGTAGACAACAATTCCAGGTGCGCTTTCTTGCGATAAATGCACTGCTGTTGGACTAGAGAATACGGTTGCAGGTTCAACTGGTCGGTGCGTTGGCGCACAAAGCATTGTTGTATATCAATGGTGTTGCAGATTCACGACAAAGACTTCGGTGTTGAAAAAAACTAATTCGCCTCGGGAAACTTTTGCAATCACGGCCACTTCCTGGCGCCGCGACCAGAGGCAATCGTACGACTTGTTACCAGCGTGCCACTGTATATTAGCAACAATGATGAGCTTGATAACTAATATTACATTGATGTTGTATTCCTGCCGCGTTCTGTTGCCTTGCCGGGCTTCTTCCAGGCAACTTTTACGCGCCGCAGCCAGCTCCGCCACTTTTCATCAAGGAGTCACCCGTGCCTGATCACCCCCGTGTTGTTTCCTCCCCGCTGTCTGGCAAACTGGGTTCGCTATGTCTGCTGGGCCTGCTGCTGTCGCCGGGTCTGGCCATGCCGGCCTGGGCCGATAGCGGCGTGTCCCTGTTTTCGCCCAGCGGCACGGTCAAGGCCGTGCGCCAGGTGCGGGCCCAGTTCGCCACGCCGATGGTGCCGTTCGGCGACATGGGCTTGCCCGCGCCGTTCGCCATCGATTGCGGCAAGGCCGAGCCTGCCGTCGTGGCGGGCGCGGGACGCTGGGCCGACGAGCGCAACTGGAACTACGATTTCGAGCGCGACTTGCCGGCCGGCGTGGCCTGCAGCTTCACCTTGAAAGCGGGGCTGAAGGACGTGGCGGGCCAGGTCTTGCAGGGCACTGGCGCTTACCGCTTTTCCACGGGCGGGCCGGCCATCGTCGAGGCCGTACCGTATGACGGCCAGCCGTATATCGATGAAAACCAGATCTTCGTGCTGGGCCTGGATGCCGCGCCGAACGAGGCCAGCATGGCCGCCAACGCATATTGCCGCGTCGATGGCATCAATGAAAAGATTCCCGTGCGCTTGCTCAAAGGCAAGGAACTGGAGCAGGTATTGACCCTGCGCAAGAGTTTTCTCGACCGCTACCTGACCGTGTATTTCAAGAAGCGGGGCACGCTGTGGAAGGTGGGCATGCCCGTCGCCAGCAAGGGCGCGCCGCCCCTGCCCGTCACCGTGCTGCAATGCAAGCGCAGCTTCCCTGCCAACGCCAAGGTGTCGCTCGTGTGGGGCGAGGGCATTGCCAGCGCCAGCGGCATTGCCACGGACAAGGCGCAAACCCTGCAGTTCAAGACGCGGCCCGATTTCACGGCCAAGTTCAGCTGCGAGCGCAGCAATCCCAAGGAGCAGTGCATTCCCTTCCTGCCCATGCGCGTGCAGTTTTCCGCGCCCGTGAGCGCGGCGCAAGTGCGCGCCATGACCCTGAAGGGGGGCGGCAAGACGTATGCGCCGACGATATCAAAAGACGAGGAAAAGGCGGAATTCCTGTACGGCGCCACCTTCAACGGTCCGTTTCCCGTGCAAGCCAGCTTCGTGCTGAATTTGCCGCCGAAATTGACGGATGACGCGGGCCGCGCCTTGCTCAACCGCGCGCGCTTCCCCATGACGGTGCGCACGGGCGAACAGCCGCCGCTGCTCAAGTTCCCGGCCCCGTTCGGCATCATCGAAGCGAAGGGCGACGGCTTGCTGCCCGTCACCGTGCGCAATATCGAGCCCGTGCTGTCTGGCAAGGAAATCGCCCAGCCAGCCGCCGCCACGGGCGCCACCTTGCGCGTGCCCGACAATGACGACAAGTTCGTCATCGAGTGGATGCGGCGCCTGGCCGGCAATGGCGACGGGGGAGAGTACTGGCAGCCGTACGCCCAGTATGCGGGCAACATGAGCAAATCCGTGCTGGCGGACGCGGCCGGTACGCGCCCCCTCAGCTTGCCCCGTCCGGACGGCAAGAAAACCTTTGAAGTGATCGGCATCCCGTTGCAGAAGCCGGGCTTTTACGTGGTCGAGCTGGCCAGCCCCATCCTGGGCAAAGTGCTGCTGGGCAAACCGACGACGGCCTACATCCGCACGGCCGCGCTGGTGACGAACCTGGCGGCCCACTTCAAGCATGGCGCGCAATCGTCGCTCGTGTGGGTGACGTCGCTGGACAAGGGCGCGCCTGTTGCGAAAGCGCAAGTGGCCGTACGCGACTGCGCCGGCAAGCTGCTGTGGCAAGGCGCCACGGGCGCGGACGGTGTGGCGCACATTCCCGGCGAGCTGGCCAATTCCAGCTGCAAGAACAACGGCCGCTACTTTATCAGTGCGCGCAGCGGCGGCGACATGACGTTCACCCTGTCGGACTGGGTGGGCGGCATCGAAGCCTGGCGCTTCAATTTGCCCACGGACGACACGCGCGCCGACAACACCTTGCTGGCCACGGTATTCGACCGCACCTTGCTGCGCGCCGGCGAAACCGTGCACATGAAGCATTTCATCCGCAAGCACACGGGCGAAGGCATGAGCCTGGTCGACAAGAACAATGGCCCCGGCAGCGCGACGTCCATCGTCATCACGCACCAGGGCAGCGACCAGAACTACCAATTGCCCCTGCGCTGGTCGGCCGGCGGCACGGCGGAAAGCGACTGGCTCATTCCCGCCGACGCCAAGCAGGGCGAGTACAGCGTGACGATGGCGGGCCGTCCTTCCGGCAGTTTCCGCGTAGAAGCGTTCCGCGTGCCCACCATGAAAGCCGTGCTGCAGGGACCGAAGGCCCCCGCCGTGCAGGCGAAGCAGCTGGCCCTGGATGCGCAAATCACCTATCTGGCCGGCGGCGCCGCCACGAATGCGCCCGTCAAGCTGCGCACGGTGCTGCAAGACAAGAGCGTGACGTTTGCCGACTATCCCGATTACAGCTTCAGCAATGGCGACGTGAAGGAGGGGCTCGTCAAGCAGGGCACGGGCTACGACGACGATGAGGGCGAATGGCAGGACGAAGGCCATGGCGCGGCCGGCGCGGGCGCGGCGGCCGCGCGCACGCAAAGCTTGACCCTGGACAAGGCGGGCGGCGCGCGCATCGTCATCGACCAGCTGCCGCAGCTGTCCACGCCGCGCGACCTGGTGGCGGAAATGGCCTTCCAGGATGCGAATGGCGAGACAGCCTCGGTGGCTGCGCGGGTGCCGCTGTGGCCGTCCAACTATGTGATCGGCATCAAGCCCGACGCCTGGGCCTTGAGCAAGGATGCGTTCAAGTTCACTGTGGCCGTGCTGGGCACCAATGGCAAGCCCGTGGCGAACGCCCCCGTTGCCGTGGATTTCTTCCAGCGCAACAGCTATTCGCACCGCCGGCGCCTGATCGGCGGCTTCTATGCATATGAAAACAGCAGCGAAGTGGTCAAGCTGGGCCCCGCGTGCTCGGGCAAGACGGACAACAAGGGCCTCTTGATCTGCGACGTGAAGGCGCCCGCCAGCGGCAATCTGATACTGCGCGCCCGCACGCAGGACAGTGCCGGCAATGCGGCCGTCGCCAACCGCGAAACCTGGGTGGCCGGCAGCGGCGACTGGTGGTTCAACGCCAGCGACAATGACCGTATCGACGTCTTGCCTGAAAAGAAACGCTATGAACCGGGCCAGGAAGCGAGCTTGCAAGTGCGCATGCCCTTCCGCTCGGGCACGGCCCTGATCACGGTCGAGCGCGAAGGCATCCTCGACACCTATGTGCGCCAGCTCAATGGCCGGGAACCGGTGGTGGCTATCCCTGTCAAACCGAATTACGCGCCGAATGTGTATGTATCCGTGTTTGTCGTGCGGGGCAGGGTCGATGGCGTGCAGCCGACGGCCCTGGTCGACCTGGGCAAGCCAGCCTACAAGATGGGCATCGCACCGCTGAACGTGGGTTGGCAGGCGCATGAACTGAACGTGATGGTCGTGTCCGACAAGGAGGTGTACAAGACGCGCGACAAGGCGGAAGTGTCCGTGCGCGTGCGCCGCGCCGACGGTAAAGCCTTGCCGGCCGGCGCGGAAGTGGCGCTGGCGGCCGTCGACACGGGTTTATTGGAACTGATGCCCAACGATAGCTGGAAGTTGCTCGATACCATGATGGCGCAGCGCAGCCTGCAGGTGGAAACGGCGACGGCGCAGATGCAGGTGATCGGCAAGCGCCACTTCGGCCGCAAGGCCTTCCCGGCCGGCGGTGGCGGCGGCAAGGGCGCCAGCCGCGAACTGTTCGACACCCTGCTGTTCTGGAAGGGCACCGTCAAGCTCGACGCCAAGGGCGAAGCGATGGTGCAAGTGCCGCTCAACGATTCGCTGACGGGCTTCCGCATCGTCGCCATCGCCAGTGCCGGCAAGGAATTGTTTGGCACGGGCAGCACGGACATCCGCAGCTCGCAAGACTTGATCCTGCTGTCCGGCTTGCCGACCCTCGTGCGCGAAGGCGACCAGTTGCGCGCGGGATTCACCGTGCGCAACACCTCGGCCACATCCTTGAACGTGGACCTCAACGCCACGGCGGCCGGCAAGGCCTTGCCGCGCCAGAGTGTGACCCTGGCGGCGGGCGAGGCGCGCGAAGTGGGCTGGGATTACCAGGTGCCGCTCGGCGCGGCCAGCATTGTGTGGGAGATCGGCGCGAAGGCGGGTAGCGGGTCTGGCAACACTACGGACAAGCTGAAAATCACGCAAAAAGTGGGCCAGGCCACGCCCGTGCGCACGTATCAAGCCACCTTGCAGCAGATCGACAAGCCCGTCAATATGTCCGTGCAAATGCCGGCCGGCGCCTTGCCGGGCCGGGGCGGCATCCAGACCAGCTTTGTCGCCAAACTGGGCGGCGAACTGCCCGGCGTGCGCGAGTACATGGCTGCGTATCCGTACACCTGCTTCGAGCAAAACACGTCGAAAGCCATCGCCCTGCAAGACCAGGAGGCGTGGAACAAGCTGGCCGCCAGCTTGCCCGCCTACCTGGACAGCGATGGCATGCTGAAATACTTCCCCATCATGGAGCAGGGCAGCGACAGCTTGACGGCGTATGTGCTGTCGGCAACGAGGGAGGCGGGCTATGCGATTCCCGAACAGACGAAGAACCGCATGGAAGAAGCCTTGACGGCCTTCGTGCAAGGCCGCCTCGTGCGCCGTTCCGCGCTGGACACGACCGACTTGGCCGTGCGCAAGCTGGCCGCGCTGGAAGCGCTGTCGCGTTCCAACAAGGTGCCGCCCGACGCCCTGGAGAGCATCAGCATCAACCCGAACCTGTGGCCGACGTCGGCCGTCATCGACTGGAGCTTGTTGCTGCAACGCACGCCAAGCCTGGCGCGCCGCGATGCGTTGCTGGCCGAGGCGCAGCAGATCCTGCGTTCGCGCCTGAACTTCCAGGGCACGACCATGGGCTTTTCCACGGAGCGCAAGGATAACTGGTGGTGGCTGATGGTCTCCGGCGACGTCAACGCCAACCGGCTGTTGCTGGCCGTGATGGACAATCCCGCTTGGAAAGATGACATCGGCCGCCTGGTGCGCGGCAGCATGGGCCGCCAGAAGAAGGGCCGCTGGGATACCACGGTGGCCAACGCCTGGGGCACCCTGGCGATTGCCAAGTTCTCGGCCAAGTTCGAGTCCACGCCCGTGACGGGCGCCAGCGCCGTCAAGCTGGGCGGCGATACGCAAGCGCTCGTGTGGAATGGCGCGGCGAAAGTGGGCCCCGTGCTGCAAGCGTGGCCGAAAGGCACGGACACCCTGGGTCTGGCGCACAGCGGCACGGGCAAGCCGTGGGCCACCGTGCAAAGCCTGGCCGCCATCCCGCTCAAGGCGCCCGTGTCCAGCGGTTACACGATCAAGAAAACCATTACGCCAGTGGAACAGAAGACGGCGGGTGCGTGGTCGCGCGGCGATGTCTACCGCGTGCGCCTGGACTTGTCGGCGCAGGCCGACATGAGCTGGGTGGTGGTCGACGACCCGATCCCCGCCAGCGCCACGGTGCTGGGCAATGGCTTGGGCCGCGATTCGCAGCTGCTGACGGCCGGCGAAAAATCCACGGGCTGGGTCTGGCCCACGTTCGAGGAGCGGGCCTTCGACGCCTTCCGCGCCTATTACGCCTTCGTGCCGAAGGGTAACTGGAGCGTGGAATACACGGTGCGCCTGAACAATGCCGGGGATTTCAGCCTGCCCGCCACGCGCATCGAAGCCATGTATTCGCCGGAAATGTTTGGCGAGTCGCCGAACGCGAATGTGAAGGTGGGGCAGTGAAGAGTTTGATTTTTGTCACGGGTTGCCTGCTGGCCGGCCAGGTTTTCGCCGAGGTGGTCCTGACGCCGGCCCAGGTGCAGGCCGCCTACCGCAGTTCGGAAGCGCAATTGCTGGACCGCAACGGCGCGCCCCTGCAATCCTTGCGCGTGGACATGAAGGTGCGCCGCTTGCCCTGGGTGCCGCTGGCCGATATCTCTCCCGCCGTGCAGCAAGCCGTGCTGCTGGCGGAAGACCAGCGCTTCATGCGCCACGGCGGCGTGGATGTGTCCGCGTTGGCCACGGCCGCCTGGGACAATCTGTTTTCCAAGAAACCCCGGGGCGCTTCCACCATCACCATGCAGCTGGCGGGCCAGCTGCATGCGGACTTGCAGGCATCCTCGGGCGGACGCAGCCTGCGCCAGAAGTGGGACCAGATGCGCGCGGCCCAGGCGATCGAGGATAGCTGGAGCAAGGCGCAGATTTTCGAGGCGTATCTGAACCTCGTGTCGTTCCGCGGTGAATTGCAGGGCATCGCGTCCGCCTCGTACAGCTTGTTCGGCAAGGCGCCGTCGGGCCTGAACCAGACGGATGGCATCATTTTGGCCAGCCTCGTGCGGGCGCCGAACGCGCCGCCGGCCACCGTCACGCGTCGCGCCTGTGCGCTGGCGAAGGAATGGCGCATGGACAGCAGTTGCCAGCTGATCGGCCAGCGCGTGCAGACGGCCTTGCAGCGCAACGCGCTGTATGCGGAGCTGGCGCCTGCGCCGCAAGTGGCGCAGCAACTGTTGAAACAGCCGGGCGCGCAAGTGGCCAGCACGCTCGACGGTCCCTTGCAGCGTTTCGCGCAGGAAAACCTGCGCCAGCAACTGGCATCCTTGCGCGAGCGCAATGTCAACGATGGCGCCATCATCGTGCTCGACAACCGCAGCGGAGAGATTCTCGCCTATGTCGGCAATGCGGGCGGCAGCCACGTCGATGGCGTGGCGGCCTTGCGCCAGGCTGGTTCCACCTTGAAACCATTCCTGTATGAACTGGCCATCGAGCGCCGGCTGATGACAGCCGCGTCCGTCATGGACGACTCGCCGCTCGACGTCGCCACGGCGTCCGGCATGTATGCGCCGCAAAACTATGACCGCAATTTCAAGGGCTACGTCAGCGCCCGCACCAGCCTGGCCAGTTCGCTCAATATTCCCGCCGTGCGCACGGTGCTGCTGACGGGGCAGGATGGCTTCTACAACCGTCTGAAGGACGTGGGCTTGTCCAGCCTGACGGAACCGGCCGAATACTACGGCCCTTCGCTGGCGCTGGGCTCGTCCGAAGTGACCTTGCTGGAACTGGCCAACGCCTACCGCGCGCTGGCGAATGGCGGGCTGTACAGCACGGCCAGCCTGCAGCCGGGCCAGGCTGGCAAGGACAAACGCCGCGTGATGGAAGCGGGCGCCGCCTTCATCGTGGGCGACATCCTGGCCGACCGCGCCGCGCGCAGCATGACGTTTGGTTTACGCAACGAACTGGGAACGAATTTCTGGAGCGCCGTCAAGACGGGCACGAGCAAGGACATGCGCGACAACTGGTGCATGGGCTACTCGGCGCGCTACACGGTGGGCGTGTGGGTGGGCAACTTCGACGGCAAGCCCATGTGGGACGTGTCGGGCGTGACGGGCGCCGCGCCCGTGTGGCGCGACGTGATGGATTATCTGCACAGGAACGTGCCCAGCCATGCGCCGAAAGCGCCGCCCGGCGTGCTGCAGCAAATGGTGGCGTACCAGCCCGCGCTGGAAGCGCCGCGCCGCGAATGGTTTATTGCCGGCACGGAAAGCCCCGTCATCGCCGTCGTGGGCGACACCGTGAAGCCGCCCGCCATCGTGTATCCGGCCGACGACAGCATCCTCGCCATCGACCCCGACATCCCGCCCGCCTTGCAGCGCGTGTTCTTCCAAGCCCAGGGCAGCCACGCCTTGCGCTGGGTGCTCGACGGCAAGGACCTGGGCGGCGCAGAGGAGAGCATCAGCTGGCGCCCCGTGCCCGGCAAGCACGCGCTGGCCCTCGTCGACGACGCAGGCAAGACGGTGGCGCAGGTGGCGTTCCAGGTGCGGGGGAATGCGCTGGCGCAGCTTGCCGCACAGGGTAAGTAATCAGTTCGATGGATAGTTCGCCGGGTCGATGGCTGGCGTGACGTAATGCCGCAGCACATCGCCGCCGTGCGGGTGTTTTTGCGTGCGGCGTTTTTCGTCCGATGGCGGACTGACCAGCACGATGGTCGCTTCTTCCGGATTGCGCAAATTCACCACGGCGCTGACGCCGCCGTCGCGGTAGCTGCCCATCACGCCGACAGCCATCTGTACGAACAGGGTGGCCGCGCCCGTGTTGCCCAGGCGCTGGTCTGTATCGATCCACTGCTGCGGCTTGCCGCTGTCGAGTTCCGTGCCGCCATCTTCCGCATGCTTGAGCAAGGTCTTGTGCAGCGCCACCAGCTGTGCCTGATTGCCGCCCGTGGCGGCGACCAGGCGTGCCGGGGCGGCGGGGCGCTCGGCTTCCGGCAAGCTGTGCAGGGCTTCCTGCCAGCCCGCCTGCAAGGCTTGTTCGCGCTGGTCGCGGCGCGTGAGCGGCTTGCCGTGTTCATCCGTCATCCTGACGAACGTGGGCCTGTGGATGAAGCCGAAGGTCGGCAGGCGGTCCAGTTGCGCCAACTGTTCCTTGTTGAAGGGCACAGGAAACCAGGGCGTGGGCTGCCACTCTTTCGGCGGGTGATAGGTCTTGTGCTGGAGCTTGTCGAGCATGCTGAAGCTGCCCGTGCCACGGATGTCGGGACGCTGCGCGAATTGTGCGGCGACGGGGAGCCATTCGGCGATTGAGGGCTGGCGCCGGGTGGTGGCTGCCGGGTCGCTTTCCAGACGTTCCTGGGGCACGGTGCCCATCAAGTCATAGTAGGCCAGATACAGGCGCCGCGCCACGCCGTAGGTATTCAAGTCATCGACGCTATCCTCGGGCGGTGCATCGTCGTAGGCGAACTTTCGCACGGCATCGATGCGTTCGCGCCGGGCCAGCACGAACAGGGCCGAGGCGTCGGGCATTTCGGGAATGTAGCGGCCGTCATGTGTGAGCGGCGGAGAGTTGTCCGGGCTGTACAGGTTGCGCGTTGGCATGCTGTCTTCAGAATTGAGCACGATGTAAGGCACGTCGGGATGGGCATCGAAAAAGGCGAACACGTCTTCCAGGATGCGGTCCGGATGTTCGCTCAGGCGGCGTGGACCACTGGCGAACAGATGCCAGTGCAGACCGGATGACGCGGCGCCACCGGCCAGGCCTATGGCTGGAGAGTCGGGGCTGTCCAGCATGCGCGAATTAAAGATTGGTGGCTCAGCATTGAAAACGGGGACGCCAAAATACATGGGAGTATCCCTCGCCCCATTCTCCAGTGTGTCGCCACCGCGGCCACCTGCTATTCCAGCTCTTTGCATGGCATCCCAGGTGTACTTTTCCTTGTCCTGTTCGCGGATGCTGGCATAGGCGTTTCCCTGCTGCAGCGCTTCCCACAGTTTTCCCTGCCGGTATTTGTCCAGGGTGACGCCGAGACCGATCACTTCCAGCACATATTCCCGCTTGTCCTGTTCGCTAGGCGCCGCCTGCTGCACTTGCGGCTTTGCGACGGCCACGGGCTTGGGCGAATGCAGCCAGCGAGAGCCGAGCAATGTAGCTGCCACGATGGGGGGGATCAGCAAGAACCATTGCAGGTGCTTCCATATTTTTCTGCTCATTGTGAACTCCAGCAAGAAAGGGGATGGAATGAACATTAGTAGCAGTGCCAACACGATGGCAGCTGCACCAATCGAATACTGCCAGCGTGGGAATAAATTTTTCATCTTGGAATATCGTCGCTTGATTTATGGACGACCGGAGTGATGAGCGACTCAGTGCGCCTACCGTTGACTATTTCACAAATGACGGTAGACGGCAGGCCTGCTTGCAATGCGGGCACAAAGGCTGGTAACTCTCCCGAACTGTAATAATGGGCATTACCTTCAATGATTTGCTTGCGTTGTAGAGGTTCTGCAGCCCAATAGGCTGCAAATTTTTTCATGAAATCCTCCCATCTCAGGATGGATTGTCTTATAGGATTTTTTTTGTCGTTTTGCAGCCGCCAATCCGCCACCGCACACAAATACCGGTAAAACCTCGGATCGCTGCTGGCCTTGCCCCCGCCGATGGCCACGTCATACGCCGTCACGTTGCGGTGGTTTTCCGCGTTGCCGATGATGGCGCCGTGGAAGGATTTGGGGCTGACCTCGTTCTGCCAGCGCTGGCGCGCCTCGTTCGGGGTTTCTTCGCGGTCCACGCGTAGCCTGTCGCCGCCGCCCGGGTGGCGCGAGACGCGGTCGAGCTTGCATTGGTCGCCCGCTTCCTTGCCCAGGTTCAGGGCCTTTTCCACTTGCTCGCGCTCGCCCGCGCCGAACATGCCGGCGCCGTACTCGGGAATGCGATGCTTGAGCGGCCGCGGATCGGCGATGATTTCCTGCTTGCGGATGCGCAAACCTTTCTTGCTGGTCACCGCGATGGCCGCGTCGATCGGGTCGACTTCCTCGCACGGTCCTTGCTGGTCGCGCGGCAGCCTGGCCTGGTCGGAATCCTTCGGGAATTGCCCAGGGCGGATCTCGCCGCCGTCCAGCACGGCCGCCCTGGGTACGCGAAGCGCTTCGCCATTGATCGTGCGCAAGCCTTCGCGCCTTCCCGCTGCCGTGGAAAAGACATTCCATTTGCTGGGCTTGACGGGCGGCCAGGGCGCTTCGTCATGGCTGGCGCGGTGACCCCGGTTGGCGCCCGCCACGTGGGCATGGTCATCCTCGCCTTCCACGCGCAGGGCGAAGTCGTGCGGCGGCAGGCCCACCGGCACCGGCCCGCGGTTCTTGCCGGCCGCATCGGGGCGTTGTTTGTTGGTAAATACGCGCTGGTAAAACCCTTTGCCCAGTTCCGCCAGCGGCTGGCGGCGCTGGAATTCCTTTTCCCAGTAGGTGGGGCCGTCGCCCCAGATGCTTTTGTTCGTCTTGCCCTTGGTTTTGGACAGGCCATGGCCATCGACGTGGTCGGGTATGCCTTGCCAGCCTATGCCCTGCATATTATCCAGCGCCACAGTCATGTCTTCGGGGCAAAAGTACAGATAAACCTTGCCCCGGTTGTCGCGGTCCGCTTCCGCGCGCCATGCGGCGCCCGCCATGCCATGGCAGATAGTGTGATCCTTGATGTGCGCAAAGGCGGGCGTGGCGTGCTTTTTTGCCACCACGCCCTGCACGATCTGTACGAGGGTTTGCAAGCGTGCATGCAGGGTCTGGCGGTTGTCGATGGCGTCGTACTGGCTTTCCATCGCAGCATCGCGGCCGCCGCCGAAGATGCGGCTCGCCTCCGCCGCACCGAAAAACATCGTCGTGTCTTCCACCAGGCTGTAGGGCGGATGCGTGAGGATCAGGGTGTCGGCGGGGCGCTTGCCCTCATCGAGCAGGAAGGCTTGCGCCAGCAGCGAGATCAGACAGCCCTGGCTGTGCGCGACGATGGATACCACGTCGTTGCTGTCGTAGTCGCGGATCATGGCGATCAGCGCGGCCAGGCGCTTGGCCGCCAGCACCATGTACATGCGGCCCGGCGCCGTCATCAGTGGACGCACGGGGTCGCCGCCCACATCGTAGGGTGAAAACAGCCCCTTGTTCCACATGTCGGGCAGGGTGTTGGTGGCATTGCCGAACGGACCGCCGTTCTTCGACATGTCCTTGTCCAGGCGGTTGCCGTAGCGGTCAGTGTTTTGGCCGTTGACCACTTTGCTGGCGTTGCCGCGTTCGCGAAAGCCCCAGTAAAACGGAATGACGGGGCTGTACGTCGCCTCATCAGGCTTGCGCTTGAAATACACGTCGTCCGGGTCGGCGATGGTTTCACGCTTGTCGGCCTCTTGCGGCAGGCGGTAGGCGGCTGGGGTGAAAACGTGGCCGCCGCCGTACATGCGCGCGTCGAGTCCCTGGCACAGCCCCTTTTCCACGGCACTGAAACTCGTGCCCACGTCATTGACGCCATGGATGACGATGACGTTGCCCGGCAGTTCGGGGCGGATGCGCACGATGGCTTCCTGCGTGCGGTCGCAGTGCAGCAGGGCGGTGCTCTTGCCGCTGATATACGGAAGTTTGGGATACGCCATCGCCGCTCCAGGCTGACCAGACAGGTCAGTGTAGAGGGGCGGGATGACTGATTAATTGCGTTTCCGCAAGCATTGCGGAAAAGAAGGTGTCCTTACGGTGCGCTGATGATCTTCGTCAGCGCGATGCGGTACGCGGGCTGCACGTCGCCATCCTTGTCCAGCTTGTCCGTCATGATCGCGCCATAGCCTTGCGCGTACCACACGTATTCGCCGCTTTTACCACGGCTCTTGCCGCCGACGTCGCGCAGTTCGAACTTGCAGGCGTCGGGGAAGCGGCGGCCGCCCAGTTCCAGGCGTTCCCAGCCGAGGAACGTGATCGAGAAATCGCGTTTGTCCGTGCGCGTGGAGGTGGTGATCTTGTCGGACAGGCCCGCCAGCGGGTAGTGGGTGCTCGTTTGCGTGTCCGTGAACTGCACGCGCACTTCCTGGCCGGGGCGCATGTTGGCGGGAATGGCGGACTGCGGCGTGTAGACGTTCTTGCTGCGCACGGTGCCGTCTTCGTTGTAGTGGATGGCGCCCGTCAGGAAGACCTGGCCGTCGCGGATATCCTGGTAGGACGTGGCCAGCAGCACGCCGCCGTCGAGGATCAGCTGCGTGCCCTTTTGTTTCTTGCCTTCGAACATCTCCTCGACGTTGACTTGCGCATCGCCATTGTTCTTACTGAACTTGATGCCTGTCGTCAATTCCATGCATTCGCCCACCGTGGGCGCCGCCTGTACGCTCGCGGCCGCAAATACGCTGGCCGCCGCCATTCCACACCATGCTGCTTTCATTGTCATCCTGGATATATTGCAAAGGCGCGATGATAACGTGCCTTGGAGCAATGTGGCGCAGTGCTGGAGGCAGACTTAGCGGGCTGGCGCGACTGGCGTCGCTGGCGTCGCTGGCGGCGCGGTGGCCGGTCCGCTGGCGGCCGGGGTGTCCGGCGTGGCCACGGGCTTGCCGCGCCGCGTGCGCTTGTCCGTGCGCGTCTTGGCAGGCTTGGCGTCGTGGATCGGCTTGCCTTTGTTATCGAGCTTGTCGGACTGGTCCGATTGCTGGCCAGGATCCCTGGGATTGTTGGTGTGGTTGCCCGTCTGGTTCACATTCGTCGTCGACTGGGCTTGCACCCAGGCGCCGCCGACGGTCATCAGGGTGGCGGCCAGCAAGAGAGCGGCGGTTTTCATGGCGGTATCCTGTGAGAAATGAGGTTGAGCTTGCATTCTCACACAGGAGTCCGCCTGCACGGGTAGGACGCCGCCTCATGGCTGTGTCGGCTATTTGCTTCAGATCAACGGAACTGTTCCGTCGAGATATCGAAGCGCTTGAGCTTGTCGTACAGGGTTTTCTTCGGGATATTCAGGCTGGCGGCCGCGTCGATGACGTTGCCGTTGTGGCGGCGCAAGGCTTCTTCGATGATGGAAATCTCGAAGGTGTCGACTTGTTCGGCCAAGGATGCTTCGCGGCAGCCGGCCGGGCTCAGGGTGTCGTCGAGCAGGCCAAGCACGAAGCGGTCGGCCACATTGTGCAGCTCACGCACATTGCCGGCCCAGCGCTGCGCCATCAGCGAGGCGATCAGTTCGCCGCTGACGAGGGCAGCCGGCTGGCCGTAGCGCAAGGCTGCCTGCAGCACGAAGAATTCGAACAGCAGGGGAATATCCTCGCGCCGGTTGCGCAGCGCGGGCAAGGTCAGGCTGGCCACGTTCAGGCGGTAATACAGGTCGGGCCGGAACTTGCCCTGTTCGGCCAGCACATTCAAGTCTTCCTTGGCGGCGGCAATCACGCGGAAATTGACGGAAATCAATTTGTTGGAACCGAGCCGCTCCACTTGCCGCTCCTGCAGCACGCGCAGCAGTTTCACTTGCAGGGCCAGCGGCATGCTTTCGATTTCATCGAGGAACAAGGTGCCGCCGTTGGCGTATTCGATCTTGCCGATGCGCTGGCGCTGCGCGCCCGTGAATGCCCCTTCTTCGTGGCCGAACAGTTCCGACTCGAAGATCGATTCGGGCAGGGCGCCGCAGTTGATCGCCACGAACGGGTGGTCGCGCCGCTCGCTGAAATCGTGCAGGCAGCGGGCGATGAGTTCCTTGCCGGTGCCCGTTTCGCCGAGGATGATGATGTCGGCCGATTTCGGCGCCAGGTTCAGCACCAGCTGGCGCACCTTGGCCATGGCCGCGCTGCGCCCGACGATGCGCGCCTCGATGCCGACCCGCTGTTCGAGCTGGCGGCGCAAGTTCATGTTTTCCAGCACCAAATGGCGTTTATCCAGGGCGCGGCGGCACACTTCCACCAGCAAGTCGGCGGAAAACGGTTTTTCGATGAAATCGTAGGCGCCACGGCGCATGGCGCCCACGGCCATCGACACGTCGCCGTGGCCCGTGACGAGGATGACGGGCAGGCTGGCATCCTGCGCCACGGCGATATCGAGCAGTTTCAAGCCATCCATGCCGGGCAGCTTGATATCGCTCAATAAAATGCCCGCAAATTCCGGCACCAGGTAGGGCAGTGCTTCTTCGGCCGTGGCGACGGCCGTCACTTGCAAGCCCGCCAGTTCCAGCGATTGCCGCGCGCCCTTGCGCACGACGGCGTCGTCTTCCACCAGCAGCACTTGCATGCCTTCAAAATTATTCTCATGCATCGGGTGTTTCCTCTGTCTCTTTATTCTTTTCCCCCGGGGCGCAGCTCAGGGTGATGGTAAATTGCGCGCCGCCCCCTTCCTGCGCGCTGCGGTTGCGCACGGCCAATGCGCTGCCGGCCGCGCGCAGTATGCCAGCGCTGATCGACAATCCCAAGCCCAGCCCGTGTTCCTTGGTGGTATAGAAGGGGTCGAAGATCTTGTCCAGCGAAGCGAGCGGGATGCCGGGGCCATTATCGGTGATATGCAGCACGGCGAGGTCGCCTTCGCGGCGCACCTGGAACCAGATCTGCACGGGCTCGTTTTCCGGCACGGCATCCATGGCGTTCGTGATCAGATTGGTAAACACCTGTTCCAGGCCGATGGCGTTGCACAGCACGATGATGTCGTCCTCCAGCCAGCTTTCATGCAGGGTCAGGCGCTGCGAATGCTTGCGCGTGCGGATTTGCAGCATGGTTTGCGCAAACGCCTGGCGCACGCTGACGGGTTTGCGGGCATCGTCGCTGCGCCGGGCAAAGCCTTTCAGTTGCGACGTCACGTAGCCGAGACGCTTGACGAGGTCGGAAATGGTCGACAGGTTGTCGAGCGCATCGTCGATGCGCCCGCGCGCCAGGAACACCTTGGCATTGTCGGAAAACGTCTGCAGGGCGGCCAGCGGCTGGTTCAGCTCGTGCGTGACGCCGGCCGCCATCTGGCCGATGGCCGCCAGCTTGCCGCTTTGCACCAATTCCGCCTGGGCATAGCGCAAGGTCTGTTCGGCCCGCTCGCGCTCGGCCACTTCCGCCTGCAGGCGGCCATTTGCATGCACGAGGTCGGCCGTGCGCTGCTCGACCTTGATTTCCAGCTGTTCATAGGCGCGCGCCAGCGTCTGTTGCGCATTGAGCTTGTCGGCGATGCGGCGCCGGCGCTGGCGCGCATACATCAGGGCCAGCAGCAGCAAGGCCCAGCCCAGCGCGGCGGCGATGGCCGCGTTGCGCGCCGCCTCGTCGACCTGGTCGAGCTCGGCCAGCACGGTGATCTGCCATTGCAGCGGGCCCAGAGCGCGGTTCACGGCCAGATAGTCGGCGCTGCCGGACAGGGCGGGCGTGTCGCCCGTCTGCGGACGTTCCAGCGTCATCACGCTGGCGCCGTCGGCGAACTGGCGCCGCAACCGGTGCGGCAAGATGGGCAGATTTTCCTGCAGGAACTGGCGCTGCGCGCTGATATCGTTCTTCGCGGCCGGCGACAGGGGCGCCAGGGTCTTGAACTTGAAGGCGGGCGTGGTAGCCAGGATCAGCACGCCATTGGCATCCTTGACCCAGATCTGTTCGCCGGCGCCGGGCGTGCGCCACGATTGCTCGATCCAGTCCAGGTTGACCTTGGCGGCGACGATGCCGATGATGCGCCCGTTGCGCTGCACGGGCTGCGAAATGAAATAGCCGGCCTCGAAGGTGGAGGCGCCGATGCCGTAGAAGCGGCCGATGCCGCCCGCGATCGCATCCTTGAAGTAGGGCCGGAAACCGTAGTTGACGCCCACATACGAGCTGCGGTCTTGCCAGTTGCTGGACGCCAGGGTCGTGCCCTTGTCGTCGAGCACGTAGACGGCAAAGGCGCCCGCGCGGCGGTTCATGTCGACCAGGTAGGCGTTGATCTGCGTGACCTTGTCGGCGCTGGGCTGTTCCAGCAATTGCGCTACGGCATCGCTCTGGGCCACGGCCAGGGGCAGGAATTCGTACTTGTTGAGGGCGCCGCCGATGGACGCCGCATACAGTTCCGCGCGCGAATCGAGGGTGCGGTGCAATTCATCGAGCTGGCGCTGCTTGACCCAGGTATACGACGCCCACGTCAGCACGGCCAGCGATCCCACGGCCAGCAGGGGGCCGAGCGCGGGTCTCAGGGTCCATTTGCCGAATGCCATGGTGCTCCGTGTGTCGGGTTGATGGGGCAGGCCAGACGGCACTGCCCCGGTGCTAACTAATCAGACATACTATCAGTCTGCAGTACTTGCCATGGTCTCGGCGTTATGATGGCGCTGTTGCTCTTCCATCACCATCTCGCCCAGCATGCGCTTGAGGCGGTTGAACTCCGGGTCGCTCGGGTCGCGCGGGCGGGGCAGTTCGATGGCCACGTCGCGCTTGATGGTGCCGGGACGGTAGGTCATGACGATGGTGCGGTCGGCCAGGTAGATCGATTCCTCGATCGAGTGCGTGACGAACACGATGGTGGTGCCGAAGACTTTCCAGATTTTCAGCAATTCATCTTGCAGGTTGCGCCGCGTCAAGGCGTCCAGCGCACCGAACGGTTCATCCATCAGCATGATCGGCGAATCGAGGGCCAGCACGCGGGCAATCGCCACGCGCTGGCGCATGCCGCCCGACAAGTCTTTCGGGTAGCGGGCACGGAATTCCGTCAAGCCCAGCATGCTCAGCAGCATGTCGACCCGTTCCTTGATTTCGGCTGGCGTCTTGCCGGCGATTTCCAGGCCGAAAGCGATATTGCTCTCGATGGTCATCCACGGGAACAGCGCGTACTCCTGGAACACCATGCCGCGGTCCGGGCCGGGTTCGGTGATCAGCTTGCCGCCGGCCAGGATCTGGCCCGACGTCGGCTGCGAAAAGCCGGCGATGGCGTTGAGCAGGGTCGACTTGCCGCAGCCGGACGGTCCCAGCAGGCAGATGAACTCGCCGCTGGCGATTTCCAGGTTGATATCCTTCAGGGCGATGACGTCCGCGCCGCCCGTGGTGAAGATTTTATTGACTGCATTGATATTGATCGTGGTCATGGCCGTTCCTCTCAGTGTTCCAGGCCGCGATGCCACTGCAGCAAATGATTATTCAAGGCATTCATGGCCATGTCGATGGCCAGGCCGAACAGGCCGATGGTGAACATGCCGGCGATAATCTTGTCAGACCAGAAATATTCGCGCGCTTCCAGGATGCGGAAACCGAGGCCGCTATTGACGGCGATCATTTCCGCCACGATCACGACGATGAAGGCCGTGCCCATGCCGATGCGCGCGCCCGCCAGGATGTAGGGCGTGGCGGCCGGCAGGATGACGCGGCGGAACATGGTCATCTGGCTGGCGCCCAGGTTGCGCGCGGCGCGGATGTAGATGCCGTCGACCTGGCGCACACCGGCGATGGTATTCATCAGCACGGGGAAGAAGGAGCCGATGCTGATCAGGAAGAAGGCGGGCGGGTTGCCCAGGCCGAACCATAAAATGGCCAGCGGAATGTAGGCGATGGGCGGAATCGGGCGCAGCACCTGCACCAGCGGGTCGAACAGTTTATAGATGGTCTTGTTGGTGCCCATCAGCAAGCCCAGCGGCAATGCCAGGCCGGCGCCGATGGCGAAGCCGCCCAGCACGCGCGACAGGCTGGCCCAGGCGTCATGCGGCAACTCGCCGGAGAACATCCACACCAGGTAATTGCCCGCTTCGGGCGTGTAGGCTTCCATCGGCACCAGGTATTCATACCATTTCACCAGTACGGCCACGGGCGAGGGCAGGATTTGCGGGTTGATCCAGCCGAACGTCGACATGGCTTGCCACAGCAGCAGCACGGCCACGGGCACGGCGGCACCGTGCGCGAAGCGTTTCATCATTTGAATATTCATCGTGATACTTTCAGATTAGCGTGGTGCGTAGGATTTCTTGGCTTTTTCCAGCAGGTCCAGCTTGACCCAATCCTGTGCCGCAGGCGGTTTGGCCATGCGGCCGACGCCGAATTTCACCATGTAATCGGTGGTCAGCTGCACGTGGCTTTGCGTGATGTCTTCCGTGAAGATGGCGTTGTCGATGGCGTCGCGGTAATCCTCGGTCGTGATCTGGTTCTTGAACATCGATTCGCGCACGTATTTTTCCGCCAGTTTCGGGTCGGCCAGGAAGGCGCGCGTGGCGGCGACGAAGCAATCCATGAAGCGCTGGGCCACGGCAGGTTTCTCTTTGTACATCTTTTCCGTCATCACGAGGGCGCGCACGGGCTCGCCCAGCGGCGTGTCGTAAGGCTTGATGATGGCCGCGCCGTATTTCTTGTGGATCGCCTGGGTCGAGTACGGCTCGGACTGGCTCATGACGTCGATATCCTTGGTCAGCAGCGCCTGGTTCAAGTCCGGGTAGCCCATGTACAGGATTTGCACGTCCTTGCCCGGCTTGTCGGACCAGGTCAGCTTGGCCTTGGTCAATTCGGCAAACAGCAGGATTTCCTGCGGGCCGCCGCGCGTGACGCCGACTTTCTTGCCTTTCAGGTCGGCGATGCCCTTGATGTTCAGGTCGGGACGGCCGACGATCTGCACGCCGCCCTTGGCGAAGCCGCCCACCAGGTACACGGGCAAGCCCGTGGCGCGGCCCGTGATGGCCGCTTCCAGCGCGCTGGCGGACACGTCGATTTCACCGGCGATCATGGCCGGCACGATGTCGAGGCCCTTGGCGAAGATGCGCTCTTCAATTTTCAAGTCGTATTTGGGCGCGATTTCCTTCATGTAGGCGACGGCGCCGTAATGGGCGAATTTCAGGTTGCCCAGGCGGACCAGGTCGGCTGCATGGACGGCCAGCGGGAATTGCGCGGCCAGTGCGACGGCGACGGTCAGTGCCTTGGTGTTCAGGAAGGACGAGATGCGGAAGGTGCGTGCCATGCTGTTGTCTCCAAAAGGTAGATGGTTTTATATAGTGGGTCGGGCTGCCGCTCTGACGGCGGTTATGAAAATATAAAAGCATCTTCCGTGCCAGTGGAGCGCATTTTGACGTTTATTGCAAGTGATTGTTTATAAAGGTTTAATTTGAATCTAGTGAAAATGGGAAATGGCGAGATTCCGTCTTTCCGCACGACGAGGGGAAAGGCTGTGCGGATTGCCGCATTTTCGGAGCCGCATGCCGGTGAACCTTCAGGGCGTGGCCGACTCCAATCGTAAAAAAACGCGTTGCAAACAGGCTGGCAACGCGTAACTCCCCCGTGGAGTAGGGGTGGCGCCGCGCGGGCGCCCGTCTGAGGTCGTGTGCCGGCCTCGACTGTAGGCTTTACTTCGGCGCCGTGGCCGGCGGCAGGGCGGGCGCGGTGGCGGGATCGGTCAGCGGCGCAGGCGGCGTCGTGCTGCCGGAACCCGCGTCCGGCATGGCTGGCGTGACGGGGGCAGGCATCACTTGCGGGGTGGAAGCGGGATTGGGCGCCGTTTCGGGCAGGGGCGGCTCGGCCGGTTTCTTACAGGCGGACAGGGTGACAAGCAAGGCGGCGGCCAACAGGGCGGGCATTTTCATGATGTTTCCTTTGCAAGAGTCGAAGATTCGCGATGCGGGCGGCAGGCGCCGCGCGCGAAGCTTGAATTTATTGCAATGGCGTTTCCGCTTCTGTTCGCTATTTCACTTTGCGGTACGAATGGCGGCACAGGCTCGTCATGCCGGTTTTTTAGATGTCTTTTTTAGATGCCACGAGAGAAAGAATTCAGTAGGGCAATATTTTTCACTTTCTTGCTTCTAATGTTCGTTAACGCACAGACCGCAGCCGCCGACACGGGCATTCTGTGCCCAGACGCTCAGGATTCGTGGTGTTCTGGTATAAAAATTGCCAAGAACTTAACAATCCGGGCTACCGGCAATCGTTTAAAAGGAGTATTCAAATGCATGCAATGACTCAGTCTCACGTGAAGAGCGAATTAAAGGCAGCGCACCAGGAACTTCGTAGCCCCGAAAAAGGCTCGCAAATGGTAGAACGCGCAGCACCTACCCCCCCGGAACGCATGAATCCCATTTCCATGGCACCGATCGAGCGCGTGCGTTCGACGTCGGCCACCCTGCGCCGCATCGAAAACATGCAAAAGCTGATCGGCGAATTGTCGCTGCACGAGATGCTGGCCGACGAAATCGCCTGGTTCCTCAAGTTTTCGCCATCGGGCGCCCGCAAATACATCCGCGACCTGCGCGAAGCGGGCGTGATCGAACTGGCCCGCTACATCGAAGGCACCGCCACCTACCTGGGCAAGGCAGTGTACCAGCTGACGCCAGACCCTGAGCGCGTGCGCGCCTTCCTGGCCGCCATCGTCCAGCCAAAACGCGAAGGCGCGCCACCGCGCAAGGATCGTCCAGGCTTGCGCGAGCAAAGCATGGCAGGCAGCGGCCGTCACTTCCACATCCTGGCCGATGACACGCATTACGCCATCCGCGTCAACCGTGGCCCCGTGACGCGCGATCCGCTGGTGGCCGCCCTGTTTGGTGCGCCGCAGCAGAAAGCTGCCGAGTAATAGTTACGGCGCCTGAACGGCCGCCTGGCGGCTGGCGGGCGTCGCTTGTGGTTCGTATTATCAGACGCATGTCGAAAGCCGGGTTGCGACCCGGCTTTTGGCGTTGCGCCGAACCATCCGAGGTGAGTCGATTGAACGTGGTCTGATTGAAAAGACTGCAAGCATCCCCATGTGGGCTGGACTGCTGCCCGCGCCGTGCGGGTTCACTTGAAGGAGCTTGTCCTTGTCTGCCTACGCCGTGTTCTCCTGCATTGCTCCCATTGTCCTGAAACGGGCCGCCGCATGAACCCGCTGCTGTGGATCGCCCTCGTCACGGCGGCCATCGTCTTTTCGCTGTGGTTCCCCCGCTGGCGCCTGCAGCGGGCCCTGGCCAAGCCCTTGCCGGCCGCGGGCCTGGCCGTGCTGGAAAACAATATCCCCGTCTATAAGCATATGCCGGCGCCGCTGCAGGAGCAGTTGCGCCGCCTCGTCGTGCAATTCCTGTATCAAAAGAAATTCGTCGGCTGCGGCGGCCTGGAAATCACGGACGAGATGCGCTATACGATTGCCGGCCAGGCTTGCTTGCTGCTGCTGAACCGCCAGACGCAGGTGTATCCCGAACTCGACACCATCCTCGTGTATCCGACGGAATTCATCGTCACGCGCAATGAAGTGGGGCCGGGCGGCGTGGTGACGCCGTCGGCGAATGGCTTGCTGGGCGAATCCTGGGGCGATGGCCGCGTGGTGCTGGCCTGGGACCACGTGCAGCGGGGCGCGGCAGACTGGAGCGACGGCCACAATGTCGTGCTGCATGAATTCGCCCACCAGCTCGACAGCGAATCGGGCGCCGCGAATGGCGCGCCCTACCTGCCCAGCGTGTCGAGCTACCGCAGCTGGGCCACCGTGCTGTCGCGCGACTTCGACAACCTGCGCCACGACGCCATGTACCAGCAGCAAAGCGTGATGGACCATTACGGCGCCACCAATCCCGCCGAATTCTTTGCCGTGGCCACGGAAACCTTCTTTGAAAAGCCGTACCAGATGGCGGAACACCATGAAGAACTGTATGCGCAATTCTTGCAGTACTACAAGGTCGACCCGCGCGACTGGATGGCGCCGCCCGTGGAACCCGAACACATGACCTCGCCATTCCCCAATTACGCCCCGCACTGGTAAGCGGAAACGTCAGCCCAGCAGCCGCTGTTTCAGCGCGGGATAGCTGCTGCGCGACACGGGGATGCCCGTGCTCGTCTGCGTGTCGAGCGCGTATTTGCCGCCCGCGCCGATCTGCAGCCGCTTGATGCCCAGGCTGTTGACGATGTAGGAGCGGTGCACGCGCAGGAAGTGGGGCGGCAGCAGGGCCATGAGCTTGTCGATAGGCAAGTCGTGAAAGCACTGCTCGCCGCTGCACAGCACGATATTGCTGTAGTGGCCATCGGCTTGCACGTGGTCGATGTCGGCCATGGCGATCCATTCCAGTGCCCCCCGTTTCTTGACGGCCAGCGAGGCCGCTTCCGTGTGCCGCCCCGTATAGCGTTGCAGCGCCTTGTGCAGGCGTTCGCGGCTGAAAGGCTTGGCGACGAAATCGAGCACGCCGAATTCGAAGGCCGTGATCGAGCGTTCCGCGTGGGCCGAGACGATGATGGTCTGGAAGCGCGCATCGGCGGCCAGACGCAGCAAATCATAGCCGTCCGCGCCATGCAGGTTCAAATCCAGCAGTAGCAGGTCGATCTGCCCCTGCGCCAGGGCGGCCAGCGCTTGCGGCACATTGTCATGCAGTACGAGATTGCGGAGGCGCGCGCCGAAATGCGCGCGCACTTCGCGTTCGAGGCCTTGCGCGATCAGCGGTTCATCTTCCAGTATCAACACATTCATGGCGCCGCCGGCAAGGTAAAGGTGAGGCGCCAGCCTGCCGGATGCTGTGCGCAGGCATAGTTGGCCGCATCGCCGAACACGGCGTGCAGGCTGGCGCGGATGTACTGTTCGCCCACGCCGCTGCCTGCATGGGGGCGCGCCTCGCCTTCGGGCAGCAGCAAGGTAAGTATTTGCGTTTGCGCATGTTGTGCGATGCGCAGGATAAAGGCCGCGCCGTGGCGGTAGCGGTTGTGGCTGAACGCATTTTCCAGTGCCGTCAGCAACAGGGCGGGCGGCACGGTGATGCCGGCCGCCTCGCCGTCGAGCTGCAGGCTGCACGGCTGCTGCAGCCGCGTGCCCATGATGCTCAGGTAATTCTCGCACAGGGCCAGTTCCTGCGTCAGGGCAATGCTGGGCTGCTGCGCGAATTCGTTGAGCATGCGCAATTCGGCCCCCAGCGCTTCGATGAAGGTTTCGGCCGCCTGCGGCGATTGCGCGTTGAGTTCGCTGATCAGGCTGAGGGAATTCATCAGGAAGTGCGGTTGCATGCTTTTGCGCAAGAGCTGGTTTTCCAGCTGCTGGGCGCGCGCCGCCTTGCTGCGTTCGCGCAATAGCTGCGCCAGCAATTGCGCGCATACAGGCAGCAGCAGGAAGCACACGACGAGGGCGAAGCCGCCTTCGGCAAACTGGCTGCCCGTCAGCAGGAACAGGGCGCACGACGCCAGCGCGATCAAGGTGCCGCCGCGGCTGCCCGGCAGGCGGCGCCACAGGGCGCCCAGGTTGAGCGCCAGGCTCGCCGCCAGGCCCGTCAGAAACATCAGCCAGCAGCGCGCGTCGAAATGCGTGGGCAGCGCGCCGGCCAGCGCGATGCCCGCCAGCAGGACCGCCGCCGCCAGCGGCCAGCGGGGCAGGCGGTAAGCCGTATAAAAATACAGGGGCAGCAAGGCGGAAAACAGCCAGGTCAGGGCGCTGACGGCGTACAGGCGCGGCATGTGCGAGGGATAGGCATAGCCGGCAAAGCTGCGCCACAGTTCCGCCACCAGCAGCAGCGCCGCCGCCAGGCACAGCGCCGCAAACATGGCCCAGTGCCGCTGCCGCTGGTACAGTACCGTCAAGGCGAGAAACAGCAGGGCGACGGCGCCCAGCGCCCCGGCCAGCAGCAGTGGCGGCAACCGGTACCAGGCCAGCGCCGCGCGGTAATCGTGCCGGTCGACCAGGTACAGCGCATAGAATGGCGATGCCAGGTGGGCCGGCGCCTGCTGCGTCGACAGCAGCAGGCGCAGGTGGTGTGTGCCCATGGCCAATTGCTGCGGCCTCAGGTGGAGGGCGAAATCGACGTCGCCCGCGCGTTCCCCGCTGGCCTGGCGAGCCGGCTGGCCATTGCTGCCGATCAAGACCCCATCGAGCCACAGCTCGCTGGCAGCCAGCGCCGACAGCACCAGCAATTGCGTCGACGACGGCGTGGCGGCCAGGGCGACATCGCGCTCGACGCACAGCAGCTGGCCCGGCCGGACCAGCTGCTGCAGCGAGGCGGGCGCGGAAGGCGTGTTGCCGCAGGTGCGCCAGCCGTCGTCCAGCGAGAGCGGATGCATGGCGCAGGCGAAAGAGGGCAAGGCCAGGCAGCACAGCAGCAGGTAGCGGAAGAGGGAGGGCATGGCGGGCATTGTAGCTGCTCATGTGCTACTCCTTTGCAACATTTTCATCGACGCCGGTGCCGTTCGTGCGGGCCACGTGCATTTCGTGCACGGCCCGCCAACGGCGTGTGGAAGACACTTACCATGCATCAGCGCCGTGCTGTGCACACGGCCCTCACCATGGAATCATGACTATGCAAAGCAGCAAATACTACGGTTTCGCCGGCGCGCTGGCGCTGTTCTGCGGCGTGGCGCAGGCCGCCTCCGCCCCATCCTCTGTTTCACCCGCTGCTCCTTCCGCCGCGCTGGCCGCGCGCCTGGCCGATTTCGACGGCTGGGCGGCCCGGCGCATGGGCGCGGAGCGCATTCCGGGCGTCACCGTCGGTTTCAGCCAGGGCGACGTGGAATGGGTAAAAGGCTACGGCTATGCGGACCTGGAAAACCACGTGCCGGCCACGGCCCAGTCCAGCTACCGGTTGGCGTCCGTCACCAAGCCCATGACGGCGGTGGCCATTTTGCAACTGGTCGAACAGGGCAAGATCGACCTGGATGCGCCCGTGCAAACCTATGTGCCGTATTTTCCCGTCAAGCCGTTTCCCGTGACGGTGCGCCAGCTGCTGGGCCACCTGGGCGGCATCGACGCCTACCGCGACAGCAGGGTGGAACAGCATTTCAAGGAGCACAAGGATACGCGCCAGTCCATCGCCGTCTTCGAGCAGTTCGACCTGATCGGCGAACCGGGCACGCGCTTCCGCTACACCAGCTATGGCTACAACTTGCTGGGCGCCGTCATCGAGAGCGCCTCAGGCGAAAGCTATGGCGGCTACATGCGGCGCCACGTGTGGGGGCCGCTGGGCATGGACGCCACCGTGATGGACGACCCGGACGCCGTGATCGCGCACCGCGTGCGCGGCTACCGGCTGGCCGGCAAGGAGTTGAAAAATTCGGAATTCGTCGACATCAGCAGCCGCTTTTCGGCCGGCGGCACGCGCGCCAGCGTGCCTGACATGCTGGCCTTCGGCCGGGGCGTTCACGCAGGCAAGATCCTGTCGGCGGCCAGCGTGGCCGCCATGGTGCAGCCGATGGCCACGCGCGCGGGCCGCTTGACGAATTACGGCATGGGCTGGGAAATCCTGCCGACGGGCGGGCGCTACGCCATCGCCCACAGCGGCCAGCAGCCGGAAACCGTTACCTACCTGTACAGCTTTCCTTCGCGCAAGCTCACCATCGCCGTCGCCGCCAATCTCGAGCGCGTCAATCCCGAGGCCTTCGTGCAGCGCCTGTTCGAAGTCGTCACGGGTGAACCGTGGCAGCTGAACACGTATATCGCCGACGCGGGCGCGCAGCGCGCCTACCAGGTGGCGCAAGGCCTGTTCGAGGAGGGCCGGGCCTACGCCGAACGCACGGATCAGGCGTATGCCGATGCGGCCGCCACGCGCGCAGCCTTCACGCACATCAACCGCCAGGCGCTGGCGCCCGACGCCCAGGCGGCGCGCGCCTACATCGAGGCGGCCCGCCATCCCGCGGGCGGCCGCGTGTTTCTCGTGGCCGGCGCCAGCATGGCCGGGGCCTTGCGCGCATCGGGCGTCGACCTGAATACCTACTCGCGCGGCGGCGCGCTGGCGTTTGCGCGCGACTATATCCGCTTGTCGCAAGATGCAAAGGCCGGCACCGTGCCCCGTTTCGATCCCGCCTTCGAGCAAGCCATCGTGGCCCTGGCCGCCAGCTGGGACCGCACGGCCGCCATCGCCTGGCCGGCCGCACCCGCCTCGGCATCCATCGCCGCCCTGGATAGCCGGTTGCGCACGGCCTTCCGCGGCCAGCGCGCCTATCCCGATTTCGTGCCCGAACTGCTTGATCTGGCGCAAGCGTCGGCCGCGCGCGGCGAGGCGGACGCGGCGCTGGCGGCCAGCCGTCTGGCCGTGGAACTGTATCCGCTCAGCGACCGCGCGCATGCGCTGCACGGCTTGACCTTGTTGCGCGCCGGAAAGACGGAACCCGCCCTCGCGGCCCTGCGCCTGGCGCTGGCCCGCGACCCGCTGGGCGCGGCCAGTCCGGCGGCGCTGAACGGGGAAGCGTACCGCTTGAAAGGCAGCGGCGCCGTGGCGCAAGGCATGGCCGTGCTGCAGGCGGCCGCCAGCCTGCATCCGCGCGACGCGAATCTGCAGGACAGCCTGGCCGAGTTTTATGTGGAACAAGGCTTGCGCCCGCAGGCGGTCGAGGCGTACAGGCAGGCGCTGCAGCTCGACCCCCGCTATCCGGGCGCCGTGGGGGCCAGGGCGGCGATCATCCGACTCGGCGGCGAGACGAAGGCGCTGGCGCCTTAGTTGATGTCTTCGTTGATGCCTTAGATGAATTCTTCATAAGCAAGGGTGAAAAGATTCCTTTTTGGAAATAAGAGCGCTGCGGTCTAATGGCGGCATTCATTGTCCACCAGAGGAATTCCATGCAGACCCGTCTTCATTTCGCCGCGCTTCTTTTTACCTCCATCGCCTTCACGCAGGTGGCGCAAGCGGACCAGCTGGCCGCCATCAAGGCGAAGGGCGAGCTGGTCTGCGGCACCCTGGGCACGGACGAGCCGAACAGTTTTATCGACGCCAAGTCGCGCCAGCTGGTCGGCTATGAAGTGGACCTGTGCCGCGCCATCGCCCAGGGCCTGGGCGTCAAGCCGGTGATCAAGCAGCTGGCCGTGGCTGCCCGCATTCCGGAACTGCAGCAGGGCCGCATCGATATCCTGACGGCATCCTTGACGCACAACAAGGAACGCGAAGCGCTGGTGGATTTTTCCCTGTCCACGTTTTACACGGGCCAGCGCGTGCTGGTGAAAAAAAGCAGCAATATCACGACGGTTGCTGGCCTGGCCGGCAAGAAAGTGCTGACCGTCAAGGGCGGCACGCAGGAACCGAATATTCGCAAGGCCGTGCCCGGCGTGGACGTGGTGACGTTCGAGACGGCGGGCCAGGCCTATCTCGGCTTGCAGCAAGGCAAGGGCGTTGGCTATGTCGACGATGAAGTCTCGCTGCTCAACAACTACGCCAAGCTGGGCGCTGCGCAAAAGGATTACATTGTGCTGCCGCAAAACATCAGCCAGGAAGTGTTTGCCTTCGGCATCCGCAAGGGCGAGACGGGCGTGAAAACCGCCGTCGACAAGGTGCTGCGGGAGCTGGAAAAGTCGGGCGAGGCGGAAAAACTGTTCTTCAAATGGTATGGCCCGACGAGCAATGTGAAATTCCAGAAACGCACATTTAAAATTGAATCGGACAAGATCGACGCCTGAACCTTGCCTGACTCTTCCGCATGTTTGATCTGAACTTTTTGCTGGCCGGCGACTACCGCGACTGGTTGCTGTCCGGTTTGCTGCTGTCATTGCGCCTGATGGGCATCACCTTGCTGTTGTCGCTGCCGCTGGCGTGCGGCGTGGCCATGCTGCGCCTGGCGCCATCGCGCCTGCTCAACGGGCTGGGCGCCGCGTATGTCGAGCTGATCCGCAACGTGCCCTTGCTGGCCCACTTCCTGTTCTGGTATTTCGGCGCGCCCGAACTGTTGCCCGACGCCTGGAAGGAGCGCTTGTATGCCGGCAATATCGAAGCCGTCAGTGCCGTCACGGCCCTGACTTTATATACGGCCGCCTACATGGCGGAAGACATCCGCAGCGGCATCCGCGCCATTCCTGCCCAGCAATTCGAGGCGGGCCGGGCGCTGGGTTTCGGCTTTCTCGCCACCATGCGCCTGTGCATCGTGCCGCAAGCCTTGCGCCTGGCCGCGCCGCCGCTGCTGTCGCAAACCCTGAACCTGTGGCAAAACACCAGCATCGCCACCGTCATCGGCGTGGCCGAGCTGATGTACCAGACGCAGCGCGTGGAAGCGGCCTCGTTCCGCAGCGTGGAAGCGTTCGTCTTTGCCAGCGCGGCCTATCTGGCCGTTTCCCTGCTGATCGCGGGCCTGGCGGCCTTGCTGCAAAAGAAGGTGTCCTGATGCTGGAACTGATCCACGATTACTGGCTGTATTTCCTCGTCGGTCGCTATCCCGAGGGGCCGCTGGGCGGCCTGGCGCTGACGGTGCTGCTGGCCAGCCTGGCGCTGGTGCTCAGCCTGCCGTTCGGCTTGCTGCTGGGGCTGGCGCGCCTGAGTCCCTGGCGCCTGCTGCGCTGGCCCGTCGCCGCGCTGATCCACGTGGTACGGGGCATCCCCTTGCTGCTCGTCATCTTCTGGGCGTATTTCTTCCTGCCCAGCATCACCGGCCATGAAAGCGGGCAATTCGGCACCATGCTGGCGGCCCTCGTCATCTTCGACGGCATTTATCTGGCGGAAATCGTGCGCGCCGGCGTGCAAGCCGTGCCGCGCGGACAGGTGGAGGCGGCCCGTTCGCTGGGCTTGAACTATCTGGACAGCATGCGCACGGTGGTGCTGCCGCAGGCGCTGCGCCACATGCTGCCGTCCCTGGTCAACCAGTTCGTCTCGACCATCAAGGAAACCTCGCTGGGATACATCATCGGCCTGGCCGAAGTGTCGTTCATCGCCTCGCAAGTCAATGGCCTGGTGCTGACGAAACCCGTGCAAGTGTATTTCTTGTTGGGCATGACGTACTTTGTTTTATGTTTCAGCCTGTCGCGCGCCGCCTTCTGGCTCGAGCGGCGCCAGGCGCGACTCTTGAAAGCGGCTGCATGATTACCTTTGACAACGTCAACAAATACTATGGCGAGTATCACGCCTTGAGCGGCATCAATGAACACGTCGCCAAGGGCGAAGTGCTGGTCGTGTGCGGGCCGTCCGGTTCCGGCAAGTCCACCCTGATCCGCACTATCAACCGGCTGGAACCGATCGCCTCGGGCCGCATCACGGTGGCGGGCCAGGACATCCACGCGCCGGGGCTGGACGTGAACGCCTTCCGTTCGCATATCGGTTTTGTCTTCCAGCAATTCAACCTGTTTCCGCACCTTTCCGTGCTGGACAATTGCGCGCTGGCGCCGCAGCGCTTGCGCGGCCTGAGCCGCAAGGAAGCGGAAGAGCGGGCGCTGGCCCTGCTGGAACGGGTGGGCCTCGCGCACAAGGCGCGCGCCATGCCGGCGGCCCTGTCGGGCGGGCAGCAGCAGCGCGTGGCGATTGCCCGCGCGCTGGCCATGCAGCCGCCGCTGATCCTGTTCGATGAACCGACCAGCGCGCTGGACCCGGAAATGGTGGGCGAAGTGCTGCAAGTGATGCGCGACCTGGCGCAGGGCGGCATGACGATGGTGTGCGTGACGCATGAAATGGGCTTTGCGCGCGAAGTGGCGGACCGCGTCTGGTTCATGGATCACGGGCAAGTGCTGGAACGGGCCGCGCCCGAGGATTTCTTTGCGCGGCCTCAACATGCGCGCGCGCAACAATTCCTGTCGGATATCCGCAGCCCCTTCAGCGCGTCTGCTTGAGTGAGCATATGATTGGGCATGGGAGTAAGCGGCTGTGTGCGTAAGCGAACGGTATCCTGGCGTTGTCTGGCGCACGCTATCGAGGCGGCGCATGGTGCGCCAGCAGCCGACGAGGAGGGCCGTATCATGTCACGCATCATCGCAGGTCATTTTCAGTTGCAGGAGCAGATCGACGTCGCGCGCGCCGCGCTGAACCAGGCGGGCTTTTCCGACAGCCGCATCAGCGCCTTCTTTGTCAACCAGCCGGGGCAGCATGATCTGCACGCGCTGGGCGGCGACCGCGACATGTCGCCGGGCGCGAAGGAAACGCCGGAGGGCGTGGTGGAAGGCGTGGCCGTCGGGGCCGCCTTGGGCGCGGGCATCGGCGCGGCCACCGCCCTGGCGACAGGGCCGCTGGGGCCGGTCGTCGGGGCGCTGGTGGGCGCCCACGTGGGCTCGCTCTACAGTTTCAACAAGATGAAGGAAGCGGGCGAAGCCGAGAAGAATGGCGAAGACAACGGTGAAAACCGCCGCCAGCCACGCCATCCGGGCATGCTGATCGCCGTCGCGCTGGGCGGCCTCGACGAGCGCGAACGGGCGCTCGAGGCGCTGCACCGGCTGGGCGCCGAGCATATCGAGGAAGCGGAAGGCACGATCGCCAATGGCGACTGGCATGATTTCGATCCGCTCAGCATTCCCGTGCTGGTGGCGTGAATTGGCGCTTCTGTGGCGCAAGATGCATAAATTCCGCGCTGCATGAAATTTAGGTATGATCCTTGTTAGTATGAGTAATTATTGGTAAACAATGCCGACAGGGATAGTTTCCGCGCGCCCGAAGTGACACTGGACCAAGGTGACTGCCCGTAGTACTTGCCTCGCATGCTAACGAGTATGGATAGGAGGGCGCGTCATGACACAGGCATGGTTCATTCTGACACGGGCCGATGGGCGCGACATCTGCGCGCCCTCGCCGGCACAGCTGGCCGATGCGCTGGCCGAGGTGTACCGCGGCGGCGCCGTCACGCCGGACGGCAGCCCGGCCGCCGTCCTGTTGCGCTTTGGCTACGACGATGGCTTGATGTATCAGGTCGAGGTCGCTAGCGGAGGCGAAGTCACTTTCGAGGAATGGTCGGACCGCGATTGTGAAATCGCCCTGGCCACGCCGCGCCACATGTCGGCGCTGCCGCAGGACGCGGCCCTGCAGCTGTGGCAGTGGCTGGCGCAGCGCCAGGTGGCGAAGATCCGCAGCCAGCCCTGGCAGGGCGGCTAGTCCTGCCATCAGTCCGCCCGCCTAGTGCGCCATCAGCACGGGGATCGTCATGCTTTGCAAGATCGTGCGCGTGACGCCGCCCAGGATGGTTTCGCGCAGGCGCGAATGGCCATACGCTCCCATCACCAGCAAGTCGGCCGACAGGTCGGCCGCCTGCGACAGCAGCGCTTCGCCGATATCGCCGCGCCGCACGCCACCGCCATCGAGCAAATGCAGCCGCGCTTCCACGCCGTGGCGCGCCAGGTAGTGCGTCAGTTCGGCGCCCGGCTGTTCGCCGTGCTCGGCGGCGTGCACCTGGGCGTCGAAGATGGCCACGTGGACTTGTCCGGCGCGCTGCAGCAGGGGCAGGGCGGCGCTCACGGCGCGGCTCGCTTCCTTGCTGGCGTTCCAGGAAATGAGCACATTGCGCGCGGCCGCCGGCGGCGCCAGCCGGGGCAGCGGCGGCGCATACGGCACGATCAGCACGGGGCGCCCCGAATGCAGCAGCACATAGGCGGGAAAGTCGCGCATCACGGACGGCGATTTATCGCTGGCATTGTATTGACTGATGACAACCAGGTCCGCATAGCGGGCCAGCAGGCTGATGCCGCCCGCCGCCTCGTCGTCGAGCACGCGCTGTTCGAACGAAGCGACGCCGGCCGCGCGCACCTGCGCCTCGAAACCGTCGAGGGCGCGCGTCGCCCGCTCGCGCAGAAAATTGAGGTGCAAGCTCAGGTTCGGGTCCGCATCGAGGTCGGGCTGGTTCTGGTACAGCAGGCGCGACACGCCCGTCAGCGCCACGCCCGTCAGGTGGCCGCCGCACGCCTGGGCGATGCTGGCCGCCGCGTCGATGCGGGCGGCGCGCCCGGCGCTGTCGTCGATGTGGAGCAATACGGTCTTGTATGTCATGGCCTGTCCTCTCGCTGTGCAGTAGTGGCCATTCTGGCACAGTCCCGGGTGCCGGCCGCGCACGACTGCGGCCGGTGCTTGTTGCCTCAGCTCATGGCGATGATGATGATGTCGGCGTCGCAGTTGCGGTAATGAATCACGATGACGATGACGCGCCGCAATTGCGCCGCCTTTTGCGCCACCTCCAGCATGGCGCGGCTGGCGCGGTTCTTCATCGTCACCTGCACTTGCGAGGCATCGCTGACGGGAATGCCCATGGCTTTCAGCGCCGCTTTCGGATTGGCCATCAAGGCCAGCGCATGCTGTGGATCGAGCTCCGCCTGATGCACGGATTCCACGTCGCTCATGCCGGGATTGATATCGTTGAACAAGTCCCTCAATGCTTCTGTGTCGTCCTGGATTTCCATCGCGTTCTCCCTGTGAATCCTACCGTCAAGCAAGGTTTGCACGACCTGCCTGTCGAGGTGCCATCACCTCTTTGAGGAGTATAATTTTGATAATTGTCTCTGCATGGATGCAGCGCAGACGGACGCTGCAATACGCAGGCTCAGCCTTTGATCTGGCGCAATGCCCGCTTCAAAAGTGCCACCTACACTTGATCCCACGCAGAACAACCATAACAAGCGGGGAGAGACAGCAATGAAGGAACAAAAGGTAGCACTGGTCACGGGCGGCATGGGCGGCCTGGGCACGGCCTTGTGCCGGCGCCTGCATGCGGCGGGCTTTGCCGTCGTGGCCGCGCATACGCCGGGCAATGCGCGGGTGGGCAGCTGGCTCGACGAACAACAGGCGCAGCAGTATTATTTCCACCCGCTGGCCCTCGACGTGAGCGATTTCGATGCCTGCAGCGATGCCGTGGCAAGCGTGCTGGCAAAGTTCGGTCGGATCGACGTGCTGGTCAACAACGCCGGCATCACGCGCGACCAGAGCATGCGCAAGATGGAATTGCCGCACTGGGCCGAGGTCATGCGCACCAATCTCGACAGCCTGTTCAACATGAGCAAGCAAGTGCTCGAACCGATGCTGGCCAACCGCTGGGGCCGCATCATCAATATCTCGTCCGTCAATGGCCAGAAGGGCGCGTTTGGCCAGTGCAACTATGCGGCCGCCAAGGCGGGCGTGCACGGCTTCAGCAAGGCGCTGGCGCTGGAAGTGGCGCGCCACGGCATCACCGTCAACACGGTCTCGCCCGGCTACCTGCGCACGCAGATGGTGACTGCCGTGCCGGCCGACATCCTGGAAACGAAGATCCTGCCGCAGATTCCCCTGGGCCGCCTGGGCGAGCCGGACGAGGTGGCGGCCCTGGTGGCTTACCTGGCGTCCGACGAGGCGGCCTTCGTCACGGGCGCGAATATCGCCATCAATGGCGGGCAGCACATGACTTAGGCAAGCTGGCAGCTTGCAGGAGGGCAATGGCAGTAGAGGAGACCCGTCCACCCAGCCCGCGCACAGAAGCTGGCGGGGGACGCAAGGCAGCAGCAAGGAAGGAAAGCAGGGGGCAGGGCAGCGATGCCTTGCCCTTTGTCATGCAGCAACGGCTGGTGACATGCCGCGCCGCTGCCCGGCCTAGCGCTGGGCTTTTTCCAGCCGCGTCTGGCAATCGATGCACAGGCGTGCTTCGGGGCGCGCATTCAGGCGCGACAGGCCGATGGCTTCGCCGCAGTTGTCGCACAGGCCGTAGCTGCCGTCGGCAAACTTGGCCAGCGCGTGCTTGATGATGGCCAGCTGCGCCACGTTGTGTTCGGCCGCTTCGCTGACGAGGGCGTTCAAGGTGCGCACGCTGGCGTTGTCGGCCGGCGAGGCTTCGATTTCATTGAGCAGCGAGGCGCGCGCGTCCGCTTCGGCCGCTTCATTCTCGATTTGTTCCAGCAACGCCAGCTTGCGTTGCTCCAGCACGCCCTGCAGGCGCTGCAGCTGGTCTTGCGGCAATCCATTCATGGCCATCACCCGTTAAGAGTCTGTCCTATATGGTAGTCCAGGATGGGCGACTCTGCTTGCGCTACCACCCGCGCCGCGTTTGACGCGGCGCAGGCTGGCAGCGGCCGTTCTATGCTGGTTCTTTCAGGCAGTTGATCATCCAGGCGACGCCGAACTGGTCTTTCAGCATGCCGAAGCGCTTGGCCCAGAATGTTTCCGCCAGGGGCATCTGGATGGTGCCGTCGCGCGCCAGCGCGTCGAAGGCCCGTTCCGCCTCTTCCGGCGTGTCGACGGTCAGGCAGATCGCGCTGCCGCTCATGCCCTTGGCGCCCTCGTCGCAGCCGCCGTCCGAGCCCATCAGCATGGTTGGCCCCAGCTGCACGGAGCCGTGCATGATCTTGTCGTACCAGTCTTCCTTGACTTGCTCCTGGGCCGGCGAGCCCCGATACGGCATCAGGCACAGGTCGCTGCCATGCAGGTGCTGGCGGTAGTATTCCAGCGCTTGCGCGCAGTTTCCATCGAATTGCAAATACGGTTCGATACGCATGTTGGTCTCCTCTGGTCATCGTCCCGCAGGCACGATTGCCAGGCGGGGACGTCCCAGTATAGGCGCTTGCCAGCCGATTTCAATCAGTCCGGCGCCATCTCTTGCAGCCGCTCACGCACCTTGCCCAGGGCGCCGAGGATGCGCTCGGGATTGCCGGCGAGGACGGCGCTGCCCAGGTGCAACAAGCTCGTCGCCAGGCTGATCCAGTGCCGCACGTCGTCGTTGCGGGCGATGCGCAGGCGCACCGTGTCGAGCAGGCCGCTGAGCTGGCGCTGCGCCGTTTCCAGTCCCGCCACCGTGTGCCCGGCCGCATCGGCATACAGCTGGTTGGCTTGCTGGCGCAAGGCCACTTCCAGGGCGAAGACGGCTTGCGCCTGGCTCAGACTGATGCCGTTTCCCCCCTGGCTGGCGCGCTTGCGGATGGCGCGCATGACGGCGCCGTGCAAGGTGACGGCCGCCTGCGACAGGCTGTCGGCCAATTGCTCGACGCGCATGGCGCTGCTGAGAGCCGCTTCGCGGCGTTCGCTGCCTACCGATCCGTCCATCTTGCCTCCGTGGTGGTGAGGGCGGCGGCAAGCTGGGCGTGTTCGCGCCCCAGTGCCGCCAGTTGCCGGCGCGCAAGGGTATGGCGCAGGCCCGCCAGGCGGTATTCCTCGGTTTTGCTTTGCTGCATGTTTTTCGCCAGCACGGCCAGCAGGCGCTGCTGCGGCGTGTCCGCATACGCGATTTCCACGTCGAGCAAGCCGAGCACCATGTCGCGCTCGTTATCGCCGCTCTTGTCGTACAGCGCCAGCAAGCTGTCGAGCGCGGCCAGCAGGGCTTGCAGCGGCGCATCGCCTTCGTGCAGCACTTGCGCCAGGTGCGCCTGCTGGCCGGCCGCGCCGCCCAGGCGCGATAGTTGCTGCAGCAACAAGGTGTAGGCGCTGACATGGCGGTCGTCGATGCCGCTGCCCGGCCAGGCGCGGATGGCGGCGCCGGCGCCGGCCAGTTCGGACTGCACGTCATACGCATCGGCATCGGCTAGCCGGCCCAGCGCCTGCAGGTACAGGCGCACGGCCTGCGCCAAACGCGCCACGTCCGCCTGTGCGGCGCGGCGCTGCGCATCGAGCAGGCGCTCGCGCGCGTCTTCGGCCGGCGACAGATAGGGGCGGGCGCGCTGGTAAGTGTCCACGTGGCGCTGCGCCAGTTCGTTGAAGGCGGTCAAGGCATCGGCGCCGGCAGCCAGGGCGCGCACTTGCGCCAGCTCGGGGCGCGCAGTGGCGCAGCCGCACAGCGCGGCAGCCAGGAAGAGGCTCAGGTACAGCTTCAGGCAAAGGGCGCGGCGATGGCGGGCGGGCAGGGTGGACACGGCACCTCTCGACAGGAAATACTGTATGGAAAGGTATTGTCGTGCCGGCTTGCGCGGGCCGCCTTGTGCGGGCGCAAGCGCGCTGCGATCAGGCGCCCAGCGTGCCCGCTGTGCCCGTCAATTGCTCGCGCCAGCCCAGTCCCGCGACGGTATCGCTGGCGGGGCGGTATTCGCAGCCGACCCAGCCTGCGTAGCCGACCTGGTCCAGCAGTTTGAACAGGTGGCGGTAGTTGATCTCGCCCGTGCCCGGTTCGTGGCGGCCCGGCGTGTCGGCGATCTGGATGTGGCGGATCAGGGGCAGCAGGGCGCGGATGGTGTTGCTCAGTTCACCTTCCATGCGCTGCATGTGATAAATGTCGTATTGCAGGAAGACATTGCCGCGCTGGCAGTCGGCGATGATGTCGGCCGCCTGCTGGCTATGGTTCAGGAAGTAACCGGGCATGTCGTAGCGGTTGATGGGCTCGATCAGCACGTTGATGCCATGCGGACGGCAGGCGTCGGCCGCATATTGCAGGTTGGCAATCAGGCTTTGCCGCGCCCGCTCCAGGCTCATGCCGGGCGGCACGATGCCGGCCATGCAGTGCAATTGCTTCGCCCCCAGCGCCAGCGCGTAATTGAGCGCCAGTTGCACGTTGCCGCGGAATTCTTCGCCGCGGCGCGGATCGCAGGCGATGCCCCGCTCGCCGTGTTCCCAGTCGCCGGGCGGAAAGTTGAAGAGGGCCAGATGCAGCTGGTGGCGTTCCAGCCGCATGGCGATCTGCCGCGCCTCGACGGCATAGGGGAAAAGAAATTCGACGGCATCGAAGCCCGCTTCCCTGGCGGCGGCAAAGCGGTCCAGGAAGGGCAGTTCGGTAAACATCATGCTGAGGTTGGCAGCGAAGTTCGGCATGGCAGCACGCAGGTGAGGATGATGGGCACTATCCTAGCCCAAATCGGCAAATGGTGGCGTGCATAAAAAAACCGTCCCGGAAGCAAGTCCTGGAACGGTCTTATTGTATTTTTAATACGGGAAAACGGGGCCTGAAAGCGTAGCGAGCGGGAGTGATATTGCGTCGAGTCGCGCAGCCGTACAAGAGTACGGCGAGCAACGCAAACGCCATAGCGCCCCGCGCAGTAGCTTTAAGGCCGCGTTTTAACGGCCGCGGCCGCCGGAGCGATGGTTCGCCGCCGAACGCGGCGCATTGCCCGAACGGTTGCCGCCGCCACCGCCGCCCGATGGGCCGGCGCTGCGTGGCTTGGCGCCGCTGCCGCCCGTTTTCACGCGCACCACGGTGCCCGCTGGCGCGCGGCTGTTGTTGCGGTGACCGCCGGTGCCGCTGCGCAATTGCACAGGCTGGGCGCGGGCGTTCAGGTCCGGCTCGAAGCCTTCGATGACTTCGCGCGGCAGGGTTTGCTTGATCAGCTTTTCGATGTCTTTCAACATTTCGTGCTCATCTACGCAAACCAGCGACACGGCTTCGCCCTTGGCGCCGGCACGGCCCGTGCGGCCGATACGATGCACATAGTCTTCCGGAATGTTCGGCAAGTCGTAGTTGACGACGTGCGGCAACTGGTCGATATCGATACCGCGCGCGGCGATGTCGGTGGCGACCAGCACTTGCAGGGTGCCATCCTTGAACTCGGACAGCGCGCGCGTGCGTGCCGACTGGCTCTTGTTGCCGTGGATGGCCAGGGCGCCGATGCCGTCCGCGCCCAGTTGCTCGACCAGTTTATTCGCGCCATGCTTGGTGCGCGTAAATACCAGCACTTGCGTCCAGTTGTTCGACTTGATCAGGTAGGACAGCATCGGGTGCTTCTTGTCGCGGTCGACGGGATGGATCTTTTGCTTGATCACTTCCACGGTCGAATTGCGGCGCGCCACTTCGATCATGGCCGGCTTGTTCAGCAAGCCGTCCGCCAGGGCCTTGATCTCTTCCGAGAACGTGGCCGAGAACAGCAGGTTCTGGCGTTTTGGCGGCAGCACGGCCAGCACTTTCTTGATGTCGCGGATGAAACCCATGTCCAGCATGCGGTCGGCTTCGTCCAGGATCAGGATTTCCACTTTCGACAGGTCGACGGTGCCCTGGCCCATATGGTCCAGCAAGCGGCCCGGCGTGGCGACGAGGATGTCGACGCCATGTTTCAGTTGCTTGATCTGCGGGTTGATGCCGACGCCGCCGAAGATCACGGCCGAGTTCAATTTCGTGTACTTGCTGTAGGCGCGCACGCTTTCCTCGACCTGCGCGGCGAGTTCGCGCGTCGGTGCCAGGATCAGGGCGCGGATCGGGCGCGTCGAGGTGTTGCTGGTGATGGCCGCGCCATTGGCGTCGGTCGACAGGCGGTGCAGCACGGGCAGGGTGAAGCCGGCCGTCTTGCCGGTACCGGTTTGTGCGCCGGCCAGCAAGTCGCCGCCAGCCAGCACGGCGGGAATCGCCTGCGACTGAATCGGGGTCGGCACGGTGTAGCCGTGTTCGGTAACGGCACGTACGATAGCGTCGGACAATCCGAGGGAGGAAAAGGACATGGTAACTTTATTGTGAGATCGGCCTGTCGCCATCGTGGGGCGCCAGTCGCAGGCAATCAGATTAGGGGTCGAAAGACAGCGGCAAGGGGACTGGTCATATGTGCCGCACACGCGAAGTATAACAGCATGGCAAAAACGCGCCTGTTTTGTTTCAGGTTTGCAATGCCGCAAGTAAAGAAAAATGCGGCAAGGGCGCGCTGCCCTGGCGTAAATCTGGGTAGAATTCCCGCCTGCACCCCTTGCGCGGGGGGATCGCCGCGCTGCCGGGGTTCTTGTTCCTGGAGGAATACCATGCGCATTGCCGACCTTCGCATCGCCACCCGCCTGTACGGCGGCTTCGGCGCCATTGTCTTGCTGCTGGCCGTCCTGGTCGCAGTGGCCACCTTGAATTTCTCGAAACTGGCCGACGCCAACGCCATCAATACCCACACCTACCAGGTGCTCGGTGAAAATGACGCCATCCTGGAAAGCCTGATCAATATGGAAACGGGGCAGCGCGGCTACGTGATCACGGGCGCGGAGGCGTCGCTGGAACCCTACGCCGTGGGCAAGACTTCGTTTCGCAGCCACCTCGACAAGACGCGCGCCTTGACCAGCGACAATCCTGTCCAGCAGCAACGCCTGGCGAAACTCGATGCTGCCCAGCAAGCCTGGCTGGCCGGCGCGCTCGACCCCGTGATCGCGCTGCGGCGCGCCGTGGCGCAGGGCACGGCCGCCATCGAGCCCGTGCTGGCGCTGGAAAAAGAGGGCCGGGGCAAGCAGGGCATGGACGCCATGCGCGCGTTGCTGAAGGAAGTGGGCGACGCGGAAACGGCGCTGCTGGCGCAGCGTTCGCAGGCGCTGGCGGGCTTGCAGGCGCAGACGCGCTGGGTCTTGCTGGGCGGCGGCGCGGTGGCCATGTTGCTGGCCGGCATGATCGCCATGTGGCTGGCCAGGAATATCAGCCGGCCCCTGCGCTCGGCCATCGAGGTGGCCAGGCAGGTGGCGCAAGGCGACTTGACGGTGCCGGTGGCGGTGGGCTCGAAGGATGAGACGGGCGAGCTGATGCAGGCCTTGCAGGACATGACGGCCAGCCTGCTGCGCATCGTCACCGAGGTGCGCAGCGGCACGCAAACCATCGCCACGGCCTCGCGCCAGATCGCTTCGGGCAACCTCGACCTGTCGGCGCGCACGGAACAGCAAGCCAGTTCGCTGGAAGAGACGGCGTCGTCGATGGAAGAACTGACGGGCACGGTCCAGCAGAATGCGCAGAACGCCCACGAAGCCAATGGACTGGCCGCGTCGGCCGAGTCCGTGGCAGGCAAGGGCGGCGCGGTGGTGGCGCAGGTGGTCGACACCATGGGCTCGATCAACGATTCCTCGCGCAAGATCGTCGACATCATCGGCGTGATCGACGGCATCGCCTTCCAGACGAATATCCTGGCCTTGAACGCGGCCGTGGAAGCGGCCCGGGCGGGCGAGCAGGGGCGCGGCTTTGCCGTCGTCGCCACGGAAGTGCGCAACCTGGCACAACGCTCGGCCAGTGCCGCCAGGGAAATCAAGGCCCTCATCAACGATTCCGTGGCACAGGTGGAGAGCGGCGCGCGCCTGGTCGACGAGGCGGGCCGCACGATGCACGAGATCGTCGACAGCGTGCACAAGGTCAGCAGCATCGTCGGGCATATCTCGGCCGCCAGCGACGAGCAGCGCTCCGGCATTGAGCAAGTCAACCGGGCCATCGGCCAGATGGACCAGGTGACGCAGCAAAATGCTGCGCTGGTGGAAGAGGCGGCCGCGGCGGCCGAAGCCATGCAGGAGCAGGCGGCCCGCCTGGCCGACGCCGTGGCCGTGTTCAAGGCGGCGCAGGCGGCCGCCACGCCGGCGCTGGCGTCCCGTCCCGCCGCGCGCCGTCCAGTGCCGCTCAAGGCGGCGCGCGCCGCCGTCCGCCTGCCCGCCAAGGGGGCGCAGCCCCATGCGCCGCAAGTTTCAGCCAGGAAACAGCGTCCGGAGGACGATGCGTGGGACGAGTTCTAGGGCGAGCGCCGCAAGCCTAGTCGTCGACCTCCGCGACGGCGTAGTCCACGCCCTGCGCATCGAGCCAGGCGCGCACGGCGTCCAGGCCGTGCCACGGTTCCGGGCGCAGGTACTGGCATACATACAGGCCGGCCTCCGTCAGCCTGGCGTCCGTGCCGGGCATGCCGTCGGCCGCCTGCGGCAGCGCCGCCAGCAGTTGTTCGATGTGCTGGCGCTGGCCGGCCGTCAGGCTGGCCGCGATCCTGAATTCAAATCCCATGTTTTCCTCCGTGCGATTGGTTGCGGTGCGCTTATTTTATATCATCGAAAAAATCGAATATAGCTTGGCATTCTTTCCGTTTTTGTTTTCCTTTTTGTGCGTGCATACTGCCTATCACTGACACGCAACATGGCAGCGCAAGAAGGAAAGCGCAAGATTGTGCGGGCCGGATACCACTACTTTGATATTCAATTATTTTCACTGAGGAAAACATCATGCCTATCGCTACCGCCCAAGCCGCCCAAAAACTGCTGACCCCGAACGACCACGCCCTGATCATGATCGACCACCAGTCGCAGATGGCGTTCGCCACGCGCTCCATCGACCTGGCCTTGCTGCGCAACAATGCGGCCCTCGTCGCCAAGGCTGCGGCGGAATTCAAGGTGCCGACGATCCTGACGACGGTGGCGGCCAAATCGTTCTCCGGCCCCATCTTCGACGAAATCCAGTCCGTCTTCCCGGAACAGGCGCCCATCGACCGCACCAGCATGAATACCTGGGAAGATGCGCGCATCGCCGACAAGGTGAATGGCTACGGCAAGGGCAAGATCGTGCTGGCCGGCCTGTGGACGTCCGTGTGCATCGTCGGCCCCGCGCTGTCGGCGCTGGAGCAGGGCTTTGACGTGTACGTGATCGCCGACGCCAGCGGCGACGTCTCCGACGAAGCCCATGCGATGGCCATGCAGCGCATGATACAGGCGGGCGCGCAGCCGATGACGTCCGTGCAATACTTGCTGGAACTGCAGCGCGACTGGGCACGTGGCGAGACCTACAACGAGACGGTGGCGACGGCCGTGGCGCACGGCGGCGGCTATGGCCTGGGCTTGATCTACGCCAAATCCATGTTCAATGCCAGCGAAGGCCATTGAGATTTTATTGATATCGCGCCACCGCCGCCCGCCGGCGGGGGCGTATCCTTCACCTGAATCGGGAGTTCCCATGCATGCACACACGATCTTGCTCAATGGCCGTTTCCACACGGTCGACAGGGCGCAGCCGCTGGCGTCCGCCGTCGCCATCGCCGATGGCAAATTTCTCGCCGTGGGCGACGTCGAGGACGTGATGCGTCATCGCGGCCCCGCCACGCAGGTGATCGACCTGGCTGGCCGCACCGTCATTCCCGGCCTGAACGACTCGCATTTGCACCTGATCCGCGGCGGCTTGAACTACAACCTGGAATTGCGCTGGGAAGGGGTACCCTCGCTGGCCGACGCCTTGCGCATGCTCAAGGAACAGGCGCTGCGCACGCCGAACCCGCAATGGGTGCGCGTGGTGGGCGGCTGGACGGAATTCCAGTTCGCGGAAAAGCGCATGCCGACCCTGGACGAGATCAACGCGGCTGCGCCCGACACGCCCGTCTTCATCCTGCACCTGTACGACCGCGCCCTGCTGAACCGCGCCGCCCTGCGCGCCGTCGGCTACGACAAGAATACGCCGAACCCGCCCGGCGGCGAAATCGTGCGCGACGCTGCCGGCAACCCGACCGGCTTGCTGATCGCCCGGCCGAACGCCATGATCTTATATGCGACCCTGGCGAAAGGCCCGACCCTGCCGCGCGAATTGCAAGTCAATTCCACGCGCCAGTTCATGCGCGAACTCAATCGTCTGGGCATCACCAGCGCCATCGATGCAGGCGGCGGCTTCCAGAATTATCCCGAGGATTACGCCGTCGTCGACGAGCTGGCGCAAAAAGAGCAGCTGACCATCCGCATCGCCTACAACCTGTTCACGCAGAACAAGGGCGCGGAATTGCAGGACTTCCAGAAGTGGACGGGCATGGTCAAGCCGGGCGACGGCACGGACTTTTACCGCCACAACGGCGCCGGAGAGATGCTGGTGTTTTCCGCCGCCGACTTCGAGGATTTCCTCGAACCGCGCCCGGAGCTGGCGGCCGGCATGGAAGACGAGCTGGAAAAGGTCGTGCGCCACCTGGTCGAGCAGCGCTGGCCGTTCCGCCTGCACGCTACCTATGACGAATCGATCGGCCGCATGCTCGACGTGTTTGAAAAGGTCAACCGCGACACGCCGTTCGGCGGCTTGCACTGGCTGTTCGACCACGCGGAAACCATCAGCCCGAAAAATATCGACCGGGTCAAGGCGCTCGGCGGCGGCCTGGCCATCCAGCACCGCATGGCTTTCCAGGGCGAGTACTTCGTCGAGCGCTATGGCGCCGAGGCGGCGAAGGCCACGCCGCCCGTGCAGCGCATGCTGGACGCGGGCGTGCCCGTGGGCGGCGGCACGGACGCCACGCGCGTGGCCAGCTACAACCCGTGGACGGCGCTGTACTGGCTCGTCTCGGGGCGCACCGTGGGCGGCCTGGCCCTGACGGATGCGGCGGGGCGCCTGTCGCGCGACACGGCGCTGGAACTGTGGACGGCGGGCAGCGCCTGGTTTTCCAGCGAGCAAGGCAAGAAGGGGCGCATCCGCGAGGGCATGCTGGCCGACCTGTCCGTGCTGTCGGCCGATTATTTCACGGTGCCGGAAGAGGCGATCAAGTCCATCGAATCCGTGCTGACCATGGTGGGTGGCAAGGTCGTCTACGGCCAGGCGGAATTCACGACCCTGGCGCCGCCCCCGATTCCCGTGCTGCCCGAATGGTCGCCCGTGCGTGCGGTGCCGGGCCATTACCGGCCCGTGGCCAGGCCGGCGCAGGCGGCCATGCCGCACCAGTGCGCGGGCGCCTGCGGCGTGCACGCCCACGCCCACGACCGGGCGCGCAAGTCGGCCGTGCCGATCAGCGATTTTTCCGGCTTCTGGGGCACGCTGGGTTGCAGCTGCTTCGCCTTCTAGGAGCGGAAATGAGCATGTACTACAAGAAAGTCATCCTGGGCCTGCTGCTGGCCTTTGTCGTGGGATTCGTCTGCCAGCTGGCGCACATCCCCGTGCCGGCGCCGCCCGTGCTGGGCGCCGCGCTGCTGGTGTTCCTGACCAGTTGCGGCTACTGGCTCACGGGCCTGTATTTGCAGCGCCGTGAAACGCAAGGGGAGGCGCCATGAACGTCATGCTGGCAGGATCGGTACTGGGCTTGCTGGTGGGCGCCGTGTGCCGCTGGTTCGACCTGCCGTCGCCCACGCCGCCCACGCCCACCGGCGCGGCGATGGTGGTGGCCATGACCCTGGGTTTTGTCGTGGCGGGGCAGTGGCAGGGTTAGGCGCTTATTTGGACAGGCGCAGAATGGCCGAGGCGAGCCGGGTGAAGCAGGGACTCAGGTCGCTGTCGCTGGCCGCATAGCAATACAGGCCCACGGGTTCGGCCGGCTTGCGGCAAGCCGCTTTTGCATCGGTGGTATTGGCCAGGCAGCGCAGCAAGTCTTCGCCCAGCTCGTTGTCCGGCCCTTCCTTGGTTTTCAGCGATGCGCCCATGCCCAGGGTAAAGACGAAAATGCCTTCCTGGCGCGCCTTGGCCGCCATCGCTTCGACCAGGTTGCGCGAGGCGCGGTGCACATTCGTCCATTGCGCCTGCGCCGTGGCGGTGGAAGCGGTCACGACGCGGGGCGAGTTGGTGACGATGGGAAACTCACGCAGCGCCGCGTCATTCGTCGCGTTATACCATGCGGGAAGCGCGGTGATCTGGCTGGCGGCGCAATCGCCGTACTGGAGCGAGTCGCTCACTTTCATCCTGTACAGGCCCGCCAATGCCGGGTTTTGCAGTTTCGGAAAGGTGGCGAGGCCGCCTGCGTCGTTGCATTTGTTGTCCTTGTTGGGGAAGTACGAGGAAAACGCCGCCGGCGAACCGTCGGAGAAAAACACGATGACGCGCAGGCTGGAGCGGTCGACCTGCGCGATGTCGTTCAGCTGCTTGCGCGCCTGGAACATGCCGGCGGACGAGTTGGTGCCGCCGACAAAGGCGAATTGATCGATCTTTCCACCTTTCATGGTCATGCCGCCGCGGTCGAAACCGCGGTCGATCTGCCTGATCGGGACGTCGATTTGCGCTTCCGAGGCGAAGTGCAGCAAGCCGACCCGGTCGACCGTGGCGTTGAACTTGTTCAGGAAGGACTTGCCCGCCGCCCGCACGGCGTCCGCATTGTGTTCCAGCGAACGCGACGTATCCATCACCAGCACCATGTCCAGGTCCTTGCGGATGGTTTGCGCGCTGGCGGCCACCTCCAGGGTCTTGAAGCCGAGTACGCCCATCAGCGAGACGGGCAGCGAGGCGCTGGCCGAGACGTCGATGGTGACGGTACCCTTGTCGAACGTGACGTCGACGGGATGGAGGGTCGGCGTCGACAGCAGGAAGTGGTCCGGATAATTGACGTCAAAAAAATCCTTTGCCGACTGGCGCGCCCTGGTCCGCTGTTCCTCTTCCGAGTTGCCCGCAGTGACGCCGCGCGCCGCCGCCAGGCTGGCCGAGTCGACGGCCGCGTTGAGCTTGGCCTTGACGAAGTAGCCGAGGGCCGAATCGATGGCCAGGCCCACGGAGGCGATCAGGACGACGGCCGACAGCGCCACCATGACCAGGACTTGCCCGCCTTGCCGCTTGTGTGGAATGCGCATCAGAATACCGTCATCGAAGTCAGGTTGGGCGCCAGCACGGGCGTCGTGCTGTTGCCAAATTTCAATGTGCCGAACAGCATATCGAAATTGTAGAAAGTTTCCACGGCGTAAATCAGTTCGCCATCGGCCAGCTGGTTCTGCATCAATGACACCGTGGGGGCGTATTCGTCCTTGGCGATGCCGGTGCACGTGCCATCGCGCCAGCTGCCGCATTGCCACACCTGGCTGGCGGGCAGGTAGCCGCTGGCCTTCGCGCCGGCGTCCCAGCGGTATTGTTCCAGCACGATATTGCGCAAGCCGCTCTGCGCCGTGTAACCCATGATCTTGGTGATGTAGATCATGCCGCGCCCGTGCATGTCCAGCGGCGGCGTGCTGGCGGCCAGCGCATTCATGATGCCCTGGCTGGAGCCGCTCAGGTCGGACGTGGCGCGCGCGGACAGGTTGGCGCCTTCGCGGCTGATATTGAGCAGGATGGTCTTGGCCTGGATGGCGCGCGACAGGTCGGCCAGCATGAACAGCAGCAAGGCCAGCAAGGGCAGCACGATGGCAAATTCGATGGCGGCGATGCCGCGCGCGGCGCGGCGCGGAAAACGGGGAGCGGGCGCGCGCATCACAGGCCGCCAAAGCTTTCATTGCGCATGGTGGCCGCCACGACGAAATGCGCCTGGCCGTCGCGGAACAGGGCACGGATCATGGGCGTGGCAAACGCCCAGCGGCAATCGACGGAAATGACGACGATATCGCCGGCCTGGCCGAACATGGCGGCGCCTACCGCATCGCTGCCGTTGACGGAGATCACGGGGCTGACCTTGTCATACATGCCCATGGAGCTGTCGCGTATTTTTTGCATGACGGCGTGGTAGCGCTGCTGGTTGGCGCTGTCGGGGTCGAGGTCCTTGGCCCCCGTGACGGCATAGCGCGCGCCTTCGCGCACCGCGTGCTGCATGGTCATATTGGCAAAATAAGCCATGCTCAATTCAATGATGCCGATTATCAGCATGAGAAAGACCGGTGTTATCAGGGCCAATTCGACCAGGGTGGCGCCAGCCTGTCCGCTTTGCTTGCGGAATATGCGGGAATCGGCCTGTTTTAAGCGCATGGGAATAATCCGGTTAAGTTCCGCGATGACGAATGTCGGGCGGATGGCATTGCGCCATTTGACTGGCAATTATTCTATATCGATTTTCAAGGGCGTGTCCGCCATTTAAATTATTACAGGTCAAGATAATCGCAATTAACTGCGTTATTTCAAACGTGCCGGCCCCGTCGCTACAGGGCCGGGAGTAATATGCGCGGGTATGAAAACAGGCCTGGTGTCAGGATTGTCCTGCGTGCAGGCAAGGACTTGTTTTGCAAGGTGATGCAACAAAAATGCTGCAATGTAAGCAACAGCAGCGGTGGCAGCAGCGATGGCGCGCCCGTGGCGCACCCGCCCTGGCCACGCTGCCCATCCATCGGTTCACGCCCGGCATGCGGCGACCGCTGCCCTGGGGCACGCGCCGCGTTGGCGCGTGCCGGCCCAAGGCCTCTTCCTTTGTGCCCCCATGACTTCTTTCCCCCGCGTGCGGCAGCAGAAGGCGCGCGCGGACGAGGCAGGCAAGCCGATTCGGATCAACAGCATTCCCCGATGGGAGTGGGCTACAAGTAAAGAGGTAAAGCATGTCAACAAACAATGTCATACGCGTCATGCTGGTGTCGGACCACAAGACCTGGCTGTGGGGCCTGGAGCAGTTGCTCGCCGGCGCCCAGCCGGCGATGCAGGTGGTGGCCAGCTCCACCGAGATCGACAGCGCGCTGCTGCTGGCGCGCACCCTGTGTCCCGACGTCATCGTGCTCGACGCCGATCTGGGCTGCGGCGGCGCCTGCGCCATCGATTATCTGCCACAGCTGCTGGGCAATGGCGTGTCGCGCGCATTGCTGTTCAGCGGCACGCAGGACCAGGCCGCCTGCGGGCGCGCCGTGCGCAGCGGCGCGCGCGCCGTGGTGGGCAAGGAAACGCCCGTCAAGCAAATGGTCGACGCCATCGCCCGCCTGCATCACGGCGAATTGTGCCTGGACCCGGCGCTGCTCGACAGCATGCTGGGCGTGCTGAACAAGCCGGAAGCGGCGCCCGACCCGGAAGAGCAGCGCATCGCCAGGCTGACGCTGAAGGAGCGCAAGATCGTGGCCATGATGGTGGAAGGAAATGGCGCGCTGAACCGTGCGATCGCCCAGCGCGCTTTTATCTCGGAGCAAACCTTGCGTAATCATTTGACATCGATCTACAGCAAGCTCGATGTCACCAACCGCCTGGAATTATATGTGTATGCCACCCGCAACCGGCTGGCCGAACCCGTCCATGCGGAGTGACAGTACATATGTCCTGATTATAGACAAAAAATTAAGATGGTTTGTACTGCGCATAAAATGACTTTTCTCTGATTCGATTTAATGTTTGTTTATATAAAATACACGCATCAGAAATTGGCAAATAAAAACAAAGAGAATGTTTTTATTTTCAGACTGTATTTTCAGTTTTTATCATGTTTAAAACTTGACCTGAAAGGGAATAATATGAATTTCATTAAAAACTTTATCGCCGAAGAAGATGGCGTGACGGCCATCGAATATGCGCTGATCGCTGCGCTGGTAGCTGCGGCGCTGGTCACGGCCGTCGGCTATTTCACCACCGGCCTCGATGGCGCCTTCAAGGCGATCGGCACCAAGCTGACGGGCGCGGCGATCTAAGGCGCCTGCCCACCGCGCTGCACCCCGACAGGCCGGCTGCCCCTGCGCACCGGCCTGTCGACTTCCCGCCCAACGATGCGCATGCCGTCATGCCATCGGCTTGCATCAGGTACACGATGGACCCTCATTCTTTCTGGACGTTCAGCCCCGCCTTAGTCTTGTGGGGGCTGCTTGCCGCGGCTGTCTGGCATGACGTGCGCCGCCGGCGCATTCCCAACCGGCTGGTGTTTTCCGGCGCCTTGCTTGGGGTGCTGCTCAACAGCGTGGCCTGGCCCGGAGCGGCGCCGGCCGGGCCGTGGCTGGCGCTGGGCGGCCTGGCCGTCGGCCTGGGCTTGCTGCTGCCCATGCATGCGATGAAGGCGCTGGGCGCGGGCGACGTCAAGCTGATGGCGATGGTGGGGGCTTTTCTTGGCCCGCGCCCCGCCGTGTTTGCCGTGCTGTGCAGCCTGCTGGCGGGCGGCGTGCTGGCGCTGGCCGTCGCCCTGTGCCAGGGCACGCTGCGCCAGGCGATGAGCAATGCCCGGCAATTGCTGCTGCAAGGCTGGCTGCGCGCCGCCGCAGGCGAAGTGCCGCGGGTCGATGCGCCCGCCGTGCCGGGCGGCAAACTGCCGTACGCGATCGCCATTGCCGCCGGCACCGCCATCTGGCTGGCCCTGGCGGCCGGCGGCTATGCATGATGTGCTTGTCCGGAAACCCAAGTTTTACCAAGAGGAAAAATCATGAGAAATAGCCGCGTTGCGATCGTGCTGCTGCTGGCGCTGCTGATGGCGGGGGGCGCCGTGCTGGCGGCGGCCCGCTGGATGTCGGGACAAGGCGCGCCGGCCAGCCAGACGGTGATGGTCGCGCTGGTCGATATCGGCGTGGGCGCGAAGGTGACGCCGGCCATGCTGCGCGGCATGGACTGGCCGGCGGGCGCCATGCCGCCGGGGGCGTTTGGCGAGGCCGGCGCGCTGGACGGGCGCATCACGCGCACGGCCGTCAGCAAGGGTGAGCCTGTGCTGGAAAGCAAGCTTGCGCCGCCCGGCGCCACGGGCGGCCTGTCGGCCATCGTGGCTGCCGGCAAGCGCGCCATGACCGTGCGCGTCAACGACGTGGTGGGCGTGGCCGGTTTCGCCCTGCCGGGCAATTTCGTCGACATTCTCGTGCATACGCAGGATGACCGCGCCAGGCCGGCGGGCGGCGGGCCGCTGGCCATTTCCAAGATCGTGCTGGAACGCATCCTGGTGCTGGCCGTGGCGCAAGAGTCCGGCCGCGACGACAACAAGCCCAAGGTGGTCAATGCCGTGACCCTGGAGCTGACGCCGGAGCAGGTGGAAAAGCTGGACCTGGCGCGCAGCGTGGGCAGTCTGTCGCTGGTGCTGCGCAACCAGGTCGATCCGGCGCCCGTCACCACGGGCGGCGCCACCAAGGAGTCGCTGCTGGAACTGAAGGCGCCGGCGGCCGCGCCGGTGCGCGCGGCGCGGCGCCAGGCGGCCCCCCCACGCGCTCCCGCGCGCGACAGCATCACCGTCATCAAGGGCATGGATACGAGCGTCCAGCAATTTTAAAAATCAGCAGGCAAGCGAGCAAGGATGATCGATGAACAAATTTCGTAAGCACGCCGCGAGTGCGGGCATGCGCCTGGCCCTGACGCTGGGCGGCGCGGCGGCAAGCCTGGCCTGGCCAAGCGGCGCCAGCGCGGCGGCGCCGGCCAGGCAGGCCGTCATGTCGCCCGTCGCGGCGCCGGCCATGTCGCTGGGCGCCGATATCGCCCGCCTGGGCGCGCCCGTGCGCATCGCCGTGGGCAAGTCCACCTTGCGCAGCCTGAGCCTGCCGGTGTCGCAGATCGCCGTCAACGATCCGCGGGTGGCCGGCGCCAGGATGCTGGGCTCGTCCAGCCAGCTGTTCGTCTGGGGCCTGGCCCCGGGCAGCACCAACCTGATCCTGTGGGACCGGCAGCAGCGCCCCGTGATCGTCGATATCGAAGTCGAGATCGACGTCGAGGGCTTGCAGGCGCAGCTGGCCTATGTCTTCCCTGGCGAGCGCGCCGTCAAGGCCGGCGCGGCCGGCGGCAGCATCGTGCTGTCGGGGCAGGTGAGCGACAGCGTCAAGGCCAGCCAGATCCTGGACATGGCGCAAGCCTATGCGCAGCGCGGCGCGGGCGAAGCGGCCGCGCCGGCCGACGGCGCCGCCAGCGCGGCCAGCGGCGTCAAGGTCATCAACATGCTGACGATCGCGGCGCCGCAACAGGTCATGCTGGAAGTGAAAATCGCCGAAGTGTCGAAGACCCTGGTCGACCAGCTGGGCGCCAGCGTGGGCATCAGCGGCACGCGCGGCAACTGGAGCTACGGCTTGCTGTCGAACCTGCTCAGCGGCAACCCCAGCCAGCTGGGCGCCGTGCACGGCAAGAATGGCAACGGGCTGACGCTCGACGCGCAAAAGCGCGACGGCCTGGTGAAGGTGCTGGCCGAACCGAACATCATGGCCATCAGTGGCCAGGAAGCCAGTTTCCTGGCGGGCGGCAAGATTTTCATTCCGGTTGCGCAAGACAGCACCACCAACAAGATCACGCTGGAGGAAAAGGAATTCGGCATTGCCGTCAAGTTCACGCCCACCGTGCTGGAAGGCGGGCGCATCAACCTGAAGGTGGCGCCGGAAGTATCGGAGCTGAACCGCGAAGGCATCGGCATCACCACCGGCGGGGGCGCTGCCGCCAATGCCGTGTTGCCGGCCTTTACCACGCGGCGCACCACCACCACGGTGCAGCTGTTCGACGGCCAGAGTTTTGCCGTGGGCGGTTTGATCAAGAACAATGTGACGACCAATATCAAGGCCTTGCCCTTCCTGGGCGAGATCCCCGTGCTGGGCGCGCTGTTCCGCAGCAGCGATTTCCAGACGGACCGTACCGAGCTGGTGTTCATCATCACGCCGCACCTCGTCAAGCCGCTCGACGGCACGCTCGACGGCGATATCGTCTTGCCGACCGACGCCTATGTGGCGCCCAGCCGCAGCGAGTTCTTCTTGCAAGGAAAAATGGAAGGCGCTGGCGCGCCACGGCCACGGCAGGAAGCGGCCACACAGACGGCGCCCGCCGGCCCGGACACTCACTAGGAGCACATCATGCAGCATTCCCTTTCCCTTTTCCTATCTGTGCTGCTGGCCGCCCTGGCCGCCAGCGGCTGCGCCGCCACGCCGAACCTGGACCGCCAGTTCGGCCGCAGCGTCGAGCAGCTGCGCCTGCGGCAAGTGCTGTCGCCGCAGGCGGGCGCGAACCGCGATCCCGTGGCCGGCATGGACGGCAAGGCCGCCCAGGCCGCCTACGCGGCGTACCAGAAAAGCTTTGCCGCGCCCGCGCCGCAAGGGGCCGCCTTCACCATCGGCGTCGGGGCGCGCCAGTGAAGCTGGCACCGTCACCACAGAACCAGCAAGGCATATCGTGAAAATCGCCATCCATTCCACGGATCAAAAAACCCTGTCCGAACTGGGGCGGCTGCTGCGCAGCCGCAACCGGCTCGACGAGATCAACGCGGGCGGCGAAACACTGGAACCGCTGCAGGCGGCGCAATCGCTGCCCGACGTGCTGATCTTCGACCGCCCGTCGAACGACGGCGCCGACCTGGCCGCCATCGAGCGCCTCAGCAACCAGCATCCGCGCATGGCCTTCATCGTGCTGTGCCACCAGCAGGCGCCTGAATTCCTGCTGCAGGCCATGCGTGCAGGCGTGCGCGACGTGCTGCCGTTTCCCGCCGCGCCGGCCAGCCTGTATGCGGCGCTCGAACGCATCGAGGAAAAGCTGGAGCGGCGCGAGCATGGCAACGGCAAGGTGCTGGCCTTCATCTCGTGCAAGGGCGGCAGCGGCGCCACCTTCATCGCCAGCAACCTCGGTTATGCGCTGGCCGCCGGCGGCCAGCAGCGCGTTGCCCTGATCGACATGAACCTGCATTTTGGCGACGCCTCGCTCTTCGTGTCCGAGAACAAGCCGCTGGCCACGCTGTCCGACGTCACGCGCGACATCCACCGGCTCGACGCCTCGTTCCTGGCATCGAGCATGCTGCACATCCTGCCCAACTACAGCGTGCTGGCCGCGCCCGAGGATCCGGCGCACGCCAGCGAAGTGGCGCCCGAGCACATCGACGCCGTCATCCGGCAAGCCAGGCGCCAGTACGATTTCATCGTGCTCGACGTGGGCCGCAACCTCGACGCCGTCAGCGTGCGCGCGCTGGACCACGCCGACATGATCTTCCCCGTCCTGCAGGCGACCTTGCCGTATATCCGCGACGGCAAGCGCCTGCTGGGCATGTTCCGCTCGCTCGAATACGCGAAGGACAAGGTGCATATCATCGTCAACCGCCACGACAAGGGCGGCGAAATCCGCCTGCGCGACCTGGAAGCGGCGTACGGCACGGCGGTCTACCGCACGGTGCCGAATCACTACGCCTCGGCCGCCGCCTCGGTCAACCAGGGCGTGCCTATCCTGCAGCTCGACAAGGCCAGCCCGATCACCCGCTCGCTGCAGGAGTTCGCCGCCAGCCTGGCCGGCGGCGCGGCCAGCACGGCGCGCCAGGGCTGGCTCGGCCGCGTCCTGCGGCGCGCTTGATCCAGGCGCTTGATCCCCATCCCAGAACAGGAGCACTTCATGGCTACTTCCCCCATCGCCGCCTTGTCCATCCGCGAACGGCTCGGCAGCGCCAAGATCGCCGCGCTCGCGCCGCAACGCATGGCCGTCATCGACAACCACGGCTACCGCGACCTCAAGCTGCGCATCCATGGGCTGCTGCTCGAACGGGTCGACCTGGAAAGCATGCAGCGCCTGTCGCAGGAGCGCATCCGCGAAGAATTGCGCGGCCTGGTCGAGCGCCTGCTGGACGAAGAGGCGGTGGTCATCAACGACGCCGAGCGCCGTAGCCTGACGCGCGACATCCAGCACGAGATGCTGGGTTTCGGGCCGCTCGAAACGCTGCTCGCCGATGCCAGCGTGTCGGACATCCTGGTCAACGGCCACAAGCAGGTGTATGTGGAGCGCGGCGGCCGCCTGGAGCTGACCGACGTCTGCTTCGACGACGATGCCCATCTGATGAAGATCATCGACAAGATCGTCTCGCGCGTGGGCCGGCGCATCGATGAATCGAGCCCCATGGTCGACGCGCGCCTGCCCGACGGTTCGCGCGTCAACGCCATCATCCCGCCGCTGGCCATCGACGGCCCCGTGATGTCGATCCGGCGGTTTTCCGTCGATCCCCTGCGCCTGGCCGACCTGGTCGCCTACCACAGCATGACGGCCGAGATGGCCGAGGTGCTGCAGGGCCTGGGCAAGGCGAAGATGAATATCCTCATTTCCGGCGGCACGGGCAGCGGCAAGACCACCATGCTCAACGTGATTTCCGGCTTTATCGGCCAGACGGAGCGCATCGTCACGGTGGAAGACGCGGCCGAGCTGCAATTGCAGCAGCCGCACGTGGTGCGCCTGGAAACGCGGCCCGCGAATATCGAAGGCAAGGGGGAGGTGAGCCAGCGCGCGCTGGTGCGCAACGCGCTGCGCATGCGCCCCGACCGCATCATCCTGGGCGAAGTGCGCGGCGCCGAGGCGCTCGACATGCTGGGCGCGATGAACACGGGCCACGAAGGCTCGATGGCCACCATCCACGCCAATACGCCGCGCGACGCCATCACGCGGCTGGAAAACATGATCAGCATGGCGGCGGCCAACCTGCCCAGCAAGGCCATCCGGCAACAGATCAGCTCGGCCGTGTCGGTGGTGGTGCAAGTGTCGCGCCTGATCGACGGCAAGCGCAAGGTGACGTCGATCCAGGAAATCACGGGCATGGAAGGGGAAGTCATCACGATGCAGGAAATCTTCAGCTTCCGGCAGACGGGCGTGGCCGAGGGCGGCGCGGTGGTCGGGCATTTCTCGGCCAGCGGCATCCGCCCGCGCTTCCTCGATCGCCTGAACAGCTTTGGCATCGGCGTGTCGGCCGCCCTGTTCGAACCCACCGCGGCGGGGCGCTGACCGGCCATGCTTTCCTACCTTGTCTATCTGTTCCTTTTCCTGGCCGTGCTGCTGCTGGTGGCTGGCGCCTGGCTGGCGTGGCAAGCGGCGCGGGGAGCGGGCGCGGCGCGGGTGGCGCGGCGCCTGCAAGCCATGTACACGGCCAGCGATGGCGAACAGGCGCTGTCGATCACCAAGCAGCGCCCGCTGAGCGCCCATGCCTTGCTGCAAGGCGTGCTGGAAGGCTTGCCCGGCGCGCGGCGCCTCGACCAGCTGCTGCTGCAGGCGGGCATGCGCTGGTTCGTGGCCACTTTTCTGGGCTATTGCCTGCTGGGCGGGACGGCCGGCCTGCTGCTGGCCGGTGCGCTGCCGCTGCCATGGTATGTGCGCCTGGGCCTGGCCGCGGGCGGCGCCGCGCTGCCGTATCTGCTGGTGCGCCGCTCCAGGAGCAAGCGGCTGGTGCGCATCGAGCAGCAACTGCCGGACGCGCTCGACCTGATGAGCCGCGCCATGCGCGCCGGCCATGCCTTTCCCACCGCGCTGAAAATGGTGGGCGAGGAAATGACGGGGCCGCTGGCCGACGAGTTCCGCGCCGTGTTCGACGAAGTCAGTTTCGGCGTCGCGATGGCCGATGCGCTGGGCAACCTGGCCGCGCGCGTGCCCAGCACGGATTTGCGCTATTTCGTCATCGCCGTGCTGATCCAGCGCGAAACGGGCGGCAACCTGACTGAATTGCTGAGCAGCATCAGCGCCATCATCCGCGACCGCCTGAAATTGCTGGGCCAGGTGCGCGTGCTGTCGGCCGAAGGGCGCATGTCGGCCTGGGTCCTGGGTTTGCTGCCGTTCGGCGCGGCGCTGATGATGCATTTGATGAATCCGCAGTTTATTGCCGTGCTGTACACGGATGGGGGCGGGCGCAAGATGGTTGGAGTATCGCTGGGCTTGCTGATGCTGGGCGTGATCTGCATCAGAAGAATTATCAATATCCGGGTGTAAGATGAAAGAACAGACACGATGAGCACGATGAGTACGGCGCAGCTGGCCTTGCTGGGCCTGCTGTTCCTGATTGTTTTCGCGCTGGCCTTGCTGGTGTTGCGCCTGTGCACGGGCAGTGCCGTGCAGGAGCGGCTGCAGGCGCTGGGCGATGCGGGCGCCGGCGGCGACAGCGGGCGCCATGCGAGGCGGCGCTGGCTGGCGCACGCCGTCAGCCTGACGCGCCCGCTGGCCAGGCTGTCGCTGCCGGACGAGGGCTGGGAAAGTTCGCCCATCCGCAGCCGCTTCGTCCATGCGGGCTGGCGCAGCCAGGCCGCGCCCGCGCTGTTTTACGCGGCCAAGACAGGCTTGTTCGTGGGCTTGCCGCTGCTGGCATATTTTCTGCTGCGCCAGGGCGGGCACAATATGCTGCTGTGGCTGGTCGCGGCGGCCGCCCTCGGTTACTACCTGCCCAATGCCTGGCTGTCGCACTGCCTGAAACAGCGTCAGCGCGAAGTGTTCGAAACCTTTCCCGATGCGCTGGACCTGATGACGGTGTGTGTCGAAGCGGGACTGGCGATGGATGCGGCGCTGGCGCGCGTGGCGCAGGAAATCGGTCTGAAAAGCGCGGTCCTGGCCGAAGAGCTGCAACTGGTGACGCTGGAATTGCGCGCCGGCAGCGCCAAGGACAAGGCCTTGCGCAACCTGGCCCTGCGCACGGGAGTGGAGGATGTGGACGCGCTGGTGACCCTGCTGATCCAGGCCGAGCGTTTCGGCACGAGCATCGCCGCGTCGCTGCGGGTGCAGTCCGACCAGCTGCGCACCAAGCGGCGCCAGCGGGCCGAGGAAACGGCGGCCAGGATCGCCCTCAAGCTGCTGTTTCCGTTGATCTTTTTCATCTTCCCCTCGCTGATGGTCGTGCTGATGGGGCCGGCGTTCCTGCAGATTTACCGCGTGCTGCTGCCGGCCATGCGGGGCAGCTGAAGAGGGGCCGGGGCGAAAAAAAAGCTGCCGGAGTCGCCTCCTGCAGCTTTTGTTACATCAGCGCGGGCCCGGCAATCAGGCGAATGGCGTCAGCAGGGTGATCATCTGGCCAAAGATTTTCGGGCTGGCGGCGATGACGTCGCCCTTGTACAGGTAGTCCGATTCGCCGGAAAATTCACCGACGATGCCGCCCGATTCCGTGATCATCAGGGCGCCGGCGGCGATATCCCAAGGCTTCAAGCCTTTTTCGTAGAAGCCGTCCAGGCGGCCGCAAGCGACGTAAGCCAGGTCCAGCGCGGCCGAGCCGGCGCGGCGCACGCCCTGGCTGCGTTCGCCCATGATCGCGTACATCTTCAGGTATTCGTCCAGCGCGCGGGCGCTGCCGGCCACGTAGCCGGTGCCCAGCAGGGCGTTCGAGATGCGGTCCAGCTTGGTGACGCGGATGCGTTTTTCGTTCAGGTAGGCGCCGGCGCCCTTGGTGGCCGTGAACAGGTCGTTGCGGACCGGGTCATAGATGACGGCTTGCGTGACGACGCCGCGATGCGCGAGGGCGATCGAAATGCAGTATTGCGGGAAGCCGTGGATAAAGTTGGTGGTGCCATCGATCGGGTCGATGATCCACTGATATTCATTCTCGTCGTGCGAGTTGGCGGAAGCTCCCGATTCCTCAGCCAGGAACGCGTGGTCCGGGTAGGCTTTGGACAGCACCTCGATGATGGCTTGTTCGGCCGCCTGGTCGACGTCGGTGACGAAATCGTTATGTTGTTTTTCCGTGACGACGACGCGGTCGAGGTCAAAAGAGGCGCGATTGATGACGGCGGCGCCGCGGCGGGCGGCTTTGATCGCCGTGTTGAGCATTGGGTGCATGTGAGCTTCCGTTAAAAGCACGCGACCGCCCAGCGTCGCCTTTCGGCGCCGGTACGATAGAGTGCAAGAATGAATTAAAGAGCGGAGCGGTGCCGAAGTGGTTAAAATCCCGGCCTGGAGTCAGCGTTTTGTGACTCCGTTTCCCGAAATTTCCTGTATCGATACCGCGCAATAGCGCTATTTTAAATGAATCTGCCCGAAATCAACACGTCTCTTTTCAAACGCCTGCGATTTATTCTTGTCGAAACTAGTCGATCCGGCAACATTGGCGCCGTCGCGCGGGCCATGAAAACGATGGGTTTTTCCGATCTGGTGCTGGTCAATCCCCGCTTTCCCGACGCCTTGACGGATGCGGAAGCGGTGGCTTTCGCCAGCGGCGCGCAGGATATCCTGGCGGGCGCGCGCATCGTCGGCTCCATCGCCGAGGCGCTCGAAGGCTGCAATTACGCGGCGGCCGTCTCGGCCCGGCTGCGCGAATTTTCGCCGCCCGTCACGGCGCCGCGCGCCATCGCCGCGCAGCTGGCGGCCAGCGACGACTTGCACGCGGCCGTCATCTTCGGCAACGAGCGCTTCGGCTTGCCCAACGAGATCGTCGAGCAGTGCAATGTGCTGATCAACATTCCCGCCAATCCCGAGTATTCCTCGCTGAACCTGTCGCAGGCGGCGCAAGTCGTCGCCTACGAATGCCGCGTGGCGGCCCTCGGCGATGGGCAAATCGCCAGTCCCGTCGGTTTTCACGGCGACGCGGCCAGCCTGGCGCAGGTCGACGGCATGTATGCGCACCTGGAACAGGCGCTGGTGGCCATCGATTTCCTCGACGCCGACAACCCGAAAAAACTCATGCCAAGGCTGAAACGCCTGTTTTCGCGCACGGGGCTGGAAACGGAAGAAGTCAATATCCTGCGCGGCATCGCGCGGCATATCCTGGCGGTGGCGAAAAAAGGCCCATGATAGAAACCCGGCTGCTGCGCCAGTTCATCGCCGTCGCCGAGGAACTCAATTTCCGCCGCGCGGCCGAACGGCTGCACATGGCGCAGCCGCCGTTGTCGCAGGCGATATTGCGGCTGGAAGAAGCGCTCGGCTATCCCGTATTCGAGCGCACCAACCGCAAGGTCAGCCTGACGCCGGCCGGCACGGCTTTCCTGGCCACGGCCCGCCAGGTGCTGGCCAGCCTGGAAGAGGGCGTGGCCGCCACGCGCCGCGTGGCGCAGGGCATCGAGGGCCACTTGCGCCTCAGTTTCATCCACATCACGCCCTACGCCCACGTGTTGACGGCCTTGCGGGCCTTCCGCGCCGCCTCGCCCGCCGTGCAATTCACCTTGCGCGAAGCGTCGACGCAGCAGCAGGTCGAGTGGCTGGAAAAAGGCGAGGTCGATATCGCCCTGCTGCGCGCGCCGGGGCGCAGCACGCCGGGACTGCGCTTCGAGCGCCTGTCCGGCGAAGACATCGTCGTTGCGCTGCCGTTGAACCACCGCTGCGCGGGCCAGGCGCGGGTGGACCTGGCGGATCTGGCCGCTGACGATTTCGTCGCCTCGCCGCGCGAACTGGGCCAGGGTTTCCACGACCAGCTGGCCAGCCTGTGCCTGCATGCGGGCTTCGTGCCGCAGGTGGCGCAGCAGGCGCGCCGTTTGCAGACGGTGCTGGGACTGGTGGCGGCCGGTTTTGGTGCGGCCCTGCTGCCGGCCAGCTTGGCGGCGTCCATGCCGGCGGGCGTCGTCATGCTGCCGCTGGCAAGCAGCGCGCCCGCGCCGCTGCGCCAGCTCGACTTGTACATGGCGTGGGACCCGCAGCGCACATCCCCCGTGCGCGAGCGGTTGCTGGCGCAATTGCGGCACTTTTCCCCGCAGTGAGACTCTGAACGTCTCGTTTCAAGATGAATAAGATATTTTACAGATGGTGATCGCGGGGCCAGCATGGCGTTTTGATTGTCAGGAACTGCCATGTCCACCATGTCCTCGCGCACAGCGCTGCCGTCCGCCGCGCTGCCATTCTCCATCTATCTGCTTTCCCTGTGCAGCTTTGCCTTCGGCTTGTGCGAATTCATCGCCGCCGGCCTGCTGACGCCCATGGCGCGCGACCTGCACGCCAGCGTGGCGGCGGCCGGCGGCGCCATCGCCGCATATGCGCTGGGCGCGGCCATCGGCGCGCCCGTGCTGACGGCCCTGCTGGCGCGCCGGCCCGTGCGCCAGGTGCTGGTGGCCACCATGCTCGTGCTGGCGGCCGGCAGCGTGGCCATGGCGGCCGCGCCGGCGCTGGGCGCGCTGCTGGGGGTGCGCTTTGCCGTCGGCCTCGCGCATGGCGTGTTCATGGCCATCGCCTCGCATGCGGCCACCAGCCTGGTCGACCCGTCGCGCGCGGGCCGGGCGCTGTCCATCGTCTGGCTGGGCCTGACCCTGGCGCTGGCGGGCGGCGTGCCGCTGGGGACGTGGCTGGGCGCCGTCGCGTCGTGGCGCTGGGTATTTGCGGTGATCGGCGTGCTGGCCCTGTGCGGCGGTGCGGGCTTGCGCCTGGCCATGCCGGCCGCGCGCCAGCAGGCCGCCGCCGTATCGGCCCTGGCCAGCCTGCGCGCCATCCTGCAACCGCCCCTGCTGCTGGCGGCTGGCGTGGCGGCGCTGGTCAGCGTAGCCACCTTCAGTTTTTTCACGTATGTCTCGCCCTTCCTGCTGCAGCTGGGCGGGCTCGATGCGGGCTGGCTGGGCGCCGCCATGCTGTGCTTTGGCGCGTGCGCCATCGGCGGCAACCTGCTGGGCGGCTGGTGCGCGGACCGCCCCCACGCGCTGCGCGCCACCATGCTGGCCTTGGCCGCGCTGGCGCTCAATCTGCTGGCCTTTTATCTGCTGCGCGCCTGGCCCCTGGCCATGCTGGCCCTGTGCGGCACTTTGGGCTTGCTGTTCTTTGCCCTCGTCACCCTGTCGACCATGGGTTTGCTGCGCCTGGCGCGGCGGCATTGCCCGGGCAGCGACGCCGTGGCGGCGGGCTTGAATATCGCCGCCTTCAATGCGGGCACGGCGCTTGGCGGCGCGCTGGGCGGTGCGCTGATCGTCGCCTGCGGCTTGCCCAGCATCGCCATCGGCGGCGCGCTGGCCGCGCTGCTGGCCATGCTGCTGCTGTGGTTTCAGTCGCAAAAACTAGACTCTCCGCTCTAGTTTTTGCGTTTAAACGCCCACTGCCTTTGGCGTACACTGGCCTGCAAAAGGCGGTATAAAACAAGGGGAGACATGGCAATGCAACGCAGATCGTTTCTGAAACTGGGTGTGCTCGGCGCCTGCGCGCTGGCCGCCGGCGGCGCCGCGTACCGGCTCGTGCGCGGACCGTCGCCCCCTGGCCGCTTCGTGCTCGATGGCGCGGCGCGCGCGGCGCTGGCCGCCATCGTGCCGGCCATGCTGGGCAGCGCGCTGCTGCGGGAAGCCCCCGCGCGGGCCGCGGCGCTCGATGGCGCCATCGCCGGCGTGGACACGGCCATCCGCGGCTTGCCCCTGGCGGCGCAGCAGGAAGTGCAGGATTTGTTCGGCCTGCTGGCGCTGGCGCCCGCGCGGCGCTTCGTCGCTGGCGTCAAAGATGGCTGGCGCGAAGCCGACCCCGCCCAGGTGGCGGCCTTCCTGCAATCGTGGCGCACGCACCGCCTGGCCACCCTGCAGACGGCCTACCTGGCCCTGCACGACCTGATCCTCGGCGCCTGGTATGCCGATGCCGCCCACTGGGCCGCCATCGGCTATCCGGGACCGCTGCCCGAACTGAGCGCATAAGGCATCCATGAGCACATCCCCCATACCCGATCCCATCGCCATCGGCGTGGCTAGCGGCTGGAACGTCACCGACGCCAGCACCCTGGCCGCCGACCGCAGCTTCGAGGCCGATGTCGTCGTCATCGGCAGCGGCGCCGGCGGCGGCGTGACGGCGGAAATCCTCGCGCTGGCCGGCCTGAAGGTCTTGATCGTCGAGGAGGGCGGCTTGAAGTCTTCGCGCGACTTCAAGATGCGCGAAGCGGACGCCTATCCCGCGCTGTATCAGGAATCGGCCGCGCGCAAGACGCGCGACAAGGCCATCAACATTTTGCAGGGGCGCACCGTGGGCGGTTCGACCACCGTCAACTGGACGTCGAGCTTCCGCACGCCGCCCGGCACCCTCGATTACTGGCGCAAGCATTTTGGCTTGTCCGGCTATGCCGTGGACGCCATGGCGCCGTGGTTCGCCATGATGGAGAAACGCCTGCATGTGAGTGACTGGGCCGCGCCGCCGAATGAAAACAACGACTTGTTGCGGCGTGGCGCCGCGGCGCTGGGCATCCCCACGGCCGCCATCCGGCGCAACGTGAACGGCTGCTGGAACCTCGGTTACTGCGGCATGGGTTGCCCCACCAACGCCAAGCAATCGATGCTGGTGACGACGATCCCCTCGGCGCTGGCGCTGGGCGCGGGCTTGCTCGTGCATGCGCGCGCGGAACGCTTCAGCTTCAAGGGCGAGCGCATCGACAGCCTGCAGGTGACGGCGCTCGATGCTGCCGGGCAGGCGCCCACGGGCGTGCGTCTGACGCTGCGCGCCAGGCACTTCGTGCTGGCCGGCGGGGCCATCAATTCGCCCGCGCTGCTGCTGCGTTCACAGGCGCCCGATCCGCACGGCTTGCTGGGGCGGCGCACCTTCTTGCATCCGACGGTGATTTCGGCGGGCTTGTTCAAGCAGCGCGTCGACGCCTATGCGGGCGCGCCGCAGACGATTTATTCCGACCATTTCCTGCACACGGCGTCCATCGATGGCCCCATCGGCTACAAGCTCGAAGCGCCGCCCCTGCATCCGCTGCTGATGGCCACCACCATGGGCGGCTTCGGCGACGAGCATGCGCGCACCATGCGCGACTTCCCCCATGCACACGCCTTGCTGGCGCTGCTGCGCGACGGCTTTCACCATGAAGCGGCGGGTGGCAGCGTATCGATCGACAGCTTCGGCGCGCCCGTGCTCGACTATCCGCTCACGCCCTTCATCTGGGATGGCGTGCGGCGCGCGCTGCTGTCGATGGCGGAAATCCAGTTCGCGGCCGGCGCGCGGAGCGTGTATCCCGTGCACGAGCTGGCCAGCCATTACACCAGCTGGGCGCAGGCGAAACAGGCCATCGGCGCCTTGCCGATGAAGGCGCTGCTGGCGCGCGTGGTGTCGGCCCACGTGATGGGCGGCTGCGCCATGTCGGACGATGCGCGCCTGGGCGTGACGGGCGCCGACGGCCGCTACCACGGCGTGCGCAACCTGTCCGTGCACGATGGCTCGCTGTTTCCCACCTCGATAGGCGCCAATCCGCAATTGACGCTGTATGCGCTGGCCGCGCGCCTGGCCAGCGGCCTGGCGCGGGAACTGACGGGCAAGCCCGCGCCCGTTCCCGTCGCGGTCACGGCATGATCGCGCGCATCCTCAGGTGGCTGATGCTGCTGCAGGTGCTGGCCGTGCTGGCGGTGGCGTACCTGGCCGTGCATGCCTGGGGCGTCGCCTCGCCGGTGCTGGCCTTGCTGCTGGCGGGCGCTATGCTGCTGGCCGTGCGCGCGTTGGTCGTGGCGCGCAATTTCTGGCAGAGCCGGCGGATGGGCAGCCCCGTGCCGCCGGAGCATCAGTTGGGCGTGCGGGGCGCCGCGCGGCTGTTCCTGGGCGAGTTGCGCGCCACCCTGTGGACGTCGTCGTGGGGCATGCTGCGTCCGCGCCTGCATGCGGCCGACACCGTCGCTGGCCAGGGCTTGCCGGTGCTGCTGATCCACGGCTATGTGTGTAACCGCGGCTACTGGGCGCAGCTGAGCCGGCAGCTGGCGCGGGCCGGCATCGTGCACGACGGCGTCGACCTGGAACCGATAGGCGCCGATATCGAGGAGTTCGTGCCGCAGGTCGAGCAAGCCATCGCGGCGCTGTGCGCCCGCACGGGCAGCGACCGCGCCATCATCGTCGCCCACAGCATGGGCGGCCTGGTGGCGCGCGCCTGGCTGCGCCATTACGGCGCGGCCCGCGTGGCGCGCATCATTACCATCGGCACGCCGCACCACGGCACGGCGCTGGCCAATGTGGCGGCGGGCGCCAATGCGCGCCAGATGAGCCGTATCCATGGCGCGCCCAGCGGCTGGCTGGCGCAGCTGGCCGCCAGCGAGACGCCGGAAACGCGCGCCATGATCACCTCGATTTACTCGCACCACGATAATATTGTCGCGCCGCAATCTTCCGCGCATTTGCCCGGCGCGCGCAATCTTGCCTTCGGCGGCATCGGCCACGTGGCGCTGGCCAGCGATGCGCGCGTGCTGCGTCAGCTGTTGGCGGAAATTACTATCAAGACCGAAGTCGCCCAGCCCCCATCTTCCCCCCGTTTTGCCTGAATCCTGTTGTGTTTTATCTGCATGGCAAGACTGTCTCTTTTGACTCTGCTGTTGCCCGTGTTTAACAGCGTCACGGGCAGAAAATGCTGTTTTCCACTGGCGTACTGTATTAAGCTAACGTCAGAAGACGGCTGGCGGAAATTTGTTCCCGAGGCCGCTTGCGAAGCTCTGCTGGTACCCTGCGCACAGATATTTTTCTGGATGTATGGCAAGATGTTATAGGATTGTTATGTTAGCCGCGCATGCGGAAAGTTGAACGCAGGCGGAAAATGAGTCCATGCAGTTTTTATTGGGGGCGCTAATTGTCCGCACGTATCCTGATTATTGAAGATAACGCCACCAATATGGAATTGATGGTGTATTTGCTGCGCGCCTTCGGGTACACGCCGCTGGCAGCCTATGACGGCGAAGAGGGCGTGCGCATGGCGCGTAGCGAATTGCCGGACTTGATCATTTGCGACGTGCATTTGCCCAAGCTCGACGGCTACGGCGTGGTGGCGGAGCTGAAGAAGGACCCGCGGCTGCGCGCGATCCCGGCCCTGGCCGTGACGGCGCTGGCCATGGTGGGCGACCGCGAACGCCTGCTCGAGGCGGGCTTCAATGGCTACATCGGCAAGCCGATCGAGCCTGACCTTTTCGTTGCGGAGCTGGAGTCTTTTTTACCCGGGGCGCCGTCGACGCCAGTTAAAAACGACATAGCCACCATCCTGATCGTCGATGATCATGTGCTGAACCGCGAGTTCCTGACCGCGCTGCTGGGTTACGGCGGCCACCGCCTGCTGGAAGCGGCGAATGGCGCCGACGCGCTGGAAATCCTGCGCACCGAGCGGCCCGACCTGATCATTTCCGACATCCTCATGCCGAACATGGACGGCTACGAATTCGTCACGCGCGTGCATGCCGACCCCGCGCTGACCGACGTGCCCATCATCTTCTATACGGCCACTTACCGCGAGCAGGAAGCGATCCTGCTGGCGCAGGCGTGCGGCGTGCGCTGGGTACTGCCCAAGCCGTCCGACCCCGAGGTCATCGTGCGCACCGTCAACGAGGCGCTGGGGCTGATGCCGGCGGCGGCACAGGTGCCGGGGGCGCCGGACGCCGGCGGCGCGGCGCTGCCCGCCGCGGGCAAGCTGGCGGGCATCGAGCACCAGGTCAGCGGCTACCTCGATGAACTGGAGTCGAGCAGCCAGCAGATTTCGCAGCTGGCCAGCCAGCGCGAGGGCCAGGCCGCCATCCCCGAAGACCTGGGCGTCATGACGGAGCGCCTGTCGCGTTCCCTGTCGAGCCTGCAGGCGGTCAGCCTGCGCCTGACGGCATTGATCGAGCTGGGCATCGAGCTGGGCGCCGAACGCGATCCGCGCGCCCTGATCGAGGCGGGCTGCAAGGTGGCGCAGAATATCTGCGTCTCGAAGTACGCGTGCATCGGCGTGCTGGAAGAGGGCGCCGAAAAGCTCAGCTATTTTTCCTCGTGCGGCGCCGAGAAAAACCTCGAGCGCATCGCCAGCGCGCCGCGCACGGGCATCCTGAACCGCTTGCTGGAGCAGCGCCAGCCCTACCGGGTCAATGGCTTGAAGGGCGACCCCGGCGCGCTGGGCTTGCCCGACACGCACCCGCCCGTGCACTCCTTCCTGGGCGTGGCCATCGCCTCGCGCGAACGCAGCCACGGCTGGCTGTACCTGGTCGACAAGCTGGGGGCGACTGAATTTTCCGAAGTCGACGAGCGGGTCGCCGCCACGGTGGCGGCGCAGATCGCCGTCGCCTACGACAACCTGCTGCTGTACGACGAGATCAAGCGCCATCACGAGCAGCTGACCCTGGACATGGCGGCGCGCATCCGCCTCGATGAAGACTTGCGCCGCTTCCGCCTGGCGATGGACGCCACGGCCGACGCGATTTTCCTCGTCGACCGCGCCGGCATGTGCTTCGTCGACGTCAACCAGACCGCTTGCCGCATGCTCGGTTTCGAGCGCGAGGATTTCCTGCGCGTGGGGCCTGGCCGCGCGCACGAGGGCGAATCCCAGCTGGAAGAGCTGTACAACAAGCTGCTGGCCGGCGACCAGGGCGGGCCGATGACGGAATTGCAGTTGCAGCGCAAGGACGGCTCGCCGCTGTCGGTGGAAGTGCAGCGGCGCACCCTGCGCTCAGGGCAGAGCTGGATCCTGGTGGCTGTGGCGCGCGACATCACCGAACGCAAGGATGCCGAGCAGCGCCTGATGAAGCTGGCCCATTTCGACACCTTGACGGGCTTGCCGAACCGCAGCCAGTTCTACGTCTCGCTGACCCATTCCCTGGCCCAGGCGGCCGAACACCAGTGGGCCGTGGCCGTGCTGTTCATGGATATCGACCGCTTCAAGAATATCAACGACACCCTGGGCCACACCATCGGCGACGACCTGCTGCGCCAGTTTTCCAGCCGCCTGGTCGATTGCCTGCGCGTGCGCGATACCATCGGCCGCTTTGGCGGCGACGAATTTGCCACCATCCTGGTGCTGCCCGACGGTGCCCAGCATGCCGTGGGCGTGGTCCACAAGGTGCGCGAGGCGATGCGCAAGCCCTTCGACTTGCAGGGCCATGAAGTGACGGTGACGGTCAGCATCGGCATTTCCGTGTACCCCGACGATGGCGTCGATGCGGACACGCTGATCCAATATGCCGACACGGCCATGTACCGCGCCAAGGAGGCGGGCCGCGACGCCTTCCGCTTCTTCACGGCGGAAATGAATGCGCAGTCGATGGCGCGGCTGGACATGGAAAACGCCCTGCGGCGCGCCATCGACAACGAGGAATTCGTGCTGTTCTTCCAGCCCAAGGTGAATATCATCTCGGGGCGCATCAGCGGCGCCGAAGCGCTGATACGCTGGCGCCGCCCCGGCCACGGCATGGTTTCGCCGGCCCTGTTCATCCCCCTGCTGGAAGAAACGGGACTCATCGTGCGCGTCGGTAACTGGGTGCTCGACGAAGCGTGCAAGAAGATCAGCGAGTGGGGCGCCAGCAGCATCGGGCCCGTGCACCTGTCGGTGAACGTCTCGGGCATCCAGTTTTTCGTCGGCGGCCTGGAAGAGGAGGTGCTCAAGGCCATCCGCAAATACGAGATCGCGCCCGAACTGCTGGAACTGGAGCTGACGGAAAGCTCGCTGATGTCGAACGCCGAGGAAACCATCGCCGTGCTGCGCAACCTGAAGGCGCTGGGCATCCAGATTTCCATCGACGATTTCGGCACCGGCTATTCCAGCCTGGCCTACCTGAAGCGCTTTCCCATCGACAAGCTGAAGATCGACATCGCCTTCGTGCGCGAAGTCACCAGCAATCCGGACGACGCGGCCATCGTGCTGGCCATCATCAGCATGGCACACAGCATGAAGCTGGAAGTGATCGCCGAAGGCGTGGAAAACGACGCGCAGCTGGCCTATTTGCGGCGCCACGGCTGCGACGAGATGCAGGGGTATTATTTCAGCCGCCCCGTGCCGCACGAGGAATTCGAGCAGATGTTGATGGGCGGCAAGTTGCTGCAGGCGCCTGAGGATGCCGCCGGCGAAGAGCAGCAAACCCTGCTGATCGTCGACGACGATGTCTTCATGCTCGACGTGCTCAGCGACTTCCTGGCGCAGGACGGCTACCGCATCCTCACGGCGCAGACGGCCGCCGAAGGCTTCGACATCCTGGCGCGCCACAAGGTGCAGGTGATCCTGTGCGACCAGTGCATGCCGCTCATGAGCGGCACCGAATTCATGGAAAGGGTCAAGCACCTGTGTCCCGACACTTTCCGCATCATGCTGTCGGCCTTTGCCGACCTGACGCCCATCATGGCGGCCATCAACCGCGGCGCCGTCGACCGCTTCTACACGAAACCGTGGAAAGGCGCCGTGCTGCGCGAGAATATCCGCGAAGGCTTCCGCCTGCACAAGCTGCTGCATGGCCAGGTGAAGGCGGCGGCCTAGGCGCTGGCCGCTGCGTGCGCTGGCGCACCTTCCGAGGCAGCTTTCTATCGGATTAGACTCCCGTCTCTAGTTTTGCTCACTAGAATAAAAAGTATCCATGAAGTGGCATGGCCTTTCATATGACGGGAGCTGGCGATGGTGAAGAAATTGAAGGAATTGGCGGAAGACAAGGAATTGGCGAACACCGTGCGCTCGTCGGCGCAGCAGATCTGGCAAGCGGGCCTGGGCGCCTTCGCCAAGGCGCAGGAAGAGGGGGGACGCGTGTTTTCCCGGCTGGTGAAGGAAGGCACGGAATTCCAGAAGCGCGCCGAAGACAAGGTTTCCGGCGTCAGCGACAGTGTCAGCAAGCTGGCCGATGGCGTGGGCAAGCAGGCCAGCGGCTCCTGGGACAAGCTGGAACAGGTGTTTGAAGAGCGTGTCGCGCGCGCCCTGGCCACCATCGGCGTGCCCACGCAACAGGATATTTCCGCACTGCACGCGCAGATCGACGCCTTGAGCCGGCAAGTGGCGGCGCTGTCGGCCCAGGCCGCGCCTGCGCCCAAGCCGAAGGCCGCGGCCAAGCCCGCCGTGAAGGCGGCGCCGAAAATTGCACCGAAAACCGCGCCGAAAGCGGTCGCCGCCAAGGCCCCGGCCAAGCCGGCAGCCCGGAGCGCGCCGCGCGCCGCGGCCAAGCCGGCCAGCAAAGCGGTGAGCAAGCCGGCAAGCAAGCCGGCGGCGAAGAAAAAAGCACCGCCCGCCTGAGCCGGTGCCGCATCCCTCCAGCCTGCGCGAGCAGGCTTTTTCTTGCCCGGGCTTTTCGCCGGCGCCCGGGGGCGGAGTGTTTCATTACAGCTATCTTAGGTGGTATGCTTGAGGCAGAACACAGAGAGATTGCCCGCCATGCTACAAAAAGCACCACGCCGTACCCGCGAACGCATCCTGGAGTTGTCGCTGCGCCTGTTCAATGAGTTTGGTGAGCCGAATATCACGACGACCGTGATTGCGGAAGAGATGAACATTTCGCCCGGCAACCTGTATTACCACTTCCGTAACAAGGACGACATCGTCAATTCCATCTTCGTCCAGTTCGAGGCGGAAATCGAACGCATCCTGACCGTGCCCGACGGGCGCCGCTCGAATATCGAGGATGTCTGGCTGTATTTGCACCTGATGTTCGAACTGATCTGGCGCTACCGCTTCTTCTATCGCGACCTCAACGATTTGCTGTCGCGCAACCGCAAGCTGGAATTGCACTTCAAGCTGATCCTGGCGCACAAGATCAAGGTAGCCACGCAGCTGTGCGAAGACTTGCGCAGCGAACAGTCGCTGGAAGCGTCGGACATGGAAGTGGCCGCGATGGCGACGAATATGGTGGTCGTTGCCACCTACTGGCTGTCGTACGAATATGTGCGCAACCCGCGCAAGTACAGCGAGCAGCAATCGATGTCCGACGCGCTGGCGCGCGGCTGTTACCAGGTGCTGTCCCTGATCGGGCCGTATTTGCGCAATGAAACGCATTTGCTGTTTCGCAAACTGTCGGAAGAGTATGTGACAAAACTCAAGAACGACTGACGCGACTGCTGGCGCCACGTCGTCATTTACAGGAGAGATATATGGCTTGGAAACAATTTCCTTATCCGGACGAAGCATATGTCTACACCCCGCAAACCCTGGAAGCGGCCTGGGCGCGCCTGCATGCGGGCGATGTGGAACCCTTTCCCACGCACCCGGCGCTGGTGCAGGCGTGGCTGGCCTTCCATGCGGGCGACTTCGAGCGGGCCGTGAAACTGGGCCTGGCTGTCGGCGTGCCCGGCTATGCGGTGGCGCACAAGGCGACTTGCATCTATGCCACGCACCTGGAAGTGGATGACAGCCGGAAACTCGACATGTACGAGGAAGTGGCGGAGCGCTGCGAGCGCCAGCAGAGCGAGCAGCCGGACAATCCGGCCGGCTACTACTGGCACGCCTACAGCCTGGGCCGCTATGCGCTGGGCACGTCCGTCGTCAAGGCCCTGGCGCAGGGCATGGGCGCGCGCGTGCGCAATAGCCTGGACCGCACGATGACGGTGGCGCCCATGCATGCGGAAGCGCATATCGCGTTTGGGATTTATCATACGGAAATTATCGACAAGGTCGGCGCCATGATAGGCGGCCTGACCTACGGCGCCAACAAGGAAGATGGCTACCAGCACTTCAAGACGGCGCTGGCCCTGACGCCGTATTCGGCGCTGGCGCACAGCGAATATGCGCGCGCCTTGAATATGCTGGACGGAAAGAAAAAGCTGGCGGAAGCGCTGGCCCTGTATGAAAAGGCGGCCGAGTGCGTGGCACTGGACGCCAAGGAGCGCCTCGAGGTCGAGGCGGCGATCGATGAATTGAAAGGGTAGGGAATACTGTGATCAAGGCTTTATGTGTGTATTGCGGCGCCAACGCGGGCGTCTCGCCGGACTATGCCGTGGCGGCGCGCGAACTGGCGCGCGTGCTGGTGGCGGAAAATATCTCGCTCGTGTATGGCGGCGGCAAGGTGGGACTGATGGGCGTGATCGCCGATGAAGTGCTGCGCCTGGGCGGCGAGGTGACGGGCGTGATTCCCACCCAGCTGGTCGAGCGCGAAGTGGGCCACACGGGCTTGACGCGGCAGTTCATCGTGAAGGACATGCACGAGCGCAAGGCGATGATGGCCAGCCTGTCCGACGCCTTCATCGCCATGCCCGGCGGCTATGGCACCCTGGAAGAGCTGTTCGAGATGCTCACCTGGGCGCAGCTGGGCTTGCACGCCAAGCCCATCGGCTTGCTCAATGTCGACCGTTTTTATGACGGCTTGATCGCTTTCGTGCAAAACGGCAAGGAGCAGGGCTTCATCCGCCCGCAGCACGCGGCGTTCCTGAACGCCGACGCCGATCCTGCGGCTCTGGTGCAGCGGTTGAAGGATAGTGCGCCGTAAATTTTCTTTGTGAAGTCTCATCCAGAGCCATGCATTGTGAAATGCATGGCTTTTTTATTTCTGTGCGGGAAAATTGATCAAGATCAATTAATTAATTAATATAAATATAGCTAAAATGTTTCCACGCAGGCATGTTTTTTTGAAAATGAAGATGCTTTTTATGCATGAATGTGTTCTACTGCAATTGTTCAAAAGACAGGCATGTCGGACACCCAGCGAGGCGCCTCCCGTTTCCCGCTACGACGCCTAGATATTGCAAGTTGCCACAACCTCGCTACTTCATCATCTTGAAAGGATACTATTGTGAAACCAATGACTCTCTTGCGCGCGACTGCCGTCGCCGCCATTCTCGCCGCCGGCGGCGCCCACGCACAAACCACCGTCATCGGCTTCGATGCGCTGGAGCAACCCGGCATTCTCGGATCCGTCTTCGATTCCTATTCCGAAGGCGGCTACAATTTCGACAGCAGCTTCCTGGGCCTGTTGAGTTCCGCACATCAAAGCAACTTTGCCTATGCCGGCTCGGCCGGTCTTGGCGCCACCGTGCTGACGACGACAACCTTAAGCCGTACCGATGGCGCCGCTTTCTCGCTGAGCTCGATCCGTCTGGCTGACTTCGTGAGCTTGCCTGGCCCCTACGACGTGACGTTCTTCGGCCATCAGGTGGGCGGCGGCACGGTGACCCAGACCTTCAGCCTCGATGGCAGCCACAACTTCAGCGACTACACGTTCACGGGTTTCAACAACCTGCTGTCGGCAACGTGGCAGGAGGGCGCCTTGCACACCTTCCAGGTCGACAATATCGCCGCCAGCGTGAGCGCCGTGCCGGAACCGGCCACCTACGGCATGATGTTGGGCGGACTGGGTTTGCTGGCCTTCCTGCGCCGCCGCAAAAACGCCGCCTGAGCCTGAGCACGCTGCCGGTCCCGCCGGCACATGCGTCAAGAGCCGTCCGTCTTGCCGGGCGGCTACTCTGACCCACACCAACAATGCCGCCCAATGGATGCCCGGGGCGGCATTGTTGTTATGTGGATGTCATGACCACAGGCGCTGGCCGGACAGGTCGAGCTGGGTCAGGTACAGGCGCACGTCGAATTCGTACTGGTGGTATTGCGGTTCCATATACGTGCACAGCTTGTAGAACGCCTTGTCATGCTGCTTTTCCTTCACGTGCGCCAGTTCGTGCACGGCGATCATGCGCAGGAATTCCAGCGGCACTTCCTTGAACATGGTGGCCACGCGGATTTCATGCTTGGCCTTGAGCTTGCCACCCTGCACGCGCGAGATCGAGGTATGCAAGCCCAGCGCGTGCTGGATCACATGGATCTTGCTGTCGAACGCCACCTTGTTGATGGGCTCGGCATTGCGCAGGAATTCATTCTTCAAGTCCTGCACATACTGGTATAAAGCCTTGTCGTTGCGTACATCGTGCGCGTTCGGATAGCGTTTCAACAGGACGTCGCCCAGCTTGTCTTGCGCGATCAGTTGCTGCACTTGCGCTTGCGTTTGTTCGGAATAGGCGCTCAGGTATTTCAGGGATGGCTGCATGCGGGGAAGGGCGGGGCGTGGCGCGGAGGTGTCGGTAAGGCGAGAATGTACCATACCGCCGCCCCCCGCGCTGCGCCAGCCCTTGCACGGGGCTACCCGGGCTACCCGGGCTACCCGGGCTGCCAGGGCCGCCCCTGCCTACCTGCATCAAGCCGCGCGCCGCAGGGGCAGCCCGGCGGCCTGCCCCGCTCAGCCCGCTCCGCCTGCTCCGCCCTTGTCGTCGTCGTCCTTGCCGCCCTGCCGGCCGGGGCGGCCCTGCTCGGTGCCGCCGCTGCGCGTGGTCGTGCCGCTGCGGTTTTCATTGGCGCGCTGGGCCGACTGCCGGCTTTCGCCGCCTTTGCGGCCGATTTCCGCCATATGTTCGCGGTTGCGGCTGACGGCTTCGCCGCCTTTCTGTCCGGCCCGGCGCGCTTCTTCCGAGTCGAATTCATGCGCCGTGCCCTTTTGATGGGCTGCCTGGCCGCCCTTGCTGGCGATTTCGCGTTGCTGTTCCTCGTTCATGGCGGCGAAACCGCGTTTGCTCGGGCCTTTGGCACTGCCCGATTCGCCGGCTTTCTGGCTGCTGCCAGCGCCTTTTCCCTGTTCATTACCTTGATTGCTAGCCATGTCGCTCTCCTTGCTGTCGAGTGGGGTCAAGTGGTCAATTCCAGTGCTCAATGCGCCTGATCGGATTGCCTGCCGGTGTCGCGGCTGCGGCCGGCGCCATTGCTGGGGGCCGTGGCGTGCATCTTTTCGATCATTTCACGCTGGCGCTGCGTGGCTTTTTCCGTTTCCTCGGCCGTCTTGCGCACCACTTCGTCAGCGAAGGCCACGGCCGTGCGCCTCGCTTCGGGCAGGTGGTTCTCTGCCGTGCGGTTCATTTCGACATTGGCGTTGGCGACGAGGTTGCCGAGCTGCTGCTGGTACTGCTGCAGCTTGTTGCTGCTCGGCTGCAACTGGGCTGCGGCCAGCGACATGAACTCGCCCGTGTCGCGCGCGCACAGCAGTTGCTGGCTGGCGCTGCTCCATTCCTGCAGCAAGTCTTGCGCCAGCCGCAGATGCAGCTCGCTCAGTTGCTGCGCCGTATCGACCAGCTTGCGTGATAGTTCCGTGGCGAAATTGCACTGGGCCTCCAGGTGGGACTTCAGGGCGGGGCTGAAACTGGGGGAAATACTGTTTGTGAACATGTTCTACCTCAATGAAAAACGGATCCAGGAAACACCCGGTGCACCGGATGCGGCGTATGGTGAAACAAGCAAAGGGATAGACGCCGGATGGCGTGCCAGGTTCCACGCCAGCTGCCCGTTTGGCGTGGGAATGGCGCCTGGAAGACGGAGAAATGCGATGACTTTGTGTTAGATCAAATGAACGTGAATCGGCTTGCCGCCGCCGGCAGCCATGCTGCTTGTGTGGAAAATGCGGGTTGACTTGCCCGGCCGTGCGACAATAGCCGGCTCGCGGCAGCGCAGCCGATGGCCGGCGCGCGTGGCTGAGCCGAGCATAGCCCACTTTTTTTGCTTTATTCCGCGACCATGACGCATCCCGAATACATCCTGACCCTGTCCTGCCTGGACCAGCGCGGCATCGTGCACCGCGTGTCCGGCTTCCTGGCCGAACGCGGCTGCAACATCCTCGATTCCGCCCAGTTCGGCGACCAGGAGTCCCAGCTGTTCTTCATGCGCGTGCATTTCGCGCTGGAAGACGGCGCCGTCAGCGACGCCCAGTTGCGCAGCGACTTCGCCGACCTGTCGCAAGCCATGCAGTTGAACGGCCCCTTCCACGGCCAGCTGCACGATGCGCGCGTCAAGCCGCGCGTCATGCTGATGGTGTCGAAGATCGGCCATTGCCTGAACGATTTGCTGTTCCGCTACAAGAGCGGCTTGCTGAACGTGGAAATTCCCGCCATCGTGTCGAACCACATGGAGTTCTACCAGCTGGCGGCCAGCTACAATATTCCGTTCCACCACCTGCCGCTGGCCACCGGCGCGCCGGAAGCGGCCAAGCTGGCGCAGGAAGCGAAGATCATCGACTTGATGGACACGCACAAGATCGACCTGGTGGTGCTGGCGCGCTACATGCAGATCCTGTCGCCAGGCCTGTGCCAGGCGCTCGATGGCCGCGCCATCAATATCCACCATTCCTTCCTGCCCAGCTTCAAGGGCGCCAAGCCGTATGCGCAGGCGCATCACCGCGGCGTCAAGCTGATCGGCGCGACGGCCCATTTCGTCACGGGCGACCTGGATGAAGGCCCGATCATCGAGCAGGACGTCGAGCGCGTCGACCATGCGATGGATGCGGAAACCCTGACGGCCATCGGCCGCGACGTCGAGTGCGTGGTGCTGGCGCGCGCCGTGAAATGGTTCGTCGAGCACCGCATCCTGAAAAATGGCGACAAGACCGTGGTTTTCCGCTGATACCGACTTCACTATTTACTTTACCGAGACAGAAACACGATGGCCCTCAAAGCAACAATTTTCAAAGCCGATCTGCAGATCGCCGACATGGACCGCAATTACTACCAGGATCACGCGCTGACCCTGGCGCGCCACCCGTCCGAAACGGATGAGCGCATGATGGTGCGCCTGCTGGCGTTCGCCATCCACGCCGACGAGGCGCTGACGTTTACCAAGGGCCTGTTCGACACGGAAGAGCCCGACCTGTGGCAGAAAGACTTGACGGGCGCCATCCAGCTGTGGATCGAAGTGGGCCAGCCGGACGAAAAGCGCATCCTGAAGGCGTGCGGCCGTTCGGAACAGGTCATCGTCTACAGCTATGGCGCAACCAGCCACATCTGGTGGAAGCAGATCGCGAACAAGCTGGAACGGGCGAAGAACTTGACCGTGATCAACTTGCCGTCGGAAGCGGCGCAAGACATGAGCAAGCTGGCGCAGCGCACGATGCAGCTGCAATGCACGATCCAGGATGGCCAGATCTGGCTGACGGACAGTGTCAATACGGTCCTGATCGACCGCGAACCGGTGAAGCCGGCCCGCTGATGTAGCCTGTCTGAAACGCAAAAAGCCCGGATCGCTCCGGGCTTTTGTCATTGCGGGGGCTTAATTCGGCGCCGCGCCCAGCCGCTTGATGCTGCTCGAACGCTGCATGCTGCGGCTGATGCGCGGGTCGCCGTAGTAGCTCACTTCGCCCGAGCCGCCGATGCTGATGGTCAAGTCATCCTTGGCCCACACCTGCGCCTCGCCCGAGCCGCCGATGCTCACCTGCACGTCGCGCGCGGCCAGCTTGCCCGCCTGGATATTGCCCGAGCCGCCGATCGAGGCCGTCAGTTGCTCCGTCTTGCCGCTGGCCTTGAAGTTGCCGCTGCCGCCGATGGCGATGGAGACCTGGCGGCTGTCGAGGTCGCGTGCGTGGATGGAGCCGGAGCCGCCCACGTCGAAGCGCAGATTCTCGGCACGCAAGCCCGTGGCCGTGATGTTGCCCGAGCCGCCCACGCTGATGCGTTCCACCTGGCGCGCCTGGATGACGATGTTCAGGCTGCTCTGGCGGAAGTTGGCGTTGCGCTTGGCGGGGCGGATGCGCAAGGTGCCGTTTTCCACCGCCGTCTCGATCAGCGGCAGGATATTGTCGTCGGCCTCGATGGTGATGCTGTCCGTGTTGCCGATACGCAATTCGACCGTGCCCGGCACGTTCAGCGCCACGGCATGGAAACTGCCCACTTCGCGCGTCTGCTTTTGCAGCTTGCCGCTGCCCTGGATGCTGTTGCCGGAAATCCAGTCGAGCGGCGAGGCCAGCGCCGGCGCGGCCGGGAGGGCCAGCGCGCAGGCGGCCAGCAGCAGGACGGTGGCGGCGCGGGCACGGCGTGGGTGGAAAAGTGTCGGTGTCATTCTTGCTCCCTGTTTGGAATTGGTATACTTGCATGGTATGCCAGCCGGCCGCGCCTGCGTAGTGCGCTGCGACAGACTGCGCCAGCAGCGGCATGGAATGCAGGAGGATGCGACAGGATGGCATGAGGTATCATGCCGGTATTGGATATACGACGACCGGTACGCGCCGGTCACACTACTGGAATTACATGCTGATCATCACCATCAAACAGGGCAAGGAAAAGAGCTTGCTGGGCCAATCGTGGATTTACGCGTCCGCGATTGAAAAAGTCGAAGGCAAGCCGCAGGAAAAAATGAAGCCCGGCTCGACGGCCATCGTGCAAAGCTCATCGAAGCAATTCATCGCCCGCGCCGCCTACAATTCGAAGTCGCAGATCCGCGCGCGCATCTGGAGCTTCAAGGAAGACGAACCGGTCGACCACGCGCTGATCAAGCGCCGCGTCAAGGCCGCCATCGAGAAAAAATTATCTGCCATCAAGAAGGCGGGCGAAAACCAGCTGTTGACCCTGATCAAGGGCGAAGACGAGGGCTTGCCCGGCCTGGTGGTGCAGCTGTTTGGCGGCGTGCAAGGCTACCTGATCTGCGAATTCAACGCGGGCGGTGTCGATGCGTGGAAAGTGGCCATCGTGCAATCGCTGATGGCGTCCACGGGGTGCGCCAACGTGTACGAGCGCTGCGACGACCTGATGCGCAAGGGCGAAGGCTTGCCCCTGATCGACGGCGCCCTGGCCGGCGAAGAGCCGCCCGATGAAGTCATGCTGACGGACAACGGCGTGCGTTATGCGCTGGACCTGAAGACGGGTCACAAGAGCAAGTTCCGCTGAGAACGGCTGCTTGACGTGAAAAAACCGGCGCTGGCCGGTTTTTTTCGTATGCGCGCCGGCAAAACGTTCAGGGCAAGGAGATGCAACGCCGCCATGGACGTTTTTCAGGCGAGCTACTCCAGCGGCACGCTGCGGTACTTGTTCACTTCCAGCGCAGAAACCGCCGGCGCGTCATTGCCCCACGAGGCGCGCAGGTACGTGACCACGGCCGCCACTTCCGCGTCATCCATGACGGGGCCGAACGGCGGCATGCCGTAGGGGCGCGGGTTGCCTTTTGTCCCAGGCGCGAAGCCGCCGTTGAGGACGAGCCGGATGGCGTTGACGGCCGACTCCGTCGTCAGTGCGCGGTTGCCGGCCAGCGGCGGGTAGCCGGGCGGCACGCCCTTGCCATCGGCCTGGTGGCAGCTCGCACATTGCGCCTCATACAGTTTCGCGCCCAGCGCCAGTTGCTGCCGGGCTTGCTCCGAGGTGTCGCGCGGCGCCCGTTGCGCGGGCTGCGCGGGGCCGGGCAGGCTTTTCAGGTAGACGGCCATCGCTTGCACGTCGGCATTGCTCATGTGCTGCAAGCTTTGCCGCACCACTTCGGCCATGGGGCCGAAGACGGTGGCGCGCGGCGAGACGCCCGTTTGCAGCAATTCCACGATATGCGCCGTGTCCCAGTCGCCCAGGCCCGCTTCCGCATCCGACGTCAGCGACGGCGCATACCAGCCCAGCACGGGAATCAGGCCGCCCGACAGGCCGTCGTCGCTGCCGCCCAGGGTCGTGCGGCTGCTATGGCAGGCGCTGCAGTGGCCCAGGCCCTGCACTAGGTAGGCGCCGCGGTTCCACTCCATGCTTTTGCCCGTCAGCGGCTGGTACACGCCCGGTTTGAAATACAGGGCGCGCCAGGCGGCCAGCGCGACCTGCTGGTTGTAGGGGAAGCGCAGCGCGTGCGGCGCGTTGGCTTGCCGGTGCGGCGGCACGCTCTGGAAATATGCATACAGGGCGTCGCTATCCTCGCGCCGTACCTTGGTGTAGCTGGTGTAGGGAAAGGCCGGATACAGCAGCCGGCCATCCTTCGACTTGCCGTTGTGGATGGCGCGCCAGAAATCGTCGCTCGTCCAGCTGCCGATGCCCGTTTCCCTGTCGGCCGTGATGTTGGGCGAGAGCACCTTGCCGAACGGCGTCTGCAAGGCGCGGCCGCCCGCGTAGGGCACGCCGCCGCGCGTCGTGTGGCAAGCCATGCAGTCGCCCGCCTTGGCCAGGTAGGCGCCGCGCGCGACCAGCTGTTCCTGGCTCAGGGTGCTGGCGGTGGCTGGCGGTCCCACGTCGTCCGCCGGCCACAGCAGGAATTTGGCACCGGCTGCACCGATGGCGACGATGGCGGCCGCGAGCATCCATTTTTTCATGGCGCCACCTGTGCGCCGGAGCCGGGCACGCCGCCGCAATGCAGCGGCAAGGGCAGGGCGATACTGGCGGCCGGACGCGCGTCGGCGCTGGCCACCTGCGTGCCCAGCCAGGCCGAGACGGCGCCCACGTCCGCGTCGGACAGGCGCTGCGCCACTTGCGCCATGCAGTCTGGCGCGTGGGCGCGGCGGATGCCGTTCTTCCACGCGCCCAGCTGGGCGTTGATATAGTCGCGCGGCAAGCCCAGCAAGCCGGGGATGGCGGGTGCCACGCCGGCCAGCTGCTGGCCGTGGCAGGCGATACAGGCGGGAATTTTCTTGCCGGCATCGCCATGCAGCACCAGCTGCTTGCCGCGCGCCAGGGCCGTCGTGCCGGCGCTGCTGGGCTGGGCCGGCGGCGGGGCAGGGTGCTGTGCCGCAAAATAGCCGGCAATTTCGCGCAGGTAATCGTCAGGCAAGTGTTCCACCATATAGTTCATCATCGGATACTGGCGCCGTCCCTCGCGAAAGTTCAGCAGCTGGTTGTACAGGTAGCCGGCCGGCTTGCCCGCGATGCGGGGAAAGAAGGCGTCGTGGCGTTCCTTTTGCGCATGACAGGCCGTGCACGCCTTGATGCGCTGTTCCAGGCTGTCGTGGCTGGCGGAAATGCTGGCGGGCGCGGCCAGCGCCGTGGCGGGCAGGGCAATGGACAGCAACAGCACGAGGGGGGAATGCAGTAGCATGGAGAGTTGCATGGAAAAGTAACCTGTCTCGTCGGTCGATTATGGCGTGCCGGTGTTGCTGCCCGGATGTTGTTACCCTAGCATATAACGGGTGCTGTCACTGTGACAGGATCAGTTGTGCAATAAAACTACGGATCAGTTTGAGGAGCAGGGTTGAAACGATATGAGGAATTGGCGGAAGAAGTCGCCGCCATGATCAGCACGCAGCTGTTGTTGCCTGGTGATAAGTTGCCTTCCGTGCGCCAGCAGCATGCGCGCAGGGGCGTGAGCCCGTCGACGGTGTTCCAGGCCTATTATTTGCTCGAAGCGCGCGGCATGATCGTCTCGCGGCCCCGCTCCGGCTACTACGTGGCGCCGCAGCGCGCCGCGCTGGCCCCCGAGCCGGACAGTTCCCGCCCGCTCGACGCCAGCACCACGGTCGATGTCAGCGACCTCGTGTTCGAAGTGCTGGGCGCCGTGGGCGCGCGCGATATCGTGCCCTTCGGCTCGGCGTTTCCCAGCCCGCATCTATTCCCGATGGAAAAGCTGGCGCGGGCCGTGTCGGCCAGCATGCGCCGCCTCGACCCGTGGAGCACGGTCACGGATTTATCGCTGGGCAATGCCGAACTGCGCCGCCAGATCGCCCTGCGCTACCAGCTCGACGGGGTGCTCGTTTCCAGCGACGACATCGTCATCACGAATGGCGCGCTGGAAGCGCTGAACCTGTGCCTGCAAGCCGTCACGCGGCCCGGCGACACGGTGCTGATCGAGTCGCCCAGCTTCTATGCGTGTTTGCAGGCGCTGGAGCGGCTGGAACTCAAGGCCGTGGAAATTGCCACCAGCCCCCGCGACGGCGTCGATCTGGCGGCGCTCGAGGAATTGCTGCTGCGGCACCGGCCCAAGGCGTGCTGGCTGATGACGAATTTCCAGAATCCCCTGGGCAGCCTGATGTCGCCGGAAAAGAAGCGCGCGCTGGTCGAACTGCTGGCGCGCCATGGCGTGCCGCTGATCGAGGATGACGTGTATGGCGAGTTGTATTTCGGTAAGCAGCGCCCCGGCTTGACGAAAAGCCATGACAGCGCGGGTCTGGTGATGCATTGCAGCTCGTTTTCCAAGACCCTGGCGCCCGGCTTTCGCCTGGGCTGGGCCGTGGCGGGCCGCTACGCGCGCCAGGTCGAGCGCCTGAAGCTGACGACCAGCCTGTCGGCGCCCATCCCGCTGCAGATGGCGCTGGCCGATTACCTGGCGGCAGGCGGCTACGACCGCCATTTGCGCCAGCTGCGCCTGACCCTGGCGGCGCAGCAAAATACCATGCTGCAAGCCATCGCCGTGCATTTTCCGCCCGGCACGCGGGTCACGCGGCCGCAGGGCGGTTATTTCGTCTGGGTGGAGATGCCTGCCGGTATCGACGCGCTGGCCTTGCACCGCAGCGCGCTGGCGGCCGGCATCAGCATCGCGCCCGGCCCCATTTTTTCCGCCACGCGCGCGTTTCGCCACTGCATCCGCCTCAATTACGGCCACCCGTGGAACGCGCAACTGGAAGAAGCCATCGCCACCCTGGGGCGGCTGGCGCTGGCGGCGGCATAGCGGCGAAAAAAAAGTCCCTTGCGGCAGCAAGTGTTCCATTCCAAAAAGAAATATTACTGTTATATTGATGTATCTATAACTAATGATGGGAATCATAATGGATAACACGCAGCCGGAAGTGGGTCGTACACAAGATACGACGATCGCCATTCTGTCCCACGTTGGCGGCCTGTTCACCAGCTGGGTGGCGCCGCTGATCATTTATTTGATCAAGAAAGATGATGCGGATAAATTCTCGGCCGAGAACGCCCGCGAAGCGCTGAATTTCCAGATCACCCTGATCATCTGGTATTTCGCCTGCTTCATCCTGTCGTTCGTGCTGATCGGCCTGTTCCTGTTCTGGATCGTGGCGCTGGCCAACCTGGTGTGCTCGATCGTCGCGGCCGTCAAGGCCAGCAATGGTGTCACTTACCGCTACCCCTTGACCTTGCGCCTCGTCAAGTAAGGCTGTGCCGGCCGCCGGGTGTCAGCCCGGGCGGCCGGGCAGCGCGAGGAATGCGGCAAAGCCGGGCGCCACCGCGGTGGTGGCGCCTGTTTCGTGCGACCACAGCACGACCACGGGTTCGCCCGATGGCCCCGTTTGCGCATAATCAAAACAGTAGTAATCGCCCGTGCCGAACTGGGCGAAGGGCAGCAGGCTGCCGGCCTCGTCGCATGTCCCCGCATTCTCCAGCCATTCCTGCCAGCCTTCGCGGTAATGGCGTGCTATCGATTCCCACGTCTTGCGCGCATTGGCCGCGTCGTAGACGGGAAACACGCTCAAGGCGCCCAGCGCGCGGCCATTGTTCTCCAATAACCATTGCACATGGGATGCGGGCAGCTGCCGCCCCAGCGCCTGTTCGGCGGCGGCGATCGCGTCACGCGTGGTGCCGATGGACTTGTTCTTGCTCATGCTGCAGGAAGGCGCGCCGGCTCAGGCGGCGATAGGCGGCGGGGCTGGCGGCGTGCTGGCGCGCGGGGCTTTTTGCGGCGCGACCTTGCCGCCGTCGGCGATCCAGCGGCGGTACACGCGCAGGGCCACTTGCGCATCGTCGGCCGCATACAGGATCTGCTTTTCCGTCAGGCGCGACGTGGCCCAGTTGGTGGTGGAAATCTTTTTCGATTTCTGCAGGTGCAGGCCGAAGAACTTGGCCACGGCCGTCTTCGCGCCCAGGTCGTTGCGCTGGCCGCCGCGCAGGGCGACGGACAGGTCGAGCACCTGGGCCGGGGCGATGCCCAGCTTGTTGCGCAGGCGCTTGACGTCGTCGGACAGGCCGAAGCCCACCTTCAGGGTGGTGGTCGATTCGAGGATGGCCTTGAGTTCGGCCAGAGCCGGCGCCGGCGTGCTGCCCACCTGGAACAGGTAGGCGATGTCGTCGGTGGCCAGCTGGATCAGGTGCGGTCCCGTGGAGGACTCGCCCTTCACAAAAGTCGGCTTCGATTCCGTATCGAAGCCGATGGCGTCCGCTGCCAGCAGGGCGGCCATGGCCGCCTGCGCATCATCGCTGGTGCGTACCAGCTTGACGTGGTCGAGTGCAATGCCTTGATAGGGGGGCAGTGGCGGTGCGGCAGCTGTGTCCATGAAACCGGATCAGCCTTTGCGCGAGAATTTCGCGGTCAGCTGATTCAGTTTTTCCAGGCGCAAACGGTTCGCTTCTTCGGCGGCCGCGGCATCGCGCTCGGCTTTCTTGCGCTCGGCTTCCTTCTTGAAGCGCTGCTGCAATACTTGCGTGGCGTGGTCGCGGTGGGTTTGCGTCACTTCCGCGCCGGCTGTGCCGTCGAGGTCGTAGCGTACCTTGGCTTTTTCCATCACGCGCAGGTAGCGCAGCGAACCCGTGTGGATGCCCAGCGCCGTGCGCATCAGCTTGCGGTCCAGGTCCGGCAGGCGCGCGAGGATCTGCTTGTCGATACCGATCGACAAGGGCAGGCAATCGCGGAATGGCGGGAATTGCTCCTGGAACTGTTTCAGCAGCGCGCGCGCGGTCAGGCCGGCAGGCGCCGGCGTGGTCGCTGCGGCCGGTGCCGCCGCAGGGGCTGCATCGACTGGCGTGTCAGGAGTGGTGGCTTGCTGGTCTGGCGTGGAGCTGGTCATCGACATCATTGGTTGGGCTATAAAAGGGGAGCATAGCACGCGCCACAGGCAAGTGCATTGTCTTTTTTGGCAACTTGACCTGCGATAAGCGGGTTCGCACTACAGCCGGCACAGCGCGAAATACGGGAAATGTGTATAATGTCGGCTTGCGCTGATGACTGGACCCTGTTTTTGAAGGTCTGGCTCAGGTGTGCAGGGGATAGGAGCAGTGCGGCGCAGGGCCACCATTATTGATATTTTTGATATCGGTTATTCCACTTATCAATTATTCAGATAACGGGCCTTCGTGCATAATCTTGCTCTCCGCTGTGTCTTCACTGAACAACAATAGATTCAAGCCCGTTCTGGTACGGGCTTTTTTTCATTCCGCAATGTACATCGCTTATTTATCTGACCCGGCTTCGGCCCCGCGCTCCTCATGCCGGATGCGCGGGCTATGAACGTCACGATAGACAGGCGCCGCTGCCCTTGACGGCAGCCGCAACAATACGCTCCATCGAGTCCGGTTTCGCAGGCTTAGGTGGAATCATTCACTTCGCGCCGACACCATCTGGTCTCGCATTAAGAGATATCTCATGAAGAATACGCCAAAAACTTTAACGTTGTCCGCCAAGGCGCCACGCCCAGCCGCGGCGCCGCTTGCCGTACCCAAAACGACTTTATCTTACTTCATCGATAATGCGCAAGCGAATCCGGAAGCCACCGTCACGACGGCGCCGACCGTCGTCACCGTGGTGAAGAAAAGCCGCTCGCGCCTGGCTGCCGTGCCGCCGGCCGAAACGGTAGCGGAAGCCGCTGTTGCCGCGCCCGTGGCCGACGCCGCCGAAGCCGTGGAAGCGGCGCCCGTCAAGACGCCGAGCGTCAAAGTGGCGCCAAGCGCCAAGGCGGCGCCTGCGCCGCGCAAGGTCAGCGAAAGCGCCGCCACGAACAAGGTGGTGACGGCAGCCCGTTCGAAAGTCGTGCGCGCCAAGCCTGAAGCGGCGCCCGTGACCATCATCACCGGCGCGCAAGTGGTCAGCAAGACCACGGACGCCGACGCGCTGGCCGCTATCGATACCTCGAATTACTTTTTGCCGACCGTCAAGGTGCCAGGCCGCCGTGGCCGCAAACCGAGCGAATTCACGCCGGAAAACGACGAAGTGGCAGCACTGAACGCCGTCGAGCGCGCCGAACTGAAGGCCGTCTCGAAAGCGCGCGACCGCAAGGCCAAGGGCGGCCTGGCCGATGCGCTGGGCGATCCGGAAGCATCGGCAGCGGACCTGGAACGCCGCCGCAAGCAGATCACGGGCTTGATCAACATGGGCAAGGAACGCGGTTTCCTCACCTATGCCGAGATCAATGACCAGTTGCCGGAAAACATCATCGATCCGGAAGCCATCGAAGGCATCATCGCCACCTTCAACGACATGGGCATCGCCGTCTACGAGCGCGCCCCTGACGCGGAAAGCCTGTTGTTGACCGACAACGTCGCCACCGTCACCAGCGACGATGAAGTGGAAGCGGCTGCCGCGACGGCCCTGTCGACGGTCGACTCCGACTTCGGCCGCACCACCGACCCCGTGCGCATGTACATGCGTGAAATGGGCGCCGTGGCGCTGCTGACGCGCGAAGGCGAGATCGAGATCGCCAAGCGCATCGAAGGCGGCTTGAAGGACATGATCCAGGCGATTTCCGCCTGCCCGACCACCATCGGCGAAATCGTTGCGCTGTCGCAAAAAATCGCGCGCGACGAAATCAAGGTCGATGAAGTGGTCGACGGCTTTGTCGATTTGAACGAAAGCAATGCCCCGGCGCCTGCCGCTGCCGCCGCGCCCGCCGCCGCCAGCGGTGACGACGAGGAAGAGGAAGAAGAAGCCGAGGAAGAAGACGGCGACGCCAATGGCGGCGCGGCCGGTTTCTCCAGCGAGCAGTTGGCCCAGCTGAAAAAGAATGCGTTGGAGAAATTCAACGTCATTTCGACGCAGTACGACAAGATGCGCAAGGCGCCCGAGGGTTACAACTCGAAAGCCTACGTCAAGGCGCAGGAAGCCATTTCGCAGGAATTGCTGGGCATCCGCTTCACGGCCAAGGTCGTCGAAAAGCTGTGCGACACCCTGCGCGGCCAGATGGAAGAAGTGCGCCACATCGAGCGCGCCGTGCTGGAACTGTGCGTGAACAAATGCGGCATGCCGCGCGCCCACTTCATCAAGGTGTTCCCGGGCAATGAATGCGACCTGGAATGGGTCGACCGCGAAGTCGACTGCAAGTATCCGTACAGCGCCATCCTCAGCCGCAACGTGCCTGCCGTCAAGGAACTGCAAAAGAAGATGATCGACCTGCAAGCCCGCGTGGCCCTGCCGCTGGCAGACTTGCGCAAGATCAACAAGCAGATGGCTGCCGGCGAAAAGCGCGCCCGTCACGCGAAACGCGAAATGACGGTCGCCAACTTGCGTCTGGTTATTTCGATCGCCAAGAAATACATCAACCGCGGCTTGCAATTCCTCGACCTGATCCAGGAAGGCAACATCGGTCTGCTGAAGGCTGTCGATAAATTCGAATATCGCCGCGGCTACAAGTTCTCGACCTACGCCACCTGGTGGATCCGCCAGGCCATCACGCGTTCGATCGCCGACATGGCCCGCACCATCCGCGTGCCGGTGCACATGATCGAAACGATCAACAAGATGAACCGCATCTCGCGCCAGATCATGCAGGAAACGGGCAGCGAGCCGGACCTGGCGACCCTGGCCGTCAAGATGGAAATGCCGGAAAACAAGGTGCGCGAGATCATGAAGATCGCGAAAGAGCCGATTTCCATGGAAACGCCGATGGGCGAAGATGGCGATTCGCAACTGGGCGACTTCATCGAAGACAACACGACCCTGGCGCCGCTGGACGCCGCGCTGCACGCGTCGATGCGCAACGTGATCAAGGAAGTGCTGGACTCCCTGACGCCGCGCGAAGCGAAAGTGCTGCGCATGCGTTACGGCGTGGAAATGTCGAACGACCACACCCTGGAAGAAGTGGGCAAGCAGTTCGACGTGACGCGCGAGCGCATCCGCCAGATCGAAGCGAAAGCCATGAGCAAGCTGCGCCAGCCTTCGCGTTCGGACAAGCTGAAAACCTTCTTGACGCAAAATTAAGTAGTCAGCAGGCAATAAAAAAGAGGCGCAAGCCTCTTTTTTTTCGCCCGTGCCGTGCGCGGCCTTACAGGAAATGCATGCGCTGGCCCGACACGCCGGCGCGGTGACGGCGCTGCAGCTGGTACAGCGCCACGCCGCCGGCGGAGATGAGGAAGGTGACGACCAGCCATTCCAGCGGGTTGCGGCGCGGCGGCGGCGGCGACGCTTGCGACGGCACGGCGAAGGCCTGGAATTTATGCCCCGTGTAGATGGCGCCCACCACGAGCCCGGCGTCCGTGATCTTGTTCGTCAGGTACAGGCCGTCGTCGCGGCGGCGCACCGTCATCACGCCTTCCTTGTAGACAAAGGTCATCGGTTCAAAGCCGTTGATGCTGACGCTGCCGACGACGTGTCCGGCCGCGTTGACTGCCGTGGCGTAGCTGTCGCCCTGGCCGATCATGGCGCCCAGGTCGAGCATGCGCTTGCCGTCCCAGGCAAAGGCGTGCCAGCGGCGCTTCTCCGTTTCCGAAGCGCCCACGATCAGGCCTGCGTCATTGATGGCGGTAGCCGAGCTGATGCGTCCGCCGGGCAGGGTGCCGATTTCCTGCATGCCCGTGCCGGGGCGGTAGACGAAGGCGCGGCGGTAGCCATCGCCGCGCTGGGCCGTGCCCACCACCACGCCATGGTTGTTCAGGCCGCTGGCATAGCTGCTGGCGCCGCCCAGGGTGCCCAGGTCTTGCAGGCTGTGGTCGGCTTTCGTGACAAAGGCGTGGAAATCGCCGCCGCTGGTATCGGCATAGCCGGCCACCTGGCCGTCGCGCGCGATGGCCGTGGCATAGCTGCTGGTGCCGCCCAGGGTACCCAGGTCGCGCATGCCGCCCGCCACATCGTAGTGGAAGGCATGCCAGGCGCCACTGGCCGTCTGTGCCGAACCGACCACCACGCCATGGGTATTGATGGCCTTGGTGAAACCTTCATTGCCACCCAGTGTGCCCAGCTCGCGGATGCGGCCATGCTGATACGTGACGGCGCGGCGCCGTCCTTCTTCCTCCATGATGATGCCGGCCACCAGGCCCGCCGGGTTCAGGTCGGACGCGATACTGCCGTTGCCATCCCTCTCGCCAAAGCCGCGTTCGGCATAGATGGCGGCGCTGGCGGTGGGGACGACGGTCAGCAGGCACAGGCCGAGCAGTGAGGCATGGAAGCGTAAGAACCGTGGCTGCATGATGGTTTCCTCAAAGAAAAAAACTTACTATACTTTCTTATGTTGAAAATGCATACTTAATTTGCTACTGTTTTTGCTAATTTTTGTATTTCATCATGCTCGGCCGGCGCGCCTTTCCTCGCGTGCGGCAGGTGGATTGCCAGCACCGTGCCCCGCCCCTCCTGGCTGTCGATGCGCAGTTCGCCGCCCAGCGCATGGACACGTTCGCGTATGCTCTTCAGGCCGAAGGCGGCCTTCTTGCCGTGGGCGTCCGGCTGCATGCCGATGCCGTTGTCGCTGATGCGCAGCACGATGGCATCCGTATCTTGCGCCAGCGCCACTTCCACTTCGCTGGCCTGGGCGTGGCGCACGATGTTCGACAGCGATTCCTGCAGCACGCGGAAGATGGCCGACGTCTGGCGCTGGTCCAGGCCCAGGTCGGGCGCCTCGCTGTCGAGCGAGAGCTGGTAGCGGATGGCGCCGCGGCTTTCCATCTGGCGTATCAGCCATTCGGCTGCCGGGCCCAGGCCCAGCTCCAGGGTGCTGGGATGCAAGTCATTGATGATGGTGCGCACCGAGCGGATGGTGGCGTCGATGGTGTCGAGCACGCGCTGGGCGTGGCGGTGCAGGCGCGGGTGGGTCCTGGCCGTGCGCGCGTGCAGCAGCGACACGTCGATGCGCAGCACCATCAGGTTCTGGCCCAGGTCGTCATGAATGTCGAGCGCGATGCGGCGCCTTTCCTCTTCCTTGATGGTCTGCTGGTGGTCGGTCAGTTCGCGCAGCTGGGCCAGGGTGCGCTGCAGGTTCTCTTCGTTGCGCTTGCTTTCCGTGATGTCGATGCCCATGGCGATGATCATCTGCGGCCGGCCTTGCGCATCGAAGATGGGTTTTTTATGCGTCTGCAGCAGGCGGTTTTCCTGCAGCCGCGCATTCCACACGAGTTCTTCGCGGATCACCACCTGGCGGCTGGCAAACGCTTCCTGGTCCGCCGCGTGGAATCCCTGGGTCTGGTCCGAGGGGAAGTGCTGCACGTCGCGTCCCTCGGCGATATCCTGGAACAGCACGCCCCATTGCTGCTCGCAAGCCTGGTTCATCAGCAGCATGCGCGAATCGGCGTCTTTCAGGAACAGCGACAGGGGCATCATGGAAATGATGTCCTGCAGCCGCTCTTCGCTGCGCGCCAGGGCCGCTTCCGTTTGCGCGCGCATGGCGATTTCCGCGGACAGCTGGAGATTGACATCGAGCAGCTGGGCCGTGCGCAGGGCCACGCGGCTTTCCAGCTCCGCATGGGCGACGGTCAGCGCGTGTTCGGCCCGCTTGTGTTCCGTGATGTCGCTGGCCATGACCAGGGCTCCCGTCAGGGTGCCGCGCTGGTCGTACAGGCGGCGTCCGCTGAGCATGGCCCAGCGTTCCGAGCCGTCGCCATGCTGGTAATGCAGTTCTCCCATGCAACTATCCGTCGCCGTCTGGCGCAGCGGACACAGGCGCAGCAAGGTGGCTTCGTCGTGGAATTCGTCCATCGAGTGGTCCAGCAGCTGTTCCGCGGGGACGCCCAGCATGTCGCACAGGCGCTGGTTGACGTGCAGGATGCGGCCGTGCGCATCCGTTTGCCACATGCCGTCCTGCGCCGTTTCGCTCAGGTGCTGGTAGCGCATCAGGCTATCGTCGAGCTGCGCGCGCGTCAGGGCCAGGTGGCTGCGCAGCTTGCGCATCAGCCAGAGGACGGCGACGGCGGCGGCCAGCAGCAGCAGGGCCAGCCAGACATGCTGCCAGAAATCGAGTTCTTGCCAGGCCGCGCCGGCGAACCAGCCCAGCATGATCAGGATGAGGGCGCCGCAAGCGCCACTCAGGGTTTCAATCGACCATTTGCTCATCCGCGTCCCTGGCGTCGTGGTTGGCCGCTGCCGTGCGCCTGGCGCCGGAGAGGGGAAGGTATCCGACGCTAGTGTAATACCAATTGTTGTTTTCTTGAGAATATTTTTCCATTGGGCAAGCAAAAGGGCCGGCCCTTGCGGTGCCGGCCCTGTTTGCCGATGGCAAGGCGGTGCGATCAGCCCGTGTTGCGCAGGCCGGCCGCCACGCCATTGATCGACAGCTGGATGCCGCGGTGCACCCTTTCGTCGATCCGGCTTTCCGCCGACAGGGCGCGGTTGCGCTTGATCAACTCCACCTGCAAGTGGTTCAGCGGGTCGAGATAGGCGAAGCGGTTCTGGATCGAACGGGCCAGCAGCGGATTGCCCGCCAGGCGTTCCGTGTTGCCGGTGATCAGCTCCAGGCAGCGCAGGGTGTTGCCGTGCTCGTCCGTGATGCGCTTGTAGATGCGTTCGCGCAAGCCCTGATCCGCCACCAGTTCCGCATAGCGCGAGGCGATCGCCAGGTCCGTCTTGGCCAGCACCATGTCCATGTTCGACAGCAGGGTGGCGAAGAATGGCCATTCGGCGTACATGGCGCGCAGGGTGGCGATCTTGTCATCTTTCGCGGCCCCGTCGGCTTGATTGATCCACGTTTCGATGGCGCTGCCGAAGCCGAACCAGCCCGGCAGCAGCAAGCGGCACTGGCCCCAGGAAAAGCCCCAGGGAATGGCGCGCAAGTCTTCGATGCGCTGGTTGGCCTTGCGCGAAGCGGGGCGGGAACCGAGGTTCAGCTCGGCGATTTCCGCGATCGGCGTAGCCGAGAAGAAATACTCCGTAAAACCCGGCGTTTCATACACGAGGTGGCGGTAGGCGTGATAGGCGAGGTCCGACAGTTGCGCCATCACGGCTTCGAACTGCGCCAGCTGGCCGTTGCGGGCCGGATTGGCTTCCTGCGGCGCCAGGCTCGCTTCCAAGGTGGCGGCCACCAGCAATTCCAGGTTGCGCCGGCCGATTTCCGCGTTGGAAAACTTCGAGGCGATGATCTCGCCTTGCTCCGTCAGGCGGATCTGGCCGTTGACGGTGCCCGGCGGCTGGGCCAGGATGGCTTCGTAGCTGGGTCCGCCGCCACGGCCCACCGTGCCGCCGCGGCCATGGAACAGGCGCAGCTTGACGCCGGCCTTCCGGAAGTCGGCGACCAGCGCCAGTTCCGCCTTGTACAGTTCCCAGTTGGACGTGAGGAAGCCGCCATCCTTGTTCGAATCGGAATAACCGAGCATGACTTCCTGCAATTGTCCCTGCTTGGCGATCAATAGTTTGACCAAAGGCAAGGCCATGACCTGGCTCATGATGCCGGCCGCGCGCTGCAGGTCGGGGATCGTCTCGAACAGGGGGATGACCATCAGCTCGCAGATGCTGTCGCCAGTTTGCCAGTCGGTGCGCAGCAAGCCCGTTTCCTTTTGCAGCAGCAACACTTCCAGCAAGTCGGACACGGTTTCCGTGTGCGAGATGATGTAGTTGCGGATGGCTCGCGCGCCGTAGCGCTGGCGGATGTCGCGCGCCGCGCGCAGGATCGCCAGTTCGGAATCCGTTTCCGCCGCGTAGGCGATGTAGGGCGAGTGCAGCAGGCGCGGCTGGGCCAGTTCGTTCAGCAGCAGCGCCTGCTTGTCTTCCTCGGACAGGGCCGTGTAATCGGCGGCCACGCCGCTTTTCGCGAACAGGTCGGCCAGCACCCGCTCGTGCACGTCCGAGGTCTGGCGCATGTCCAGCGACGCCAGGTGGAAACCGAAGATGTCGGCCGCGCGCGCCAGGGTGGCCAGGCGCGGGCGCACGAGGGCGGCGCCGTGGTGCGGCTCGAGCGAGGCGACGATGGTGCGCAAGTCGGCCACAAAGGCGGCCGCGTCCGGGTAGGCGGCCGCGGCGCCCACTTCCTTGCGCAGGATGTTGGTGGCGCCCAGGGCGCGGGCCGTGGCGGCCAGGCGCGCATAGATGCCGATCAGGGCGCGGCGGTACGGCTCGTCGCTGCGGTGCGGCGAGGCGTCGGGCGACTGGTCGGCCAGCGCCTGCAGTTCGGCGCTCACGCCCACCATCAGGGTCGAGACGGACAATTCCGCGCCCAGCGCGTGCGCTTCGTCGAGGTAGAAGTCGAGGATGGTGGTGGCGTGGCGCGCCAGCGCGTGCTGCATGGTGCCCGCGTTGACGTTCGGGTTGCCGTCGCGGTCGCCGCCGATCCAGCTGCCCATCTGCACGTAGGCGGCGTTGATGGGCTCGATCGTGCCGTCGCCGTTCGGGTATTCGGCGGCGATATCGTCCTCGATGTCGTCATACAGGCCCGGCAGTTCGCGCAGGAAGGTGATGCGGTAGTAGGACAGGGCGTTTTCGATCTCGTCGGCCACCGTCAGCTTCGAGTAGCGCAGCATGCGCGTCTGCCACAGGGTGGCCACGCGCGAGCGCAGCAGCTGCATGTTGGCGTGCCGCTCTTTCGGCGTCTGCGGCAAATCGCGCTCGGCCAGTAGGCGGGCGATGTCGTGCTCGGCGTCGAGGATGCTCTTGCGCTGCACTTCCGTCGGGTGGGCCGTCAGCACGGGGGCGATCAGGGCGTCCTGGAAAAAGGTGTCGACCGTCTTGCGCGGCACGCCGGCCAGGCGCAGTTTTCTCAGCGCGAAGCTGACGCTGCCCTTTTGTGCCGGCGAGCCGGCCAGCAGGTGGGCGCGGCGGCGGCGGATGTGGTGTTGATCTTCCGCAATGTTGGCCAGGTGCGAAAAGTAGGAAAAGGCGCGCACGACGGAAATCGTCTGCTCGCGGCTCAGTTCCTTGAGCATGGCGTCGAGTTCCAGCGCGGCGCCCGCGTCCGCTTCGCGGCGGAAGCGCACGGACGTCTGGCGTATGGTTTCCACCACATTGAAGACGGCGTCGCCTTCCTGTTCGCGCAGCACGTCGCCCAGCAGGCGGCCCAGCAGGCGGATGTCTTCTTTCAGCGGCGCATCCTTGTCGGAGCCGGCCGCTGGAACTATTTCTGGTGCTACTGCGTCATTGAGCATAATAAAGAACCAAAGTAAGTGTAAAAGCAAGGGAATGTGGATCGCACCGGGCGTTTGGCCGCAGAGGGGAGGGGGCGCATGATAAAATTTGTGGTCTTCAACATGGACGCTAGCCTGACTTGGCCTTCTAGGCTAAGCGATAACGATTATAGCGACGCCTGGCGCCACCCGATACAAAATTGATATCAGACGGGCGAAATGGCAACGATAATGACAACGACAGCCACAGCGAAAGAACTTGTTTTGAAAGCATCCGAATTGACCCCGAACGAATTGAATATTCCTGCCCGCCTGGTGATCGCCACACGCGAGAGCCGTCTTGCCATGTGGCAAGCTGAACACGTGCGCGCCCGCCTGGCCGCCCTGTATCCGCAGTGTAGCGTCGAAATTCTCGGCATGACCACACGCGGCGACCAGATTCTGGACCGCGCCTTGTCCAAGGTAGGCGGCAAGGGCCTGTTCGTCAAGGAGCTGGAAGTGGCGATGGAAGAAGGCCGCGCCGACCTGGCCGTGCATTCGCTGAAAGACGTGCCGATGGAGTTGCCGGAAGGCTTTGCCCTGGCCGCCATCCTCGAGCGCGAAGACCCGCGCGACGCGTTCGTGTCGAACGATTACGCCAGCCTGGCCGAGCTGCCGCACGGCGCCGTCGTCGGCACCAGCAGCCTGCGCCGCCAGTCGCTGATCGCCGCGCGCTATCCGCACCTGACGATTCTGCCCCTGCGCGGCAACCTCGATACGCGTTTGGGCAAGCTGGACCGCGGCGACTACGCGGCCATCATCCTGGCCGCCGCCGGCTTGAAACGCCTGGGCCTGGCGTCGCGCATCCGCGCCGTGCTGGCGCCGGAAGACAGCTTGCCGGCCGCCGGCCAGGGCGCCATGGCGATCGAGATCCGCAGCGGGCGCGCGGACGGCGCCGACCTGGTGCGCCTGCTGGCGCCGCTGAACCACACGGCCACGGCGCAAGCCGTCACGGCCGAGCGCAAGGTGTCGAAGATCTTCGGCGGCAGCTGCCAGATTCCGCTGGCCGCGTTCGCCACCGTCGAGGGCGAGCAGATGCGCTTGCGCGCCATGGTCGCCACGCCGGACGGCGCGCGCATGGCCAGCGCCGATGTTAGCGGTGCTGCCGGCGCGCCGGAACTGCTGGGCGAGCAAGTGGCCGAATTGCTGCGCGGGCAAGATGCCGCCGGCATCCTCGCCTCGTGCGCCGTCACTCCCGACAACCATGAAGGCCTGGCGCCGCATGCCTGACACCGTGGTGATCACGCGGCCCGCGGCGCAAGCGGGGCCGCTGGCCGCCCGTATCGCGGCGCTGGGCTTGCCCGTGCAACTGCTGCCGCTGCTGGAAATCCACGCGCTTGACGGCGCAGAGGAATGCGCGCGGCTGCACGCCGTGCTGGCCCGCCTGCGCGATTACGACCTGGTGGCGTTCGTCTCGCCCAACGCCATCGATTGCGTCTTTGCGCATCTGCCCGCCTGGCCGGCCGGCCTGGCGCTGGCCGTGGTGGGCGAGGGCAGCCGGATGGCCCTGGGCGCGCATGGCGTCACGGACGCCAACGCGACCATCACGAGTCCGCTGGACACGGCGCGCAGCGACTCCGAACATTTATTATTGGCGCTGGACTTGCCGGCCCTGCGCGGCAAGCGCGTGCTGATCGTGCGCGGCGATGGCGGACGCGATTACCTGGCCGACGGCTTGCGCGCTGCGGGAGCAACTGTCGAGTTCGTCACGGCTTACCGCCGCAAGGTGCCAAGGCTGACGCCATCCTTGCGGGCGACCCTGGAAAACCTGTTGCAGCATAATAATGACTGGATCATCACCAGCTCGGAAGCGCTGCGCGGCTTGCTGGCGCTGCTGGGCGAAATGGATGCTGAAAAGGCAGCTGTTGTGAAAATGCAACAGCAGCATCTGATCGTGCCGCACGCCCGCATTGCACAAACGGCGGCGGCCCTGGGTTTTGCCCGAGTCACCTTGACAGGATCAGGCGACGCAGGAGTGCTCGCCGCGTTACAATCACGACCATGAACGAAATGCCTACACTCTCCGAACCGAATGCAACGCCTGGCAGCGCCGTGAAGACGGCGCCGCAGGCGGCCGACCAACCTGCCGGCCGCGCGCCGACCCTGCTGGAACAGCTGCAAAAGCCCATGAGCATCGCCGTCATCGTGCTGGCCGTGCTGCTGGCTGCGCAAAGCTGGTCGACCAGCAAGCAGATCCGCAACCTGCGCGAAGAAGTGGCCAAGCGCCTGCAAAAAGGCGATGTCAGCAACGCCGAAACGGGCGTGCTGGCGCGCAACGTGCAAGAAGGCACGAAAGAGCTGCAAATCAAGGTGGGCGCGCTGGAAAACCGCCAGAGCGAAACGCAAAGCCAGCAGCTTGCGCTGGAACAACTGTACAACGACTTGTCGAAGAACCGCGACGAGTGGGCGCTGACGGAAATCGAGCAAGTGCTGTCGACGGCCAGTCAGCAGCTGCAACTGGCCGGCAACGTGCCCGGCGCGCTGATCGCCCTGCAAAATGCGGACCGCAGCCTGTCGCGTTCCGACAAGCCGCAATTCATCACCATCCGCCGCGCCATCGGGCGCGACATGGAAAAATTGAAAGCCCTGCCCAGCGTCGATTCGACGGGCGTGGCCCTGCGCCTCGACGCCGTGATCGCCCAGGTCGACTCCCTGCCGATGCTGTCCGACGAAACCCCGGCCTTGCCGGCCGCACCGGAAAAACCGGGCAAGGCCAAGCCCGTGCGCGATGCGAGCGGCAAGCTGATGGGGCCGCCTGCGCCGGAACCGCTGCTGCAGAAAGTGCGCGACGGCTTCAATACCTGGAGCGGCGACATGTGGGCCGACGTGCGTCAATTGATACGCATCCGCCGCGTCGATACGCCGGAAGCGCTGATGCTGTCGCCGACGCAATCGTATTTCTTGCGTGAAAACGTCAAGTTGCGCCTGCTCAATGCCCGCATGGCCTTGTTGTCGCGCAATGAAACGGCTTTCCGCAACGATTTGATCGCCGCACAGGATGCGCTGGCCAAGTATTTCGACACCCGCGCCAAGAGCACGCAGACGGCGCAAGCCCTGCTGCGCCAGGTGCAGGGCAGCAACCTGGCCATCGAAATGCCAACCTTGTCCGACAGCCTGACGGCTGTGCGCAACTACAAAGCGAAGTCCTGAGCCCATGCGTCTATTTCTCTGGTTACTCGCCCTGATGGCCGCGGCGATCGGTATCGCCGTGACGGCCCGTTTCAATCCCGGCAACGTGGTGCTGTTCTATCCGCCATACCGCATCGATTTGTCGCTGAATTTCTTCCTGTTGCTGCAGGTCGTGCTGTTCGTGCTGCTGTACCTGCTGGTGCGCGCCGTGCGCGCCACCGTGCGCATGCCGGCGCAAGTGGCGGCCTACCGCCAGCGCAAGCGTGAGCGCGACGGCAACAAGGGCTTGCGCGAAGCCTTGAAAGCCCTGTTCGAAGGCCGTTTCGGTCATGCCGAGAAGGCTGCCTTGCGCGCCGCCGAGCTGGAAGAGAACGCCGGCCTGGCCGCGCTGATCGGCGCGCGCGCCGCGCACCGCATGCGCCAGTCCGAACGCCGCGACAGCTGGCTGTCGCGCGTCGAATGCGATGCCAGCCTGAAAACGGCCCGCTTGATGACGGTGACGGAATTGCTGGTCGACGACCACCAGCCGGAAGCGGCCCTGGCCGCCGTGCGCGAACTCAATGCCAGCGGCACGCGCCACATCCACGCGCTGCAATGGTCGCTGAAAGCCGAGCAGCAGGCGAAGAACTGGCCGGAAGTGCTGCGCCTCGTGCGTTCGCTCGACAAGCACCGCGCCCTGCATCCGGCCCTGTCGTCGCGCCTGCGCGAACTGGCCTACGACCATCTGCTGTCCGACCCCTCGCATGACGCCGAGTCGCTGATGCGCGTGTGGTCCACCGTGCCAAGCGCCGACCGGGTCAAGCCGTACATCGCCTGCCGCGCCGCCACGGCCCTGAATGCGCGCGGCCTGCACGATGAAGCGCGCCTCGTGTGCGAAGAATCGCTGGCCGCCGACTGGGACGAGCGCGTCGTGCGCGCCTACCGCGAAGCGGCGGCGCCAAGCGGCACGCCGGCCCTGCTGCTGCAGATCGAGCATTGCGAGCAATGGATGAAGCAGCGTCCGCTGGATGCGGAACTGGCGCTGACCCTGGGTACCTTGTGCCTCAAGCAAAAACTGTGGGGCAAGGCCCAGCGCCACCTGGAGCAGGCTTTGTCGGATGCCAACGAGCCGCAAATGGTGCGCGACGCCCACCTGAAGCTGGCGCAGATGCACGACGCCCTGCAGCAGACGGAACAGGCTGCCGCGCATTACCGGCAGTGCGCACTGGCTACCATCCTGTAAGCCGCTCGCAGACGTAAAAAAGCCGTTCAGTGCAGACTGAACGGCTTTTTTTATGCGCGCACTCCATGGCGGAGTGCGCTGCTACCTTGCTAATTTACTTCTTCGAGCTTTACTTCTTCGTTACTGCAGTGCCTTCCGGCAAGGCATATGCGACCAGGGTGTCGCTCATCTTCGTGCCCAGCGAACCGTGGCCGCCGGCCATGACGACGACGAACTGGCGTCCCGACTTGTTCGACACATAGCTCATCGGCGTAGCCTGGCCGCCGGCTGGCAAGCGGGCCTTCCAGATCACTTTGCCGTTGCTGACATCGTAGCCGCGGATGTAGTAGTCGAGCGTGCTGCTGAGGAAGGTCACGCCACCGCCCGTGGTGACCATGCCGCCCAGGCTGGGCACGCCCAACGGCAAGGGAATCGGCACGGGACCGCTGTCGCGCGTGGTGCCGTTCTTGTGCATCCACACTTTCTTCATGGTGCGCAGGTCGACGGCGGCCACATAGCCCCACGGCGGTGCCTGGCATGGGAAGCCCAGCGGCGACAGGAAGGCCTTGATTTCCACGGCGAACGGCACGCCCGTCTGCGGTTGCAAGCCCATTTCGCCACCCGTGCCGCCCTTGGCCGTCGTTTCCGCGCGCGGCACGAGTTTTTCCAGGAAGCCCATGTAGTCAGGGTTGACGATCAACAACTGGCGCACGGGGTCGATGGCCGCGCCACCCCATTCGAAGATGCCCAGCGGGCCCGGCGAGATGACGGCGCCCTTGCCAGCCGTTTGCGGCGTGAACGGGCCTTCATAGCGGCGTTCCTTGAAGATGATGCGGCAGGCGAGCTGGTCGAACGGCGTGGTGCCCCACATGTCCGCTTCGCTGATATTGCGTTCTGGCAAGAAGGTCAGGGCCGAGAACGGCTGCGTGGGCGACAGGGTGTCGCCGGCGGCAGGATTGCTCGTCGGCACGGGTTTTTCCGGCGCCGGCACGACCAGGTTGCCGTCGCGGCGGTCGATCACGTAGATGTCGCCGCGTTTCGTCGTGGCAACAACAGAGGGCACTTTACCTTTCGGCGTGTCGATGTCGACCAGGCTCGGCTGGCCGCCGATGTCCATGTCCCAGATATCGTGGTGCACAGTTTGGTAGACCCAGCGTACTTTGCCCGTCGCCAGGTCCAGCGCGACGATGGCGCTGTTGAATTTCTCGCCATTCTTGTTGCGGTTGCCGCCCCAGGTATCGGGGGTTTCATTGCCCATCGGAATGTAAACCATGCCCAGCTTTTCATCGATGCTGGCCACGCCCCACGAGTTGGGCGAGTTGTTGGTGTAGTTCTTGCCTTCAGGGAAAGGCGCCGTATCTTCCGGCGTGGCCGGGTCCCAGTTCCACATCAGCTTGCCGGTGACGGGATCGTAGCCGCGGATCACGCCCGATGGCTCTTCCGTCGAATGGTTGTCCGTCACGCTGGCGGCGATCACAGCCATTTTCTGCGAGACGGCCGGCGGCGAAGTCGGCATCAGGAAACCGCGCTTGATCATGGCCATGTTTTTATACAGGTTGACGACGCCATTGTTGCCAAAGCTCTTGCACGACTCGCCCGTATCGGCGTTGACGGCGATCATGGTGCCGTCCATGGTCGGCGCCAGGATGCGGCGCGGGCATTCCATGCTGGCAGCTTCGGGAGCTGGATTGTTCTTCGCGCGGCCCGCGTTGACGTCCCAGTAGGCGACGCCACGGCAGATCATGTGCTGGTAGCTGGCCGCATCGCGGTTGATTTTCGGATCGTGGCGCCAGATTTCCTTGCCCGTGTCCGGGTTCAGGGCGATGACGATGTTGTGCGGCGTGCACAGGTACAGCATGTCATTGACCTTCAGCGGCGTGACTTCGTTGGCGATCTCGCCCGGGTCGTTGGGACCCTTGAAGTCGCCCGTGTGGTAGGTCCAGGCTTCTTTCAGGCCGGAAATATTCGCCGGCGTAATCTGTGCGGCCGGGGCATAGCGGTCGCCATAGCCGGAGCGGCCATACGCGGACCAGTCGTTGTGCTCGACGCCGGGCGCGAAATCGCCGGAGGCCGTGGCGGCCATGTTTTCGGCCGGCACGTCGCCATGCAGGTCATGGTAGTCCTGGAACAGGGCGATGACGCCGGCGATGACGGTCAGGGCCACGGCGGCGGAGAGGGCCGTCTTGCCCGCTTGCGGCTGTTTCGCTGCGTCGGCGGGTGGGGCCAGGCGGCGGCTGACGAAGGGCAGCAGCAGCCAGACGGCGGCGGCAAACCAGATGTCCAGGCGCGGCAGCAATTGCCACCAGTCGAATTTCACTTCAATGAGGGACCAGATGAGGGTGGCGAGCAGCAGCAGCGCCATGCACGGTTGCGCGCTGCGCTTGCCCTGGAATACCAGCGCGCCGGCGATCAGCATGCCTATGCCGGCCAGCAAGTAGTACCAGGAGCCGCCGAGCGTGGCCAGCCAGATGCCGCCGCCCAGCAGGGCGAGGCCAAACAGAATGAAAATAACGCCGGTGACCTTTAATAAAGGACCGGGCCGGAAAGAGGGAATCATCATATTCCTTTTTGCAAGGATTTATCGGTAGCGCGTGATGCGCCATATTGAATTCAGGGAAGGCGTCGATTGCAGAATATACAAAGTTTGGAATCACCAGAATGTGACAGTTTATCAGAATTGATGATTGTCTTCCGGTAGCGCCATTTTTTGGCGGGACTCTTATTTGAATCAAATAAACGCTTCAAATAAGAACAAATATTATGCTGGATAACGATTTTGCGGGGCTGGCAGGCCGCCTGGAGGGGAGAGGGCGGGGTGTCGCGCAATAATGCAGGGGCGCCGCGGAATGAATGAGAATAAAACTGTTGTTATAAGTTGCTGCAAAAAATGCAATGCGGATTATAATAACCATGCCTGGCGTGTGGCGATATTCAAATGAAAATACGCAGATATTCCATCGGCATTAATTCAAGGCGTCGGTAGTATTGCTTAGGTGTTTGTACTTATTATTGCCGATGGTTTGTTTATTCTCTCGATGGCCGGCTGCGCGCGCCGGCGGGCCATGCGCGCCACTGTTGCTGGCTGGACGCGCAAAACGCCGGCGGGCCGCTGCTGCATCGCACAAGCTGCCTGTACTTCGCTATAATTGCGCGGTTAAAACACAATCCGCTAATGAGGAACCCCATGAGTTTGAATAACGTCTCTTCCGGCCGCGATCTGCCGAACGATTTCAACGTCGTCATCGAAATCCCGATGAATGCCGATCCGATCAAGTACGAAGTCGACAAGGAAAGCGGCGCGATTTTCGTCGATCGCTTCATGGGTACCGCCATGCATTACCCGTGCAACTACGGCTACGTGCCGAACACCCTGTCGCCGGACGGCGACCCGGTCGACGTGCTGGTCATCACCCCGTTCCCGCTGATCCCGGGCGTGGTCGTGCGCTGCCGTCCTATCGGCGTGCTGAAAATGACCGACGAGTCGGGCGAAGACGCGAAAGTGCTGGCCGTGCCAGTCGACAAGGTCCTGTCGATCTACAGCCACTGGCAAAAGCCGGAAGACCTGAACGAACTGCGCTTGCGCCAGATCCAGCATTTCTTTGAGCACTACAAGGATCTGGAAAAAGGCAAATGGGTCAAGATCGACGGCTGGTATGGTCCTGAAGTGGCCAAGGAAGAAATCCTGAACGGCGTTGCCGCCTTCAAGACCGACGCCGCCAAAGCCTAAGAACACCCGGTAAGAAAAACGCTCCCCGCCTGCGATGGCCGGGAGCGTTTTTTTATGCGCGAAACGGGCTGTGCTCGTTCAATTCATCGAGGTAGGCATCGATGCCGCCCCGTTCGCGCTCGAGGAAGCGCTGCACGGCGTCCGCAAAGGCCGGGTGCGCCAGCCAGTGGGCGGACCAGGTCTTTTGCGGCAGGAAGCCGCGCGCCATCTTGTGCTCGCCCTGGGCGCCCCCTTCGAAGGTGGCGATGCCGTTGGCGATGCAAAACTCCAGCGGCTGGTAATACGCCGTCTCGAAATGCAGGCAGGGCACGTGTTCGAGCGCGCCCCAGTAGCGGCCATACAGGGTGTCGGCCGTGTGGATCACCAGCGAGGCGGCAATGGCCCGGCCTTCGCGCTCGGCGATTACCAGGAGTATGTTCTCCGGCATGCTGGCGCCGATGCAGCGGAAGAAGTCCAGGCTCAGGTAAGGCGAGGAGCGGTGTTCCGCATAGGTGTTGCTGTAGCAGCGGTGGAACAGTTTCCAGTCAGCATCAAGAGCGTCCACGCCGCGCACCTGGCGCAGGGTGACGCCCGCTTCGCGCACCTTGCGCCGCTCGGCGCGGATATTCTTGCGCTTCTTGTGTTCCAAAGTGGCGAGGAATTGCTCGAAATCCGTGTAGCCCGGATTGAGCCAGTGAAACTGCACGCCACTACGCATCAGGTAGCCGGCTTCCTCCAGCTGGCGCGCCTCGCTTTCCGGCGGGAACAGGATGTGGCAGGACGATACCTCGCTGGCTTGCTGCTGCGCCTGCAGGAAGGCCAGCAGGGCCGCGCGCGCCTCGCCATCGCGGGCCATCAAGCGGGTGCCGCTGACGGGCGTAAACGGTATCGCGGACAGCAGTTTCGGGTAATATTCGAGACCATGTTGCTGATATGCATCGGCCCAGGCCCAGTCGAACACGTATTCGCCATACGAGTGCATCTTCAGGTACAGGGGCAGGGCGGCGGCCAGCACCTCGCCTTGCCACAGTACCAGGTAATTCGGTTGCCAGCCCGTGTCCGCGCTGGCGCAGCCGGACTCGTGCAGAGCGTGCAAAAAGGCGTAGGAAAGGAAGGGAGTGGCGTCCGCCTGGCTTGCCAGCAGTTCAGACCAGGCCGCTTCGCCAATTTCAGCCAGGGTAGTGACGATAGCCGTGCGATAATTCATTGTTATAGTGTGCATTCATCACTCTCGGGGCGCCGCCATCGGCCTGCGCGCCCCTGTCTTGTTTAATAGAACGAAATATCCATCATCATCATGACAGTCAAAGTCGCAATTGCTCAAATGAATAGTACGGTCGGCGATCTGGCCGGCAACCGTGCCAAGATCTTCGATCTTTCCCGCCGCGCGTTCGAGGCGGGCGCCGATATCGTGCTCACGCCGGAACTGTCGCTGGTCGGCTATCCACCCGAGGACCTGTTGCTGCGCAATGCATTCTACGCAAAAACGCAGGAAGCGTTTGCGGGACTGGCTGCCGACCTGGCCCAGTTCAAGGATTTGCACGTGGTGGTGGGCTTGCCCCTGCAAGACGAGAAGGGCGTGCGCCACAATGCTGCCTCCGTGCTGCTGAACGGCGAAGTGCTGGGCACCTACCGCAAGCACGACTTGCCGAATACGACCGTGTTCGATGAAAAACGTTACTTTACGTCGTCCGACCAGGCTTTCGTGTTTGGCGTGAAGGGCGTGCGTTTCGGCATCAATATCTGCGAAGACACGTGGTTCGAGCATGCGCCGATGCGCGCCCGCGCGGCTGGCGCGCAAGTGCTGCTGGTGCCGAACGGCTCGCCGTACCACATGAACAAGCAGCATCTGCGCTATGACACCATGCGCAAGAACGTCAGCGCGCAAGGCATGGCCCTCGTGTACGCCAACCTGGTCGGTGGCCAGGATGAGCTGATTTTCGATGGCGACTCGTTTGTCATGGATGCGGCCGGCACGATCTGCGCCCAGCTGCGCCATTTCGGGGAAGACTTGCAGGTCGTCGATTTCGACGGCGCCACCCCCGTATCGCAGCCGCTGGCCGCACCGTTGACCACCGAAGCGCAGGTGTACCAGGCGCTGGTGCTGGGCGTGCGCGACTATATCGGCAAGAACGGCTTCCCTGGCGTGCTGATCGGCATGTCGGGCGGCGTCGATTCCGCGCTGACCCTGGCCATTGCCGTCGATGCGCTGGGCGCCGACAAGGTGCGCGCCGTCATGATGCCGTCGCAATTTACGGCCGATATCTCGTGGATCGACTCGCGCGACATGGTAAAACGCCTCGATGTGCGCTACGATGAAATTCCGATCAAGCAAACTTTCGACGCCTTCCGCGCCACCCTGGCCGAGGAGTTCGCGGGACTGGCGGAAGATGCGACGGAAGAGAATATCCAGGCGCGCATCCGCGGCACCTTGCTGATGGCCCTGTCGAACAAGCATGGCAGCATCGTCTTGACGACGGGCAACAAGAGCGAGATGGCCGTTGGCTATTGCACCCTGTACGGCGACATGGCGGGCGGCTTTGCCGTGATCAAGGATATCGCCAAGACCCTCGTCTACCGCCTGTGTGCGTACCGCAACAGCGTGTCGGACGTGATTCCCGAGCGCATCCTGACGCGCGGACCGTCGGCCGAGCTGCGCGCCGACCAGCTGGACCAGGATTCCTTGCCGCCGTATGAAATACTCGACGGCATCATGCAGCTGTACATGGAAGAAAATCGGCCGATCGCCGACATTATCGAGGCTGGCTACCCGCCGGCCGACGTGGCGAAAATCACGCGCCTGATCAAGATCAATGAATACAAGCGGCGCCAGTCGCCGGTGGGCATCCGCGTCACGCACCGTGGCTTCGGCCGCGACTGGCGCTATCCCATCACTTCCAAGTTCTACGAGTAAGCAGCCATCTGTCCACAATCCAACAATTTTAAGGAGTAGCCATGAAACAGATTACCGCCATCATCAAACCATTCAAGCTCGACGAAGTACGCGAGGCCCTGGCCGATGTGAACGTGACGGGCTTGACCGTGACGGAAGTGAAGGGCTTTGGCCGTCAGAAAGGCCATACCGAGCTGTACCGTGGCGCCGAGTATGTGGTCGACTTCTTGCCGAAAGTCAAAGTCGAAGTGGTGGTGGACGACAGCGTGTCGGAACTGGTGGTCGACGCCATCATCAAGGCGGCCCGCACGGGCAAGATCGGCGATGGCAAGATCTTCGTGCGGGACGTGGAGCAGGTCATCCGCATCCGTACGGGCGAAACGGGTCCAGACGCCGTCTAGCACCAGCCATAAGCTACTGCGCGTCGTGCTTTGCGGCCTGCGATGCTCACCGTGCTTCAGCACGGTTGCGCTTCTTAGCCACAAATCGCTGCCGCTCGCTACGCTTCTGGCAGGCGCTATGTAGATGTTCTTCAGCAGACCGTAGGTCGGATTAGCGCCAGCGCGTAATCCGACATGAGTTGCCAATAATATTATGGATTACGCATCAGCACCGTTCAGCGCCCCAAGCGCATGTCGAATTTCCAGCAGATCAGGCGCAGAATCGTGATGCCGCTGGCGCTGGTCCACAGCGCAAAGTCGTGCTCGGCGCCGAAGTGCATCTGCAATAAATAAGCCCAGCAGCCGAAAAACGCGCAGATCGCATACGGTTTGCCGTCGCGAAATACCATCGGCACTTCGTTACAGACGATGTCGCGCATCACGCCGCCGAAAATCCCCGTAATCACCCCCATCATCGAGGCTATAAAGATCGGCATGCCGGCGCGCATCGCTTCGGCCACGCCCGCGATGGCGAACATGCCCAGGCCGATGGCGTCGGCGATGACGATCAGGCGTTCCGAGACGATCTGGCGCAAATGCTGGATCAGGGGCGCGGCCGTCAGGGCCAGCACGAAGATCAAAATTGCGTATTCCTGGTGCGACACCCAGAACAGGGGCCGCTTGTCGAGCAGGATGTCGCGCAGGGTGCCGCCGCCGAATGCCGTGATGAAGGCCACGACGAACACGCCGACCAGGTCCATGCGCTTGCGGCGCGCTTCGATGAAGCCGGAAAACGCGCCCACCAGAATGGCGATGACCTCAATGATCTTGATCAGCGAGCCAGGCGGCAATTGGGGTGGCATCATGGGTGGAGCGCTTGAGCAGGAAATAATTGTCACAGGTTAACATGACACGGCCCCGAATGGTGACAAACGGGGCCGTGTGCAGTGCGGAACTGGTGACTGAATTGTAATTGCTTGCTGTCAAGCCTAGCGGATCGGCTGCAGTGCGGAAGAAAGCAATACCACCAGCGCGCCATCGCCCCCTTCGGAGCGGCGCGCCTGGCAAAAGGCGATGACTTCATCCTTTTGCACGAGCCAGCTGTGCACCATCGATTTCAAGACCGGTTCCTGGCCTTTCGAGCCGAAACCCTTGCCGTGGATCACGCGCACGCAGCGCAGCTTGCGCCGCGTGGCCTGGTTCAGGAAGGCGCCGATGCCGTCGCGCGCCTCGTCGCGGCGCAAGCCGTGCAAGTCCAGCTCATCCTGCACGGGCCAGTGGCCCTTGCACATCTTTTTCACGACGTCCGGTCCCACGCCGGGGCGGGCGTAGTTCAGGGCCGGATCGTTTTCCAGGTAATGGTCGACTTCGAACAAGTCCGACAGCGATTCGCGCAGCACGGCCGCATCGTCCTCTTCCGGCGACAGCTTGCGTGCCGGCTGCTGGGCTGCCATGGCGCCCGCCTTGGGCAGGCTGGGCACGTAGCGGTCCGACTCGGGCAGGCGTTTGACGCCGCCGATGCTGGCCTTGAACAGATTGCTTTCCACGGCTTGCACCTTGGCTTGCTGGACGCGCTCCGCCGCAGCTTGCGCGCGCGCGTCCGCCTGCTCCTTGAGCTGCTTGCTGACCGCTTTCAGGTCGGCAAAGTCTTTCATCGACGCCATGCGACGCTTACTCCTGGCCTTCCAGGTAGCGCTGGGCGTCCAGTGCTGCCATGCAACCCGTGCCGGCGCTGGTGATGGCCTGGCGGTAGATGTGGTCTTGCACGTCGCCGGCGGCAAACACGCCCGGCGCGCTGGTGGCGGTGGCCATGCCTTCCAGGCCCGTCTTGGTCTTGATGTAGCCGTTGTGCATTTCCAGCTGGCCTTCGAAGATGCCCGTGTTCGGCTTGTGGCCGATGGCGATGAACACGCCATGCACGCTCAGCGCTTCGACCTTGCCGTCGATGGTCGACTTGATGTTCAAGCCCGTCACGCCGCCTTCGTTGCCCGTCACTTCGTCCAGGGTGTGGTTATATTTCAACACAATCTTGCCTTCGGCAACCTTGGCGTTCAGGCGGTCGATCAAAATTGCTTCCGCGCGGAACTTGTCGCGGCGGTGGATCAGGGTGACTTTATTGGCGATGTTCGACAGGTACAGCGCTTCTTCGACGGCCGTGTTGCCGCCGCCGACGACGGCCACTTCCTGGTTGCGGTAGAAGAAGCCATCGCAGGTGGCGCAGGCGGACACGCCCTTGCCCATGAATTCCGCTTCCGATGGCAGACCCAGGTATTGCGCGGATGCGCCCGTGGCGATGATCAGGGTGTCGCACGTGTATTCGTGGCTGTCGCCCTTCAGGCGGATCGGTTTTTCATTCAGGAAAGTGGTGTGGATGTGGTCAAACACGATTTCCGTATTGAAACGCTCGGCGTGCTGCAGCAGGCGCTGCATCAGGTCCGGACCTTGCACGCCCATCGGGTCGCCTGGCCAGTTTTCCACGTCGGTGGTGGTCATCAGCTGGCCGCCTTGTTCCACGCCGGTGACCAGCATCGGGTTCAGGTTGGCGCGGGCGGCGTAGACGGCGGCGCTGTAGCCGGCTGGGCCGGAGCCGAGGATCAAAACGCGGGCGTGTTTGGTAGTGGTCATAATGAGGCTTCTCTATGAGTGGGGTCTATCCGAATTGGGGGCATACGCGCGAAGAACAAGGGCGTATTGCGCTTGCGCAAGCAATCCACGATTATAGACCAAGCCGCCTGTAGCGACGAATCGTGGGGCCGTCCGGGGCATATATGGCTTAGAATACTTCCTTATTATGGGAAATTCCCTTTCAGAAACATTTTTCACCTTGCAGCGCTTCCCAGAATGACTAAACCAGCCCAGGCCAATCAAAATAGCTACACCCGAAAACCGGTCGAACGCCGGCCCCTGCCCAACCGGCTGGTGCGGCTGTTGTCCGAGGCGCGCTGGTTCGCGCTGGCCGCGTTTGCCTTGTATTTCGTGCTGATCCTGGCCAGCTTCAACAAGCTCGACCCTGGCTGGTCGCACGCCACCAATGTCGACAAGGTCGCCAACCTGGGCGGCAAGCTGGGCGCCACCTTTTCCGATCTGTTGCTGTATATCTTCGGTTTTTCCGCCTGGTGGTGGTGCGTGTGGCTGCTGCGCACGGTGTGGCATGGCTATCGCCGCCTGAGTAAGCGCTTCCTGCTGGAAGAGGAAGAGGTGGAGCGCGAGCACCACGTCGAGATGCTGATCCGCATCGTCGGCTTCTCCATCATGCTGATCGGCAGTATGGGCCTCGAATACCTGCGCATGGCGAAAAGCCTGCACGTGCAGCTGCCGCGCGATCCGGGCGGCGTGCTGGGCCAGCTGGTGGGGCACTCGGCCCACGTGGCCTTCGGTTTCACGGGCGCCACTTTATTGCTGTTGCTGCTGTTTGGCCTGGGTTTCAGCCTGTTCTTCCATGTGTCTTGGCTGCAAGTGGCCGAGCGCATCGGCGGCGCCATCGAAGACGCTTTCAACTGGTTCGTGCTGCGCTACCAGGACCGCGAAGACCGCCGCCAGGGCGAAGTGGCCGCCGTGCGCCGCGACGAAGTGGTGGTCATCGAACGGGCCAAGCACGTGGAAAAGCACGTGGCTGCGCCGCCCGTGAAGATCGAGCCGCAGGTTGTGACGGTGGTGAAATCCGAGCGCGTGGAAAAGGAACGCCAGGCCCATCTGTTCGAGAACCTGGGCGATGGCAAGCTGCCGCCCTTGTCGCTGCTCGACGAGGCGCCGCCCGTGGTGGAAACGGTTTCCGTGGAAACCCTGGAATTCACGAGCCGCCTGATCGAAAAGAAACTCTCGGACTTTGGCGTGGATGCCAAGGTAGTGGCCGCTTACCCCGGCCCTGTGGTCACGCGCTATGAAATCGAGCCGGCCACGGGCGTCAAGGGCAGCCAGATCGTGGGCCTGGCGCGCGACCTGGCCCGTTCGCTGTCCTTGACGTCGATCCGCGTGGTGGAAACCATTCCCGGCAAGAATTACATGGCCTTGGAATTGCCGAACAGCAAGCGCCAGATCGTGCGCCTGACGGAAATCCTCGGCTCCAAGGTCTACAACGATGGCGTGTCCAGCCTGACGATTGCGCTGGGCAAGGATATCGCCGGCAAGCCCGTCGTGGCCGACCTGGCGAAAATGCCGCACTTGCTGGTGGCCGGCACCACCGGTTCCGGTAAGTCGGTCGGCATCAATGCGACGATACTGTCGCTGCTGTACAAATCCGACCCGCTCGACGTGCGCCTGATCCTGATCGATCCGAAGATGCTGGAAATGTCCGTCTACGAAGGCATCCCGCACTTGCTGGCGCCCGTCGTGACGGACATGCGCCAGGCCGGCCACGCGCTGAACTGGGCCGTGAACGAGATGGAACGCCGCTACAAGCTGATGAGCAAGATGGGCGTGCGTAACCTGGCCGGCTACAACGCGAAGATTGCCGACGCGAAAAAGCGCGAAGAACACATCCCGAATCCGTTCAGCCTGACGCCGGATTCGCCGGAACCGCTGGAAAAACTGCCGACCATCGTCATCATCATCGACGAACTGGCCGATTTGATGATGGTGGTGGGCAAAAAAGTCGAGGAATTGATCGCGCGTATCGCGCAAAAGGCACGCGCCGCCGGCTTGCACTTGATTCTGGCCACGCAGCGCCCATCTGTAGACGTGATCACGGGCTTGATCAAGGCCAACATTCCCACGCGTATCGCCTTCCAGGTATCGTCGAAGATCGACTCGCGCACCATTCTGGACCAGATGGGCGCGGAAACCTTGCTGGGCATGGGCGACATGCTGTACATGCCGCCCGGCACCGGCTTGCCGATGCGCGTGCACGGCGCGTTTGTGTCCGATGAAGAAGTGCACCGCGTTGTCAGCCATTTGAAGCTGCAGGGCGAACCGAATTACATCGAGGGCATCCTCGAAGGCGGCACCCTGGAAGGCGACGGCGCCGAAGGCGGCGCGCCGGGCGAGGGCGGCGGCGAGGCCGATGCCCTGTACGACCAGGCGGTGGCGGTGGTGCTGAAAAACCGTCGCGCCTCGATTTCGCTGGTGCAGCGCCATTTGCGCATCGGCTACAACCGCGCCGCCCGTCTGCTCGAGCAGATGGAGCAGAGCGGGGTGGTATCAACCATGCAATCCAATGGCAACCGGGAAATCCTGGTGCCGGCGGCAAGTGCCGAACAAGGGTAAAGAATGAAAAGCAATACTTTCGCAGCAAAAATGATGATCGGCGCGGCCAGCGTTGCCTGCAGCCTGCTGTTCGCGGCCAGCGCCTCGGCCAGCGCGCTTGAGCAATTCAAGAGCTTTGCGGCCGGCACCAAGTCGGCCAAGGGCGAATTCGTGCAGCGGCAAGTCAAGAAGGCGGACGCCAGCGGCAAGGCGAAAGTGTCGACGCCCGCCAGCGGCACGTTCGAGTTCGCCCGTCCGGGCAAGTTCATCTGGACCTACCTGAAGCCGTACGAGCAGTTGCTGCAAGCCGATGGCGACAAGCTGTATATCTACGACAAGGACTTGAGCCAGGTGACGGTCAAGAAACTGGGCGACGCGCTCGGTTCCTCGCCGGCGGCCATCTTGTTCGGCAGCAACGACCTGGAAAAGAATTTCACCCTGGCGGAAGCGGGTACGCGCGACGGCCTGGAATGGCTGAAAGCCACGCCGAAAGCCAAGGATACGACGTTCGACGAAATCACCATCGGCTTGCGCAACGGCGTGCCCGAAGCGATGGAATTGCGCGACTCGTTCGGTCAGACCTCGGTGCTGGCGTTCAAGAACTTCCAGAAAAATCCGGCGCTTTCGGCCAATCACTTTAAATTTGTCATGCCCAAGGGCGCCGACGTCATTAATAATTAAGACTGTCGCGCCTTGCGTATGAGCCGGCCTCGCAGCAATGCGGGGCTTTTGCATTCTTATTAGGTAACTCATTATGGCGGATCTCTTTTCCACCGCGCCGCGCCAGCCGCTGGCCGAAGCCTTGCGGCCAGCCACCCTGAACGAAGTCATCGGCCAGACGCACCTGCTGGGCGCTGGCAAGCCGCTGCGCCTCGCGTTCGAGGCGGGCAAGGCCCATTCGATGATTTTATGGGGGCCGCCCGGCGTGGGTAAGACCACCCTGGCGCGCCTGATGGCGAATGCCTTCGACAGTGAATTCATTGCCTTGTCGGCCGTATTTGCTGGCGTGAAAGATATCCGCGCAGCCATGGACCAGGCCCGCCACAGCCTGGACCAGTTCGGCAAGCACACCTTATTGTTCGTCGACGAGATCCACAGGTTTAATAAATCGCAACAAGACGCCTTGCTGCCCTTCGTCGAATCGGGCCTGGTGACGTTCATCGGCGCGACGACGGAAAACCCCAGTTTCGAAGTCAATTCGGCGCTGCTGTCGCGCGCGCAAGTGTATGTGCTGAAATCGCTCAACGAAGACGAGATGAAGCAGTTGCTGGCCAAGGCGCAAAGCACGGCCTTGACGCACCTGACCTTCGACGAAGCGGCGGCCGACACCCTGATCGGCTATGCGGACGGCGATGCGCGGCGCTTCTTGAACTTGCTGGAGCAGGCCGAGACGGCCGCCAGCTCGACGGGCACGACCACGATCGACGCGGCCTTCGTCGACAATGCGCTGACCTTGAATTCGCGCCGTTTCGACAAGGGCGGCGACAATTTCTATGACCAGATTTCCGCCCTGCACAAGTCCGTGCGCGGTTCCAACCCGGACGCGGCCCTGTACTGGTTTTGCCGCATGATCGACGGCGGCGCCGACCCCCGTTATTTGTCGCGGCGCATCGTGCGCATGGCCTGGGAAGACATCGGCCTGGCCGATCCCCGCGCTTTGACCATGGTCAATGACGCGGCGGAAACATATGAACGGCTCGGTTCGCCCGAAGGCGAGCTGGCGCTGGGCCAGGCCGTGATTTACCTGGCGATTGCCGCGAAAAGCAATGCCGGCTACAACGCGTTCAACACGGCCATGGCCTTCGTCAAGAAAGATAAATCGAAGGAAGTGCCCGTGCACTTGCGCAATGCGCCGACGAAGCTGATGAAGGAACTGGGCTACGGCCACGCCTACCGCTATGCGCACGATGAACCTGATGCGTATGCGGCCGGTGAAACGTATTTTCCGGACGGCATGGCGGAACCAGGCTGGTACCAGCCCGTGCCGCGCGGCCTGGAAAGCAAGATCGCCGACAAGCTGGCGTGGCTGCGCGAGCTGGACAGGAAGGCAGGGAAGGGCTGAGGCTTACAGGCCCAGCAAGGTAAAACCGTCATCCTGCGGCGCGTAGCCCACCAGCTGGCGCGTCGCCGCGATCGACAAGCGTTTATAACGGTTGTCCGACACGCCATGCACGACGTGGTAGCCGGGCGGCACGTCGGCGGCGATGCAGCGGGCCAGCAATTGCACCACGTCGCGCTCGCTGATGAAGGCGGCGATGTCGCGCGCGCTGTGTTGTTGACCTTTCTCAAACTGCGCCACGTTGGCGATGCGCACGGCGATCGCCGTCATGCCATGCTGGTGGGCGAACGCGGAGGCCACGCCTTCGCCGAAGGCCTTGCTGGCGCCATACATGTTCGCCGGGCGCGCCGGCATGTGCTCGTGCACCTGCACATCGAGCGGATAGCCTTCCACGGCTTGTGCGCTGCTGGCAAACACGACTCTTTTCACGCCTTGCGCCTGTGCCGCGCGGAAGATATTGTGCGTGCCGATGACGTTCGGTTGCAGCAGTTGCGCATCGAAATCGGCGCTGGCGTGCGGCACGCCGGCCAGGTGCAGCACCATGTCGATGCCGGCGCAGGCGGCCAGGCAGGCACTATAGTCGCTCACGTCGAGCTGAATGAACGGGCAGGGCGCTTCGGCCAGCTTGCCTGTGTGCAGGTCGGCCAGGCGCAGGGAAAATTCCCCGTGCCGGCTCTTCCAGAAAACGGTGCCGATAACGCCGGCGGCGCCCGTGACGAGGACGCGCGGTGGTGGTGCTTGAGTCATGTATTCCTAATATTCAAGGTGTGAGGCAGTGCCAGGTTCAGCCAGCGCAGCAGGGCGGGGCGCGGTGCGGCCGTGCCATGGACGCGGATGTGTCCGCTACCCACGGCTTCGACCAGCACCAGGCCGTCATTCGGTATCGTGTAGCGTTCGCCGCTGCGCAGCACGCAATCCTCGAACTGGGCGTAGGCCGTGATCCACGCCGTGCCGGACAGGCATTCGATGACCTTGGCGTGCGCTTTTTCCAGGCGCAAGGGCCGTTCGTTGCGTAATTCGTGGTCGGTATGCATGGCGTCGCTCCTGTTGTGCTGACAGGAACAGCTTAGGCCCTTGCCGTGAACCATGACAGATGCAGGAAATCGAAATTGTGATGAATACAGTACACTTCGCCGTAGACTGTGCTTATCAAAAAAGCGGACAACTGTATCTGTGCCGGCCCCGCGCGGCCGCCGCATACTGAAGGGATGAACATGAGCGCGCATTTGAATCTGTACGAACACCTGGCCAACGAGCTGGGTGCGCTGATCGACTCGCGCGTGTTCGCGCCCGGCGACCGCCTGCCGTCGATACGCCACCTGGCGCAGCAAAAGCGCATTTCCATCAGTACCGTGATGCAAGCCTTGCGCCTGATGGAAGACCGGGGGCAGGTCGATGCGCGGCCCCAGTCCGGCTATTTCGTGCGCCACCGGGCGCCGCGCCGGCCCTGCAGCGCCGACGCCCAGCACCTGAAGGAGCCGGCCTTTGTCGGCATCAACAATCTGTTGATGCGCGTGCTGAAGGATAACGAAACGGCGAATATCGTGCAGTTGGGCACGGCATGGCCGCCCGACGAGATCCTGCCGATCAAGCGCATGCAGCGCACCATCAGCGCCGTGGCGCGGCGCGATCCCGTCCTGCTGAGTAAAGTCAGCTGCTACGACATCAGCGAAGGCAATTTCCTGCGCCAGGTGGCGCGCCGGGCGCTGGACTGGGGCAAGCTCGACCCGCACGAGATCGTCGTGACGAATTCCTGCACGGAAGCGATCAGCCTGTGCCTGCGCGCCGTCGCCAAGCCGGGCGACACCATCGCCATCGAGTCGGCCACGTATTTCGTGCTGCTGCAGATGATCGAAAGCCTGGGCATGAAGGCGCTGGAAATTCCCACCGACCCGAAGACGGGGCCGTCGCTCGACGCGCTGGAACTGGCCCTGCGCGCCGGCCTCGTGCAAGCGTGCCTGTTCGTGCCGAACGCGAACAACCCGCTCGGCTGCGTCATGCCGGAAGTAAACAAGAAGCGGCTGGCGGGGCTGCTGTCGGAATTCAATATTCCGCTGGTGGAAGACGACGTATATGGCGACCTGTGCTTTGCGCCGCAGCGTCCGTGGCCCGTGAAGGCCTATGACACGAGCGGCAATGTGCTGTTGTGCTCCTCGTTTTCCAAGGCGATCACCCCCGCGTCGCGCGTGGGCTACGTGCTGGCCGGGCGTTTCGCGCAGGAAGTGGCGCTGCTGAAAACCGTGTCGAGCGGCGCCACCAGCCATTTCTTCCAGGCCGTGCTGGCCGACTTTCTGGAAGGCAGCAGCTACGACCAGCAGCTGCGCAAGATGCGGCGCACCCTGGTGCAGCGCATCGCCCGCATGTCCGACGCCGTGGCGGCCAGCTTTCCGGCGGACTGCATGCTGTCCGAGCCGCAGGGCGGTTTCGTGCTGTGGGTGCAGATGCCGCCGCAAGTCGATGCGCTGGCCCTGCATGGCCAGGCGATCGCGGACGGCGTGGCGTATATGCCGGGCCAGCTGTTCTCGGCCTCGGGCAAGTTCGGCAATTATCTGCGCCTCAATTGCGGCAATGCGTGGACGCCGCGCATCGAGCAGGCTATCGGCCGCCTGGGGCATCTCGTCAAGGACGCCTTGTAGAACGCCTGTCAAAACCTACTGCGCGGCGCGCTTTGCGGCCTGCGATGCTCACCGTGCTCTAGCACGGTTGCGCTTCTTAGCCACAAATCACTGCCGCTCGCTACGGTTTTGTCAGGCGTTGTTCATTCCCTTGTTTTCCCTTCAGTCCCCGTTTTTCACCGTTCGCTCCCTGTTTTTCGCCGCTGGTCGCAAGCCGGTGGCGTTGTTTGCGGCCGTTGGCTAAAGTACCACCATACCAGCAGCAGTCAACGAAACAAACTAACCAGGAGTCACATCATGAACGCACTGAAAAACATGGAAATCACCTTTGTCGCCGCCGCCATCATCGCCATCGGCGCCAGCTTCGCCACCGCCGGCGCGAATACCCTGGAAGTGAGCGCCAGCAGCAGCGTGATCGCCCAGGCCGCAGACATGCCTGTCGTTACCGTCAGCGCCCGCCGCCTGACCGCTGCCGAAAAAGCCGCGTTCATTTAAGCAATAAGCCAAGCAGAAAATGTAAAGCGGGCGCGAGTGCCCGGCCAGGCCGCCATGACGATGGTTGACCTTGCGCAAAACTCATCGAAGTGAACTGGGTCTTGGTACAATGAGTGCTTTCGATACATCGGCACCGCCATCCACCCATGATAGATATCCAACTTCTCCGTAAAGACATCGCCACCGTCGCAGAACGCCTGGCGACGCGCAAATTCCAGCTCGACGTGGCAGGCTTTACCGCCCTCGAAGCCGAACGCAAGGCGATCCAGACGCGCACCGAAGAGCTGCAGGGCAAGCGCAATGCGCTGTCCAAGCAAATCGGCATGTTGAAAGGCAAGGGGGAAGACACCTCGGCCGTGATGGCGCAAGTGGCCGGCCTGGGCGATGAGTTGAAAGCCGATGAAGCGGCCCTGACCCTGGTGCAAGCCAAGCTGAGCGATTTCATCATGGCCGTGCCGAACTTGCCGCATGAATCGTCGCCCCTGGGCACGGACGAGTCGGGCAACGTGGAAGTACGCAAGGTCGGCACGCCGCGCACCTTCGATTTCGAGGTCAAGGATCACGTCGACGTGGGCGCCCCGCTGGGCCTCGACTTCGAAGTGGCTACCAAGCTGACCGGTTCGCGCTTCTCCGTCATGAAGGGCGGCATCGCCCGTTTGCACCGCGCACTGGCGCAATTCATGCTGAATACGCATGTGGACGAGCACGGCTACACGGAATGCTACACCCCGTACATGGTCAACGCCGATTCCTTGCGCGGCACGGGCCAGCTGCCGAAATTCGAAGCCGATCTGTTCTCGGTGAAAAAAGGCGGCGCGGAAGGCGAGGGCGAGACCTTCTACCTGATCCCCACGTCGGAAGTGTCGCTGACCAACATCGCGCGCGATGAAATCCTGGTGCTCGATCAATTGCCCCTGAAAATGACGGCCCACACGCCATGCTTCCGCTCGGAAGCGGGCAGCTACGGCCGCGACACGCGCGGCATGATCCGCCAGCACCAGTTCGACAAGGTGGAAATGGTGCAAGTAGTGCATCCGGACACGTCGTACCAGGTGCTGGAAGAAATGGTCGGCCATGCGGAAGCCATCTTGCAACGCCTGGGTCTGCCATACCGCGTGATGTCACTGTGCACGGGCGACATGGGTTTCGGCGCCACCAAGACCTTCGACCTGGAAGTATGGCTGCCGGCGCAAAACACCTATCGCGAGATTTCGTCCCTGTCGAATTGCGAAGCCTTCCAGGCCCGCCGCATGCAGGCGCGTTTCCGCAACGCCGCCGGCAAGCCGGAACTGGCGCACACCCTGAACGGCTCCGGCCTGGCGGTGGGCCGCACTTTGGTGGCCGTGCTGGAAAACTACCAGCAAGCGGACGGCAGCGTCGAGATCCCGGCCGTGCTGCGCCCATACATGGGTGGCCTGACGCATCTGAAGGCTTAAAAGGTTCGGGCAGCCGGTGAATGGAAGGCGAAAAATAGTCCTTCCATTTTTTCAAGCGGCTGCTATAATCTTGCCTTCTCGCAGCAATGCGGGGAAAGACCGCAGCAAATGGAGAGGTGGCAGAGTGGTCGAATGTACTTGACTCGAAATCAAGCGTACGTTAAATCGTACCGTGGGTTCGAATCCCACCCTCTCCGCCAGAACAAATAGAGAAAGCTCCCGCAAGGGAGCTTTTTTTATTTGTGGCGGCGAAGAGGAGCAAGGCGCCTGCGCGCCTTGCGCGTGGGATTCGAAGACGAGCGCGTACTCGCGCGAGGCTCCCCGAATCGTCCAATTGGTGTTCACGCGTGCTCCAAGGCGGCATCTACAAAGGCGAGCCGCGCCTTTACGAGGCTCTCCGAATCGCCCAATTGGTTTTTTGGTTTGGCCACCAGCCCTCAGTTGCAAATCGCCAATAAAACCCCTACCCAACCCAACAATCCCCATGCTAAAATAGCGCCTCGTTCAAACAGGCACGTCAGTTTGAACGAATAGACCGCAGTAAACGGAGAGGTGGCAGAGTGGTCGAATGTACTTGACTCGAAATCAAGCGTACGTTAAATCGTACCGTGGGTTCGAATCCCACCCTCTCCGCCAGAATACATAAGAGAAGCTCCCGCAAGGGAGCTTTTTTTATGCCCACAACAGATGCCAGCCACCAGCGTATCAAGGCCAGGTAGAAAAACCGCCCAAAGCGCGCAGCGCAAGGCGTTTTTTCCTCCATTCAGACTTTGAAAGCCAGCGTCCCCACTACCGCAAGCTAGTGCACGAGCTTGGCCATCGCAAACGCGACGCCCGACATGGCAATGATCGTCCCCACACACGACAGGATGACAGCCGACTTCGCCTCAGCCACATCTGACTTGGTCGCATAATTGGAGCGCACCACAGCGAGGTCCAGTTTCAAGCCACTGACATCCGTCTTGAGAACGCCGATATCGGTCTTGAGAGCAGCGACATCCGTTTTCAGACCAGCAACATCCACCTTGAGACCAGCCACATCGGCCTTTACATCCTTTACGTCCAGTTTCACACTGGCCATGTCTTTTGCCAGTGCGTTGACTTGCTCGTCCATGGCGCAATCCTCCGTGCTTGTCACTGCATGCTCCTCGCTTTTTTCACCGCTGTCAAACAGTGTCCCGAGGGTATCGCGCATGGCTTTGCTATTGCTTGCCAGGCGTTGCGCCAGCGCCGTCACGCGCTGCAAGTCGGCCATTCCTTCGCCCTGTAGCTGCTCCGTGGCAGTCTGCAATTCGACGGTGATCTGCTCGCTGAGACTGGCTGCGACCTGCAGCCACGCATCGATCTTGCGCTGGCGTGACTGTTGCGTCAGCGCGCCATGCCGCACCTGCGTATCGCTCAGCTTGTGCATGCTGTTCATGCTGCGTCCTCTTCACGTTGGGGCCGATGTCGCCCACGCTACTCTTCGCCGATGGTGTCCGCCTTGACCCCGCTCACCCTATGGTAATCTACCGTACCCCCATCCTGCCCCCACCAATAAAACCAATGAGCCGATTCTGGAGCACCATCGTCAGCGAGCTGACCCCCTACATCCCGGGCGAGCAACCGAAACTGCCCGGCCTGGTCAAACTCAACACCAACGAAAACCCCTACGGCCCTTCGCCCCAGGTGCTGGCCGCGCTGCGCGCAGCGGCCAACGACAGCCTGCGCCTGTATCCGGACCCTTCCGCCAGCGAATTGAAGCAAACCCTGGCCGATTACCACGGCTTGAGCAGCGCGCAAGTGTTCGTCGGCAACGGTTCCGACGAAGTGCTGGCGCTGGCCTTCATGGCCTTGCTCAAGCACGATGCGCCGCTGCTGTTCCCGGACATCAGCTACAGCTTCTATCCCGTGTATTGCAAGCTGTACGGCATCGATTACCGCACGGTAGCGCTCGACGATGCCATGCGCATCCGTCCGGAAGACTACCAGGGGCCGTGCGGCGCCATCATCTTCCCCAATCCCAACGCGCCGACAGGCGTGGACTTGCCGCTGGCCGGCGTGGAAACCATGCTGCGCGACCATCCCGACGCCGTCGTGGTGGTCGATGAAGCGTATGTGGATTTCGGCGGCGAGAGTGCCGTGGCCCTGGTCGAGCGTTATCCGAACTTGCTGGTGGTGCAGACGTTCTCGAAGTCGCGCTCGCTGGCCGGCTTGCGCGTGGGCAGTGCTTTCGGGCACCCGGACCTGATCGAGGCGCTGGAAAGGGTGAAGAACAGTTTCAATTCGTATCCGCTGGACCGGCTGGCGCTGGCCGGCGCCGTCGCGTCGCTGCACGACGAAGCGTATTTCCAGCAAACGCGCCAGGCCGTGATCGCCAGCCGCGAGCAGTTGACGGCGGACCTGGCGGCGCTGGGCTTCGAGGTGCTGCCCTCGGTGGCCAATTTCGTGTTTGCCCGCCACCCGCAGCATGACGCGGCGCAACTGGCCGCCGGCTTGCGCGCCCGTTCCGTGATCGTGCGCCATTTCAATGCACCGCGCATCAGCCAGTATTTGCGCATCAGCATAGGCAACCCGGACGAATGCGCAGCCCTGGTGGCGGCGCTGCGCGAACTGCTGTGCTGACCTTCTTGCCTGCCAGCCTGGCCGATGGCGAGGCGCTGGCCAGCCTGCGCGTGGCTGCCATGCGCGCAAGCCTGGAGCGCATCGGCCGCTATGACCCGCAGCGGGCGCGCCAGCGCTTCCTGGCCACGTTCGACCCCGATTGCACCTGGCAGTTGCGCCATGACGACACGCTGGCCGGCTTCTATGTGTTGCGGCCGCAAGCGGACTATCTGTTGCTCGACCACCTCTACCTGGCGCCCGGCTACCAGCGGCAAGGCATGGGCGCGGCCGTGCTGGCGCGCGTGTTTGCCGAGGCCGATGCGGCCCGCAAGAGCGTGCGTGTGGGCGCCTTGCGCGGCAGCGAGGCGAACCGTTTCTATGTGCGTCACGGCTTCGTGCCCGATGGCGAGGAAGAGTTCGACCTGTATTATCGGCGCGCCCCCGCGCCTTGAGGCTGCCGGCGGCGACTGTTTGTGCAACAATAATCGGATTCATTCATCGACAGGACGGACAATATGGCAAAAGTGGCATTCATCGGTTTGGGCGTCATGGGTTTCCCCATGGCAGGTCACCTGGCGGCGGGCGGGCACGACGTCACCGTGTACAACCGCAATCCGGCCCGCGCGGCCGCCTGGCTGGAACAGCACAAGGGCAGCAGCGCCGCCACGCCGGCCGCCGCCGCTGCAGGCGCCGAGTTCGTGTTTACGTGCATCGGCAACGATAATGATCTGTATCAAGTCATCCTGGAAGAGGGCGGCTTGCTGTCCGCCATGGCGCCGGGCAGCATCCTGATCGACCATACGACGGCCTCGGCCGAAGCGGCGCGCACCATCCATGCGGCGGCGAAAGAGCAGGGCGTGTTCTTCCTCGACGCGCCCGTGTCCGGCGGCCAGGCGGGCGCGGAAAACGGCAAGCTGACCGTGATGGTTGGCGGCGATGCGGAAGCGTATGCAAGGGCCGAGCCCGTCATCGCGCTGTTCTCGCGCGCCGTCACCTACATGGGTGCCTCCGGTTCCGGCCAGCTCACAAAAATGGTCAACCAGATCTGCATCGCGGGCCTCGTGCAAGCCTTGAGCGAAGGCATCGCCTTTGCGGAAAACGCGGGCCTGGACGCGGCCCTCGTCGTCGACGTGATTTCCAAGGGTGCGGCGCAGTCGTGGCAGCTGGAAAACCGGGGCAAGACCATGATCGAGCGCAAGTTCGACTTCGGCTTCGCCGTCGACCTGATGCGCAAGGACCTGGGCATCTGCCTCGCCGAAGCCAAGCGCAACGGCAGCGACTTGCCCGTGACGACCTTGACGGACCAGTTCTATGGCGAAGTGCAGCAGGCGGGCGGTAACCGCTACGATACATCCAGCCTGATTACCCGCCTGAACAAAAAGTAAGCCCTCAGGCTCATAGTTAAAGAGCGGCGCGTCCCTGCAAAGGGCCGCGCCGCTTGTCGTTTACGCCAGCATCAACCTTAAAACGTCAGTTTCCGGAACATCCGGTTTCGATTTTCATGGAAAAGCATGGACTTCGCTAGCTCATCGTGTATTATTAAAAAACGAGATGAAATGTCCCAATTTTTAAAACATTATGAGCGGACCCGCATGAAAACCAACTCCTCAGCGATAACACGCGTTGTCGACAAGAACATTCCCTACCTGTCTTCCGCCGTCGCCATCTGGCGTCCCCGCGCCGTGCTGCGCAGCTGGCCCGGCGTGGCCATCGCGCTGGTGATCGCCCTGTCGGCCACCTTTATTTCCAGCAATTACGGCGGCCCCCAGTTGCTGTATGCGCTGTTCTTCGGCCTGGCCTTCCACTTCCTCGCATCCGACCCTACCTGCAAGCCCGGCATCGAGTTTTGCAGCAAGGTGCTGCTGCGCACGGGCGTGGCCCTGCTGGGCGCGCGCATCACCTTCAACCAGATCGCTTCCGTGGGCGTGACACCCTTATTGATCGTCGTCGGCGGCCTGGTGGCCACCCTGGGCTTTGGCTATATGCTGGCCAGGTGGCTGAAACGGCCCATCACGGAAGGGATTTTGTCCGGTGGTTCCGTGGCCATCTGCGGCGCCTCGGCCGCGCTGGCCATCTCGGCCGTGCTGCCGCAAACCAAGGAAAACGAGAAATTCACGCTGCTGACGGTGGTGGGCGTGACGTCGCTGTCGACCCTGGCCATGATCGTCTACCCGCTGCTGGTCAAGCTGCTGGGCTTTGACCCGACGGAAGCGGGCGTGTTCATCGGCGGCACCATCCATGACGTGGCGCAAGTGGTGGGCGCCGGCTACCTGGTCAGCAACCACACGGGCGACGTGGCCACCTTCGTGAAACTGACGCGCGTCGCCTGCCTCGTGCCTGTCGTGCTGGGCCTGTCGATCATGTTCAAGCGCAAGGATGGCAAGAGCGAAGTCGATGCGCCGCCGCTCGTACCGTTCTTCCTGATCGGCTTTGTCTGGCTCGTCATCACGAACAGCCTGGGCCTGATTCCGCAGGAAGTGAATGGCTGGATCAACAATGCCTCGCGCGCCTGTCTCGTCATCGCCATCGCCGCGCTGGGCGTCAAAACGTCGTTCCAGTCGCTGGCCTCGCTGGGCTGGCGTCCCGTGATCATGCTGGTGATGGAAACGGTGTGGATCGCCGCCTTCGTCGCCATCGCCGTCCTGCTGACGCGCTAAGCGAAGCGGGCCCGCCATGAAGATCCTCGTCCTCGGCGCCGGCGTGGTCGGCACGGCATCGGCCTGGTATTTGCGCCAGGCGGGCCACGACGTGCGCGTGTTCGAGCGCCAAGCGGGCGCCGCGCAGGAAACCAGCTTCGGCAACGGCGGACAGATTTCTGTCTCGCATGCGGAGCCGTGGGCGAATCCCGCCACCCTGCGCAAGGTCGTGCGCTGGCTGGGCAAGGACGATGCGCCGCTGCTGTTCCGTCCCCGCCTGGATGCGCTGCAATGGCAGTGGGCCTTGCACTACCTGCGCGAGTGTTTGCCGTCGAGGGTGGCGCGCAATATGCGCCAGATCGTCGCCCTGGCCGAGTACAGTCGGCAGAGTTTGCAGGCACTGCGGCGCGAGACGGGCATAGCCTACGATCACCTCGAGCGGGGCATCCTGCATTTTTATACGGACCAGCAGGAGTTTGACAAATCGCAAGCGGGCGCCGCGCTGTTGCGCGAACTGGACTGCCCGCGCAACACCGTCAGCGCCGACGAGGTGATACGGCTGGAACCGTCCCTGGCCCATGCCCGCCGGCACATCGTCGGCGGCGATTTCACGGCCAGCGACGAGTCGGGCGACGTGCATCTGTTTACCACGGCGCTGGCCGCTCGCGCCGCGGCTGCCGGCGTGGATTTCCAGTACGGCACCACCGTGACGCGCCTGCTGGCCGATGGCGAACGCATCGCGGGCGTGGAATGCATCGATGCGCACGGGCGCCACCGCCTGGAATACGCGGACGCAGTGGTGGTGGCCATGGGCAGCTTTTCCGCGCCCTTGCTGCAGCCGCTGGGCATACGCTTGATGTTGTATCCGGGCAAGGGTTATTCCGCCACCTATCCCATCCTTGACCCATCCGCCGCACCGACCGTCTCGCTGACGGACGATGGCCATAAATTGGTGTTTTCGCGCCTGGGCGAACGCCTGCGCGTGGCGGGCACGTGCGAGCTGAACGGCTACACGCGGGAACTCAATCCCGTGCGCTGCGCCGCCATCACGCGCCGCGTGCAGGCGCTGTTTCCCCACGCCTGCGATTACAGCGACCCCGTCTACTGGGCTGGCCTGCGCCCCCTGACGCCGTCGAACGTGCCCTACATCGGCACCACGCGCTACCGCCAGCTGTTCCTCAACACGGGTCACGGCACCCTGGGCTGGACCATGGGCTGCGGCGCGGGCAGGGCGATCGCCGACCTCGTGTCGGGACGCCGGCCCGACGTCGATTTTGCGTTTTGCGGCGAGCCGCCCCGGCAAGAGACCGCTTTGGTTCAACTTAGGAGAGCACCACGATGAGAGACGACGCCACCCCCAGCCAGCCACCCAGCGGCCTGACCCTGGCCGGCACCACCTACCAGTCGCGCCTGCTGGTGGGCACCGGCAAGTACAAGGATTTCGAGGAAACGCGCCTGGCCATCGAAGAGAGCGGCGCCGACATCGTCACCGTGACGATCCGCCGGGTCAACATCGGCCAGGAAAAGGGCGAGCCGAACTTGCTCGACTTCATCCCGCCGTCGAAATACACGATCCTGCCCAACACGGGCGGCTGCTACAACGCGCGCGACGCCGTCTACACCTTGCAGCTGGCGCGCGAGTTGCTGGGCGGCCACCCGCTATGCAAGCTGGAAGTGCTGGGCGATGAAAAGACCCTGTTCCCGAACATGCCGGAAACCCTCAAGGCGGCCGGGGAGCTGGTGCGCGACGGCTTCCAGGTGATGGTGTATTGCAGCGACGACCCCATCCAGGCGCGCATGCTGGAAGACCTCGGCTGCATCGCCGTCATGCCGCTGGCGTCACTGATCGGCTCGGGCATGGGTATTTTGAATCCGTGGAACTTGTCGCTGATCATCGAGCAAGCCCGCGTGCCCGTACTGGTCGACGCGGGCGTGGGCACGGCGTCGGACGCGGCCATCGCCATGGAACTCGGTTGCGACGGCATTTTGATGAATACCGCCATCGCGGCGGCGCGCGAACCGATACGCATGGCGCGCGCCATGAAACTGGCAGTGCAGGGCGGACGCGAGGCTTACCTGGCCGGACGCATGCCCCGGAGAGCGGACGCCATGAGCGCTTCGCCCTCGTCGCCGATGGCCGGGCTGATCGCCTGAGCGGCCGCATTTGCAGCATTTGCAGCACCGTTGTTGATTCTTGTTGAAGTACCCATAAAAACCACAATACCTGGAGATGACATGAAACACACACTCGTAGCGGCAGCCATCCTGGCTTCCTTTCTTGCCGGCAACGCCAGCGCCCAATCGTCCGTCACCGTGTACGGCTTGCTCGACGCGGGCCTGACGTCCGAACACGGCGGCGCGGACGGTTCCGTCACCAAGCTGGCCACCGGCGTGCAGTCGGGCAGCCGCATCGGCTTCAAGGGCACGGAAGACCTGGGCAATAATTTAAAGGCCAACTTCTTGCTGGAAAACGGCCTCGACGTGGATACGGGCGCCAACCGCCAGGGCGCCTTGTTCGGGCGCAAGGCTTACGTGGGCCTGTCGGGCGGCTTCGGCGCCGTGAACCTGGGCTTGCAGCACAACCCGCTGTTCACCGCGCTGGACAATATCGACCCGTTCGAGACGGGCATGACGGGCGCCTCGATCAACCTGATGAGCGTGGCCAGCCTGCGCACGAAAAATTCCATCATGTACGAGACGCCGAAGGTGAACGGCTTGTCGGCCGCCGTCATGTACGGCCTGGGCGAAAAGCCGGACAGCAACACCCTGGGCCGCACCATCGACTTTTCCATCGATTACGCCAACGGTCCGCTCGTGCTGACCCTGGCCCACGACAACCGCAAGGATACGCCGCTGAACACGGCGAAAGTCACCTTGCTGGGCGGCACCTACGACTTCGGTCCCGCCAAGCTGCACGCCGCGTATGAGACGGACAAGGACGATGCGGGCACGGATTTCCGCAACTACATGCTGGGCGCATCGGCCCCCGTGGGCGCGGCGGGCAGCGTGATGGCTTCGTACATCCGCAAGGATGACCGCACGAATGCGCGCCGCGGCGGGCGCCAGCTGGCCATCGGCTACACGTATGCCTTGTCCAAGCGCACGAATCTGTACACCTCGTACGGCCGCATCAGCAACGATGGCGCGGGTACCAACTTCGTCGGCGATGCATCGAGCGGCGGCAGCGTGCCCTTGCCTGGGCATAACTCGAGCGCCTTTACGGCCGGCATGCGCCTGAAGTTCTAAGCGCGACGGCGCGGCGAGGGATGGCGGCTTGTCTGTTGCGGATAAGCCGCCATTGTTGTTTCAGGAGTGGGGCAAAGTCACGGATTCCGGATTCAGGAATGAAACAGTCCGATTTTTCATGAAATTTCATTGACAGCGCATTTCGCAACCGTTAAATTGAACACGCATTTCAAATATCGGAACAAAATATACCGATTTTTCATAAAACCGTAAGGAGACTGAGCCATGACCGATTTGTCCGACCAAAAAGCCGCCGCCGCAGCGATACCTGTAGGCCCGCAAAAGATGACGCCTTCCGAAGCGTTCGTGGAAACCCTGGCCGCCAATGGCGTGACCGACATGTTCGGCATCATGGGCTCGGCCTTCATGGATCCGATGGATATCTTTGCCCCCGCCGGCATCCGCCTGATCCCCGTCGTGCACGAGCAGGGCGCCGGCCACATGGCCGACGGCTATGCGCGCGTTTCGGGCCGCCACGGCGTCGTCATCGGCCAGAACGGCCCCGGCATCAGCAATTGCGTGACCGCCATCGCCGCCGCCTACTGGGCGCACACGCCCGTCGTCATCATCACGCCCGAGACGGGCACGATGAGCATGGGCCTGGGCGGCTTCCAGGAAGCGAACCAGTTGCCGATGTTCGAGGAATTTACGAAATATCAAGGCCACGTCACCAATCCCGCCCGCATGGCCGAATTCACGGGCCGCTGCTTCGACCGCGCCATGTCGGAAATGGGTCCGACGCAATTGAACATCCCGCGTGACTATTTCTATGGCGAAATCAAGGCAGAAATCCCGAAACCGAACCGCCTGGACCGCGGCGCCGGCGGCGAGCAAAGCCTGAACGATGCGGCGGAACTGCTGGCGAAGGCCAAGTTCCCTGTGATCATCTCGGGCGGCGGCGTCGTCATGGGCGAAGCCATCGAAGAGTGCAAGGCCCTGGCCGAGCGCCTGGGCGCACCCGTCGTCAACAGCTATCTGCACAATGACTCGTTCCCCGCCAGCCACCCGCTGTGGTGCGGCCCGCTCGGCTACCAGGGTTCCAAGGCGGCGATGAAACTGATCGCCCAGGCCGACGTCGTCGTGGCCCTCGGTTCGCGCCTGGGACCGTTCGGCACCTTGCCGCAGCACGGCATGGATTACTGGCCGAAAAACGCCAAGATCATCCAGATCGACGCCGACAACAAGATGCTGGGGCTGGTGAAAAAGATTTCGGTGGGCATCTGCGGCGACGCCAAGGCGGCCGCGAAAGCGATTATTGCCCGCCTGGATGGCAAGACGCTGGACTGCGACGCCACGCGCGACGCACGCTATGCCACCGTGCAAGCGGAGAAGGCCGCGTGGGAAGAGGAGCTGACCAACTGGACGCATGAGAAAGATGCGTACAGCCTGGACATGATCGAAGAGCAAAAGAAAGAGCCGGGCAACTACCTGCACCCGCGTCAGGTCTTGCGCGAGCTGGAAAAAGCCATGCCGGAAGACGTGATGGTGTCGACCGACATCGGCAACATCAACTCGGTGGCCAATAGTTACTTGCGCTTTGAAAAGCCGCGCAGCTTCTTTGCGGCGATGAGCTTTGGCAATTGCGGTTATGCCTTCCCGACCATCATCGGCGCCAAGGTTGCCGCACCGCACCGTCCGGCCGTGTCGTATGCAGGCGACGGCGCATGGGGCATGAGCTTGATGGAAACGATGACGTGCGTGCGCCACAACATTCCCGTGACGGCCGTGGTGTTCCACAACCGCCAATGGGGCGCAGAAAAGAAAAACCAGGTGGATTTCTACAACCGCCGCTTCGTCGCCGGGGAACTCGACAACCAGAGCTTTGCCGAGATTGCGCGGGCCATGGGCGCCGAAGGCATCACGGTCGACAAGCTGGAAGACGTGGGCCCGGCCCTGAAAAAGGCCATCGACATGCAGATGAATGAAGGCAAGACCACCATCATTGAAATCATGTGCACGCGCGAGCTGGGCGACCCGTTCCGCCGCGATGCGCTGAGCAAGCCGATCCGCCACCTGGACAAGTACAAAGACTACGTGTAATCAGTCTGCCCGATCCTTGTATGACCCCGGTAATCGCGCCGGGTTTTATGTGCCGGAATCATGTTTCATATCTCATGCTTCATGCTTGCGTGGTTCCGGCATTTTTTTACCGAATTGGAGTCGCCATGAAAGCCCTGCACCGCATCATCGCGCAAGCCCGCGCCGTGCCGAAAAACATCGTCTTGTGCGAGGGCGGCGACGTGCGCGTGCTGCAGGCGGCCGCGCGTGCGGCCAGCGACGGCCTGGCGCACATCACCATCGTCGGCAAGCCGGCCGCCATCCTGGCCCTGGCGCGCGAACAGGCGCTGGACCTGGATGCCGTGCGCCTGGTCGACCCGGAAACGTCCGACGAGTCGGAACACTATGCCCAGCAATTGTTTGTGCTGCGTCAAGCCAAGGGCATGACGGTGGAGCAGGCGAGGATCGCCGTGCAAGACCCCTTGTGTTACGCCAACCTGATGGTGCGCCTGGGCGACGCGGACGGTTGCGTGGCGGGCGCGGTGCACACGACGGCCGACGTGGTGCGCAGCGCCATCCAGATCATCGGCATCGACCCGGCCTTCAAGCTCGTGTCGAGCTTTTTCCTGATGATGCTGTGCGAGCCGTTCCACAGCCTGAAGGGCGGTTTCATCTTTTCCGACTGCGCCCTCGTCGTCGACCCGAAGGCGGAGGAATTGGCCGACATCGCCATGGCTGCCGCCGACAGCGCGCAAGCCCTGCTGATGGAAGAACCACGCGTGGCCATGCTGTCGTTTTCCACCAGCGGCAGCGCCCACCACGCGGCCGTCGACAAGGTGCATGCGGCCACGGACCGGGTCAAGGCCCAGCGTCCGCTGCTGGCCATCGATGGCGACGTGCAGCTCGATGCGGCCATCGTGGCCGAGATTTCGCAAAGAAAAGTCAAGGATTCCGTCGTCAACGGCCGCGCGAACGTGCTGGTGTTCCCGAATCTGGACGCGGGCAATATCGGCTATAAATTGGCCGAACGCATGGGCGGCGCCGTCGCCATCGGCCCCTTGCTGCAAGGCTTGAACAAACCGGCCAACGACTTGTCGCGCGGTTGCTGCGCCGACGACGTGTATAACGTGATTGCCGTCACGTCCGTGCAGGCCCAGGGTGGGCGCTGAGTTGTTCAGCCTGCCCGTGCTGGCGCTGCTGGGCGTGGTGGCGGCGGGCACGTATTTCCAGACCGTCACGGGTTTCGGACTGGGCATGATCGTCATGGGCGTGGCCAGCGGCCTGGGCCTGGCGTCCGTGCCCGCGCTGGCGGCCCTCGTCAGTTTGTTGTCCCTGGCCAATTGCCTCGTGGCCTTGCCGGGCGCCTTGCACCACCTGGACTGGCGCGCCATCCGCGCCGCCAGCATCGGCTTGCTGCCGGCCATGGCGGCCGGTGTCTTGCTATTGGGATACCTGGACCAGGCGTATGCGCCCATCCTGAGACTCTTGCTGGGCGCGGCCATCGTGTATGGCGGCGTCAGCATCCTGCTGCAGGCGCCGCCGGGACCGGGCGCGGCCGACAAGCGCAGCTTTTTCATCAGCGGCGTGTGCGGCGGCCTGTTCTCGGGCCTGTTTTCGCTGGCGGGACCGCCGCTCGTGTACCAGTTTTATCGCCAGGAAATGAGTCTGACCACCATCCGCTACAGCCTGATCTTCCTGTTCGCCATCAGCGCGGGCGGGCGCTCGCTGATGGCGGGCAGCCAGGGCCAGCTCGATGCGAAAGTCTTGCTGCTGTGCACGCTGGCCTTGCCCGTGGGCGTGCTGGCCACGATGGCCGGCAAGCGCTATCCGCCACCGATCGCCCAGCGCGGCATGCGCCGCATCGCGTTCGCCGTGCTGACCGCCATCGGCATTTCGCTGATGGCGGCGGCCGTGCCGCAATTGCTGGCCTAGGCCTTGAACGTCAATAAAGGTTTCAGGCGGGCCACCGATTGCAGCAAGCCCGCTTCCTCCTGCGCGGCGATGACGGGACCGATCTTTTTATACGCCCTCGGCGCTTCCTCGACGCGGCGCTCTTCGCGCAAAGTCACGCACTGGAACGCCATTTCGTCGCCGCCCACCGTGGGCCGCATGGCGCGCATGGCCTGGCGGCGGATGCTGCGTCCCGCGCCGTGCGAGCACGACCACAGCCAGTCGGGATTGCCCATGCCCGTGGCCACATAGGAATAATCGCCCATGGAACCGGGGATCAGCGCCAAGTCGCCTTCGCGCGCGGGCGTGGCGCCCTTGCGGTGGATGTTCATGCCGTGCTCGCGCAGGATGACGTTGTGCGGCACGTCCACCACCAGGCGGGATTGATCCTGCGCAAACACCTGCGCCAGGCTGTCGCGCACCAGCTCGGCCAATACCATGCGGTTGACCCAGGCATAGCGCGACGCCACGCCCATGGCGTCCATGTATTCGCCGGCCAGTTCGCCCGTCAAGCCGTACAGGCCGGACTTCGGGTGGCGCACGCCTGCCGGCCACGCTTCTTTGGCGCGGTCCATCCAGCGGCTGCCGACAAAAAAGCCCACGTCGCGGCTGCCGCTGTGGATCATGACGACCACTTCGCCGGGCACCAGTCCGTGCCGGTACGCGGCATGGCGGTCCATGACGGCATCGACCAGCTGGATTTCCACGAAGTGGTTGCCCGATCCCGTGGTGCCCAGGCTGGGATCGCGTATCACTTCGCGCGTGCCCACCAGCGCTTCGGGCGCATGGCGCAAGCCCCCGCCCAGTTCGCGCAAGGCGATGCAATCGTCGAGCTCGCGCAACAGGCGCTGCTTGTCGACGCGTGGCCACAAGCCATCATTGTGCAGGCTGTCGATGAACGCTTCCGGCCCCACGTCGAACAGGGCGGCAAACGCTTTCGAGCGCAGCGGCACGTTGCGGCCGTCTTCCAGCAGCACATGTTTGAGCTTGGCGAGCAGCTGCGGCTTGCGCGCCTCGAACTGCGCCAGGGTCAAACCCGTCGTGATCAGGCGCATGCCGCAGGCGATGTCCGTGCCGGGGATGGCGGGGATCACCATGTCGGGGCTGGTGGCAACGATGCTGCCCACGGGGGCGATGCTGCCCGGGTGAAAGTCGGGCGTGGCGCACGCTTTGCACACATGGCCATCCTGGCCGGGCACGGCGACGGCGGCAAACTCCATCAGCTGGCGCACGGCTTTTTCCTCGAGGGGAAAGTTGTGGGGCAGCAGCACGGACGCCTGGGCGTGCGGATTGCTGAGTGTATAAATGCCGTCGGCATAGGCGACAGCGATGCCCTGGCGGCGCAGGGCTTTTTGTAATCTGGATAGGGGAAACACGATTCTGCTCCGGAAATAACGAATGCACGGCCCTTTTGCAAGGGCCATGTTTGTTTTCCACGCAGCAGCGACAGGAAGTGCCGCCAGCTTAGCAAACTTTGTGCCGCTTGCAAAGCCGCCGGCCCCGACAGTGCACACAAGAGTGCGCACGATACGCAGCGCCACTTGCAAAATAATCAAACAGCCTTTATATTCGCGGTTCTTTCTCGAACCTCTTCCTTATTGGAGCCAAAAGTGCCTCGCTTCTTCGCCATCACCTGCTAACGCTGACGAAATGCTCTCTGCAGCATCGTTCGGCGCGTTGATGCCCCCGATTGCTGCGGCACTGTTTTTGCTCTCTCCGCACACGTATCCAGGACCACCGTCCTGATCGTCCACGCCCGAACACGTCGTCAGCACCCCTGACCCTGTATGGACACGCCCCGGTGAACGCGGCGTGGGACGCTATGTTTTTACAATCTTTGCCCTTATTTAAATACCCGCGCACGCCGCACCTGGAAGGTTCGCGCCTGCAGGATGGCGACGACAGTTCCGACCAGATGCCCCTGAAAAAGCTGGCCGGCCAGTACGTCGTCATCGAGGAAAAAATCGATGGCGCCAACTCCGCCGTGTCGTTCAGCGACGCGGGCGAGGTGCTGCTGCAGTCGCGCGGCCACTACCTGGCGGGCGGCGGCAGCGAACGCCAGTTCAACCTGTTGAAACCGTGGGCGCATGCGCATGAACACGCCTTGCTGCACCTGCTGGAAGATCAATTTGTGCTGTTTGGCGAATGGTCTTACAGCAAGCATTCCGTGTTTTACGACCGCTTGCCCCATTACTTCAACGAGTTCGACGTGTATTGCCGCCGCACGCAGATGTTTTTGTCGACGGCGCGCCGCCACGCCATGCTGGCCGGTTCGCCCGTGCTGTCCGTCCCCGTGCTGTATGCGGGCAAGATGCCCGCGTCGCCGAAACAGCTGTGGCAGCTGCTGCGCCATTCGCTGGCCAAGTCCCGCCTGTGGCGCGACGCTTTCGAAGGCGTGGTGGCGCGCGAACGCCTGCCGCTGGACCTGTGCTGGAAGCAGACGGACAAGTCCGACCATGCGGAAGGCTTGTACCTGAAAGTGGAAGACGACGAGCAGGTGCTGGCCCGCTACAAGCTGGTGCGGCATGACTTTACGCAAACCATCCTCGACAGCGGCTCGCACCACAGCACGCGTCCATTGATCCCGAATCTGCTGGCCGAGGGCGTCGACCTGTACGCGCCGCAGCCGCTGGTGACTTGGGAGAGCCTGGGCTTGCACACCTGCCAGTCGCTGGACGAACTGGCAACATTTTCAAGGAGTACTAGATGAACTGGAAACAGTTACAACAACTGGTGCCGCCAGCGGGCCAGTCGCCCGATTTCAACGCCTGCCTGGCCGCCTTCCCGCAGCTGGAGCTGGCGAAGACGACGCCGCAAAACCCCGTGTACCACGCGGAAGGCGATGTGTGGACGCATACGATGATGGTGGTGGAATCCCTGCTGGCCATGCCCGACTACCAGCAAGCCACGCGGGCACAGCAGGAAATCGTGTTCCTGGCCGCCTTGCTGCACGATGTGGCCAAGTGCAGCACCACCGTGATCGACCCCGTCACGGGCGCCATCGGCCAGCCCGGCCACTCGCGCAAGGGCGCCCTCGATGCGCGCATCGCCCTGTGGGATGTGGACGTGCCGTTTGCCGTGCGCGAGGAAATCTGCCGCCTGATTAACGTCCATCAAGTGCCGTTCTTTGCGCTGGAAACTTCGCGGCGCGGCGTGACGCCCGAATTCACCGTGCGCGAACTGTCGTGGCAAGTCGATATCCGCTTGCTGGCCATGCTGGCCGAGGCCGATATCCGCGGCAGGATCTGTCCCGATCCGCAGCGCATTTTAGATGCCATCGAGCTGTTCCGCGAACTGGCGCGCGAGGAGGGCTGCTATGGCCAGCGCAGGGTGTTTGTCGACGATCACACGCGCGTCAAATACTTTCGCGGCGCCGAGGCGCATCCCGATTATTCCCTGTTCCAGGAGCCGGGCTCGCACGTGATCGTCATGTCGGGCTTGCCCGCGTCCGGCAAGAATACGTGGGTGGACAAGCACCATCCGCGCTTGCCCGTCGTCTCCTTCGACGATGCGCGCATCGCCTTGGGCTTGAAGCACGGTAAGAACGAAGGGCAGGTGGGCGACTATGCGGAAGAGCGGGCGCGCGAGCTGCTGCGCAAGGGCGAACCGTTCGTGTGGAACGCCACGCATCTGTCCAAACTGATGCGCGAAAAGACGCTCAACCTGCTGTACAAATACCATGCGCAGGTGGAACTCGTGTACCTGGAGCAGCCGCGCAAGGAGCTGCTGCGGCGCAACGGCCAGCGCGACACGTCGCTCAGCAACAAGAAGTTGCAGTCTATGCTGTGGAACTGGGAAATCCCGCTGCCCATGGAAGCGCATGCCGTGCGTTACTGCGTCGACTAGCCCTGCCGCCGTCAAGCGCTCCGAAAGCGCTTGACCGGGCGGGCGCCACGCGCCATGCTGGGCGCATGACACTTGTTTCCCCTTCTTTCCTATAAGCCAGTCGCAGTTTCGCCCCGCAAGGGGCGGGCTGCCGCATGGCCGCCTTTGATTCCCCTACATCATCGTCGCGCGTTGCCGCCCCATCCGGGGTGTGCCTGCGTGCGCCACAAGGAAAAGAACATGAAAACAATGCATCTCGCCGTCGCCGGCGCCTCCGGCCAACTGGGGTCCCTCGTCGTCAATGAGCTCATCGGGCATCGCGCCGGCCGGCCCGGCATGGCCCTCACGGCCATCACCCGCACGCCAGGGCGCCACGCGGCGTGGCAACAGCAGGGCGTCGGCGTGCGCTGCGGCGACTTTGACCAGCCGCAAGGCCTGGCTAGCGCCTTCCACGGCGTCGAGCGCCTGTTGTTGATCAGCACGAATACCCTCGACGGTACGGGCCGCCGCGTGGCGCAGCACCAGCACGTGATCGAGGCGGCGCGCCAGGCGGGCGTGGCGCATATCGTCTACACCTCGTTCCTGCAGCCGCAGGAGGGCAAGCACTCGCTGCTGAACGACGACCACCGGGCTACGGAAGCGCTGCTGGCCGGCAGCGGCATAGCCCATACGATCTTGCGCAACGCGTTTTACCAGGATTTGCTGCTGGTGGTGCTGGGCACTGCCGCCGTGGATGGCCGGCTGCAAACGGCCATGGGAACAGGCCATGTGTCGTACGTGGCGCGCGAGGATTGCGCGCATGCGGCGGCTGCGGCGCTATCGGATGGCTATCTTGGCAGCCGCATCTTGGACATCACGGGGCCTGCAGCCCCCGATGCGCCGGCGCTGGCCACCATGGCCGCCTTGCTGTCTGGCAAGCCTGTCGAGGTCGTGAATCTCGATGCGGAGGAACGGGCGCGCCATTTCATCGCCACCGGCATGCCGGCGCCGATGGCGCAGATGCTGGCAGGCATCGAGCGCTGGCTGGCCACCGATGCGATGCACATCGTCAGCGATGACTATCGCGCGCTGACAGGCCGGCAGGCGTCACCCGTGCCAGCCTTCCTGCACGCGCATCGCCGCCAGTTGCTGGCGCTTCCGCCGGCATAGCGACTACTTTTTGCGTCCACCGAGCAACTGCGCGATCTCGCTGAACAGCTCATTGTTCAGCGAGGCGGGCAGGGTGGTGGCCAGGCTGCGGCTGTAGTAGGCGCCCAGGTCCAGGCCCAATCCCAGCCCGCAGATTTCCACCGCGCCCTGCGCTTCGCGGCGCGCCACCACTTGCTTTAAATGTTGCGCCAGATAAAACTCGTCGTTGGCCAGGTTCGTGGCTGTATCCATCGGGCAACCGTCGGATACGACGAGCAGGATGCGCCGCCGTTCCGGGCGCGCCAGCATGCGCGTGCACGCCCAATCCACGGCTTCGCCATCGACGCCTTCGCGGTACAGGTCCGCTTTCAGCAAGGCCGCGATGTCGGGCCGCGCGCGGCGCCAGCTCGTATCGCCATCCTTGAAGACCATGTGCACGAGTTCGTTCAAGCGGCCCGGCTGGGCGGGCGAACGGGCGCGCATCCAGTCGCGCTTGACTCGTCCCCCGTTCCACGCGCCCGTCGTAAAGCCCAGCAACTCCGTGGCGATGCCGGCCTGGTCCAGCGCGCGCAGCAGAATGTCGAGCAGCACGGCCACGGATTCCGCATGCGTCTTCATGGAGCCGGAACAATCGACGAGGAAGGTGACGAGGCAATCGGCTTGCGGCAGGAATTGTTCCTTGCGGAACAGCCGGCGTTCGGACGGCGAACTGATCAGCTGAGCCAGGCGCCGGCCATCGATATAGCCCTCTTCCTCGCCGAACGACCAGCCGTCGCGTTGCGGCACGGCCAGCAATTGAGTGAAACGCCGCGCCAGGCGGGCCGTGTTGATGCCCAGGCTGGCGATGCGCGCATCCATGCGTTCGCGGTATTCGAGCAACAGGGCGCGGCGCACCAGTTCGCCCGCTTTTTCTTCGCGGTCATATGCCGTGGAGTACGCCTTGTAGGCGCCCTTGCCATCGCTGAAGGTGCGGCTGTCGCCCAGCGGTGCGGCATCGGGCAGGTGGTCGTTGTCGCTGTCGAAATCGAGCAGCAGCTTGAAGGCCGCCTGCGCCCTGGCGTCGCCGGCGTCGTCCTGGTCGCCTTCGCGCTTCGCCTGCGCGTCTTGCAGCATGGCGTCGACGGCGTGGGCGATGGCCAGCGCGTGGCGCGCAAAGGCCGCCTGGTCCGTTCGGTGGCGGCGCAAGCCCGCCAGGTCGCCGCTCAGTTGCGAAGACACGGACCAGCGCGTGGCCTCGATGAAATCTTCCGTCCTTTCCAGCACGGGTCTGGCCGTCAGGCGCGACCAGCACATTTGGAACACCGTGTACAGCAGCAAGCCCGACACGCCTTCGGCCAGGCCGGAATCGTAGAACGCGTGTGACCAGGCCGTGAAACGGTGGCGCAGGTTGTGCGCCACGCCCGCATGTTGATCTGGCGCAAGCGTTTCCACCCTGAGCTGTTCCAGCAATTCGAAGACGAGGCGCGCCACGGGTTCCACCGGACACAAGGACTTGTGCAGGGCCGCATCCGTGTGCAGCAGGCGCAGGGCCACGCTGTCGGCCGCGCCCCGCAGCGATGGCAAATCCTGCAGCGCGGCATCGGGCTGCAGATGGGCGGAGTGGATGGGCAGGGGGCGGTGGCCGTCGTGCAGGCGCCGGCCCCGGTAGCGGATGGAGGCAACGCCGCTCAGCGCGCGGATGGCGCCCGCGCACAACTCGTCCGTTTCCTGCTGCTCGCGCGTGTAGGGCGCAGGCGCGGTCGTTTCCGTGCTCATGCCTGGCTCGCCAGCAATTCCTCATTGAAACAGCGCTGGTAATACTCGGCCACCATGGGGCGCTCGGCCTCATCGCATTTGTTGAGGAAGGACAGGCGGAAGGCCAGCGCCGGGTCGCGGAATATCTGGCAATTTTCCGCCCAGGTAATCACCGTGCGCGGCGACATCAGGCACGCCAGGTCGCCCGCCGCATAACCGTGGCGCGTCAGGCTGGCCACGGCCACCATGGCGGCTGCCAGCTGGCGGCCCGCCTCGTCGTTCATGGCGGGCACCCTGGCCAGCACAATCTCGGCTTCCTCCGCCTGCGGCAAATAGTTCAGGGTGGCAACGATGTTCCAGCGGTCGATCTGCGCGTGATTGAGTACCTGCGTGCCGTGGTACATGCCGTTCAGGTTGCCGAGTCCCACCGTATTCGACGTGGCGAACAGGCGGAAGTGGGGATGCGGCGTGATGACCCGGTTCTGGTCGAGCAGGGTGAACTTGCCGTCGCGCTCGAGGATGCGCTGGATGACGAACATCACGTCGGGCCGGCCCGCGTCGTACTCGTCGAAGATCAGGGCCACGGGGCGCTGCAGCGACCAGGGCACGATGCCTTCCTGGAATTCAGTCACTTGCTGCTGTTCGCGCAGCACGATGGCGTCCTTGCCGACCAGGTCCAGGCGGCTGATGTGGCCATCGAGGTTGACGCGCACGCAAGGCCAGTTCAGGCGCGCCGCCACCTGCTCGATATGCGTGGACTTGCCCGTTCCGTGCAAGCCTTGCACCATCACGCGGCGGTTGTGGGTGAAGCCGGCCAGGATCGCCAGGGTGACATCCTTGTTGAAGCGGTAGGCGGGGTCGATGTCGGGCACGTGCGGGTCGCGTTCCGTGAAGACGGGCACGAGCAGGTCGCTGTCGATGTGGAACAGGCTGCGCACGGACTGCAAGGTTTGCGCCGCTGCGGCGGGGGGATGTTGGCGTGAATCTGGCACCTTGTTCTCCTGTGATACCGCAGCGGGGGCGCTACGGGGTTATGAATTACCTGCCTGCAATGCGTCGTCGTCCCCGCCCGTCGTCGGCATGGTTTCCGATTCGATGGCGGCCAGGGCTTGCGCCGCGCGTTGCAATGCTGGCAAGAAATGTAAAGCCTTGTCGTGCGTCAAACGGATGATGGGCGCCTGGATGGCCACGGCCAGGTTCGAGCGGCCGTTCGGGTTCGGCACCAGCACGGCCACGCACAGCAGGCCGGGCAGGAATTCCTCGTCGTCCAGCGCATAGCCGTTGCGGCGCACCAGTTCCAGTTCGCGTTCCAGCTTGACGGGGTCCGTTTCCGTCTTGTCCGTAAAGCGCGTCAATTCCATGTGACCCAGCAGGCGGCGCCGTTGCACGGGCGTCATTTGCGCCAGGAACAGCTTGCCGCTGGACGAGCAGTGGGCCGGCACCCGCGAACCGGGATGCAGGTAGAAGCGCAGCGGGGCCGCCGTTTCCACCCGGTCCAGGTACACGACTTCGCTGCCGCTGAAGGCCGTCAGGTTGCAGCTCTCGCCCACTTCCTCGACCAGCTGGCGCAAGACCATGCGGCGGGCGCCATGGAAAGTGTTGTTAATCAGTAGGTTCGATGCGAGGCGGCGCAGGCGCACGCCCGTGCTGTAGTGGCGGCCATCGCTTTCGCGCTGCAGCACGCCCACGCTTTCCAGCTGTTGCAGCATGCGGTGCAGGGTGGGCTTCGGCAAGCCCGTTTCTTCCACCAGCGCTTGCAGCGACAGCAACTGGTCTTTTTCGGCAATCACTTCCAGCAAGGCAAACAAACGCATCGTGGGCGTGTCGCCTTCCAGTTTTTCCGGCTCAAGTTTTGGGGATGAAATCATGTCCATGGTGGCCTCGGTTGGGTAGCTCTGAGTGTGACGTCAGCTTATTTCATTTTCGAACTCAAATTGTACCGTTTCCTTGAAAATCTGTTTGACTTTTGATTGCTGAACGCTTAAATTGAATTGTATATCAAATTTCGGAACAAAATATACCGATTTTTGATAAATTATTTGATAATTCGCTGCACTTCATCACCACAGACCAGGAGACACCCATGAATGACATGACCGAGCAAAAAGCCGCCGCCGCAGCGGCCATCCCCACCGGCCCGCAAAAGATGACGCCTTCCGAAGCGTTCGTGGAAACCCTGGCCGCCAATGGCGTGACCGACATGTTCGGCATCATGGGCTCGGCCTTCATGGACCCGATGGATATCTTCGCGCCCGCCGGCATCCGTTTGATTCCCGTCGTGCACGAGCAGGGCGCCGGCCACATGGCCGACGGCTATGCCCGCGTTTCGGGCCGCCACGGCGTGGTCATCGGCCAGAACGGCCCCGGCATCAGCAATTGCGTGACGGCCATCGCCGCCGCCTACTGGGCGCATACGCCCGTCGTGATCATCACGCCGGAAACGGGCACCATGAGCATGGGCCTGGGCGGCTTCCAGGAAGCGAACCAGTTGCCGATGTTCGAGGAATTTACGAAATATCAAGGCCACGTCACCAATCCCGCCCGCATGGCGGAATTCACGGGCCGCTGCTTCGACCGCGCCATGTCGGAAATGGGCCCGACGCAGCTGAACATTCCGCGCGACTATTTTTATGGAGAAATCAAGGCGGAAATCCCGAAACCGAACCGCCTGGACCGTGGCGCCGGCGGCGAGCAAAGCCTGAACGATGCGGCGGAATTGCTGGCGAAGGCCAAGTTCCCCGTGATTATTTCTGGCGGCGGCGTCGTCATGGGCGAAGCCATCGAAGAGTGCAAGGCCCTGGCCGAGCGCCTGGGCGCCCCCGTCGTCAACAGCTATCTGCACAACGATTCCTTCCCCGCCAGCCATCCGTTGTGGTGCGGCCCGCTCGGCTACCAGGGGTCCAAGGCGGCCATGAAACTGATCGCCCAGGCCGACGTCGTCGTGGCCCTCGGTTCGCGCCTGGGACCGTTCGGCACCTTGCCGCAGCACGGCATGGATTACTGGCCGAAAAACGCCAAGATCATCCAGATCGACGCGGACAACAAGATGCTGGGCCTGGTCAAAAAGATTTCGGTGGGCATCTGCGGCGACGCCAAGGCGGCCGCGAAAGCGATTATTGCGCGCCTGGATGGCAAGACGCTCGATTGCGACGCCACGCGCGAGGAGCGCTACGCCACCGTGCAAGCGGAGAAGGCCGCGTGGGAAGAGGAATTGACGAACTGGACGCACGAGAAGGATGCGTACAGCCTGGACATGATCGAAGAGCAGAAGAAAGAGCCGGGCAATTACTTGCACCCGCGCCAGGTCTTGCGCGAGCTGGAAAAAGCCATGCCGGAAGACGTGATGGTGTCGACCGACATCGGCAACATCAACTCGGTGGCCAATAGTTACTTGCGCTTCGAAAAGCCGCGCAGCTTCTTTGCGGCGATGAGCTTTGGCAACTGCGGCTATGCCTTCCCGACCATCATCGGCGCCAAGGTTGCCGCGCCGCACCGTCCGGCCGTGTCGTATGCAGGCGACGGCGCCTGGGGCATGAGCTTGATGGAAACGATGACGTGCGTGCGCCACAACATTCCCGTGACGGCCGTGGTGTTCCACAACCGGCAATGGGGCGCAGAAAAGAAAAACCAGGTGGATTTCTACAACCGCCGCTTCGTGGCAGGCGAGCTGGACAACCAGAGCTTTGCCGAGATCGCACGGGCCATGGGCGCCGAAGGCATCACGGTCGACAAGCTGGAAGACGTGGGCCCGGCCCTGAAAAAGGCCATCGATATGCAGATGAATGAAGGCAAGACCACCATCATCGAAATCATGTGCACGCGTGAGCTGGGCGACCCGTTCCGCCGCGATGCGCTGAGCAAACCGATCCGCCACCTGGACAAGTACAAAGACTATGTTTAATTAAGTGAGCCAGCCTGTGGGAATGGGCTGTGACCAAATTCTCACAGATTGTCACGAAAGCATCATAATTTCATTAAAGAATACAAGGCGTCCCGTTTTTTGAATTATTTGATTTGACAAGGCCATGCTTAAGGCTTAAATTCAATAAAAGACAAAAAACGGAACGTAGCGTATCAAAAACGATTTACGGAGACAACCATGAACCACCCTGTACCGCACACTGACGCCGTCACCACGGACTTCCTGCAAGCGTTCGGCGATGCCTGGAACCGCCACGATATCGAGGCCCTGATGGCCGCCATGGCCGACGATTGCGAATTCCACGCCGTCGCCGGTCCTGAACTGCTGGGCAAGAGCTTCATCGGCCGCGACGCCGTGCGCGCCGGCTTCGAGCTGGCCTGGCAAACCTTCCCCGACGCGGCCTGGCTCAACCCCGTGCATTTCGTCAGCGGCGAACGCGGCGTGACGGAGTCGACCTTTGCCGGCACCAAGGCGGACGGCATGCGCATCGAAGCGCGCATGGTCGATATCTTCACTTTCCGCGACGGCAAGATCGCAGTCAAGAATGCTTTCCGCAAGGATCGCCCACCCGTCGTCACAGTCTGAGCCAGCACGTTCACCAGGAATGACCATGAACAAACCTGTCGACACCCCGCCTGGCGTAATGGGCAACAACAGCACCGCCGCCCGCACGCCCTACGACCCCGCCTTCGATCCGCTGGTGGCCCAGCGCCCCGGCCATGGCAATGCCTACGCGCCCACCTACTGGATCGGCACGGCCGGCGAGCCGCCCGCCGACGACGGCCCCATCACGCATGACATCGACGTCGACGTGGCCATCATCGGCTCGGGTTTTACGGGCCTGTCCTGCGCCATTTTTTTGGCCCAGGAACACGGCATCAAGGCCACCGTGCTGGAAGCGAACCGGGTCAGCTGGGGCTGCAGCACGCGCAACGGCGGCCAGGCCCAGTGCACGACGGGCCGCCTGAAGCGCTCGCAGTGGATAGACCGTTATGGCCTGGACACGGCCCTGAAACTGCACGCGGAAGTGTGCGACGCAATGGAAACGTTCAAGAAGATCACGGCCGACATCGATTGCGACCCGCAGCCGGGCGGCCACCTGTACATCGCCCACAAGGCGAAAGCCATGCCTGCGCTGGAAAAAGAAGCCAAGGTCATGCGCGAGATCTTCAAGTACGACGCCCGCATCCTCGACGCCGACACCGTCAAGCGCGAATTCGTCGACGACAAGGAAGCGGCCGGCGCGCTGCACGAGCCGGAAGGCATCGGCATCCATGCGGGCAAGCTGGCCTTCGGCTACCTGCGCAAGGCGCGCGCGCTGGGCGCCAAGGTGCATCCGTCCAGCCCCGTAATGGGCTGGGAAACGCGCAATGGCGTGCATTATCTGCAAACGCCGGGCGGCGTGGTGCGTGCCCGTTCCGTGGCCGTGGCCACGGGCGGCTACACCTCGCCCCATCTGCATCCGCAAGTGAAGAACCGCTTGCTGCCGATCCTGTCGAACTCGCTCGTCACGCGCCCGTTGACCCCGGCGGAAATCGAGGCGTGCAACTTCCGCACCCATCAGGTGATCACGGATACGCGCATCTTGCGCCACTACTACCGCTTGATGCCGGACAACCGCGTGCAGATCGGCAGCCGCAGCGCCATCACGGGCGCCGACGCGCCGGACGACAAATACAAACAGTTTTTGATCAACGATCTGCACCGCAAGTTCCCCGCGCTGACGGGCATCGGCATCGATTACTCGTGGTGGGGCTGGGTCGACGTCAGCCACGACATGATGCCGCGCATCGTGCAACCGGACCCGAAGCAATCGATCTTCTATTCGCTCGGTTACGGCGGCAACGGCGTCATGTACTCGGCGCAGGCGGGCCGGCGCATGGCCGAGCGCATCGCGGGCAAGGCCAGCGACACGGGCTTGCCGATCTTCAATTCCAAACTGCCGTATCCCAACATGATGGAACTGGTCGAGTCGCAAGCGTTCGCCCCGTTCCGCCGCCTGGGCCAGCGCTTCCTGTACCGCTGGTATCACCTGAAGGATGAAGTGTTTTAAATAGTAATAGCAGTAGCCGTACTAAGCCGCCGTATGAGTTGACATAGAGCAACCAACGGCGCCTCCCGCAAGGGATGAGATTGCCCGCACGTTCACACATAACAATAACTTGGAGTGAGACATGAACACATACACGAGCAAAAACACGGTATTTTCAACGATGCGCCGCGCCGTCCTCGGCACCCTGGTGCTGGGTGTCGTTGCCGCCTCCAGCGGCACGGCCTTCGCGCAAGGCAAGGAAGTGACGATTGCCTACCAGGAAATCAACGGTCCCTTCCTGGTGGCCATCGCCAGCGGCGAAGTGGAAAAAACCACCGGCTATAAAATCAACTGGCGCAAATTCGATTCGGGCGCCAAGGTGGCCACCGGCATGGCGTCCGGCGACGTGCAGATCGGCGTCATCGGTTCCAGCCCCCTGACGGCGGCCGTCAGCCGCGGCGTCGACCTGCAGCTGTTCTGGATCATCGACGACATCAACGAAGCCGAAGCGATGGTGGCGCGCAACGGCGCCGGCATCAGCAAGCCCACGGACTTGCGCGGCAAGAAGATCGCCGTGCCATTCGTTTCCACCACGCACTTCCACACCATGTTCGCGCTGGAAACGTGGGGCATCAAGCCCACGGAAGTGAAATTGCTGAACATGCAGCCGAACCAGATCGCCGCCGCCTGGGAGCGGGGCGACATCGACGCGGCCTTCGTGTGGGACCCGGCCTTGAGCAAACTCAAGCAAAACGGCAAGGTGCTCGTCACTTCCGGCGAACTGAGCAAGAAGGGCAAGGCCACGTTTGACGGCATGGCCGTCGAGCGCGCCTGGGGCGAAGCGAACGCGGACTTCATGGCCAAGTTCGTCAAGGTGATGGCCGCTGCCGACGCCGACTACCGCGCCAATCCGAAGGCGTGGACCATCGATTCCCCGCAAGTGAAAGCCAACGTCAAGCATTCGGGCGCGGCCGCCAAGGACGTGGCCGCTTCCGTGGCCCTGTACGCCTACCCCTCGCTGCAGGAGCAGGCGTCGCCGGCCTGGCTCGGTGGCGGCGCGAAGGGCGGCGTGGCGCAAGCCTTGCTGGCCACGGCGCAATTTTTGAAGGGCGAAGGCAAGATCGACACCCTGGCAAGCGATTACGCCAAATATGTGACACCCAAGTATGCACAGGCCGCCGGCCTGCTGAAGTAAACGTTGTGCGATGGCGCGCCTGCGGGCGCGCTGACTGAACAGAATGCGTTGAACTGAAGTGACTACACCTATGCGGGGCACACGATGGAAAATCTCTACGTCAAGGATGTCAGCGTGATTTATCCGGGCAAGACGGCCGGTGAACGCGTGCATGCCTTAAATAATATCAATCTGACCATCAATAGCGGCGACTTCGTCGTAGCGCTGGGCGCCTCGGGCTGCGGCAAGACCACCTTGCTGAGCCTGATGGCGGGCTTTATCGCCCCGTCCAAGGGCGAGATCATGTTGGGCAGCAATAAAGTGGAAGGGCCGGGCGCCGACCGTGGCGTCGTATTCCAGAAACATGCCTTGCTGCCGTGGCTGAACGTGATGGAAAACGTGGAATTCGGCTTGAAGCTGCAAGGCGTGCCGAAAGCCGTGCGGCGCGAACAGGCGGCGAAAAACCTGGCGCTCGTCGGCTTGAAGGACTTTCACGACAATATGATTTATCAATTGTCGGGCGGCATGCAGCAAAGGGTGGGCATCGCCCGGGCCCTGACCAGCAATCCCGCCATGCTGCTGATGGATGAACCGATGGCGGCGCTCGACGCGCTGACCCGCGAAACCATCCAGGAGTTGCTGCTCGATATCTGGGCCAAGTCCAGCACCATGTTCTTCTTCATTACCCACAGCGTCGACGAGGCGCTGTTCCTGGCGAACCGGCTGATCGTCATGTCGCCCCGTCCGGGCCGCATCACGCACACGTATGAACTCGATTTCAACAAGCGCTTCCTCGAGTGCCGTGATGCGCGCGCCGTGAAATCGAGCCCGGACTTCATCAAGATGCGCGAAACGGTGCTCAACATCATTTATGGCGACGAACGCGCCGTCAATAAAGAGCTGGAGGTGTCCCATGCATAGCCCATCCGTCGTGGGATTTCCTCCCACCACCGCCAAGCGCGCCGGCTTCTTCGGCCGCCTGTTCGCCCCCCGCTGCGCCATGCCCGGCGAAGCGTTCGGCGCGCCGGGGCAGGGCAATTCCAGCCGCATCGCCACCGTCACCGTCATCGCCGTGCTCTTGCTGTGGTTTGGCGTGACGGCCAGCGGCATGGTGAAACCCTTGTTTTTACCTTCGCCGCAAGCCGTGTATGAAAAATTCATCATGGCGGCCACCACCGGCTTCGGCGGCGCCACCCTGTGGGAACACACGGTGGCCAGCCTGGTGCGCGTGTTCGGCGCCTTTGGCCTGGCTTGCCTGTTTGCCATTCCCGTCGGCGTGATGATGGGCGTCAACCGCGTGGCGCGGGGCATCTTCGATCCCTTGATCGAGTTCTACCGTCCATTGCCGCCGCTTGCTTACTTGCCACTGGTCATCATCTGGTTCGGCATCGGCGAATTCTCGAAGGTCTACCTGATCTTCCTGGCCATCTTCGCGCCGATGGCGATCGCGGCCCGCGCCGGCGTCAGCTCTGTTTCACTGGAGCAAATCCATGCGGCTTACTCGATGGGCGCTACCCGTTTCCAGGTGATCGTGCACGTGATTTTGCGCGCGGCGATACCGGAAATCCTCACCGGCATGCGCATCGGCATCGGCGTGGGCTGGACCACCCTGGTGGCGGGCGAGATGGTGGCAGCCACGCGCGGCCTCGGCTACATGGTGCTCAGCGCTTCCGAGTTCCTGGCCAGCGACGTGGTGATCATGGGCATTATCGTGATCGGCTTCTTTGCTTTCCTGTTTGATTTGATGATGCGTTACCTCGAACGTACCCTCGTGCCATGGAAGGGCAAGGTGTAAGACGTTCCCGGGAGTGGCGCGCACGCCACAAGTGTTGCCGCCGCTCCTTTTTTTAATCCGCAATAAGCCGTACTTACCCTCCAGCGCGCTTGCCCCTCGGGCGCCGCGCCGGGCCGCTGCATTTCCAGATTGACTTATGGAATGCGGCCAACCAGACTGATTCACACGATGTATCGATGCTGCTTGACGGTGTTGCCTAAATAAAACAAAGCCGCGCGGCAAGAACAAGCCGCAGCAGGCAGGGCGCACCGAGCTTCAGAGATTTTCAGGAGACAAAACATGATTAGCGAATCGCATAACAGTACCGGCTTGCAGCACTCGCTCAAGCAACGCCACATGAGCATGATCGCCATCGGCGGCGTGATCGGCGCCGGCCTCTTTGTCGGCAGCGGCGTCATCGCCAAGGCCGCCGGCCCGGCCGCCATCCTTTCCTTCCTGCTCACGGGCGGCCTCGTCGTCCTGATCATGCGCATGCTGGGCGAGCTGGCCTCGTCCCTGCCCGTGGTCGGCTCCTTCTACGAATATGCGCGCCTGGCCTTCGACGACAAGCCGAAAGTGTCGAAATTCCTCGGCTTCATGAGCGGCTGGATGTACTGGTATTTCTGGGTCGTCGTCGTGGCCCTGGAAGCCATTGCCGGTGCGAAATTGGTCAACTTCTGGCTGCCCGACGTGCCGTCGTGGTCGATCAGCCTAGTACTGCTCGTGTCGATGACCATCCTGAACCTGTTCTCCGTGAAGGCGTTTGGCGAATTCGAGTTCTGGTTCGCCTCGATCAAGGTGGTCGCCATCATCGTCTTCCTGTTCGTCGGCGCCTTGTTCATCACGGGAAGCTTGCCTAACAGCATCCCGACCCTGGGCTTTTTGACCAGCAACGGCGGCTTCATGCCGCATGGATGGGGCCCCGTGCTCAGCGGCGCCGTCGCCGCCACGGCCTTTTATTCGGGCGCCGAAATCGTCACCATCGCCGCCGCCGAAACGTCGGACCCGGCAAAGGCCATCGCCCGCGCCACCAATTCCGTCATCACGCGCGTGCTGATGTTCTATGTCGGCTCCATGTTTGTCGTCGTCTGCATCGTGCCCTGGGATTCGCCGGCCATCGCCACGCCTTTCGTCAGCGCCCTGACCGTCATGAATATCCCGTTCGCGGCCCACATCATGAACGCCATCATTTTGACGGCCGTGCTGTCGGCCTTGAATTCCAGCCTGTACGCCTCGTCGCGCATGATCTTTGCGCTGACGCGCCGCGGCGATGCGCCCACAGGCCTGGTTAAGCTGAGCAAGAACGGTGTGCCGATCCGCGCCATCCTGTTCAGCACCTTGTTCGCCTACTTTGCCATTGCCGTCTCGTATGTGTCGGCCGACCTCGTGTTCCCCTTCATCGTCAACTCTTACGGCATCCTGATCCTGTTTGTGTACCTGCTCATTGCGATATCTCAATTGCGTCTGCGTCGCCGCCTGGAACGCGAATGCCCGGAACGCATCAAGGTGCGCATGTGGCTGTTTCCTTACCTGACGTATTTCACCATCATCGCCATGCTGGTGATCCTGGGCGCCATGAGCGTGTCGTCCGATACGGAGCAGCGCGTGTCGTTCTGGTTTGGCCTGTTGAGCGTGGTCATCCTGAGCGTCATGTATTACATCAAGAAGCTGGTCAACGACGACCGCAACGGCGGTGAGGCGGCCGACACCAAAGTGGAGCTCAAACATGTCTGACCCGACCTTGTTGCCCGCAGGCCGGCGCCGCTTCCTGCGCACGACGGCCGCCCTGGGCGCCGTCGCAGTGGCGGGGCCTGGGTCAGCCTTGGCCGCTTCCGTCACCTTGCCGTTTGAAAACGGCGAGCGCGAACTGGTGGCCTTCCCGCAAAAGCGCCCGCTGATCCTGCTGACCAGCCGTCCGCCGCAGCTGGAAACGCCGTTCGGCGTGTTCAATGAAGGCGCGATCACGCCCAACGATGCGTTTTTCGTGCGTTATCACTGGAGTGGCTTGCCCACCAGCATAGACGGCGACAGCTACCGGCTGCGCATCGCCGGCCTTGTCAAGACGCCCTTGGAACTGTCGCTGGCGGAACTGAAGCAGCTGGCCGAGCCCGTCGACGTGGTGGCCGTGACGCAATGTTCGGGCAACAGCCGCGGCTTTTTTGCCCCCCGTGCGAATGGCGGGCAGCTGGGCAATGGCGCCATGGGCAATGCCCGCTGGACGGGCATCCCCCTGAAAACCGTGCTGGAAAAGGCCGGCATCGCGGCCAATGCCGTGCAAGTGGCCTTCAATGGCCTGGAAACGCCGCCCGTGGGCGACGGTCCCGACTTTCAAAAGGCCCTGTCCGTCGAGCACATCATGGCGGGCGACGTCATGCTGGCCTGGGCCATGAATGGCGAGGACATTCCTTTCCTGAACGGTTACCCGCTGCGCCTGATCGTGCCCGGCTATTACGGCACCTACTGGGTCAAGCACCTGAGCGACATCACGGTGCTGGACAAGCCGTTTGACGGCTTCTGGATGAGCACGGGCTACCGCATTCCCGACAATGGTTCCGGCTTCATCGAACCGGGCGCGCCCGTGGGCAAGACGACGCCGATCAGCCGCCTCAACGTGCGCTCCTTCATTACCAGCGTGCAAGATGGCGCGCAAGTGAAGGCGGGACGCGACCTGGCCCTGCGCGGCATCGCGTTTGATGGCGGCCAGGGCATCAGCGAGGTGACCGTCTCGGTGGATGGCGGCCAGACCTGGCAGGAAGCCAGGCTGGGCAAGGACCTGGGGCGCTTTTCGTTCCGCGAGTGGACGATGGTCATGAAGGCGCCGCGCAAGGGCAAGCATGTGCTGATGGTGCGCGCCGTCAACCGCATCGGCCAGAGCCAGCCCATGAAAGCCCTGTGGAATCCCATGGGTTATATGCGCAACGTGGTGGAAACCACGCGCATCCAGGCAGTCTGAGGAGAACCATATGAAGAGATTACTTGCCGCGCTGGCACTGTCGGCGGCGGGCGGCGCGTGCGCGCTGGACATCCACTTGCCGCCGGAAACGGCGACCTATAAACCCAGCGAATTGCCTGGCTACCAGCTGGTGCAGCGCAACTGCATGACGTGCCATGCGGCCCAGTACGCATCGACCCAGCCGCCCGCCTCGCCGCGCGCCTACTGGGAAGCGACCGTCAAGAAGATGAAAAAGCCGTTCGGCGCCCAGTTTGACGACGCGGACGTGCCGGCCATGGTCGATTACCTGGTGAAAACCTATGGCGCGGAGCGGGGCGCCGCCATGCCTGCCGCCGCCGTCGCCAAACCCGTGGCAGCCGCCGTCCCGGCTACGGGCGGCAAGGATGTCAAAACCTTGCTGGCGGCGAATGGCTGCATGGCATGCCACGCCCTCGACCAGAAAGTGGTCGGCCCCGGCTTTGCGGAAGTGGCGGCCAGGTACAACGGCAAGGATGGCATTGGGGGCAAGGATGGCATTGCCGCCGTGGCGGCCAACATCCGCAGTGGCGGCGCGGGCAAATGGGGCCCCGTGCCCATGCCGCCGTTCAGCCAGCTCAGCGAAGCCGATGCGGCGACCCTGGCGAAATACGTGCTGTCCAGGTAACGCCTGGCCGGGTCCTCCCGGCACCATCCCTCATCTCCCCGCTTTTTTCGCAGCCATCCGCCATGCCAGCTTCATGCTGACGTGCCGGGTGGGCCTCCCATCTTCTTCGCAGCGCTGGCCGTCGCGTGCCAGCAGTGGCATGGTCAAGGGACGGATTTGCAAGTTCGAAATATCTTTTTCACATCTCATTTTCATAAGTGTGTGACATGCCAGCGTGCGACACAAAAGTGCGGCTTTGGAGGTATATCTCCATATCGGAAAAATAACATTGTTTTATATTGCGATAATAATAATTCACCATCCATTTTTTCCCATACCGGCCTGCGTGGAATAGCATTTCGCCAGTGGCAGACGGTCAACATTGTTGCACAAAGACAACGATTTTTTCTTTGAAATGCAGCATTTTTACGCTACTTCGCGGATGTTGGCGCTGCTCGTATCTAAGCTGCACCAAAACGGTGAATGAGGCCTTCGGATAGGTATTTCCCTGTTCAATGGCGCGCTAAAATGGATCAATGTTGCTGGTGGGAATTTTATTTTTTCATTATCATTGTATTTAACATTGATATCAAAAAAGTATTTTTCCATTCAGCTCTTGTATTCCCCGTCAGTGCAGCCGCAAGCGGCGAGCCTGGCGCGGGCGCGCCGCCTGAAAGGATGATCTTGAACACCAAATTACTTCCGTTGACCCTGCTGCCCTTGCTGGCGTTGATACAGACCGCCTGGGCCGTCGATCCTCCCGGTGCCGGCAGCCAGCTGCAGCAGATTCCCGTGGCGCCCTCGCTGCCGAAAGCGCCGCCGGCCATCCGCGTGCAGCAGGGCAATGTGCCCGCCGCCACGGTGGGCGACACGACGCGCATCGCCGTGCAGCGCCTGCAGATCGCGGCGCCGCCAGTCTTCACCGAGAGTGAACTGGTGGCCGCCTCGGGATTTACTCCGGGCAGCGAGCTGACCCTGGGCGAGTTGCGCGCCATGGCGTCCAACATCGCCAGCTATTACCAGAACCGCGGCTATTTCCTCGCGCAAGCCTATTTGCCCGCGCAAGATATCCAGGATGGTGTCGTCACGATCAGCGTGTTGCCAGGCCAGTATGGCCAGGTGCAACTGCGCAACCAGAGCAATCTGTCCGACGGGCTGGCCGGCACCGTGCTGGCGGGCCTGGACGGGCAGGTGATCGCCACGGCGCCGCTGGAACGCCGCTTGCTGCTGCTGTCGGACTTGCCGGGCGTGCAGGTCAGCTCGACGCTGGCGCCGGGGGCGTCCTTGGGCGCGTCCGACCTGATCGTCGACGTGCAGCCGGGCTCGCGCTTCAACGGCAGCATCGACCTGGACAACCAGGGCAACCGCTACACGGGCCGCAATCGCATCGGCGCCACCCTGAATATCAATGAACTGGCCGGCATCGGCGACGTGGCCACCGTGCGCGCGTTCACCTCGGCCGACGGCTTGAACTATGGCCGCCTGGCCTATCAGGGACAGGCGGGCTTGCTGCGCCTGGGCGGCGCCTACACCTATATGGACTACAAGCTGGGCAAGGAATTTGCCGTGCTCGACGCCAAGGGCACGGCGAAGATCGCCAGCGCCTACGGCAGTTATCCGCTGATCCGCTCGCGCAGCAACAACCTGTATGCACAGGTCAGCTATGACGACAAGACCTTCCAGGACCGCACGGAATCGACGGGCAGCGTCAACGACAAGAAGGCCAGGGTGTGGATGCTGAATCTGAATGGCGACAGCAAGGATGGCTGGGGCGATGGCGGCGCCAGCACGTATTCGCTGACCTTCACCACGGGCAAGATCGATATCGGGACGCCGGCAACCTTGGCGCTTGACCGCGCGACGGTGAACAGCAATGGCCACTTCAACAAGCTGGCCTTCAATGGCGCGCGCGTGCAAAGCCTGGGCGGCGAGACGAGCTTGTTCGGCACCGTCAGCGGCCAGGCGGCGTCGAAAAACCTCGATGTGTCCGAAAAGATGGGCATCGGCGGCGTGGGCGGCGTGCGCGCCTATCCGGGCGGCGAGGCGTATGGCGACCAGGGCTATGTGCTGAATGTGGAACTGCGTCAGAACGTGACGGCGTTCACGGCCTTTCCCGGCCAGCTGCAAGTGCTGGCGTTTGCCGACACGGGTACCGTCAAGCTGAACCGCGATGCCTGGAGCGCCGGCGAGAACCGCCGCACCCTGAGCGGCGCGGGCGTGGGCGTGACGTGGACGGGCGCCAACGCGCTCGTGCTGAAGGCGTATTACGCGCACAAGCTGGGCAATGCCAAGGCGACCTCGGCACCGGATGCGGCAGGCCGCTTCTGGCTGCAAGCCGTCAAGTATTTCTAAATTACTACATCAATAAAAACATCAGGACACTGCCATGAACCGCATCTACCGCTCCATCTGGAACCAGGCCACCGGCGCCTACGCCGCCGTTTCCGAAAACGTCAAATCCGCCGGCAAGCGCTCGATGCCGGGCAGCAGCGGGGGCGGCGCGCATTTCGCCCTGACCGGCATGGCGGCGGCGCTGATGCTCGGTTATGGCTCCCTGGCCCTGGCGGGGCCGGCGGGCGGCACGGTGGTGGCGGGCCAGGCGACGATCAACGGCGCGCCGGGCAATACCGTGATCCAGCAGGGCAGCCAGCATGCCGTCATCAACTGGGCCAGTTTCAATATCGGCAAGGGCGAATCGGTGCAGTTCCAGCAGCCCAACAGCAATGCGGTGGCCCTGAACCGCGTGCTGGGCAGCGACGGCACGACCATCCTGGGCAAGCTGTCGGCCAACGGCAAAGTGTTTATTGTCAATCCGAACGGCGTGCTGTTCGGCCACGGCGCGTCCGTGAACACGGCCGGCCTGGTGGCTTCCACGCTGGATATCAGCAATGCCGACTTCATGGCGGGCAAGTACCAGTTTTCCGGCAATGGCAGCGGTAAAGTCTTGAACCAGGGCAACATCAGCGCGCCGGGCGGCTATGTGGCCTTGTTGGGCGCGAACGTATCGAACGAAGGCACGATCCAGGCGCGCCTGGGCTCGGTGGCCCTGGCGGCGGGCCGCGCCATCACGCTGGACGTGGCGGGCGATGGCTTGCTGAACGTGGCGGTGGACCGGGGCGCCGTGGGCGCGCTGGTGAATAACGGCGGCTTGATCCAGGCCGATGGCGGCAGCGTCGTCCTGACGGCGCAAGCGGCGGGCGACTTGCTGAAAACCGTCGTCAACAACACGGGCGTGATCGAGGCGCACAGCATCGACACGCGCGGCGGCACGATCAAGTTGCTGGGCGACATGCAAAGCGGCACGGTGAATGCGGCCGGCACCCTGGACGCCAGCGCGCCTGCGGGCGGCAATGGCGGCTTCATCGACACCTCGGCCGCGCACGTGAAGATCGACGATGCGCTGAAGGTAACGACGGCGGCAGCCAAGGGCTTGTCCGGCACATGGCTGATCGATCCGACCGACTTCAATATCGCCGTTTCCGGCGGCGACATGACGGGCGCCTTCCTGAGCAACTCCTTGAAGTCGGGCAATGTGCAGATCCAGAGCGTGTCGGGCGGCAGCGGCACGCAAGGCAATATCAACGTCAACGACAATATCAACTGGACGGCCAACAAGCTGACCCTGACGGCGCAAAACAATATCAACATCAACAAGGCCATGCGCGGCGCGGGCACGGCCAGCCTGGCCCTCGAATATGGCCAGAGCGCGCTCGCGGCCGGCAATCTGTCCACCTATAACGTCAAGGCGGAAGTCGATTTGCCATCGGGCAATAATTTCAGCACCAAGCTGGGCAGTAACGGCAGCGTGACCGTGTATCAGGTGATCAACAGCCTGGGCGCTTTCAACAGCACGAGCGGCAACGATGTACAGGGCATGCAGGGCAATCTATCCGGCAACTATGTACTGGGCAGCAATATCGATGCCAGCGCCACGGGCAGCTGGGACAGCGGCAAGGGATTTGTACCCATCGGCAGCGCCGGCACGCCGTTCACGGGCAAGTTTGACGGCCTGGGGCATGAGCTGTATGGCTTGACCATCAACCGCCCCGAGACGCCGGTGGGGATGTTCGGCAACATCGGTGCCGCCGGCAGCGTGCGCAACCTGAGCTTGAGTAATGTCAACATCACGGGTTCGCAAGCCGTGTTCAGCGCCGCGTATACCGACATCGGCGCGCTGGCGGGGCGCAACAACGGCACCATCGAGAACGTGTCCAGCAGCGGCGCCGTGCATGGTTCCGGCTATATCAACATGGGTGCGCTGGTGGGCACCAATGCCGGCACGCTCAGCAACAGCCGCGCCGCCGGCACCGTCGTTGCCGGCGCGTATGGCGCCGCCGGCGGCCTGGTGGGCGTGAATGCGGCAGGCGGCTTGATCAAGGGCAGTTCCAGCGCCGTGGCCACCACCTCGGCCAATTATTTCGCCGGTGGTCTGGCGGTCTTCAACCGCGGCACGATCAGCGACAGCTACGCCACGGGCGCCATCAGCGTCGGCAGCGCTGGCGGCAGCTATGGCGGCGGCCTGGCCGCCATTAACGACGCCACCGGCGTGGTGACGAACAGCTATGCCACGGGCAATGTCACGGGTGTATCCGGCCTGGGCGGCCTGCTGGGCCGGATAGAGTCGGGCGGCACGGTCGATAACAGCTATGCCACCGGCAATGTGACAGGCACTGGCAATAACATCGGCGGCCTGGTCGGCTTGTCGTATGGCCCGATACGTAACAGCTACGCCACCGGCAATGTGACTGCCAATTCCACCGTGGGCGGTGTCGTCGGCTACAACCTATCGACAATGACGAACGTCTATTACTCTGGCAAGCTCACGGCGGGGGGCGCCAGCGTCGGCATGATCGTCGGCGATAACAACGGCGGCACGGTGACGAATGCCTATTTCGACAAGAGCTTGAATGGCGCGATCGCCGCCATCGGCGTGACTGGCAACGCGGCCACTTCGAACGCGCTGGGCCTGACCAGCGCGCAGATGTTGCAAGGCAGTAATTTCGCAGGTTTCAATTTCACCAACACGGCCGGTGCGGCGGGCAACAACTGGGTGATCGTCAGCGGCGACGGTTCCATCAATGGCGCGAGCGCCGGCACGCGCCCCATGCTGGCGTCGGAATGGTCGAACACCATCAATTCCACGCACCAGCTGCAATTGATGGCAATGAACAAGGCAGCCAGCTATACGCTGGGCAGCAGCTTCAGCGCAGCCAGCACGGCGGCGAACGGCAACGACGTGTGGGGCAGCACGGGCTTTATTCCTGTCGGTACGGCAGGTTCGGCCTTCACGGGCAGCCTCGACGGCACCGGGCATATTGTTTCCAACCTCAATATTATCAAGTCGGGCGTGGCGGGCGTGGGCTTGTTTGGCGTCGTCGGTAGCGGCGGCGTGATCGCCAATGTGGGCTTGTCTGGCGGCGCAATCAGCGGCGGCGACAATACGGGCGCCCTGGTCGGCATGAATGGCGGCAGCGTCAGCGGCAGCTTTGCCACCAGCGCCGTCACGGGCGCCAACAACGTTGGCGGCCTGGTGGGCACGAGTACGGGCACGCTCAAGGATAGCTATGCCAGCGGCGCGGTGACTGGCAGCAGTGGCGCGGGCGGCTTGGTGGGCAGCAACAGCGGCACCGTCGCCACCAGCTATGCGAATGGCAGCGTGAGCGGCGCGGGCGGCGGCCTGGTCGGCGCGGGCGCGGGCAGCGTCACGGGCAGTTACTGGGATACCACGGCCAGCGGCAAGGCAACGAGTGCGGGCGGCACGGACCTGACCACGAGCGGGCTCAAGACGCTGTCGAACTACACGGGCGCCGGCTGGGAACTGGCGCAGATGTGGGTGGTCTACGATGGCCAGAGCGCGCCTTTCCTGCGCTCGTTCATGAAGCAGATCACCGTGCGCGTTTCCTACGACAGCAAGGTGTATGACGGCGTGGCCTACGCGGGCGGCAGCAATAGCCTTACCTACTCGAACACGGTGGCAGGCGCCAGCCTGCTGGGCACGCCCATCTATGCGGGCAATGCCGCTGGCGCCGTGAATGCGGGCACGTATGGCGTGTCGGCCAGCGGCCTGTACTCTTCCGGCGGGCAGTCCGGCTATGCGATCAGCTATATCGATGGCGGTCTGGTGATCACGCCCAAGTCCGTCACCCTGAATGGCGCGGCCGTGACTGGCAAGGTGTACGACGGCACCACCACGGCTTCCATCAGCGGCACCCTGAGCGGCGTGCTGGCCGGCGACCTGGCCAATGTGAGCTCGGCCGTGAATGGCACGTATGCGAGCAAGAATGCGGGCAACGGCATTGCCGTGACGATCGACGCCGCCCTGGGCGGCAGCGCCGGCGGCAACTATGCGCTCGCGCCTGTCGTTGGCTTGACGGGGGATATCAGCAAGGCCACCATCAGCGCCGTGACCGGCATCGTCGCCGGCAACAAGACGTATGACGGCAGCGCCAACGCCAGCCTCAACACGACAGGCGCCACGTTTGCGGGCATGGTGGGCGGCGACAGCCTGAGCGTATCGGGTGCCAGCGGCAGCTTCGGCGACAAGAATGCGGGCACTGGCAAGACGGTCAGCATCAGCGGTATCGTTCTGGGCGGCACGGACGCGGGCAACTACAACCTGACCGGCACCACGGCCAGCAGCACAGCCGATATCAGCAAGGCCACCATCGCCAGCGTGGGCGGCATCGTGGCCGGCAACAAGACGTATGACGGCAGCGCCGCAGCCAGCCTGAACACGGCAGGGGTCACGTTTGCGGGCATGGTGGGCGGCGACAGCCTGACGGTGTCGGGCGCCAGCGGCAGCTTCGTCGACAAGAATGCCGCCAACGGCAAGACGGTCAATATCAGCGGCATGACCTTGGGCGGCACGGACGCCGATAACTATACTTTGACCAGCAGCACGGCCAGCACGACGGCCAACATCAGCAAGGCCACTATCAATGGCGTGACCGGCATCGTTGCTGAAAATAAAGTGTATGACGGCAATGCCACTGCCAGCCTGAACGCGGCGGGCGCCGCATTTGCCGGCATGGTGGCCGGCGACAGCCTGACGGTCTCGGGCGCCAGCGGCAGCTTTGCCGACAAGAATGCCGCCAGCGGCAAGACCGTCAGCATCAGCGGCATCGCGCTGGGCGGCACGGACGCGGGCAACTACAACCTGGCCAGCAGCACGGCCAGCGGCACAGCCGATATCGGCAAGGCCACCATCAGCGGCGTGGCCGGCATCGTAGCCGGCAACAAGGTGTATGACGGCAGCGCCGCCGCCAGCCTGAATACGGCGGGCGCCTCGTTTACGGGCATGGTGGGCGGCGACAGCCTGACGGTGTCGGGCGCCAGCGGCAGCTTCGTCGACAAGAACGCCGCCAACGGCAAGACGGTCAATATCAGCGGCATCACCTTGGGCGGCACGGATGCGGGCAACTACAACCTGACCAGCAGCACGGCCAGCAGCAGCGCTAATATCAGCAAGGCCACCATCAATGGCGTGACCGGCATCGTTGCTGAAAATAAAGTGTATGACGGCAATGCCACTGCCAGCCTGAATACGGCGGGTGCCGCATTTGCCGGCATGGTGGCCGGCGACAGCTTGAGCGTGTCGGGCGCCAGCGGCAGCTTTGCCGACAAGAATGCGGGCAATGGCAAGACGGTCAGCATCAGCGGCATCGCGCTGGGCGGCACGGATGCAGGCAATTACAACCTGACCGGCAGCACGGCCAGCAGCAGCGCCGACATCGCCAAGGCCACCATCGCCAGCGTGAGCGGCCTGGCGGCCGGCAACAAGGTGTATGACGGCAGCATGGCCGCCAGCCTGAACACGGCAGGCGCCGCTTTCAGCGGCATGGTGGCCGGCGACAACCTGACGGTGTCCAACGCGGTCGGCACGTTCAGCGACAAGAACGCCGGCAATGGCAAGGTCGTCAATGTCAGCGGCATCGTGCTGGGCGGCACGGATGCCGGCAATTACAACCTGGCCAGCGACACGGCCGCCAGCAGCGCCAATATCAGCGCCAAGGCGTTGACGTTGACGGGCTTGAGTGGCGGCAATAAAGTCTACGACGGCACGGCCAATGCGAGCCTTGCCGGCGGCGCCTTGAATGGCCTGGTCAACGCGGAAACCCTGGCCTTTATCGTCCAGGGCGCCAGCTACAGCGACAAGAACGCGGGCACGGGCAAGACCATTACGGTTGGCGGCGTGACCTTGAGCGATGGCACTGGTCTGGCCGGCAACTACACGCTGAGTGCGCCTGCCAGCCTGACGGGGGATATCGCGAAGGCAACGATTTCCGGCATTAGCGGTTTGACTGCCCTGGACAAGGTCTATAACGGCAACCTGAATGTCAGTCTCAGCCCCAGCTCGGCCGTGATTAATGGCAAGATTGCCGGCGACGATGTGCAGCTGTTCAGTGCGAACGGGGCGTTCACGGATAAGAACGTGGGCAGCAACAAGGCCGTCAATATTAGCAATATCGCCTTGTCCGGCAGCGACGTGGGAAATTATATTTTCACCAATAATTCTGCCACTGCCACGGCCAGTATCACGCCCAAGGCCGTCACGCTCTCCGGTGTGACTGCCGGCAATAAAGTCTACGATGGAACGACGGCGGCAATCTTGTTGGGCGGCACCTTGAGCGGCATGGTCGCGGGTGAAACGCTGGGCTTCAGCGGCGGCGTCGGCACGTTCAGCGACAAGAACGCGGGCACGGGCAAGCTGGTCACGATCAGCGGCACTGTCTTGCAGGACGGCACTGGCCTGGCCAGCAATTACACCTTCAGCAGCCCGGGCAATGTGAATGCCGACATCAGCAAGGCAAGCATTAGCGGCGTGACGAACGTGGGCGTCAATAACAAGACTTACGACGGCCTGGCGGATGCCACGCTCACCGGCGCGGCGACCTTCAATGGCAAGATTGGCAACGACAGCCTGACGTTGGCCGGCAATGGCGCCTTCAGCGACAAGAATGCGGGTACCGGTAAGACTGTCAATGTGAGCGGCATCACCCTCGCTGGCGCCGATGCGGGTAACTACAACCTTGTCAGCACTGTTGCCAGCAGCACGGCCGACATCGCCAAGGCGGACATCAGCAGCGTGACGAATGTGGGCGTCAACAACAAGATCTACGATGGCTTGACCACGGCCACGCTCAATGGCGCGGCTATCTTCAACGGCAAGATCAGCGGCGATGTGCTGACGTTGGCCGGCAGCGGCGCCTTCGGCGACAAGAATGCGGGCACGGGCAAGACGGTGACGGTCAGCGGCATCACCCTCGGTGGCGCGGATGCGGGCAACTACAATCTTGTCAGCAATGCTTCCAGCGGCACGGCCGATATCGGCAAGGCAACTATCGGCAGCGTGACGGACGTGGGCGTGAACAGCAAGACCTACGATGGCTTGAGCACGGCCACGCTGAACGGCGCGGCGACCTTCAATGGCAAGATCGGCGGCGATACGCTGGCGCTGGCCGGCACCAGTGCCTTCAGCGACAAGAATGCGGGCACGGGCAAGACGGTGACGATCAGCGGCATCACGCTCGCTGGCGCCGATGCGGGCAACTACATTCTTGTTAGCAATACCGCCAGTGGCACGGCCGATATCACGCCAAAAGTCCTGACGGTCGTGGGCCAGCTGGCGGCCGACAAGGTGTATGACGGCAATGCGGTGGCGCAGCTGAGCGGCGGCAGCCTGGCCGGCCTGGTGGCGGGCGAAACCCTGGCCATCGCCGGACAGACGGCAGCGTTTGGCGACAAGAACGCGGGCAATGCGAAAGCCGTGACGGTCAGCGGCACCACCTTGCTGGACGGCTCCGGCTTGGCCAGCAACTACACGGTCAGCAATCCCACAGGCTTGACGGCCAACATCACGCCGGCGTCCATCAGCGCCATTTCCGGCATCGTGGCAGCGAACAAGGTGTACGACGGCGGCACGGCAGCCAGCCTGAACCTGGCGGGCGCCAGCTTCAATGGCATGGTGGCCGGCGACGCCCTGAGCCTGGCTGGCGGTCCCGTCCTTGGTACATTCGGCGACAAGAATGCCACAACGGGCAAGACCGTGACCATCAGCGGTCTGGGCCTGGGCGGCGCCGATGCAGGCAACTATGTGCTGGCCAGCAACCTGGCCAGTACCACGGCGGATATCACGCCAGCCACCCTGACGGTGAGCGCCAGCGGCGTCAACAAGGTGTATGACGCCACCACGAATGCCCTTGTCTCCCTGCGCGACAACCGTATCGGCAATGATCAGCTGAGTATTGCCAGCAATGGCGCCAGCTTCGGCGACAAGAATGCGGGCGTGGGCAAGACGGTGACGGTGGCAGGCATACGCCTGAGCGGCGCGGACGCGGGCAATTACGTGGTCAACGGCACCGCCAGCACCACGGCCACGATTACGCAGGCAGCGCTGACGGTGAAGGTCGATAACGCCGAAAAAGACCAGGGACGCGCCAATCCCGACTTCAGCGCCGGCTACAGCGGCTTGCTCGGTGGCGATACGCTGGCCGCTGAAGTGAGCGGCAAGCTGGCGTTCGGCACGCCGGCGACGATGGCTTCCGCGGCAGGCAGTTATCTGGTGTCGGCATCGGGCCAGGCGTCGACCAACTACGCGCTGAACTATGTTGACGGCGTGCTGACAGTCAAGCCGACGGAAGCGCTGCAAAGCGCGGTCGCGAGCGTGATCGCGGCTGTTGCCGTGGCGCCGTCGCAGGGCAATATGGTGCAGGCCGACATGATCGCCAGCGGCGAGGCGGCGCCAGGCAAGTCCGCCGCCACGCAGGATGCGCCGCGCGAGGCAGAGCAGGGCGCCGCGGGCAGCGCACCGGTGGTGCAGCTGGCGGGCAATGTCGTCAACAATGTCCTGCCCGGCTTGCGCCTGAGCGTGGTCGATAGCGGGCTGCGCCTGCCGGTCGAAGCTGGCGGCAACACGCGCCAGGATAGCCAGTAAGGCACGTGGCGTCTCCCTGCGGGGACGCCGGAGATGCCGCTTCGTGTTTCGAAGCGGCATTTTTTATGCCGGCGCGCCGTTGCAACGCTCATATAATTGCTGCACCATCGTTGTTTTCCATCAGAAGCGCAGCGCTGAACTGAAAGTACAATCGCATGACATCCAATTTCATCGGCGTGGCCGGCCTGCCGCGCGCCGGTTCCACCTTGCTGTGCCAGTTGCTGGCGCAGCATCCCGACCTGCATTGCGAAGGCAATAGTTCGCCTCTGTGCAACGCCTTGCTGGGCATGCGGCGCATGGTCAGCGACGATGCTTTCTTCCTGTCGCAACTCGATACGACATTCGAGACCAGCTACGGTCACCTGAAAACGGCCATGCAGGGTTTCTTGCGTGGCTGGTACCAGGACTGCGGCAAGCAGGGCGTGGTCGACAAGAACCGCGCCTGGCTGCACTGCGTGGAAATGCTGCTGCAACTGGCGCCGGAAGCGAAAATCATCGTTTGCGTGCGCGAACTGGGGCAAGTCTACGGCTCCATCGAAGCCCAGCACCAGCGCACCATCCTGCTCGACTTCGTCGATCACCTGGCCGATTTCGACCGCCTGGGGCGGGCCGACATGCTGTTTGCCAAGGACCGCACCATCGGTGCCCCATTGAGTTCGCTGCATGCCGTGCTGGACCTGCCCATCGAGGTGCAGCAGAAACTGTATTTCGTGCGCTTCGAGGACTTGATGGCGCGGCCAGTGGAATGCATGTCGCACTTGTATACATGGCTGGGGCTGGCGCCCTTCCAGATCGACCCGCAGGCGCTGGCGGTCGGCATCCAGGAAAGCGACAGCCACTACCGCATGAAATACACGCACCGCCAGCAAGCCACCATCAGTGCGCCCAAACAGCATGCGATTCCGCCGCGCATCCAGGCGCAAATTGAAAGTGCGTACGGCTGGTTTTATGAGCTGTATTATCCGGAAAGAGTGCAGGCGGCACCGAAACCGGCCTGATTCTGGCGCGGCAGTGCTAATACCACTTGCCGCGCCATCGCTTGCGCGGTATTGCCTGTACCGCTCGCGGAATCTTCTTTTTTTCCTTTCCTCATTCTTCGTCTGCCACAGCGTGGCCAGACCGCCTGAAGTCACTGGTATTGTAAAAAACACCGTTATATAAAACCACTTGACTACCAATTTTTAGCGTCGCATTCTCTGTGCAGAAAGCCGACGCTTCGCTGTGCTTTCTTTACGTACAACATAAAAGCTACTTCGATAGTTTTCGTATAACGTTCAGGAGACATTGTGAAGACACGGCAAATTAGCCGGCTGGCCTCGCCTTTGATGGCTGGCCTGCTGGGCAGCGCGCTGCTCGCTTGCGGCGGCAATTCCACCACCGAACCCCCATCGACCCTGCTGGCCGCCACGGCCGCCAGCGACAGTTGCGCGGCCTGGAGCGCCGCTGCCGTCTACACGGCGGGCCAGTGCGCCGTCTACGACGGCAAGGTGTACCGGGCCAAATGGTGGGTGCAGGGCACGGCGCCGAACAACGACCAGTGGGGGCCGTGGAGCCTCGATAGCACCACGCCGACACCGACTCCCACGCCGACCCCGACACCGACTCCCACCCCGACGCCCACTCCAACACCCACGCCTACGCCTACGCCCGGCATTCCCACCAAGGCCCAGGCCGAAGCGAACGAGGCGGCGCTGACGAATAACGATTTCTTCCGCAAGGTCAAGGCCTCGATCCGCACCCTGGGCAATGCGGCCGTCGAAGCCGTGCAGCCCGGCCTGACCAGCAATCCCCTCAATGTCAAGCGCGTCGAGCGCCTGTTGCCGGCGGCGAAGTGGGATTACTATTTTGCCGCGCGCGACGCCAGCTATACGTATCAGCGCTTCCTGCAAGCGGTGGCCAAGTTCCCCGCCGTGTGCGACGACTACAGCGACGGGCGCAATGCGGACGCCATCTGCCGCCACAGCCTGGCGACCATGTTTGCCCACTTCGGGCAGGAAACGGGCGACCACAACGCCAGCAGCCCGCTGCCGCAATGGCGCCAGGGCTTGAAGTATTTGCGCGAACTGGGCTGCGACGAAACGGGCGCCGGCTGCGGCTACAACATCGAGTGCGCCGACCCCGTCTTCAACAAGGTGTGGACCTGCGGCAAGAATGCCGACGGCAGCTTCAAGAAATATTTCGGCCGTGGCGCCAAGCAGCTGTCGTACAACTACAACTATGGGCCGTTTTCGCAAGCCATGCATGACGGCGATCAATCCGTGCTGCTGAAAAATCCGGACCTGGTGGCCTCGACGTGGCTGAACCTGGCGTCGGCCACGTTCTTCTTTGTCTATCCGCAACCGCCGAAACCGTCGATGCTGCATGTGCTCGATGGCACGTGGGTGCCGAACGCGGCCGATACGACGGCTGGCGCCGGCAATAACTTTGCCACCACCATCATGATCATCAACGCCGAATGCGGGCAGGGCACGGAAAAGCAGGCCGCGCAAAACCGCATCGATTACTACAAGCAATTTGCCGCCGACATGGGCTGGGATTATTCCGGCGAACAATTGTCATGCGCCAATATGCAGCGCTTCACCCCGGCCAGTTCCGCCTCCTACAACATCTATTGGGAAAAGAACTGGAGCGCGGGTGGCGAGAACCAATGCCAGCTGGTCAGTTACCAAACCCCGTACAGCGCCTTGCTGGCCGGAAACTACGTGAAATGCGTGGAAGCCAACTGGAATGTGAAGTTGCAGTAGCAGTAAATGCAGGAATAGCCGGCCAGGGATAACAGTTGACAAGAGCCCCTTCAGGGGCCTGCAACAGCTCACAACGTACAACCTGTACAACCATAACGGAGACCAATACAACATGAAATCGAATGCATTATTGATGGCCCTGCTCAGCGGCGTGCTCGTCGCTTGCGGCGGCGGGCAGGAAGGCACGACCGCCACGCCCAACACCTTGCTGGCCGCCGCGGAAGCGTGCGCCGTCTGGGATGCCGCCACCGTCTACACGGGCGGCCAGTGCGTGCTGTACCAGGGCGTCACCTACAAGGCCAAGTGGTGGACGCAGGGCAATGTCCCCAGCGCCACCGACCAGTGGGGCCCATGGGCCGTGACGGATACCCCGACGCCAACGCCGACCCCGACACCGACGCCAACGCCAACGCCGACACCGACGCCAACGCCGACACCGACACCGACACCGACCCCAACGCCGACCCCGACCCCGACCCCGACCCCGACACCGACGCCAACTCCCACGGCTTGCCGTCCGGACGGCTTGATCTCGGCCGTGCCGAATGTGCCGTATTGCAAGGTGTACGACGCGAATGGCCGTGAAGTGCTGGGCAATGGCTTGAACCGGCGCATCGTCGGCTATTTCGCCAGCTGGCGCACGGGCGCCGATGGCAGTCCGACTTACCTGGTGAACAATTTGCCGTGGGACAAGATCACCCACTTGAACTATGCGTTTGCCTCCGTCGATCCGGCCACGTCAAAAATCGCCATCGGCAGCGGCGCGGCCAATCCCGATACGGGCCTCACGTGGCCGAACGTGCCTGCCGCCGCCATGGACCCGTCGCTGCCGTACAAGGGCCACTTCAACTTGCTGTCGCAATACAAGAAGAAGTATCCGGGCGTGAAACTGATGATTTCCGTGGGCGGCTGGGCCGGCAGCGGCGGCTTCTATACGGCCACGACGAACGCGGACGGCAGCATCAACACGGCCGGCATCAACACCCTGGCCGATTCCATGGTGGCCTTCGTGCGCCAATACAACTTCTTCGATGGCGTCGATGTCGATTACGAACATCCGACCACCAACAATGAAGCGGGCAATCCGAACGACTTCGCCGTCTCGAAACCGCGCCTGGCCGGCCTGATGACGAGCTACAACGTGCTGCTGAAAGTGCTGCGCCAGAAGCTCGACGAAGCGGCCGTGCAGGACAATAAATATTACCTGCTGACCATCGCCGGTTCCGCCTCGGGCTGGGTCTTGCGGGGCGAGGAAAACATGTCGGGATTGAAATATCTCGATTACGCCAGCCTGATGTCGTATGACTTGCACGGCGCGTGGAACCAGTACGTGGGACCGAACGCGGCGCTGTTTGACGACGGCAACGACGGTGAGTTGCGCGCCGGCAACGCCTACCAGTTCCAGAATATCGGCTATCTGAATACGGACTGGGCCTACCGCTATTACCGTGGCGCCATGCAGGCGGGGCGCATCAATATCGGCGTGCCGTTCTACACGCGGGGCTGGAAGGATGTGACGGGTGGCACGAATGGCTTGTGGGGCACGACGCCGTTGATCAGTTCCACGGTCACGTGTGCCGGCACCAAGACGTGCGGCACGGGCGCCACCGGCATCGACAACGTGTGGTACGACCTGGATTCGCAGGGCAAACCGACGCCAGGCGGCGGCAACCCCATCTGGCATGCGCTGAACTTGCAGAACGGTATTGTGCCGAGCTACCTCGATGCCTATAAAGTCACGGACAAGGCGCTGGTGGGCACCTATGTGCCGTATTACAGCAGCACCATGGTGGCGCCGTGGCTGTGGAATGCGACCAAGAAAGTATTCATTTCCACGGAAACCACGCAGTCGATCGCGGCCAAGGCCCAGTACATCGTCAACAACAATATCGGCGGCGTAATGATCTGGGAAATGGCGGGTGACTATGCGTGGGATGCCACGCGCAACGGCGGCAAGGGCGAGTATTTCATGGGCACCACCCTGACGGACGTGCTGTACCAGGCTTTCCGCACGGCTGGCGCGTATGGCAACAAGCGCGCCGAAATCGCCATGCCGGGCACGGCGGCCAATGTCAGCATCACCCTGGGCGGCTGGAAACTGGGCGACAACAACTTCCCCATCAATCCGGTGATGACGGTGAAGAACAACACGGCGTCGACCTTGCCGGGCGGCACTGTGGTGGAGTTCGACTATCCCGTCTCGGCGCCGTCGGACATGAGCGACCAGTCCGGCTTCGGCTTGACGGTGATCAATGCCGGCTACACGGGGCCGAACAATATCGGCGGCTTCACGAAGAACTACAACCGGGCCCGCTTTGCGATTCCCGCCTGGCAATCTCTGGCGCCGGGCGGCTCCGTGGCGCTGACCTTGAATTACCGCTTGCCGATCTCGGGACCGGCCAACTACACGGTCACCGTGGGCGGCACCAAGTATGCGCTGACGCAAGAGTATCCGGAATTGCCGGTGGCGCTGCCGTAAGTTGAATCCGGTAATGTAAACAGAGAAGGGCGGAACCGCGGTTCCGCCCTTTTTGGTTTCTGGCGTTAGCTAAGCTGGCTTAGAACCACGTCTCGACCTGGAAGCCGTACGAGGTGCCGCTGGTATTGTTGTTGTAGATCGGGCCGCCGTTGTTCGACGCGTTGACCGAGGCGGTGGCCGCATCGTTCCATTTGCCGTAGGTCACGAAAGCGCGCAGCTCAGGACGCGACCACAGGCCAGGACCAGCCGAGATCGTCGGCGCGATGGTCAGCTTGGTCAGGCGCTTGGCCGGCAGGCCGCCCGCTTGCGTCACGCGGTCCGTGCCCAGTTCGCCCACCAGCTTGAAGTTGTCGGTGAATGCGTACACAGGGCGCACGCCAACCGAGGTCCAGGTCGAGGAACCGTTGGCGTTCGACTCGTCTTTTTGCCACAGGGCGACGAATTCCATGCCGAAGTTGGCCATCGGCTGGATCGCCATGTCATTGAAGATACGCGTGCGCTTGACGTCCGAACCGAAACTGGTGTCGCCCGAAGCGCCGAACTGCGCGCCCTTGCCCGTGCCGGGACCGACGCCGTACTGCACGCCGAAGGTGTTGCCGCCGCCAAACACTTTACCTTGACGGTGGAAGGCCGACAGCTGCCAGCCATTATTGCGCTTGCCAGTGGCGACGTCATCCTTGCCTTCGCCGATGATGTAGGTCGCGGCCAGGTCCAGGGTACCGTTTTCATTGACGGGAATCTCGCCGTAGATGAAGTTCTGGCGCACGGCCGATTTGGTGTTGACGCCGCCGTTCGGCAACGCGACCTTGACGTCGTTGTCCTTGAAGAAGGCGTACGAGAATTTACCCGGGCCAGCGGGAATGCGGTCCAGGCCGGCGCCCGTGCCATTCATATTGATGTATTGCAAGTCCAGCATGTGGATGTCAGGACGGTAGTAGAAGCGTTTGCCGATCCAGGCCGTGCCGCCGTTCAGGAAATCGAGTCCCTGCGCTTCGACGTAGGCCTTGACGATGCCCAGCTTGTTGTCGCCGAAATCCGAGTTTGGCGCATAAGCGTTGACCCAGATGGTGGCCAGGTAGTTCACGCCGCCGGACTTGGCGACGGACTTGGTGTAGCCGAATTCCGTGTAGGCGTCGCACTCATTGCCCAGACGGTATTTCATGGTATTGCCACCCAGGCCGAAGCAGCCTTGCGAACCGCCGTCGCCCGACGTATTGCTGCCGGCGCCGGCGCGCAGGTAGCCGTGGAAGCCTTCGGAGTCGGATGGGTACATCGGGTCGGCCATGGCGGAAGCGCTGGCGATGGCGAGGAGCAGGGCAGGCAAGGTTTTCAAGGCAGTGCGGTTCATGCGGTCTCCAGAAAAATGTAGGTGGTAGCGGTAGCGCCCCGGAAGGCTGTCACCGCACACGGTCTAATGCCGAAAACCAAGTCTAGCAGCGCTTTTTTAACCACCCTGATACAAAACGAACAAGTGACGATACTTTCTTTCAAAGTGTTGTTTTTATCCAATGTCGATACTCCTGCGCATAGTGGGCTTGCAAAGGAGTATCGAATTGCGGTTTTGGAGTATCAGAAAGTATCAAAGTCTGGTGCTACATTGTGGTCGTGGTGCTAAGTACCTGAGCATTGCCAACGACAAAAAACACTGGAGACACACAATGAAACGTTCCGCCATTGCCGCGCTGTGCGCCGGCTTCCTCAGTTCGTCCGCCTTCGCCGCAACCGACCTCGTCATCGCCACCGTCAACAATGGCCACATGATCGAAATGCAAAAGCTCAGCAAGTTCTTCGAGCAGGCCAATCCCGACATCAAGCTCAAATGGGTGACCCTGGAAGAGGGCGTCTTGCGCCAGCGCATGACCACCGATATTGCCACCAAGGGCGGCCAGTTCGACGTGATGACCATCGGCCTGTATGAAACGCCCATCTGGGGTAAGAAAAACTGGTTGATCCCCATCAAGCCTGACGCCAAATACGATATCGACGACTTGCTGCCCGCCATACGCGAAGGCCTCTCCGGCGACGGCAAGCTGTACGCGTCGCCGTTCTATGGCGAAAGCTCGATGATCATGTACCGCAGCGACCTGGTGAAAAAAGCCGGCGTGACGATCGAGGACCGTTCTTCCTGGAACCAGTTGCGTGACGTGGCGGCCAAGCTGCACGATCCGGCCAACGGCGTGTACGGCATCTGCCTGCGCGGCAAGCCGGGTTGGGGCGACAACATGGCGCTGATCACCACCATGGCCAATTCCTATGGCGGCCAGTTGTTCGATATGCAATGGAAGCCGCAATTTACCAGCAAGCCGTGGAAAGACGCGGTCAATATGTATGTCGACCTGATGAAGAAATACGGCCCGCCGGGCGCGGCCGCCAACAGCTTCAATGAAAACCTGGCGCTGTTTAACCAGGGCAAGTGCGGCATCTGGATCGACGCGACCATCGCCGCTTCCTTCATCACCGACCCCAAGCAAAGCAAGGTGGCCGACAAGGTGGCGTTCGCCCAGTCGCCCGTGGGCGTGACGGAGCGGGGCGCCAACTGGCTGTGGATCTGGTCGCTTGCCATCCCGTCCAGCTCGAAGCACCCGAACGAGGCGCAGCGCTTCATCAACTGGGCCACCTCGCCCGACTACGTGAAACTGGTTGCCAAGGAAACGAGCTGGGCCAACGTGCCGACTGGCACGCGCAAGTCGACGTATGCGAGCCCCGAATTCCAGAAAGTGGCGAAGTTTGCCGCCGCCGAAGGCAAGGCCCTGGCCACCACGCGCGCCGTGCAAAGCACCTTGCCGCCGTCGCCGTACGTGGGCGTGCAATTTGCGTCGATTCCCGAATTCCAGGTGATCGGCGTGGCGGCCGGCCAGCAGATGGCGGCGGCGCTGCTGGGCAAGGTGACGGTGGACCAGGCGCTGGAATTGTCGCAGCAGACGGCTGAAAGAGAAATGCGCAAAGGCGGGTACTACAAATAAGACGTCTCCGGTCTTGCTGTGCCATTTGCTTTGTCAACAGGTGATGTGATCGGCCTTGCTGTTCAGCGGGCCGTCACTCCCTCACGTCCCAAGAGTATCCTATGAAACGCATTATCCCCCGGACTTTGCTGACGCCGGCCGTGGTCTCCGTCTCCGTCATTTCCGTGATCCCGCTGCTGATCACCCTGTATTACTCGTTCGTGCGTTATTCCATGCTCGATCCCAGCGGCCATCCTTTCCATGGCCTGGCCAATTTCCACTTTTTCTTTACGGATGCCTCGTTCCTGCCGGCCCTGCAGAACACGTTTACCCTGCTGTTTTCCGTCATGCTGATCACGGTGGTGCTGGGCACGGCGCTGGGCTTGCTGATCAATGAAGCGTTTCCGGGGCGCGCCGTCGTGCGCGTGCTCTTGATTTCGCCGTTCCTCGTCATGCCGGCCGTCAATGCCCTGATGTGGAAGAACATGCTGCTCAACCCGATCTACGGCCTGTTCGCGCAGATCAGCCTGTTCTTTGGCGCCACGCCCGTCGACTGGCTGTCGGCCCACCCCCTGTTTTCCATCATCATGATGGTTTCGTGGCAATGGCTGCCGTTTGCCTGCCTGATCTTCATGACGGCGCTGCAATCGATGGACCGGGAACAGCTGGAAGCGGCGCGCATGGATGGCGCCACGTATCTGCAGCAGTTGCGCTACCTCTACATTCCCCACCTGGGACGCGCCGTCTCGGTGGTGCTGATGATCGAAATGATCTTCTTGCTGTCGATCTTTGCGGAAATCTTTACCACCACGGGCGGCGGTCCCGGCTTCGACACGACCACCATCACTTTCATGATTTACCAGCAGGCACTGCTGTCCTATGACGTGGGAGCGGCCTCGGCCGGCGCCCTGTTCGCCGTGCTCATCGCCAACATCGCCGCCTTCTTCCTGATGCGCGTCATCGGCAAGAATCTGTCGAAATAAGGAGACCTTGATGCATAGCAAACTTAACTTATATGGCCGCACGGCTGCCGCCTGGCTGTTCGCGCTGCTGCTGTTCTTCCCCATCTTCTGGCTGGGCCTGATGGCCTTCAAGACGGAAGGGCAAGCCATTTCCACGCCGCCGCTGCTGTTCTTCACGCCGACGCTCGACAGCTTCCGCGAAGTGCTGGCGCGCGACAATTACTTCGGCTACGCGTGGAACTCGCTGTTTACCAGCGTGCTGTCGACGGCCATCGGCCTCCTGATTGCCATCCCGGCCGCGTATTCGATGGCTTTCTTTCCCACGGGCGGCACCATCGGCTTGCTGAAATTCATGCTCAGCTCGCGTTACATGCCCGGCGTGGGCGCCTTGATGCCGATCTATATCTGCTACCAGTACTTCGGCCTGCTCGACACGCGCATCGGCCTGACCATCATGTTCATGCTGATGAATTTGCCCATCATGATCTGGCTGTTGTACACGAGCATGAAGGAGTTGCCGCGCGAAATCCTGGAAGCGTCGCGCATGGATGGCGCCACCGTGTGGGACGAATTCCGCCACGTCGTGCTGCCCCTGTCCGTGGGCGGCATCGCTTCCACGGCCCTCGTGTGCATGGTGTGGTCGTGGAATGAATCGTTCTGGTCGCTGAACCTGGGCGCGTCCAACGCGGGCACCCTGGCCTGGCTCATCGCCTCATATTCGAGCCCGGAAGGCTTGTTCTGGGCGAAATTGTCGGCCGCTTCCCTGATGGCCATCGCGCCCATCATGGCGCTGGGCTGGTTCTGCCAAAAACAGCTCGTGCAGGGCATGACCTTTGGCGCAGTCAAATAAACTACAGAATAGAGATACACATCATGGCTTACCTTCAACTGAGCAATATCGAGAAATTCTTTGGCGAGCACCGCGCCATCAAGGGCATCGACCTGGAAATCCGGCAGGGCGAGTTCGTCGTCTTCGTGGGGCCGTCGGGTTGCGGTAAATCAACCCTGCTGCGCCTGATCGCGGGCCTCGAACCGATCGACGGCGGCAAGCTGTCGCTCGACGGGCGCGACATCACGGCCCTGCCATCGTCCAAGCGCGACCTGGCGATGGTGTTCCAGTCGTATGCGCTGTACCCGCACATGACGGTGTTCCAGAACATGTCGTTCGCGCTGAAACTGGCCGGCGTCGATCCGGCCATCATCCGCGAAAAAGTCGACAAGGCGGCCGCCATCCTCGACCTGGGGAAGTACCTGGAGCGCACGCCCAAAGAATTGTCGGGCGGCCAGCGCCAGCGCGTGGCCATCGGCCGCGCCATCGTGCGCGACCCGAAAGTGTTCTTGTTCGATGAACCGCTGTCCAACCTCGATGCGGCCCTGCGCGTGCAGACGCGTATCGAGATCGCCAAGCTGCACCGCGAGCTGGGCGCCACCACCATCTATGTCACGCACGACCAGGTCGAGGCGATGACCCTGGCCGACCGCGTGGTGGTGCTGCGCGACGGGCAGATCGAGCAGCATGGCTCGCCCCTGGAACTGTACGACCGTCCCGCCAACCGCTTCGTCGCGCAATTCATCGGCACGCCCAGCATGAACGTGGTGCCGGCCGACGCGGCGCCGCAGCTGCTGGCGCAGGCGGGCAGCGCGGCGCAGGCCGATGGTTTTGTCGGCATCCGCCCCGAGCACGTGCACCTGGGGGCGGCACAGCCGGGCAGCGTGCCCGTCACCGTCGACCTGGTCGAATCGCTGGGCGTGGAAACCCTCACCTATGTGCGCCTGCCGAACAATGTGCAGGTGGTGTCGCGCGGCGCGGAGCGCAGCAGCCTGCAGCCGGGCCAGCAGACGCACCTGACGTTCGAGCCGGGCTTCGTGCATTATTTCGACCGCGCCGGCAAGACCTACGCGGCGGCGAAAGGAGTGCTGTAATGGACGCCATCGCCTTGAACCAGGCAAACCTGGCGCAGTTGCCAGGGACCGTGGCCGTGCCAGCGTTTGCGCGCGGCGCGCTCGTGCCCAGCATCGTGCATATCGGCGTGGGCGGTTTTTTTCGCGCCCACCAGGCCGTGTACCTCGACGACTTGCTGGCGCTCCAAGGCCAGGAGCATGCGCAGTGGGGCTATTGCGGCGTGGGCTTGCTGGCGCATGACGCGGCCATGCGCGACGCCATGCAGGCGCAGGATGGCTTGTACACGGTGGTCGAGCGCAGCGCGGCCGGCGATAGCGCGCGCATCATCGGCAGCATCGCCGAATACCTGTATGCGCCCGACGAGCCGCAAGCCGTGCTGGATAAGCTGGCCGACCCCGGCACGCGCATCGTCGCGCTGACCATCACGGAAGGCGGTTATTACGTGAACCAGGGCACGGGCGAGTTTGACGCCGGTCATGCCGACATTGCGTACGAACTGGCGCACCCGGAGGCGCCGCGCTGCTCGTTCGGCTACCTGGCCGCGGCGCTGGCCCTGCGCCACCAGCGTGGCCTGGCGCCGTTTACCATCATGTCCTGCGATAACCTGCAAAACAATGGCGACGTGACGCGCAAGATGCTGCTGGCCTTTGTCGCCCTGCGCGACGTGGAGTTGGCGCGCTGGCTGGCCACGCATGGCAGCTTCCCCAACAGCATGGTCGACCGCATAACGCCGGCCACCACGGACGAACACCGGGCGCTCGTGCGCGAGACCTTCGGCATCGTCGACGCCTGGCCCGTCGTGTGTGAGCCGTTCCGCCAGTGGGTCATCGAAGACGAATTCCCGCAGGGCCGGCCGGCCTGGGAACAGGTGGGCGCGCAGATGACGCACGACGTGCTGCCGTATGAAAAGATGAAGCTGCGCTTGCTCAATGCCAGCCACCAGGCCCTGTGCTACATTGGCATGCAGCTCGGTTACACGTTTGCGCATGAAGCGATGGGTGATTCTGGCATCCGCGCGCTCGTGCGGCGCATGATGGATGACGAAGTCACGCCCTTGCTCGACGAAGTGGAAGGCATAGACCTGGACAGCTACAAAGACACCCTGATCGAGCGCTTTTCGAATCCGGCCGTGCGCGACCAGCTGGCGCGCATCGGCACGGAAGGTTCGGCGCGCATCCCGAAATTCGTGCTGCCGTCCGTGCGCGAAGCGCTGGCCCGGGGCGGCGCCATCACGCTGCTGGCGTTTACCGTGGCGTGCTGGTTCCGCTACCTGGAAGGCCACGACGAGCAGGGACGCGAGATGCCGCTGAACGATCCGTACGCGGTGCGCCTGCGCGCGCTGGCGCTGCAGGGCGGCGCGGACGCCGCGGCGCTGCTGTCCTTGCGCGAGCTGTTCGGCGACCTGAGCGACACACCCGCCTTCACGCAGGCGGTGGGGCAGTCGCTGGCCAGCCTGTACGGGCTGGGCGCGCGCGCGGTGCTGGAACAGATCGTCGCCTGACGGGGGAGGGCGCGCCATGCAACGCAAGGCAGAGTATCCACAGCCGCAGATGGAGCTGGAACAGCAGCGCGACGCCACGCCCGGCTTCGAGCCGAAAGGCAGTTTCGGCTTCATCCGCTACCTGGAGCACGGCTTTCCGAATTCGCTGGTGCGCTGGCATTACCACGACGAGTATGAGCTGCACCTGATCGTCGAGAGCAGCGGCAAGGTGTTTGTCGGCGACTACATCGGCCAGTTCGCGCCCGGCCACCTGGTGCTGACGGGGCCGCGCGTGCCGCACAACTGGGTGTCGCTCGGCACGCCCCCGGGAGGCGTGGCCTTGCGCGACATGGTGATCCAGTTTTCGCACGCGCCGCTGGCGTCGATGGCCGCCGCCATGCCCGAGTTGAAGGATATTTTCCCGCTGCTGCAGCGCGCCCTGCACGGCGTGGAATTCTTTGGCGTCAGCGAACAGTCGCTGCGGCGCTTCCGGCGCATCCGCGACTGCAGCGGCTTGCCGCGCCTGATCGAATTTTTGAGCCTGCTGGGCGAACTGGCGCAGACCAGCGACTACCAGCTGCTGTCGATGGTGCCGATGCAGTCGAGCGACGACGACGTGGCCCTGGCGCGCATCAGCTCCGCCATCAACTTCATCGTGCACAATTACAGCAGCCAGTTTTCGCTGAAACAGCTGGCCGAGCAGGTGGACATGCCCGAGCGGACGTTTTCGCGCTTCTTCCGCCACGCCACGGGGAACAGCTTCACGGACTTCGTCAACCGCCTGCGCATCAACAAGGCGTGCCAGCTGCTGATGGAGACGGAGCGCTATGTCAGCAACATCTGCTACGAGGCGGGATTCAACAACGTGGCCAATTTCAACCGGCGCTTCCTGGAATTGAAGGGCATGACGCCGAAGGAGTTTCGCCAGCAGGCGCTGGGCCGTTTTGGCGAGTGAGGCTTTTTGAGGTACATTGGATGGCACAGGCGGGGACAGCCTGGGAGAGACGAGCATGGAACACCTGTGGCAGAAGGACAGCGAGCGCAAGGCGCCCGAACTGGAACGCGAAAGCTATGACGGCATCATCAATTACCTGGAACACGGCTATCCCAGCTCGCGCGTGCGCTGGCACTGCCATGAAGAGTACGAGCTGCACCTGATCGTCGCCACCAGCGGGCGATTGTTCGTGGGCGACTATATCGGCGAGTTTTCGCCCGGCCACCTGGTGCTGACGGGCCCGCGCCTGCCGCACAACTGGATTTCCAACGTGATGCCGGAAGGCGGCGTGGCCCTGCGCGACATGATCGTGCAATTCGCCCACGCGCCGCTGGCGGGCGCCGCGCGCGTCATTCCCGAATTGCGCGAGCTGTTGCCGCTGCTGGAGCGCTCCAGCTATGGCGTGGAGTTTTTCGACATGGGCGCGGAAGCGGAGCGGCACCTGGCGCGCATCCGCGTCACGCATGGCGCCGAGCGTTTCGCCGAATTCGTGCAACTGATGAGCAAACTGGCGCGCACGGCCAACTACCGCTTGCTGTCGAGCGCCTCCCTGCGTTCGTACGACGACGATGCGACTCTGGCCAAGGTCAATTCCGTCCTCAACTACATCACGGACAATTACCGCGAGCCGATTTCGGCGGAAATGCTGGCCGAGCAGGTGGGCATGTCGCTGAGCAAATTCTCGCGCTTCTTCCGCAAGGCGACGGGTAACAGTTTTACGGATTTCATCAGCCGGCTGCGCATCAACAAGGCGTGCCAACTGCTGATGGATACGGACCAGTATGTGTCGAACGTCTGCTACGACGTGGGTTTCCAGAACGTGGCCAACTTCAACCGCCGCTTCCTGCAGGTGAAGGGCGTCACGCCGAAGCAATTCCGGCGCCAGGCCGATGGCCGTTTTGGCGGCATCGGCGGGCCCGTGGCGGATATGCCACAGGCCTAGCCGCTGTCATTGCCTTGTCACTTTGATTAGTTATGCTCCACGGCTACTCCACCCACCTTAGCCGAGGAATGCATGAATACTGCCGTAACGCCTATCCCGAAACTGACCCTGTTGGCCATCGCCGCCGGCCTGGCCCTGGCCGCGTGCGGCGGCAGCGACAATCCGCCGGCGGAGCCTTCCAAGCCCGTGGCGCAGACGGGCGTGTTCCTCGATGGCGCGGTGGAAGGACTCGATTACGTGGCGGGCAGCGCGGCCAAGGCCAGCACCAATGCCAAGGGCGAATTCGTTTGCAATCCGGGCGAGACGGTCGCCTTCAGCGTGGGCGGCCTGGCCCTGGGCTCGGCGCCGTGCGGCGCCGTCGTCACGCCGCTGGCGCTGGCCGCCAGCACGAATGTGGCGGACGACAAGGTCGTCAACCGCCTGCTGGCGCTGCAATTGCTGGACGATGACAGCGATCCGTCGAACGGCATCAGGCTGACGGCCGAAGTGAAGGCTGCGCTGGCCGGCAAGACCCTGGACTTCGCCGCCGCCCCGGCAGCTTTCAACGCGGCCCTGGCCGCGCATCTGGCAACGGTGGGCGCGAAATTCGCCGGCCGCACGGTCGATGCGGAGCGCCGCGCCCTCGTGCGCGAGCATTTCGAAGACACTTTGGCTTCGAAAGCGGGCGCGCCCGTCAATGAAGCGCTGACGCAAGCCAATCCGGTGGGCGAAGTGAAAGTGACCGTGACGCGCTACCAGATCCAGGCGGCCGATAAATTCTACGTGCCGTACGAAGGCGCGAACGCGAAGATCAAGGGCGAATTCCCGAACGGCTTCCTGCCGTCGTACGGCTCGGGCCTGGCCTACAAGGGCAAGAATGCGGCCGGCGACCTGGAATTCTATGGCTTGACGGACCGCGGCCCGAACGGCGACGGCCCGCTGGTACCCGACCCTTCTGGCAAGGGCACCATCGGCAGCAAGATCTTCCCGTCGCCCAGTTTTACCCCGTCGTTTGGCGTGATCACGGTGGGCAAGAACGGCGCCGTGCTGGCATCGAGCACGCCGATCAAGGTGTCGGCCGCCGTCAACAGCTCGGGCTTGCCCGTGCCCGTGGGCGCGGTCGGCAATTCGGCCGAGATTCCCGTCATGGATGCGATGAAGTTCGATGCTAGCGGCAAGGCCGTCTTCAACGCGGGCGGCCTCGATTCGGAAGCCATCGTCGTCGATGCGAAGCGCAATGCGCTGTGGGTCTCGGACGAATACGGCCCCTTCATCATCAAGATCGATGCCGCTACGGGCGTCATCCAGGCCAAGTACGAACCGGGCAAGGGCTTGCCAACCCTGTTCGCCAAGCGCCGCGCGAACCGCGGCATGGAGGGCATGACCCTCGATGCGAGCAACGACAAGCTGTACGCCTTCCTGCAAAGCCCCTTGAGCGACGGCACGGCCATGTATTCGGTGACGAAGAAGGCGGAGCAGGTGGAGCGCTTCGCCCGCTTCACGCGCTGGATCGAATTCGACCCGGTGACGGGCACCAGCGGCAAGATGTATGCGTATCCGCTCAATGCGGCCGACTACCAGGATGGCCGCACGGGCAACGCCAAGCTGGGCGACATGGTGGCGCTGGGCGGCGGCAAATTCCTCGTCATCGAGCAGGGCGCCGCGCCGTCGGGCAAGGTCTTCAATAAACTGATGCTGGTCGAATTGAAGGGCGCCACGGACATTTCCGCCGCCGCCTTCAACGCGACGACGTCCGACCTGGAGAAGAGCAGCATGGGCGGTGCTGGCGTCAACGGCGCCGACTGGGCCGCCGTCACGCCGCTGAAGAAAACCCTGCTGCTGGACTTGAACGCCATCGGCTGGGCGGCGGAAAAGGCGGAAGGCCTGACCCTGATCGACGACTCCACCATCGCGCTGGCCAACGACAATGACTTCGGCCTGAAGACGAAGATCTTTGACGCGAATGGCGTGGAAGTCGATGGCGCTGACGTCACGAAGTGCACGGTCGATGCCAACGGCACCATCGTCACCAGCAGCGCGGCCGGCTGCAACGCCGCCAACACCATCCGCGTGGCGCGCGGCGACGACCGCGAGCGTCCTAGCCGCTTGTGGATCGTGAAGTTCGCCAAGGCGCTCAATACGTATTGATGGCGTATTGATTTGGCCTAATTGATGGATGAAAAAAAGCCGCACAGTGCGAACTGTGCGGCTTTTTTACGCTGGAACAGGCTTACTTTTTAGTGTAGGTGTTGAGCCAATCGAGCACCGTGTGATGCCACAGCAGCGAATTGGCCGGTTTCAGCACCCAGTGGTTCTCGTCCGGGAAGACCAGCAGCTTGCTCGGGATGCCCTGGCGCTGCAGCGCCGTGAAGGTGCCCAGGCCTTGCGCGGTAGGGATGCGGAAATCCAGGTCGCCCTGTACCACCAGCATCGGCGTCTTCCAGTTTTTCACGAAGTTGACGGGGTTGAACTGTTCGTGCTTGGCCGGCGCGTCGTAGTACGGGCCGCCGTTTTCCCACTCGGTGAACCACAGTTCTTCCGTCGCGTAAGCCATGCCGCGGTTGTCGAACACGCCGTCGTGGTTGACCAGACACTTGAAGCCATCCGGCCAGTTACCGGCGATCCAGTTCATCATGTAGCCGCCGTAGGACGCGCCCAGCGCGCAGCTGCGCTCGCGGTCCAGCCACGGGAACTTCTTGGTGGCCGCTTCCAGGCCCTTCTGCAAGTCGACCAGCGGCTTGCCGCCCCAGTCGCCGCTGATGGAATCCGTGAATTTCTGGCCATAGCCGGTCGAACCGTGGAAGTCGATGAAGACGGTGGCGTAGCCGGCGCCCGCATACACTTGCGGGTTCCAGCGGTAGCTCCAGCTGTTGCCAAAGCTGCCTTGCGGGCCGCCGTGCACCAAAAAGGCGACCGGATATTTTTCGCCGGCCTTGGCGTTCCATGGCTTCATGACGTGGCCGTAGACGGTTTCGCCATTCGCGCCCGCGAACGAGAACTGTTCATATTCGCCGAAACGCACGTCGGCCAGTGCCGCCGCATTCTGCTTCGTCAACTGCACCATCGGCGCGTTTTCCGACTTCGCGTCGAGCTTGCGCGTGTACAGCTGCGCGCCCGAGGCCAGGCTGGCTTGCGCCAGCACGATGGTATTGCCGCGCACGTCGAAGTCGCCTACGGCGCCCTTGCCCGTCAGCGCAGCGACCTTGCCGCTGGCCGCGTCGATGTGGAACAAGCGGTGCTGGCCCACGTCATCGGCGGCGACGAGGAAAGCCTTGCTGTCCGGCGTCCAGCGGAAGTCGGCCACGGAACGGTCCCAGTCATCGGCCAGGGTGCGCTTCTTGCCGGTGGCGACATCCATCAGCACCAGATGAAAACGGTCCGCTTCGAAGCCCGGCTTGGTCATGGCGACATAGGCCAGGGTGCGGCCATCGGGCGAGTAGGTGGCTTTCGCATCCCAGGCCGGATTGTCGGCCGTGAGGTTGCGCGGCGCCTGGCCGCCGGCGGCAGGAATCGTGTAGACGTCGAAGTTGGTCGACCACGATTCCGTGCGGCCGGCCACGCGCACGGAGAAGGCCACCGTCTTGCCGTCCGGGCTGAAGTGGTATTCGCCATTGTCGCCGAACGGTTTCGAGGGCGCGTCGCCGTCGAGGGTGCCGCTCAGGCTGACGGGCGCGGCGCTGACCTTGCCCGTGGCGTCGATCGGCGCCGAGTACAGCGCGTTGCGGCGGCCATCGGCCCAGGTATCCCAGTGGCGCACGAACATCTGGTCGTAGACCATGCCGCTGGCCTTGTTTTTCGCTTTGTCATCGAGGCGCTTCTTCGTGCAGGCGAGGTCCGCGCAATCGAGGAAGACGCCCATGCTGAAGGCCAGGCGGTCGCCCTGCGGCGACAGGCGGTAGGTGTCGACGTCCAGCGCCAGGTCGGTGACCTTGGCCGCTTCGCCGCCGTTCAGGGGCAGCTGCCACACTTGCGAGGAGCCGGAGCGGCCGGACAGGAAGTAGATGGCGTCGCCGTTCGGCGACCATTGCGGGTCGCTGGCGCTGGCATCGCCGCGCGTGAGCTGGCGCGGCGCAGCGTTCGGCGCGCGCAGGTCGATCATCCACAGCTGCGTGTTGCCGCGGTTCTTGTCCAGGTTGGTGGTGCGCACCGTGTAGACGACGCGCGTGGCGTCCGGCGACAGCACGGGGCTACCCACGCGCTCCATGGCAACCATGTCTTCCACGGTGAAACCGCGCGGCGCGGCCAGGGCCGGCACGGCGGCGGTGGTGGCCATGGTGGCACTGAATGCTCCCAAGAGCAGCAGACGTAAACTCATTCAAACTCCCGATTTTTATGACGACGTTATCGATATGGTATTGATGTGGCCGGCTGTACCGCCGGCAGCCCGACATCATAGCAATAAAGACGCGCCTGCTGCGGGAGTTGACCGCCGGTTAGCCGGCCGGCAGTGCCAGTTGGTCGAGCGCCACGTGGCCCAGGAAGCCGCCCTGGCTGGTGGCCGGCAAGCCGTCCTCGATGGCGTGGGCAAAGCGGATGCCGGGGTCCTGTTCCAGCGCCGCCAGCACGCGTGCCGTGTCCGGATAGTCTGCCAGGCGCGCCAGCTGCAGCGGTTCGGCCCAGCGCGCCGTGGCGGCCAGGTAGGCGTCGGCGATGGTGGGGGCGGTATCGGAAGCGAGCCAGGTGCGGCCGGCGAGCAGGCGCTCCAGGTGCGCCAGGCTTTTGTTGACCTTCTCGACGGCCATCTCGCGCCAGACGGCCGCGCGCGCGTCGGTTTCCGGCGCGCGCGACGCCTGGAAGGCGGGCATGAAGGCCGCGTGGAACGTCGTGTGCAAAAAGGAGAGCACGCTGTTCAGGCGGTCGTATTGCGGCGTGCCCTGCGCAAAGCCCAGGCCGCTATTGGGTGCGCGCGCGGCGATATGCAGCAGGATCGCCATGCTTTCCAGCAGCGGCGTGCCCGCGTGCGTGAGCAGGGCCGGCGTCTGGCCCAGGGGATTGATGGCGAGAAAGGCGGGATGCTGTTTGCTGGCCGGGTCGCGCGCTTCCACGCGGGCAAGTTGGTACGGCAGGCCGCTCCATTCGAGGGCGGCGATGGCGGCGAACGAGCAGCCGAACGGCACGCTGTAGATCAGGGTGGTTTCCAAGTCGATACTCCTTGTGGGATGGGGGAAGGGCAGTCTAATCGTGATGGTTACTATTTGGAAGAAGGCAGAATAATGTGGTATAGATACATTTTTTATACCAGGTGGGAAGCCAACCATGAAAGACAATGTCTCCGGCTGCGCCGTGGAGGAAGCCATGCGATTGCTGGGCGGGCGCTGGCGCATCGTGCTGCTCAGCTATCTGATGGCGGGGCCGAAGCGCTTCAGCGAAATCCGCCGCGCCGTGCCGAATATCTCGCAGCGCATGCTGACCCTGGACTTGCGCGCGCTGGAAGAGGCGGGCTTGCTGACGCGCACGATTTACGCGGAAGTGCCCGTCAAGGTGGAATACCGGCTGACGGACGAGGGCTTGCGCTTGCGGGAGCTGGTCGAGATGCTGCGCGCCATCGGCTTGCGCCTGCGCGGACAGGCGGACGGGGGCGGCGCCTTTCTCGCGCCCGATGGCGACGATCATTCTCAATAGAAACAACTGTCTTTATGTAAAGTGCTAGACTGCCGGCCTTTGCTCACTACTCTCGATTCCCATGCGCCTGACTTCCCTCGCCCTGACCGCCGCCGCCCTGTTTGCCGCCTTGCCGGCCCAGGCGGCCACCATGCCGACGCTCGAACAAATCCACGCCGCCGTGCAGGTGGGCGTGGCCAAGACCCGGGCCAAAATGCAATCGACTGTGACGGTACCGATCGCCGTCAAGGTCACCAGCTTGACCGGCTGCCAGGATTCGCAGGAAGTGCCGGGCGAAGTGGTGTGCCTGGTCGCCATGAGCGGGGGCATGCGCGATGCTTTCATGGTGCTGCCGTTGCGTAACGAGAACGGTACCTGGGTGGGCGTCGAGCGCAAGGATGCCAAGTTCGCGGGACCGTCGCCGGCCGAGGCGCAAGCCATGATACGCGCCTGGGCCAAGGAAGAAGTGGCGCGCAATCCGGAAGCGGCCAAGGATGTGCAGATGCAGGAAGCGCAGAGCACCATGCAGGTCAAGGCCGTCAACGAGTGCGAGGTCAAGCGCAAGACGGGCTATCTGGTGTGCGATACAGAATTGAGCGTGCCGAGCCGTCCGGAAGCCATCAAGACGGAACTGACCTTCATGCTGGAAAACGCCAACTGGCGCTACGTGCCGCGCTAAGCCGCCGCGTTGTTTGCCGCCGGGACAGTCACGCTGTTCCGGCACCGTTCCCGCCATCCCCCTGCGGCCACGCTGCCGCCTGCAATATTTGCAGATTCGCAAGGCAATTTCGCCAGTGAAAATTGCCGATTTAAATTAATAATTAGATATTAAAATTAATGTATCGGTGCAGATTGTCGCCGGCTTCCTGCCGCCTTGCATTTGCCCGCTTCCCCGTGCCTGCACGGGCTACTTTTGAGGATGTGACCATGCGACTCAATCTTCCCGTCAGCGATACCGAAATCAACCTGAGCGATACCGAGACCATCGTCTCGACTACCGACTTGCAAGGCAATATCACCTATGCCAACCCGTATTTCATCGCCGTCAGCGGTTACAGCGCGGAAGAATTGATCGGTGCGCCGCAGAACATCCTGCGCCATCCCGACATGCCGGTCGAAGCGTTTGCCGATTTCTGGGCCACCATCCGTTCGGGGCGCTCTTGGAGCGGCATGGTGAAAAACCGCTGCAAGAATGGCGATTACTACTGGGTGCTGGCGAACGTGACGCCGGTGGTGGAAGACGGCGTGGCCGTCGGCTACATGTCCGTGCGCACCAAGCCCACGCGCCAGCAGGTGGCGCAGGCCTCGGCCCTGTACGCGCGCATCAAGGCGGGGCAGGCCGACGGCATCGTCATCAGCCAGGGCGCGGCCGTGCGGACGGATTGGCTGGCCAGGTTCGCGCGCCTGCGTGACTTGCCGCTGGGCAAGCGAATCGGCTGGAATCTGGGCTTGCTGAGCCTGGTATTGCTGCTGCAACTGGCGTGGAATGCGGGCCTGCTGCCGGCCGGCGCGGCCGGCTGGCTGACGGGCTTGTCCGTGGCGGCCTTGGGCGCGACCCTGTATTTCTGGTACAGCCTGCACCGCGCCGTGCTGCAACCGTTGCAGCAGGCGCGCCAGGCTTGCGACGTGATGGCGGGCGGCGACCTGACGGGCGAGCTCGATACGACGCGGCGCGACGAAATGGGGCAACTGCTGCGCTCCCTGCGCCAGCTGCGCGTAAACTTGCATTCCATCGTCGGCGACGTGCGCGGCAATTTCTTGCGTATCAGCATGGCCAGCCAGGAAATCGCCGCCGGCAATATGGACTTGTCGGGCCGCACGGAAGCGCAGGCGTCAGCCCTGCAGCAGACGGCGTCGAGCATGGAGCAGCTGGCGGCCACGGTGCAGCAAAACAGCGGCAACGCCGTGCAGGCCAGCGACATGGCGGGCAAGGTCCACGGCCTGGCCGGGCGCGGCGGCGAGATCGTCGGTCAGATGGTGAGCATGATGGCCGATATTGACGCTTCATCGAAGAAGATCGGCGACATTACGGGCATTATCGAAGGCATCGCCTTCCAGACGAATATCCTGGCCCTGAACGCGGCCGTGGAAGCGGCGCGCGCCGGCGACCAGGGGCGGGGCTTTGCCGTGGTGGCGGGCGAAGTGCGCAGCCTGGCCCATCGCAGCGCGGCGGCGGCCACGGAAATCAAGCAATTGATCACGGCGTCGTTGGCGCAGGTGCAGGCGGGCGCGAAGCTGGCCCAGCAGGCGGGCGCCAGCAGCGCCGAAATGCTGGGCGCCGTGCAGGGCGTGCACGGCATCATGGAAGAGATCGCCTCCGCTTCGCGCGAGCAAAGCCACGGCATCGGGCAAGTCAACATGGCCGTCACGCAGATGGATGAAGTCACGCAGCAGAACGCGGCGCTGGTGGAGGAATCGGCGGCCGCCTCGGCGTCGCTGCAAGACCAGACCTTGCAGCTGGAGCAGGCGATGGCCTTGTTCAAGCTGGAACGGCGGCGCGGCGGCCAGACAGGCTCCGCCACGCCCCCGCGCACGGGGGAGCGCCGGCGTGCTACAGCAGGCGCTCTGACAACGCCTTGAAGGGAACCTTGGGCACGAGAAAGGCAAACGGCTGGGAGACGGGCGGCAACTGCGCCAGCAAGCCGCAGTCGGCGCGCAAGGCTGTCAGCGCTTGTACTTGATCCAGATCAACGGGCAAGTCGATTTCGCCGAAGACCAGTTTGCCGTTGCGCGGCACGTGCGCGATGGCCGCATCCTGGCAGGCGAGGAAGGCGACGGCGTCGCGCCAGTTGCCGAACAGCGCTTGCCAGCCGGCATCGAGGGCATGGTCGGTTGCGATGTCCGCCTGCACGTCCAGCGATGGCGCGCTGCCGTTGCCGCTGGCAATGCTGCAGCGCGCTTGCGTGGCCGTGACTTCCAGCGTCATGCCGGCGGCCAGGTGGGTCGGCAGGATGTCGCTGAACAGCCGCGTGCCCAGCGCATGCGGCAAGCTGTCCATGATGTTTTTCAGAAAGTACACGCAGGGCACTGCCGGCGCGCCCGCTGGCGTGTGGTCCAGATATACACGCCAGTTGCTTTGCAACGGAGACGGCAGCATCCGGCGCAGGGGGCCGAGCAGGGCCGGGCCGAAATGCCCGTGGCGGTAGGTCAGCACGGTAAATGGCGTCTTGCCGTCGCGCTGCCACAGGGGCACGCCGGCGGGTAGCAGTTGCTGCGCGGCAGCGGCGTCGACCAGCCAACTCACGTAGACGACGTCGCGCACGTCGCTATGCAGCGTCAGGAAGGGCAGGCGGGACATGATCGCGTGGCGCGTGTTGGCAAAGCGCGTGGAATTGGCGAGCGCGGCAAACAGGCGCCCCGGCCAGCCCGCGCGCGGGTGGCGGTAAGTGTTGTCTTGCAATTAGGAACTTTCGGGGTAGATACCGGGGGAATACGCTGATGCAAAAGCGCCCGTCCACATCATCGCGAGCGGCAGCGATGTGTGGCCGAGACGCGCAGCTGTGCTGGAGCACAGCGAGCATCGCAGGCCGCACAGGGCGCCGCGCAGCCGATGTGGGCGGGCGTCACTATTATTGCATGTGCCAGCCGTGGCTCACGACGATCGACTGGCCGCTCAGGGCGTTCGACGGGAAGGCGGCCAGGAAGACGGCCGTTTGCGCCACGTCCTGCGTGGTGGTGAATTCGCCGTCGATGGTGTCTTTCAGCATGACTTTCTTGATCACGTCTTCTTCGCTGATGTTCAGCTGGGCCGCCTGTTCGGGGATTTGCTTGTCCACCAGCGGCGTGCGCACGAAGCCGGGGCAGATGACGTTGGCGCGGATGCCATCCTTGGCGCCTTCCTTGGCCACCACCTTGGCCAGGCCCAGCAAGCCGTGCTTGGCGGCAACGTAGGCGCTCTTGAAGGGCGAGCCTTCGTGCGAGTGCACGGAACCCATGTAGATGATGGCGCCGCCGCGGCCCGCCTTGATCATTTCGCGCATGCAGGCGCGCGTGGTGAGGAAGGCGCCGTCCATGTGAATGGCCAGCATCTTTTTCCATTGATCGAACGGGTAGTCGACGACGGGGCTGATGATCTGGATGCCCGCATTGCTGATCAGGATATCGATGCCGCCGAAGTGGGCGGCGGCATCGGCCACGCCCTTGTCCACTTGTTCTTCGCTGGAGACATCCATGGCGACGGCAAACGCCTGGCCGCCCGACTGCTTGATTTCCTCGGCCGTCTTGCTGGCCGCTTCCAGGGCCAGGTCGGCGATGACGACCTTGGCGCCTTGTTTCGCGTATTCAATAGCCATTTCCTTGCCGATACCACTGGCGGCGCCGGTAATCAGTGCGACTTTGTCTTTGAGTTGCATATTAATCCTTTGCATTGCGGGTTGGAGTGATCGTGGAAAACCTGACTATGCCAGTATAGCCAGAAAACGCGCCGCGCATGCCCCGCGCACGCCTATGGGGCTTGCTGCCGGTCAAGCTGCCTCTCTTGTATTTCCTGCAAGCGCCAGGCGCCGGGATTGGTACCCGCCCAGGTGCGGAACGCGTGATTGAACGCGCTTTGCTCCTGGTAGCCGAGCAGGAAGGCGATGTCGACCAGCGACAAATCCGGCGCGCGCAGATAATCGCGCGCCAGGCCGTACCTGGCCTGGTCCAGCAGGGCCTGGAAGCTGGTGCCCGCGTCGGCCAGCTTGCGCTGCAGGGTGCGCGGCGTGACGGCCAAGGCGGCGGCAACGGTGGCCAACCGCGCCGAACCGTGGCGCAAGCCCGCGACGATGGCCGCGTGGACTTGCGCGTCGATGGCGCCGCCAGTGTCGGTTTCGGCCTGGCGCTGCGCCAGCAGTTGTTCCGCATGCTGGCACAGCACGGGGTACAGGCTGACGTCGGCGTTCGGCACGGGCCAGTCCAGCAATTGCGCATCGAAGGTGGCCGTGTTGGCAGGGGCGTTGAAGGCGGGCAGGCTGCCCAGCACGCGCACATATTCGTCGCGGTGCGCCGCGTGGCGCAGCAGGTCGCCGCCGCCATCGTGCGTGAATGCCAGCCGGGCCGGCGGCAGCGGCATGCCCGCCAGCCAGTCGCCGCACACGCGGATGCCGGCAAAGACGCTGTCGACCAGGTGCCGGCTGGCGCCCGGGTAATTGCTTGCCCAGCGGTAATGCGCGACGGCGCCGTCGCGCTGCAGGGTCGAGCGGCCCAGGTCGTGCGCCAGCCGTTCATAGCGGGCCGTCTGTTCCAGTGCCTGGCCCACGTTGCTGCAACTGAGCAATATCAAACCGTAGGCGCTGTAGGTGCCCATGCGCACGCGCTGGCCCACGTGCAGGCCGAAATGCGCATCGCCCGCCAGTTGCGCGCCCGCATCGAGCAGGCGCACGTAGTCGCACGCGGCCAGGCTGGCTGCGGACGCTTCCAGGCTGTGCGGCGCCACGCCGGCCGCCTGCGCCAGGGCGGCAACGGGGATGCCGTGCGCGCCGGCCGCTTCCAGCAGCGGCTGCAGATAGGCGCCGGCGACCCGGCCTTCAGTGCTTGTCATGATGGAACAATGCGATTGTCATGAAAAACCAATACCCTTGGCCTGTGGCGGCATATGCTGTTGAACAGGCAAGAACAGTATAGCAAGCCGCCGTGGCGCGCAACTGGCCGAACACAGGGGATGTCGATGCAACGCTGGAATGGCTGGGGAGACGAGAGCATCACGTATGCGCTGAGCGAGGACGCGCTGGCCTTCCTGGGCGAGCGCCTGGGGCCGGGCAGCGCCATCGTCGACGCCACCTTCGACGACGCCTGCGCGCAAGTGCCCGCTTCGCGTCTGGCGCCGCATCCGCTGATCGACACACAGCCTGCCACGCGCGTGCGCCATGCGCTCGGTCAAAGCCTGCCCGACTGGTTTAAATTACGCCATGGCCGCATCGGCGCCGTGCCCGATGGCGTGGCCTTTCCCGGCAGCGCGCTGCAGGTGCGCCAGCTGCTCGCGTATGCGCGCCAGGCGTGCGTGGCCGTGATTCCCCACGGTGGCGGCACCAGCGTGGCCGGGCATTTGACGGTGGCGGCGGGACCGCGCCCCGTGCTGGCGCTGAGCCTCGTGCGCCTGTGCGCGCTGGGCCACCTGGACCGCGAAGCGCAGCTGGCCACGTTCGGCGCGGGCGTGTATGGCCCCGACCTGGAAGCGCAGTTGCGCGCGCACGGCTACACCCTGGGCCACTACCCGCAGTCGTTCGAGTATTCGACCCTGGGCGGCTGGATCGCCACGCGCTCGTCGGGCCAGCAATCGCTGCGCTATGGCCGCATCGAGCAGCTGTTTGCGGGCGGCGAAGTGGAAACGCCGGCCGGTACCTTGAGCATTCCCACGTTTCCCGCTTCCGCGGCTGGTATCGACCTGCGCGAAATGGTGCTTGGCTCCGAAGGGCGGCTGGGCATCCTGACGCAGGCCACGGTGCGCGTTTCGCCGCTGCCGCCGTATGAAGCGTTCCACGCCGTGTTTTTCGCCGACTGGGGCCAGGCGCAAGCGGCCGTGCGGGCGCTGGCCCAGTCGCGGCTGTCCTTGTGCATGCTGCGCCTGTCGAATGCGCTCGAAACGCAGACCATGCTGACCCTGGCCGGGCACAAGAAGCTGGTGGGCTTGCTGGAGCGCTATTTGTCGCTGCGCGGCTGCGGCGAAGGCAAGTGCATGCTGATGCTGGGCGTCAGCGGCGAAACCGGGCCGGCGCGCGCGGCCCTGCGCGGCGCCCTGGCGCTGGCGCGGCGGCACAAGGGCGTGCACGTGGGGCGGCACATGGGCGACAAATGGAAGCAGGGGCGTTTTCGCAACGTTTACCTGCGCAACGGCGCGTGGGAACACGGCTATGTCATCGACACGGTGGAAACGGCCGTCGACTGGCCGCGCGTCACGGCGATGATGGCGGCGCTGGAGCAGGCGGGCACCAAAGCGCTGGCGCGGCATGGCGAGCAAGTGCATGCGTACACGCATCTGTCGCACGTGTATGCGCAGGGGGCCAGCGTCTACACTACGTATGTGTACCGGCTGGCGCCGACCTTTGAAGACAACATGGCGCGCTGGCGTACGTTGAAAGACGCGGCCAGCGCCGCCATCGTCGCCAACGGCGGCACCATCAGCCACCAGCATGGCGTGGGCACGGACCACGCGCCGTGGCTTGCGGCGGAAAAGGGAGAGCTGGGCATCGCCGCCATGCGCGCGCTGCTGCGCCAGTTCGACCCGCAGGGCATGATGAATCCCGGCAAACTGCTGCCCGAAGCGGGAGGCGGCTTGTGAACGGGGCAAGGCGCCGCGACGGGCTGTCCGCGCTGTTGGCGCGCGAGTGGGATATCTTGATCGTCGGCGGCGGCATCACGGGCGCCGGCATCCTGCTGGAAGCGGCGCGGCGCGGCTTGACGGCGCTGCTGGTGGAGCAGCGCGATTTCGCCTGGGGCACGTCGAGCCGCTCCTCGAAGCTGGTGCACGGCGGCTTGCGCTACCTGAAGCAGGGACAGTTCGCGCTGACGCGCGAATCGGTGCATGAGCGGCAAGCCTTGCTGACGGATGCGGCGGGGCTGGTCGAGCCGCAGGGCTTTGCCTTTGGCGATTACACGGGCCGGAAGCCGGGCCGGCGCCAGTTCATGCTGGGCCTGGCCATCTATGACGTGATGGCGGGCCGGCGCGCGCGCCGCTATGTCGATGCGGCGGATTTCGCCATGCTGGCGCCGCATGTCAACCGCGATGGCCTGCGGGGCGGCATGCTGTACCAGGACGCCAAGACGGACGATGCGCGCCTGGTGCTGCGCGTGCTGCAGGAGGCGCGCCGCCATGGCGGCGTGGCCGTCAATTACCTGGGCGTGGACTCGCTGCTGCGCGACGATGGCAAGGTCGCCGGCGCCACCTTGAACGATGCGGTCGATGGCAGGGCACTCACTGTGCGCGCGCGCCTGGTGATCAGCGCCACGGGCGCCTGGGCCGACGGCTTGCGCGGCCAGGTGGGAGAGCCGCCGAAACTGCGGCCCCTGCGCGGCAGCCATCTGCTGTTGCCGGCCTGGCGCCTGCCGCTGGCGCAAGCCGTCAGCCTGATGCACCCGCACGATGGCCGCCCCGTGTTTGCGTATCCCTGGGAGGGCGTGACCCTGGTGGGCACCACCGATGTCGACCATGGCGCCAGCCTGGACCTGGAGCCGGCCATCACGCGCGGCGAACTCGATTATCTGCTGGCGGCGCTGCGCTGGCAGTTTCCGCAGCTGGCGCTGTGCGAAGACGATGTGCTGGCCACGTTTGCCGGCGTGCGCCCCGTGATCGACAGCGGCCAGCTTGACCCGTCGAAGGAAGCGCGCGAACATGCGCTATGGCTGGAAAACGGCTTGCTGACGGTGGCGGGCGGCAAATTGACGACGTTTCGCGTGATTGCCCTGGACGCATTGCGCCGCGCCGCGCCGCTGCTGCCGGGCTGGCAGGCGGATTTGCGCCCCTTGCCGATCTTTGACCCGTCGCCGCCCTTGTCGGGCAAGGCGTTGGCGCTCGATGGCGAGCAGCGCGAACGCCTGCTGGGCCGTCATGGCGCGGCCGCGCAAGCGCTGTGCGATGCGGCGCAGGAGGGCGAACTGGCGCCGGTTCCCGGCACGCAGACCTTATGGGCGCAGCTGCGCTGGGGCGCGCGCAACGAGGACGTGCAGCACTTGGACGACTTGCTGCTGCGGCGCACGCGCCTCGGTTTGCAGCTGGCCGGCGGCGCGCTTGCTATCATGCCGCGCCTGCGCGCCGTCTGCCAGCAGGAACTGGGCTGGGACGATGTGCGCTGGGAGGAAGAGCAGCAGCGCTACCTGGCCCTGTGGCGCCGCCATTACAGCGTGCCGCAAGGCGAATGAAGCAATGATAAAAACAGCGATAAATGCGGCGATACAAGCAGCGATAAGAATATAAAAGAGGAGAGCATCATCGAAACTACCCTGTTTGGCCAGCCCCTGGCGCTGGGCGACGCCCGCATCACCTACGACAGCCTGTCGCCGCTGGACTTGCGCCAGAGCGTGGACGTCCTCGTCGACGACCTGGGCGAAGACCTGCTGCAAATCACGTGCGCGAATGGCGACATCGTCGACGTGGGCTGGTATCCGGCCTGGAATGCGCAGGGACGCTTGCGCGTGGTGGCCGTGCGGGGACAGGACTGGGACGCGCCCGTGTTCAGCGCGCAGCCGGACAAGGATTCGCAGGCGCTGCTGCAGGCGCTGCGCGCCGCGCTGGCCAGCGTGGGCTGAGCCATGACCTCCGCGGCGGGCGACGGCCCGTATATCCTCTCCATCGACAATGGCACGCAAAGCGTGCGCGCGCTGCTGTTCGATCGGGACGGCAAGCTGGCGGCCAAGGCGCAAGTCTTCCTGGAAGCGTATTACTCCGACCACCCCGGCTGGGCCGAGCACGACGCCGACGGCTACTGGCAAGCCGTATGCGAAGCGTGCCAGCAGCTGTGGCGCGGCACGGACATAGCCAAATCCTCGGTGGCCGGCGTGGCCGTGACCACGCAGCGCGGCACGGTGGTCAACGTGGATGAACATGGCGCACCGTTGCGGCCCGCCATCACCTGGCTGGACCAGCGCAGCACGCGCGACATTCCCCGGCTGGCGCCATGGTGGCGCGCTGCCTTCCGCGCCACGCGTCTCGACGGCACGATACGCTACTTCCGCCGCGAGGCCGAGATCAACTGGATCAGCGCGCACCAGCCCGACATCTGGCGCCGCACGCACAAATTCCTGCTGCTGTCGGGTTTTTTGAACCACCGGCTCTGCGGCAACTACGTCGATTCGACGGGCTCGCAAGTGGCGTATATTCCCTTCGACTACAAGCGCCACGCCTGGGCCGGGCGCTTCGACTGGAAATGGCAGGCGCTGGCGATTCGACGCGCCATGCTGCCCGAGCTGGTAACGCCGGGCACGCGCATGGGCGCCATCACCAGGGCCGCCGCCGCAGCGACGGGCATCCTGGAAGGCACGCCCTTGCTGGCGGCGGCCGCCGACAAGGCGTGCGAGGTGCTGGGCGCCGGCTGCGTCGAACCGCACGTGGCGTGCCTCAGCTACGGCACCACGGCCACCATCAACACGACCAACCGCAAATATGTGGAAGTGACGCGCTTCATTCCGCCGTATCCGGCCGCCATGCCGGGCGCCTACAGCACGGAAGTGCAGATATTCCGCGGCTACTGGATGGTCAACTGGTTCAAGGAGCAGTTCGGCGACCGCGAACGGGCGGCGGCGGCCGAATATGGCACGGGCTTGTCCGCCGAAGCGCTGTTCGACCGCCTGGTCGAGGCCGTGCCGCCCGGCTCCATGGGCCTGATGCTGCAGCCGTACTGGAGTCCCGGCATCAAGGTGCCTGGACCGGAAGCGAAGGGCGCCATGATCGGCTTTGGCGACGTGCACACGCGCGCACACATCTATCGCGCCATCCTCGAAGGACTCGCGTATGCGCTGCGCGAAGGCAAGGAGCGCATCGAGCAACGCAGCGGCATCGCCATCACGGAGCTGCGCATCGCGGGCGGCGGTTCGCAAAGCGATGCGGCCATGCAGCTGACGGCCGACATCTTCGGCTTGCCCGCCGCGCGCGCCCACGTGTATGAAAGTTCGGGCCTGGGCGCGGCCATCGCCGCTAGCGTGGGCCTGGGCTGGCATGCGGACTTTCCCGCCGCCGTGCAAGCCATGACGCGCAAGGGCAAGGTATTCCAGCCGGATCCCGGGCACAGCAAGGTCTATGAAAAACTGTACCGGCGCGTGTACCGCAAGATGTATGCGCGGCTGCAGCCCCTGTACCGCGAAATCGCCGACATCACCGGCTATCCTGAAAAGTGACCGGCTAGCGCAGGACGAGCGCCTTGACCGTTTCCCAGGCCGCGCTGCCCGATTGCGTGACGCGCACCTGGTTGCGGCCCCCTTCCTTGGCCACGTACAGGGCGCGGTCGGCGGCGACGAACAGCGCTTCGCGGTCGTCCAGCTGGTGCGGGCAGATGGTCGCCACGCCGATGCTGACGGTGATCCACGGCGAGGTGATCGATCGCGGGTGCGGCAGTTGCAGCGCCTCGATGTGCGCGCGGATGGCTGCGGCCAGGTGCAGGGCGCCTTCGGCATCCGTGTCGGCGAACAGCAGGACGAATTCCTCGCCGCCGTAGCGGGCAGCCAGGTCGCCGGGGCGTGCGGCGTGCGAGGCGATGGCTTGCGCCACCTGCTGCAGGCAGCTGTCGCCGGCCGGATGGCCCAGGCTATCGTTGTACAGCTTGAAGTGGTCGACATCGAGCACCACCAGCGACAGGACGCCGCCGCCGCGCACGGCGCGCTGCCATTCCTTTTCCAGGAAGCTGTCGAAATGCCGGCGGTTGGCGATCTGCGTCAGCGGGTCAAGATAGGCGGCGCGCTGCAAGGCGTCTTCCGACTGCTTGTGGTGCGTGATGTCGTGCAGCAGGCCGATATACAGGGGCTGGCGCAGATACATGGGCGTCAGGGTCAGGTCCATGCTCAGCGCCTCGCCGTTGCGGTGGCGGATCGCCACTTCGCGCGTGCCGTGGTTGTGCGCTTTTTCCGGATTGGCCGCGTGCATGGCGAAGTAATCGAGGTATTCCTGCGTCACCAGGGGGCTGAGCAACTCGCCGATGGAGCGCCCGGCCAGTTCGTTTTCGCGGTAGCCCAGGTACTGGTCGCAGGCGGGATTGGTGTACTGGATGCGGCCATCGGCTTCGATGATCAGCAAGCCCTCGGCCATGTTGTTGACGATGGTGCGCAGGCGCTCGGCCTGTTCCTGCTGGGTTTCATTGTTGCTGCGGATTTGCAGCTGGGCGCGCACGCGCGCGCACACTTCGGCCATGCGCAGCGGCTTGCTGATGTAATCGACGGCGCCGCAGTCGAAGCCGGCCACCACGTCTTCCGTTTCCGTCTTGGCGCTCATGAAGATGACGGGGATACCCTGCGTCAGCGGGTGCTGCTTGAGGCGGCGGCACGTTTCGATGCCGTCCATGTCCGGCATCAGCACGTCGAGCAGGATCAGGTCGGGGTGGGCGCGCTGGGCGATCACCAGCGCCCGTTCGCCGGACGTGGCGACATAGGTTTGATAGCCTTGCTCGCTCATCAGTTTGCGCAGCAGCTCAAGGTTGGCCGGCGCATCGTCGACAATCAAAATGGCGGCCTCGCGCCGCTGGGAATGCTCCACACTGCCTGGACTCATTGCTTCCGGCCTTCTCGATGTACTTTGCGATGCCAGCGATTGCTGCACTTTCGGTGATGCTGACCGGGTTCAAATCTGCGACAGCGGTCAAATCATACCGCCTTGCCAATTTTTTGGGTAAAAAAATCGACGTTGCGCGAGGTGATAAAATATTATTTTTATGCTATTTTTAAAAATAAATACACGCAATTGCTGTCGTGAAGGCGGTTTTTGGGCGAAAAAGACGCGTGCCCCCTGGAGCTGGGGCAGCTGGGACACGCCCCGCGGCAGGCGGGGCGTGGGGAGTGCGATTACATTTTTGCGGCGATCAGTTTGCCGAGGATGGCGATGCCTTCGCGGATGCGTTCCGGCGGCACCGTCACGAACGACAGGCGCAAGGTGTGCGTTTCCGGCGTGTTGGCGTAGAACGGCGCGCCCGGCACGAAGGCGACCTTGTTGGCGATGGCTTCATCGAGCAGTTTCATCGCATCGATGTGCTTCGGCAGGGTGACCCAGATGAACATGCCGCCTTCAGGCTTGGTCCACGTGACGCCGGCCGGGAAGTGCTCTTCCAGCGCCGACAGCATGGCCTGGCACTGGTTGCCGTACAGGCTGCGGATGCTGGGGATATGCCGGTCCAGGAAGCCATCCTTGATCACTTCATGCACGACCATCTGCGTCAGTTGCGACGTGTGCAGGTCGGCCGCCTGCTTGGCCAGTTCCAGGCGGCGCACCAGCGGCATCGGCGCCACCACGTAGCCGAGGCGGATGCCGGGCGTGAGCACTTTCGAGAACGAGCCCATGTAGATCACGCCGTCCGGATTCATGTTGATCATCTTCGGATACGGTTCGCCGCTGTAGCTCAGGGCGCCGTACGGATCATCTTCAATCAGCGGCAGGCCGTGGCGGGCGCAAGTTTCCACCAGTTCCACGCGGCGCGCCACGGACAGGCTACGGCCCGTCGGGTTCTGGAAGTTCGGCAGCGCGTACAGCAGGCGCGCACCGTCGGCGACGGGGTTGATCGACGACGGCACCAGGCCTTCGTCATCGGTATCGACGGAAACGAATTCGGGACGGTAGACGGAAAACGCCTGCAGGGCGCCCAGGTAGCTGGGGGTTTCCACCAATACCTTGCTGCCTTCGTCGATCAGGACCTTGCCCAGCAAGTCCAGTGCCTGCTGCGAGCCGGACGTCATCAGCACTTGTTCCGGCAGGATGGTGCTGCCGTTGGCGGACAGGGAATCGGCGATCCACTGGCGCAGCGGCAGGTAGCCGTCGGTCGGGCCGTATTGCAGGGCGACCTTGCCATTGTTCGACAGGACCTTGTCGAAGGCGGTCTTCATTTCTTCCACGGGGAAGGTGGCGGGCGAGGGCAGGCCGCCGGCAAACGAGATGATCTCGGGACGCTGCGTGATCTTCAGGATTTCGCGGATGAACGAGCTTTGCAGCTGTTCCGCGCGTTCGGCAAAGCGCCATTGGATCGGATTCGGATTTTCAATTTTCATACGAGTCTCACAGAAGATGCCGAGCTGCGCCGGCTGGATTTGTTGGCCCGCTTGTGGCGGTGCGTGCGCAAGCGGCGCCGGATAGGCGTCGCCATGGTGCTGCGGTATTGTACGGCTTGCACGCCGCTCTGCCCATCCGCACGCGTAACGGCGTTGCAAATGGGCGTCAGGGAGCGTTACTTCAGCTTGCGCCCGATCCCCACCACGGCGATCACGGCGCCCGCAAACAGCAGGCTTTCACCCGTCAGGGGTTCGTGCAGCAGCACCGCCGCGCCCAGCAGGGTGAGGAAAGGCTGCAGCAACTGCGTCTGTCCCACGCGCGCCACGCCGCCCAGCGCCATGCCCCGGTACCAGAAAAAGAAACCGATAAACATGGAAAACACGGAAATATAGGCAAAGCCCAGCCAGGCGGCGGCGCTGGCCTGCGCCATCAGCGCGCGCTGCGGCCAGGCGTTCCACAGCACCACGGGCAAGACAAATGGCACGGCCAGCAGCAGCGCCCAGGAAATCACATGCTGGCCCGGCATGGCTTGCGCCAGGCGCCCGCCTTCGGCATAGCCGAGCGCGGCCAGCAGCACGGCGGCAAAGATTAGCCAGTCGGCCAGGTGGAAGCTGCCGCCGCCCTGGCGCAGCGCGAAGGCCACCACCAGCGCCGTGCCGAGCAGGGCCATCAGCCAGAAGCCCGGCGATGGGCGCTCCTTGCCGCGCAGTACGGCAAACACGGCGGTGGCCAGCGGCAGGATGCCCACCAGCACGGCGCCGTGCGAGGCGGGCAAGCTGCGCATGGCGATCGACGTCAGCCAGGGGAAGCCCAGTACGCAGCCCAGCGACACGAGCGCCAGCGGCAGCCATTGTTCGCGGCGCGGCATCGGCGCGCGCTGCTGCCATAGCCACAGGCCGGCCAGGACGGCGGCCACCAGGGCGCGGCCCAGGGCGACGAAGGTGGGGTCGAGTTCGGCCACCGCCAGCCGCGTAAAAGGCAGGGTCAGGCTGAAGAGGGCGACGGCGATCAAGCCCAGCAACAGGCCGGTGCGGTCGGCGCCGAGGCGCGGTGGATGGTTGGAAACGATGGTGCTGGTGTGCGAAGGCATGGGATTCCCGAGGCTGGCGTGACAAGGTATGGGCATGGATTAAACTGCCCGATACTGCTATCCTAGGGTGCAATAGCAATACAGTACAAATACACTTCCACGCATAATTTCACATACTGTGATGGTCATATGAGCAATACACTCCCTTTGCTGTCGCGCGTCTCGGGCGAAACCCTGATCGACCAGATCGTGCGCTCGCTGGCGGCGCGCATCGACGATAAGCTGCTGCGCGGCGGTGCGCGCATGCCGTCGATCCGCCAGTGCGCCGCCAGCCTGAGCGTGTCCTGCGCCACGGTGGTGGCCAGCTACGACAAGCTGGTGGCGCGCGGCTACCTGGAATCGCGGCGCGGCGCCGGCTTTTTCGTGTGCGAGCGCTCGCCGTTGAACACCCCCTTGCCGCCCGCTGGCGCGCAGGATGCGGCGGCGCAGCCGATGGACGTGGTGTGGCTGATCCGTAACATGTTCCGCCAGACGCCGGCCATCCCCGCGCCAGGCTCCGGCATGCTGCCCGCCGAGTGGCTCGATGGCGACCTGGTGGCGCGCGCCTTGCGCGACGTCAGCCGCCAGCCCGGCAGTTTGCTGCTGGGCTACGGCGCGCCGCAGGGTTTCCTGCCGTTGCGCCAGCAGTTGCAGCTGAAGCTGGCGGGGCTGGAAATCGGCTGTCCGCCCGAGCAGATCGTCACCACGGTGGGCGTGATGCAGGCGCTGGACCTGGTGGCGCGCGAGTTTGCCCGTCCCGGTGAAACGATTTTCGTCGACGATCCCGCGTATTGGCTGATGTTCGGCGCTTTTGCCGCGATGGGCATGAATGTCATCGGCATCCCGCGCTTGGCCGACGGCCCCGATATCGCCGTGCTGGCCGAGCTGGCGGCGCTGCACCGTCCCAGGCTGTACGTGATCAATTCGGTGCTGCACAATCCCAGTTCGACGTCGCTGTCGGCGGCCAAGGCTTTCCAGGTGCTGCGCCTGGCCGAACAGCACGATTTCCTGATCGTCGAGGATGACATTTATTGCGACATGCACCCGGGCGGCGCGGTGCAGCCGGCCACCCGCCTGGCCGCGCTGGACCAGCTGCGCCGCGTAATTTACCTGGGCGGCTTTTCCAAGAGCCTGGCGGCGAACCTGCGCGTGGGCTTCATCGCCACCTCTGCGGAGCGGGCGCAGCGCCTGGCCGACCGCAAGATGCTGGCAACGCTCACCACCAGCGACATCGGCGAGCGCGTGGTGTATAAAATCCTCTCGCAGGGGCTGTACCGCAAGCATGCGGAGCGCCTGCGCGCGCGGCTCGACAAGGTGCGCGAGGGTACGTACCGCAAGGTCGAGCAGGCGGGCTTGCGCTTCAACCCGGCATCGGCGGGCATGTTCGTGTGGGCCGATGCGGGCTGCGACACGAATGTATTGGCCGAAAAGGCGCTGGCCGAGGGCTTGGTGCTGGCGCCGGGCAGCCTGTTTTCGCCGCGCCAGCTGCCGTCGACCCGCATGCGCCTGAACCTGGCCACGGTGCAGGACGAGCGCATCTGGGCGTTTTTCGACCGCGCACTGGGGTAAACTGGACATTGCAGGACATTCGGCTGGGGCTCTTGAAATCGCTTGTACCATCCCCAACTCCGTAGAATCCGTCCCATCCACAAGACTATGAGGTAAAAATGGCTGTCTCCGAAAAGCAAACCCTGGGTTTTCAGACCGAAGTGAAGCAAATGCTGCACCTGATGATCCATTCCCTGTACTCGAACAAGGAAATCTTCCTGCGCGAATTGATCTCGAATGCGTCCGACGCGGCCGACAAGTTGCGCTTCGAGGCGATCGATAACGACGCCCTGTACGGCAACGATCACGAATTGAAGATCAAGGTCAGCTTCGACAAGGATGCGCGCACCATCACCATTTCCGACAACGGCATCGGCATGACCCGCGACGAGGCGATCTCGCACCTGGGCACCATCGCCAAGTCGGGCACCAAGGAATTCTTCGGCAAGCTGTCGGGCGACCAGCAGCAGGACGCGGCCCTGATCGGCCAGTTCGGCGTGGGCTTCTATTCGGGCTTCATCGTCGCCGACAAGATCACCGTCGAAACGCGCCGCGCCGGCGTCGACGCCTCCGAGGGCGTGCGCTGGGAATCGGCCGGCGAAGGCGATTACAGCATCGAGACCATCGAAAAAACGGGCCGCGGCACGGACATCATCCTGCACCTGCGCGAAGGCGAAGACGAATTGCTGTCGAGCTGGAAGATCAAGTCCATCATCCGCAAATATTCGGACCATATCTCGCTGCCGATCGTGATGCAGAAGGAAGAGTGGGACGACGAGAAAAAAGAAACCGTCCTGAAAGACGAATTCGAAACCGTCAACCAGGCCAGCGCCCTGTGGGCCCGCAACAAGGCCGACATCACGCCGGAACAGTACGACGAATTCTACAAGCACGTGTCGCACGACTTCCAGTCGCCGCTCACGCACACGCACAACCGCGTGGAAGGCCGCAGCGAATACACGCAGCTGCTGTACATCCCGGCCAAGGCGCCGTTCGACATGTGGGACCGCAACAAGCGCGGCGGCATCAAGCTGTACGTCAAGCGCGTCTTCATCATGGACGATGCCGAGCAGCTGATGCCGATGTACCTGCGCTTCGTGCGCGGGGTGATCGACTCGGCCGACCTGCCGCTGAACGTATCGCGCGAAATCCTGCAGGAATCGCGCGACGTGAAAGTGATCCGTGAAGGCTCGACCAAGCGCGTGCTGGGCATGCTGGAAGAACTGGCGAACGCGGACGAGCAGGACAAGAAGGACAAGTATGCCGTCTTCTGGAAGGAATTCGGCCAGGTGCTGAAGGAAGGTATCGGCGAAGACGCGGCCAACAAGGAACGCCTGGCCAAGCTGCTGCGCTTTGCCTCGACGGCCAACGACAGCGACGAGCAAATCACTTCGTTCGCCGACTACGTGGCGCGCATGAAGGAAGGCCAGGACAAGATTTACTACGTCACGGCCGAGAATTACGCCGCCGCCAAGAACAGCCCGCACCTGGAAATTTTCCGCAAGAAGGGCGTCGAAGTGCTGCTGCTGACGGACCGTGTCGATGAATGGATGCTGTCGTTTATCCAGGACTTCGAAGGCAAGGAACTGGTCTCCGTGGCAAAAGGCGGCCTGGACCTGGGCGCGCTGGAAGATGAAGCGGAAAAGAAAGAGCACGAAGAAACGGAAACCTCGTACGCCGACCTGGTGGGCAAGATGAAGGCCGTGCTGGCCGACAAGGCCAAGGACGTGCGCGTGACGTTCCGCCTGACCGATTCGCCTGCCTGTCTGGTGGCCGATGAAAACGAATTGTCGGGCAACCTGCTGCGCATGCTCAAAGCTGCTGGCCAGAGCGCGCCGGAATCGAAGCCGATTTTGGAAATCAACCCGAACCATCCGCTGGTGACGCGCTTGAAGTATGAAGATGCGGAAGGCGGCAAGTTCGGCGACTGGGCCAACATCCTGTTCGACCAGGCCATGCTGGCCGAAGGCGGTTCGCTGGCCGACCCGGCCAGCTTCGTGAAACGCCTCAACGAATTGCTGCTCAATTCGGCGAAGTAAACACCTTGCTGTTGACGTAAGCAAGCCGGCCCTTTCTGCGTGAAAGGGCCGGCTTTTTTTATGCTACAGTGCGCGATTATTTTATTTTATGGAAAAAGCAATGGCGCATTGCCCGGCATGTGACAGTTCCAACGTTCAACGCCTCTCCATGGTGCATGCCTCCGGCATTTCCGGCACATCGACCCATATGTCGGGCAGGATCGATGGTGATTTCATCCACGGCCATGCGCATACGCGCAGCCAGACCTTGCTGTCACGCCAGGCCGCAGGGCCGACGATGCAGACCCACCAGAAGGCAGGGCTGATCGTGTTGGGCGTGATCATTTTTATTATCGCCGCCGTCGTCTTTTACCAGGCCGGCGCGAATGGCCTGTTCTGGATCTTCGTGGCAGGGGGCGTCGTCTCCATCGCCTTGTCGCAAACGACCTTCGTCGCCAATTGGGACAAGGAGGCCGCCGCCTTGCAGGACAAATATGCGCGTACCTTCATGTGCCATGCCTGCGGCCACCGCTTCATTCCTGTACTCAGGCAACCGTGAAAATTCGCCTGATGGCCGGCCTGGGCGCGCATGCGCTGGGCTGCCTGCTGTTTATCGCATTGAGCTGGCTGGGGTTTTATTTGTACACGCAGCTGTTCGGCAGCCTCGGCTCGCGCGGCGTGGCCGGCGGCCTGGCCCTGCTGCTGGTGTTTTACGTGTATGCGGGCACGAATCTGCTGCTGGCGCTGCTGCCGCCCGGCAGGGTGAAGCCGCTGCTGTGCGCCTTGCTGGGCGCGGCCGTGCTCGCGTATCTGCTGCCCCAGCATCCGCTGCGTGCCATTTACTTCAGTGCGCTGTCGGGCGGCTTGAGCTGGCTGGCCGTGCTGGCCGGCGCGCGTTTAAGCGGATACTTGCGCGGCTGACAGGGTGTTGACAAAGGCGGCGACGGCGACGGCGGCCGCTTCCGGCGCCGCCTGCAGCAGCATGTGGGGCGCGGCGATGTCGGCCAGTTGCGCGCCGGGTGCCAGGCGCAGTATCTGCAGGGCGTTCGCCGGCGGCACCAGGCGGTCGTGCCGGGCGCGCAGATACAGCACGGGCAAGCTGCCGCGCGCGAAGCTGCGCGAGGCGTCGGTTTCCAGCACGGCGCGCAGGCGCTGGCGCAGCACGCTGGGAGGCACTTGCGCCAGCGCTGCCGCCAGTTCCGCCTGCAGTTGCGGCGTGGCGCAGGGCGCCAGCAGCGCCTGGCGCAGGGCGAAGCCGGGCATGGCGCCAAAGGGCACAAGGCCGAGCAGGTGGCGCAGTGGCGCCAGCATCGGGCGCGGATTGCGCACGAATGAACAGCACAGGATCAGGGCGCGCATGCCGGGCGGCGGATCGGCGCGCAGGGCGGCCCCCAGCGGCCCGGAAAACGATTCGGCCAGCACCACGAAAGGGCGATCCTGCGGCAAGCGCTCGCGCACGAATGCTTCCAGCGCCGCGTAACCGAGTGGCGCGGCCGGATAGGCGATGGCCAGGGTATCGAGGGCGGCCTGCGCGCGCAGGGCGGCGTCAAAGCGGTCGAATAGCCGGGCCGTGCCATCCATGCCAGGCAGGAGGACAAGCAGGGGCGAGGCGTGGGTTGGTGTCGTCATTGCGGCCATCATAGCAGCCGCGCCGGCATATGGGCCGTCCGCCAGCCGCACCGCATGGGCGCTGGCGCCATGCTAGAATCGCCAGCGCGCCCTGCGTGGCCGCAATTGCGGCCAAATCCCCGACAGACAGAATCATGCATATCATTTTTTCGAATTACCGTACTCTGGGCGGCGCCTTGCTGGCAGCGGCCTGCGTCCTTTCCCAGTCCGCCGGCGCCACGGCGGCACCCTCCGCGCCGGCCGGGAAAAGCCTGTCCTCCTTGCTGGCCGGCGGCCCCTTGCCGCGCCTGAGCGACGATGCGCAGGTGCGGGCCGCCCTGTTCGACTTCTTCGGTTACGCGCGCGGCAGTTACACGGAAGACGATGAATTGCTGCTGGCGCAGGCGCTCGAAGCGATCAGCGAAAAGCGCGACGCCACGCGCACCGTGCTGGCCGATGGCCGCCAGTTGCTGGCGTCGATGAATGACCGCAAGCAGGGCCGCGAACGGGGTGCCATGCTGCTCGACAAGCGCGGCGCCATCATCGCTTTTGGCCTCGTCAACGGGCATTGCCACCTCGAGGGCCAGCCGCTGGCAAAAGTCTGCAATCCCGATCCGAACGCGGTGTTGACGGTGTTCCACCGCAAGGGCATGCTGGTCGGCGAAGCGGCGCCCTTGCTGGCCTGGGCCCGGCAATTGCCGCCCATGCTGGCGCTGATCGCGGGCGACAAGGAAGCGGGCGCCGATGGGCAAAAGATCGCCAGCGTCGAATATGTGCTGGCGCAGCCGGCCCTGCCGGGCTGGAACCGTGCCCAGTTGCCGCCCGCCTATCCGCCGGCGCTGCTGGCGCTGCTGCTCGATAAGTCCACGGTGCTGACGTCGGCCGGCGCCGGCGTGTTTGCCTATCCGCTCACCTTGAAGGGCAAGAAACAGAACAATGTGCTGGACCATGCCGAAGGCCGCCCGCCGCGCGACCTGGAAGTGGCGCTGCGCAGCTATGCCAGTTTCGACACGGTGGTGGAGCGCTACCGCCAGCTGGCCAAGGGCGCCAGGCTGCAGCGCAACGAGCGCACGGCCTACCTCGATGGCGACATGGGGCAGGGCAGCTACCGCGTCTACATCCGCAACACGGGCGCCGATGGCGTGATGATCGACGTGGCGCTGTGGCAGCGCAAGCTGGCGGCCGGCCGCTGATTTCAGCCAGGGCGCGCCGGTTCGTAGCCCAGTTGTACCAGCTGCGCGGCGATGGCGTCGTCGCGTGTTTTCCTGCCGGTGCGCAGGCGCGCATGCGTCAGGGACGCGGGCAAGCCATGCGCCAGCAATGCGTCGATGTCGAGCATGGTCTCGGATGCCGACAGCTGGCGCAGGGCGGGCAAGGTGGCGAGGCCGGGCAGGCTGTCGAGCGTCTTGCAGGTGTGCAGGTCCAGGCGTTCGAGCACGGAATTGGCCCCCAGCGCGATCTGCCGCAGCTTGATCTGGTCTTCCACCCATAGCGCCTGCAGCAACGGGAAGCGGCCGATGTCGCCCAGCGTTTCCAGGCCGCGCACGCGTATCACTTCCAATTTCTTCAGCAGCGGCGCCTCGATGTGGGCGAGCGATTCGCGGCCGCCCAGCTGCAACAGCAGCCTGTCCAGGCGGCCCATCTCCGAGATGAAATCCAGCGGCACCTTGTTCTTGATGCGGTACAGCGACAGCTCGTGCAGCGCCGGCAGGCCGGCCAGGGTGTCGATGCGCTGGTGGTGGCCTTCGAGGACCAGGCTGGCCAGGTGCGTATAGTGGCGCAGGGGTGCCAGGTCGATATTGTTTTTGGCCGACTCGCCCAGATGCAGGTATTCGAGGCCGCGCAAACTCTTCAGCTGCAGGATGTCGGCTTGCGCCAGCTCGTACACGCCCAGGCTCAGGCGCTTGAGATGCCGCAGCTCGCCCAGCGCTTCCAGATGGATGGCTTGCCGGTGGTAGTCGATGGAGAGGCTGGCCACATGCGGCAGCGCGCGCAGGATGCGGGCATCGAACACCCTCGGGTCGTAGCCGTAGATGCGGATGGTCAGCGCCGTGCCGCAGGTGGCGGCCAGGGCGTCGAGATCGGCCAGCAGCGGTTCCGGCTCGGCCAGGGTATTGAACTGCACCAGCACCTGCTTGCCAGCGGCAATGGCGGCGCGGATCGCCGCGGCGTCTATGCGCTCGGGGTTCTGGATGCACTGCGCCCGTTCTGCTTGCGTCATCGTCACAATCCAATGGGGTAGGTTACCTGCCTGGGGGGCGGACAACCTTCCGGGCCCGGGAACGTCTGCTTGCCCGTGTCATCGTAGCGCTTGCCGCAATCGACGAGCACGCGCTTGCGGAAGGTGTAGATGCTGGCCACCTTGCCGTTCGGGTGGTAGCAGATATTGTCGCCGTCGCGGTCGGCCGACGCGTAGCTGTTCATGGTTTGGCCATTCACCGTGCGCGTGCTGTGGCCGCTGCGCGGCTCCGTGCATTTGAGCTGGCCGCTTTCGTAATACACGTTGAAGACGGAGGTGTCGGCGGCGCGGTCGACCAGTAGTTCGTCCTTGCGCTTGCCGTTCGGGTAGTTCTCGTATCCTTCCTGGCGCTGGCCGTACTGGAAGGCGTAGTAAGACTGCGGCTTGCCGTCCGGGTAGTACATGTGGTGGTACTCGCACACGTCGTCGCGTGTGCTGCCGTACTCCTGGAAGGTGCAGCGGTGGATGTCGTTGAACAGCTGGCCGTCTTCATAGTATTCGCGCAGGTGCGTGAGCAGGCGGCCCTGATCGATGACGGCCAGGCGTTCCGGCTTGCCGTTCGGGTAGTAGCGCGCGTCCAGCCCCTGCTTCTTGCCGTTGTCCCACAAGGTGTCGAGGCGCAGGATCTTGCCGCTGTCGTCGAACGCCTGTTCGCGCCCATCGAGCTGGCCGTTGCGGTAGGTGGCCGTGTAGACCACGTATTCCTTGCCGGCCGGGCCAAGATAGCGCGTGCGGCTGCCATCGAGCACGCCGGCCTGGTAGTGGTCGCGCACGCGCAGCGCGCCTTGCGCATCCGTGTCGACCGCCTCGCCCTGTTTTTTGCCCTGCACAAAAGTGACGCTCTGCGTGACCTTGTCCTTGAGCCTGAGTTTCCATGGCCCGTCGCGCAAGCCGTCGATGAAGCTGCCGTCGCCGTCTTCCGTGATCCACGCGCCATGGCGCGCGCCGTTGACGTAATTGCCGCGCGTTTGCAGCTTGCCGCCCATGCTGCGCTCGTGCGGGCCATTGAGCTGGCCGCCCGTGTAGGTGTCGAAGCCCGTCACTTCCTCTGCATCGGCATAGTTGACGACCGTCCAGCGGCCTTCGCGCTTGCCGGCCCGGTACATGCCGCTCTCGCTCTGCCTTGGATAATCGAAGCGCCACAGGCCTTCCTGCAGGCCGTTGACGAAATGTCCCTTTTCGCTGCCTTCGTGCATGCCTTCGCGCACCCACAGTCCCTGGCGCTTGCCCTTCACGTACTGGCCCCGTTCGACCACCGAACCGTCGTCCCAGGCCAGACTGTAAATGACGGACGGGCCGGCTGCGCTGCCCGTGAACTGCCGCGGCGCCGTTTCCCATGTCACTTGCCACAGGCGGTAGTTGGGCAGGATGCCCGCGCCCGCGTCGCTGTACAGGGTGTAGCTGGCCGTCAGGTAGTGGTCACCTTTTTTCAGGAAGGTTTTCTTGTAGGTGATGGCGTCCTTGCCGCCAGCGGCCACGGGTTTGCCTTCATCGCTGTAGTAGCCGACGATGGTGCCTTGCGTATGGTCGATGGCGTCGAAGTCCGCATTGCCGCTCTTGCCCCGGGCGACGCTGTAGTCCATCGGCGCCAGTTTCGCCAGCGCGGCCTTGACCAGTCCCGCGTTGGGACTGGCGCTTTGCGCCGCGATGCGGTTCAGGGCCGGCTGCAAGCCATCGAGGCGCCGGTACTTGCCGGAACTGCGGTGGTAGCGGTAGGCGCGCAAGCCATTTTTGTCGCCCTGGAGGAACAGCACCAGCATGGTTTGCACGCTGTCGTCCGTCTCCTTGTCCAGCGAAGCGTAGAAGACGGAGCGGATGACGGCATTGCCGAACTGGTCGAGCAAAATCGGTTTCGCGCTGCCGCTCTTGCACTCGCAGTAATAGCCGTTGACGCCATCTTTTTCCTTGAGGAAGGCGATGTCGAAGCCGCTGTCCTGGGATGCGCTGATGGCGGGATGGGCGAGGCTCTTGCCTTCATAAAAGGGCGCGCCGTGGGCCAGCGCGGAGCAGAGGAGCAAGGGCAGAAGCAGACGTTTCATCGTGTGGCTGGCGCCGGGGCGCCGCAATGGAAAGGCCACGATTCTGCCTGCGTTCTTACTTGTGGGCAAATATGCGCCTATCGTGCGCAGGTGCGCGCCCTGCGTGTCAGGGCTGGTGCGCGGCGCAGAAGTCCAGCAGCAGTTGCTCGCCATCCGGCCACGGGCCGTAGCCGGCGTCGCCGTTGATATGACCGGCGTCGCCGATCAGGGTGAAATCGCTGCCCCAGGCGGTGGCAAATGCGCGTGCGCGCGCGAAGCTGACGTAGGGATCATCGCCGCTGGCGACCACCAGGCTGGGGAATGGCAAGGCTTGCAGCGGCATCGGCGCAAAGCCGGTGGTGCCGGACGGGTAGGAGGGCGCTTCCACATCGCTGGGGGCGACGAGGAAGGCGCCGGCGATCCTGTGCGGCGAGCCGCTGGCCGCCCAGTGGGCCACCAGCGTGCAGGCCAGGCTGTGCGCCGCCAGCACGGGCGGGCGCTCGCAGGCGGCGATGGCGCGGTCGAGCTCCGCCACCCATTCGTCCTTGTCCGGCGTCTGCCATTCCCCGTGCGGCACGCGCGACCATTGCGGGTGGCGCGCTTCCCAATGGGTTTGCCAGTGCTGCGGCCCCGAATTCCACAGGCCGGCCAGGGTCAGGACGAGAGGCGACATCGATGCTCCTTGAGGTTATAACTCCGTGCGCAGGGCAAACAGCTCCGGGAACAATACCACGTCGAGCATCTTGCGCAAATAGCTCACGCCCGCCGTGCCGCCCGTGCCCGTCTTGAAGCCGATGATGCGCTCCACCGTCGTCACATGGCGGAAGCGCCAGAAGCGGAAGGCCGTTTCCAGGTCCACCAGCTTTTCGGCCAGCTCGTACAGGGCCCAGTGTTTCGACGGGTCGCGGTAGACTTCCAGCCACGCCGCCTTGACCGAGGCGTCGGAGGCGGTCGGCAGGGTCCAGTCGGCGTTCAATCGTTCGGCGGAGATGGGCAAGCCGCTGCGCGCCAGCAGCTTGATGGCTTCATCGTAGACGGAGGGCGCGCGCAGGGCGGCGTCGAGCACCTCATAGGTTTCCGGCGCCGTCGTATGCACGTTGAGCAGGGCGGCGTTCTTGTTCCCCAAAATGAATTCGATTTCGCGGTACTGGAAGGACTGGAAACCGGACGAGGCGCCCAGGTAGGGGCGGATGGCCGTGTATTCGGGCGGCGTCATGGTGGCCAGCACGTCCCAGGCATGCACCAGTTGATCCATGATGCGCGCCACGCGGGCCAGCATTTTAAAGGCGGGCGCCAAATCGCCGCTTTGCAGGTTGGCGCGCACGGCGTGCATTTCGTGCAGCATCAGCTTCATCCACAATTCGCTCGTCTGGTGCTGCACGATGAACAGCATTTCGTTGTGGTTCGGCGACAGCGGATGCTGGGCCGTGAGGATGCGGTCCAGCGCCAGGTAATTACCGTAGCTCATAGATTCGCTGAAATCCATCTGCGCGCCATGCCACTGCGCGTCCTGGGCGCCGGCATGCATGGGGCAGCCGCTGGTGTTTTCCTTGTTCATAGTCTTGTCGTCGCTCATGGGATGGTTCAGGTGACCGCATCGCGCTTGGCGGCGATGTCATAGGCTTGGGTATCGAGGATGTCGCGCAGGATGTCCACGGCATCCCATACGTCGGCAAAGCTCGTATACAGGGGCGTGAAGCCGAAGCGCATGATGGCCGGTTCGCGGTAGTCGCCGATCACGCCGCGCGCGATCAGCGCCTGCATCACGGCATAGCCGTGCGGGTGCGTGAAGCTGACCTGGCTGCCGCGCCGCGCATGTTCGCGCGGCGTGACGAGGCCCAGCGGATGGCTGGCGCAGCGCTGTTCCACCAGCGCGATGAACAGGTCCGTCAGGGCCAGCGACTTGTGGCGGATGGCTTCCATGCTCGTCTGCGCGAAGATCTCCAGGCCGCATTCGACCAGGGCCAGCGAGAGTATCGGCTGCGTGCCGCACAGGGCGCGGGCGATGCCGTCGGCCGGCGCAAAGCCCGGATCCATGGCGAACGGCGTGGCGTGGCCCCACCAGCCGGACAAAGGCTGGCGGAAGCGCGCCTGGTGTTTTTCCGGCACCCAGATGAAGGCGGGCGAGCCTGGGCCACCGTTCAGGTATTTATAGGTGCAGCCGACGGCCAGGTCGGCGCCGGCGCCGTTCAGGTCCAGCGGCACGGCGCCGGCCGAATGGGCCAGGTCCCACAGCGCCAGCGCGCCGTGCGCGTGGCAATGGCTGCTGATGGCGGCCATGTCGTGCTGGTAGCCGGTGCGGTAGTTCACGTGCGTGAGCATGGCGACGGCGCAATCGGCATCGATGGCTTGCGCCAGTTCTTCGGGACTGTCGACCAGGCGTAGCTGGTAGCCGCGGTCCAGCCAGGCAGCCAGGCCCTGTGCCATGTACAGGTCGGTGGGGAAGTTGCTGCGTTCGCTGACGATGATGCGCCGCGCTGCCCGCGCCGGATCGCCGGCCTGCATCTGCAGGGCGGCGGCCAGGGCCTTGAACAGGTTGACGGAGGTGGTGTCGGTGATCACCACTTCGCCTGTGCCGGCGCCCAGCAGCGGGGCCAGGCGGTCGCCCAGGCGCTTGGGCAAGTCGAACCAGCCGGCCGTATTCCAGCTGCGGATCAGGTCCGTGCCCCATTCGGCCGTGATGACGTGCTGGGCGCGGGCCAGGGCCGCTTTCGGCCGCGCGCCCAGGGAATTGCCATCGAGGTAAATCACGCCTTGCGGCAAGTCGAATTGCTGGCGCAGGGGCGCCAGGGGATCGTCGAGGTCGCGCGCGCTGCAGTCATGTCGAGAAATCATGGTGGCTTTCATATTGATACTTGTCTGGATGGCATGATATTGCTTGAGGCTTAAAGTATCACGCGGAAGTGGCAGTGTAGCAAATCCCCGTCGCAAAACGTGTTTCCTGGCATGGACAGGCGGCGAAAAAATGCCTGCTTGTGGGGCGTCAACGAAAAAAATCACGATTTTTAAAAATATTTTCAAATAGCCCTAAAGTTTTGCCAGGCGCCGCCGTCAACGATTACATGAACGGCGTCAAACCGACGGAAAAAGAATGCAGCTTTTTTAAATATTTTTCAAAAAAGCCCTAAAGTTCCTGCCAAGGCAGCCGTTATCTCAGTAGACAGGCTTGATTCTTATCAAGTTGTTGTAAAAAAGTGATATTTTTTACAGGCCAAAAGTCGGGCAAATCCGGCACAGAGCCAACCTCCCATATCCGCGCCGTTGCTGGCGTGCGACCATGATCGAGTAGTGTTTGTCAGACAAACACCTACGATCCCATCCGCTATTCCCCGACCAAAAATACAGCGCTTTGCCTCTGTTGCGTTTAATGTTGCTCCTGCAGAATGTATCTCACTGGCAACACACAACGCCAGCTGAATTCAACGGATTGAGGAGATGGAAATGACTGCTAACGACATGATGGCTGAGATTCGCGACGCTAACCTGAGCTACCTGATGCTGGCCCAGCAAATGATTCGTGCGGACAAAGTAACGGCCATCTTCCGTTTGGGCATTGCCGCCGAAATCGCCGAACTGATCGAGGGCATGAGCAATGCGCAGATCCTGAAACTGGCTGGCGGCAACATGATGCTGGCCCGCTTCCGCTTCGACGATAGCGCCATCCTGGGCATGTTGACGAACTACAATAAAGACCGCTCGCTGGCCCAGTCGCATGCTGCCATTCTGATGGCCGGCCAGGGCGTCGAAGAAATCGCTTAAGGTTCCCGACCTTATCAGTCAGTATCAGTCAGTAGTGGAGTACACAGCATGGCCAAGAAAAGTGTCGTATCGGAAGCGCAGGAAATCCAGCTGGCCATCGAATTGATACAGCTGGGCGCCCGTTTGCAACTGCTGGAGACGGAAGTCTCGCTGTCGCGCGAACGCCTGCTGAATCTGTACAAGGAATTGAAGGGCGTCTCGCCGCCCAAGGGCATGCTGCCGTTTTCCACCGACTGGTTCATCACCTGGCAACCGAATATCCATTCCTCGCTGTTCATCAATATCCACAAATTCCTCGTCGACCACGCCGGCGCTACCGGCATCGAAGCCGTGATGAAGGCATATAAGCTGTATCTGGAGCAGATGCCGCCCGAAGCGGGTGAAGAGCCCCTGCTGTCGCTGACGCGGGCCTGGACCCTGGTGCGCTTTTTCAGCAGCAAGATGCTGGACATGGCGCCCTGCGGCAAGTGTGGCGGCAAATTTGTCGTCAACTGCCTCGACCTGAACGCCGATTATGTGTGCGGCCTGTGCCACATGCCTTCGCGTGCTGGCAAGACCAAGAAGGCGCGCGATGAAGCGGCCGCTGTCGCGCCGCCGGGTGTCGCCGCCTGATGCTGCCTTAATAGCTGCCCGAATAATAGCCTCAGTGAAAACCGGAGCGGTCGCCAGACCGGACTCCGGTTTTTTCATGGTGCTTTCGCTTACACTGGCGTTTTCCTCCTTTGACTGCCCCATGCTGCAACAAATCCTGCGCGCGCCCGCGCTCAAGGCCATCCTGATCCAGGTGCTGGCCTTTCCCTTGATGTTGCTATTGGTATATGGTCTGGCGCGTGCCGGCGTGGCCATGTCGTTGCCGGCCGTGGTGTTGGTGCAGGGCATGCTGGCGGCGCTCATCACGTGGCGCGCGGGACTGGCGCGCTGGTGGTGCGCCATCGGCCTGCTGTTTGCGCCCGCCTTGCTGGCGGCCAGCCTGCTCGATTTGCCGCCGGCCGTGTTCCTGGTGGCCTTTGTCTTCCTGCTGAGTTTGTACTGGTCGACGTTTCGCACGCAAGTGCCGTTTTATCCGTCGGGGCCGAAGGTGTGGCAGGCGGTGGCCGAGCTGATCGCGGACCGTCCCGGCGTGCGCCTGGTCGATATCGGCAGCGGCCTGGGCGGCCTGGTGCTGGACCTGGCGCGGCGCCGGCCCGATGGGCAGTTTTCCGGTATCGAGCTGGCGCCGCTGCCGTGGCTGGCAAGCCGCTTGCGCGCAGGACTGGCGGGCAGCCGCGCGCGCTTCCTGCGCGGCGACTACGAGGCGCTCGATTTCGGCCGCTACGATGTCGTCTTTGCCTACCTGTCGCCGGCGGCGATGGCGGCCCTGTGGCGCAAGGCGGAAAGGGAAATGTTGCCCGGTAGCATGCTTCTTAGTTACGAATTCCAGATTGCGGCACGCGAGCCCGATAAGACCATCGCCGCCACAGAGGGTGGCCCTTTACTTTACATATGGTGCTTTTAAGCAATTGTCTGCGTTATTTGCTTGCCCGTGGGGCAATCTCACGTTATTGTAGTTCCACACGGCATTTTCTCGGAATTGCATTGAAAAGCAGCGCATTTCAATTAACTTCCGGTTGCTTTTTTTGCCGCTGTCTTTGCCGGCGGCGCAGCCGCCAGAAGGCAGGAACAGGTTTGAACACGCCGGGCATACAGCCCCGGCCATTATTGGGAGTCAGGGCACTTGTTAGTCATAATCGGATACATCATCGTCTGCGCCTCGGTCTTTGGCGGCTTCGCGTTGGCCGGCGGCCATCTGGCGGCGCTGTTCCAGCCGCTGGAGCTGCTGATGATCGGCGGCGCCGCCCTGGGCGCCTTCCTTGTTGGTAACAATAACAAGGCCATCAAGGCGACGATCGCCGCCTTGCCCAGCCTGTTCAAGGGGTCGCGCTATACCAAAGAACTGTACATGGAACTGATGTCGCTGCTGTTCGAAGTGCTCAGCAAAGTGCGCAAGGAAGGCTTGATGTCGATCGAAGGCGATATCGACAAGCCAGAGGAAAGCCCGCTGTTTTCCAAGTATCCGGCCGTGCTGGCCGACCACCACATCGTCGAATTCATGACCGATTACCTGCGCCTGATGGTGTCGGGCAATATGGATGCGTTCCAGATCGAAAACCTGATGGACAACGAAATCGAAACTCACCATCACGAAGGCGCCGTGCCGGCCCACGTGATCGCCAAGGTGGGCGATGGCTTGCCCGCCTTCGGTATCGTCGCTGCCGTGATGGGCGTGGTGCACACGATGGAATCGGTGGGTATCCCGCCGGCCGAACTGGGCATGCTGATCGCGCATGCGCTGGTCGGCACCTTCCTCGGCATCTTGCTGGCGTATGGTTTCGTCGGACCGCTGGCCAGCCTGCTGGAGCAGAAGCTGGAAGAGTCGAGCAAGATGTTCCAGTGCGTGAAAGTGACCCTGCTGGCCAGCCTGAACGGCTATGCGCCGGCGCTGGCCGTGGAGTTCGGCCGCAAGGTGCTGTTCTCGACCGAGCGCCCGACGTTCAATGAGCTGGAAGACCACATCAAGAAATCGAAAACGAAGTAAGCAGTGAATATACGCCTGGACACCATGAGTCATTTGCAGCACACGGAAGGGGGACGCCATGGCCGATGAAGGCATGCGCCCGATTATCGTCAAGCGTATCAAGAAGACGGCTGGCGGACACCATGGCGGGGCGTGGAAAATCGCCTACGCCGACTTTGTCACGGCCATGATGGCCTTCTTCCTGCTGATGTGGCTGCTGGGCTCCACCTCGAAGGGCGACTTGAACGGCATTTCCGAATTCTTCAAGACCCCCTTGAAAGTGGCCATGGCGGGCGGTTCCGGCAGCGGCGAAAGCAATTCCGTGATCCAGGGCGGCGGCCAGGACTTGTCGCGCCAGGATGGGCAAGTGCGCAAGGCGCAGGAAGAGCAGCAGCGCAAGTCGTTCGACCTCAATTCCGCCAAGGCCGCGCTGGAACGCGAAGAGGGCAAGCGCCTGCAGGCGCTCAAGGCGCGCATCGAAGCGACCATCGACGCCAATCCCCTGCTGAAAAAATACAAGAACCAGTTGCTGCTCGATATCACCAGCGAAGGCTTGCGCATCCAGATCGTCGACGAGCAGAACCGTCCGATGTTTGCGCTCGCCAATGCGAATCTGCAACCGTACACCAAGGAAATCCTGCACGCCATCGGCTCCGTGCTCAATGAAGTGCCGAACCGCATCGGCCTGTCCGGCCATACGGATTCGACGCCCTACATGAGCGATGCCGGCTATAGCAACTGGGAATTGTCGGCCGACCGCGCAAACGCGTCGCGTCGCGAACTGGTGATTGGCGGCATGAAGGAAGAGAAAGTATTGCGCGTGGTGGGACTGGGCTCGGCCGCCCACCTGGACAAGCTCGACCCCTTCAATCCGATCAACCGGCGCATCAGCATCATCGTCATGAATAAACGCACGGAAGAAAATGTCCTGCGCGATGGCTCGGCGATCGAGCTGCCGGTGACCGATGCCGCTGCCGCCGCTGTCGCTTCAGGGCTGGCGGCCGGTGCGCCGCCCGCGGCGGCGCCAGCCCCCAGCCCGGTAGCGGCGAAAAAATAACACGCAAGGCTGTCGACGCGTGGTGTATTGAAACAATGAGACCTTTATGACAAGAAAGAAAATACTTGGCTCGCATGTAAAGCGCCTGCTGTCTGGCGTGTCGGACCATGGCCGCAAGCACTTGACGGAGGTGGAAACCGACCTGGTGCAGACCGGCATCTTGCTGGAAGAGGCGATCGAGAAGCTGTCCTTCAATTTCATGGCGATACACGCAGCTGTTGCTGCGCAGCAAGATACCATCGCCCTGCTGCTCGACGGCGGTATTCCGGCCGAGCAGCAGCGGGAAAAACTGCTGGCATTGCAGGATGAGGTGGGGGGCTACGTGAATGCCGCCATCACCAGCCTGCAGTTCCAGGACATGACCAGCCAGCTGATCGAGCGCACCTTGAAGCGCGTGACGGGCTTGCGCGAGTTCCTCGGAACCCTGGGCTCGCATGGCGCGGAGATGTTGCCGGAGAGCGACAATGAAGAAATTGTCGCCTTGCTGGGGCGGGTCAGCATGGCGCTGGCGATTCAAAGCCTGGAGTTGCGCAGCGTGCTGCGCAAGGCTGTCAGTCAACAGCATTTGGAAAGTGGCGACATCGAGCTGTTCTAGCATGCCAGTGCGGAACGCTTGTGGTTGCATGGATTGATTAATCAAATACTCGGGCAGGATGCCCGGAATAAGTGGGAGCAAAGATGGCCAAAACGATACTTGCAGTGGACGATTCCAGCTCATTGCGCCAGATGGTGGCGTTCAGCCTGAAAGCCGCCGGTTACCAGGTGGTGGAGGCCGTCGACGGCCAGGATGGACTGGAAAAAGCCAAGCTGCAAACCGTGGACCTGGTATTGACGGACCAGAACATGCCGCGCATGGATGGCCTGGAGCTGATCAAGCTGCTGCGCGAACTGCCGACCTACCAGAAGGTACCCATCCTGATGCTGACGACGGAGTCGTCGGACGAGATGAAATCGAAGGGACGTGCCGCCGGCGCCAATGGCTGGCTGGTCAAGCCGTTCGATCCGCAACGCCTGATCGAAGTGGTCAAGAAGGTGATCGGCTGATGCCAGCCGCGCAGCACAACGATGCAATTGACGGAGTCACCCTATGACCATCGATATTAGCCAGTTTTTTCAGGTCTTTTTCGATGAGGCCGAAGAACTGCTGGCTGAAAAAGAACGGCTGCTGCTGGCCGTTGATATTGCGGCGCCCGACGCCGAAGACCTGAATGCCATTTTCCGCACCGCCCATTCGATCAAGGGCGGCGCATCGACGTTCGGCCTCTCCGACATGAGCGAGGTGACGCATATCCTCGAGTCGCTGCTCGACCGCATCCGCCAGGGCCAGATGGCCCTGACGGCGGAACACGTCGACGCCTTTTTGGCGGCCAAGGATATCCTCAAGATGCAGCTCGACGGCCACCGCCTGGGCAGCGCCGTCGACCAGGATGCCGTGGCCAATGTGCGCATGATGCTGCAGTCGTTCTCGCAGGACGTGCCCGTGGCCGCGCTCACGCCCGTCGCACCGGCTTTCCATACGGCGGAAAAGGCCGCCGTCAGTCATGCCGGCGGCCATCGCATCCGCCTGGAGCTGCCGGCCATGGAGCCACGCGAAGTCGATGCGCTGGCGGCCGAACTGGGCTTGCTGGGCGACGTCGTGGTATCAAGCCTGCCCGACGCGCGCAAGGTGCTGGAAGTGACGACGCATGAAAGCCTGGACGATATCCTGGCCATCTGCTCCTTCGTGCTCAATCCGGACGACATGGTGATCACGCAGGCGCCGCCACTGGCGCCAGGTGAAGCCGAAGCGGCCCGCGCGGCGCAGGAAAAAGCCCAGGGCTACGGCTTCTTCGACCCGCTGCCCGGCGCGCAGGGCGCGGCCGATCCCGGCTACGGCTTCTTCCAGCCGCTCGAGGACATCCGCGCCGCCGCAGGCGTGCAGAGCGAGGCCGAACAGGGCTACGGTTTCTTCCAGCCGCTCGAACAGATTCGCGCCGACGCGGCTAAGGCGGGCAACGCCGGCGCCGCCGCCACGCCGGTCGTGGCCAGCGCCGCGGCCGAAGCGGAGCTGGAAAAGAAACCGGCCAAGAAAGAAGGCGACAAGGCCGGCGCCGAGTCGTCGTCGATCCGCGTCTCGATCGAAAAAGTCGACCAGCTGATCAACCTGGTGGGTGAACTGGTGATCACGCAGGCGATGATCGAGCAGCGCGCCAGCGCGCTCGACCCGATGCTGCATGAAAAACTGCTCGACAGCGTCAGCCACCTGACGCGCAATACGCGCGACTTGCAGGAAGCGGTGATGTCGATCCGCATGATGCCGATGGATTTCGTCTTTTCGCGCTTCCCGCGCATGGTGCGCGACCTGGCGACGAAACTGGGCAAGAAGGTCGACTTCATCACGAATGGCGCCGCCACGGAGCTGGACAAGGGCCTCATCGAGCGCATCGTCGATCCCCTCACGCACCTGGTGCGCAACAGTATCGACCATGGCGTGGAAATGCCGGCCGCCCGCGTGGCAGCCGGCAAGACCGAGGCGGGCCGTTTGTTCCTCTCGGCCAGCCACCAGGGCGGCAACATCATCATCGAAGTATCCGATGACGGCGCTGGACTGAACCGCGAGCGCATCCTGGCCAAGGCCGCGCAGCAGGGCCTGGACGTGTCCGAGACGATGAGCGACGCCGACGTGTGGCAGCTGATTTTCGCGCCCGGCTTTTCCACTGCCGAAGCGGTCACCGACGTGTCGGGCCGCGGCGTGGGCATGGATGTCGTCAAGCGCAATATCAGCGCCATGGGCGGCGTCGTCGACATCCGTTCGGCGAAGGGCTTTGGCACGACGATTTCCATCTCGCTGCCGCTGACCCTGGCCATCCTGGACGGCATGTCGATCCGCGTCGGCGACGAAGTGTATATTTTGCCGCTGGGCTTTGTCATCGAATCGCTGCAACCGGCCGTTGAGGATATCAAGGACATCAGTGGCAAGGGCCAGGTGGTGAAGGTGCGCGGCGAATACCTGCCTTTGATTCCGCTGTACCAGATGTTCGACATCGCGCCGCGCTTTACCAGTCCCTCGGAAGGCATCTGCGTGATCCTCGAGACGGAAGGGCGCAAGGCGGCCCTGTTTGTCGACGACCTGGTGGGACAGCAGCAGGTCGTGGTGAAAAACCTCGAATCGAATTACCGCAAGGTGGTGGGCATTTCCGGCGCCACCATCCTGGGCGATGGCGGCGTGTCGCTGATTCTCGATGTCGCCGCCCTGATCCGTTCCTCTCGCCAGCTGGCCGACGAGTCCATTTTTTCGTAATACCGATAGATAAAGATAGGAAAACGCACCATGTCAGATACTCAACAAACATCCGGAAGCAATGCGGGCGACGGCAAGGACATCGCCGGCCGTGAATTCCTGGCCTTCACCCTGGGCTCCGAAGAGTACGGCATCGATATCCTGAAGGTTCAGGAAATCCGCGGCTACGAAGCGGTCACCCGCATCGCCAACGCGCCAGAATTCATCAAGGGCGTGATCAACCTGCGCGGCATCATCATCCCCGTGGTCGACATGCGCATCAAGTTCAACCTGGGCACGCCCGTGTACGACCAGTTCACGGTGGTGATCATCCTGAACATCGGCGGGCGCATCGTCGGCATGGTGGTCGACAGCGTTTCCGACGTCACCACGCTGACGCCGGAGCAGGTGAAGCCGGCGCCGGAAATGGGTACCGCCTTCTCGACCGACTACATGATCGGCCTGGGCACCATCGACGAGCGCATGCTGATCCTGGTCGATATCGACAAGCTGATGTCGAGCAGCGAGATGGGCCTGATCGACAAGCTGGCGGCGTAAGCGGCAGCAAGGCGGCGCCCGGTGCGCCGCCGTTTTGGCACGCAAAGAATCACTACAGATATGCATGTACCGGCGCGAGCAGAGGCGCGCCGGCAGGCTGCAAGGTCCGTCAGAGACCAGGCCACAACACGGCGCCGTCCGGTTGAACGGGCGCCGTTCACATAAATATTGGAGACTGTAATGAGTTTGCGCGATTTCAAGATAGGCACCCGGCTGGGGATAGGTTTTGGCAGTATCCTCGCCATCCTGGTGGTAGTGATCGTTTCGGCGAATGCACTGAATTACCGTAACAAGGCCCAGTTGCTCACGGGGCTGGAGCTGGCAAGCGAAAAGAATACGCAGGCGTCGCTGATGAAAAGCGCGATGCTGGAAACGGGTATCGCCATGCGCAATATCGGCCTGCAGGGCGATGTGGGGCTGATGCAGGTGGAAGAGGGCAAGGTGCGCGAGCAGCGCAAGCTGTACGACGGCGCGCGCGGAAAACTGGCCAGCCTGGGGCTGTCCGAGGGCGAGAAAGCGCTGCTGGCTAATATCGCCAAGGTTGACGGCGAAGTCGATGCGGCCTTCAAGGAAGCGATGGGGCAGGTACTGGCGTTTAACAGCGAGGGCGCGGCGAAGGTTATTGCCACCCGCATCGATCCCTTGAACAAGACGACCCTGGCCGACATCAACAAGCTGCTCGACTTGCAGCATGTGGCGCAGCAAAGCTTCATGGACGACTCGCTGGCGGCCGATGCGCGCCTGATGACGGTGTTGTTCATCCTGGGCGGCGCGGCGGTGGCGATCGGCGCCTGGTGCGCCATCTTCATCACGCGTTCGATCACGGTGCCGTTGTCCGGCGCCCTGGCCGTGGCGCAGAAGGTGGCTGCCGGCGAGCTGACGGCGCGCGTGGTGGTCGAAGGCAAGGATGAAACGAGCGCCTTGCAGCAGGCGCTCAAGGACATGAACGCGAGCCTGGTGCAGACGGTCAGCGACGTGCGCCAGGGAACGGATACGATTACCGTGGCGTCGCGCGAGATCGCCAGCGGCAATGCGGACCTGTCGGCGCGCACGGAAACGCAGGCCAGTTCGCTCGAAGAGACGGCATCGTCCATGGAAGAACTGACGTCGACCGTGAAGCAGAACGCGGACAACGCGCGCCAGGCCAACCAGCTGGCCGTGTCGGCGTCGTCGGTGGCGGAGCAGGGTGGCAAGGTGGTGGCGCAAGTGGTCGATACCATGGGTTCCATCAAGGACAGTTCACGCAAGATCGTCGACATTATCGGCGTCATCGACGGCATCGCGTTCCAGACGAATATCCTGGCCTTGAATGCGGCCGTCGAAGCGGCACGCGCCGGCGAGCAGGGACGCGGCTTTGCGGTGGTGGCGTCGGAAGTGCGCAACCTGGCGCAGCGTTCGGCTGGTGCAGCGAAAGAGATCAAGGGCCTGATCGGCGACTCGGTCGACAAGGTCGACGCGGGCAGCCGCCTGGTGGACGAGGCGGGGCAGACCATGGGCCTGATCGTTACGTCGATCCGGCAGGTGGCCGACATCATGGGCGAGATCACGGCGGCAACGCAGGAACAGAGCCATGGCATCGAGGAAGTGAACCAGGCCATCGCGCAGATGGACCAGATGACGCAGCAGAACGCTGCGCTGGTCGAGGAAGCGGCGGCGGCGGCCGAAAGCATGCAGGACCAGGCGCAGAAACTGGCCGACGCCGTCAGCATCTTCAAGCTCGATGGCGAGAGCGGGGCGCAGGCGGCCATGCCCACACCCGCGCCAGTAGTCAAGATGGCTGCACGGCCGGCACCAAGTGTGGCGGCAAATACACGGCGGTTGGCAAAGACGGCGCAAGCCGGCACGCCACCGCCCGCGAAAAAGCTGGCGGCGGCCGGCGGCGACGATTGGGAAGAGTTCTGACGCCAACCCGGTCCTGCTAGTTATACTTGCAAAGGCATTGGTCAGAGTAGTCATAGAGAGGTAAAAACAAAATGCCGCAAACTAAAACGGATTCGGTCAAGGAATTTGATTTCACCGGCAAGGACTTTGAACGGGTCCGCGCCATGATTTACAAGCGGGCCGGCATCGCGCTGGCCGACAGCAAGCAGGAGATGGTCTACAGCCGCCTGGCGCGGCGCCTGCGCGCGACCGGCATCTCCTCGTTCGTCCGCTACCTGGACGACCTGGAAGCGGGCCGCATGGGCGACGAGTGGGAAGCGTTCACGAATGCGCTGACGACCAACCTGACGTCGTTCTTCCGCGAGGCGCATCACTTTCCGCTGCTGGCCGAGCATGTGAAAAAACTGAGCGGGCCGATCACCATCTGGTGTTCGGCCAGTTCCACAGGCGAGGAGCCGTACTCGATCGCCATGACGGTGTGCGAGGCATTCAATACGCTCACGCCGCCCGTCACCATCATCGCCACGGACATCGACACGAACGTGCTGGCCACGGCCGCCAATGGCGTCTACAACCTGGACCGGCTCGACAAGATGCCGGCCGACCGTGCGCGGCGCTTTTTCTTGCGCGGCAAGGGCGATCGCGAGGGGCAGGTGCGGGTGCGCCCGGAACTGCGCCAGATGATCACCTTCAAGCCGCTCAACCTGCTGGCCGACAGCTGGCCGGTGACGGGCCAGTTCGACGTCATCTTTTGCCGTAACGTGATGATTTATTTTGACAAGGCGACGCAGCGCAAGATCCTGTCGCGCTTTGTGCCGTTGATGAAGCCGGATGCCCTGCTGTTTGCGGGCCATTCGGAGAATTTTCTGTACGTGTCGGATTCATTGAAGCTGCGCGGTAAAACAGTCTATGAGCTCGATCAGCCTCGGGGCACCGCGCCCAAGGCATCGTCGCATCGTACATGAGAGTGAAATATGAGCCTGGAATCCAAAGAGCAATTCGCCACTAACGTCTATTACGACAGGACGTTCAATTGTGACGCCGCCAAGATCTTGCCTGGTGAGTATTACTTTACCAACAAGGACATGCTGATCGTCACCGTGCTCGGCTCCTGCGTCTCGGCCTGCATCCGCGACCGCGTCACGGGCCTGGGCGGCATGAATCACTTCATGCTGCCCGACGGCGGCAGCGATCCGAATAGCCCGATTTCCGCGTCGATGCGCTATGGTACCTACGCCATGGAGATCCTGATCAACGATTTGCTGAAGGCGGGCGCGCGGCGCGAGAACATGGAAGCGAAAGTGTTCGGCGGCGGCGCCGTGCTGCGCGGCTTCACGGCGATCAATGTGGGCGAACGCAATGCGGCCTTCGTCATCAATTATCTGAAGGCGGAAAAGATGCGCGTGGTGGCGGAAGACCTCAATGACATCCACCCGCGCAAGGTGTATTTTTTCCCCCGCAGCGGCAAGGTGCTGGTGAAAAAGCTGATGCAGACGCATAACGATACGCTGGTGCGCCGCGAACTCGATTACGCAAGCCGTCTCAAAGTCGCGCCAGTCGGCGGCGAAGTCGAGCTGTTCTGACAAACACCAGACCAAACCTGCTGCGCGTCGCGCCGTGCGGCTTGCGGCGATTTTGTCCGGTGTACTAATTTAATAAAGAATAAGGGCCGCAAGGCCTGGAAGGATAACTATGAAGATCAAAGTATTGATCGTGGATGATTCGGCCTTGATCCGCAGCGTGATGACGGAAATCGTGAACAGCCAGCCCGACATGGAGGTGGTGGGCGCTGCGCCCGATCCGCTGGTGGCGCGCGAGATGATCAAGCAGACCAACCCCGACGTGCTGACCCTCGACGTCGAGATGCCGAAGATGGATGGCCTCGACTTCCTGGAAAAACTGATGCGCTTGCGCCCGATGCCGGTATTGATGGTGTCGTCGCTGACCGAGCGCGGTTCGGAAATCACCATGCGCGCGCTGGAGCTGGGCGCGGTCGATTTCGTCACCAAGCCGAAGATTTCCATCCAGAGCGGCATGCGCGAGTACACGGACATGATCGCCGACAAGATCCGTGCCGCCTCGAAGGCGCGCATCCGTGCGCGCACCCTGCCGTCGGCCAGCGACAAGGTGGCCGCGCCGCTGCCTGCGCTGCGCAGCCCGTTGACGTCGAGCGAAAAGCTGATCATCGTCGGCGCCTCCACGGGCGGCACGGAAGCCATCCGCGAATTCCTCATGCAGATGCCGTCCGATTGTCCCGGCATCCTGATCACGCAGCACATGCCGGAAGGCTTTACGCGCTCGTTTGCGCGCCGCCTCGATTCGCTGTGCAAGATCTCGGTGCAGGAAGCGGCAGGCGGCGAACGCGTTCTGCCCGGCCACGCCTACATCGCGCCCGGCCATTCGCACCTGACCCTGACGCGCAGCGGCGCCAACTACATGACAAAGATCGACCAGGGTGAGCCGGTGAACCGCCACCGCCCGTCCGTCGACGTGCTGTTCCGTTCGGCCGCGCAATCGGCCGGTAAAAATGCCGTCGGCGTGATCCTGACCGGCATGGGCAAGGATGGCGCACAAGGCATGTTGGAGATGAAGGCTGCAGGAGCGTATAATTTTGCGCAGGATGAAGCCAGTTGCGTGGTGTTCGGCATGCCGCGCGAGGCGATCGCCGTCGGTGCTACGCATGAGGTCGGCGCTCTGACGGCGCTGCCTGGCATGGTGCTGGGACACCTGGCTGCGCATGGCATGCGTGCTTTGCGCGTGTAAGCCACGTTTTATATGATCTGAGGCAAGTTTGTTCGCCTAAAAGCAACGAAAATGCTATCCTACAACTTGCTGCCGTAGTGTCGACCATAATGTCGGCATTCATGTCGATATTATTAACAAACCGCTACAGAAACAACGGAGTTATTCATGGCTGATCCAAAGATGAAATTTTTAGTCGTTGACGATTTTTCGACGATGCGCCGCATTGTCCGGAATCTGTTGAAGGAACTGGGTTATGCCAACGTCGATGAGGCGGAAGACGGCGTGATGGGCCTGGCCAAGCTGCGCGCGGAATCGTACGATTTCGTCGTGTCGGACTGGAACATGCCAAACATGGATGGCCTGACGATGCTGCAGCATATCCGCGCCGATCCCGCACTGGCCAAGCTGCCCGTGCTGATGGTCACCGCCGAAGCGAAAAAAGAAAACATCATCGCCGCCGCCCAGGCTGGCGCCAGCGGTTATGTCGTCAAGCCGTTCACGGCCGCGACCCTCGATGAAAAGCTGAACAAGATTTTCGAGAAGCTGGAAAAAGCCGGCGCCTGATCACGGCTTGATACCGATCAAGAAAAACGCTGCCAATGCGAATTGGCAGCGTTTTTTTTCGTCCGCAAAAAACTCAGACCAGCCCGCCATTCGCGCGCAGGGTCTGGCCATTCACCCAGCGGCCATCCGGCCCTGCCAGAAAAGCCACGGCGGCGGCGATGTCGTCCGGCGTGCCCAGGCGCTCCAATGGCGCCATCTTGCCCATGCGCTGTATCGTTTCTTCCGTCTTGCCGTTCAAGAACAGCGCCGTGGCCGTGGGGCCGGGGGCGACGGCGTTGACGGTGATGTTCTTGCCGCGCAATTCCTTGGCAAAGATATTCGTCATCGTCTCGATGGCCGCCTTGGTGGCGCCGTAGACGGCATAGCCGGGCAGGGCCAGGCCGATCACGCTGGTGGAAAAGTTGACGACGCTGCCACCGTGGCGCAAGCGCGTCGCCGCCTGGCGCATGGTGTTGAAGCTGCCCTTGACGTTGATGGCGAACAGGCTGTCGAAGGTGGCGTCGTCCGTGTCGGCCAGGGCCGGCAGCGCGGGCGGCATGATGCCGGCATTGTTGACCAGCACGTCGACGCCGCCGTAAGCCGCCTCGGCCGCATCGAACAGGGCTTGCACCTCGCCCGCGTCGGCGACGTTGGCCTTGACGGCGATGGCGGCGCCGCCGTCGGCCACGATGGCCGCCACCAGCTGCTCCGCTTCCACGTTGCCGCTGGCGTAATTGACGACGACCCGCATGCCATCGCGCACCAGGCGGCGTGCGATGGCTGCGCCGATGCCGCGCGAAGCGCCCGTGACGATGGCGACCTTGGCCGGTATAGCTGCTGTGTTCATGGGTGTTCTCCTGTTGTGGTGGGATGCCCGCATGCTGTCGCTGCGAGCCAGTGCAGCGATTGTCATCTTTATTGATTGATGAATAAAGGTGGGTTTGATGATTTCAGTGTGCAAATTGCATTAACAATTGTCCCAGGCTTGCCGGGTACGGACAGAGAAGATCCCGCTGCCTGAAGATAATTGCGCAAAGGAATGAAATATTTCCCAAAGTTAACTTTACACGTCAAATAATTTGGCCCATGATCGCTGCAGTATTTCCCCTTTGTCCCCGACCCCGACAAGAAGGAGCGCACGATGCGCCGAGCACCCGTATTATTTTTCGCCCTGGGCACGGCCCTGTTAACGGCCTGCGGCGTGAGCCTGGAGCAAACGGCCGTTGCGCCCGTCGCGTCGGTCGAGATGCAGGAGCCTGCCGCGCAGCCGGTAGCCGAAGCCGATGGCCGGCATGCCTATTTGCACCGCGTGGGCGGCCATGACTATGTCAGCCTGAGTCAGCATGGCCCGCAGGGCGGCTTGCCGATACTCACGGGTACGCAGCGCCATGCGCACGCCATCCGCCTGCTGGCGGCCGATCCGGCCCAGGCACGGGCCATCCTGCGCAGCCTGAGGCTGCCTGCGAACCAGCGCAAGCTGTGGGCGGGAGAAGAAATCGTGCTCGATGCGGCCAGCTATGACATGTTGCAAGCGGCACGCGGCAGCAACAGGCCGCTGTTTGCCGAACTCAAGCTGGTGGGGATGGAGAAGTAAGGAAAAGAAAAAGAAACAGAAACGGGGCCGAATGGCCCCGTCGAGGTGACGCTTGGAGATGGCGCTTAAATTTCCAGGTTGTCGATGAGGCGAGTCTGTCCCAGCTTGGCGGCGGCCAGCACCACCAGCGGTTCGCCGGCGGCCAGTTCGGCGGCGTTCGGCGCCTGCAGGTTGGCGCGCTTGCGCACGGCGATGTAGTCCGATTTCCAGCCGCGGCCGTCCAGCAGCTGCATGGCCGCCTGTTCCAGTTCGCCGACGGCCAAGTTACCCTTGCGCACTTCCTCGGCGACGAAATTGAGGCCCTTGAACAGTTCAGGCGCTTCTGCGCGCTCGCTTTCCGACAGGTACATATTGCGCGAGGACAAGGCCAAGCCATCGTCTGCGCGGTAGGTCTCGGCGGCGATGATTTCCGTCGGCAGCGCGAACTGGCGCGCCATGTTGCGGATGATCATCAGTTGCTGGTAATCCTTCTTGCCGAACACGGCTACGCGCGGACCCACGCAAGAGAACAGCTTGGTGACGACCGTGCACACGCCTTCGAAGAAGCCGGGACGGAATTCGCCTTCCAGGGTATTGCCCAGGTCATCGGGCGGGCGCACGCGGTATTCCTGCGGCTCCGGGTACAGTTCCTTTTCCGTCGGCGCGAACAGCACGTACACGCCTTCCTTTTCCAGCTTGGCGATGTCGGCCGCCATGGTGCGCGGATATTTCTCGAAGTCTTCGTTCGGGCCGAATTGCAGGCGGTTCACGAAGATCGAGGCGACGACGGGGTCGCCATGCTTGCGCGCCAGGCGCATCAGCGACAGATGGCCTTCGTGCAGGTTGCCCATGGTGGGGACGAACGCCGTGCGCAGCTGTCCGCTGAGCTGGTCGCGCAATTCTTCGATGTCGGAAATAATTTTCATGGATTGCTTTCGCTAAAACCCCGTTGTACGGTGGTCAGTGACAAAGGGAAGGAGTCAGGCGGGCGAATAGGCCAGCCGGACGTAGATGGGGGCAAACGGTTCTGCCTGTGTGATTTCGATCAGGGTTTCCTTGGCCAGTTCCAGCAGGGCCACGAAGTTGACCACCACCACGGGCACGCCGCCGGCAATGTCGAACAGCTCGCTGAATTCGACGAAGCGCGACGATTGCAAGTGGCGCAGGATGCTCGACATATGCTCGCGCACGGACAGTTCCTGGCGGCTGATGCGGTGATGCTGGGTCAGTTTCGCGCGTTTCAGCACGTCGAGCCACGCCTGCTGCAAGTCCACCGGTTCCACGTCGGGCCAGGTGGGTGTCAGGCTTTGCTCGATGAAAATCTGCGTGCGCACGAAATCGCGCTCGAACTGCGGGATGGCGTTCAGGTCGTAGGCGGCCAGCTTGATCTGCTCATATTCGAGCAGGCGGCGAACCAGTTCGGCACGGGGATCGCCGCCATCTTCCTCGACGTCGCTCTTGCGCGAAGGCAAGAGCATGCGCGACTTGATCTCGATCAACATGGCCGCCATCAGCAAATACTCGGCGGCCAGTTCCAGGTTGCGCACGCGGATCTGGTCGACATATTTCAGATATTGCAGGGTCACCTGCGCCATCGGGATATCGAGAATATTGAAATTTTGCTTGCGGATCAGGTAGAGCAGCAAGTCGAGCGGGCCTTCGAAGGCTTCGAGGAAGATTTCCAGCGCGTCCGGCGGAATGTACAAATCCGTCGGCATGCGCATCATCGGCTCGCCATACAGGCGGGCGATGCCCAGCGGGTCGGCGGCGGGAGCCGCGTCCGTTACTGCCGTGGCGGATGCTGCAGGGTCGCCGCTGCCGTCGCCGCCAGCGGCGGGTTCGGGCGACTCGATGACTGCGCCGGCGCCGGAAGCGTCGGCTTCCGGCGTGACTGCAGACTCTTCAGGCAACATCGTGCCGGTTCCAGATCTTAGTTCTTGTTCTGGTAAACGTAAGCCTGTTGCTTGACGGCCGACGCCAGTTGGCGCTCCTGCTCATCGATGCTGACGGCCGGCTTGTCCCACAGCAGGGCGCGGCCCGCTTGCTGGCCCGCTTCCATGCCAGGATTCTTGGCCTTCAGTTCAGCGATGAACAAGGTGTGGTCGGATACGTAGTTGTTGTGTTTTGCAGGCAGTTTCATATTCTCTTCTGAGTGTCTTATAGGTAAGGTCAGCCGGCCGTATTTTACCGCGCCGTGCCGCCTGGCGGGTTGTTGTATCGGCAAGTCCGGGGCGAAATTGCTAAAAATCAATAACGCAACAAACGCCGCATCACCATCGGCGCCGGTTCGGCGGGGTTGGCGTGCGAATATTCCAGTTCTTCGGCCAGGTCGAATTCGAAGGCCGCATAAAAATCGATCAGCTTGCGCTGGTCGCGCCGCACGGCCAGGCGCAATTCCTCCGCCTGGCACGACAGGCCGTGATGAATGATGGCTTCCAGCAAATGTTGCGAAACGTGGCTGCCCCGGTAGGCGGGCAGCACGCCCATGCGTGAAATCTTCCAGATGGCGGGATCGCTGTCGAGCGGCATCCAGCGCAGCGAACCGGCTGGAATGTCGTCGATCAGCAACAGAAAACCGCCGCCGTGGCGCAATTGCTCTTCCACCTGCTGCGCCGTCTCGTGGTGTCCACTGGACGAGGCCGCCACCTTGCCGGCCCACGCGGCGCGGGTCAGCTCGGCAATCAGTTGTGCATCGGCATTCGTTGCTTCGCGCACCACGATATTCATCATCGGTCCTTGTGCGGGCTTAGCGGATGCGCATGCCAGGTTCGGCGCCTGGCCAAGGGTTCAGGATGTAGATGCCTGGATTGGCCTTCTCGTCGGCGCTTGATGCGGCCATGACCATGCCTTCGGAAATGCCGAACTTCATCTTGCGCGGCGCCAGATTGGCCACCAGCACCGTCAGCTTGCCTACCAGCTCTTCCGGCTGGTAGGCGGAGCGGATGCCGGAGAAGACATTGCGCAAGCGGCCTTCGCCCGCGTCCAGGGTCAGGCGCAGCAGCTTGTCGGAGCCGTCGACCAGTTCGCAGTTGACGATTTTCGCGATGCGCAAGTCGACCTTGAGGAAGTCGTCGATCTTGATCTCGGGCGCCAGCTCCTCGATGGCGGAGGCCGGTGTTTCAGCGACCGCTGCGGCGTCGTTCGCGGCATCGCCAGCCGGCGCGGCGATGGCGGCAGCTTGCGGTGCGTCAAACAGCGCTTCGATCATCTTTGCATCCATGCGCGTCATCAAGTGGCTGTAGGCGCCGATGGTACGGCCCAGCATGCTGTTCGAGACGGCGTCGCCGAACACTTGCGTATCGGCCCAGGTGAATTGCTCGTCGTTGAGGAACGAGGCCACGTTCTTGGCCACGCCCGGCAGGACTGGCGACAGCAGGATCGTCAGCTGGCGGAACAGGATCAGGGCCGTCGTGCACACGTCGTGCAGTTCGGCTGTCTTGTCCGCATCCTTGGCGAGGATCCACGGCTTGTTTTCATCGACGTACTGGTTGGTGATGTCGGCGATTTCCATGATCTCGCGCAAGGCCTTGCCGAATTCGCGGTTCTCGAAGTGCGCGGCGATGCTGGCCTGGCGCTCGACGATGACGCCGTTGGCGTCCACCGTCAGCGCGCGGTTGATCCAGCTTTGCGCGCCTTCCGACAGCGTGGACGCCAGCTTGCCGTCGAAACGCTTGGCGATGAAGCCGGCGCAGCGGCTGGCGATGTTCACGTATTTGCCGATCAGGTCGCTGTTCACGCGGGCCACGAAGTCGTCGCCGTTGAAGTCCAGGTCTTCCACTTTCGAGTTCAGCTTGAAGGCGATGTAGTAGCGCAGCCATTCCGGGTTCATGCCCAGGTCCAGGTAGCGCAGCGGCGAGATGCCCGTGCCGCGCGACTTCGACATCTTTTCGTTGTTGACCGTCAGGAAGCCATGCACATTGACTTTCAGTTTGTCGATCACCGGGTGGCCGGCAAATTTCAGCATGGCGGGCCAGAACAGCAAATGGAAGGAAACGATGTCCTTGCCGATGAAGTGGATTTGTTCCGTGGCAGGATCGTTCAGCAGGGCGTCGAAATCGAGGCCTTTCTTGTCGCAATAGTTTTTCAGGCTGGCCAGGTAGCCGACGGGCGCGTCCATCCACACATAGAAGAACTTGCCCGGCGCATCGGGAATCGGGATGCCGAAATAGGGCGCATCGCGCGAGATATCCCAGTCGGCCAGCTTTTCGCCCGCTTCGCCCAGCCATTCGCTGACCTTGTTGACCATTTCAGGCTGCAGGCGGCCTGGCGTGTTGAGCCAATCCTTGAGGAATTCGAAGCAGCGCGGGTCGGACAGCTTGAAGAAGTACTGTTCCGACGGCTTCATCACGGGCGTCGCGTTGGTGAACACGGAGAACGGGTTGACCAGGTCGGTCGGCTGGTAAGCGGCGCCGCACACTTCGCAATTGTCGCCGTACTGGTTCTTGGCGCCGCATTTCGGGCATTCGCCCTTGATGTTGCGGTCGGCCAGGAACATGCCCTTGACCGGATCGAAGAAGCGGTCGACGGTTTTCGTGACGATCAGGCCCGTATCGCGCAGCTTGCGGTAGATCGATTGCGACAGATCAACGTTTTCCGGCGAATCGGTCGAATACCAGTTGTCGAAGGCGATATGGAAGCCATCGAGGTACTGGGCGCGGCCGGCCGCGATGTTGGCGACGAATTGCTGCGGCGTAATGCCTTCCTTTTCGGCGGCGATCATGATGGGCGTACCATGCGTATCGTCGGCGCCCACAAAGTGCACTTCACGGCCGGCTGCGCCATCGCGTTGCATTCGCTGGAACCGGACCCAGATATCGGCCTGGATGTATTCCATGATGTGGCCAATGTGAAAAGCGGCGTTTGCGTAAGGCAGGGCAGTGGTGACGAACAGCTTGCGAGTCATGATTGATGCACTTTTGGGATGGATAATAGGTCATTTTAACAGCGGAAAGGCAATATGAGCAGATGCAGCGCTGGCAAGTGATGCTTTTGCCGCCATCGCGCCATGCAAATTTGCGCTAGACTGCGCGTATTGCACATATGTAGTACACACGGAGATTTACATGAGCATCACAGTAGAAGACGTCAAGGCCGCGCTGGCCCAGGTTATTGATCCAAATACACATAAAGATTTCGTTTCCAGCAAAACCGTCAAGAATCTGAAGGTCGATGGCGATGATATTTCGCTCGACATCGAACTCGGTTACCCCGCCAAAAGCCAGATCGACCTGATCCGCAAATCCGTGCTGGCCGCCCTGCGCGTGCTGCCGGGCGTGGGCAACGTCAGCGTGGGCGTGTCGTCGAAAATCATTTCGCACACGGTGCAGCGCGGTTTGAAGCCGATGAGCAACGTGAAAAACATCATCGCCGTCGCTTCCGGCAAGGGCGGCGTTGGCAAATCGACCACGGCCGTCAACCTGGCCCTGGCCCTGGCGGCCGAAGGCGCCACCGTCGGCATGCTGGACGCCGATATCTATGGCCCGTCGCAGCCGATGATGCTGGGCATCAGCGGCCAGCCGAAGACCCTCGATGGCAAGAGCATGGAGCCGATGGAAAACCACGGCCTGCAAGTGTCGTCGATCGGCTTCATGATCGATCCGGACGAGCCGATGGTGTGGCGCGGTCCGATGGTCACGCAAGCCTTGCAGCAATTGCTGGACCAGACCAACTGGCGCGACCTCGATTACCTGATTGTCGACATGCCGCCGGGCACGGGCGACATTCAATTGACCCTGTCGCAGAAAGTGCCCGTCACAGGCGCCGTGATCGTCACGACGCCGCAGGACATCGCGCTGCTGGATGCGCGCAAGGGCTTGAAAATGTTCGAGAAAGTCGGCATTCCGATCCTTGGCGTGGTGGAAAACATGAGCACGCACATCTGCTCGAACTGCGGCCATGCGGAAGAAATCTTCGGCGCCGGCGGCGGCGCGAAGATGTGCGCGGACTTCGGCGTGGAATTCCTCGGCGCCTTGCCGCTGACCATGGCGATCCGCCAGCAGACGGATTCCGGCACGCCGACCGTCGTGGCCGAGCCGGAAGGCCCCGTCGCCGTCATCTACAAGCAGATCGCCCGCACCATCGCGATTAAAGTGGCGGAAAAGGCGAAGGATATGACGAGCAAGTTCCCGTCGATCGTCATCAAGAACGATTAAACGTCAGGCTTGGCGCTGCCACGCGCCAGTGTCAGCAGGAATATGGTTTCATGCAGTCCGTGTTGTTATTAAACAAGAGGAGACATCATGCAATTGACCACCGTATTCCTGCGCCAAGCCGCAGCCGTGATCGCTGGCAGCCTGCTGGCCGCCAGCGCGTTTGCGCAATCCGTTTCGTTCGTCGAGCCCGTCGATGGCGCGACAGTGAGCAGCCCGTTCAAAGTGAAATTTGCCGTCAGCGGCATGGATGTCAAGCCGGCCGGTGACATGACGGCCAAGACGGGCCACCATCATTTGCTCATCAATATGGGGCCGATGAAGGCGGGCGAAATGATACCCATGGACGATAAACATTTGCACTTCGGCAAAGGACAGACGGAAACGGACGTCACCTTGCCGCCGGGGCAGTACACCCTGACGATGCAGTTCGCCAACGGCGCGCACCAGTCGTATGGGCCGGAGTTGAGCAAAAGCATCAAGGTGACGGTCAAGTAAGCCAGGCAAGTAAGCCAGGTAAATAAGTCAGGCAAATTCATCTGTTTCAGTAAAGGCCGGGTTCCAGCGATGGAGCCTGGCCTTTTTCATATTGTTGCTTCTTGTCATTATTGTGTCATATAGTCGGCGTATGCTGGCCGGTGGCCTAACTTTTGATGAGCGGATATGACGAAACAATTCTCCCTTTCCCGGCAACTGGCACAGGCGCTGCTGCTGGCGGCTGGCGTGGCGGCGAGCCAGGCGCATGCGGCCAAGGCCGTTCCTGCTGTTGCTGCCGGTGCGGCGCAGCCGAAGCTGGTGGTGGTGCTGGTAGTGGACGGCTTGCCGCAAGAGCAGGTGACGCGCTACCGCGACCAGTTCGGCCAGGGCGGTTTCCGCCGCCTGCTGGAGCAGGGCGCCTGGTTCAGCGATGCGCACCAGGCGCATGGCATCACGGTCACGGCCATCGGCCACTCGGCCGTGCTGTCGGGCGCTTACCCTTACCAGCATGGCGTGATCGGCAATAACTGGATCGATCCCGTCACGAAAAAATCCGTGTACTGCACCGAAGACGGCAATTTCCATTACATCGGCGAAGACACGCAGCCCGACGACGGCACGGCGCCGACCAAGCTGCGCGTGAGCACCCTGGGCGACGAGTTGCGCTATTCCACGGGCGACAAGGCGAAGGTCGTCACGGTGTCGGGCAAGGACCGGGGCGCCATCCTGCTGGCCGGGAAAACGGGTACGGCGTATATGTACATGGAAAAGACGGGCAATTTTGCCAGCAGCACCTACTATATGCAGCAGCACCCGCAATGGGTGCAGCGCTACCAGGCCGCCAAACCGCAGGACCGTTATTATGGCAAGAGCTGGACGCCGCTGCTGGCCGATTCCGCCTATGCGCGCGATGCCCGCGATGATCTGGTGCCGGCCAAGCCGGGCACGCGCAACACCTTCCCGTTTGCCTATTACAGCGACAGCGGCAAGCTCGATGGCGAGTACTACAGCCGCCTGAAGGCCGGTCCCTTCCTCGATGAACTGACCCTGGAATTCGCCCGCGCCGCCATCGATGGCGAAAACCTGGGCCACAACCCGGCCGGCGTGCCCGATATCCTGGGCGTGAGCCTGTCCGCGCACGATTACGTGAATCACGCCTACGGCCCGGAAAGCAAGATGTCGCACGACCACCTGCAGCGCCTGGACCGCATGCTGGCCGGCTTCTTTGCCGACCTCGATAAAAAAGTCGGCATGGACAACGTGCTGGTGGTGCTGACGGCTGACCATGGTTTTGCCAACGTGCCGGAATTTGCCGAAACGCGGGGTTTCTCGGCCAAACGCATCGACGGCGCCAAACTGGTCGATGCCTTGAACCAGCACCTGGCGACTAACCTGGGTATCGATAAACTGGTGACGACGTCGTCGCTGCCGAATATCTACCTCGATTACGCGCTGGCGGAGAAGGGCGGCGTCAATCGCGCCGCCCTGGAAGACGCGGCGGCCCGCTTCCTGCTGCAGCAGGACGGCCTGGCGCAAGTCTACACGCGCACGCAGATGGAAACGGGCGCCGTTGCCACGCGCATGGACACCCTGATGCGCCGCGCCTGGAACCGCCAGCTGTCGGGCGACCTGATGGTCGTGACAAAGCCGGCCTGGTACTTCGGCAAGGGCGCGGGCGGCACTTCGCACGGCACGCCGTACACGTATGACACCAACGTGCCGCTGATGGTGTTCGGCCCCCGCTGGATCAAGCCGGGCGCCTATGGCCAGTATGCGGAAGTGGTCGATATCGCGCCGACCCTGGCGCACCTGCTGCGCATACGCCAGCCGTCGGCGTCGGAAGGGCGGGTGTTGATGGAGGTGGTGCGGTAGTTCAGGCATAGAGGTGTATCGTTGATGTAAAGGCCAGGCTTGCGTTTTCACGGAAGCCTGTTTTTTTATTGATTTAAGAGTTGTAAGTCGACAAATATCAATAGGCACGCAAAGTTCTTGACGGATAGTGAAATTTCTTTATTTCACGATGAGGACGTCAATGAACAGTTCACTATTCAAATGTTGCTGTATGGCATTGATGTGGATTTTGCTGCCGGGGTGCGTCGTGCCACACTTCGATCATGCCTCATATGACTATTATTATGCCGTTCCCTTGAAGGCCGACAAGCCGTGGCTAAGTCTGAGCAACGGGCTTGATCTGCATGCCTATAACAAATGTGAGCATAGTGAAGTGCCGCCAAAATGTGACCCGCCGGGTTTTTGGGTGATGGAGCGACCGCAGAAGCCGGATTGGCATGAGATAGGTCGCTACAGAGTGAGCGTGTGGCATCCCGGCAAGTTGCAGTTTCAACCAATGCTTTCGGCCTATGCCAACACGACGTATCGTGCAGTTAGTCTTGTTAAAGAAGAATCACGCAAAATATATTTGCTTCGGCCTGGGTTTGGCGGTGACGAGCGCCGATCACTGGAAGGAAACGACGCTGGTGTTGTTGCAATCGATTTGCGGCCAAACGCATTATGTAGAACGGATGAGCCTGTACCACGCCTTATTGTCTTTGATGCCGATAATATATGGGTATTTGCGGAGTATGAATCAGACTGCCGAAAGGATCTGCAGGCCGATTTCGCCCCGCTTGATATATTGAACTTTGAGGACAGCGATCAGTTTAATGCTATTTTGCGTAAACCGATGAAACTGTTTTACCTCAGCTCCAGCGTGGTAGGTCAGTCAGATTTTGGTCAACCGCGCACGGTTTTACGGGATGCTGATCGCCCGAATGAAAGTACGCGCAAGACCGTGCGCTTGTCCGAGGTCGTCCGATTACAGAGCACGATGTTCCGGCTTGAGACCACACCGGCGCCACCTCTGTTGCCAGTACCGGATTATCCCAATTTTTATTGTCACTACTCAGATACGGTTATTGGTTTGAGAATGATATTTTTTGATGGTGAGAAACCATACCCCGACCTTAAATATTGTCGGCCATTTCGCGGGAAATGACATAGGCTGCGTGCTTTACAGTAGCCAATCAATCGGCAGCACCGACAGTATCGCCACCCCGATGCGCTTCCACACGCTGGCGCCCGGCTCCGTGTCGTAGCGCGTGGTGGCGCCGCTGGCGTCGCGGGCGATCCAGTACAGCGCGCCGTCGTCGCCCAGCAGTACCTGGTAGGCGCGCCGCGGGATGGTGGTGCGCATGGCTTGCCCCAGCTGGCTGGCCAGCGCGGGGCTGTCGATGACGAGGCCCATTTCCGTGTTCAACTCGATCGAGCGCGGGTCGAAGTTGAACGAGCCGACAAAGATGCGCCGGTCGTCGACGGCAAAGGTCTTCGCATGCAGGCTCGATGCGGAGCTGCCGAAGCGGCCCGGCTGTTCGCGCGCATCGCCGGCTTCCCACGAGCGGCGCGACTCGTACAGCAGCACACCCGCTTCCAGCAGCGGTTTTCTCCACTTCGCATAGCCCGCATGCACGGCCGCCACGTCGGTCGCTTCCAGCGCATTCGTCAGGATGCGCACGCCCACGCCTTTTCTTGCCAGGTCGGCAAAGGCCTGGGTGCCGGCTTTGCCGGGCACGAAATACGGCGACACCAGGTCCACTTCCTTTTCCGGCACGCCCAGCAGGTTTTTCAGGTTGTCCGCCACGCCCGTGCCTGGCCTGGCCTTGTCCAGCACCTTGGCCGGGTCGTCGCTGACCATGCGCGTCCTGGCCCATTCGAAGGGCAGGGTGCGCTCCATCATCTGCCTGACGAAGGGCGAGGTGCGCAGCGCCTGCACGTATTCCTCGGCCGCCTTGGTATCGTCGATGCGGTCCGCCTCGGCGGCGATGGTGGCCGCGTCGCCCTCGACAGGGCTGGTCAGCAGCAGGCTGGCGGGGTAGGCCGAGGCGCTGTTCCAGTAGCGGTCGAAATCGCGCGAAACGTCGTCGACGACGGGGCCGACGGCCAGCACGTCAAGGTCGGCGAACAGCACGTCGCCGGCCGCGCCAAAATATTCGTCGCCCACGTTGCGCCCGCCGACGATGGTGGCCTGGTTGTCGGCCGTGAATGATTTGTTGTGCATGCGCCGGTTGAGGCGAGAAAAATCCGTGGCAAAGGCCAGCGCGCGCGGCGCGCGGGGCACGAAGGGATTGAACAGGCGGATTTCGATATTCGCCTGCTTGCCCAGCATCGCCAGGGTCTGGTCCAGGCCCGCCGTGTTGTTATCGTCGAGCAGCAGGCGCACGCGCACGCCCCGCTCGGCCGCTTGGCGCAGGGCGTCGAACAGCAGGGTGCCCGTGATGTCCTTGTGCCAGATGTAGTACTGCACGTCCAGGCTGCGCTGGGCGGCGGCGGCCAGCAGGGCGCGCGCGGCAAAGGCGTCGCGCCCATCGGCGAGCGGGTAAATGCCGGACACGCCGGGATGCTGCGCCACCATGGGCGCAATGGCCGTGGCCAGCTGGGTGTGCTTTGTGTCGGCGATGACGCTGGATGCCACGCGGCCTTCCAGCGAAGGCAGCGAGACGCAGCCGGCGAGGACGGCGGACAGCAGCAGTGGCAGCAGCAGCCGGGTGGCGCTGCGGAAGGGGAGTGCTTGGGCGGGCATGGCGGGCTTTCATCGGGTTGCCCCGATGTTAGCAGATGCGCATGCCCGCACGGGGCGAGGTGTTACAGTTGTTCCAGCGCGATCAGCTCGGCCACCGTCTGGCGGCGGCGGATCAGGCGGGATTGTTCTCCGTCGACCAGGTATTCGGCCGCATGCGGACGGCTGTTGTAGTTCGACGACATCGACGCGCCATACGCGCCCGCGCCTTCGAAGACGACGTAATCGCCCACCTGCGCGGCCGGCAGGAGGCGTGTTTCCACCACGCCGCCGTCGCGCTGCGTAAATACGTCGCCCGATTCGCACAGGGGGCCGCCGACCACGGTGGCGCGCTGCGTGTCCAGTGCGCGGCCGTCATGCGCGATGACCGACATTTCATGGTAGCTGCCGTACATGGCAGGGCGCATCAGTTCATTGAAACCCGTATCGAGCAAGGTGAAGTGGTTGCCGCCCATTTGCTTGGTGGCGCGCACTTCGGCCACCAGCAAGCCCGCATCGGCCACGAGGAAGCGGCCCGGCTCGATTTCGAGGTGCACGCGATGGCCCAGGTGCGCCTCGATCTGCTTGCGCGCCGCATCCCACAGCTGGAAGTAGTGGTCCGTGTCGACCGGCTGCTCGCCTTCGCGATAGGGTACGGACAGGCCGCCGCCCGTGGAAATGGCTTCGATGTCGTGGCCCATGTTTTTCACCAGGTCGACCATGGTGCCGCAGACGGTTTCCAGGTGGCTGTAGTCGACGCCGGAGCCGATGTGCATGTGCAGGCCCACCAGGTGCAGGCCATGTGCGCGGATGACGGCCAGTGCCTCCGGCAGCTCTTCGTGCCAGATGCCGTGTTTGCTGTTTTCGCCGCCCGTATTGGTCTTGTTGCTGTGGCCATGGCCGTAGCCCGGATTGATGCGCAGCCAGACGCGGTGGCCGGGCGACACGGGGCCCAGTTGGCGCAGCATGTCGACGGAGCCGCAATTGACTTCGATCTTCGCCGCCGCCACGCGCGCCAGGGTGGCGCGGTCGAACAGGTCGCAGGTGAAGACCACGCCGGCGGCGCCATTCGTTTGCGCCGGCGCAAAGCCTGCCTGCAGCGCGCGCTCGATCTCGCCCAGCGAGACGGCGTCCACGTGCACGCCCGCTTCGCGCATCAGGGTGAGCAGGTGGATGTTCGAATTGGCCTTTTGCGCGAAGCGCACCGTGTCGAACTGCGCCAGCTGCGCGATGCGCGCGCGGATGGTGGCCGCGTCATACACCCACAGGGGCGTGCCGTGTTCCTGGGCGAGTTGGGCGAGGGTCTGGTCGGTGACGGGCTTCATCGTGTGCTTTCGGTGGAATGAGGAGATAGCGCATGATGGCTGATTGTACTTCGACTATAAAATATCTATTTGAGGCTACCTTATTCATTTATGATATGACCATGACTATCTCCCTGCGCCATATCGAGGTCTTCCGCGCCATCATGACGACGGGCAGCGTGACGGCCGCCGCCGCCATGCTGCATACGTCGCAGCCCACCGTCAGCCGCGAGCTGGCGCGCCTCGAACACTTGACGGGCCTGACCCTGTTCGAGCGCGAGCGGGGGCGGCTGCGCCCCACGGCCCAGGCGCTGCAGCTGTTCGAGGAAGTGCAGCGCGCGTATTTCGGCCTGGAGCGCATCATCAGCACGGCGGCGGCCTTGCGCCAGTTCGACCAGGGGCAGCTGTCGATCGCCTGCCTGCCCGTGTTTTCCCAGTCGCTGTTGCCGCAGGCGTGCAAGCGTTTCGTCGCCGATTTCCCCAAGGTGAGCATCAGCATCACGCCGCAGGAGTCGCCGCTGCTGGAAGAGTGGCTGTCGGCACAGCGCCACGATATCGGCCTGACGGAAGTGGGCAATGCGCCGCCGGGCACGGCGCTCGATACCTTGATGTCCGTCGACGAAGTGTGCGTGCTGCCCGACGGCCATGCGCTCGCCGGCAAGGCCGTGCTGCAGCCGGCGGACTTCGCGGGCCAGCCTTTCATCAGCCTGGCCGCCGTCGACCCCTACCGTCAGCAGATCGACGCCATCTTTGCGCAGGCGGGCGTGGAGCGGCGCATGGCGCTCGACACGCACAGCGCTGCCTCCGTGTGCGCGATGGTGCGCGAAGGCGTGGGCCTGGCCATCGTCAATCCGCTCACGGCGCTGGACTACGCGGGGCAGGGCTTGCAGATCCGCCGCTTCGGCGTTTCCCTGCCATTTACGGTGAATCTGGTCAAGCCCCTGCACCGGCCCCTGTCGCAACTGGTCGCCCTGTTCGAGCAGGCGCTGCATGCGCAGGCGGCGGAGGTGAAAAGGCGCTTGCTGCAGCTGTGACGGTGCTTGTGGAGCAGCGGCGGTCAACAGAGTAAAATGGCGTTTTACTTATTCAAGCCTGATTACTTCGATGACCACAACCGCTACTCCCGTCCGCACCCGTTTCGCTCCCAGCCCGACCGGCTATCTGCACCTGGGCGGCGCCCGCACCGCTTTGTACAGCTGGGCGTATGCCCGCCACTTCGGCGGCACCTTCGTGCTGCGCATCGAAGACACGGACGTGGAGCGTTCCACGCCGGAAGCCGTGCAAGCCATCATCGAAGGCATGAAGTGGCTGGGCCTGGACCACGACGAAGGCCCGTTCTACCAGATGCAGCGCATGGACCGCTACCGCGAAGTGGTGGCGCAGATGCTGCTTGAGGGCACTGCATATCACTGCTACTCGTCGCCGGAAGAAGTCGAAGCGATGCGCGAGCGCATGCGCGCCGCCGGCGAAAAGCCGCGCTACGACGGCACGTGGCGCCCGGAGCCAGGCAAGACCCTGCCAGCCGTACCGGCCGACCGCAAGCCCGTCGTGCGTTTCAAGAACCCGCTCGACGGCGACGTGACGTGGGACGACGTGGTCAAGGGCACGATCACGATTTCCAACCGCGAGCTGGACGACCTGGTGATCGCCCGCCCGGACGGCACGCCGACATACAACTTCTGCGTGGCCGTCGATGACTGGGACATGCAGATCACGCACGTGATCCGCGGCGACGACCATGTCAACAACACTCCGCGCCAGATCAACATCCTGCGCGCCATCGGCGCACCGCTGCCGCTGTACGGCCACCTGCCGATGATCCTGGGCGCGGACGGCGAAAAGCTGTCGAAGCGCCATGGCGCCGTCAGCGTGATGGATTACCCGGCGCAGGGCTTCCTGCCGGAAGCGATGCTGAACTACCTGGCGCGCCTGGGCTGGAGCCATGGCGACGATGAAGTGTTCTCGACCGAGCAGTTCTGCGAGTGGTTCAACCTGAACCACCTGTCGAAATCGGCGGCCCAGTTCAATAATGAAAAACTGGCCTGGCTGAACAACCACTATATCAAGCAGGCCGACAATACCCGTCTGGCCGACCTGGCGCGTCCGCAAATGGTCGCCGCCGGCGCCGTCTTCGAAGGCGCGCCGGACCTGGCGCAAGTGCTGGGCATGATGAAAGAGCGCGCCAACACCGTCAATGAGTTGGCTGCCGCCTCGATGCTGTTCTTCCGCGAACCGCAGCCGGAAGCGGAACTGGTCACGCAGCACATCACGGATGCCATCAAGCCCGTGCTGGCGCAGTTTGCCGAGCGTATCGCCACGGTGGAGTGGAGCAAGGAAGCCGTCGCCGCCATGATCAAGGAAGTGCTGGCTGCGAACACCATCAAGATGCCGCTGCTGGCCATGCCTTTGCGTTTGATCTTGACGGGCCAGCTGCAGACGCCTGCCATCGACCAGGTGGTGGTGATGTTCGGCCGCGACACCGTGCTGGCGCGCCTGGCAAAGTGGCTGTAATCGCCGCGCCGAATTGAGCGTGTAAATGCGGTGCAGAAACCGCCCCTATGAAAAGTTGCTCATAGACGAAAAAGGGTATTTGCAGAGTGAAACTTCTTTGCTATACTCTTGTTTCTGCACCAACGGGGGTATAGCTCAGCTGGGAGAGCGCTTGCATGGCATGCAAGAGGTCAGCGGTTCGATCCCGCTTACCTCCACCAGCAGCAAAATCGCAGTCAGGTTTTGTTAGTCGTTGAAGTGGTGCAGTTGTTGTTTGGAAGTTCCGCGGTCCCCATCGTCTAGAGGCCTAGGACATCACCCTTTCACGGTGAGTACAGGGGTTCGAATCCCCTTGGGGACGCCAGGTAGTTGTGGTATAGTAGTGGCAGTTGTTTGTACTGATTGTTGTAAGTTCAGGCCCGTAAAAAGCGGAATCTGGATGGAAAGCAAGTAGTGGAACAAAGTCGCCAAGTGCGGCTTTTATTATTTCTGCGCCCGGGGGGTATAGCTCAGCTGGGAGAGCGCTTGCATGGCATGCAAGAGGTCAGCGGTTCGATCCCGCTTACCTCCACCAACAGCGCAGAAGTAAGGTGGTAAAACTGTAGTACCGAGGTCCCCATCGTCTAGAGGCCTAGGACATCACCCTTTCACGGTGAGTACAGGGGTTCGAATCCCCTTGGGGACGCCAGTTCAGTCTGGTGTTGTAGTTGCAAAGAAGTAGCAGTGTTTCTGCGCCCGGGGGGTATAGCTCAGCTGGGAGAGCGCTTGCATGGCATGCAAGAGGTCAGCGGTTCGATCCCGCTTACCTCCACCAACAGCGCAGAAACAGGTAGTAAATGGTAATGAATA